>NZ_JAQBIE010000006.1 GCF_028294535.1 Paracoccus onchidii | reverse complement strand
TCCCCGTAAGCGTGTCATTGCCGGAACCGGAAAGAAGGTTCTCGAACTGGGTAAAGCTTTCCCCGGCGTAATTCGTCACCCCGGTCGTCATGTTGACGTTGTAATTGCCGCTGAACGACGTCGTGTTCAGCCAGTCCGTGCCGGAACCACCTCGCAGCGTTTCCGCCGAGCCAAGACCCGCATAGACATAATCGTTGCCGCTCTGGCCATTATAATATCCCTGTCCACTGGAATAGATCGTATCATGGCCATAGCCGCCATAGATCGTATCGCGACCACCAGCGCCACCAAGACGGTCATTGCCGCTGAAACCGTAGATAAGATCAGCGCCAGACGTCCCCGGAAGGTAGTCATTGTTGCTTGTACCATAGATCGGCATGATGTGCTCCTTTCATCCAAAATCGCGAACTTCGCAATAAAGATACGTCCCAGAGAACAGATGCCTTATGGTGTGTGATTCACGCGTGAATGCGCCGTGAAAAATCCGAATCTCAAGTTAAAAAGGAATACAGCGCAATAAAACCTGCGCTCTGCCTTCGGACCTGCCCGGCTTCGATTTTGCGGCCAGCGAAGTCAGCCAAGCTCTCGTGCGGAAACTTCACCGATGCGCGCTCCTCGATCGCCTCACCCTCCGCTGCCACATTCTGGAGACCGACAACGACAGCTACGGCTTCTAGGCCAGCTCGGAAACCGCGAAAAGAAAGAGAAAAGAGGCGCCGACATTGACCACGTCATGAACATACCGACATACTGACAAACGGGTCAAATCTCGATGACAATGCTGGGGCAGTTCTTAGTGAACTCCAACGCATCCTGACCCTTCTGTATCCCGGATTTGGTAGCGTCGTCCCGTCACGTGTCCCGGCCAGGACCCGTGGCGGGGTGGCGCGCGACGTCTGCCCCTTGTGGCATGACCACGCTCCTTGGCCTGTCGGCACCGCCTGTCCCTCATTGTCTCGAACAGTTGCCAGCGGCCCGTTCTGGAGCGCGTATCAGAATGAGGAGAGCATGGAGAAGCGATCACACGAACGGATCATCGGGATAGACGTGAGCCGAGATTGGCTCGATGTTCACTGCCTTCCGGTCGGTCAGCGCCACCGTATACGCGATGATGACGCCGGTCATGCTGGCGTGGCCAATCTCGCCCGAAACCGCGGGGC
>NZ_JAQBIE010000005.1 GCF_028294535.1 Paracoccus onchidii | reverse complement strand
TCGAGATGTTCTACAATCCGAAGCGCAAGCATGCGAGAAACGGGATGCTGTCGCCCGTAGAGTTCGAACGGCAGCGGAAACCGAGACCCGAAGGCGTCTAGGAAACGCGGGGCTATTCAGTTGGTGTTCTGTTTCCCAGCCAAGAGTGCGGCCTCTCGCCGCTCTTTCGGTGTCCTCAGCTTCTTCCCGGCAAGTCTTTCAAAACCACATTGTCGAGCATCGTGTCTGCCAGCAGCTGCTTCAACTTGGCGTTCTCATCTTCCAGCGCCCTTCAGCCGCGCGTCCTCCGATGCCTACCTCCGTGCCGCCATGCTTGGACTTCAGCTTGTAAAAGGTCGCCGGGCTCAGGCCGTGCCGGCGGCACATCTCCGCTGTCGGCATCCGGGCTTCCTGCTCTTTGAGCATCCCGATGATTTGTGCCTCGGTGAAACGGCTCTTACGCATTCCCCTGCTCCTACATAGGTTGGGCAGACGCTACTTCATGGTGAGGGATTTTACGGGGGGGCAGGTCAGTCCGTGAACTTCGATGCCTGCATGCGTTTTCGCACCGCTTCCTGCCGGAAAAGAAACACCGGCGACAAGCAATACAGTTTCCAGCTGGCAGAACAGCCCACAGCACGCCATCTGCACCATTTAACAGGTGGGGTCAGGGATATTCACCGACTGATTATATTGCTGCGAACCAAGCCGAGAAAACCGAAATCAGCGATGCTGTCAGTTCCTTTCGAAAGGGGCGCCATCTGGCGCCCCTTTTTCTGTCTTTCTATCGCCGATCAACGATACATCGGTGGTCGTGCATCGACCCAGACGCCACCCTGCTTGGCGGACGCCACGGAATAATGCACCGCAGCCATCGAGCGCACGCCATCCGCTGCCAAAGGCAGGCTGTCACGTTGTTCACCCGAAATCGCGTCGGCAAGGTCGCAATAGATATTTGCTACGGCCAGCGGGAAGCCTTCTGGATGGGCGATCGCCACGCGGGACAGGCGGGAGGCTTCGTCATACAGGCCGCCCTCGCCTTTCTCGATGATCTGGGTGCGCCCGCCTACAGGCGTATAGATCAGCTGGTTCGGCTGTTCCGAGAACCAGCGCAAACCACCGGTTTCACCAAAGACCTGAACCTCGAATCCATGCTGACGACCGATCGCAACCGAAGATGTCCACAGACGGCCAACGGTGCCGCCAGACATGCGGAAATTGACCATGGCATCATCTTCCAACTCGCGGCTGGCAATGCAGGACGCGAAATCGGCTGACAAGGTTTCCACTTCATCATTGCAGATGAAGCTGGCCATATGCAGTGCGTGAATGCCGCAATCGGCGAACTGGCCCGAGACACCCGCCATCGCCGGGTCATAGCGCCAGCGCACGCGTGGATTGTCGGCATCCGTCGCATCACCATGATGTCCGTGGCTGAACGCGGTCACAACCAGCCGCACCTTGCCGATATCGCCATTGGCCACCATCGCGCGCGCCTGGCGCACCATTGGATAGGCCGAATAGCAGTAATTGACAGCGCAGATCCTGCCTGTTTTCTCGGCGATCCGGACCAGTTCCTCGCCTTCCTCGACGGTGACCGTCATGGGCTTTTCGCACAAGACGTTAAAACCGGCCTCCAGAAACGCCTTGGAGATTTCGAAATGCGTCGAGTTCGGCGTCGCAACAGTCACCAGATCGACACGATCCTCGCGATCGCGCTCACCTGCCAGCATTTCTTTCCAATCGCCATAGGCGCGATCGGCGCTGACACCAAGGCGTTGCGCATATTCGCGACCTGCCTCGGGCCGATGGTCCAGCGCCCCTGCGGCCAGTTCGAACCGGCCATCCGCCAGCGCGCCAAGACGGTGCGCGGGTCCGATCTGGCTGCCTTCGCCGCCACCGATCATGCCCCATTTCAATTTGGCCATGAGAAAGCCTCCTTTAGCCCAAAATCACTTGAACCCGATCGATTCAAGATATTGACGGTTGAAGATCGAGTCATCCATCGGCGTGACATCCATGGTTGGATCGCAATCCTGTTCGACCGTGCACCACCCCTGGAACCCGGCATCGACCAGAACCTGCCGCACGGCCGGGAAATCGACGTCACCTTGCCCCAGCTTGCAGAAAATGCCTTGGCCGCATGCGTCATAAAATCCGGTGCGTTCTGCAATGACGCTGGCTTTCACCGCCGGGTCGATATCCTTGAAATGCATATAGGAGATGCGATCGATGTGACGCTTCATGAAGGCGACCGGATCAAATCCTGCATAAGAATGATGGCCCGTATCGAAGCAGATCTTGAGGATCTTGTCATCGACCTCGCTCAGCAGACGCTCAAGCTCGGGTTCGAAATCGATAAAGCCGGCCGCATGGGCATGAATGCCCACGGTCAGCCCATATTCCTCGGAACCGATCCGGGCGGCTTCGGCGATACGGTCACGGAATGCTGCCCATTCCGCCTTGTCCATCTGTTCTGCCTCGTCGGCCCGCCCTGCGGTCGGGGCACGGCGGGGAGAGATGGAATCGATCAGCACCATATTCGTGGCGCCATGGGCTTTCAGTGCCTTGGCGGTACGGTGGGTTGCGTCCAGAACTTCATCCCAGGCTGCGGGATCATGAAAGGGGCGAAACACCACGCCGCCAATCAGTTCGAGGCCATGTTTGTCCAGCGCCTCGCCCAATATCGCGGGATCCTCAGGCATATAGCCAACGGGACCAAGTTCGATGCCTTTATAGCCGGCCTCGGCGCATTCACGCAGCACGGTTTCCCATGCAGGGTTGCGATCGTCACCAGCGAATTCGACGCCCCAGGAACAGGGAGCGTTTCCGATACGGATAGTCATTGTCGTGCCTCTCAGAAGCTCGGTTTAAGATTGAAGGTCCTGCCAGGTCCGGCTGCGCGAGGATTCGATGGCCGCGTGAATGATACGCACCACATCCAATCCATCGCGAAAGGTCGGCCAGCGCGGCGTTCCGTCTGCGATCGCCTCGAGGAAATCCTTGGCCTCGATGATGATCTGGTCCTGATAGCCGGTCCCATGCCCAGGCCCCAAGCAGAATGGGCGATAATCAGGATGGGCCGGACCGGTCAGAATCTTGGTATAGCCCCGTTCGGCTTCGGGGCCGGTGGCACGATACAGCCAGATCGCATTCTGATCTTCCTGATCAAATCGGATCGCGCCTTTCGTGCCGTGAATTTCATAGGCATAGCCCATTTTGCGGCCGGTCGCGACGCGACTTGAATGCATCTGCCCCATCGCGCCATTGGCAAAGCGGCACATCATCTGCACCTGATCGTCATTCGTGACGGTTCCGCCGGGGCGATCACGATGCACAGTTTCAAGTTCGGCGATCAGTGACTTGATCGGTCCCATCAGCGCAAGCGCCGCGTTCAGCATATGCGGTGCAAGATCCCCGATCGTGCCATTCGCCATACCTTCGGTGCGCCAGGTCGCCGGGGCTTCGGGATCCGAAAGGAAATCTTCGGCATTCTCGCCGCGGAACCATGTGATATCCCCGATCGCACCCTCGCGCAGCAACTGCCGCGCGTATTGGCTGGCCGGCGTGCGAATATAGTTATAGGCGACCATATTGACCTGACCGCTGGCCTCGCCCGCCGCCACCATGGCCTCAGCGTCTTGCAATGACGCCCCCATGGGCTTTTCGCACATAACGGGTTTGCCTGCGGCGAATGCGGCTTCGGCGATCTCGCGATGCAGCTTCTGTGGCGTTGCAATGATGATGGCACCGACTTCGGGATCATCGATCACTTCGCGCCAATTGGCGGTCGCCCGCCGGTAGCCGAATGATTTTCGGTATCTTTCGGCAGATTCGGCACTTGTTGCCGCAATCATCTCAAGCCGGGGACGCAACCTCGTGTCGAACACCACGCCAACGGCGGCCATCGCGACGGAATGGGCCTTGCCCATGTATCCGCCGCCGATCATGCCAATTCCAATCTCTGTCATGACGAATCCGCTCCTCCTCAGATTCAGTTTGCAACCGGTTGCAAAAGTTGTATCCTCCTGACCGGGATTGCGCAAGCGGCAATCGTTTCTGAGCCGCCTGCAAAGCAAAAATGGGATGGAGACAATATGACCGACGGGACCATTCGCCTGACGACGGCGCAGGCCATCGTGCGCTGGCTGGCCAATCAATTCATCGAGATCGATGGTCAGGAATACCGCCTGTGTGGTGGCGGGTTCGGAATTTTCGGCCACGGCAACGTAACCTGCCTTGGCGAAGCACTGTATGAACATCGCGAGGAACTGCCGCTGTATCGCGGTCAGAACGAACAAAGCATGGGGTTTGCCGCGGCGGCATATGCCAAGCAATGGCTGCGCCAGCGTTTCATGCTCTGCACCGCATCTGCCGGGCCTGGCACGTCAAATCTGGTGACCTCTTCGGCATTGGCACATGCGAATCGTCTGCCAATGCTGATGCTGTGCGGGGATGCCTATGTCACCCGCCTGCCCGATCCTGTCCTGCAACAGATGGAAAATTTCTACGACCCCACCTTGGGGGTCAATGACGCCTTCCGTTCGGTAAGCCGGTATTGGGATCGAATCACCCATCCCGCGCAGATCCTGAACTCTTTGCCCAACGCGCTTGCCACCCTGATGGATCCAGCCGATTGCGGGCCGGCCTTTATCGGACTGCCTCAGGATGTTCAGGGCTGGGCCTATGATTATCCGGAAAAATTCTTTGCCAAGAAGGTGCACCGCATCCGCCGGCAGGCCCCGGATGATGTCGAGATCGCCGAGGCAATTGCCGTGCTGACATCGGCCAAGCGCCCCGTCATCATTGCAGGTGGTGGCGTTCAGTATTCGCGCGCGGTCCAAGAGCTGACTGCATTCGCGGAAACCCTTGGGATTCCGGTCGTGGAAACAATCGCAGGACGTGCGAACCTGCTGGCCGAGCATCCGCTGAACATTGGTCCGGTCGGTGTCACCGGTTCGGATTCGGCCAATGCCGTAACGGAACATGCGGACGTGGTGCTGTGCGTCGGCACCCGACTGCAGGACTTTACGACCTCATCCTGGACGGGCTTTGCCAAGGATGCGCGGTTGATCGCATTGAACGTCGGGCGCCATGACGCTGCCAAGCACATGTCCCTGCCCGTTGTCGGCGATGCCAAACTCGGCCTGACCGCCCTGCAATCCGCCGCCGCCGGATATACCGCGCCCGCCGAATGGGTGGCATATGCGCAGGAACAGCGCAAAGACTGGGACGCATATGTTGCCGAAAACACGGCAACGGACGGCCGTCCGAACTCTTATGCACAAGCGATCGGCGTGGTGAACGCGCTATGCGACCCACGCGATCGGATCGTAACGGCTTCGGGCGGCCTGCCCGCCGAAGTTACCGCCAACTGGCGCACGCTGGACATCGGCACGGTCGATGTCGAATTCGGGTTTTCCTGCATGGGTTACGAGGTCGCCGGCGGCTGGGGAGCGCGGATCGCTCAGGCGGAACGCGAACCGGATCAGGACACCATCGTGATGGTCGGCGATGGCGCCTACATGCTGATGAACTCGGACATCTATTCGTCGGTTTTGACCCGCAAGAAGATGATCGTGCTGCTGTTGGACAATGGCGGCTGGGCGGTGATCAACAAGCTGCAAAACAACACGGGCAACGAAAGTTTCAATTGCCTGTATGAAGATTCACCGACCATCCCGGAACCGTTCGATGTCGATTATGAATCGCATGCCCGCGCAATGGGAGCGATTGCAGAAACCGTCTCTGACGCCTCTGAACTGGCCCAGGCATTCAAACGCGCAAAGGCCGCCGATCGGACCTATGTGATCTGCATGAAGGTCGAAGCCTATGGTCGTTGGACGGACAAGGGCCACGGCTGGTGGGAATGCGGAACACCGCAGATCACCAACAGTGAACGCGTGCGCGCCGCCCATGAGGAATGGGAATCCGGTCGCGTCCGGCAACGAAAGGGCGTCTGATGACAGATCTGATCAACGCGATCCGCAAGAACAGCTTTCTTGTCTTCGGCCGGGCGGGCATGGACATGTTCGCCACTCCGACCGGCACCAAAAGCGAACACGCCGAGGCTTTTCGCGCAGACCTTGGAGGTTCGTCGGCGAATATCTGCGCCGGGCTTTGCAAGCTGGGTGCGAGATCGGCGCTTGTGACCTCGGTTTCGGATGATGCCGTCGGCCGTTTCTGTGTGAATCGCCTGCAACATTATGGCGTCGACACGCGCCATGTTCGCGCGATCGGCGGTGAATACCGAACCTCGTTGGCGGTCTATGAAAGCTGCATCGAGGATTTCCAGAACGTGATCTACCGCAACAATGCCGTGGATTTTCAGGTCACCGACCAAGATGTCGACCAACCCGACTATACTGCGTTTGGCGCATTGATCACGGCGGGCACGGTCTTTGCTGCCGAGCCATCGCGCAGCTCGACATTCCGCGCCTTTCAGAATGCGCGGAATGCGGGAATGCCGGTAATCTTCGATATCGACTATCGCCCCTATTCCTGGGTTTCGCCGGAAGATGCCGCCGAGGTTCTGTCGCAGGCTGGCGACGAAAGCGATCTGATCGTGGGCAATGATGAAGAATTCGGCTTCATGGCCGGCGGCATCGACAAGGGTCTGGACAAGGCACGCGAACTTGCGCGTCGTCCGGGGCGGATCGTGATCTACAAGATGGGTCATGAAGGCGCGGTAACCCTTGCCGACGGCCAAGAGATCCGCACCGGAATCTATCCGGTGACGGCCGTAAAGCCCAACGGAGCCGGCGACAGTTTCATGGCCGGCCTTCTGGCGGCCCTGGCCGAAGGACGCGAACTGCGCGAGGCGGTGCTGCGTGGATCGGCCTGCGCCTCGATCGTGGTTTCGCAGCCGGGCTGTGCGCCCGCCATGCCCACGACCGCCGAACTGGAAACATTCCTTGCCACCCACCCCGGCCCCACTGCGGCCTGACGAAAGGGCATCACATGCATATCCCCCCCTATGACAACCAGAACAAACCCATCGTCGACGTCGAAGATTCACGGGTGCCGTTGAACTATTTCAACATCATCAAGCTGAAAAAGGGCGAAGCTTTCGAATACAGCGTGCCCGGCTATGAAACCTGCATCGTTCCGGCAACCGGCACGATAAATGTCGATATCGAAGGGGTCGCCTATGACGCCCTGGGCAATCGCGGCACAGATGTCTGGGACGGCGAACCCGAAGGCGTCTATGTTCCCGTCGGGGCCAAGGCGCAAATGGTATGCGTTTCGAACGAAGCCGAGGTGTTCGTCGCCGGTGCGAAATATGACAAGGTTCTGGACCCGTTCGCAGTACGCAGCAACGAAATCGATCTGGTTCAGTATGGCAGCGATGACACCAAGACCCATCGCAAGATCAAGCATATTCTGGGCCAGAAGCAGCATGACAAGGTTGGCCGCCTGCTGGTTTCGGAACTGTTCACCGTCGGACAAGGCGGTTGGTCGGGTTTTCCGTCGCACAAGCATGACACAGACCGCTTGCCGGTAGAAACGCGGCATGACGAAACCTATAATTTCCGTTTCCGTCCAAATCACGGATCGGGGCTGCAAATGCTGCAGCGCGAAGACAACCTGCCCGGCGACGCCTATCACATCGTCGATGGATCGACGATCGTTCTGGACAAGGGTTATCATCCCTGCTGCGCCCTGCCCGGTTATGAAATGTATTACTTCACCATTCTCGGTGGCCTGTCCCAACGTTCGCTGGTTCAATACTTTCAGCCGACCCATGCCTATCAGGTCGAAACGATCCCCGGCATCAAAGACATGGTGGCAAAGTTCAAATGACCCTTGCCACGCTTTCCGAAGTCTTGCAGCCGGCACTGAAGGGCGGCTACGCGGTTGCGGGTCTGGTGACCCTTGGCTGGGAGGACATGCGCGCCTTTGTCGCCGCCGCCGAGGCCGAAAACTGCCCCGTCATTCTTCAGGCCGGGCCGGGCTGCCGGGCGCATACGCCCCTGCCGGTTCTGGGCCGGATGTTCACCTATCTGGCCGACAACGCCAGCGTGCCGGTCGTCGCCCATCTCGACCATGGCTATACGGCCGAGGACTGCCGCATCGCGCTGGATTGCGGGTTTTCTTCGGTAATGTTTGACGGATCTCGCAAACCACTGCGGCAAAACATCGATGAAACCGCCGCCATCGCTGAAATGGCCCATGCGGCTGGTATGTCCTGCGAGGGCGAAATCGGGTTTGTAGGCTATTCCGGAGGCGAAGATTCAGCGGGGACAGACCCTGCCGAGGCCGAAAAGTTCGCCCGGGAAACCGGAATCGATGCGATGGCGATTTCGGTGGGAAATACACATCTGCAACAAGAGGCAGGTGCCGGGCTTGACGAAGATCGCATTCGCGCAATCGAGGCCGTGACGAATATTCCCTTGGTGATTCACGGTGGTTCAGGCGTTCCGACCCAGCAACGGCAGCGCCTTTCCAAAGGCTCGAAGATTTGCAAGTTCAATATCGGCACCGAACTGCGCATGGCATTCGGGACGGCTTTGCGCGAGGCTGTGGAACGCGACCCTTCCCGATTTGATCGGGTCGCAATCCTGTCGGAAACGCATGATCCTGTTGTCGAAGCGACGCGCCGCGTCCTGCAAAGCATGAGACCCCGCAAAGCCTAGGCGGACGGGCGAAACAGGACCAACAGGCCGGGGCGGGAATTTTCCGGCCCTGTAGCCGCAAGAAGCCTCTGCGAAGACCCGTCAGGCGGTGCCAGCCACAGCCGCCTTGCCGGGCATCCATTCGACATTCATGAAACGAGGCGTTCGCCAAGGCCGAAGGAAGGGACGAGGTGATCGCCCCTTCCCTTGCCAGTTCATAGGAGCAAGGGCTTGCGCGCCGGCATCTGCTGCGGCTTACGCCATGCCAAGTGCTTCCTTGTACATATCCAGCAGCGCCTCTTCTTCGGCGATATCATCCCGGTCCCGTTTGCGCAGGGCAACGATTTTCTTCATGACTTTGGTGTCATAGCCACGCGCCTTTGCCTCGGCCATCACTTCCTTTTGACGCTCGGCGATGTCTTTCTTTTCGGCTTCGAGCTGTTCGAACTGTTCGATGAACTGGCGCAGCTCGTCTGCGGCGACGTTATAGCTGTGATCGTCGGGCATGTTCTTCTTGTCCTTTCCTGGATTTTCGGGCCTGCCTTTTGTGGCCAGACTGTTAGGCGCTCTTGTTCATTTACGCAATCGCGGCTAGGCCGGAACGGCAAGGAACATGACAGAAAGACACGGGCCGACATGAGCGTTTTCGACTGGGTGATCTGGGGCGGCGCCGCGCTGACCATCGCCGGGCTAGCCGCACTGATATGGTGCATCGTCACCGTCGCCAGGGCGCGCCGCGCCGGAGTGGAAGATGAACAGTTGCGCGTTCGCATGCGCAAGGTGCTGGCCGTGAACATGGCCGCACTGGGTGCCTCGACAATCGGATTGATGATGGTCGTGCTCGGGATCGTGCTGGGAAAATAGATCTCGGACGGGCGATACAATTCTGGGCGCGATGTAGCGCCCGCCGGGATTCAGCTTCGTCTGCGTTCAGAACTGGAAGTTCACGCCTGCGAACACGCCCCAGTCGGGCTGGCCTTCATCGCTGGTCCAGACATATTTCTGAGGTTCGACAAAGACGTTGACCACGGCCTTGTCCGTCTTGATGACCTTGCCGACACCCAGGCTGAGCGGGACGCCATATTCGTCATTCTCGAAGTTGTAGGTCCAGACGCTGGCGGAACGCAGATACCAGCCATCGCCAAGCTGATAGAACCCGAACGGCTGAAAGGCACCGACATTGACATCTTCGCGGTCATCGTCCCCGGCAACGCTGGCCTGCCATGTCAGCAGGTAACCCCATTGAAATTTCGGGCTGGTCGCATTGAACAGCACATTGGCAAAGCCAAGAGACCATTTCCCTGAACCCAGTCTGTCATCCTCGGCCGTAGGCATCGTGATCTGCGGACCGACGCCAAAGCTGATTGCAGGATTGCCGACATCGATCAGATAAGCCGCGAAAAAGTTCAAATCACCGAAACCGGTATGGTCGCCTCCGCCGGCCTCGGGGACGGTGGTGATCGGTGCGGTAAAGCGGGCAAGCCAGTCGCCGCCCATCGCGCTGAACGGCTGCGCATAGCGAAGATAGAACTGATTGGCATCACGATCCGTTCCCGAAAGATCGCCCAGATACTGGTTCTGGAAGTTCAGCGATTTCGTATTCGCCAGCGGGTTATTGGCCTGCGCTGCTTCCTGCGCTGCGACCTGCGAAGTCGACATCATCAAAAGTGCCGCCGCCAATGTCCGTTTCATGATCAAGCTCCAACCGGGTCAGGTGCGTTCACATTAGCGTAATTAACCGATGGTTGCAGAGATTCATCTGCCGCCGCGGATAAACGAATTACGGCAAGCCGCTTCTTTGCAACACATATGCGTGTCCTGCCTGTTTTGCGATCAGACAACAGGAAGGGCTTGACATATGTGCAAAGATTCCCCATTTCGCATCTTCTGTGCCCGTTGCCGCGTGAGCAGCCGCGATTTGCCTTTTCGCAGGCACGACCACCCATCCAGTTTCCCATTCACGCGGGGAGGCTTGCGGACATCCTCGTATCGGGTCCGCATCCCTGTGTTCGCCGCGCTGTGCTGCGCGGTCTGTGCCCGCATCCGTACGAGGGATTCGGGATGAAAGTCTTCATGGAACAAAAGAATTTCCGCCGCCGTCCTTCTCGTGGACAAAACGCCACCAAACGCAATCAACCCGGTAATTTCCGCGCGAACGAAGGCCGCAAGGCCGTGTCGCGCGATCCATTGCCCACGGGGCCGTTTGCCGAAATGGGGATTGATCCGCGGATCAACGCCAATATCGCGGCCATGGGGCTGAACGCACCTACGCCGATTCAGGAACGGGGTATCCCGTCGATCGTCGACGGACGCGATGTTCTTGGCCTTGCGCAGACCGGAACCGGCAAGACGGCCGCCTTCGGCCTGCCAATGCTGACGCGGCTGATCAAGTTCGGCAAGAAGCCCGATCCCAAGACATGCCGGGCTTTGATATTGGCCCCCACGCGTGAACTGGCGACCCAGATTGCGACCAATATCGACGCCTATGCCGAAGGCACCCCGATCCGCAGCTTTCGTGTGGTGGGTGGCGCGTCGATCAACGTCCAGACCGATCGCCTGTCGCGCGGCGTCGACGTTCTGATCGCGACGCCAGGCCGCCTGATGGACCTGATCGAACGCCGCGCCATCAGCCTCGAAGCGACAAACTATCTGGTTCTGGACGAAGCCGACCAGATGCTGGATATCGGTTTTATCCACACCCTGCGCAAAATCGCGAAAATGCTGCCGCGCGAACGTCAGACGCTGATGTTTTCGGCCACGATGCCAAAGCTGATGTCCGAATTGTCCGAGACCTATCTGACCGACCCGGTCAAGGTCGCCGTCAACCCACCGGGGCAGGCAGCGAAGAAAATCGAACAGGGCGTACATTTCGTCACCCAGGGCGACAAGGCCAGCCTGTTGGCGGAATACATGTCCAAGCATACCGGCGAATTGGCCATGGTCTTTGGCCGCACCAAACATGGCTGCGAAAAGCTGACCAAGCTGTTGGACAAATGGGGTTTTGCAGTCGCGGCGATCCACGGCAACAAGAGTCAGGGTCAACGTGAACGCGCGCTGCAGGCGTTCCGTGCAGGCGAGACCAAGGTTCTGGTGGCCACCGATGTCGCCGCCCGCGGACTGGACATTCCCGATGTTGCCCATGTCTATAATTACGACCTGCCGAATGTGCCGGAAAACTATGTCCATCGCATCGGTCGCACCGCACGCGCCGGACGCGAAGGTCGTGCCGTCGCTTTTTGCGCGCCGGCCGAGGTCGCGGAGCTGCGCGCCATCGAACGTGCGATGAAGGCCCCAATCCCCGTCATCGGCGGCGAGGTGCCGGCAGCCGCACCCAGCGCAGCGCGCAAGGGGCGTGGCCGTGGAAAGCCCATGGATGCCGGCGGCAACAAACGCCCTGCACGCCGCCCGTCGCGCAGGCCCAGAAGCCAGCAGGCAGGCTCGAATCCGGTCTCCTGACCTTGATCTTACGACGGCCGCAGGACATTGCCCTGCGGCCGTTTTTTTTCAGGCGGATCTCAGCCGCAAACGCGGCAGCGACAACGCCGCCGAAAGCCATGCAAGCATGGCGCAGGCCGCAATGGCAGGCACCATGCTTGCCGCGGTATTGTCCATGAATGGCCCCGTGACCGCAATCATCGCGCCCCCGGTCAGCATCTGAATCGTCCCCCCCAGAGACGAGGCCAGCCCGGCAATGTCGGGGTGGGGATCGAGCGACATGACCATCGCCGTCGGAATGACCAAGCCAAGACAGGCATTGGCCATGAACAGCCCCGCGATTACGACAGGCAGCTGATCGACACCCAACCAGACGATCGAAGTCAACATCAACGCCATGACCGCAAACCCCGTGATCGCAATCGATATGACACGTTCCATTCCGAATTTCTCGGCAAGACGACCGGCAAATTGCGATGCGGTGAAGAAACCGATGGCGTTGATGGCAAACGCGACCGAAAAACCTGTCGGGCTCAGGCCGTATTGTTGGGTATAGACAAAGCTGGCCGAGGACAGAAATACGAAAAAGCTGGCCATGCCAAAGCCACCGATCATGGTCAGCCCCATGAAGCGGCGGTCGGACAGCAGTCGACGCGCACCAGCGGCCATGATCCCGGCCTCGATGCCGCGCCGATCTTCCCGGGCAATGGTCTCGGGCAGAACGAACAGGATCAGGCCCAGGCTGATCACCGCCGCGACCGCCAACACCGTAAAGATGTCACGCCAATCCCCCCAGGCCATGATCAACGAACCCGTCAAGGGTGCCAGCATCGGTGAAACCGAAATCACGATCATGATCAGCGCCATCATCCGCGCGGCTGCCGGCCCTGTCGCCATGTCGCGAATGACCGCGCGGGGTACCACCATCAACGTGGCCGCGCCCAGCCCCTGTATCGCCCGCGCGGCGATAAGCCAGCCGATCGAGGGTGACAATGCGGCAGCAAAGGTCGCAATCACGAAGATCGCGACCCCAAGAACCAAGGGAGGCTTGCGCCCCACCGCATCCGCCATTGGCCCATAGAACATCTGGGCAAGACCGAAGGCGATGAAATACGAGGTCAATGTCAGCGCGGCACCGGCCTCGGTCGTGCCCAGATCCTGCGCGACCTGCGGCATCGCAGGAAGATACATGTCGATCGCAAATGGACCGACGGCGGAAAGCAACCCCAGAACAAGGGCCATGCGAAACAGCGGGTCACGCATCGGAAACACACCTGAATTTTGAATATGAAAATGGCGACGCATGAAAACGCGTCAAGATCACGAACCGCCGCCTTTCGTGACAATGCCATTTTTCGGCGCGATGGGCAACAGGGTCCGATGGCCTTGCCGCGCTGGTCAGGTGACGCTAATTGCATGCGCCATGGCCAAGCTCTATTTCCACTATTCGACGATGAATGCCGGCAAAAGCACCCTGTTGCTGCAAGCCGCCTATAACTATCGGGAACGCGGGATGGGGACGCTGCTGCTGACGGCGGCCATCGACAAGCGTGCCGGGGCCGGACGCATCGCCAGCCGGATCGGGATCGCCGAAGACGCGCTGACCTTTGACAAGGACAGTGATCTCTTTGACTGCCTCAGGACACATCGCGACGGTTGCGCCTGCGTTTTCGTGGACGAAGCACAGTTCCTGACCACGGCCCAGGTCTGGCAACTGGCGCGGGCGGTGGACGATCTGGGCCTTCCGGTGATGTGCTATGGGTTGCGCGTCGATTTCCGGGGCGAACTGTTTCCGGGGTCAGCCGCGCTGCTGGCCATCGCCGATGAAATGCGCGAGGTGCGCACGATCTGCCATTGCGGGAAGAAAGCCACGATGGTGATCCGCCTTGACCAGCATGGCAAAGCCCATACCGATGGCGCACAGGTTCAGGTCGGCGGCAATGAAACCTATGTATCGCTTTGTCGCCGTCACTGGCGCGAGGCTGTCTCGGGATGAGCTGATCGTCCCAAGGGCTTGTCCATACAGGCAATTACTGCCACTGTGAAAGGCAGGGAGTGCGTAAATGGACGGCAGCACGAAAACCCGCAAAAAGCTGGACGCCGCAGAGATGGGGGTGATTGCCCATCTGTACCGGGGTGAGGTCTATCGCTCGACCATCTGGCGCACGCGGTTGGACACGACGACCAATTGGTCAGTTGTGACCTTGGGGGTTGCGTTGTCGATCACCTATTCCTCGCCCCAGGCATCACCATTACCCTTGGTTCTGGTAGGAATACTGATCATCTTTTTCCTGATGCTCGAGGCGCGCCGCTACCGGTATTTCAATGTCTGGCGCGCACGCTGCCGATGGCTTGAGCTGCATTTCATGGCCCCGATCCTGAAGGAAGGTGACCTGCATCTGGAAGAACACTGGCAGGACCGGTTGGCCGATGACTATTTGCGCCCCGCCTATCATGTCAGCATGTGGACTGCCATTGGTCGCAGAATACGCCGCAACTATTTCTGGATCCTGCTCATCCAGACCGTTGCCTATGCAGGCAAGCTGGTGGTTCACCCGACCCCGCTGGAATCTGCGGGCCAGTTGTTCGACCGCGCCGCAATCGGCCCCCTGCCCGGCTGGCTGGTTCTGGGCACCGGCGCGCTTTATTGCGTGACCTGGGGGGTCATTGCGCTGGTCAGCGAACAACAGGATGCCGCCCGCGCCCGAACCAAAAGCGATCCTCTGGGCATGGGCTAAGCCGCGTCCGCGCCGTGCTCGAAATTCTGGTTCAAATTCCCGCGTGACTCGGACGGGCCTCGTTGCGGCAGATGATGTGATCCTGTAACCATCGTTTCCGAACAGGCAAAGGACATCCCATGCGCGCATTTCTGTTGAGGTTCATCGCCGTGCTGCTTCTGGTGGCACCGGCCCACGCATTTGACACCAATGCGCAAACGGCCTGGGTCTATGACGTCTCGACGGGCACGACTCTGATGGAAAAGAACGCAGATGACTCGATCCCGCCGGCCTCGATGTCGAAACTGATGACCGTCTACATGCTGTTCGAAGCGCTGGAGGAAGGCCGCGTCCAGATGGACACCCGCCTGCCGGTTTCGACCAAGGCACGCCAGATGAAGGGCTCGACCATGTTCTTGAACGAACAGGATCGTCCGACGGTCGAGGAATTGATCAAGGGCATCATCGTGCTGTCGGGCAACGATGCCTGCGTGGTGGTCGCCGAGGGGCTTTCGGGCACCGAAGATGCCTTCGCCCGCCAGATGACGGAAAAGGGCAAGGAACTGGGCCTGACCAGTTCGACCTTTGCCAATGCCTCGGGCTGGCCGGATCCGCGCCACCGCATGAGCGCCCATGACCTTGGCCTGCTGGCCAAGCATCTGGTCGAGGATTTCCCCGAGCTTTACAAGAATTTTGCGCTGACCGAATTTCCCTTCGACAATCGCGCCCCGGCCAACCGGTATAACCGCAACCCGTTGCTCAAGCTGGGAATTGGTGCCGATGGGCTGAAGACGGGCCACACTCAGGAAGCCGGTTTCGGGCTGGTCGGGTCGGCGGTTCAGGATGACCGTCGCGTGATCTTTGTCATCACCGGCCTGCAAAGCGAGACCGCGCGCGCCGAAGAGGCCGAACGGATCGTCAACTGGGCGTTTCGCCAGTTCACCATGCAGACATTGGTGCCGGCCGGTGAGAATGTTGTCGAAGCGCCTGTCTGGCTGGGCACCGAAAATCGGGTCGGGCTTACCACCAAGAACGGTGTGAAGGTCCTAGTTCCTGCCGGCGCGCAGGATGAAGTCAAGGTCGAGGCGGTTTATGACTCGCCAATCCCTGCACCGATTTCCAAGGGCGAACGCCTGGGGAACCTGGTGGTAACGGTTCCCGGCGCAAAGGACGCGATCACCCCCCTGATTGCAATGCAGGACGTCCCCGAAGCCGGGTTCGCCGGTCGCATGAAAGGCGCGGTCATGCGGCTGGGAAACAAGGCTATCGAGGCTGTGGGCCTCTGAATGTTCATCAGCTTCGAGGGAATTGACGGCTGCGGCAAGTCGGTGCAATCGCGCCGGCTGGCGCAGATATTGGGCAATGAGGGTCGACAGGTCATTCACACCCGCGAACCGGGCGGCAGCACCGGCGCAGAAGAAATTCGTCGCCTGTTGGTCGAAGGTGATGGCGAACGCTGGTCACCGGAAACCGAGTGCCTGTTGTTTACCGCCGCCCGGCGTGACCATCTCGAACGCACGATCCGCCCCGCATTGGCGCAGGGCAAGACCGTCATCACCGACCGATTTGCTGATTCAACACGCATCTATCAGGGTGCGGCACGGGCCGACCTGCGCATGATTGTCGATCAGTTGCACGACCTGATGATCGGAACCGACCCCGATCGCACCTTCATTCTGGACATCGATCCCGAAATCGCCCTTGCCCGCGGCAATGCGCGTGGTGGAACCGAGGACCGTTTTGAAAGCCTGGGATTGGGATTTCAGCAATGTCTGGCCGACGGATTCCGCCATCTGGCGACCGAATTTCCCGACAGGGTGCGCCTGATCGATGCCAGTGGCACCGTTGATCAGGTCGCCGCGCGGGTGCGGGCCGCGCTTTGAAAACCGAGCCGGCAGATATACCCGAACCCGACCGCGTGCCGGGTGTTCCCCACCCACGCATGGCGCGGCATTTGCACGGCCATGCCGGACCCGCACAGGAATTCATCGATGCCGAACGCAGCGGGCGATTGCATCATGCCTGGCTGTTGACCGGCCCGCGTGGCATCGGCAAGGCAACGTTGGCCTGGAATATCGCCCGGTGGCTGCTGTCGGGCGCGGTCAGCCCGGATATGTCGGTGCCTGCAGACGATCCCGTCGCCCATAGGGTGCAAGCCCTGTCCGAGCCACGGCTGCAATTGCTGCGCAGGCCATGGGATGAAAAGACCGGGCGTCTGCGCGCAGAGATCACCGTCGATGAGGTTCGGCGGCTTTTGTCCTTTTTTCACATGTCCGCCTCTGACGGTGGCTGGCGCGTCGCAATCGTCGATTGCGCCGATGAAATGAACCCCAACGCCGCGAACGCACTGCTGAAGGTGCTTGAAGAGCCGCCGAAGAACGGCTTGATCCTGTTGATTGCCCATCAGCCTGCACGCCTTCTGCCAACGATCAGATCGCGCTGCCGGACCCTGCGCCTGTCGCCCTTGCCTCCGGATCTGATGACCCGCGCGCTTGCGGATTTCGGCATTGAAGAGGACGGCGAATCCCTGGCAGCATTGTCGGAAGGATCGGTTGGCGAGGCCTTGCGTCTTGCAGGTCAGGACGGGCTGAGTCGCTATCAGGAAATCATCGATCTGTTCGCAACCCTGCCGCGTCTGGATCGACAGGCCGCCGCCAAGCTGTCTGATCGGGCTGCAGGACGCGCGACGGCCGACGGCGACCCGTTTGATCTGGTCATCACGCTTCTTGATCGTTTTCTGACACGAACAGCCCGTGCCGGCCTGATGGGTGCCCCGTTGCCGCAGGCCGCCAAGGGAGAAGGTAACTTGCTCAGCCGTCTGTCCCCACATGATCATGCAGCCCGCGACTGGGCCGATGCTCAGGCGCGTTTGTCGGCGCGCGCGCGTGCGGGCCGGGCCGTCAACCTTGACCCCGCGGCTCTGGTGATGGATATGCTGACGGAACTGGCGCATCTGCCGTCAGCACAATCCGCATTGCCAGCCAAAGGTTGACCCATGACCCAAGCGGCCATCCCGCCGATTGTCGATAGCCATTGCCATCTCGACTTTCCCGATTTCGAGGGCGAACTGGACGCCCTGATCACCCGCGCCAACGAGGCCGGGGTGACCCGTATGGTCACGATTTGCACCAGATTGCGCAATGAACCGCAGGTCCGCGCCCTGGCCGAAGCCTATGAAGGCGTCTATTATGCCGCCGGCACCCATCCGATGAGCGTGGCCGAGGAACCCATGGCGACCCTGCAACAGCTGGAAGACATGGCGCGCCATCCGAAATTTGTCGGAATAGGCGAAACCGGATTGGACTATCATTACACCGCCGAAAGCGCCGGGATTCAGCGTGAAAGCCTGCGCCTGCACATCGAGGCCGCGCGGCGGACCGGATTGCCCCTGATCATCCATTCGCGCAACGCGGATGAGGATATGGCGGAAATCCTGTCGACGGAACATGCCGCCGGGGCGTTTGATTGCGTGATGCATTGCTTCAGCTCGGGCGCGGCGCTTGCGCATACCGCGCTAGAGTTGGGCTTCTACCTGTCCATGTCGGGAATCGCCGCATTTCCACGCTCGGGCGAACTGCGTGAAATATTCGCCGCCGCGCCCGTCGATCGCATCCTGATTGAAACCGACAGCCCCTATCTGGCGCCGCCGCCATATCGCGGAAAACGCAACGAACCCGCCTATGTCGCCAAGACCGCTGCTGTCGGAGCAGATGTTTTTGGCATGGACTATCAATCATTTGCGCAGCAAACCTCGGACAATTTCGACCGACTGTTCCGCAAGGCCGCCGGAGGCAAGGCGTGATCCGTGCCACGATCCTGGGCTGCGGATCGTCGGGGGGCGTGCCGCGTCTGGGCAATCGCTGGGGTGCCTGCGACCCTGCGAATCCCAGAAATCGGCGGCGGCGCTGTTCGCTTTTGCTGGAACGTCAGGGATCAGGTGGAATCACACAGGTTCTGATCGACACCGGCCCCGATATGGTCCCGCAACTTCTTGATGCGGGGGTCGCGACACTGGATGCGGTCATTTACACCCACGCACATGCGGATCATGTCCATGGGATTGATGATCTGCGCCAACTGGTTTTCAATGCAAAGAAGCGCATGCCGGTTTGGGCGGATGGCCCGACATCAGCGGCACTGACCGAGCGTTTCGGATATATTTTCCAGACACCGGAAGGCAGTTTTTACCCCCCGATCGCCGATCTTCACCGGATTGACGGCCCCGTCACCATCACAGGTCCCGGAGGAGAAATCGTCCTTCATCCCTTTTCGGTGCAGCATGGCGAGATTTCCGCGCTGGGGTTCCGGATCGGGGAACTGGTTTACCTGCCCGATGTCTCGGAAATTCCGGAATCCGCCTGGCCAGTCATATCGGACGCCAAAATTTTCATCTGTGATGCCCTGCGGCATGATCCCCATCCCAGCCATGCCCACCTGGACAAGACGCTTGACTGGCTGATGCGTTCGCGCGCCACCAAGGGGGTGTTGACCAATATGCATATCGACATGGATTATGATGATGTCATGGCCCGCACACCAGATCATATTGTTCCTGCATATGATGGGATGATGCTTGAAATCGAATTGCGGACTCCGCAATCGCTTGGCGCGACGTGAGCGCCCTGTTCACGACAATTCTTCCGGTCTTTCTGCTTGTCGGGTTCGGCTATTTCGTCTCGTGGCGGGGGTGGTTCAGCGAACGCGATTCCGACGGGCTGATGCGGTTTGCACAGAATTTCGCCGTGCCATGCCTGCTATTTGCATCCATGGCGCGCCTGGATCTGCAATCCGAATTCCGACTATCGCTTCTGCTGCCATTCTACATCGGTGCATTCGCAAGCTTTGCGGCCGGCTGGCTGGGCGCCCGTTACCTGTTTTCGCGCCCCCTGCCGGATTGCGTGGCCATCGGGTTCGTATGCCTGTTTTCCAACACTGTCCTTCTGGGCATACCGATAACCGAACGTGCCTATGGTCCTGACGCACTGAGCGGGAACTGGGCGATCATCGTGCTGCATTCGCCGATGCTTTACACCTTTGGCATTACGGTGATGGAGTTCACGCGCGCACGCGGCAAGAATCTTGCCATCGGGCATGTCGCGCTGCGCGCCCTGTCAGGTGTGTTGCGCACGCCGCTTGTCATCGGCATCAGCCTTGGCTTCGTGACCAATCTGTCGATGCAGGCCGGTCTGGTCCTGCCCGAAGGTTTCTGGGCCGCCACCGACATGATGGTCAAAGCCGCCCTGCCCGCCGCATTGTTCGGTCTTGGCGGTATCCTGTTCAGATACCGCCCCGAAGGAGATCTGGCGACAATCGCGATGTGTTGTGCCTGCTCTCTGATCCTTCACCCAGCCATCACCTATGGCTTGGGTCGTTTTTCAGGGTTGGATGTCGCGGGACTGCGTTCAGCAGTGCTGACGGCCGCCATGGCGCCGGGCGTCAACGCCTATCTCTTCGCCAATATCTATGGCAATGCAAAACGGGTCGCGGCGACCTCGGTTCTGGTCGCGACCGCCTCGTCCATCTTTACGGTCTGGATGTGGCTTGCAATTCTGCCGTGATCCGGGCCAGCCATACCCGGAACATCGACAAGGAAATCAAGATGAACACACCCGCGATGATTGCCGTTCACAGCACATCACGTCATCTGCATATCTGGATACTGGGTCGGGATGGTGCCGTGATCTCGCGGCACAAGGGCGATGGCGTCGGCAATGCGGATCACGGTGCAATGGAACGGGCGATCCTGGCCCGTATCGGCCCCTCACTGGACGCAGATGCAAGATTGCCCGTCATGTGCAGCGGCCATCAACTGGGTGGAATCGCCAACGCGCCCCATGTCATCGGGGAAACCGAGGTTCTGCGCAGCCTGGTGGCCGACAGCCCGCAGCTTTCCACGATCAACTACCTGCCCGGTTTGGCCCAACAACGCCCACCCGCCCTGCTTGGCGGCGAGGAAACGGCGATTGCGGGCTTTCTGGCCGGCAATGAAAAGTTCGATGGCGTGGTCCTGTGCCTTGCGGAAACCCAAAGCAGCTGGGTCCATGTCAGCGCCAATGAGGTGGTCAGTTTCCGCAACTTCCTGACCCCCGAAATGATGGGCCTTCTTGCCGGCATGATGTCTTTGACCGGCGCTGACGCGTCTGACACGCCCTTTGACGAAGGTATCTTTTCCGAGGCTGTCGAACAGACCATGTCGCGCCCTGCCGCAATCGCGGCTGACATCGCGTCATTGGGGGCCGAAATCCGGCTGTCCGGCCTTGCACGAAATCAAGCCTTTGTCAGGCTGGCCGGCTTGCTTATCGGTGCCGAGATGGCCGCCGCACGCCCCTATTGGCTGGGTCAGCAGGTTGCCCTGATCGGCGACGGGTCGATGGTCCGTTTCTATCGTTCGGCATTGGCATCGCAAGGCTTGCCGGTGAAGGCGCATTCCCATGACAGCATGATACTGGCCGGTTTGGCCAAGGCATTGAAGACCAGCGGGCTTTACAACCCATCCTGACCCCTTGCCGCCCCGGATAACGGCAACCTTCTGGTTGTTGACGCCACGGTGCGGCGGTCGTATCGACTGATGATCCGCGATCCAACGGAGAAAGGAACTGTAATGCAAATGATCCAAGGCGCGTCCTTCGCGCGCAATCCTGCAAAAGCTGTCGGACTGGCCCTGGCCGGTGCCGCCCTGCTGACCCTGAGCGCCAAGACGCAGGTTCCTTTCTGGCCCGTGCCGATGACCCTGCAGACCATGGCGGTCCTGCTGATCGCGACGGTGCTCGGTCCGCGTCTGGGCATGGCGGCAATGGTTGCCTATCTGGGTGCGGGCATGGCCGGACTGCCTGTTTTCGCGGGTTCGCCAGAACGTGGTATCGGTCTTGCCTATCTGGCTGGCCCGACGGGTGGCTTTCTGGCCGGCATGGCTTTGGCGATGCTGGTGACGGGTGTTCTGGCGCAGCAACGCGGCTTTGCCGGCCGCACGATTGCGATGCTGGCCGGTGTTGCGGCGATCTATCTGCCGGGGCTGGCATGGCTGTCGGTCTATGTGCCCGCGGACAAGCTGATCGCCACCGGATTCGCCCCCTTCATCCTTGGTGATCTGTTCAAGGTCGCGGTGGCAACCATGCTGGTGCAAGCTGGCCTGCGCCTGCGCGGCTAAGCCCGAAACAGACGACGGCATGGGCCGGCCGGCCCGTGCCGGTATGATGCAAACCGGTTTGCCAACCAGATGATGCTTCCCCAGTCCCCCCAGGTGTTGATCGGTCAGGTTGCCCCGATTGTCGGCAGCGATATCCTGTCAGGAATCGCAAAATTCCCGATCCGCGCCAGAACATCGATCGGCCCGACAGGTCTGAGCAATGATGCACAGGCTGACCAACGCGTCCACGGCGGAACCGAAAAGGCGCTGCATCATTACCCGCGGGACCATTACGATTTCTGGCGCCGCCAGCTGGACCCGACCGCCATTCTCGACGCCGCCGGTGCCTTTGGCGAAAATATCTCGACCTGCGGCATCACCGAATCCGACATTGCCGTCGGCGATGTCTTTCGCCTTGGAACGGCCTTGATCCAGGTCTCGCAAGGGCGGCAACCCTGCTGGAAGCTGAACCTGCGCTTCGGTCAAACCGGATTGGCGCGGCAAGTGCAGGACACTGGCAAGACCGGATGGTATTATCGCGTATTGGAACCCGGTGATGTCTGCCCCGGCGACTCCATGGACCTTCAAGACCGGGTCATTCCCGAATGGACCATCAGGCGATTGTGGCATGCCATGTATGTCGACCGCCTGAACCGCGAAGAACTGTCTGCCATCGCCAACCTGCCTGTCCTGGCAGATGGCTGGCGCAAATACGCGCGGCGCAGACTGGACAGCGGCAAGGTCGAGAATTGGAAACCGCGGCTGGAAGGATCAGCATGACCCCCAGGACACAACGCCCCCCTCTGATCATTTCGATACAAAGTCAGGTGGTCTTTGGCCATGTCGGCAATTCGGCTGCGGCCTTTCCGATGCAGGCCGCCGGATTGGAGGTCGCCCAGATTCCAACCGTGCTGTTTTCGAACACCCCCGATTACGCAACCCTTCGCGGCGCCCCCGTTCCCAAAGAGATCTTTGCGGATCTGTTGCTGGGCGCCACCGAAAGAGATCTGCCCCAGCGCGCGACATGGATCATGAGCGGATATATCGGCTCGATCGAGGTGGCCGAGCTGGTGGCCGATTATGTCGCGGTTGCAAAAGCGGCCAATCCCCGGCTGCGCTATCTTTGCGACCCGGTCATGGGGGATCACGCCCCCGGCTTGTATGTCCCGGCGGAAATCGCCGAAATCATGCGTGACCGGTTGTTGCCCATGGCCGATCTGGCAACACCGAACGCGTTCGAGCTGGCCTATCTGACCGGGCAACCTGTCAACCGCCTGGACGAGCTGCAGGATGCCGCACAATCCCTGCGACTGGCGGCCAATGGCACGGCGATTGTGACCGGATGCGTTCTTGAGGACACAGCGGACGGAATGCTGGAAACGATCATCTGCGGCGGAGAAACCCCGCTTCGTCACGCCACCAGGCTACAGCCCGTGGCGCTTCCGGGAACGGGTGATCTGTTCGCGGCGCTCGTTATCGCCGCATTGGCATGTGGCCGCGACCTGTCGGGCGCAGTCATATTCGCGCAGGAACTGACATCTGGTGCTTTGGTCCATGCCGCACATATCGGTGCGGGCGAAGTGGTTCTGAGCGATCCGAAATTCCGGCGTGAGTTGCTGGCATTGTGATGCCGGCGTTGCGTTCCACTGCAAGATACGCCGCCCTTGCGCATCTTGCGTCAACCGGATGCACGCGGTGACGTGACACCGCCATGGCGTTAGCGTAAACAACCCGCAAAACAGACCTGCTTAGGAGACCGGCAATGGCACAGGCCGAAATCGGATTGATCGGATTGGGAACAATGGGCGCAGCACTTGCGCTGAACATTGCCGAAAAAGGCTTCCCCATTGCCGTCTGGAATCGCACGACCGAGGTAACGCACCGGTTCCACGCAGGCGCGGGCGAATTGGCCGAACAGGTTGTGCCGACCGAAACCCTGGAAGAGCTTGTCGCGAAGATCGCGGAACCACGCACGATCATCCTGATGGTTCCGGCCGGCCCCGCCGTTGATGACCAGCTTGCTGCCCTGACCCCATTGCTGGGCCAGGACGATCTTGTCATTGATGCCGGCAACGCCGATTTCCACGATACCAACCGGCGCAGCGAAGCCGGGCTTCCCTTCCGCTTTCTGGGGATGGGAGTATCAGGCGGAGAAGAAGGTGCGCGTCATGGCCCTTCGATCATGGCCGGCGGAACGGCGGCGGATTGGGATCGCATCGGCAAGGTGCTCACCGCGATCTCGGCCAAGGCCGAGGATGGCAGCCCCTGCGCGGCACGAATGGGCGATGCCGGGGCGGGGCATTTCGTCAAGATGGTCCATAATGGCATCGAATATGCTGATATGCAGATGATCGCCGAGGTCTATGGTCTGTTGCGCGACGGCATGGACAAAAGCGCCGGGCAGATCTCGGCCATTTTCGACAACTGGAACAATGGGCCGCTGCAATCCTATCTGATCGAAATTTCCGCCAAGGTCACCGCCGCATCCGATCCCCATGGCGACAGGCCCATGGTCGACATGATCCTTGATCGGGCCGGCCAGAAAGGCACCGGTCGCTGGACCGCGATCGAGGCCCAGCATCTGGCTGCGCCGATCCCGGTGATCGAAGCCGCAGTCATGGCGCGTAATGTTTCGGCCCGCCTGGACGAACGCAAGGCAGGCGAGGAACGCTTTGGCGCCCCCGCAACCGGCATCGACCTGCCCCCTCAGGTGCTTGAACAGGCTTTGATCGCGGGCAAGATCCTGTGTTACGCGCAAGGCTTCTTGATGATCGAAGGTGCCGCAAAAAGCTTTGGCTGGTCGCTGGACCTTCCCGGGATCGCCCGTGTCTGGCGCGCCGGTTGCATCATCCGCTCGGCGATGCTGAATGATATGGCTGACGCGCTTGCCGAAGATCCCGGTCGCAATCTGGCCATGGCCCCCTATTTTGCAGATCTGATCGAAAAAGCGCTGCCTGCGCTGCGTCAGGTGGTGGCAAATGGCATCGCCGCCGGGCATCCCCTGCCGGCGCTTGCATCCGGGTTGATGTGGTTTGACATGATGCGAACCGCACGCGGCACCGCCAACATGATCCAGGCTCAACGCGATTTCTTCGGCGCGCATGGTTTCGAACGTATCGACGGAATCGCAGACGAGCACGGCCCTTGGGGGTCGTCACAGTAAAATTGTAAATTCAGCGCGGGCGACCGGTTCGGATGTCGCCCGTCGCCAGAACCGGCGAAGCGTCGATTTCGCCTGCGTTCAACATGGAGGCCACACGTTCAAGGCCCGCGATCAGCATGGCCTGTTCCCAATCGGCCAGCCGTGCAAACCCATGAACGAATTGCTGCTGCAGGGCATTGGGTGCATCGCGCAAAGCCTCGGCCCCGGCTTCAGTGACCGAGATCAGCATCTGACGGCGATCGCTGCTTGAGCGATGCCTGCTGGCGTAGCCGCGTTTTTCCAATTGATCGACCAATGCAGTCACGGTGGCCTGACGCACCCCCATATGGTTCGCAAGTTCGGTCGGCGTTGCACTGCCGGTGCCCTTGCCCGTCAATAATTGAAGCACGCGCAATTTGGCCGGCGTCAGCCCGACGGATTGCGCCAGATCGCGCTCATACAGCTCTGTCGCGCGCAAAATGCGCCGCAGCGCGATCAGTGCATCATCAATGCGATCGGGGTCATTCCTGTCCATGGACCGATAATGCCATGACAGGGCAAGATCCTTCAATCCTCTAAATATCGACGTCAAAATAATTCGCTTGACTAAGCACTTTACCTCACTGCAAGTCACCACCTTCCCTGTTTTATAGATAAATATCAGTAAATTACCGTGATATTTCAACTTCCCAACGAAACGGTTGCAACCAGAGCGGTCCTTTACTAGTTAGATAGGCGAAGCAATTGAGGATCAAGAAAGCATGCCCAAGGACATGGCAGACTTCGAAACACTTCGCCCGCGGACCCTGACCATGCGTCAGCCCGACAGCACGGATGGCGCCGCGATCTGGGATCTGGTGCGCCAGTGCAAGCCGCTGGACGAGAACTCGATGTACTGCAATCTGGTTCAAGCAGAGCATTTCTCGGACACTTGCGTGGTCGCCGAAATGGATGGCGAGATAGTCGGCTGGATTTCGGGTCACATGATCCCGAAGAAGAACGCCCTGTTCGTCTGGCAGGTCGCGGTCAGCCCCAAGGCCCGCGGGCTGGGACTGGGCCGGCGCATGCTGGAACATCTGACTTCGCGCGATTCCTGCGCGGGCGCCACATGCCTGAACACGACGATCACCAAGGACAACGACGCCTCTTGGGCGCTGTTTCGCAGCTTTGCCCGCGAAGTTGGCGGCGAATTGTCCGACGCGGCGCATTACACGCGCGACGTTCATTTTGACGGAAAGCACGCCACCGAACATATGGTGACCATCACGCTTTCCCAATCGGCGGCAGCTCAGCCCGCCAGCGCGGCCTGATCTCACCCGGCCCCGGAAATTCCGCAAACGCACTTTGTGCGAAAGGAACTCTCATGCCTAAAGACATGACCACGACACCGACCGATATTTTCACCCGACGCGAAAGCGAAGCGCGCTCGTATTGCCGCAGCATCCCTGCGGTTTTCACGGCTGCGCGGGGATCGAAGCTGATCGATGAAAGCGGATCCGAATATATCGACTTTCTGGCCGGCTGTTCATCACTGAACTACGGCCATAACGACCCCGACATGAAATCCGCCCTGATCGATCACATCTCGAATGACGGGCTGGCACATGGTCTGGACCTGCACAGCACGACCAAGGCTGCCTTTCTCGAAGCGATGGACAGCCATATCCTTGCGCCTCGCGGTATGGATCACCGGGTGATGTTCACTGGCCCCACCGGCGCGAATGCGGTCGAAGCCGCCATGAAGATCGCCCGGAAGGTCACTGGTCGCACGAATATCATCGCCTTCACGAATGGCTTTCACGGCGTGACGATGGGCGCCTTGGCGGCCACCGGCAATGGATACCACCGCGGTGGCGCGGGAATGGACACCCATGGCGTGACCCGGATGCCCTATGACGCCTATGCCGGCGGTGTCGATGGTGCGGCCTTGCTGGATCAGATGCTGTCAGATGCCTCGGGCGGCGTTGACGCACCCGCCGCGATCATGATGGAAACAATCCAGGGCGAAGGCGGTTTGAATGCTGCATCAGCCGATTTCATCAAGAAAATCGCGAAAATCGCCAAGAAACATGGTGCATTGTTCATCGTTGATGACATTCAGGCAGGTTGCGGCCGCGCCGGCACCTTCTTCTCGTTTGAAGGCATGGGCGTCATGCCCGACATTGTGACGATGGCCAAATCGGTTTCCGGCTTTGGCCTGCCGCTGGCGCTGTTGCTGGTTCGGCCACAGCATGACGTCTTTGGACCGGCAGAACATAACGGCACCTTCCGTGGCAACACCCACGCCTTCGTAACCGCGCGGGTCGCGATCGAGAAGTTCTGGGCAAATGCCGCGTTCGAAGATGAACTGGCCGAGAAAGCCGATCTGATCGAGACGCGCCTGAAGGAATTGTCGATGCTGATCCCCGGTTCGTTCCTGAAAGGGCGCGGATTGATGCGCGGCGTCGATGTCGGCAGCGGTGAGCTGGCGGGTGATATCTGCGCGCGCGCCTATGCACGTGGTCTGGTGATCGAAACTTCGGGAAGCGAAGGTCAGGTCGTCAAGGTACTGGCACCGCTGACCACCTCGGTCGAGCTGTTCGGCAAGGGTTTTGACATCCTGCTGGAAGCCGCGCGCGAAAGCATTGAAACAACAAAAACTGCTGCGGAGTAACCGACATGATCGTTCGTGATTTCAACAAGCTCAAGGAAACCGACCGCTCTGTTTCGGATGCGCGCTGGAACTCGGTGCGGATGCTTCTGGCCGATGACGGAATGGGCTTTTCCTTCCACATCACCACGCTAGAGGCCGGATCGGAGCATACGTTCCACTACAAGCACCATTTCGAAAGCGTCTATTGCATGGCCGGGCGCGGTTCGATCACGGATCTGGCAACCGGCCAGACCCATGAGATCAAACCGGGCGTGATGTATGCGCTGAACCTGAATGACAAGCACACCCTGCGTGCCGAAGAAGAGCTGGTGATGGCCTGTTGCTTCAACCCGCCAGTGACCGGCAAGGAAGTGCATCGCGAAGACGGGTCATATGCGCCTGTCGACGAACTTGCGGACTGATCGCATGACAGAAACGCGACAACATACAGTCGAGAAAATCGGCGGCACGTCGATGTCGCGGGTCAATGAGCTGCGCGATACGCTGTTCGTGCCAGATCATGACAGCGCCGATCGTTATGGTCGAATTTTCGTTGTCTCGGCCTTTGGTGGCATTACAAACCTGTTGCTTGAACACAAGAAAACCGGCGAAGCTGGCGTTTATGCGGCCTTTGCCAGTTCCGACAGCGACCACGGTTGGCATGACGCCTTGGATCGGGTCGCCGATGCCATGTCGAAGGCCCATACGCAGGTTCTGGACCATCCCGCCGATATCGAACAGGCCGAGGCCTTCGTGAAGGATCGCATTCTGGGCGCCAGAAACTGCCTGATCGATCTTCAGCGCCTGTGTTCATACGGGCATTTCCGCCTGTCCGAACATATGCTGCAGACACGCGAGCTGCTTTCCGGTCTGGGTGAGGCCCATTCCGCCCTTGTTACGGTTCTGATGCTACAACGAGCCGGGGTGAACGCCAGGTTCGTCGATCTTTCGGGCTGGCGCGACGAAGGTGATGTCAGCCTGCAGCAGCGCATCGAAGGCGCGATGAAGGATGTTGATCCCTTCTCCGAAATGCCGATCGTGACAGGCTATGCCCAGTGCGCCGAAGGCCTGATGCGTGAATTTGATCGGGGCTATTCCGAGGTCACCTTCTCGCATCTGGCGGCGCTGACGGGCGCAAAGGAAGCCATCATCCACAAAGAGTTTCACCTGTCCTCGGCCGACCCCAATCTGGTTGGCACAGAGGCGGTGCGAAAGCTGGGGATCACCAATTACGATGTGGCCGATCAGCTGTCGAACCTGGGGATGGAGGCGATTCACCCGAAAGCCGCCAAGACCTTGCGGCAATCAGGGGTGCCCTTGCGTGTGACCAACGCATTCGAACCCGACGATCCAGGAACGCTGATCAACGAAAAGCCGGCCGAAAGCTCAGCCGTCGAAATCGTGACCGGCCTGGATCTGTTCGCGCTGGAGCTGTTCGAACAGGATATGGTTGGCGTCAAAGGGTATGATGCTTCGATCATCGATATCCTGACAAGGCATCAGGTTCGCATCGTGTCCAAGGTATCCAACGCCAACACGATCACGCATTACGTTGATACATCCCTCAAGGTGCTGCGACGCGTCGAAAAGGATCTGTTGCAGAAATATCCGACTGCTGAGGTCACCTCGCGCGCAATATCGATGGTTGCGGCTGTTGGTCGGGACCTCGACGGGCTTGCAGTTCTGAGCCGTGGCCTGAACGCTCTGAGCCAGAACGGGCTGGAGGCCATTGGCGCGACGCAGGGACCGCGCCAGGTCGATGTGCAGTTCATCGTTGAGCGCGACGTGATGAAACCTGCGATCAAGGCCCTTCATGGCGAACTGGTCGAAGAAACGCCCGAGCGCATGTCGCAGGCCGCCTGACCCGGCCAACCCGCAGGATCAACAGATCAGGCCCCGCTGCTTTCCGGCAGCGGGGCCTGATCGTGCCTATGCATTGTTCGAGGTCTCGAACAATGAATCGAAGTCCTTGAACCCCTTGATCTCGATCGGGTTTCCAGAGGGGTCGAAGAAAAACATGGTTCGTTGTTCGCCCGCCTGCCCTTCGAACCGGACGACGGGCGGAATATCAAATGCGATCCCCGCATCTTCCAGCCGCCCGGACAGCGCAAACCAGTCATCAAGCCCCAGCACCACCCCGATATGCGGCATCATCACCATATGATCACCCACCATGCCCGTGCGTGATGTCTGGAAAGGCGTGCCAAGGTGCAGTGACAGCTGATGCCCGAAGAAATCGAAATCCACCCATGTCTCGGTGGAACGCCCTTCCGCACAACCAAGCACACCGCCATAGAAACCGCGCGCGGCGTCAAGATCGGTGACATGGATGGCCAGATGAAACAATGAACGCATACATTTTTCCTTTCTGTTCCTGGCTTTGCCAAGCGCAAGAATCGCTTCCGGACCTGGCACAATCACTGAAAATCTGGCGTCATCAAGGTGATTCGGACGTTCCAGGTATCAACGGCGCGACAATTCAGGAATGACGAACCTTTCCGAAAGGATATACACTTTATAGTTGAACTTTACGATGTCAATTATTGCAGACGAATTGATCATAATATAATTTTGGGCAGCACCATGCTTAGATTTTAATTCAACCGGTGAAATCTCGCCGATACTGTCACCCATATTTAAGGCGCGTCTTGCATATTAATCTGGCAGTAAACTAAGGTTCAATCAACTACGCAGTGGTGCCGTTAGTAATTTGTTCATCTTGTGATTGTATCGGGAATTAACGGTCAAGCCGTGTGAAAGCTGTAAAAAAATTGGTCTTGGCGGCAGCGTCAAAATCACAAATCCGATTTCGAGAAGGTCGTGACGAATGGCAAAACTACCGGTTTCGGCAAGCGAATTGTCGAGCAACAGCACCTACGAGTCCGGTTTGTTGGGGAATGTTTACGTCGGGGGCGGAATTGGCGGACTTGATCACGCCCTTGCTCTTATTGATGGTGATCCCGCTGCCAGTTTCGTATCGACCGAGCTGGATTATCGCAGCACCGGCGGATCGCTTGTGACATTTCTGGGTGACGATGCGGATTCTTTGGATGATCCCCGCGGCCACCATCTCTATGACCAATACGCGCTCAGCTTTTCGGGGCAGATCTACCTCGAGGCCGGCAGCCATCGGTTCCGCAATACGACCGATGACGGTTTCCGTCTGACGGTCGCGGATCAGGTCGTCGCGGAATATGCCGACCCAAGAAGCTCGGGCACCACGCGAGGTGAACTGAACGTATCGGAATCCGGCTGGTATTCCATTCAGATCGATTATTACGAGGCCTGGGGCGTATCCGAACTGAATATTCGCCACAGCGCCAATGGCGACAGCTGGGCGACGCTGGACTCATCTCTGCTGCGCCATTCGATTGATGATGACGCCGGCGAGACGCCCGTGGATCCGGTTGATCCGCCCGCCGAAAATACCGCACCGGAGGCGCGCGACAATGGTCGCTCGATTTGGGAAGACGGGCACACCACGCTGCGCCCCCTGAGCAATGACAGGGACGCGGATGGCGACGAGCTGTTCATTACCCGCGTCGAAAATGGGGCGCATGGCACCGTAACGTTGAATGACGACGGATCGGTCACCTATGTCGCCGACCCGGACTTCTTCGGCGAGGATCGTTTCGAATATGAAATCAGCGACGGGCGCGGTGGATATTCGACCGCAGGTGTGAACGTGACTGTCCGCCCGGTGAACGATGCCCCGGACGCCCGCAATGACGATGGCATTGTCGCCACACAGGGCGAGGTGCTGTATATCAGTATCGCCGATTTGCTGGCGAATGATCTCGATGTCGACGGGGACGCCCTGTCGATCACCGAATTGTTCGACGTAACCAACGGCACGGCCGAGATCGTGGGCGATCGTATCCGGTTCGTCAGCGATGAAACCGGTGATGCAAGCTTTCAGTATCGGCTGTCCGATGGTCAGGGCGAAGAGGATCAGGCCCTGGTTTCGATTTCGGTTCAGGCGGATGGCGGGACCGGGCCTGTTGAAAACACCCGACCGGATGCGCGTGACGACACTCGCAGCATGACAGAGGATGGCAGCCTGCGCGTTGCGGCGCTGGAAAACGACGTTGTCGCCGATGGTGATGCCCTGACCATTTCCTCGGTCGAACAAGCTGCCAATGGCACAGTCACGCTGAATGATGACGGCACCATCAGCTATGTTCCGAACGCCAATTTCAACGGCACCGACAGCTTTCTTTATGAAGTCACGGATGAGCATGGCGCAACCGACACGGCGCGCGTCACGGTGAACGTCGCCGCCCAGAACGATGCGCCCGAAGCCGTGAATGACAGCGGCTTCACGGTCACGAACGGCAATATGCTGATGATCGACATCGCGGATCTGCTGGCAAATGACAGCGATATCGACGGAGATGCGCTATCCATTTCCAACCTCTCGAATGTCTCCAATGGAAGCGCGATGATCGTTGGCGACCAGATTCACTTTACCGCCGATGGTGAGGGTGCGGGTGGATTCAGCTATACGCTGTCAGACGGCAATGGCGGTCAGGATCAGGCCAATGTTTCAATCAATATCGGCGCATCGGACAACGGGTCGGGCGATGGTGCCGATGGCGGCCATCACGGTGGCGGATCGGGCGACCTGATCGATCCTCCGCAAACACCGCAGGAAATCGCCGAGTTCGTGGAAATGGTTCGCAACATGCCCGAGCACGAGATGGACGGCCATGAAGCAGGCATGGCGAACCATATGGCCACTCTGGACCTTGTGCCCCGGCAGGAAGCGACACATATCGCCATCAATCATGGTGACTGGAACGACGCCTCGACCTGGCACAACGGCGAGATCCCCGGTGAGGGTGCCCGCGTGCTGATCCCCGAGGGGATCTCGGTCGGGTACAGTGAAGAAAACGACAGCTCGATCTTTACCCTGCGTGTCGATGGTGTGCTGCACTTCGCCACCGATCAGGACAGTCGTCTGGTGGTTGACACGATCGTCGTTTCGCCGACGGGTCAGTTCAACATCGGCTCTGAGCATGACCCCGTCGAAGCAGGCACGAATGTCGATATCGTGTTCGCCGACAATGGCAATATCGATGTGAACTGGGACCCTGCCCTGCTTTCCCGTGGCATGGTTGCCATGGGCGAAGTGAATATCCACGGTCAGGAAAAGACATCGCATCTGAAGGTTGAAACCGACGCGATGGCCGGGGACACCACCCTGTCCCTCGAAGAAATTCCCACCGGATGGCAGGTCGGCGACAAACTGGTTCTGACAGGCACCTATCAGCAAGGTTTCTATTGGAACAACGACATTCAGGGGATGGACTTCGCCGAAAGCCAGGACGAAGAGGTCTATATCACCGCCATCAACGGCACGACCATTACCCTGGATCGCCCGCTGACCTATGATCACGACACGCCCCGCGATGATCTGAAAGCATATGTCGCAAACATGACGCGCAACGTCACCTTCAGCAGCGAAGCTGGTGAAGACACCCCCGTGCATCAGCGTGGGCACGTCATGTTCATGCATAATGACGATGTTGATGTGCGCTATGCGACCTTTGCGGATATGGGACGCACCGATAAATCCGAATTCGCCGGTTCGGCCGATGACTTCGGTGGTGTCGGCAACCTGTCTCCAGATGCCAATGTCGAAGCGCGCTATCCATTCCACTTCCACGAGGCGGGCGTAACGGACCTTGAAAACCCCGCCATCGCATTGGGCAATGTGGTGGATGGTTCGCCCGGCTGGGGCTATGTCCACCACTCGTCGAACGCCGACCTGACAAGCAATGTGGCATTCGATGTCTGGGGGGCGGCCTTCGTCGCCGAGGACGGCAACGAGACCGGGACATGGTACAACAATATTGCCATCAAATCCCAAGGCTGGGCGGCCAGCGACGTCGCGGTCAAGAACAGCGAAGTCGACGGGAATGACGCGCGCACAGGTGACGGTTTCTGGTTTGCCGGTCGTCTGGTCGAGGTCGTCGGCAACGTCGCCGCCAATACGACCCACGGCTTTGTGTGGTTGCACAGGGGGGAACGGGATTCCGTTGACCCCGACACATTGCACCAATCCGAACTGGGTTACGGTCGCGACAGCCTGGGCAATGACAAGGCACCGATTCAGACATTCCGAGACAACGAGGCGTTCGGCACCAATACAGGCCTGATCGTCGTCAAGGAAAACCCCGATCAAGGGCATGATGTGCGCAGTGTGTTCGACGGCTTCCTGAACTGGGAAACCCGTGAAGGCGTTGCCGTCAGCTATACCGGCCACTACACCTTCCTCGATTTCGATCTCATCGGACAGCGCCCGGAAGATAGCGAGGTCTGGGATTACGCCTATCAAGGGGTCAAGCTGGGCACCAATGCCTTCGACATGGTGTTCAACAATATCAGCATCGATGGTTTCGATCATGCCTTCAACCTGACCGACAACACCAATGTGAACACGGGCAGGCCCGGCAATTTCCACAACACCGTGATTGACGGCGATTTCGTAAATATCCGTCAAGGTGATATCGCGCAGATCGCCGACGGCCAGCTGGCCTTTCTCAGAGGGTCCGACCTCACCGAAGGTCGGCTGGAATTCGACCTCACGGCTGACCGCTACATTTCCGATTCCGACCATCTTTTCTTCGATGGAATCAAGACCGACTCGATCGGTTCGGTCGAACGCAGCTTCGAGATCGAACAGCAAGGTCTGTGGGGGTGGCACAAGGAAGGGTATCTGAACAGCAACGGATATTGGCGCCTTCCCGACGGCACGCCGGTTCTTCTGATCGAAGATTACATCGCCGACCGCGCCACAGGTGAACTGGCCAAGCAGATGCTCGTCTTCGAATTGGATTATTCGGACGGCGTCCTGCAGTCGCGCTATCCCTATAATGGCGAGATCAATCTTGGTGGCCCCGCCGCAGAGGCGCGCGACGATATCGGCATGACCACCGAAAGCACGAACCTGCTTATCGATCTGGTGGCAAATGACAGCGATCCGGATGGCGGCGATGTCTATGTCGATGGAATGACGGACCCTCTGAATGGCAGCGTTTACCTGCAGGATGATGGGATGGTTCTTTATCGCCCCAACCAGGGTTTCACCGGGACCGATCGTTTCTTCTATTGGGCCGCCGACGAGGAAGGCAATTTCTCGCGCGCAGAAGCCGTGATCCACGTAACTGCATCGTCACATGACATGCATGGTGCAATGGAAAGCGATACGTTCCAGTTCTGACATCTGTCCGAATACGATGCGCTCCGACATCCGGCCGTTTTTTTCATAACGCGGCCGGGTGTTTTTTCATTTCCGAAGCAATTGAGCCAACGGACCGTCGATCACGTTACCGCGGCAACTGGAATCTTGACTTGTCCTATTTTTGTGCCGCGCCTTACTGAACTTTGAGTTGCCCTTGTTTTCTGGACAGCTGCCTCGTTCAGTTTCTGCTGTCTGATCTCGAGATCAACGGGCGACAGCATGCCGTTGTTCGTGTGCTTGGGCATCGGGTTGTAGAACAGTTCGACATACTCGAACACATCCTGCCTGGCGGCGTCGCGGGTCGTGTACGTTTGACGCCGAATGCGCTCGCGCTTCAGCAACTGGAAGAAGCTCTCGGCCACGGCATTGTCGTGACAGTTGCCGCGGCGGCTCATGCCGGGTTCCAGGTTATGCTGGCGGAGGAAGGACTGCCACGCGCGGCTGGTGAACTGCGGGCGCTGATCGGAATGCACCGTGACCCGGTCCGCGGGTTTGCGCCGCCACACGGCCATCAGCCAGTTCCGTGCTCATCCGCGATTGGGCCGACCAGCCGACCACGCGGCGAGGGAACAGGTCGATGACGACGCAGAGGGACAGCCAGCCTTCGTGGGTCTTGATGTCGGTCACCCAGACCTGATCTGGCGCGGAGGCCTCGAACCGCTGCTCAAGCCTGTTCTCGGCCACCACCGCAGGTTTGCCGCCATATCGGCCGGGACGGCGCCTGCAGTCCACCTGCGCGGCGATCCCGGCCGGCGATGCCAGCCGCGCAACCCGGTTCTCGGAAATCTGTTCACCCTGGTCGCGCAGATCGTCCGTCAGCTGAAAGTGACAGCTAGCCACGGGTTATGCTGAAATATCGTTCTATCCCAGTGTTCCAGAAGAAACCTTCGACACGGCACCCCAAGCCTCTTGACAGGCGGTGTGCATGGAAGCCGCCGAAACATGCAAGATTATGGTGCATTGGCACTGTATGATTTGCGGCGCGGCCCCTGAAGGAATCGAACCCTCAACCTGTCGATTAGAAGTCGACTGCTCTATCCAGTTGAGCTAAGGGGCCTGCAGCGCGCCCCGACCTTTAGACGATTGGCGAAGTTGACACAATCGGTCATCGTCGTGTTTGAAAAGCTTTCCGCATATGCGACCGGTGTCGCCTGCACAAAGCCATTCAGCTGCGGATCGACAACGGGCCGTTTGCGGTGAAACCCAAGGCCAGAATAGAATGAATGCCGCCGGAAACCCGGCGGCATTTTCATTGCGTCGTGAGCGACCCGAAAGCTCAAACCCCGGATCGCCCGACCTCGCTGAAACTCAGGCGCCGTTATAGATGTCCACCAGTTTGCCAAGCATGTTCAGCGCATCTTCGCGCGACCGCTGGAAGCTGTTGCGACCGATGATCGAGCCGTTTCCACCACCGTCACGGATGGCGCGTGCGTCATCATAAACCGCATCGGCACCCTTGGCCGCACCGCCCGAGAACACCACGATGCGGCGCCCGCCGAACGCGGCCTCCATGCAATGTTCTACGCGCTTTGCCTGGCTGGAGATGTCGATCTGCTTGTCCTCATAGACCTTCTTGGCCTCGGGCAGTTCAAGATGGTCGGTCGACAGCTTGATCTTGATGATATGCGCCCCGATCAGCGCAGCGATCTGTGCCGCATAGGCCGCGATATCGATCGCCGTTTCGCCATTCTTGGAAATCGCCTCGCCACGCGGATAGGACCAGATCACGGTCGCGACGCCTTTTGCTGCGGCTTCCTTGCGCATCTCGACGATCTCTTCGAACATGTCCAGCGCCATGTCCGACCCCGGATAGATCGTAAAGCCGATCGCCGCACAGCCCAGACGCAGCGCATCGTCGACAGATGCCGTAATTGCCTGGTTCTTGCCAGCGGTATCCGACATCAGGCTGTTGGCGCTGTTGACTTTCAGGATCGTAGGAATCTGGCCGGCAAAGGTGTCCGCGCCTGCTTCGATCATTCCCAGCGGCGCCGCATAGGCGTTCAGACCGGCATCAATGGCCAACTGGTAATGGTAATGCGGGTCATAACCCGCCGGATTGGGTGCGAATGACCGCGCCGGGCCATGTTCAAAGCCCTGATCAACCGGCAGGATAATCATCTTGCCGGTCCCAGCCAGCTTGCCGGTCATCAGCATCCGCGCCAACTGGGCTTTTACACCGGGGGTCTCACCCTCGTAATTGGCAAGGATCCGGCGAACTGTGTCGGTCATCTGCATGAAATGTCTCCTATGATTATGGCGGCTGAATAGCATGGCGTCTGGCGGTGGCAACGCTGTTGACGCTAACGGTCGCCAGATGCGTGCCCCGGCGCATCGAAAGCCATGCACCCATGGGATGTTAATAAAATCTTAACCAGAAATCAGTGGCCTCATCGGCTCTGGCTCGCCAAGCAGGTTTGACGGAAAATAACAGAACCGAGGAAGGAAATGTTTCTGAATACATCACTGAACCAGCATCACCTGACACTATATGGTGTGACCGCAAACGCAATCTCGACTGAAATCGGTGCCAACCCGCGCAGCGTCTTTTTGCAGCCGATTACGGCCGCGGGCGTCAGCGCACCGAATACGGTGATCGAAGCACAGGAAGATACGGCGACCCAGATCGCCGATCTGGCGCGTTATGAACAGGCCGCGACGCAACGGCGGGCCTCGGCGACGGAACCCAAGGAAGCGGCGGCACCGGTCGAGCCAGGCTCGGACGAACCTGCGCAGACGGCGGCGGCCGATAGCCCCCCGAACAACCAGAACAACGCACAGGCCGAACCGTCCCCGGACCAGAACCATCGCAACAGCGGCCTTGGCGGATTGCTGGGCGGGTTGCTGAGGTTCTGAGAAACTCATCATGCACGAAACGAAAAACCGGCACCTGCATCAGCGCAGGTGCCGGTTCTTTCATTCCGGAAGCGTTCTTCCCGTAAAAATATTCAAAGCACAGCAGCTTCCAGTGCCGCAACGCCGGGAAGATCCTTGCCTTCCATCCACTCCAGAAATGCGCCGCCCGCCGTGGAAATAAAGGAGAAATCACCCGCAACGCCAGCCTTGTTCAGCGCGGCCACGGTATCACCCCCGCCAGCGACCGATACCAGCTTGTCCTCGCGGGTCAGCTCTGCGGCGGCTTGGGCGGCGGCATTTGTCGCGCGGTCGAACGGCTCGATCTCGAACGCACCCATCGGACCATTCCAGATCAGCGTGCGGCATCGGGTCATCGCCTCGCGCAGGGCTTCGACCGTTTCGGGGCCCGCATCCAGAATCATCGCATCTTCGGGACATTGATCGACAGGCAGCACCTGGCTGTCCGCGCCGGCCTTGAATTCCCGGGCGACGACGATATCGCGGGGCAAATGTATGACGCAGCCGCCCTTTTCGGCCTTGGCCAGAATCGCGCGCGCGGTGTCGGCCATGTCACGTTCGGCCAACGACTTTCCAACCTCGATGCCTTTGGCGACAAGAAAGGTATTGGCCATGCCGCCACCGATCACCAGATGTTCGACACGGTCCAGAAGGTTCATCAGAAGATCCAGCTTGGTCGACACCTTGGCGCCCCCGACGACGGCCATGACCGGACGTTGCGGATTTCCAAGCGCCGCGTCGAGCGCCTTCAGCTCGGCCTCCATCAGACGCCCGGCACCTGCGGGCAGCAAACGTGCCAGACCCTCGGTCGAGGCATGCGCCCGGTGCGCGGCCGAAAAGGCATCGTTGACATAGGCACTGCCCAGGGCCGCCATCGAGGCCGTGAAGGTCGAATCGTTGCTTTCCTCACCCTCGTGAAAGCGCGTGTTTTCCAGCAAGGCCACATCGCCGGCATTCAGGCTGGCCACCAGTCGCTTGGCCGGCCCGCCGATGCAGTCTTCGCCGAATTTCACCTCTTGTCCCAGCGCGGCCTCCAACGCGGGCACGATCTGCTTCAGGCTCATGCTTTCGACGCGCTGACCCTTTGGGCGGTCGAAATGCGCCAGCAGGACCGGAATGCCGCCCTGTGCCTGAATATCCTTGACTGTGGGCACGATCTTTTCGATTCGCGTGGCGTCCGTAACCTGATCGTTATCAACCGGAACATTCAGATCAACACGGGTAAGCACGACCTTTCCGTCCAGATTCATATCGTCGATGGTGTTGAATTTGGCCATTTCGCTTCCCTTTGGGTTATGGGGCTTTGCAAGGCTTGTCCCGCATGGTGCCGGCGGCGTCAACTGCTGACGCGGGCGTGATTGCCGAACGAGGGGGAAGCACGTTGCCCTTGCGGGCCTGAACCCCTAGACCATGCATGAACATGCTAAAGGAGGCCCGGATGGCCGAGATCAAAGATCCCGAAAACACCATCATCATCGAACTGAAGGATGGTCCCGTCGTCATCGAGTTGCTGTCGGATGTCGCACCAGAACACGCCGCACGCATGAAAGAGCTGGCACGCGCGGGCAAATACGACAATGTCGCCTTCCACCGTGTCATCGACGGCTTCATGGCACAAACCGGCGATGTCGCGCATGCCAACATGGAATCGGGCTGGAACCCGGGTCGCGCCGGCACTGGTGGTTCGGATCTGCCGGATCTTCCGGCCGAATTCTCGAAACTGCCCCATGACCGCGGAACGTTGGGGGCTGCACGTTCGGCCAACCCCAACAGCGCCAACAGCCAGTTCTTCATCAACTTCAACGACAACCACTTCCTGAACGGACAATATACCGTTTATGGCCGCGTCATCGAAGGCATGGAACATGTCGACAAGATCCAGCGGGGCGAGCCCCCTGCAAGCCCGGATCGCATGATTTCGGTCAAGGTGGTGGCTGATGCGTAAGCATTTGTTGACTTCGGCCTTTGCGATCATGGCCGGCGCCGCTTCTGCGCAGGTTGCCGCGCCCCAGTTCGAAGACGGGCCCGGACCCAATCTGGTAATCGAGGTTGCCGGTGCAGATGGCGCCGCAAAGGGCACGATCACGCTGGATCTGTTGGCGGATACCGCGCCCGGACATGTTGAACGCATTGTTGCGCTGGCCAAGGCAGGCGCCTATGACGGTGTGGTCTTTCACCGCGTCATCGACGGCTTCATGGCGCAGACCGGTGATGTCCAGTATGGCAAGCAAGGCGCAGACAATAGCCTTGCGGGTTCGGGAGGCTCTGATCAGGGCGACCTGAAGGCCGAGTTCAGCGACATTCCCTTTCAGGCCGGCACTGTCGGGATGGCACGGGCGCGCTCCGTTGATTCGGCCAACAGCCAGTTTTTCATCAACCTTGCCCCGGCGCCTTTCCTGAACGGTGAATACACGGTTTTTGGCCAGCTGATCGATGGCTGGGATGTGCTGAACGACATCGAAAAGGGGGACGCCCAGCAGAACGGTGCGGTTGAAAGCCCCGATTACATGGCCAAAGTTACCGTCGTCGAGTAATCGACCGAAGCCTTTTGGCACCTATTGGGGGCGAGTTTCGCCCCCATTTCTTTTGGCTCTTGCGGCGTCGCGCCCGCCCTGCATATGCTGGCCTGCAATGACCAACCAATTCGCCAGCGATATCAAAGAAATCACGCCCTCTGCGGCGATCGATGCCACATCTTACGGCTGGCGCGCCAAATGCCTTCAGCGGCTGATCCGCATGGATCTGCCGGTGCCCCAAAGCTGGGCGATCGGGTCGGATGCCGTTCAATCCATCGCGGCAGGCAACGGTGTTCCTGCCGGTGCGCTGAGTGCGGTGTTCGGGCGAGATGACGTATTGGTCAGCGTTCGCCCGTCCGCCCTGTCGCCGGACTGGGGTGGGCCTGGCACGGTGCTGAATGTCGGCATCAATGACGCGATTCACACGCGACTGGCCGCGCGGATTGGTCGCGAAAATGCCGATGCGATCTATCTCAGCTTTGTACAAAGCTATGCCATTCATATCGCGAGGCTTGACCCCGACATGTTTGCACAGCATGGCGCCGGCGCATTGCGCGATGCGTTGCGTTGCTATCACGATGAAATGGAAGAGGAATTCCCTCAGGACCCCGACAGGCAGCTGGCCGAGGTTCTGCGCTCGATGGCCCGCGCATGGGAAGGTCCGACAGCCCGCCTTCTGCGCCAGGCCAAGGGCGCACCACAGGACGCGCCCTTGGGGTTGGTGGTCCAGGACATGGCGCTGGCCATGGGTTCCGGGATCAGCGGTTCGGGCAGCATTCAGTTCGTGGATTCCGTCACTGGCGTCCCGCGTGTTACCGGCCGGTTTCGCGGGCAGCACCATGGTGCCGCCATCGGAGCCGGCGCCGAGACCTTATACCTGACCCGCGATTCGCGCGGCCCCTCACTCGAAGATGCCGCCCCCGAGATCTTTGCCGATCTGGTGCGCTTTGGCGTGGCTGCGCGCGAACGCCTGCGCGAAGAAATGCAGATAGAATTCGTCGTGACCGAAGGGCGTATTTCGATCATCGACGCGGTTCGGGTTCAGCGCAGCTCGCGTGCATCGGTGCGCATTGCCGTGGCGCTTGCCGAGGATGGCATCATCCCCCATTCCGAGGCCGTGATGCGGGTCGAGCCCCGTGCGCTTGGCGACCTGCTGCATCATCAGGTCGACCCCAATGCGCCACGCGACGTATTGGTACGCGGCATCAATGCCAGCCCGGGTGCAGCAACAGGCCGGATCGTCTTTACGTCGACCAAGGCGCAGGCCGCCGCCGCACGGGGCGAAGCCTGCGTTCTGGTGCGCCGGGAAACCGTACCCGAAGACATTCGCGGCATGCATGCCTCGGTCGCGGTCCTGACCGAGCGCGGAGGCACCACCAGCCATGCCGCTGTCATCGCGCGCGGTCTTGGCCTGCCCTGCATCGTCGGCGCGTCGGAACTGGTCATAGATACCCGGAACCGACAGATCAGATGCAAGGGGCGGACGTTCCAGGAAGGCGATGAAGTCACTGTCGACGGAACATCCGGCGAAGCCCTGGTTGGGGCAGCCGCGCTGCTGGACCCGGCGCTAGACGACAGTTTCACACGCTTGCTGCATTGGGCGGACGAGGCCGGTGGAATCGGCGTGCGGGCCAATGCCGACACGCCCGAAGACGCACGCACCGCACGCAAGTTCAACGCTCAGGGTATCGGGCTATGCCGCACCGAACACATGTTCTTCGATACCGACCGTCTGCCGGCAATGCGGGAAATGATCTTTGCCGACAAACCCGAGGACCGTCGTCTGTCGCTGGAGCGTATCCTTCCGATGCAGCGTCAGGATTTTACCGCCCTGTTCGAGATCATGGCCGGGCTGCCCGTCACTATCCGGCTGTTCGATCCACCTTTGCATGAGTTCTTGCCCCATGATCGCGACGGGCTGCATGAACTGGCCGAGTCGCTGGACCTGCCGCTGTCCGATGTAACCCGGCGCGTCAGCGCCTTGTCAGAATTCAATCCGATGCTTGGGATGCGCGGTGTCCGATTGGGCATCACCGTGCCCGAGATCTATGACATGCAGGCCCGCGCGATCTTCGAAGCCGCGGTCGAGGCCAGTCAACGCGGCAAACCCGTCGTGCCGGAAATCATGATCCCCCTGGTCAGCGCGAAACGCGAAGTCGAACTGGTCAAAAACCGCGTCGATGCCGTCGCGGCCGCAGTGCGCAATGAACGGCATGCGGATTTCGATTATCGTCTGGGCGTCATGGTGGAAACGCCCCGCGCTGCGTTGCGCGCCGGTGATATTGCCGCCCATTCCGCGTTTCTGTCATTTGGCACCAATGACCTGACCCAGATGACCTATGGTCTGTCACGCGATGACGCGGGCCGCTTCATGGGGACTTATGTCGGTCAGGGTGTCTATGTCGAAGACCCATTCCACATTCTGGATCAGGATGGGGTTGGCGAGCTGCTTTTGATGGGGGCAAAGCGCGCACGGGCCCAACGTCCGGATATCACGATTTCGGTATGCGGCGAACATGGTGGCAACCCCGAATCGATCAAGTTCTGCCATCAAGCTGGCTTCGATTATGTGTCCTGTTCGCCCTTCAGGGTCCCGGTGGCGCGGCTTGCGGCCGCCCAGTCCGCAATCCGCGGTGACAATCTGGCGTCCATCGGCACGACAACAAGGTAACATGTCGGGCGATTCGCAAGCGCATGCCGATTTTTCAACTTACAGTTGTGGGCTTTATGGCCGATCCGGTCCTATAAAACCCAAAATTCGCCGATTCACGCTTAATCCATGAAAGATGTAAGCGAATTTTCGCCGGAATCTTAGTTAACGCCTGGTGAACTGGCAAATCCCGGTTTCCGGCGTGGAAACGGCATTGCCGAAAACTTTATTTATTCGGCTGTTCTTTGGCACAGGCCACCTGCTCGCGGTTCATGTGCCTTTACGACCTGTCAACGAGATCCGTTTATAGGACCGAAAAATGAAAACGCTGCCCAAGCGGCTGGTGCATGTCTGCCTATGCGCCTCCGCAACCTATGTATTTTTGTCGAACAACGTTTCCGCCGGGGGGAATGGATCGTTGTTTTCGGCCGAAGCTGCGCTGTTTGGCGCGGCAAACAAGGCGCAGGACTTGCTGCGTCCTGAACCGCTTTTATATGCGGGTGTCGAACCTGTGAAGATCGAAAACGGGCCGGAACAGATATTTCTCGCCCGTTCTCAACCCAGATATTCGGGTGAGGATCTGAACTGTCTGGCCGAGGCGCTGTATCACGAAGCCCGTGGCGAAGGTGCCAAGGGTCAGGCCGCTGTCGCCGAGGTCATCCTGAACCGCGTCGACAGCCGGGCTTTCCCCGGGACGGTCTGTGGCGTCGTCAATCAGCCCAGCCAGTTCAGCTATACCATCGGCGGCCGCAAGCCGATCCGCGAAAAAGGCGCCTATCTGCGCGCCCGCGCCATTGCCGAGACCGCACTTGCCGGTGCCCCGCGGGCATTGACCAAAGGTGCCACCTATTTCCATACCCCCGCGGTCCGCCCGGCATGGTCGCGCCGGTTTCAGCGCACGGTCCAGATCGGTCGACACATCTTCTATCGCCGTGGCCAGCGCGTCGCCTCGAACTGATTTCACATGTTTATCGCGTGGGCGGGCTTGTCTGCCCGCGCGATTTGCTGTGAATGGCTGCCATGGAACAGCCTGATCGACTTCACCTTCGCGACTACGTCATCTCTGCCGAAATCGGCGCCTTTCAATCCGAACGCGGACAGACGCAGCGATTGCGCTTCAATCTCTGCGTTGAACTGCGCGAAACCGTGTCGGGCAAAGGGGATGAGGTAGACAGCATCCTGTCCTATGATGTGCTGACGCAGGCTGTCGAAAACGCTTTGTCCGATCAACGATATGATCTGGTCGAAACGCTGGCGGAACGCATCGCCGCCGAGGTGCTGGGCCACCCGGCCGCGGCCATGATCGACGTTTGCGTCGAAAAACTGGATCGCGGGCCGGGCGCATTGGGGGTTTCGATCCGGCGCAAATCGGGTCGGATCGCCCTTGCCCAGACCGCGCGCACCTGGCGTGTGCTGGTCTGGGACCAACCTGCCCGAACCGACACGGAAATCGCGACCATCATCCTGCCACCATATCCGCCACATCCCCGCCCGGTTGGTTCGAGCAGCCAAAGACAGATCGATCTTCTTGCCATCGATCAGGCTGCCTGGGCGCTGGCGGACAGGCTTGGGCTGTCGGTTGCAAGAAGTCGGACCGAGCTGGACCACGCCATCGACACCGACAGCACTGTTGTCTGGGCGCCTGCCCGCCTGGCCGGCGATCATGTCGATGCGGGTGACGCGCAGGCGTCTCTGGCCTTCTGGCTTGCCGAAAGGTTGCAGGCGCTTTCGGTTGATTTTGCACTGCCCGACAATCATCCTTTGCCAAAGGCTCCGCCACAATTCGCCATTTCACTGCGCCGCGCGAAGCTGATCTAGGGCAACCGGTTTTTACGGGCATCACCATGCATTCCAGAATCTACTACCGTCCCATACCTGTGTCACATGGCGGGACCTGGTGTCTGGCCGGGGGATGGTGCGGGTTTTCAACCTTTGAGAAGCTGCAGCGGGGCCGGCCTCCGGTCATTGTGGATACCGCGCCCGACGAGGTATTGCAGGCATTGACACGTCCGCGTTCCCAATTGCTGGGTCTGACCCTGGATGAACCGCGCTTGATGGGGATCGTCAACGCCACGCCGGACAGCTTTTCGGATGGTGGAAGCTATGACCCGGTTGAACAGGCCGAAAACCTTCTGGCTTCCGGAGCGGAGATCCTTGACATCGGCGGAGAATCCACGCGACCGGGTGCCGTTGATGTCGATTGCGCCGAGGAAATCTCCCGTATCGATCCTGTGATCCGGGCAATGCGTGGGCATGTGCCGATCTCCATCGACACCCGCAAGGCGGATGTCGCCGCCGCGGCCTTGAAAGCGGGGGCCGGTCTGGTCAATGACGTTTCGGGATTCGATTACGATCCGGCGATACCTGATGTCGTCGCGCAGAATGCGGTGCCGGTCTGTCTGATGCATGCCCAAGGCGTGCCCCGGACGATGCAGGACAATCCCAGCTATGACGACGTGCTGCTGGATGTGTATGACGCACTTGAACAACGTATCGAACATGCCCGATCGGCAGGAATCCCCCTCCACCGGATCGTGATCGATCCGGGGATCGGATTCGGCAAGACCCAGGCGCATAATCTTGCCATCATGCGGCGAATTTCACTGTATCATGGGCTGGGATGTCCGATCCTGCTGGGCGTATCGCGCAAGCGGTTCATCGGCACGATCGGGGGGGCTGACAAGGCGGACGATCGCATGGCCGGAACATTGGCGCTGACCCTTGCCGCCATTGATCAGGGCGTGCAGATTCATCGTGTCCATGATGTCGCGGATATCAGGCAGGGAATACGGCTGTGGCAGGCCGTCAACAAGAACACAGAGGCAGCACAGGAATGAGCAGAAAGCTATTTGGCACCGATGGTGTGCGCGGACGCGCCAACACCCACCCCATGACAGCCGAAATGGCACTGCGATTGGGCGCGGCTGCCGGGCGTTTCTTCCGGCGCGACGGGCGCAATCGTCACCGCGTGGTCATTGGCAAGGACACCCGCCTGTCAGGCTATATGCTTGAAAACGCGCTTACCGCCGGTCTGACTTCGACCGGAATGAATGTTCTGCTGCTGGGGCCGGTTCCGACACCCGCTGTCGGCTATCTGACCCGATCGATGCGCGCGGATCTGGGCATCATGATTTCAGCCAGCCATAACCCCGCCGAAGACAATGGCATCAAGTTTTTCGGACCCGACGGTTTCAAACTGTCCGATCATGCCGAAAGCGAAATCGAGGCCATCGTTGGCGGTGACATCGATCCTGCCCAGCCCCGGAATATCGGACGCGCGAAACGTATCGATGACGGGCGCGGTCGCTATGTCGAATATGCCAAAACCACATTCCCTTCCGGCCAGCGCCTGGATGGATTGAAGGTCGTGATCGATTGCGCGCATGGCGCGGCATATCGCGCCGCACCCGAAGTGTTGTGGGAACTGGGCGCCGAAGTCATCCCTTTGGGGGTCGAGCCTAACGGGTTCAATATCAATGATGGGGTCGGATCCACACATCCCCAGACCTGTGCCGGCGCTGTTCAGGCTCATGGAGCCCATCTGGGAATCACGCTGGACGGCGATGCCGACAGGGTCATCATCATCGATGAACAGGGCCGTATCGCCGATGGGGACCAGATCATGGCGCTGCTGGCGTCACGATGGGCGAAACAGGGGCGTCTGCGCGGCGATGCATTGGTGGCAACTGTCATGTCCAATCTGGGACTGGAACATTTCCTGCAAGGTCAGGGATTACGCCTGGAACGGACCCGTGTCGGCGACCGCTACGTTGTCGAACGCATGCGCGAGTCGGGCTTCAACCTGGGCGGCGAGCAATCCGGCCATATCGTCATGACCGATTACGCCACGACCGGCGACGGACTGATTGCAGCATTGCAATTCCTGTCCGCCCTGTCCGATACTGGTCTGGCTGCCAGCGAACTGGCGAACCAGTTCCAGCCGGTGCCGCAATTGCTGAAGAATGTGCGCTATACGGCCGGCGCCGATCCGCTGGCAGAGGATGCCGTGAAATCGGTCATATCGGGTGCCGAAGCCAGGCTGGCAGGTACCGGTCGCGTTCTTATTCGTAAATCGGGCACCGAACCCCTGATCCGCGTCATGGCCGAGGCCGAGGACGAGGCGACCCTGCATCAGGTGGTCGATGAAATCGTGGCTGCTGTCGAACGCGCGGCCTGATCGATCAGTGGCGGGCAGGATCCGGGTCAGATCCTGTCCGCAACGGGATCATAATCATACAGCCAGTCGAACCGGCGCAACAGGATCGCGGGCGAAATGCGATCAATCATCCGCAACGCCGTATGGCCTGCGATCTTCCTGACGCCGGTCATGTGATAATTTCGCGCATTGGCATTGGCAGCGTCCACAATGCGCTGCACGCGCGGCCTGCGTGTCGTTTCAAAACGAGATAGCGCAGCCGCCTGATCCCCTTCACTGTCCAGCGCCGCCACCAATTGCCAGGCATCCTCGATCGCCATCACCGCGCCTTGCGCCATGAAAGGCAGCGTCGGATGCGCCGCGTCACCGATGATGACATGGCGGCCATCTTGCCAGTTTCGGGCGACCTGATGTCGAAACAACCCCCAGATGCCGCAATCCCGGACCCTGCCCAGCCAATCCGGCACCGGACCGCCGAAACCCGCGAATTCTGATCGCAGCCGTGCCGGATCACCGCGCTGAGTCCACCCCTCTTGCTGCCATTCATGTCGTTCCTGAACGGCGACGATATTTCGAAATCCGTTCGCCAGAGGATAGCTGACGATGTGGCAGCGCGGACCCATGAATATTTGTGCCTCGCCGATCGGCGCCGCATCATCGGCAATCACGGCGCGCCAGGCGGTCTGATGGGTGAAGAAAGGCACTTCGCGGCCATTCAGCGCCTTGCGGATCTGGCTGTGCAAACCATCCGCACCAACAACCAAGGATGCCGCAGGAGCTTTGGATACCTCATGCCCCAGCCGAATCTGAACGTCCGCCTGCAAGGCGGCATCATGGAGCAGTTCAATCAACCTCGCCCGATGCACCAACCGGAATTCATCATGAGGGCGATGGCGCGACATATTCAACCGGGCGACCGGTCTGCCGCGTTGATCATTCAGTTGAACGCCATGGCTGCGCAGCGAGACATCCTGAAACCTCGCCTCCAGACCAAGGGCGCGCAGAACCCGCATGGCATTGGGCGAGATCTGCAACCCCGCGCCGACTTCTGTGATCGCAGGCGCACGTTCATGAACCGTGACCCGTGCGCCGCGCTGCGCAAATGCCAGCGCGGCCGTCAGTCCCGCGATACCGCCACCGACGATCGCGATGTCGCGCCCGGTCAGACGGGTCGTCATCACCCGAGGTCAGTCGTCGCGATGCACACGTTCGCGACGCTCGTGCTTTTCCTGCGCTTCCAGCGTCATGGTCGCGATCGGTCGCGCGTCCAGCCGCTTCAGGCTGATCGGTTCGCCGGTGCGCTCGCAGTAGCCATATTCCCCGGTTTCGATCCGGCGCATCGCGGCATCGATCTTGCTTACCAGCTTGCGCTGGCGATCACGGGTGCGCAGCTCAAGCGAGCGGTCGGTTTCCTCGCTGGCGCGATCGGCCAAGTCGGGAACGGAACGGGCGCTGTCCTGCAACCCTTCCAAGGTTTCGGCAGATTGATCGAGAAGTTCTTGCTTCCAAGCCTCCAGCTTCCGACGGAAATATTCGAGCTGGCGTTCATTCATGAACGGCTCGTCCTCAGCGGGGCGGTAATCTTGTGGAAGGAAGGTTTGGGCTTTCATAGGTCCTCCGGCGGCGCCGGGCGGGTCTTGTTTCCGGCACCTTACGGCCCCCATAAAGTATGATCAAAGCCTTGTCACTAGCCCAGTAGCCGCTATTTGTGCGTTTCGTGCAATTTGCTTCGCGCATGCAGCATGGAAGGCGCATTTCCGCAAGCTTTTCACGGAAAAGGAGAGTTTTGATGCAATTTTCAGGAACTGAAAAATATATCGCCCCGCCCGAGCTTTCGATTGCCGTGAACGCTGCCGTGACGCTTGAGCGCCCCCTTCTGGTCAAGGGTGAGCCGGGCACCGGCAAGACCGAGCTTGCGCGCCAGGTCGCCGGCGGACTGGGCCTGCCGATCATCGAATGGCATGTCAAATCAACCACCAAGGCCCAGCAGGGATTATATGAATATGACGCGGTAAGCCGGTTGCGCGACAGCCAGCTGGGCGATGCGCGGGTCCATGACGTTGCGAATTATATCCGCAAGGGCAAATTGTGGCAGGCTTTCGAAGCCGGCGAAAAGGTCGTTCTGTTGATCGACGAAATCGACAAGGCGGATATCGAGTTTCCCAACGATCTTTTGCAGGAACTGGATCGCATGGAGTTTCATGTCTATGAAACCGGCGAAACCGTTCGCGCTTTTCATCGCCCGGTGGTTATCATTACCTCGAACAATGAAAAAGAACTTCCCGATGCGTTTTTGCGCCGTTGTTTTTTTCATTACATCCGGTTTCCCGACGCTGAAACCCTGCGTTCGATCGTGAATGTTCATTACCCGTCGATCAAACCCCGCCTTCTGGACGAGGCCCTGACGCAGTTTTTCGAATTGCGCGAAGCGCCCGGTCTGAAAAAGAAACCTTCGACCAGCGAATTGCTGGACTGGCTGAAGCTGATCCTGGCGGAAGATCTGACGCCCGGTGACCTGCGCCGTGATGCGGGCGAGATCCTGCCGCGCCTGCATGGTGCGTTGCTGAAGAACGAACAGGATGTCGCGTTGTTTGAAAAGCTGGCCTTCATGGCACGGCGGCAGCGTTAAGGCCCGGATCAGGGGCATGAAAAACAACATTGCCGTGCAGGCGCTTGCAAGACTAGTCTGCGCGCGACACGAACGGAGATGGACATGGCCGAAAATTACGACATTGACACACTGGCAATTCATGCCGGCACCGAAGCCGATCCCGCGACGGGCGCCCGCCAGGTGCCCATTTACCAATCCACGTCCTATCAATTTCGCGACGCCGATCACGCCGCGCGATTGTTCAACCTGCAAGAGGTCGGCTATATCTATTCGCGCCTGACCAACCCAACGGTATCAGCGTTGCAAAACCGGGTCGCGGCGCTGGAAGGCGGAGCAGGTGCGGTATGCTGTTCGTCAGGTCACGCGGCGCAGTTGCTGGCGTTGTTCCCGCTGATGGGGCCGGGCAAGAACATCATCGCCTCGACCCGCCTTTACGGGGGCACCGTCACCCAGTTCAGCCACACCATCAAGCGATTTGGCTGGTCGGCCAAATTTGTCGATCTTGATGACATGGATGCGCTGCGCGACGCCATTGACGACGACACGCGTGCGATCTTCTGCGAATCGATTTCGAATCCCGGTGGCTATGTCACCGACATTCCCGCCGTCGCCAAGGTTGCGGACGATGCTGGTATCCCGCTGATCGTGGACAACACGCTGGCGACCCCGTTCCTGTGCCGCCCCATCGGAATGGGCGCAACACTGGTCGTTCACAGCCTGACCAAGTTCATGACCGGAAACGGCACCGTCACCGGCGGCGTGGTCGTCGACAGCGGAAAGTTCGACTGGTCCGCCAGCGACAAATTCCCCAGCCTGTCGGCCCCAGAACCCGCCTATCACGGGCTGAAGTTCCACGAGACATTCGGCGCGCTGGCCTTCACGTTCCACGGCATCGCGATTGGCTTGCGGGATCTGGGCATGACCATGAATCCACAAGGGGCACATTATACCTTGATGGGAATCGAGACGCTCGGCCTGCGGATGCCGCGCCATGTCGAAAATGCCCAGAAGGTTGCGGAATGGTTGGAAAAGGACGCCCGGGTCACATCGGTCACCTATGCAGGGCTGGCCTCATCGCCCTGGCACCAGACGGCCGCGCGCCTGTATCCCAAGGGCGCGGGATCTCTGTTCACCTTTTCCATCAAGGGCGGTTATGACGCGGCTGTCAAACTGGTGGATTCACTGGAGTTGTTCAGCCATGTCGCGAATTTGGGTGATGCCCGCTCGTTGGTGATCCACTCGGCATCGACCACCCATCGCCAACTGACCGAAGACCAACAGCGTGCCGCCGGTGCGGCCCCCGAAGTTCTGCGCCTGTCGATCGGGATCGAGAACCCCGATGACCTGATCGCCGATCTGGATCAGGCGCTGTCCAAGGCAACCGCCTGACGACATCGCGAACCGGTTTTCGGAATTTGAACGGGCGGCAAAAATGCCGCCCGTTTCGCAATTGGGTATCCAACTCGGGCGCACCGCGCGCCGCTGTCCTTATTCCGGGGCTTCATCGCCATCGGGGGCCGGATGATCATCATGGTCATGCCCTTTCTTGCGATGAGGCATATGCGGGCAGGCATTTTCATCGACCAACTGGAACACCATCTGCACCTGCGCCCCAAATCCGACCTCACCGGCTTCGACCGGGACGCTATGGGACATGTCGGCTTCGGCGCGCATCATCATCGGACGCGGGCCACCCCCCGATTGCGCGGAATCATCGATCCGCAACACCGATCCCAGGGTCAGGCCGGCTGCTTCGGCCAGCAACTCGGCCTTGTGGCGGGCATCCGCGACGGCCGAACGCCTTGCATCATCCGTGGCCTGCGCGCTGTCCTCGCGCCCGAAGGAAATGCCATTGATCTCATTGGCCCCGGCATCAACCAGCGCATCCAGAACCGTTCCCAGACTTGCAATTTCATTGACGCGCACCGACACCATGTTCCGCGCCTGGTAGCCGGTGACTTCGGATGAACGGTTGTCCCCGTAGTTGCGCATCGGGCTCAGATCCAGACCGGATGTCTGAATGTCCTTGGCCTCGACGCCCGCATTCTTCAGCGCTTCGATCACCGAGGCCTGTTGCTGTGAATTTTGTGACATGGCTTCGGATGCGGTATCGGCCTGCACCGTCACACCAACCTGAATCTGGGCCATGTCGGGCGCCATCCGGGATTCCCCTTGCCCCGTCACCGTCAGCCTGCCCTGATCGGCGCGACAGGTTTCGACCGCATGGCGAATCGGCCCGTCATCGCCATGACCTGCATCCGCAGGCCCGGTTGCCCAAAGCGCAAAGGCGGTGGAAGCGATCAGGGCCGTTCGGCCCAACTGCGCTGGATACAGGTTCATCGACAAGGTCCTTTTGGCAAATGAAAGCACTTTTGCGACCTTCGCCGCTTAACCCGGGAAGGTCCATAAAAATGCGTTCACAGATACGCCAGATGTGCTTTTCTCATACCAGCAATTGCGGTAAATATTGTGTAATCCACCATATCGCGGCAACGCCTTCCATAAGGGCACCACGATCAGATCCGAGCAGCGAACCATAAAATGAACCAACACGCCGCCGCCCCTGAATTTGCCATGAGCTTCACGCATGAAGCTGTCTTGCTTGAACGGCGCGAGGGCCTCGACTGGCGCTTGCTGGGTCAGGTCCGTTTCGCGGGCCGTGAAATGACTGACACGCTCAATGCCTTGCGCGATGAATCGGGCGACATTTCGGGCCATCCGGACACGGTCCTCGTGATACCCGATGACCAAATCCTGTACACCACCCTGACCGTGCCGGTCGGCGCGGATACGCTTGCCGCCGTCAGCCAGGCGCTTGAGGCCGCGACCCCGTACAAGGCCAACGAGCTTGCCTTTGACTGGTGTCCATCGGAAACCGGCGATATCGAGATATTGCGCGTGGCCGCCGTCGCAAGGCGCACCCTTGAAGAAGCCGAGGATTTCGCACGCTCTCAGGGCTTTGTCCCGTCGGGATTCGTGGCCCGCCCGGAAGATGAACGATTCGACGGCCAGCCCGATTTCGGCCTGATCAGCGATCTTGCCCAGGAAACCACCCGCCGACCGTTCAGCGAGCCTGACCTGACAAGGGCGCGCGTTACCGCACCCGAAATTGATCCCCCGAAGGTCGCCCCAACCCCGGCCGAGCTGCCAGAACTCGACACGGTTCCCGAAGACGCGACCGCAGAACAGGCCGCCCCGTCAATCGCCGGGACCTCGCCGGTCAACGCCTGCCCGATATCGCGCATCATTCCCCATCACCATCCCGCAGCCGCCCGTGCCGCGAATGTCCGGCCACCGGTTGAACAGCCCGAGGTCACCCCTGCCAGGTCGGAACCGACAGAGCCGGCCGCCGCGCCCGTCAGGGAATCGGCCGTCATTCGCCACGGGGACCCCAAGCACGGGGATTCAAAGCACGGGGACCCCAGGATTGCCGCCCCCAGGCCAATGTCCCCGCGTGCCGAAGCCGTTCACAATCGGGCCGCCGAAGCGCGGGCCAAACGCGCCGGGCAGGCGCAACCGGATCAACAGGCGCAATCCGCGCTGTTGTCACGATTGCGCGGCTATTCACCCGGAAAGCTGACATCGATGATGGGCGGCCTTCTGGTGGCCCTGTTGTTGGTGATGTGGGTATTTGGTGGCAAGCCAACCGCTGATATCGCCACCCAAGACACCGTGCCCGACGTCACCGAACCTGCTGCGGATCAAACCGAACCGCCCCTTGACGACGATCCGGTTTCCGATACCGGTGCCGGCATCACGACCGACGCGCCTGTCCCGCCTGCTCCGGCAGCGACGGAGCAAACCCCGACCGCCGCGCCCGTTGCGGATCCGATCCAATCATCCACAACCGAAACAGAACTCACGGCAGATCTTTCGGATGCCGATATGTCCAATGACGCGACCGGTCCGGATCAACCCCTCGGCGCAGATACGTCTGTTGTCGAAACGGCACCCGAAACCGCGACAGTCGAAGCTGTGGCGCCTGAAACCGCAACGCCTGGAACAGCGGTGGCTGAACAACCTTCGCCCCAATCCGGCGCATCGCAGGAGACGCCCGCTCAGGATGCCCTGACACAAGCCTTGTCCGAGGCATTGACCTCCACCGTCGAACAGGCCGTTCAGCCAACATCGACGGAACCGGACACAGCCGCCGTCTCGGGGCCAGCGGCAAACGGCGATGCGGTCGCGACAACCGCCGCGAACCCCGCGCCCCGCGCAAACACCGGCCCGACCTCACGTTTGCGCAGCTCGGCACGTCCGCGTGACGCGGCGCCCGCGCGCGCCAATATCCCGGCAAATTCCGACAGGATCCCCACGGTCCCGGTCAACCCGCTGCCCTATGAACAACGCAGTCAACCAGAACCCCCGCGCGTTTCGGGGGCACGTCCACCGTCGCGCCCCGCAGCAAGCGCTTCGCCTGCCCCTGCAAGCCAATCTCCGGCCACGCAGCCTTCCACGTTGCGCGCGCCGGAAACCCAGCCGACCGCGACGCCGGCTTCTGCTCCGGCAGCATCGGCACGCCCCCCCTCGCGCCCGGCCAGTCTGAGCCGCCTTGAAGAAGGCAGCATCAGCGAAGATGGCGCACGGACCTACCTGACCGCCAGCGAACAGGCGTTTATCAAGCAACTGATGCAAGACCTGCGCACCGCCCAGGCAGGTCAACCGGGCCTTAGCGCGGGTGAGCGCGATCTGATCCGGTTGGCAGATGTCCGCCCCACACGCAGACCTGTTTCAATTTCGCGCAGTTCCGAGAATGCCGTGCGCGCCGCTGTTGCCGAAGCAGTCGCCACCGCACAAAGGCCGCCCCCTCGCAGAGACACCGAACGCGCCGCGACACCAACGGCAAGCACCGCCGCAACCCAGACCACCGTTCGAGGATCTTCCCGACCCCCGGCTCGCCCGGGTTCGATCGCGTCGCGTCGGGACAGCGATCCCGGGCCGGGCAATGCCAGCCTGTCATCCGGCGCGGTCGAAGATGCCATTGCCGCAGCAGTCGCCAGTAGTAACGCTTTGCCCGGCGCCGTCGCTTTGACGGCGCTTAGCACATCTGCCCTTCCCCCGCGCCGGGGAGAGCGCGACGATCAGACCAACCGTCAGGCGGCCGCACCGACCGCAGATGACCTTCGCGCGGCGGCAAAGGCCCAGGAAAACGAGGCCGCGCTAGCAGAGCAGCGCCGCATCGACGCCGAACTGCAAGCCCAGGCCGAAGCCCGCGCACGTGCCCGTGCCCAGGCGGATGCCCAGGCCGAAGCCCGCGCCCGCGCGCAAGCCGAAGCACGCGCCCGTGCGCAAGCCCAGGCCGAGGCCCAGGCAGCAGCGGCCCGCAAACAGAATTACACCCCACCCGAGGCCGAAAACGAACCCGAGGTCAAAACTGCCCTGCCCACCGGACGCGGCCAGGGCAGTGCCGCCCAAGCCGCAACGGTCAAGGATGGTATCCAGCTCAGCCGCACTCAGATCATCGGCACCATCGGCGCAGGCAAGGCCAGCCGCGCCCTGGTCAGGCTGAGCAATGGCAAGATCATCACCCTGCGATTGGGCGACAAGATCAATGGCGGCACGATTACCGATATCGGCCAAAGCCGCATCACGTTCGTCAAAGGTGGCCGGACACAGCAGTTGTCCGTACTAAGCGGCAAATAATGGACAACTTCCTTTTGATGGCCACGGTTTATTTGATCACCATGGTGGTCGCCGTGCCAATTTCCGCCCGGCTCGGTCTGGGATCGGTACTGGGTTATCTGATCTGCGGGATTCTTATCGGCCCGGTATTTCACCTGACCGGCAACCAGATGGACGACCTTCAGCATTTCGCCGAGTTCGGCGTTGTCATGATGTTGTTCCTGATCGGGCTGGAGCTGGAGCCACGCAGCCTTTGGAACATGCGTCACAAGCTGATCGGGCTGGGCGTGGCGCAGGTGTCGATCTCGATCGCGATCATTGCCCTGATCGCGGCATTCGCCTTTGATCTCAGTTGGTCGACTTCGCTCGCCCTTGGGATGATCCTGTCGCTAAGCTCGACAGCCATCGTGCTGCAAACGCTTTCGGAAAAGGGGCTGATGCAAACGGCTGGCGGACGTTCCGCGTTTTCCGTTCTGCTGACTCAGGACATCGCGGTCATTCCGATGATCGCACTGATGCCGTTGCTGGCACCCTATGCCCATAGCTCAGCCGACAGCCATGGCGAAGAACATATCGGTGAGGCGTTCATGGCCCAGTTGCCCGGCTGGGGCGCGATGCTGGTCACCCTTGGCGCGGTGGCCGCCGTCATCATCCTTGGCCAGTACCTGATCCGCCCGGTGTTCCGGCTGGTGGTATCTTCCCGCCTGCCCGAGATGGAAACCGCAATGGCCTTGCTGATCGTCGTAGGCATCGCGTCATTGATGATCCTGGTTGGCCTGTCGCCTGCATTGGGAACCTTTCTGGCGGGCGTCACCCTTGCCAGTTCCGAACTGCGTCACGAACTTGAGGCCCAGATCGAACCTTTCAAGGGATTGTTGCTGGGGCTGTTCTTCATCACCGTCGGCGCAGGCATGAACTTTTCCATCCTCGCTGAAAATCCGGTTCCGATCCTGTCGGCCACGGCGGGACTGATTGCTGCAAAGGCCGCAATCCTTTGGCTCATCGCCAAATGGTCGGGCATGGCGCAAAAGGCGCGGTCCTTGTTCACCCTGTCACTGGCCCAGGCCGGTGAATTCGGCTTTGTGCTGATCTCGTTCGCCGTGTCTCTGGCCATTCTGCCAAGCGATCTGGCACAATCCGTGCTGCTGATCGTTGCCCTGACCATGTTGTGCACGCCACTATTGTTCATTCTGCACGCTCAGGTCACCCGACGCCTTGCCGAGGCGGGGGTCACCGAACCTGCCGACGACATCACCGAACAGCAGCCCATCATCGTCGCGGGGGTCGGCCGGTTTGGGCAGGTGGTCAACCGTCTGGTCACGATGTCGGGGTTCCAGACGACCGTTCTGGACCATGACCTGAAACTGATCCAACTGATGCGTCGCTTCGGTTTCAAGGGGTATTTCGGTGATCCGACCCGCCCCGAAATCCTGACCGCAGCCGGGCTGGACAAGGCCAGTATTCTGGTCGCCGCACTGGATGACCCCGCCGCCAACCTCAAACTGATCCGTTATGCCCGTGAACGCAGGCCCGATCTGCATATTATCGCCCGTGCGCGCGACCGGGTGAATGTCTACGAGCTTTACAGCGCGGGCGCGAATGACATCGTTCGTGAAACCTTTGACAGTTCGTTGCGGGCTGCACGCTATGTGTTGGAAAATGCCGGGCTTTCGGAATTCGAAGCGTCAGAGCTTGAGCGCATATTCTATCGGCTGGACAGGGCCTCGCTGCGCGAGTTGGCCGAAGTGTGGAAACCCGGCGTGCCATTGGACCAGAATCCCGAATATGTGCAACGCAGTCGTGAATTGAACCGGACGCTGGAAACCGCACTGATGGAGCGTTTCGACCAACATCCGTTTGAACGATCCTCGTCCGACAAAGCCGAAAGCGAAGAACCCGAGCACGGATTGACGCATGAAGTTCAGCGCAATCGCCCAGGTGGGCGCGAGGGATAGGGTCTCTACCCGTCCAGGGGTTCGATTGACCAGCCTTCTTGTTCAAGCAGTCGCAAGACACCCTTTTCACCAGGCAGATGCAGGGCACCGAACCCGGCAACAACTCCCCGTCCCTGTTGCGCAGCATCCCGCGCCGCTTCGGTCAGGGGTGCGATCCAGCTTGCGTTGCGGCGATCCATCAGTTGGGTTTGCGCCAATTGCATCAAGCCATCCACCTCGTCATGTGACAAGCCGGAGTTTCGATAGGCGTCAAAACGTCCAAATTCCCAGATCTTCCAGACATCACCGCCGAAATAGGCGTCGGTCAAGGTAATCGCATAGTCATCGGCATAGGCTGCCGCAGGCAAGGATGCCCGGATCATGTCGATTTCCTGTTCGGGTGTCATGTCGCGAAACAACGTGAAAACAGTATCCCAAGGTTCCAGCGCCCGTACGGGAATATCCAGTTCCTTGGCGCGATCAACCAACAGGTGATCCAGCCCTGCCGCCCCGCTTTCGGCTTGCCCCTGCATCATGCAGGGTGAAACCCCCAACAGCATGGCAACATACCACGGGCGCAGTTTCGCGGTAACAACTGCCGGTGTGCCGCGTTGAGACATGGCATCGGTCAGGGCCTGCCATTCCTCAGGGGGCAACCGCTCTGGCAATGTCGGTCCGGAATTGTCCACCATCAATGTCGGATCTTCGGTCAGCGCATGTGTCAAACGTTGCTCTTCTTCAGGACCAGCTTCGACAAGCAAGACATCCGCGCCGGACAAGAAGGGATCGATACGCGCCATGCTGTCTGCATGACGGGGATCCCCGAAATGATATGTCCCGACCAGCGTGATCACCTGATCCCCCTTGCTGGCGCGCCAGAAAAGGCCTTCGTGATACGGCACATCGCGCACGGCATCTTCGATCTGGTTGCGCTGTTCAGGTGGCATCTGTTCGAACAGATTCGAACCGATACATTCGCCGGCATTGCCCGCCCCGCCCAATCCCAGGAACACCGCCGCCGCGCCAAGCCAAACTCGCATCATCTCTCTCCTGCAACATGGCGGGGTCGGGATCTTGCCGGGACGCCGGAAAAAACCCTGTTTCCCAAAGGTTGGCACAATTTTCCAGCAAGCTCCACCATCCGTGGAATTTTCTTGTGCAATGGCGTTGACAGTGTGGGGGCGCGCTCCTAGATCAACGTCATTGGCACTCGCACAGGGTGAGTGCCAACAACACGACACTGCAACCTGAAACATCGGAGTGTTCAACATGACATTCAAACCGCTGCATGACCGCGTGCTGGTCCGCCGCGTCGAGTCGGAAGAAAAGACCAAAGGCGGTCTGATCATCCCCGACAGCGCAAAAGAAAAGCCCGCGGAAGGCGAGATCATCTCGGTCGGCGAAGGCGCACGCAAGGACTCGGGCGAACTGATCACACCTTCGGTTAAGGCGGGTGATCGCGTGCTGTTCGGCAAATGGTCGGGCACCGAAGTCACGGTCGACGGCGAAGAGCTGCTGATCATGAAGGAAAGCGACATTCTGGGCGTGCTTTCGTAAGCCACGCATCAGACCGCACCCTTCAACGATAAATTCAGGAGATTCAAATGGCTGGTAAAGAAGTCAAGTTCAGCACTGATGCCCGCGACCGGATGCTGAAAGGCGTCAACATCCTCGCAGACGCGGTCAAAGTGACCCTCGGCCCCAAAGGCCGCAACGTCGTTATCGACAAATCCTTTGGCGCACCGCGCATCACCAAGGACGGTGTTTCGGTCGCAAAGGAAATCGAACTGACCGACAAGTTCGAAAACATGGGCGCCCAGATGGTCCGCGAAGTCGCTTCGCGCACCAATGACGAAGCTGGCGACGGCACCACCACCGCCACTGTTCTGGCGCAAGCCATCGTGAAAGAGGGCATGAAGGCTGTTGCTGCCGGCATGAACCCGATGGATCTGAAACGCGGCATCGATCTGGCAACCTCGAAAGTTGTCGAATCGATCAAGGCTGCTGCCCGCCCCGTCAATGACAGCGACGAAGTCGCGCAGGTCGGCACCATCTCGGCCAATGGCGAAGCTTCGATCGGCCGTCAGATCGCTGACGCCATGCAGAAAGTTGGAAACGAGGGTGTGATCACCGTCGAAGAAAACAAAGGCATGGAAACCGAAGTCGAAGTCGTCGAAGGCATGCAGTTCGACCGCGGCTACCTGTCGCCCTATTTCGTCACCAATCCCGACAAGATGATCGCGGATCTGGAAGACGCCTATATCCTGCTGCACGAAAAGAAACTGTCGTCGCTGCAGCCCATGGTTCCGCTGCTGGAATCGGTCATCCAGTCGGGCAAGCCGCTGCTGATCATTGCCGAAGACGTCGAAGGCGAAGCTCTTGCGACCCTGGTCGTCAACAAACTGCGTGGCGGCCTGAAAATTGCTGCTGTCAAGGCTCCGGGCTTCGGCGATCGCCGCAAGGCCATGCTGCAGGACATCGCCATCCTGACCGGCGGTCAGGTCATCAGCGAAGATCTGGGCATGAAGCTGGAAAACGTGACCATCGACATGCTGGGCACGGCGAAGAAAGTTTCGATCAACAAGGACAACACCACCATCGTCGACGGCAATGGTGACAAGGCCGAGATCGAAGCACGCGTCGCCCAGATCCGCCAGCAGATCGAGGAAACCACCTCGGACTACGACAAGGAAAAACTGCAAGAGCGCGTGGCCAAACTGGCTGGCGGCGTTGCCGTGATCCGCGTCGGCGGCATGAGCGAAGTCGAAGTGAAAGAGCGCAAGGACCGCGTCGACGATGCGCTGAACGCGACCCGTGCGGCTGTTCAGGAAGGTGTTGTCGTCGGTGGCGGTGTTGCTCTGGTTCAGGGCGGCAAGGCACTGGAAGGCATCAAAGGCGAAAACAGCGACCAGGAAGCAGGCGTTGCGATCGTCCGCCGCGCGCTGGAAGCCCCGATGCGCCAGATCGCTGAAAACGCTGGTGTTGACGGTGCTGTCGTCGCAGGGAAAATCCGTGAATCCGCGGAAAAATCCTTTGGCTTCAACGCTCAGACCGAAGAATATGGCGACATGTTCAAGTTCGGCGTCATTGACCCGGCAAAGGTTGTCCGCACCGCGCTGGAAGATGCAGCATCGGTCGCAGGCCTGCTGATCACCACCGAAGCGATGATCGCTGAAAAGCCCGAGCCGAAAGGCCAAGGCGCAGCCGGCGGCATGCCCGACATGGGCGGCATGGGCGGCATGGGCGGCATGATGTAATCAGCCCCCTGCCCATGGCAGATACGGAAAGGGCGCCTTTCGGGGCGCCCTTTTTTCATGTTCCGTGATCCCGTCGCCCCAGACCGACAGATGACATGCCACAGCCCCGCATTCCGGGACCGGATGCGTGGACAGTCACCGCATTGTCAGCTGTTTTCAGGTCTCGATCGACGGTTCGACGCCCATCGCGGCGCAAAGCGACTTGAAGCGCGAAACCGCGACCTCTCCCATCAGGGACCGCCCCGTCCTGGTCAATTGCAGACTCAGCACCTTGTCCCGACGCCGGAGTTTCAGCGTGGCGGCATCTGACGGATCATCGATTGCGAACATGGCGCCAAAGCGCATCGCCTTGCCCAATATCTCGGCATCGCGCAGTTCATCCTCGCTCAGCAACGCAAAGAACCGGGCCATCGGTGAGTTGTTGCGATTGTTCTTGTAGCGGTGCAGAAGCGACACCCCCAGAAAGACACGTTCGGAATGGCTTAGCGCCGCCATATTTGCGCGGGTAACATTGTCAAAACAGGCTTCGGCGCGATAGTCGGGATGGGTCCGCCATGTCGTATCATGCAACAGGCATGCCGCCCGGATCAGGCGATCACGCTCGGGCGGGACATCGCCGAATACGGGTTGCAGGAAATCGTGCAGCTTGCGGCCAAATCCGGGAATACGCGCCATCTGGCGCTCACTGAAACGCGCAGCTTCGATCAGCGGGTCACGCTTGCGCAACGTCTCGGACATATGTTCGTACAGCAACCCTTCGCGGATACCATAGCTGGACACAGCCAGATCCTTGGGTTTGAACACGGAAACCAGCTCTGACAAGACCCGCGTCGCCAACGGCACCAACTCCATCCGTGAAGACGAAATATTCACCTTGCTGCGAATTTCAGACAGATTGCTGGCTGCGATGAACTCGACCGTTTCCTCGACAGCTTTCGGGGTCATGCGGTATTCATGCAGGACCGTCATCGGATAATCACTACGTTCCATGTCCAGACGCGCTATTGCCCGCCAGGAACCGCCGACCAGATAGATCCGATCATGATCGGCGCCCATCTTCTCGGCCAGATCCAGAACGATCTTGCGAATGTGCTTGCGCAGACCTTCCTTGCCACCTTTGACCTGCTGCAACCGGAATGGGCCCAGAGGCGAGGTCACACGCCGCCCGACCTGGCCATTCGCGACCTCGGCCAGTTCCATCGAATTGCCACCGATATCACAGACCAGACCTTTTGCATCCGGCCAGCCCAGCAACACACCCTGGGCCGAAAGCCTTGCCTCTTCCTCGCCATCGATGACCAACAGCTTCAGCCCGGTTTCGCGTTCGACCTTCTGTCGAAAGGCCGGGCCATCCTCGGCCTCTCGAACCGCGGCTGTAGCAACGCAGGTCAAAGGTTCGATATCCATGCCCTTGGCCAATGCGGCAAAACGCTGCAAGGCTTCGAAGCCGCGCACGACACCCTTGGGGTTCAACTTGCCGGTGGCGGCCATTTCCGCCCCCAGTCCGGCCATGACCTTTTCGTTGTAGAAATACGCGGGCGATCGCGCCGCGCCATCAAAGACGACCAGACGGATCGAGTTCGACCCCACATCGACCACGCCGACACGCGAAAGCGCCCGTTTCGGCAGTTTTGCAAACAGCTTGCCCAAAGGCTCGTGCTGCTTCCCGGAAGTTGTCCGAACGCCGTTCATCGAAAAGCTCCTGCTTGCGCATCGACCGGTCTAATGCCCGTTTCAACCAAATGCGTCAATCCGGCGCATGGGTCAATGCCGGCACATCTCGCGCCCCCGCGGTTCCACGTCCCGAAAGAGAAGGGTTTTCCATGAAAAACCGGTGACAGTTGAACAGATCCTCGCGGCCATCCGGCAGATACCGCACGAAACGCCCGTCGGGATGCAGCAGCCAGCTCTGCGCCTCATCGGCCATATTCGCGGCCATGATCTGGCTGACGATCTGGGATTTGACGGTATCGTTGTGGCATTCGACCAATGTTTCAACCCTGCGCGACAGATTGCGCCCCATCCAGTCGGCCGACGAAAAATAGACGCGCGCCTTCTTGGATGGCAGGCCGTGTCCGTTCCCGAAACAGACAATCCGGGAATGTTCGAGATAGCGCCCGACAATAGATTTCACACGAATATTTTCAGACAAGCCTTTGATTCCAGGACGTATCCCGCAGATACCTCGAATCACAAGACTGATTTTCACTCCCGCCGCCGCGGCCGCATAGAGCGCCTCGATCACGTCGCGCTGGATCAACGAATTCATCTTGGCCCAGATGGCAGCCGGGCGGCCCTGTCGTGCAAATTCTGCCTCGCGGGCGATCATCGCCAGCAGGTTATCCTTGAGATCAATCGGTGAAATAGAAAGGTTTTCGAGGTTTTCGGGCTGCACATACCCAGACAGATAATTGAACACCTTGGTCGCATCGCGGCCAAGAGCAGGGTCACATGTGAACATCGACAGATCCGTATAGATCCGCGCGGTAATCGGGTGATAGTTGCCGGTGCCGTAATGGGTATAGGTGACCAACCCATCGCCTTCGCGACGCACGACCGAACTGATCTTGGCATGGGTCTTGTAATTGACGAAGCCATACACGACATGCGCCCCTGCCCGTTCCAACCGCCGCGACTGCCGGATATTCGCGGCCTCGTCGAAACGCGCCTTCAATTCGACCAGTGCCGTGACGGATTTTCCGGCTTCGGCGGCTTCGCACAGGGCCTCGACGATCGGGCTGTTATGGCTGGTGCGATACAGGGTCTGCTTGATCGCCAGAACATCAGGGTCCTGCGCGGCCTGCTGCAGGAAGCGCACGACCATATCGAATGTTTCGTAGGGATGGTGCAGCAGCATATCCTTTTGCCGGATCGCGGCGAACATATCGCCATGATGGTCCTGCACACGCTCGGGCACCCGCGGTGTGAATGCGGGCCACAGCAAATCCCGCCGGTGATCGAGAACCAGTTCTTTCAGGTCAGCCATGCCGATTAGACCCTCGACCTCGACAACCTCGTCGCGACTGACCTCCAGCTCTTCCATGATAACCTGGCGCAGGCTTTCGGGCGCACCGGCGGTGATCTTGAGCCGGATGACGCTACCACGACGACGACGCTTGAGCGCGGTTTCGAACTCTCGCACCAGGTCCTCGGCTTCTTCCTCGACCTCGAGATCACTGTCGCGCAGAACGCGAAACGCGCAATGTCCGACATCGCGATAGCCCGGAAAAAGGCTGCTCAGATGCATCAGCAACAGGTCTTCCAGGCGCAGGAACCGCTCGCCGCCGGGCAATGCTATGAAGCGCGGCAACTGCGCCGGGATAGGCAGCAGGGCCTGCATCCGGCGCCCATCCGATTGCTGCCCCAGTTCCAGCGCCAATGAGAACCCCGTATTCGGAATAAAGGGAAATGGATGCGCCGGGTCGATCGCCAGCGGCGACAGCACCGGCAGAACGCGGTTGTCGAAATAGCTATGCAGGTATTCCCGGTCTTTCGCCCCCAGATGGTCGCGCGACAGGATGATGATTCCCTCATCCTCCATGTCCCGGCGCAAACGGTTCCAGACCGCTTGTTGCGCCCCCATCAGCCGACGGGCATCCGCGTTGATCAAGGCCAACTGCTGGGCCGGGGTCTTGCCGTCATCGGACGGGGTTGCATTCCCTTCGCGGACCAGCTCGCGCAGGCCAGCGACGCGCACGGTATAAAATTCGTCCAGATTTGCCGCGCTGATCGACACGAAACGCAACCGTTCCAAAAGCGGCACCCGCGTGTTGCGTGCTTCGTCCAGAACCCGCCAGTTAAAGCTGAGCCAGCTGATTTCGCGGTTGAAGAACCGATCCGGGCCAGTCGGAGCTCCTCCGGGCAGATCGACAGGTTCAGGAAAAGGGGTTCTGAGAAAATCAGCCTGAGTCATCGTGTTACGCGCCGTTGGAAAATCACCGCGATCATGCGTCCGAGCGTGACAGCTTGTCCAGAAGTTCTGCGGCGATTCGCCGGGTTACCGGCCCTTTTGCCGCCATTGCCGCGCGATCCATCGCGGCGACAAGGCGTCGTGCCTGCCCCAGATCACGATCCATATGCAGCACAAGCCATTCGATCAATCCCGCAGGCACCGACAATTGCCGATCCGCGAACAACTTGACCAGAACCGCCGACAACAGGGCTTCGTCGGGCGGTCCCAACCGCACCTGCGGCATCGCATCCATCCGGCTGCGCAGATCCGGCAGAACCAGCCCCCAATCGCGCGGTGCCGAACGCGCCGTCAGCAACAACAGACAATCCCTTGGGCCGCATAGGTTCCACAGATGAAACAGCGCCTGTTCCGCCCCTGCCGCGCGCCCGGCGCGATCGGCATCCTCGACCACCAGGGCGCCGCCTTCGGTCGCCAGATTATCGGCAGATTCCGGGCGCAGCGCCGCAGCCTTGATCCGCCTTGCGCCGTTCTCGGCGGCCCAGAACGCCGCCATATGCGACTTCCCCGCGCCTTCTGGCCCGATCAGCAGGATCCGTCCATTGGGCCAGTTCTGGGGGGCATCCAGTGCCGCCAGGGCCGCAAGGTTGGCATCGGCCGGCAGGAAATCGGCCCGCGAATGTGCGGGCGGCGTTGTCAGATCAAGGGTCAACTGTCGCGACATATATCTCCCTAGATATTCTTCCGGTCATGGCTGCGCGGCAGAATTCCGGCCTCGGCGCGACTTATCTCGGCCTGTTCGCGTGCCTCTTTCAGTTGCGAGGCAACCGTACCGCGCGGGGCGATTTCCACCAGCAGTGGCGGCGGTGGATCCGCCGGCGATGTCTGCCCGGTGTAAAACGCGCTTTCGCGATAACGCTCGATACCGAACCGCGCCAGAACCCCCAGCGCCGCTGCAAGCGGAACGGCCGCAACCATACCGACAAAACCGAATAGCGATCCGAACACCGACAAGGCCAGCAGCAACCAGACCGGGTGCAAACCGACATGGCTTCCCACGATCTTGGGTTGCAGGTAATTTCCTTCGACCACCTGTCCCAGCGCAAAGATCGCCACCACCGCGCCGATCCAGACCGGGTCACCCCAGAAACTGAACAGGGCAACACCGATCGCCGTCGCCCCCCCGATCAGCACCCCGACATAAGGAATGAAGGACAGAAGTGCCGCCATCATTCCGATGAAAAAGCCGAAAGGCAGGCCGACCAGCATCAGCGCCAGAGAATACCATGTGCCAAGTATCAGGATCACCAACCCCTGCCCGCGCACGAACCCCGACAAGGCATGGTCGATCTGAGATGCGAGGTCGCGCAGGACCGGCGCATGTTCTCGCGGCAAGAGCCTGTCGATCTGTGCGACCATGCGGTCCCAATCCAGCAACAGATAAAAGGCCACGACCGGCACGATCACCAGCAACGCAACCGCACTGATCATGCCGCCGAACGAATTGAGCAGCGTCTGCGCGACATTGGTCAGTTGTTCGCCCATGCCCTTGCCAAGATCGGTCAGGGCGGTCCCTATGGTGCCGCCCTCGGGCAGGATTTCGGGAAATCGGGCGCTGATGAAGGCGCGGGCATGTTCGAACATTTCGGGCGCGGTGCTGATCAGTGCGGATGCCTGGCGCACCAGGACCGGCACGACCAGAAGGATCACCGCCACGAACAGCAGGACGGCACCGACGGTGATCAACACCACCGCCATGGTGCGTGACAGGCCCGCCCGTTCCAGCCGGTCGGCAACCGGGTCCAGCAAATAGGCGACGCCCGCCCCGAGAATAAAGGGCAAGATGGCCTGCCCCAGCAACCACATGACAATCAACAGCGACGCGACCGCGACGCCCCACCAGATCATCTGCTTTTGCACCGGCACGCGCATCACGGAATGCTCCTGTCTTTGATCATGACTATGTGACCGCTTGGCTGCCGGGTTGCAAGCCTGCACAATTGCCCCATGCAGGCAAAGCGCGCGCAACGCTTGCCCAGTGCGCCGCTCTGCCCTAGAGGTGGCGCAAATGCTGAAATGAGGATGCCATGCGTCTGTCGCGATATTTTTTGCCCGTTCTGAAAGAAGACCCCAAAGAGGCCCAGATCGTCAGTCATCGCCTGATGCTGCGTGCCGGAATGATCAAACAGCAGACCGCCGGCATCTATTCCTGGCTGCCGCTTGGCTATCGGGTTCTGCGCCGGATCGAACAGATCGTGCATGAAGAACAGGAACGCGCGGGCCACGTTCCCTTGCTGATGCCGACCCTGCAACCCGCCGATCTGTGGCGCGAAAGCGGCCGCTATGACGATTACGGCGAAGAAATGCTGCGCATCACCGACCGTCACAAGCGCGACCTGCTTTACGGCCCCACCAATGAAGAGATGATCACCGACATCTTCCGCAGCCATGTGAACAGCTACAAGGATCTGCCCCTGACGCTGTATCACATCCAATGGAAGTTCCGCGACGAGATCCGCCCCCGGTTCGGCGTGATGCGTGGCCGCGAGTTCCTGATGAAGGACGGCTATAATTTCGACCTGACCAAGGAAGACGCGCTGCACGCCTATAACCGGCATCTGGTCAGCTATCTGCGCACCTATGAACGAATGGGCCTGCAGGCAATCCCGATGCGCGCCGATGGCGGCCCGATCGGTGGCGACTACACGCATGAATTCCTGGTCCTTGCGGAAACAGGCGAATCCGAGGTGTTCTATGACAGCCAGATCACCGACCTGACCTTCGGCGACCGGCAGATCGATTACGACGACCACGCCCAGTGTCAGGCCGTGCTGGAAGAATTCACCAGTCGCTATGCCCGCACCGACGAAACCCATGACGAGGCGATCTTCGCTGACGTCCCCGAGGATCGCCGCCGCACCGCCCGCGGTATCGAGGTCGGCCAGATCTTCTATTTCGGCACCAAGTATTCGGAACCCATGGGCGCAACCGTCGTCGGCCCCGATGGTGCGCGCGTGCCAGTGCATATGGGCAGCCACGGAATCGGTGTCAGCCGCCTTCTGGGCGCGATCATCGAGGCGAACCATGACGACAAGGGGATCATCTGGCCCGAAGGCGTCACCCCTTTCCATGCGGGGATCGTCAATCTCAAGCAGGGCGATGAAACCACGGACGGGGCTTGCGAATCCATCTATGGCGAAATGCGCGCCGCCGGACTGGAACCGCTTTACGATGATCGCAATGATCGCGCAGGTGCCAAGTTCGCGTCGATGGATCTGATCGGCCTGCCCTGGCGCATCACAGTCGGACCGCGCGGTCTGGCCAAAAATATCGTCGAACTGACCAACCGCCGCAGCGGTGACAGCATCGAGTTGTCGCCCCAGGACGCGGTCGCCCGTCTGGTGGAAATCTATCGTCCGATCTTGCAGGCATCGGCCCGAGCCTGAGCCGTATGACCATCGAACGGCGCGGAAAATTTCCGCGCCGTTTCACGCCCGGCAGCGCAAGAAAAACAACGGCTTTCGCAAAGTTGTTTCCGGGCTGTTGCCGCCACCTACCCTTTTCCCCCGGTTCATGACCCCCAGCGGCAGATTCTGCCCCTAAAGCCAGTTTTGACGTTACGACAAGCTGCTTTCCTTTTGTGCAACTCCCTTCTAACCTGCCGTCAGGACAACGTTCCAACTGGGAGAATAACACCATGAAAAAACTGCTTCTTGCGTCCGCTGCCGGGGCATTGATTGCTGGCACCGCCGGAGCTGAAGATATCAAGCTGGGCATTTCGCTTGGCTTTACGGGGCCGCTGGAATCGATGGCGCCTGACATGGGCAAAGGTGCCGAACTGGCCATGAAAGAGGTCACGGATTCGGGCCTGTTGCTGGATGGTTCCACTGTTTCGCCTGTGCAGGGCGATTCGACCTGTGCCGATGCGGCAGCGGCCACCGCGACCGTAGAACGACTGATTACCGCCGAAGGTGTCAAAGGCATCATCGGCGGCATGTGTTCGGGCGAAACGATCGCCTCGCTGGAAAACGTCGCCAAGCCGAACGGCATTGTCATGATATCGCCTTCGGCGACTTCGCCCGCACTGTCGGATCTGGAAGATAACGGTCTGTTCTTCCGCACCTCGCCGTCAGACGCACGGCAAGGCCAGGTCATGGCCGATATCATCATGTCGAAAGACATCAGCAGCGTTGCCGTGACCTATACCAACAACGATTACGGCAAGGGTCTGGCCGACAGCTTCCAGGCCGCCTTCGAAGCGGCTGGTGGCAGCGTTACGGTGAACGCGGCTCATGACGACGGCAAGGCCGACTATTCGGCCGAGGTTGCCGCGCTGGCCGCCGCAGGTGGTGATGCGCTGGTCGTGGCCGGTTACGTTGACCAGGGCGGTTCGGGCGTTGTCCGGGCGGCGCTTGACACCGGCGCGTTCGACACTTTTGTGTTCCCTGATGGCATGGTTGGCAACCAGCTTGTCGAAAACTTCGGCTCGGAAATCGATGGCAGCTTTGGCCAGAACCCGGCCGCCGAAGGCGAAGGCCGTGACACCTACCTGAAACTGGCCGAAGAGGCCGGCTTTGACGGCAGCGGCGCATTCTCGGCCGAAGCCTATGACGCGGCGGCCCTGATCCTGCTGTCGATGGCGGCGGCGAAATCCAGCGATCCTGCGGCCTATAAGGAAAAGGTCATGGAAATCGCCAATGAACCGGGTGAACAGATCATGCCAGGTCAGCTCGGCAAGGCGCTGGAAATCATCAATGGCGGCGGCGAGGTCGACTATGTCGGCGCAACGTCGGTCGATCTGGTCGGCGGCGGCGAATCCGCTGGCGTCTATCGCGAGGTCGGCTTCACCAATGGTGAAATGGAAGTTATCGGGTATCGTTGATCCCGCATGACATTCCGGGCCCGGCACCACAATGCCGGGCCCTATTTAAATGACAAGAGCCGCCAAGACGGCCACACTTCACTTAAAAACTGTGAAGACAGGGAAACAAAGATGATCAGGGTCGAGGACCTTCACCGCCATTTCGGGGGCTTTCGCGCCGTAGATGGCGCAAGCCTGACGATCGAGACTGGCTCGATCACAGGATTGATCGGACCGAACGGGGCCGGAAAATCAACGTTATTCAATGTGATAGCGGGCGTTCTTCCACCCACGTCAGGCCGCGTATTCATGGACGGAGAAGAGATTACCGGGCTGCCGCCACATGATCTGTTCCATCGTGGCCTGTTGCGCACCTTCCAATTGGCCCATGAATTTTCATCCATGACCGTGCGTGAAAACCTGATGATGGTTCCCGGCCAGCAGACCGGCGAAACCATCTGGAAAACTTGGTTCAAGCGGGGCCAGATCGAACGGGAAGAGGCCGAACTGCGCAAGAAGGCGGATGAAGTTCTGGATTTTCTGACCATCCGCCACCTCACACATGAAAAGGCAGGCAACCTGTCGGGCGGCCAGAAAAAACTGCTGGAACTGGGCCGCACGATGATGGTGGATGCCAAGGTCGTTTTTCTTGACGAGGTCGGCGCCGGTGTCAATCGCACCCTTCTGGGCACCATCGGCGATGCCATTGTGCGGCTGAACAGGGAACGCGGCTACACGTTCTGCGTGATCGAGCACGACATGGACTTTATCGGTCGCCTTTGTGATCCGGTCATCGTGATGGCCGAAGGCAAGGTGCTGGCCGAAGGCAGCGCGGACCAGATCATGCAGAACGAAGAGGTGATCGAAGCCTATCTGGGCACCGGTCTGAAAAACAAGGAAATGGTGGGCGCATGAGCGATGTGGATCAGGCATTCGGAAATCGCGGCAATCGCGACGCCTCCGTCGTCAACCCGCGTGGGCGCGGCACCATCGACGGGTCGCGCCGGTCAGGTGCGATCGGTCCCGGCAAGGACGGCGACCCTTTTCTGATCGGTGATGGCATGTCGGGCGGATACGGGCGCGGCCCCGACATCCTGCATGATTGCACGATTGCCGTTGAAAAAGGGCAGATCGCGGTCATCGTTGGCCCCAATGGCGCGGGCAAGTCAACGGCGATGAAGGCTATTTTCGGGATGCTGGACCTGCGCCAGGGCAGTGTCCGGCTGAACGGGCATGACATCACCGCATTGAACCCGCAAGACCGGGTCAAGGCCGGCATGGGGTTCGTGCCTCAGGTCAACAATATCTTTCCCTCGATGACGGTCGAGGAAAACCTGGAAATGGGGGCCTTCATCCGCGATGATGATATTTCCGGCACGTTGGAGCAGGTCTATGACCTGTTCCCCGCTGTCGCGGAAAAGCGCAAGCAAGCGGCGGGCGAACTGTCCGGCGGGCAGCGCCAGCAGGTGGCGGTCGGGCGCGCGTTGATGACGCGACCTCAGGTCCTGATGCTGGATGAGCCGACCGCAGGCGTAAGCCCCATCGTCATGGACGAATTGTTCGACCGCATCATCGCGATTGCACGCGGCGGCTTGCCCGTGCTGATGGTGGAACAGAACGCGCAGCAAGCGATGAACATCGCAGACAAGGCCTATGTGCTGGTGCAGGGTGCGAATGCGCATACCGGCACGGGCAAGGAACTGATGGCCAATGATGAGGTGCGCCGCACCTTCCTTGGGGGTTGATCCATGGATATTCTCAACGCCCTTGTGGCCTTTCTTAACTTTGTCTTCATTCCCGCCGCCGCCTATGGTGCCCAGCTGGCACTGGGGGCGCTTGGGGTGACGTTGATCTATGGGATCCTGCGTTTCTCGAATTTCGCGCATGGCGACACCATGGCCTTTGGCACCGCAGTCACCATCCTGGCGACCTGGGGGTTGCAGGCGATGGGGGTTTCGCTTGGACCGTTGCCGACCGCGTTGCTGGCGCTGCCCTTCGGGATCGCAGCCACCGCAGCCATGGTCCTGTTGACCGATCAGGCCGTCTATCGATTCTATCGCGTGAAGAAGTCCGCGCCAATCATTCTGGTCATGGCCTCGGTCGGGGTGATGTTCCTGATGAACGGGATCACCCGCCTGCTGATTGGCGTTGATGAACAGCGTTTCGCCGATGGCACGCGTTTTGTCATCGATGTGCGCACATTCAAGGCGATGACCGGCCTGCAGGAAGGGCTGGCGCTGAAGACCACGCAGGTCCTGACGGTCGTTGTCGCGCTGTTGGTGGTCTGGGCGCTGTTCTGGTTCCTGAACCGTACCAAGTCGGGCAAAGCAATGCGCGCCTATTCCGACAACGAGGATCTGGCCCTTCTTTCCGGGATCGATCCCGAAAAGGTCGTGCGGATGACCTGGATCATCGCGGCATCTCTGGCAACCATTGCGGGTGTCTTGTACGGGCTGGACAAGGCCTTCAAACCTTTCAACTATTTCCAGATCCTGCTGCCCATCTTCGCGGCTGCCATCGTTGGTGGCCTGGGCAACCCGCTGGGTGCGATCGCGGGCGGGTTCGTCGTCGCCTTTTCCGAGGTCGCGATCACCTATCCATGGCTGAAGGTGGCACGCTATCTGTTTCCGGGCTGGCAGCCCGAAGGATTGCTGCAATTGCTTGGCACTGAATACAAATTCGCCGTCAGCTTCGTCATCTTGATTGCAGTGCTGCTGTTCAAGCCGACGGGACTGTTCCGCGGCAAATCGGTGTAAGGGAGGAACGGTCATGTCAACCAATCGCCAAGCCGCTGCCAGCAATCCGTGGCGCGCCCCGATCCTGTTCGCCTTTCTTGCCATTCTCTTCGTGCTGGAAGGAACGGTCCGCAACTCGATGTTCTCGGGCAGCTGGAATACCGCGCTGGCCATTTTGAACATGGGGCTGATTTCGGCCATCACGGCGTTGGGCGTGAACATGCAATGGGGCTATGCGGGGCTTTTCAACGTCGGTGTCGTCGGATTTCTTGCATTAGGTGGCGTCGCCCCGGTTCTGGTATCGCTCCAACCGGTCGAGGGTGCATGGCAGGCCGGCGGCCCGCGTGTGCTGTTCGCACTGGCGGTGGGCGTGGGTACACTTGCCCTTGCCACGCAGGTCTGGAAACGGCTGCATCGGGGGCGCACGCTGGCGATGCTGGCCGTCCTGCTGGTCGGGTTCGTCCTGTATCGCGGCCTGTTTGACCCTGCCGTCACCGCGATCGAGGCCAACAACCCAGCTCGTCACGGCAACCTGGGCGGGCTGGGCCTGCCCGTGCTGATGTCCTGGTTGGTCGGTGGGGCCTTTGCTGCCGCAGCCGCCTGGGCCGTCGGCAAGGTCGCGCTGGGGCTGCGCTCGGACTATCTGGCCATCGCCACACTCGGGATCGGCGAGATCATCGTCGCCGTCCTGAAGAACGAGGACTGGCTGGCACGGGGCGTCAAGAACGTCACTTCGATCCCGCGCCCCGTTCCCTATGAAATCGATCTGCAACAGAATCCCGAATTCGTCGAATTCGCGACGCGCTGGGGCTTTAGCGCCGCCGAGGCATCGGGGATCTGGGTCAAGCTGTGCTACATGCTGCTGTTCCTTGTCGTGCTGCTGTCGATCATCCTGCTTGCCGAACTGGCGCTGAAATCGCCATGGGGGCGAATGATGCGCGCCATCCGCGACAATGAAACCGCCGCCGAGGCGATGGGCAAGGACGTCACCGCACGTCACCTGCAGGTCTTTGTGCTGGGGTCAGCCGTGATTGGCATCGCCGGCGCGATGATGATCACGCAGGATGGGCTTATGGCGCCGGTCAGCTATAATCCGCTGCGCTATACATTCCTGATCTGGGTGATGGTGATCGTTGGCGGATCAGGCAACAACTGGGGTGCTGTTCTGGGTGCGGTGCTGATCTGGTTCCTGTGGATCAAGGCCGAGGTCTGGGGGCCCGAACTGATAGGATTGCTGACCTCGCCATTGCCGGAAGGCGGGCTAAAAGAACATCTGCTGGACAGCTCGGCCCATATGCGTTTCATCGCGATGGGATTGGTGCTGCTGCTTGTATTGCGCTTTGCACCGCGAGGGCTGGTGCCCGAGAACTGAACCTGTCTTGTCCTGAACCAAAAAAAAGGCGCGGTCCCTTGGGGCCGCGCCTTGTCCATGTGGTGATCGAAAGTTCAGGTGCAGTTTTCACCCAGGACAACGCTCCACCACAAACGACCATCAGCGCCCTGGACGACACCGGCCCCAACTTGCTCGCTCATCTGGCTCAGCAATTCGACACTGTGCGGCTTCGACCGGCCCCAACCGGCGACCACCCCATCGGCGCTGCCCCCGATCGCCACCAGCTGCGTTACACCGCATGTCGGATAGCCAACGGCGCGGGCACGATCCACCACGCTGGAACCGTTCGACCCCGCAACCGATGCCTGCCCCATCGCCGCGATATCGCACGCATGGGATTGTGCAATTTCGACAAGCAGCGGATCAATTTCGAGAATAGTTTTACCCTGCGTGGCCCGCGCGGCATTCACGGCGTCCATCATCTGTTGTTGCAGGAGGTCATTTCCAGCGCAACTTGCGGCAAGCGACTGTGACGCAGGGGCGACCGGGCTGGCCTCGCCCAGCAACATATCCGTCTGCGCATCTAACCCCTGGCCCGTTTCACAGGCACCCAGCATCGCAACGCCCAGGATCGAGGTGACGAGAGTTTTATATATCATGTTCGACCTAGCTCTGGCAGTTAATCTCTTGCGCGTATCTGAAACCGACCTTAAAGCGCAATCATGACCCAGCACCAGCGCCTTCTGATCATCGACTTCGGCTCTCAGGTGACACAGCTGATCGCGCGCCGTCTGCGCGAACTGAATGTCTATTGCGAGATCCGCCCCTTCAACTCCGTGACCGAGGAAAACCTGCGGCAGATGGCTCCCAAAGCCATCATCCTGTCGGGCGGCCCCGCCAGCGTCACCGAAACCGACAGCCCCCGTGCCCCGCAAGCGGTGTTCGAACTGGACGTGCCTGTTTTCGGGATCTGCTATGGGCAGCAGGTCATGATGACCCAATTGGGCGGTCGCGTCGAAGCCGGGCATCACGCCGAATATGGCCGCGCCTTCATCGCCCCCGCACCGGGCCACAAACAGGACGGCATCTTCGCCGGGCTGTTCGAGACCGGCCGCGAAGAGGTCTGGATGAGCCATGGCGACCGCGTGACCGAGATCGCACCGGGCTTCGAGGTGATCGGCACTTCGCCCAACGCGCCCCTGGCGATGATCGCCGATGAGGCGCGGCATTTCTATGCGGTGCAGTTCCACCCCGAAGTGCATCACACCCCGAACGGTCGTCGGATGCTTGAGAATTTCATCAAGCTTGCCGGCTTCACGGGTGACTGGACCATGGCCTCCTACAAGGACGAGGCGATCCGCAAGATTCGCGAACAGGTCGGCGATCGCAAGGTGATCTGTGGCCTGTCGGGTGGCGTTGACAGCAGCGTCGCTGCGGTCCTGATCCACGAGGCCATCGGCGACCAGCTGACCTGCGTGTTCGTCGATCACGGCTTGTTGCGCCAGAACGAAGCTGACGAGGTCGTCAGCATGTTCCGCGACAATTACAATATCCCGCTGATCCATGCCGATGAAAGCGACCTGTTCCTTGGCTCACTGGAAGGGGTCAGCGACCCTGAACTGAAGCGCAAGACCATCGGCAAGCTGTTCATCGACGTGTTCCAGAAATACGCCAATCAGATCGACGGCGCCGAGTTTCTGGCTCAGGGGACGCTCTATCCCGATGTGATCGAAAGCGTGTCCTTTAGCGGCGGACCTTCGGTCACGATCAAGTCGCATCACAATGTCGGCGGCCTGCCCGAGAAGATGGGCCTGAAGCTGGTCGAACCCCTGCGCGAATTGTTCAAGGACGAGGTTCGCGCCCTGGGCCGCGAGCTGGGCCTGCCGCAAAGCTTTATCGGCCGCCACCCCTTCCCCGGGCCCGGCCTTGCGATCCGCTGCCCCGGAGAGATCACCCGCGACAAGCTGGACATTCTGCGCAAGGCGGATGCGGTCTATATCGACCAGATCCGCAAGCATGGCCTGTATGACGAGATCTGGCAGGCATTCGTTGCCATCCTTCCGGTCCGCACGGTCGGTGTGATGGGCGACGGGCGCACCTATGACTATGCCTGCGCGCTGCGGGCTGTGACCTCGGTCGACGGGATGACGGCGGATTACTATCCCTTCACCCATGCATTTCTGGGCGAGACGGCGACGCGGATCATCAACGAGGTCAAGGGCATCAACCGCTGCACCTATGACATCACGTCAAAACCCCCCGGCACGATCGAGTGGGAATGATCACACGCAGGGCAGCAGCCCGAAATCAACAGAAACAGGCCCGTGCTTTCGCGGGCCTGTTTTTTATCGCCTTGGGTAGCAGACCGAATCGTGGCTTGGCGGTGTCAAACCCGGCATGGTCGCGACATGATGCGTTTCCTGACCGCTGCCATGGCAAGCGCCCCCTCGGACGATCAACCCGGAAATCCGGGCTCTGGCCGGCATGTCGACGCCGTGTCACTGCCAAGTCTGCACGCGCCCTCATACCCCGTTGACATATGGCCCGCCAATCGTGGCGGTGCGATCACAGATCCACGGGGCAGAACACCTTCCGTCCAAACATGCCATGCGCAAGCCCATGCCAAGGTCATTCTGTCCGCGTGAAGCCCGGTTGTTTTCCATAACCAAGGATCAGCCTCCACAGCCAAACGCTGCCCCAACCTCGCGCAACGCGGCCCCGACGGGTTTAGCAGGAAGCGATGGGCTTGATTCGCAGCCATCTAAAAGATTCTTTGCAATCGCTATCTGGAAACAAGCATAGACGTTTTCTAGCATTCCATTGAAAATTATTATATAAATTAACAGAAACTGCGAAATACATACCTCCTAATCATTCGCCTTGATGAATTATTGCAACCGGTTGCATTATGTGGCATCTTCCGTTGCAGTGATCGGGAAAGCTGACCCGCGTGTCCATCAAAGTAGATCGCGCGCGGCTCGGCAGGGGACGATTGCGAACCGAAGGTGGAGGAAAAAGCGTGATGAAGACCCTTATTTCAGCCAGTGCGATTGCGCTGGCGGTGACGTCGGCTGCGCATGCCGAAAAGATCGGCGTTACCATGGCTGCGTTCGACGACAACTTCCTGACAGTCTTGCGGACCGGTATGCAGGAACATGCCGCGACCATGGATTCCGAATTGCAGCTGGAAGATGCCCAGAACGAAGTCGGGCGCCAACTGAACCAGATTCAGAACTTTGTCGCCAGTGGCGTGGATGCGATCATCGTCAATCCTGTCGATACCGACGCAACCATCCCGATGACCCAGCTTGCCGAACAAGCCGGCATCCCGTTGGTTTTCGTCAATCGTGAACCCGTGAACCTGAAGCAGCTGCCCGCCACGCAGGCCTATGTCGGCTCTTTGGAAATCGAGGCCGGCAACCAACAAGGGCAACATGCCTGTGAATTGCTAAAAGCCATGGGCAAGACCGAGGCCCGTGTCGCGATCCTGATGGGCGATCTGTCAAATCAGGCCGCGCGTCTCAGGACGCAGGGCGCAGAAGACATTTTCGCAGGTGATGAATGCGGATTTATCGAAGTGGTCGAAAAACAGACGGCGATGTGGCAGCGCACCCTGGGCTCTGACATGGTGACCAACTGGCTTTCTGCAGGGCTGGAAATCGATGCGGTTCTGGCAAATAACGACGAAATGGCCGTAGGTGCCGCGCAGGCGCTGCGCAATGCCGGCGCCGATTTCGATCAGGTCGTCGTCGCTGGCGTCGATGGTACCATCGATGCCAAAGCCATGATCCAGTCGGGCGAGATCGATCACACCGTTTTTCAGGATGCGGTCGGTCAAGGACATGGCGCGGTTGACGCGGCGGTGCGTCTGGCCCGTGGCGAAGAGGTCGAACAGATCTCTTATATTCCGTTCCAGCTGATCACCCCGGAAAACCTGGACCAGTTCGCGTCCAGCAACTGATCGCGACCAGGTTGATGGCGGGGCACGGAACCAGCTTCGCCATCAATGACGGGACAGTATCATCAAGGGAGGAAGAGGATGCTCGACGCTGGCGTTGAACCCGCGCGCGAAAAGTTCACAGGGGAATTCATTCTGGAAGTGGACCATGTCCGCAAGGAATTCCCTGGGGTCGTCGCACTGGACGATGTGCAACTGCGCATCAGACCCGGCAGTGTGCACGCACTGATGGGCGAGAACGGGGCCGGAAAATCGACGCTGATGAAAATCATCGCCGGTATCTATAATCCTGATCGTGGCGAAGTCCGCTTTGCGGGCAAACCGCTTGTCATTCGCACCCCGATAGATGCGCTGAATTCGGGAATCGCGATGATCCATCAGGAACTGAACCTGATGAATTCCATGACCGTTGCCGAAAATGTCTGGATCGGCCGGGAACCGCGCAACGCGCTGGGGTTGATCGATCACGCGGCCATGAACCGGATGACGGCCGAACTGTTCGGGGAACTGAACATTCGCCTCGACGAACGCGCCATGGTCGGAGATCTGACCGTCGCACAGAAACAGATGATCGAGATCGCCAAGGCCGTCTCATATAACTCTGATGTGCTGATCATGGACGAGCCGACCTCTGCGATTACGGAAAGCGAGGTCGAACATCTCTTCCGGATCATTCGCGATCTGCGCACCAAGGGCGTCGGAATCGTCTATATCACCCACAAGATGGATGAGCTGTTCGAGATCGCAGATGAACTGACAGTTTTTCGGGACGGAAAATACATCACCACCGTCAGCGCGACCGATGTCACGCGTGACGACATCATCACGATGATGGTCGGGCGCGAAATCACCGATATGTTCCCCAAGATCGAATGCGATATCGGCGATGTCGCACTTGAGGTGCGCAACCTGACGCGCGGCGACCAGTTCCACGATGTCAGCTTTCACTTGCGCAAGGGGGAAATCCTGGGCGTCGCGGGGCTTGTCGGCTCAGGACGTTCGGAGGTTGCCGAGTCCATCTTTGGCGTCTATCCGGCCGACTCGGGTGAGATTCTTGTTGACGGCGTGCCGGTTACGGTTCGCAACCCGGCCGAGGCAATGCAACACGGCATGGCCTTCCTGACCGAAGACCGCAAGGAAAGCGGCTGCTTTCTGATCCTCGATTGTCAGGAAAACGTTCAAATGGCGCTGCTTGCCCAAGGCAAGGCAGGCCGGATGGGGTTCATAGACGGCCGCAAGGTCGAGAACCTTGTTCAAGATTATGTCCAGAAGCTGCGCGTCAAGACACCGGGCCTTGCCGAAGTGGTCGAGAACCTGTCAGGCGGCAACCAGCAAAAGCTGTTGATTGCCAGATGGTTGCTGATCAACCCCAACATCCTGATCCTTGACGAACCGACGCGCGGCATCGATGTCGGCGCCAAATCCGAAATCCATCGCCTGATCACCCAACTGGCCGCCCAGGGTGTCGCAATTCTGATGATTTCATCGGAATTGCCCGAAGTATTGGGCATGTCCGACAGGATCATGGTCATGCATGAAGGCCATGTCAGCGGCTTTCTTGATCGCTCCGAAGCCGATCAGGTCAGCATCATGCAGCTTGCGGCCAAGTAAGCGGGAGGAAGAAATCCATGACGACAACAGATCTCAACGCGGCGCAGACGCCCCGGAAAAATCGCCGCATGCCGGCCGAAGTGAACATCCTACTGGTGCTGGTCGGGATCGCCCTGCTGTTCGAAGTGCTGGGCTGGATCTTTCAGGGCCAGTCCTTCCTTGGCAACATGGCGCGCCTGAAGATCATGATCTTGCAGGTTTCGGTCATCGGCATCATTGCCGTCGGCGTGACCCAGACCATTATCACGGGAGGTATCGACCTTAGCTCTGGCTCGCTTGTGGGTGCTGTGGCGATGGTCTCGATGTCATTTGCACAGACCGGCGCATATGGCCTTGATCGTGTGCTGTATCCGGGCCTGACCGATCTGCCGGTCATCGTTCCGATCGCGATCGGGTTGCTGGTCGGGCTTGCAGCGGGTTTCGTGAACGGCTGGCTGATCGCCTATACCAAGATCCCGCCCTTCATCGCAACGCTCGGGATGATGGTGGCCGCCCGCGGTTTCGCAAAATGGTATACGAAAGGCGCGCCGATCTCATTCCCCACGGAATCCTTTGCCTTCATCGGCTCGGGCATGATGCCGGTGGTGATCTTCCTTCTGGTCGCGGTGATCTTTCACATCCTGATGAAATACACCCGCTACGGCAAGTTCACCTATGCCATCGGTGCAAATGAAATCGCCGCTCGCGTTTCCGGGATCAATGTCGAACGCCAGAAGGTGCGCATCTATATGGTCGCGGGTCTGCTGTCGGGTCTGGCCGCAATCGTTGTCGCGGCACGGGGGCAAACCGCCCAGGCCGGCATGGGCCTGATGTACGAACTGGACGCGATCGCCATGGCGGTGATCGGCGGCACGTCATTGACAGGTGGCCGCGGTTCGATCCTGGGCACGGCAATCGGCATGGTGATCTTTGGTGTCATCATCTCGGGATTCACCTTCCTGCGGCTTGACGCCTATTATCAGGAAATGATGAAGGGCGGGATCATCGTTGCCGCAGTCATCGTCGACACCTATCGCCAGAAAAAAGGCCGTAAGAGCAAATGACCATCAAGGCGCCGGAACCCGGCGCCTTTTTTCAACCATGAAAAGGAGGAATTCATGAAAACGCAACTGACCCGCCTTGCACTGGCAAGCACGATTTCAATCATGGCGGCCAGCGCCCATGCCGACACGCAGATCGGCGTCTCCATGACCAGCTTCGACAACCCCTTCCTGACCATCCTGCTCAACGGCATGAAGGAAGAAGCCGCAAATCACGATGATCTAGAGCTGCTGCTGGAAGATGCTCAACTGGATGTCCCGCGCCAGTTCAACCAGGTCGAGAACTTTATCGCCAATGGCGTCGATGCGATCATCGTCAATCCTGTCGATGGGGCCGCATCACCTCGGATGACACAGGCTGCGGTCGATGCCGGCATCCCGATCATCTATGCCAACCATCCGCCTGCCGAACATGCCAACATGCCGGAAGGGTCGTCATTTGTCGGATCAAACGAAATCGAAAGCGGCACGATGCAGACCGAAGCGGTATGCGAAATGCTGGATGGCACCGGCAACATCCTGGTTCTGGTCGGGGCATTGGAAAACGAATCCGCCATCGTCCGAACCCGCGACATCGAAGAAGTCATTGCCAAGGAACCCTGCACCGGGATGAAGATCGTCGACAAGCAGGTCGGCAACTGGAATCGGACTCAGGGCGCGGACATCACCGCAAACTGGTTGACCACCGGGATGGAATTCGACGCGATCATTGCCAATAACGATGAGATGGCCATCGGGGCGATCATGTCCCTGAAGGCTGCGGGCACGGATATGGACAAGATCGTTGTCGCCGGCATTGACGCCACGCCGGATGGTCTGGCTGCATTGCAGGCCGGCGATCTGGACGTGACCGTTTATCAGAACGCGACACGGCAGGGAATCGAATCCGTCAAGGCCGCGTTGGACATGGCCTCCGGAAAGGAAGTTCCGGGAAATATCTGGGTGCCGTTCGAGCCCGTGACACTGGAAAACATTTCAGACTTCCAGTGACGCTTACGGCGATCGAGTTCTTCTTCCTCCCACTCGATCGTCGCCTGGCGGCGGCCCTTCTGACGCAAGACCACAATGGGTCGTCGCCAACATCGAGATCAGGATCGGGCATTTCCGATGGACCGGTTATGTCGGATCAAGAACTTCGGTCCACGCGGATTGCACTCTTTTCGCATCGGGGCGAAGGCTGGCGCTGCCCGGACATCGCGTCGATGTGTTGGCGGCTGACGCAACAGGTCGAATGGATCCGCTTCCACGACCAGCTTGACTAGTTCGTGAATGCATCCACGAGGTTCAAGACCGCAAGAATTTTCCGGGTGTCGCTATCAACGCGGTAGATGTGCCGATCATCACGATAGTAGTCCCAGCCGTTACGATAATCGAGATCATATCGGCGCGGATCGCGAATGATGCGATAGTCACCGACACGCAAGATCTCACCGGCCGCGGGCTTGTAGCGGACCTCGCCTTTTCTTGCCTGACCGGGCGGAACGCATGACGGGTTTTTCTTCGCCAGCCCCGGCGGGCAATTCGCCGCATGCCGAGACGATCCACGATATTGATTCCCCTTGATCACCCGATGCGCCTGAGCGTTTTTGCCCTTGCCATTCCCCTGCCCTGAATTGGCAAAGGCCGGAAATGCCGATGTCATCGCGACGATCAACGTTGCCGTCATCAGGTTTCGGTAAGGTTTCACGACTTTGCTCCGTTTCGCATGTTGCCTGACCATAACTCGTGAAAACAGGAATGGCTGCATCAGGTCCAGAAGGTCGGCGGGGTTTTGCCAAGGGCGACGAGGCGGCAATCAGGAAACAAGGTCAAACCATCGGCCGCCAAGTTCGGCCTTGTGGGCAAACCATTCCGCCCCGGTTCTGCACCCAGCGCATATCAAGGAGGATGGAGGCCAAGCCCCGAAACCACGCAAACAACATCCGTTGCACGCTGCGGTCAATGCCGTCGTGAACGCACGCCCCACGGGATTCGCCACCAGACACCCATGCGCCGGGGTCTGATCCGTTGTGCCGAACAAAGAGGCAGGAATTCGTGTAACTAAAGATTGAGGGAGTAAGGTGCAGGATTCTGTTGCAAGGCTCCTGCGGGCCCCGCCTTACGCTGCTAGGCGCAAGGAGTTAGGTTTCGGTTACCCGAGCTGCTTACGCAGCCAGAGCGACCGGAGCACGGTTGTCGTTGGCAACTGTACAAATCGCACCGATAACGGTGGTAGCTCACCGGGACAAAGCAAACCCCTTTAGACGTTCGTCGATCCTGTTTCGGCCCCATGTTCCCCCAACGAGGGTATTTGGTGGAGCCGCCGGGTACCGCCCCCGGGTCCGATCCGCTTATTACGAGCGCGTTTATGTCCATAGTCCGGCTTGCACCGAACAGAACCGATATAGGGGTATGTCGGGCATTTCGCAAGATGGGGCATTGATCCGGCATGGCGCGAAATGGCAAGCTGCAGCGACCTGTTTCCAATACGAGATCCCGACATGAGCTGTGCTTGCGGACATCACGCCCCGACAATGACCCATGACTGCAACGATGCCGGTGCGGCGATCGAACTTGATCCGCCACTGGTCGCGCTTGAAGGCACGCTGACCTGCACCGACACAGCGCAGATGATGACGGCTCTATCCCTGCTGCCCGATCATATGAGCCTGAGCCGTGAGGAACCCGGCTGCTTGCGTTTCGACATCTGGCAGGATGAAAATCCGATGGTCTGGAACCTGTCGGAATTGTTCGTCGACGACCTCGCCTTCGAGGCGCATCAGGCCAGAACCGCCCAGAGCGACTGGGGCCGCGACGGCACCGAGCTGTTGCGTGATTTCGACCGACGGCAGGTTTTTCCCGTGCTGCGGGAAGAAACGAAGAATGACCATGATGCGATTGACCAGCTGCTCGCAGCCGCCTTCAAAGGTCAGCAGGAAGCAGATCTTGTGCGCGCCTTGCGCGATGACGGGGATCTTGCGCTGTCGCTGGTTGCGGTGGGCGCGGGACAGGTTCTGGGCCATGTCGCGCTGTCACCGATCTCGGCTGAACAACCGGCCTACGCACTTGCGCCTGTCGCCGTTTCACCCAAACTGCAATCGCGTGGCATTGGCGCAGCCCTGATCACGGCTGCCCTGGAATGGGCGGGGGTAAAACCAATCGTCGTTTTGGGGGATCCGGCCTATTACGGCCGTTTCGGCTTTGCCCCGACGGACCTTCAATCCCCCTATGCAGGCCCGAACCTGATGGCCGTTGGAAAGTTGTCGGCGGGGACGCGCATCATACATGCCCCCGCCTTTTCCGGGATTTGACGCAGGGTGTCTTAACGCTTGCGCATGGCATCCAGCAGTGCCGCGCCAAGCGCCCCTTGCCCGCCCCCCTGATCATTCTTCTGGGGTTTCGAAGGTCTTGACGATCCGCGCGGCACCTTTGGCATGGACTGATGGTCATGCCGCGCGCCGCCCTGATCCTTGCGCATCGACAGGCCAATCCGTTTTCGCGCGACATCGACCTCGGTCACACGGACCTTGACGATATCACCCACCTTGACCACCTCGTTCGGGTCTTTGACGAAACGATCCGCCAGCTGGCTGATATGCACCAGACCGTCTTGGTGAACGCCGATATCGACAAAGGCCCCGAAGGCGGCCACATTGGTCACGCTACCTTCCAGTGACATACCTGGACGCAGATCACGAATATCTTCGACCCCATCCGCAAAAGTTGCCGTGACAAAGCTGGGACGCGGATCCCGACCCGGCTTTTCCAGTTCGGACATGATATCACGGATGGTCGGCAGGCCGAATTTGTCGTCGACAAACTGATCGGCACGCAGCCCCCGCAATGCTTCTTCATCACCCATGATTGCGCGAATGTCGCGCCCGCAAGCCGCCACGATCTTGCGCGCAACGCCATAGGCCTCGGGATGGACCGAGGATGCGTCCAGCGGCTCGGCACCGTCACGGATGCGCAGGAAACCCGCGCATTGCTCGAATGCCCGCGGCCCCAGGCCCGTGACCTTCTTGAGCGCCGCGCGTGACGGGAAGGCCCCGTTCGCGTCACGATGGCTGACAATCGACTGCGCCAGCGACGGACCCAGGCCCGCGATATGGGACAGCAAGGGCGCCGAGGCCATATTCAGATCGACACCAACGGCGTTCACGGCATCTTCGACCACGGCCTCCAGCGCCTTGGTCAGCTGTCGTTGATCGACATCGTGCTGATATTGTCCCACACCAATGGATTCCGGCGGCACCTTGACCAGCTCGGCCAAGGGATCTTGCAAACGGCGGGCAATCGACACCGCGCCGCGCAACGATACATCAAGATCGGGAAACTCTTTCGCGGCCAGTTCGGATGCCGAATACACTGATGCCCCGGCTTCCGACACCACGACACGCGCCGGCGCCGGACTTTCCTTGGGCAGATGTTTCAGCACATCGCCAACCAACCTTTCGGTCTCTCGGCTGGCGGTTCCATTGCCGATGGCAATCAGCGAAACCCCGTGACGCTGAATCAGGTTCAGGATGGTGGTTTGCGCACCGCGCAGATCGTTCTTGGGCTGGAAGGGATAGATGGTCGCCGTATCAACCAGCTTGCCTGTGCCATCGACCACGACAACCTTCACGCCGGTGCGGATCCCCGGATCCAGACCCATGGTTGCCTTGGCCCCCGCAGGTGCCGCCAACAACAAGTCTTTCAGATTGCGGCCAAAGACGCGGATCGCTTCATCATGGGCACGCTTGCGCAGCTCGGTCAGCAGATCGATATACATCGTGTTGGACAGGCGCACCCGCCAGGCCCAGCCCGCCACCTTGCGCAACCATTGATCGCCCGCGCCCTGTCCAAGGGTTCCAATGGCCTGCACGACAATACCTTCGGCGCGTGCGGCCCCGGTATCAGGATCGGGCGCGATATCGATCGTGACGATTTCTTCCTTGGCTGCGCGCAAAATGGCCAGGGCACGGTGGGAAGGAATATCCGCCCATTTCTCGCGGTGATCAAAGTAATCGCTGAACTTGGCCCCGGCTTCCTCTTTTCCGGCAATCACCCTTGCGGCGATAAAAGCCTCGGCTCGCATGAACTTGCGCAGGGATCCCAGAAGCGTGGCATTCTCGGCCAGTTCCTCGACCAGAATATCGCGTGCGCCATCCAGAGCGGCCTTGGAATCGGGGACATCTCCCCCGACATACCGCCCGGCCACTTCCACCGGATCACCATCGCGCTGCTCCAGAATGGCGCGCAACAGTGGTTCCAGCCCCTTTTCGCGGGCGATCATCGCCTTGGTGCGGCGCTTGGGCTTGAACGGCAAATAGATGTCTTCCAGCGTCGCCTTTGTGTCGGCGGCGGCAATCGCACGCGACAATTCGTCCGTCAGCTTGCCCTGTTCCCGGATCGATCCCAGGATCGAGTTGCGCCGGGTTTCCAGTTCGCGCAGATAGGTCAGACGTTCGGACAGGGTCCGCAATTGCGTATCGTCCAGCCCGCCTGTGACCTCTTTGCGATAACGGGCCACGAAGGGTACGGTTGCCCCACCATCGAGAAGCTCTGCTGCCGCGCTGACCTGTGCGGGCGATGCATTGATTTCGGTCGCGATCGTGCGGGCAATGCGGGGGGCGGCGTCCATCTGGTCCTCATATGTCATGAAGAACCGCTTGTAGCGACACCGAGGGTTGTCGCCAAGATCTCAGTCCAGTTTCAGCTCGGGCATTCTGGCGGTTTCCTCGATCATGGCCTTGGACGACACGCTGTCGCGGACGGCCTGACGCAATGCACGAGACCGCCTAAGAACCCGGCGGAATGCCAGTTCGTCCAGCTCCAACAGGCTGGTCGGAGTGATCGCCGTGATCTGCGCGCGCCGTGGCCGATGTGTCAAGACACCCATCTGCCCGAACATGTCGCCCCGTCCAAGGCGCGAGGTCTGCCCGGCAATTTCCTGTTCAACGGCCCCCGACGCCACAAAAAAGACGCTGCGTGCCGGGCTGTCCTTGCGTGAAATGATCTTGCCGGCATTGTAGTATCGGGTCCGCAACACGCGGGTCAGGCGGCGCAATTCGCCTTCGTCCAGATCGGCAAATAGCGGAAACTGACGAACTAGTTCATTCTTGCGCATTGCCAGATCCAGCGCCGGACGCCCCTCGGCCCTTTGCCGGCGGCGTCCGATATCACTCATCAACGCTGTGTGCAGCTCGGCCCCGACCAGCCCGTCCTCACGCATTGCATTGTATTCATGTTCCTCAAGCCTCAGCGCGGTGCGGCGGATGAAGCGGCGTTCCAGTTCCTCGAAATATCCGGGATATTGCAAACGCAGCCCTTCCAGCGCCGTCTCGACGGCCTCGACGCGGCGGTTCAGCAATTCATGCAGCAGATCCGCCACCCGCCGGCCGTGAATCCGCCGGATGCGATTGTCGACGAAACCATGCAGGTCACGCATGATCAGGCGTTTGGCCAGCAATGCCTCGAACCGGTCCGCCGTCATGCGGGCCAGCGGCCCCGCGATATGCATCCGGTTGTGCAGGAACGCCGCGAAACGGAAGGTGCCACCATAACGCAAACTGCGCCGCGCCGCGCGTTGATAGCCATTGCGCCCGCCAATTCGCGCCCCTTCGATCAATCGGTCGACATCGGACAGGATGCGTTCGGACAGGCGCGCACTGATCGCGCGTTCACGGAACCGGGTCAGGATGGTTTCCCGTTCATGACCTGCCAGAGCGATCAATCCAAGGGTGATCCGGTCACGATCCAGAATCTGCGTGTTGTCATCAGACTCGGCGCGTGCGACGGCATCATCCAGCCGCCCGGCAAAACGCTTTGCCTCTGATCGGACGGTTTCCCGCGTCAGCTCATAGCTTTCGGCGGTGGTCGCGACCTCTTCCCGGACGGTTTGCAGCGCGACAGCAATCACCTGATTTGACAGCGCTGCATCCAGGGGCGACAACCGGTCCAGCCCCAGCTTGTTGATGACCCAGCGCAACGTGGTCCCCTGAACCATCAGGGTGAACAAGGTAAAGCCCGTGGCCAGAATACCGACCAGACGCTTGGTCTCGACCGGCACGTTCTGGCTTTCGGTAACCGCCAGCGCCAGGGCCAGCGTTACCGCCCCGCGCAATCCACCCCAAAGGATAGCCACCCGATAAGGTCGCTCGACACGCGGCGACAGGCGCAGCAACGACAACATCGGCAACAACACGAACAATATCAGCGCCCGCGCAATGAAGGCCGCGACGATCACCACAAGGATCAACGCGTAATCGCCGGGCCGGACCTCACCCATCAGTCGCGGAATCAGCAGCGCGGCGAGAATAAAGATCATCGCCCCCGCCCAATGCGCCAACAGGTCCCACACCTCACGCAGATTGGTCCAGAACGCCGGCGAAAGATGCCCCGGCCCGGCGAGGTTCAAGGTCAGCCCCGCCGCCACGACAGCGATCACCCCCGACGCACCAAACAACTGCTCTGCCCCGACATAGGCCAGATAGGGCACGGCAACCGACACCGACAGTTGCGCCAGCTCGTAGCGCCCGAACCACTGCATCAACAACAGCGCAAGACGTGCGACAAGCCCACCCATCAGGACGCCGCCACCGATCAACATCGGAAACTGGCCAAAGGCCTGACCGATGTTCGGGTTGGGCACCCCCAGCATGACATAGCTCATGAACAGGCCGAACAAGGCGATCGCAGCCGCGTCATTCAACAGGCTTTCACCCTCGATGATCCGCGCCAGCCTGCGCGGCGCCGAAAGTGATCGGAAAATCCCGACCACGGCCGAAGGATCGGTCGTGGACACGATGGACCCGACCAACAGGCAAACGACCAATGGCAGGCTGCTGATCCATGACAGCGCATATCCTATGATCAACGTCGCGGCGAAAACAGCCACGACTGCCAGGGTCAGGATAGGCACCCAGTCATCGAACATACGCCGGACATTCATCCCCAGGGTCGCCTGAAAAAGCAAAGTCGGCAGGAAGACATACAGAAAAACGTTCGACCTGATCGGCAGCGCCAGAATGGCCTCGGCCACGGGATTCAGCGCGTCAGTCAGTTCCGTTCGCAGAAAGAAGATTGCGCCGGCACCAATCAAGATACCAAGACATGCCAGGATCACGCTATAGGGCAATGACAAGCGCGCGGCCAAAGGCTCGGCGGCCGCGATGACAAGAAACAGCAATGCCGTGATCGAAATAAGAAGCGCAATATCCATAGTATTGAGATAGCGGGAAAAACCGTTCTGGGGAATATGCCCGGAACGGCTTTGCCACGCATTTTCGTGACCGGCGCCGCAATTCAGCCCTTCGCCGCGCCGGTCAAGGGCGGCCTATCCGTCGATCGGCAGATAAAGGTCGCCGCCGTCGCGATATTTCTCGGCCATTTCCGCCATGCCCTTGGCGCGCGCTTCTGCCCGAATATCGTGGCTGATCTTCATCGAACAGAATTTCGGTCCGCACATTGAACAGAAATGGGCAACCTTATGCGCCTCTTTCGGCAAGGTCTGGTCGTGGAATTCACGGGCCGTATCGGGGTCAAGTGACAGGTTGAACTGATCTTCCCAGCGAAACTCGAAACGGGCGCGCGACAATGCATCGTCGCGCAGCTTCGCCGCCGGATGCCCCTTGGCCAGATCCGCAGCATGGGCGGCGATCTTGTAGGTGATGACCCCCGTCTTCACATCATCCCGATCCGGCAGGCCAAGATGTTCCTTGGGCGTGACATAGCACAGCATCGCGGTGCCGAACCAACCGATCATCGCCGCACCGATGGCGCTGGTGATGTGATCATATCCGGGTGCGATATCCGTTGTCAGCGGTCCAAGCGTATAGAACGGAGCTTCGCCGCAATGGGCCAGTTGCTTGTCCATGTTTTCCTTGATCTTGTGCATGGGCACATGGCCCGGCCCCTCGATCATCACCTGGCAATCCTTGGCCCATGCGATCTCGGTCAGCTCGCCCAATGTCTCCAGTTCGGCAAATTGCGCGGCATCGTTGGCGTCGGCGATTGATCCAGGACGCAATCCGTCCCCCAGACTGAAGCTGACATCATAGGCCCGCATGATATCGCAGATTTCATCGAAATGTTCATACAGAAAGCTTTCGCGGTGATGGTGCAAACACCATTTGGCCATGATCGAACCGCCGCGGCTGACGATGCCCGTTACCCGATCGGCAGTCAGGTGAATGAAGGGCAACCGCACCCCCGCGTGAATGGTAAAGTAATCGACCCCCTGTTCGGCCTGTTCGATCAGCGTGTCGCGAAACACCTCCCATGACAGGTCCTCGGCAACGCCGCCGACCTTTTCCAGCGCCTGATACAGGGGAACCGTGCCGATCGGCACCGGGCTGTTGCGGATGATCCAGTCACGGATGTTGTGGATATTGCGCCCGGTCGACAGGTCCATGACCGTATCCGCGCCCCAACGCGTCGCCCAGACCATCTTTTCGACCTCTTCCTCCATCGACGAGGTGACGGCCGAGTTGCCGATATTGGCATTGATCTTGACCAGAAAGTTGCGCCCGATGGCCATTGGCTCGATTTCCGGGTGATTGATATTGGCGGGAATGATCGCGCGACCGCTGGCGACCTCCTGACGGACGAATTCGGGGGTGACAAAATCGGGAACGGCCGCGCCCCAATCCTGCCCATCGCGAAGCAGCTTTTCCTTGGCGGCGCGCCGGCCGAGGTTTTCACGAATGGCAACGAACTCCATCTCGGGGGTCACGATCCCGGCACGCGCATAGGCCATCTGGGTCACGGCCCGGCCCTTCACCGCACGCATGGGTTGATGACGGATCGGAAATTCAGGTGTCAGCCGTTCACCCGACACAAAGCCGTTATCCTCGGGTCGAACCTCGCGGCCCGCATAGCGTTCGACATCCTGACGCGCCGAAATCCAACCCTCGCGAAGCCGCGCCAGCCCCGACGAAATATCGATCACCGAATCTGGATCGGTATAGGGCCCCGAGCTGTCATAGACGGTAACCGGCGGTTCCATCGCGGAAACATGCAACTCGATTTCACGCATCGGAACCCGGATTTCAGGGTGAAGCATCCCCGAATGCCAGACCTTGCGCGATGCCGGCAAAGGGCCGGTGGTGATTTGCGGAATAGGTTTTTGATCGTTCATGCGCGTCTCCTCAAGCACAACTCGAAAAGACCCGAGATGAAGCATGAGGCAGAAAGCGACCGATGCGGCCTGATACGGCCGCAATGGCCCAAAGAACGCAAGGCGCCCCCCGGTCTTCCTACGCCAGTCTCAACTGGGTCAGGTTCAAAGGGTCGCTTCACCGCGGGTCGCCCCGCCAATCAGCCTCTCAGTCCCTTGGGCGGGACTCCCCTGACGTGACGCAAGGTTTCCTATCGCGCTGGCGGTGTCAAGCATTGCATTTTCTTGCCACCCAAGTAGAAAAAGCAGACAAACCTGTCTAAAAAGACCGTTTTCTTTGCGACAGCACTAATTTAATTTTTGCGTAAGTAATTCTGAACCAGTGAGCTTTTTCAATGCCAACGACTTTCCCTGAACAGGTCTGGACCATCGATCCATTCGCCCCGCCGGCGGCAGGAACCATCCTCACCGTGTCTCAGGTGACGCTGACGGATAATGATGATGACAACGATATCGAAGGCAATACCGGCGACCAGCTGAATGGCGAGGACATCGTCCAGTCATGGCCGGGCGACACCATTACGGTCATTCTGCCCGGTGGCGCAACGCAAACCATTACCGGAATCACCTTTGAAACGGCGGGTGGAACGGCGTATTTCACACCGACCGACGGCACCATTCTCGAAGATTCCGAACTGGTCAGCACCACTTTCGTGGACACCGAAGGCCCGGTTGACCGCACTGATCTTGTTCCGATCTGCTTTACACTCGGAACACGCATGACCGCAGCTGACGGAACGCAGGTGCTGATCGATGACCTCAAGGCCGGCGACAAGCTGCTGACCACGACCGACGGAATCGAAGCGGCCCGCACGATCCGCTGGATCGGTCAACGCAAGCTGGATCGGGCAGAGCTGGAATCCAACTACAAACTGCTTCCGGTGCGCATCACGACAGGCGCTCTGGGTCCCAACCTGCCCCATCAGGATCTTGTCGTGTCCCGCCAGCACCGGATGCTGGTGCGCTCAAAGGTCGCCCAACGCATGTTCGGCGAAGAAGAGGTGCTGGTTTCGGCTGTCCGGCTTTGCCCCCTGCCCGGCATTTATGTCGATGAGCAGGTCGAAAGCGTCACCTATGTGCACCTGCTGTTTGACGATCATGAAATCGTCACCGCAGAAGGCTGCGCCACCGAAAGCCTGTATACCGGTCCCGCGGCATTACAGGCGCTGTCCCCCGAAGCACGCGAGGAAGTGCGGGCGATTTTTCCCGAACTGAAGTCGCGCGACTACAGGCCGGCACCTGCACGAATCATCCCGAAGGGCAGCCGTCAGAAGCAGCTTATCAACCGGCACGCGGCCAACAATATCCCGTTGCAGCTTGATTAGATCCCGGTTGGGGGTGCCCTGGAATCTGAACACCGCGCGACAGCCATAGCCTCGCGCGGTGTTCTTGATTTCACGGGTCGTCACCCGGTTCATGGCGACGGGTCCCGCCCCATGCGCCGGAATCAGCTGTCGCCGCGGCTGGAACGGTCGATCTTGCCACTGGAGGGGATCACGGTCACAGCGATTTCACGGCCGGCATCCACGTCACGGCGCTGCAGCTCTTTTCCGCGATAGATCGTGCCGGCTGTGACCTCGGTTTTTTCTGCAACACCTGCGGTGGCATTCAGATCGGGACGTTCATTCGCAAAAGGTGCAGCCGTGGCCGAAGCGGCGCCAGCCAGAATTGCAACAGCGGTCAGTGCGGCGGAAATGTTCTTGAAGGTCATGGTCTTATCTCCTGGTATCTGTTGATCGGAACCTTGTTGGCTCTGATATTCGATACGCAGGTCGGGGCGGATTTATTTCACCGCTCACTGTTGTGTGATAATTTCACACGCGCCCGTGCATGTCCTGCGGCGCGGCCTGCCAAGGCACAAAAAGGGCGCCCTAGGGCGCCCTTTCGCAATGCTGTCTTTGGCAATCAGCAGGAATAATACAGCTGATATTCGACCGGATGGGGGGTGTGCTCGTAGGCATAGACCTCTTCCCATTTCAGGGCCATGTAACCCTCCAACTGGTCGCGGGTGAACACATCGCCCGCCAGCAGGAAGTCCATGTCCTTTTCCAGCTCTTCCAGCGCTTCGCGCAGGCTGCCGCAAACGGTCGGGATCTCGGCCAATTCTTCGGGCGGCAGATCGTAAAGATCCTTGTCCGATGCCGAACCCGGATCGATCTTGTTCTTGATGCCGTCCAGACCCGCCATCAGCAGTGCCGCGAAGCACAGATAGGGGTTGGCCGAGGGATCGGGGAAGCGGGCTTCGACGCGCTTGGCCTTGGGCGATTCAGTCCACGGAATACGGACACATCCCGAACGGTTGCGAGCCGAATAGGCGCGCAGGACGGGTGCCTCGAAGCCCGGGATCAGACGCTTGTAGCTGTTGGTCGACGGGTTCGTCAGGGCGTTCAGCGCCTTGGCGTGCTTCAGGATACCGCCGATGAAATACAGCGCTTCCTGCGACAGATCGGCATATTTGTCGCCTGCAAACAGCGGCTTGCCGTCTTTCCAGATCGACATGTTCACATGCATGCCCGAACCGTTGTCGCCCTTCATGGGCTTGGGCATGAAGGTCGCCGACTTGCCATAGGCGGCAGCGACGTTGTGAATCACGTATTTGTATTTCTGGATGTTGTCCGCCTGCTCTGTCAGCGAACCAAAGATCAGGCCCAGCTCGTGCTGCGCGCTGGCAACCTCGTGGTGATGCTTGTCGACCTTCATGCCCATGCGCTTCATGGTGGTCAGCATCTCGCCACGAATGTCCTGCGATGCGTCGATCGGGTTCACGGGGAAATAGCCGCCCTTGTGACCCGCGCGATGCGCCTGGTTGCCCATCTCGTATTCGGTGTCGGTGTTCCACGCGGCATCAACGGCGTCGATCTGATAGGCAACCTTCTGCGGCGTGACCGAATAGCGGACATCGTCGAACAGGAAAAATTCAGCTTCCGGGCCGAAATAGGCCGCATCACCGATGCCCGAAGATTTCAGATAGGCTTCGGCCTTGACGGCGGTGCCACGCGGGTCACGGCTATAGGCTTCGCCGGTGTCGGGTTCTGCCACATCACAATGCACGCACAGAGTTTTTTCGGCATAGAACGGATCGATATAAACCGACGATGCATCCGGAACCAGCTTCATGTCGGATTGGTCGATCGACTTCCAGCCAGCGATCGAGCTGCCGTCGAACATGAACCCTTCTTCGAAGAAATCTGCGTCGACCAGATCCACATCCAATGTCACATGCTGAAGCTTGCCCTTGGGGTCCGTGAAGCGAACGTCCACATAGGCGATCTCTTCATCTTTCATCAGCTTCAAGACGTCTTTGATTTCCATCTCTTCCCTTTCTTCAAATATCGCGCCCGACTGCCTGCGCGGCCGGGCGTTCTGTTCCTTATGACCGACCCGCCTTACAGCGCGTCGTCACCTGTTTCACCTGTGCGGATGCGGATTGCCTGTTCCACGGGCGAAACAAAGATCTTGCCGTCGCCGATCTTTTCGGTTCTGGCCGCATCGACGATTGCATCGACTGCAGCTTCGACCTGATCGTCGGGCAGCACCATCTCGATTTTCACTTTCGGCAGAAAATCGACGACATATTCTGCGCCGCGATAAAGTTCCGTATGCCCCTTTTGACGACCGAAGCCCTTGACTTCGGTGACGGACAGACCCTGCACACCGACTTCTTGCAGTGCTTCTTTCACATCGTCCAGTTTGAAAGGCTTGATGATCGCCTCGATCTTTTTCATCGCAATTGATCCTTCCTCGCGGCTTGCCTGATGATTGATTGGCGGGTTTCATGGGCGGGGTAAATGCGACACGCCGCCGAATAGGTGACCGACCCGCAAGACCGGGCCTGACTGCACATTATTTACGCTAAATGACCATTTTATAGGCAGACATCGTGCTAATTGGATCCGAAATACTGACCAGCGCCCAAATGCGCGCCATCGAATCTGACGCAATAGGCAGCGGTGCGGTCACCGGGCTGGCGCTGATGGAACAGGCCGGCGCGGCAGCGGCCGCATTGATCCAGCAGGCAACGCCCTCGCCCAAAGATGTGATCGTCCTGTGCGGCCCGGGCAATAACGGCGGCGACGGCTATGTGGTCGCGCGCCATTTGCATGATGCGGGATGGAGCGTTCGGGTTCTGGGCATGGACAACACGCCCGGGGCGGATGCCGCCCATATGAAAGACATGTGGCTGAAACGGGGACAGATCCGCCCGCTAAGTGACGCTCAGCTGATGTGTGAACCGCCCGCGAATATTTATGTCGACGCCATCTTCGGAACCGGGCTGACACGCAAGGTTGCGGGCGACCTGCACAGGATCCTCTTGCGTCTGGGTGGCCGGAACGACGACGCCGAACGCTATAGCGGCAGGATTTATGCCATCGACTGCATCAGCGGCCTCGACCTTGACAGTGGCCAGATGCCCGGCTGGTCATCCGAACATATGCAACACGCGCCACGCGCAAACATGACGGTCGCGTTTCACCGACCAAAGCCGGGGCATCTGTTGCGACCCGGCTGCCTGTTGACGGGCGATTTGCAGATCGTGGATATCGGGTTACCAGAAACGAAAGGGACGGTCAGTCCCGCGCCCCCGCTACAAGCGATCTGGCCGCAGTTTCCATTTTCGCGATCTCAGGTCCGTCCCGCAATCGCGCAACGACTGGCGAAATCCCCCTTGGACCACAAATTCCGGCATGGGCATGCGCTTGTCATTGCGGGCGGTGCGGAACATGCGGGGGCCGCACGCCTCGCTGCACGGGCCGCCCTGCGGATCGGAGCCGGGCTGGTGACGATTTGCCCGCCATCGCAGGCGATGCCCGAACACAATACCACCCCGGACGCCTTGATGCGCCACCCCGTGGACGACACGCAAGAGCTGCAAGACCTGCTTGCCGACCCCCGCATCACCGCCATATGCATTGGTCCCGGCTGTGGCATCGCGCGCGCAACAGCCTTGCTGCCCGCGATTCTTGCCGCGGGGCGCCCCTGCCTGCTGGACGCCGATGCACTTACGGCCCTGTCGCGGGATCGCTCCCTGTTCGCGCGGCTTCACGAAAAATGCGTGATGACACCGCATGAGGGCGAATTTTCCCGCCTGTTCCCGAACATAGCCGCCAAGCAGGGCCGCGGTCCAACCGATCAACTCACGCCAACACCATCGCGCATTGATATGTTGCGGATGGCCGCCCATCAGAGCAATGCGGTAACCTTGCTGAAGGGTCCGGACACCGTGATCGCCGCGCCCACCGGCGCATGTTATATTCACACCGCTCTGGACGTGCCATGGCTCGCCACCGCCGGATCTGGCGACACCCTTGCGGGAATCGCGACCGGGTTGCTGGCACGCAGCCTGCCCGCGACAGACGCAGCCGCCCTCGCCGCGTTGATACACGCAAGCGCCGCCCGTAAATTTGGGCCAGGTCTGATTGCCGACGATCTGCCTGAACAAATTCCCGCCATACTTCAGATGTTGCTGACATGAATTTTCGGTCTGGAACCCGCCACAAGCCCTTGCAAGAACGCAGCATCTCCGTATTCGTCCGCTGGTGCCGCTCTGACAGGAGGAATCCGAAGCCGTTAGTGTTCATCATCGATAATGGACATCATGAGGCACCCCATAACGGGCAAGAAGAGCCAGAAGAAGCGGTCGGCCTTCGAGCAGGCCATGGCCGCAGATGTGTCGGTCGCGCAGGTTACCCGTCGTTATTCGATATGGGTTTTGTTGTACGAACCGGGGGTGCAATCGGGCTTTCCCTTTTCGCGGACGGACTTATTCTCTTGGCTCTGTGACAGATATGCCAAGAGCGGTGTGGCGGTTGAGCACCGCGATGCGGATCTGGGTTTCCGCGACCTGCCGGTCAAGGTCTCTGGTCATCAGGGGTTGGCCAAGAAGTTTGATGCAGTTCATCCTGGCCTCGACGCGGCTTCGGCGGTGACATCCGCGCCATTGTCGCCAGATAGCTCGACCCAGATATCACGCTGCATTCACTGCCTCGTTGCGAGCGAAGGCACCGACGCTTCAGGGTTTCCGGGGTTTGGCATTCTTGCGCGGCGGGATGACGGCATGAGCGCCACGCGAAGCAATCGCGCCATGGCATCTACGCGTGATATAGGCCCCGCCGGCGGTCACTGATCCGATGGTCTGATCGGCCGGGATCTGATCAATCAATCAATTCCGGCAACATGGGTGCCGCAATGGCATTCCGAATGACACGTTCAATGTCAGGCAGGTCTGGATCGCCGCATCGCTGAACCGTTGTTGCCGACCACGCTTGCCGCTCGGCGGCGATGCCCAGACAATCTCGGGATCAAACCAAATGGACAGCGATCCGCGCTGTTGCAACGCTGTGCTGGACGAAGGCCCGTTCCGGTCTTGCACTTCGTCGGGGCCCAACTGCTCATGCCGAAAAGCTGTCAAACTGGATTCAAACGGTGAACCACTGACGGCGATTTGTGCCACAAAGCCTTGTCGTTGCAGCAAGGTCCGGCATTGATTGACCTCGGTGTTTCTCGCTACATTCTGCCCATGCAAAATGCCGAGGTTCCATTTTTTCCACCTGCCACATCCCGCACACATGAGGTTTGTGGGGCGGGTGCATGTGTGTTTTCCTTTGCGCTTTCGGCCCAATTGAATGGTCATACGATGTGGATCCGCGAAAACTGGGATACGTCACAAATCAATCCAACTGGATTTGCCGATTTCCTAGAGCCTGCGGCACTAACCGTCTGCAACACCAAAAATCAGCCCGAGACGCTTGCAGTGGCAGAAGAAGCCTTGCGGTCTGGTGCTGTGTCGCTGGTTGTCATGTCTCTGAATAAGTCTTTGGGCTTGACTGAAGGGCGGCGGTTGCAGCTGGCTGCACGGGATGGAAAGTCCACGGGACTGGCCAGTATTCCCGAAGGTATGGGCAGCAATGCGGCGGAAACGCGTTGGCGCTGCAGCCCTGTGTTCGCCCCCACAGACTCGACTCTGCAAAAATGGGAGCTTATTAAGAACAAATCGGGAACATTGGGTGTCTGGCATGTTCGATGGAATACGGCGTCGCGTCGTCTCACTATGGTTTCCTCGGCTCGCAAGTGACCGGGTTTTACGCCAGTGCCACATCGACGGGCCTTTTGCGCTGACGCTGAAGCAGAAAAATGCCAACCGGATTCACTGCCTGAATGCCGCTGCCACACAACAAGGCCTGCATCCGGGAATGCCCTATGCGGATGCGCGGGCCTTTTGTCCAAGCCTGCAAAGCCAGGTGGCGCAGCCTGAGCAGGACCAGAGGTTTTTACACACGCTACGTCGCGGGGCGACACGTTACTGCCCTTGGGTTGGGCTTGAGGGCCAGGATGGGCTGGTGATGGATGTCACTGGTTCGGCGCATCTGTTTGGCGGAGAGGCGGCTATGCTGGCCGATATACGCATGCGCCTGATGCGCGCCGGGATTTCAACACAAATAGGTCTTGCGGATACCCGTGGGGCGGCTTGGGCCTTGGCGCATTATGGCGAGGGTGTCGCCCCCAGCGGCGAGACGCTGGCCGCCTTGACGTCCCTCCCGGTCGCGGCGCTGCGGATCGACGACAGCATATCCGCCACGTTACAACGTTTGGGGTTGCGCAGCATTGGCGACTTGGCGGACACCGCGCGTGCGCCGCTAACCCGCCGGTTTGGCCCCGGTCTTTTGCTGCGTTTGGATCAGGCTTTGGGCACGCAGCCCGAAGAGATTTCCCCTTATGCTGATCCGCCGCATTTCGCGGTCCGGATGACCCTGCCCGAACCGATCGGCTTGCTGTCAGATGTGATGGCCGGAGCCGAGCGGCTGCTTGTTCAGCTTTGTGCGAAATTGAAAACACAGGAGATGGGTGCGCGGAGCTTGTGCGTGACACTGCGCCGGGTGGATCAGGGCCAGCAACAGGTCGAGCTGCGTTTGGCACGCCCTCTGCGCGAGCCCTTGCGCATCCTGCCGCTTTTTGAGCGAGGACTGAGCGAGGTTGATGCCGGGTTCGGCATTGATCAGCTCCGGCTGGAAGCCACACAGGTAGAGGCTCTGCCGGTGCAGCAGATCAGCCATGTTTCAGGTGGCGAAAAAGACAAGCTGAACGATCTGATCTCACGCCTTGGCACGCGGATCGGGTTAGAGAACATCCATCGGTTCCTACCCGCTGACAGCCATATTCCCGAGCGCAGCTTTATCGTTGCACCTGCGGCGTATTCTGACCAGGCCGGTCGTTGGGTCAGAATACACCCGCGTCCGATCACCCTGTTTCCACCAGAACCGATTGCCGGAACAGGCACACGCCCTCCTACACGCTTTCGCTGGCGACGAATGTCACTCACCACAGGCCGCACCACCGGACCCGAGCGCATAGCCCCGGAATGGTGGCTACAGGATGACAACTGGCATTCCGGCCTGCGCGATTACTGGCGGGTGGAAACACGTGAGGGGCGCAGGTTGTGGCTATTCTATACGCCGCAAAACCCCGGCTGGTTTGTGCAGGGGGAATTTGCATGATCGAAATCAATCGCACCCATCGCCCGGCCGAGGCGTTCCGGCGAGATATGTTGGGAACCCGTGCGCGGGCGCAGGAATACGCCGAGCTGTGCGTCACCACAAACTTCACCTTTCTGACTGGGGCATCACATCCCGAAGAACTGGTGGTGCGGGCGGCCGAGCTGGGCCTGTCGGCCATTGCCATTACAGACAGAAATTCGTTGGCTGGTGTGGTGCGGGCCTGGTCTGCGTTGAAGCAGCTGAAACGTGAAACGCAGGACAGCGTAAAAATACGATCCCTGCAGCGCATGGACAGTTCGTCCCGGCAAGTCAGCGATCAGGGTGATCCCCTCGCCAAGCCTGATACGATCGTGTTGCCCAAGCTCATCGTAGGGTGCCGGTTGATCTTGCAGGACAGTTCAGTGGATTGGGTTGCTCTGCCACGCGACCGGGCCGCTTATGAACGGCTGACGCGCCTGCTGACCCTAGGCAAGCAGCGCGCAGAAAAAGGGCACTGCACTCTTTACACCAAAGATATGGTCGCCGCCTGCAAAGGCATGATCCTGATTGCCTTGCCGCAAGAAGGTTTGAACGCGGCCATCACGGATATTCAGATACTCGCTCGTCATTTCCCGAGTCACGTCTTTCTGGGGGCGCCCCCCCGGTATGACGGCAGTGACCAAGACTATCTGAATGCCTGTGCGCAAGCGGCGCAAAGGGCCTCGGCCCCGATGGTCGCTGTGGGCGATGTGCTGATGCACCGGGCCAATCGTCGACAGCTGGCTGATGTGCTGACTTGTATGCGCGAACATATCACCATCGACCAGATCGGCACGCGCGCGCTGCCCAATGGCGAACGCCGCTTGAAAGCAGGGCAGGATATGGCGCGTCTTTTTCACAAGCATCCGGCAGCGTTGCGCCGCACATTGGAAATCGCGGATAGGTGCAGCTTTGATCTGGGCGAGCTGTCCTATGAATACCCGCATGAGCAAACGGACAGGGAAACCCCGCAGGCCCGTCTGGAACGGCTTGCCAAGGAGGGGTTGAAGCGGCGCCATCCGGACGGCCCGCCGGCTCGGGCGCTGACATTAATGCAAAAAGAGCTGGCCGTGGTGCAGGAACTAAACTTCTCCGCTTATTTCCTGACCGTGCATGACATTGTTCAATTCGCCAAATCCAAGGGCATTTTATGTCAGGGGCGCGGGTCTGCTGCCAATTCCATTCTCTGTTATCTCCTAGGCATCACCGATGTCAGCCCAGACATGATCGCCATGGTTTTCGAACGATTTGTCTCAAAGCACCGGGGCGAGCCGCCGGACATTGACGTCGATTTTGAACACGAACGGCGCGAAGAGGTGATCCAGTGGATTTATACGAAATACGGCCGCCACCGCGCCGGGCTTTGTGCCACTGTGATCCATTTCCGCACCCGCGCAGCCATCCGCGAGGTGGGCAAGGTCATGGGGCTTAGTCAGGACGTGACCACAGGTCTGTCCAGTCAGATATGGGGTATGACCAATGGCGGCGTGGATCTGGACCGCATCCGCGAGCTTGGCCTTGATCCAAATGACCGCCGCCTGATGCAGACCATTCGCTTGATTGGAGAAATCATCGGCTTTCCCCGTCATCTGTCACAACATGTGGGGGGCTTTGTCATCACGCGTGGGCGGCTGGATGAGCTCGCGCCGATTGAGAATGCCGCAATGCAGGATCGTACCGTAATTTGCTGGGACAAAGATGATATCGACGCTTTGGGCATCCTTAAGGTGGATGTCTTGGGGCTGGGCATGCTGAGCTGTATTCGCAAGGCTTTTGCGCTGATGCAGGAACACGACAATATCAGCCACAGCATCGCCTCGGTGCCCCAAGGCGATACACCCACCTATGACATGCTGTGTCGCGCCGATGCGATTGGCGTCTTTCAGGTGGAAAGCCGGGCACAGATGAATTTCCTGCCCCGAATGCGGCCCCGTAAATTTTATGATCTGGTGATCGAGGTCGCAATTGTCCGCCCTGGCCCCATTCAGGGTGACATGGTGCAGCCCTATATCCGGCGCCGAAACGGTCAGGAAAAGGCAGAACCCTTCGGCCCTGCGCTGGAACAGGTCACTGCACGCACGCTGGGTGTGCCATTGTTTCAGGAGCAAGCACTGCAAATCGCAGTGGTCGGCGCGGGGTTCACCGCCGAAGAGGCCGACCACCTGCGCCGCTCACTGGCCTCGTTCCGGCGCATGGGAACCATTGGCACCTATCGAGAGAAATTCATCACCGGCATGTTGGAAAACGGGTATAGCCAAGAAGTAGCAGAACGTTGTTTCGGCCAGATCGAAGGCTTTGCCGATTACGGCTTCCCCGAAAGCCACGCAGCAGCCTTTGCCATGCTGACCTATGTGTCGGCCTGGCTCAAATGCCATCACCCGGCGATCTTTGCCTGTGCCTTACTGAACTCCCAACCCATGGGGTTTTATGCCCCGGTTCAGATCGTGCGGGACGTGCGCGAACATGGGGTGGAAACCCGCCCAATCTGCGTGAATCACTCGGATTGGGACAATACGCTGGAACGCCGACCGGATGGCACTTTGGCGCTGCGATTGGGCTTTCGCCAGATCAAAGGGCTGAAAGAGGAAGATGCCGGTTGGATTGTGGCAGCACGCGGAAATGGTTACCCGGACCCGAATGCGCTGTGGCTACGCGCAGGCCTGAAACCTGATGTGTTGACGCGTCTGGCCGAAGCCGATGCGTTTGCAGATATGGGACTCACGCGTCGCGACGCATTATGGCAAATCAAAGCCATCCAAAGCCCCAAGCCCTTACCCCTGTTCAACGATCCAATTGACGGGGAAAACATTCATGAACCACAGGTTGCCTTGCCCATCATGCAATTGGGCCAAGAGGTGGTGGAAGACTATGTCGCAACCCGATTGACTCTGCGTGCCCATCCGATGGAACTGCTGCGCCCATCACTTCCGGGGCTTACGACACATTCATCTTTGTCTGAAATTCCGTTGGGCCGCTACAGCGTCTGTGGTCTCGTCATCACCCGGCAGCGCCCCGGCACGGCCTCTGGCGTGATCTTCCTGACGCTCGAGGATGAAACCGGCGTCAGTAACGTGGTGGTCTGGCGGACTGTCTATGAACGGTTTCGGCGTATCGTCATGGGCGCGCGGCTCTTGCGTGTAACAGGGTCTCTGCAACGTGAAGGGATCGTTGTGCATTTAATCGCACAGGACATTCAGGATATGTCACATAAGCTTTTCGAACTGGGCCACCCAAAACCAGAAGCCCTAACCACCGAAGGTCCCCGGGCTGATGATACCCCCAAGCAAGCGCGCTATCCTTCCCGTGCCATGCATCCCCGAGATCAGGCCAAACGTCTATTCCCCAGCCGGGATTTTCATTGACGCTGTCATTCTTGCAGTATGCACGAATTTGCTACTTTGGGCTCTGTTCGGCTTTGCTGCACAAACCGCCGCCAGTGGTTCACCGTTTGAATCAAAGGCGGTCGCGGGATTTCGGACCAGTTGCCAAGCTGTCGCGACTGACGGCGGAATGCCCCGGATGACGAAGCGGATCCGCGCGGTGGCCCTCAACCGCTTCACGGCACTCGGTATCCTGATGGCCGTGGCCGCGGGATAAGTGTGCTCGGGGAAAGGGCAAGTGGGATCATTCGCTGATTTGCGCAACAGCGCCGATCTCTCGCATTGTCCGGCCGCTGGTCAATGCCAGCCCCAGCGCTTCACGCCTGAACTCCCGCGTCAGTCGTTTTCAGTAGGACATAGAACACCTCCCGGTTCCTCAGTTGGCGCTCTCCATTTTCTCCGGGCAAGTCCACGCCATGGCATCCGGGCTTCCTCCGAGAGCCAGCCGCATTGGATGAAGGCGGCTGGCATGTGGCAGAGTCGGACGCATCGGTGCCGGATGCATCAGCCGCAATTGCGGCGCGAGGTTCTGGGTGAATTGAGCCAGATCGACGGCGCGGAACATCGCTGGTTCGAGGATCGCACCCCGGCCTGCGAGATCTATGCGGCGACAGATTGCGAAAGCTCGGTTGCCAGATCTTCGCATAGCTGCCGCATCCGCCTTGGATCCGTCTCGCGTTGCGCCTGAATTTTCAGTCCAAAAATATAGGTCTGCAAGCGTCTTGCCACACGATCGCAGTCGAGCGATTGCGAAAGCTCTCCGGCGTTCTGGGCCATCTGAACCGCATGGGTCAGCGAGATCTGAATCCGGTTCAGATGGTTTTGCACGGCATCGCGCAACGCATCGACATGACCAACCTCCAGCAATGATTTCACCAGCATGCACGAGGTCGAAGGCTTGTCAGTCGGCGCAAGATTTGCAAGGGAAATCAAATGGTTTCGCAAGCCGGTCAAGGGGCTTTGCGCGGTATCTAGTACGGCTTGCATCTCTGATGCCATTTTGGCGGCATAGCGATCCAGGGTTGCGCGAAACAGAGACTCTTTGCTTTGGAACGCCGCATAGATCGATCCCGGCTTCATCTGCAGCGTGACTTCCAGATCCTTGAGCGAGGTCGCGTGATAGCCTTTGGTCCAGAACAGGACCATCGCAGCGTCCAAGGCTTTTTCCCGATCATATGAAGCTGTCCGTGCCATGGTTCCGTATATAGCCCGGTCAGTTCGCGGATGACAGATGTTTGAATGCAATTATTGAGTGATTGCTCAAATTAATTCTTGAGTGATCGTTCAAATTGTGCGACCGAGCGAACATTCTGGAAACTGCAAGGTGACGACATGACCGATTTTCAACGTTTTGATGAAACCAACGCCCCCGAAGCGGCCCTGCCCCTGATTGAGAAATCGAAAAAGGCATTCGGACGCCTGCCGGGTTTGCACGCTGTCATGGCCGGATCGCCTGCGTTGCTGGAAGGATATCAGGTTCTTCATCGCCTGTTCGCCGAGGAAACGGCATTTGATGCGGATGAAAAAACCGTCGTGTGGCAAACGATCAATGTCTATCACGAATGCCACTATTGCGTTCCGGCCCATACCGGAATCGCCAAGATGATGGGTGTCAGCGATGACATCTCGAACGCCCTGCGCGACGAGACCCCCCTGCCCAACCCCAAACTCGAAGCCCTGCGGGACTTTACGCTGGTCATGCTGGAAAGCCGCGGCAATCCAAGTGACGCACAAATGCAAGCCTTCCTTGATGCCGGGTACGAACAGCGCCATGTGTTGGATATCATCCTGGGGCTCGCTCAGAAGGTGATGAGCAACTACACGAACCATGTTGCACAGACCCCGGTCGATGAAGTCATGCAGAAATTTGCCTGGACGAAGCGCTGACGCGACAAATGGAACCGCATTCCCGAAAGGATCCCATTCGGGAATGCGGCACTTACCCCCCAACATTGCGGGATTGTCGAGTTCGCGCGGCCCATTTCAGCACTGCGGGAGATGCGTTGGTGCATTGACCCCGCAGCGCAAAAGGCCAACAACATGGCGCAAACACGACAATATGGGAATCCAATCATGCTCCGCAATTACTCACGCCGCAGCCTTTTGGCCGTGACCACTGCCGGTTTGTCGTTTCTGGCAATGCCCGTCGCGGCGCAAGACTGGCCGACTGCCCCGGTTCACTTGTTCGTCGGCTTTCCTGCCGGATCCTCGCCCGATACGATCGCCCGGATCATCGCCGAGCCGCTATCGGCGGCGCTGGGACAACCGGTTGTCGTCGAGAACAAGCCAGGCGCCGGTGGCGTGATCGGAGTCCAGCAGATGTTGGCGCAGAAGGGCACCGGACACAGCCTGGGGATCACGATCAATGGGCCATTGACCACTGCCCCGCGCCTGATCGATGATCTGGGCTATGATCCCGCAAATGACATCGCGCCGGTTGGCCTGATCGCAACAAGTCCGCTGGTTCTGGCCGTCGGTGCGGATTACCCGGCGGATGACGCGACTGCATTCATCGAGGATGCCCGCGAAAATCCGGGCGACATCAGCTATGGATCTGTTGGCCAGGGTTCGGGCGCGCATCTGACCGCCGAACTGTTCGCATCGGAAGCCGGGATCGAACTGTTCCATATCCCGTTCCAGAGCTACGCCGAAGTTACCACTTCGATTCTGGGCGGCGAAATCGATGGTGGCTTCATGGCGCCCTCGGCCGCCCTGCCCCATGTGGAAGCGGGCAAGATGAAAATGCTTGGCATCACCTCGGCAGAGCCTTTTGCACAGGTTCCCGATGTTCCGGTTCTGGCAGGACAGGCCGGACTGCCCGAGGATTTCCGCGCCGAGCTGTGGAATGCCTTTATAGCGCCCGCCGAAACAGACGATGCCACAATCCAGATGCTGAACGCCGAACTGATCGAAATTCTTGGCGATAGCGAGGTTCAGAAAAAACTGTTGGCGATCGGCTGGCAGACCGCCCCCGGCACGCCAGATGATTTGTCGGCCCGGATCGCGCAGGATACCGCGATGTGGGGTGAGGTGATCGACAAGACCGAGGCAGAGGACTAAACCGCCCGAAAACAGGACCAAACGGCGGTTTCATGCAGCGTGACTATCAGGATCTTGCCTGGGGGGCGATTCTCGCCCTGCTGGGCGCATTTGTGGCGGCCTATGCCGCGACTTCCTATGAAATCGGCAATCTGCGCCGCATGGGACCGGGCTTTTTCCCGGTGGCGCTTGGGCTGGTGCTGATGCTGCTGGGGGCCGCGATCGGATTGTCGGCCCTCAAGCGCGCCGCAGCTCCGCAGCCCCTGGCCTGGCGCGAGGGATTGGGGGTGATCGGCGCGCTGATCATATTTGCCCTGCTGATGCCACGGCTGGGTGTGGTGATTGCGACCGCGCTGGCCAGTTTGACGTCCAGTGCGGTGGCTCCGCGCCAAGGCGTTCTCTGGCGGCTTGTTCTTTGTGTTGCCGTGACCTTTCTCACCTGGCTGGTCTTTGTCGTTGCGTTGGACATGACCATTCCCGTCTGGCCGAAGGTGCAGTGATATGAACACTTTGGACGGTCTGGCACATGGGTTGTCGGTCGCACTTCAACCATCGATTCTGGTCTACAGCCTTTTCGGGGCGCTGCTTGGAACTTTTGTTGGCGTGTTACCCGGGATCGGGGCAATGGCGGCAATTACGCTGCTGCTGCCGATCACCTATTATATTTCGTCCGAGGCCGCCTTGGTGATGTTGGCCGGGGTGTATTACGGCGCGCAATATGGCGGTGCGGTCGCTTCGATCCTGTTGCGATTGCCGGGAACGCCGCAATCGGCGGTCACGACCCTGGATGGTTATCCATTGGCCCAGCAAGGGCGCGCGGGCGTGGCATTGTTCACGTCGATGATCTCATCCTTTTGCGGGTCGATCCTGGGGATCGTCATACTGGTTCTGCTGGCGGGTTGGCTGGCAGAGGTCGCGACCATGTTCGGGGCGGCGGAATACGCGGCGATGATGATCATGGGCCTGGTTGCGGCGGCGACGGTCGGTGGGGGTGCGCCCTCGAAAAGTCTGGCGATGGTGGTTGTCGGCCTGATTCTGGGCTGCGTGGGTACGGATGTGAATTCGGGCGCACAACGTTTTACCTTTGGACAAACACAGCTTCTTGACGGGATCAATCTTGTTGCGCTTGCCATGGGGCTGTTCGGTGTCGCCGAAGTCATCGCCAATATCACCAAGGCAGATCGCCACGGGCCGCCAGATCGCATAACCCTTCGACAACTGCTGCCACAACGCAACGAGTTGCGCAGAATGGTCGCCCCCATTGCGCGCGGAACGACCCTGGGCGGCTTCTTTGGTGCCCTGCCCGGCACCGGTTCGACAATTTCGTCATTCCTGAGCTACGCGATGGAACGTCGGGTATCGCGCAAACCGGAAAGTTTCGGCAAAGGCGCGATCGAAGGAATTGCCGGGCCCGAGGCCGCCAACAACTCGGCGGCCATAACGGCCTTTGTCCCGACATTGACCCTGGGAATTCCAGGCGACCCGATCATGGCGCTGATGCTGGGGGCATTGGTCATTCACGGCATTCAGCCAGGGCCGATGATGCTCGAGGCTCGGCCCGACATGTTCTGGGGGCTGGTCGCCAGCTTCGGGATCGGCAACCTGTTCCTGTTGATCCTGAACCTGCCATTGATCGGGATCTGGGTTTCGATGCTGCGGATTCCGTTTCGATGGCTTTATCCAGCGATCATCGTCTTCATTTGTCTTGGGGTCTATTCAGTGCGCGGCGCAACGTTCGACATCGTGATGGTCGCGGGCATCGGGGCCGTGGGCTATCTGTTGGCGCTGGCATCATTCAGCCCCGCAATGTTGTTGCTGGGATTTGTACTGGGACCCTTGATCGAAACAAACCTGCGACGCGCCATGCTGATCTCGCGGGGGGATCCCATGGTGTTCATCGAACGCCCCATTGCTTGCCTGTTTGTCGTAGCGACGACAGGATTGATCCTGTTTGCAACCTGCAAGGCGATTTTCGGATCCAGACCGCAGCCAAAAGATGAGGCCACATCATGACGACATCGACCGATCAGATCCACATCGCGATCGAAGATCCGCTCTCGTCGGATCTGGAGTTGTTGTTTCGCAGGCATGTCGAGGCGATGCATGCCGATACGCCGCCTGAATCCATTCACATGATCCCGCGCGAATCCCTCGTGTCGCCCGGGATCAGTTTTTTCGTCATGCGTCAGGGTGGCCAACCTGTCGCGATGGGGGCCATGAAGGCGATCGACCCGACCCATGCCGAGTTGAAATCCATGCATGTCTTGGCTGAAATGCGTGGAAAGGGCCTGTCGCGTCTTTTGCTTGATCACCTGGTTGGACAAGCGACAGCGGCAGGTATCGGACGCCTTTCGCTCGAGACTGGCGCACAGCCCAGTTTTGCCGCGGCACGGGGGTTGTATCTTCGTGCCGGTTTCATGGAATGTGCACCCTTTGCCGATTATCGTCCCGATCCCAACAGCATCTACATGACGATCGAGCTGTAAGGCGCTGTTGCCTGCCCCATGCTTTGTCACGAGATTGCCTTCGACCTCCCGCGCCCCCGCTGGGATCAGGCGAATGATATAGACCTCAGATGCATATCAGAGGCGACCGGCTCGTCATCGGTTTTTTGCCGGCGTTCGCCCGCCTCATCTACGGCACCGAACGCACAAAGCGTTGCAACCGATGGCCCAATTCCATCTTCCGGCGATAATGCGGCAAGCCATCGCCTGCCGGCGAGCCAGGTTCATTGGCCGTTGATCGTCGCGACCCCGGATTGTTCCTGGGCTATCTGGACCAGCCGCAGGAAACAGCGGCGCGGTTCCGGGGCGACTGGTTCCTGACCGGTGATCGCGCAGTCATGACCCACTCTGGTGCGGTCACGCTATTGGGCCGCGAACACGACATCATGAATGCCGGAGGGTATCGGGTTGCCCCCGCCGAAATCGAAGAGGTCATATCGACTCACCCGGAATGCGGTGATGTCGCCGCCACCGAAGTTTCCCTGAACGCCACGACCTCGATCATTGCATTGTTCTGGACCGGACCCGCGCCCGAGTCCGATTTGCGACGGCTGGCCGAATCCGAACTGGCCAGATACAAACAGCCCCGCAAATACATATGGCTGGACGCGTTGCCACGGACAGCGACCGGCAAGATCAACCGCCGCGCATTGCGCCAGGACTTTGGAGAGCCGCAACATGATACCGCTTGATATTTTCTCGGATCCCGTTTGCCCCTGGTGTCTGATTGGCAAGCTGGAATTGGATCAGGCGCTTGAGACCCGCCCCGATCATCCTTTCCAGATCGTCTGGCACCCTTTCCGGTTGAATCCGCAGATGCCATCGGGCGGCATGAATCGCCATGAATACCTGGTCGCCAAGTTCGGGGATCGCGCCGAGGAAGTATCGCGCACCATTGCGCAGCGCGCGGTGCAGATGGGACTTGATCTTGATCCTTCGCCCATCCAGCCCGACACCACCGACGCCCACCGGCTGATGTATTGGGCGGGGCTCGAGGGTGCACAGACCCGGGTGATGTCCGGGCTGTTGCGTGCGCATTGGCAACAGGCACGGAATATTGGCGACAAGACCGAATTGGCCGAGATCGCCACATCGGCAGGCCTCGACGGACAGATGATCGCGAGATTGCTGGACAGCGATGCCGATCGCGACGAGGTGCTGACACGCGAACAACATGCGCGGGAACGCGGGATCAACGCCGTCCCCACTTTTATCGTCGATAACGTGCATGCCGTCAGCGGCGCTCAACCGGCTGCATTGTGGCAGAAGGTCATTGACGAGCTGGTGTCCAAGCAGGCGACCTGACATCGCAATACTTGCATTATGTGCAAAACGGCGCTAAGGGCCATATTCAGGCCTCAGGTGCACATCATGACCCAGACAACAGATTTCATGCAGGCGCCGGAACAGCGCCTGCCCATGCCGGAATTCATTTCGATGCTGGCATTCCTGTTCGCGATCATCGCCTTTTCCATTGATGCGATGCTACCGGCTCTGCCCCAGATCGCCCGCGAGCTGACCCCGGACAATGTCAATCGCGCACAGCTGATCCTGTCGGTCTTTGTGGCGGGCATGGGCTGTGGCACATTGTTTGCCGGGCCGATTTCGGATTCGATCGGCCGCAAGGCAACCATCACGATTGGCTTTGTGATTTATGCCGCCGCCTCGGTGGTCGCGATATTTTCATCCTCGATCGAGGTCTTGCTCGTCGCCCGGTTCATTCAGGGAATCGGTGCTTCGGGGCCGCGGATTGTCGGCCTTGCCCTGGTTCGCGACCTCTATGCAGGCCGCGACATGGCCCGCATCACCAGCATCGTGATGATGGTCTTCATCATCGTGCCCGCGCTTGCGCCATCCATCGGCGCCGGCATGATATCCTTGGCCGGATGGCACGGCGTGTTCTATGGCTTCCTGATCTTTGCCCTGATCGGCTGCACCTGGCTGAACCTGCGTCAGGCGGAAACACTGCCTGTCCAGAAACGCCGCCCGCTGAAGATCAGGCCAGTTCTGGCGGCGGCATCCGAGGTCTTGCACGACCGCCATGTCATGCTGTGCACGCTGATCCTGACCCTGGGTTTTGGCCAGATGTTCGGCCTGCTTTCATCGGCACAGCAACTTTTCGGAGAAGCTTATGCCAAGGGCGACGCATTTCCGACATGGTTTGCCGCGATGGCGCTGCTGGCGGGTTCAGGCTCTATCCTGAACGCGAAATTCGTGTCCCGTTTCGGGATGCGCCGTATCGCCAAATGGGCCTACATCATGCAAACCGTCGTCAGTTTTTCGATGCTTATCCTGCTGACCACCGATGTCCTGCCTGAAACGCTGCGGTTTCCCGCGTTCTTCATCTGGGCGGTCAGCGTCTTTTTCATGGCGGGCGTGACATTTGGCAACCTGAACGCGCTGGCATTGCAGAGGATGGGGCATATTGCGGGCATGGCCGCCTCGATCGTGGCTGCGATCTCGACGGTTTCGGCCACGCTGATCGCCTCGCCTGTCGGACTGCTGTATAATGGCACGGCAATTCCCGTCGTCTCGGCGACCCTGATCTGTTCGGGATTGGCCTGGTTCCTGATGCGTTATCTGACCGACTAGACAGGCCTGCCGCGCTGGCATGCCGTCTGAACACTGGAAACCGCGCTTCAAATCGCCCAAAGTCCCCGCATAAGTCATGGAGGGATTGGCATGTTTCTGGGAATTGACCTTGGCACGTCGGGGGTGAAGGTCGTCCTGATCGACGACACCCAACGGATCATTCAGACAGGCCATGCCAGCCTGACCGTCCAGAACCCGCATCCGGGTTGGTCGGAACAGGACCCTGCGGCCTGGATCGAGGCGACGCGATGCGCGATCCGGGATCTTGATTCCCCCTTGGACAAGGTGGCGGGCATTGGCCTGTCGGGGCAGATGCATGGGGCCGTCTGCCTCGATCAATCCGACAATGTGCTGCGTCCGGCCATTTTGTGGAACGATGGTCGCGCGGCGGACGAGGCTGCCGCCCTTGACGCCGATCCCGCATTCCGCGCAATCACCGGAAATATCGTGTTCGCAGGCTTTACCGCACCAAAGCTTGTATGGATGCGCAAGCACGAGCCGGATCTTTTCGCGCGCACCAGGCGCGTTCTTCTGCCCAAGGACTACCTGCGGCTCTGGCTGACAGGAGAAGCGATCAGCGACATGTCGGATGCCTCGGGAACCGCATGGTTCGACCCCGCCAAACGCGATTGGTCCGATCAGCTTCTGGCGGCAACGGGAATGGAACGGACCATGATGCCCGTTCTGGCCGAAGGCAGCGAACTTGCCGGCTGTTTGCGCCCCGAAACCGCAGCCGAACTGGGCCTGCCCAAAGGCATACCGATTGCCGGAGGTGCGGGGGACAACGCCGCCACAGCCATTGGCGCGGGCATCACCTCGGCGGGTAGCGGGCTGATTTCCCTGGGGACATCAGGGGTCATCTTCGCGGCCACCGACCGTTTTCTGCCGGCGCCTGAAACGGCTGTCCATGCGTTTTGCCACGCCCTGCCCGGCCGCTGGCACCAGATGGGCGTCATGCTTTCTGCGGCTGCATGTCTTGACTGGTGGGCGGGCATTACGGGCGCCTCGCCCGCGGAACTTCTGTCCCGGCTTGATCCTGCACCGGGCCGGCCCGGTCCGATCATGTTCTGGCCCTATCTCTCCGGCGAGCGGACCCCCCTGAACAACCCGTTGCAGCGCGCAGGCTTCACCGGAATGTCAACCGGCAGTGACCGTGCGCAGATGACCCGGGCCGTGCTGGAAGGGGTGACGCTGGCGCTGGCGGAAAACATGGAGGCGTTGCGCGCGGGCGGTGGTGGTGCCGATTCGCTGATCGCCATGGGCGGGGGCGCGCGCTCCGACCTGTGGCTTGCGATGTTGGCTCAGGCCACCGGCATTTCGATTATGCGCCCCGCCGGCGCAGAAACCGGCGCGGGTTTCGGTGCGGCGCGACTGGGCCTGATGGCCGCCACAGGCGCGGGGGAAAGCGCGCTGACAACCCCTGAGATTTCGGATGTTTTCGAACCCGATCCCGAATTGGTGCCAGCATGGTCCGAAAGTTTGCAACGACTACGCCAACAGCGTGCTTGACACCACGCGGCAAGGCACTATAAGCGCGCACTTCATTGGTGTTGGTGGCCCCCGCGAGGGGATCCCTGTCAGGCGCAAGCCAGAGGACAACGCCCTTCGAAACACATAAGAAGGAGATCAGCCGTGACCAAACGCACGTCTGCCAAGTACAAAATTGACCGCCGCATGGGCGAAAACATCTGGGGCCGCGCCAAGTCGCCGGTCAACCGCCGCGAATATGGCCCCGGTCAGCACGGTCAGCGCCGCAAGCAGAAACTGTCGGATTTCGGCACCCAGCTGCGCGCCAAGCAGAAGCTGAAAGGCTATTACGGCGACCTGACCGAGAAACAGTTCCGCCGCATCTATGCAGAGGCCGAGCGCGTAAAGGGCGACACCGGTGAAAACCTGATCGGTCTGCTCGAACGCCGCTTGGACGCCGTTGTCTACCGTTCGAAATTCGTTGCCACGATCTTTGCCGCACGTCAGTTCGTGAACCACGGCCATATCGAAGTGAACGGCAAGCGCGTGAACATCCCGTCCTACCGCGTCAAGGAAGGCGATGTCATCTCGATCCGCGAGCGTTCGCGCCAGCTGGCCTTCGTTCTGGAAGCCGTCGCCCTGCCCGAGCGTGACGTGCCGGACTATATCGAAGCAGACCACAACAAGATGACCGCAACCTTCGTGCGCACCCCGTCGCTGGGTGATGTGCCCTACGCGGTTCAGATGGAACCGAACCTGGTTGTCGAATTCTACGCGAAGAACTGATCTTCGCCGACACCTGCAAAATTCAAAGGCCGCTTCAATCGAAGCGGCCTTTTTCACGTTCGCGCTTCCTTGCATCACAAGGGTTGCCCCCCGTCAGGCAGACGCAGCCTCTTGATAGATTTCGATCATGCGGTCGACCTTGCGCTCCCAGTCGAAATCGCGACGAACGATCTGTTGCCCCGCCTGTCCCATCCGCTCGCGCAGTTGGGGATCATCAGCAAGTGTGATCAACGCCCCTGCCAGCCTGCGGTCGAAATCTTCGCGTGGCGACGGATGGATCAGAAAGCCGCTATCGACATTCAGATAATCCAGCGGCCCGCCCCAGGCACTGGCGACCACGGGCAGCCCCATTGCCATCGCTTCCAGAACAACAGCGCCGCCACATTCGCGCAGTGAATTCAGGATCAGCGCGTCCGACTGGGCCAGAATGGACGCGCATTCTTCCTGCGGCCGGAACCCGTGAAACCGGACTTCGCCGGCAATGCCCAGTTCCTCCGCCAGCGCCTCGAGTTCATGGCGCCCTTCACCATCCCCCAACAGGTCCAACGTCACGTCGGCACCTGATTTTCGGGCCAATGCCACAGCCCGCAACGTAATGTCGATTGCCTTCCATCCGACGAACCGACCCAGAAACACCAGTTTCAGCTTGCCCCTGACAGCCTCGTTGCGCTTTTGGGCCGGAGCCTTCCATCTGGAAAAATCGATCCCGTTTTCGATCAATGTCTCGATGCGCGGATGCAGCGGGTCAGGCAAGGCCCGTCGCGTTCGCTCATTCGCGACCAGCAGCGCAGCCGCACGGTGCTTGCCCGGCTTCAACCGGTTCAGCATCAGCGCAACACGCCGACCGGTCGCAATCGAAGCACGGGTCGCACCGCCTTCGTGATCCTCATAACCGGGGGGATAATCCATGCCGCCATTCATGGGGCCAATGACAAGTGGCACACCGAAGCGATGCAACCCCGAAGGAATCAAGGGTGATACGGGAATAGGCTGATGAATGACGTCTACCTCGCCCGCGGCAACCAGCTTGCGGATCAGGCGCGCCTGATAGATTTCATTGACGCCGGTCATCAATCCACCGCCGATCAGATCGCGAACCCGTTCCGGAAACCGGCTGAACGCGCGCCAGATCCCGCGATGCCAGCGCGTGTCCGGTACGAAATGCATGCGGGCGGGATCGCAATCGGGCAAGGCCAGCAACTCATCCTGATTGCGATGATGCGCAATCAGATGCACGGGATGGCCCCGACGCAACAATATCCGGAAATAATTCAAGGGCAGGAATGCTTCGCCACCGAAACGGGCCGAGGCATTCGGGGCCACGATAAGGATCTTGGGCAACTTGTCGTCAGGCATCATACTCGGTTCTTACTGGCTACGGGCCTTTATTGAACAGCCAGCGCGCGAGGGCAAAGAAATTCGCCACTTCCATTGGCTGATCGGGACGAATAAACCGGCCCGAACAAAGGATGAGCCAGATGACCCAGATCCCCCCTCAACCCGGCATCATGGATATCGCGCTTTATGTCAGCGGCGAAAGCAAACTGGCAGGCCATGAACAGGTGCTGAAGCTTTCGTCCAACGAAAATCCGTTGGGTTGCAGCGACAAGGCACGCACCGCTTTCACGCAGGCCGGACAGGATCTGCATCGCTACCCCTCGACCGATCACGCGCCTTTGCGGCAAGCGATCGCTCAGGTGCATGGCCTGGACCCCGATCGCATCATTTGCGGAGTGGGATCGGACGAGGTCCTGCAGTTCATCGCACAGGCATATGCCGGTGTGGGCGACGAGGTCATTACAACCGAGCATGGTTTCTCGATGTATCCGATATTGGCGCGCATGGTCGGCGCAACGCCCATCACCGTCGCCGAGGCCGACCGAAAGATCGACATTGACGCGATTCTGGGCGCGGTGACCGAACTGACCCGGATCGTGTTCATCGCCAATCCCGCCAACCCCACAGGCACCTTTCTAAATGAATCCGAACTGGATCGCCTGATATCCGGCCTGCCAAAGGACGTCATTCTGGTCCATGACGGTGCATATACCGAATTCGTCGACGGGTTCGATGGCGGCGCGGCGCTGGTGGACCGTCATCCCAATGTCATCATGACCCGCACCTTCTCGAAGATATACGGTCTGGGCGGGCTGCGCATCGGCTGGGGCTATGGGCAGCGCCCGGTGATCGACGTGCTGAACCGTGTCCGGCAACCGTTCAACCTTTCCCAACCACAAATGGCCGCCGCCTCCGCCGCCGTTCAGGATACCGCATTCACGGCCCATTGTGCCGATCTGAATTCACGTATGCGCGAATGGTTGCGGGCATCACTGGTCCAGATGGGGATCGAATGTGACGAAAGCCATGCGAATTTCGTGCTTGCACGTTTCGCGTCACCCACGGATGCGGCCGACGCGGATGCGGCATTGCGCGCCGATGGCATTCTGGTGCGTCGCGTCGGGGGATATGGCCTGCCCTGCGCGCTGCGCATCACCGTCGGTGACGAAGACGGATGCCGCCGCGTGATCGATACGCTCGGCCGCTTCATGCAAGAGCGGAGGCCCGCATGAGCGCGATATATGACCGCGTTGCCCTGATCGGACTGGGTCTGATTGCAGGTTCGATGGCGCATGCGTTACGCGAAAAAGGGCTTGCCAGGGAAGTCGTGGGCTATGCCCGCAGCGAAGAAACCCGTAAAACCGCGCGTGAGATCGGTCTTTGTGACACGGTTTATGACAGCGCGGCAGAAGCCGTCGCGAAGGCAGATCTCGTCGTTCTTGCAGTGCCCGTCGGGGCGATGGGTGCCGTCGCACAGGACATCGCACCCCATCTTGCCAAGGGAACGACCATTACGGATGTCGGATCGGTCAAGCAATCGGTGATCGAGGCCGTACAGCCGCACCTGCCCGAAGACGTGCATTTCATCCCCGGGCATCCTCTGGCCGGCACCGAACATTCGGGGCCACGCGCAGGGTTTGCCAGCCTGTTCGAGAACCGCTGGTGGTTGTTGACCCCCCTGCCCGACAGCCCCGCCGCGCCGGTCGAAAAACTGGTCGGACTTGTTACCGCGATGGGGGCGAAATGCGACCGCATGGAGGCCGCGCATCATGATCTGGTGCTGGCCGTCACCAGCCATGCACCACATCTGATCGCCTATACGATGGTCGGCGTCGCCGATCATTTGCGCCGCGTTACCGACGAAGAGGTCATCCAGTATTCCGCCGCCGGGTTCCGCGACTTCACGCGGATCGCGGCCAGCGATCCAACCATGTGGCGCGACGTATTCCTGCACAACAAAGAGGCGACACTGGACATTCTTGGCCGGTTCACCGAAGAACTGTTCACGCTGCAGCGGGCAATCCGGATGGGCGATGGTCAGCAACTGCACGACTATTTCACCCGCACGCGCAGTATCCGACGCGGCATCATCGAGGCAGGCCAGGACACCGAAGCCCCCGATTTCGGTCGTGGCGCGACATCGGGCAAGATGCCCTGACCAACGCTGCCCAAAGCCGACAACAGCATTTCCCGCCTGATCACGGGTGAGGCAGACATGACGGGGCTTTAAACCGGCTGTCTGCTCGCCTAACTTCAGGGGTGGAAAGGGCGCGAATTTTCATGACCAGAACAAATTGGGTCTTTGGCTATGGATCCCTGATGTGGGATCCCGGCTTTCACCCCACCGAGGCAGTCAAAGCAAGGCTTTCCGGCTATGCGCGCAGTTTTTGCCTGCGCTCGACCCGTTACCGGGGCACCGAAGAACATCCGGGCCTCGTTCTGGGTCTGGACCGACAGCGCGATGCAAGCTGCAGCGGCATGGCATTGCGGATTTCCGATACCGACCATGACACGGTGATGGACTATCTGCGGGTGCGGGAAATGGACACCGGCGCCTATCGCGAGGCGACCGTCGCGATCCAGCTGGATGACGGACGTCAGGTCGATGCCATCGCCTATGTGATGCGGCGCGATCACTGGCAGTATGCCGGCGGGCTGTGCGTGAACGAACAGGCGCGCATCATCTCTCGCGCGCATGGCGGGCGTGGACCGAATGCCGACTATCTTTTCAACACCGCGCGACATCTGACCGAAATCGGCCTGCCTGACCGCGCGATGAACGAACTTGCTGCGAATGTTAAGGAAATTCTGGCGTCTGACCGCAACAACTAACCATCAATCCTCCCTTCGGATTGCTTGGCAAGTTGATCGCCGGCCCCTACACTCGACCTGAAATCAACGCGGCAACGATAACGGGACCGGGACCTCTTGAGCGATCCAGACAACGGCCAGACACCAGATACCCCCGACAATGCCCTTGCCCCATCGGACAGGCGCATGAAGCTTGCAAACCGGCGCATCACCGCCTCTCGTGGCGGTGCCGGCACCCCCAGCACCCCACATTTCTCGCAACCGGTTCGACAGATCCTGCTGATGCTGAGCGTTCTCGCGCTGGTGCTGGCCGGTGGGTGGTTCACCTATGGGCGCATCCTGCCGATCTTCATGGCGAACAAATGGCTGAACGGGTTGATCCTTGCTGTGTTTGCGGTGGGCGTTCTGGCCTGTTTCTGGCAGGTCGGCCAATTGGTCCGATCGGTCAGTTGGATCGAACGGTTCGCCGATCGCCGCCGCAATGCGGTCGAAAAGGGCCTTGCGGCGCGTTCCGCGACCGATACCGACATCGCGCCGCGGCTTCTTGCCCCTCTGGCCGCGCTGCTCGGCAATCGCGGCCCCGCGGGCGGGGTGATTTCGACCGGCTCGGCAAGATCCATTCTGGATTCGGTCGCCACCCGGATCGATGAATTGCGGGACATCACAAGATACCTGTCCAACCTTTTGATATTCCTCGGCCTTCTGGGAACCTTCTATGGGCTCGCCACGACTGTCCCGGCTGTCGTGGAAACCATCCGCGCATTGGCCCCGCAAGATGGCGAAACCGGTTTGCAGGTCTTCGAAAAGCTGATGGGCGGGCTAGAGGCGCAATTGGGCGGCATGGCCACGGCATTTTCCTCGTCATTGCTGGGGCTTGCCGGGTCGTTGGTGGTCGGTTTGCTTGAACTGTTCGTCACTCATGGCCAGAACCGGTTCTATCGCGAACTGGAAGAATGGATGTCGGGCTTCACCCGTGTCAGCCTTGCGGATTCCGAATCCGGGGGCATCGATCAGGCCACCATGTCCGGTGCCGTCGATCATCTGGCCGCGCAGATGGACCGACTGCAAAGCTACCATTCCGAACGGGATGCCTTGCGTGACGAATCCGCGATCATGGCGGATGAACGCATTGTCGTCATGGCCGAATCGGTCGAGGCGCTGACGCGCCGTGTCGAGGCCGAGCAAGAGGCATCGGTCGCACGAATCGCCTCGCTTTCGGCGGCATTGAATCAGATGGTTGAAGGGCAAAACCAACTGATATCACTGGCGAAAGGGACCTCTGCGCCACCGCCTACCGCCGACCTGACGGGAATCGAGGCCGCACTTGATCGGTTGACCGGCGATCTTTCTTCGGGGCGCGATGAAATGGTGGCCGAATTGCGCTCAGACCTTCTGATTCTGACCCGCGCGGTTCGCGCCGCCCGCTTTGGCGATCCATTCCCCGACGATCTGCAACGCGATCCTTTGATCGGACGGGACCGGAGCTGAGCATGGCGTTGCGCAGGGTTTCATCCGGCAACCGTTTTTCGGCAACGATCTGGCCCGGCTTTGTCGATGCCATGACCGCCCTTCTTCTGGTGCTGATGTTCGTGCTGACGATTTTCATGGTCGTTCAATCGGTGCTGCGCGAACAGATCACCACTCAAGACGACACGATTGCAGATCAGAACCAACAGATTTCCCAGCAAGACCTGCAGTTACAGGAGCTAGGCCGGCAGGTGTCCGCCCTTGGTCAGGCGCTTAGCGCGTCGCGCGATGAGGAAGATCGCCTGACGGACCAACTCTCGCGCGAGGTCGAGCGCAGCAGCGCCGCAGAAACCGCCCTGACCCGTGCCGAGGCCGAAGCCCGCGATCGGGCCGCGCGCATCACAAGGCTGAACAACCAACTGGAATCCAGCCGCCAAAACCTGTCTGATGCACGTAGCCGCCTGACGGATTTCGAGGCCGAGGTCGCGACACTGATCGCGACCCGCTCGCGCTTGCAGGACCAGGCGAGAAGCGACCGCCAAGAGTTTCAGGCCAAACTGGCCGAGCGTGAGGAAGAACTTTCTGCTGCCGAGCTTGCCGTTGCATCGGCTCGTCGGGAAATAGACAGCACCAAGGAACAGGCCCGGTTGGCTGCTGCACGGCGCGAGGCGCTTGAGGCGCTGATCGCAGACCTGCGCAGCCGCAACAGCGATGCGACCGCCCGGACGCAGGCACTTGAGAGCAAGCTAAGCGCCGCAGAAACCGCCCGGGTGACAGAGGCCGAAGCCGCCGCGTTGCTGCGCGACCGGTTGACGCAGGCCGATAGCGAATTGACGGCGATGACGCTGGCGTTGGAAGAAAGCCGCAAGGCCGCCGAGGAAACCTTGACCCTGCTGGCCGCAGCCCGTGCCGCCCGCGACGAGAACCTAGCGCGTGCCGAGGAAAGCGAGGCCAGCCAGGACCGTCAAGCCGAGCTGTTATCCATCGCCCGACAAGAATTGCAAGAACAGCAAAGCCTGTCTGCAGATGGGCAGAAGCGTGTCGCATTGCTGAACGAACAAGTCGCCAGCCTGACCGCCCAATTGGGTTCATTGCAGGCGCTTCTTGATACGGCCGGCGACGACCAGCGCGACGCCGAATTGCGGGTCGCGGAACTGGGGCAACAGCTGAACGCCGCCCTGCTGCGCGCCGCGGAAGAAAAGGAACGCCGCCTCTCCCTTGAAGAGGAAGCCCGCAAAAAGGCCGAGGAAGAGGCACGTGACCTTGCGCGCTATCGGTCCGAGTTTTTCGGACGCCTCTCGCAAATCCTGTCCGGGCGCGAAGGGGTGCAGATCGTCGGCGACCGTTTCGTGTTCCAGTCCGAGGTGCTGTTCGCACCGGGTGCCGCCGATCTGTCATCTGCGGGACGCCAACAGATTTCCGGCGTCGCCGACATGCTATCGGAAATATCAGACGATATTCCCCCGGAAATCGACTGGATCATTCGTGTCGACGGTCACACCGACAGCACCCCGTTGTCGGGCACCGGGCGTTATAGCGACAACTGGGAACTAAGCCAGGCGCGGGCCCTTGCTGTCGTCAGATACATGACCGAAGATCTGGGCTTTCCGTCGAACCGACTGGCTGCAACAGGCTTTTCGGATACGCGCCCGGTGGCCAGCGGCACAGGCCCTGAAGCCTTGGCACAGAACCGCCGGATCGAGTTGAAACTGACCGAACGCTAGGCGTCAATGCCCCACCGTTTTCGAGAACAGATTGACCACGAGCACCCCAGTCACGATCAGGCCCATGCCAAGGATTGCCGGCATGTCCAGCTTTTGGCCAAAGACCAGCCAACCGATCAAGGCGACCAGAACGATGCCAAGCGCGCTCCAGATTGCATAGGCAACACCAAGCGGCAGCACCTTCAGGCTGAGCGACAGCAAGTAAAAACTTGTCAGATAGCAGATTGCCATTCCAAGCGTCGGCCAAAGTCGTGTGAACTGAGAGGATTGCTGCAACAGGGACGTGCCCACAACCTCGAGGCCGATCGCAAGGATCAATGGCAAAAACGGGGATATCATCATTCATTCATCCTGACTGCCCGGGCGCTGTTCCGACCTTGGCCTTGATGCGCCGATCCAGGGCCGAGTTCAACTCGGCCCCGACCAGTATGACCGTGGAGCTTAGCCACAACCACATCATCAGGCCGATGACCGCGCCAAGTGAACCATAGGTCTTGTTGTAATTGGCAAAATTCGCAGCATACCAGCTAAAGCCCATCGACACGACGACAAGCGCCACCGCGGCAAAGACAGCCCCCGGTGAAATCCAGCGCCAGCGCGGATTCGGCACCGACGGCCCCCAACGATACAGCCCCGCCAATGCCAATGTCAGCACCGCGAACATGGCGGGCCAGCGAATGGCCGGCAGCCACAGATCACGCCCGTCCTGCATCGGCAGCCATGCCAGCAGGATCGGCACAACCGCCACAACCGTCAGCATCAACGCCAATATCGCAAGAGCCGACAATGTGAATCCCATGGCAACCAGGTTCAGGCGCAGAAACCCCCGGCTTTCATTCTGCATCAACGCCACGTTCAACGCCGACAACATCGCCTTCATCCCCCCATTCGCGCTGTAAAACGCCACCAGCAAGCCGATCACCCCCGCCGCCGACAAGGCTGATCCGGGCGAATTGGCGATGCTTTCGACCTGGGCGCGGATGATGTCCAGCGTTCCCGCAGGGACGAATTTCTCCAGCAGACTGAGATGTTCGGCGATTATCGCCGGATCGGCCACCAGGCCATAGATCGACACAAAGGCCGTGATCGCCGGGAACAATGATAACAGCCCGAAAAAGGTGACGCCACCGGCAACGGCGGTCACCCGGTCGGCGCTGACCTTTTTCATCGTATCCCGCGCGACTGCCAGCACATCCTTGCCCCCCAGGGACCGTATGCTGCCCACCTGCGAAGACGGCACCCTGTCATGTCCGCTGGTGTCTGGCCCCGTGGTCGTCAACCCGTATCTGGCCCTGGTGTCATCATCCAGATCACCAAATATCGCATCGTGGATTCCGGGACGATTTCGGTCGGGCATCAAGATCGGGCCTTTGACAAACATTTACTGACGCATGTTGTCCCCGGCCATTTCGCCGTGGGGCAACTTATCAAGAACAGCTTCTACCCTAACGGCAGAAAAGGTAAAATCACCAGCCCCCGTTGTGTTGTGGCATCTGGCGAAGGGCGCAGCGCCCTGCTTCGATTTCAATCTGGTGATCAAACCCATCCGGTTCGGTTTTGTTCCTCGGGCTGGGCATGGGGCAGTTGAAACTTGCCCCCACGCGATCACAACGCTATGCCCGCCGCAACGATAAGGAGCCCGCCATGATCCCTCGCTATGCACGCCCCGAAATGACCGCGATCTGGTCCCCTGAGACCAAGTTCCGCATCTGGTACGAGATCGAAGCCCATGCCTGTGACGCACAGGCCAATCTCGGCGTCATCCCCAAAGAAAACGCCGCGGCCGTCTGGCGTGCCAAGGATGTCGAATTCGATGTCGCGCGTATCGACGAAATCGAAGCAGTGACCAAACATGACGTGATCGCCTTCCTGACCCATCTTGCCGAACATATCGGGTCGGAAGAAGCGCGTTTCGTCCATCAGGGCATGACCTCATCCGATGTGCTGGACACCACGCTGAACGTGCAGCTTGTCCGTGCGGCGGACATCCTGCTGGCAGATATGGACAAGCTGCTGGCGGCGTTGAAGACACGCGCCTATGAACACAAGGACAGCGTTCGCATCGGTCGCAGCCATGGCATCCATGCCGAACCAACCACGATGGGCCTGACCTTCGCGCGCTTCTACGCCGAAATCGCCCGCGGCAAGGCCCGCCTGCAGGCCGCCCGGACCGAGATCGCCACCGGTGCGATTTCCGGCGCGGTGGGCACCTTTGCCAATATCGATCCGGCTGTCGAGGAACATGTCTGCGAACAGATGGGGCTGCGCCCCGAGCCGATTTCCACCCAGGTCATCCCCCGCGATCGCCATGCGATGTTCTTTGCAACCCTGGGCGTGATCGCAAGCTCAATCGAAAACATCGCGATTGAAATCCGTCATATGCAGCGCACCGAGGTTCTGGAGGCCGAAGAATTCTTCAGCCCCGGCCAGAAAGGTTCATCTGCCATGCCCCACAAGCGCAATCCGGTCCTGACCGAGAACCTGACAGGTCTGGCCCGCCTGGTGCGCATGACGGTCATTCCCGCGATGGAGAATGTCGCCCTTTGGCATGAACGCGACATCAGTCATTCATCGGTCGAGCGCGGCATTGCGCCGGATGCGACCGTAACCCTTGATTTTGCATTGAACCGTTTGGCCGGCGTGGTCGAAAAGCTGGTTGTCTATCCCGAAACCATGCTGGCGAACATGAACAAGTTCAAAGGTCTGGTGATGAGCCAGCGCGTCCTTCTGGCCCTGACACAGGCCGGTGTTTCGCGCGAAGACGCCTATCGTCTGGTGCAAAGAAACGCCATGAAAGTCTGGGAACAAGGCAAGGATTTCAAAGAGGAATTGCTGTCCGACGCCGAAGTCACCGCAGCCTTGTCGGCAGAAGAGATCGAAGAGAAATTCGATCTGGGCTATCATACGAAACATGTCGACACGATCTTCCGCCGGGTCTTTGAACAAGGTGCCCTCTGACGGCAGGTTACCTGCCGCTAACCGGATGTTAGGAAACATCGGGCAATCTGGCCGCGAAACAGGAATTTGCGGCCATGACCGGGTGAAAGATGAACATTCAAAGCGGCCTGACACAACGGCAGAAGGCGGCCGTCATTGTCCGCCTTCTGCTCGACGACGAAGATGTCGTCAGCCTCGCAACGCTCAATGACGAATTGCAGACGCTGCTGGCCGAGGAAATGGCCGGAATGGAAGTGGTTGACCGACACACGCGCGACGCCGTCATCAGCGAGTTTTGTGAAAACCTCGAAGCGGTTGGCGTGACGTTCCCCGGAAATCTGGACGGCACGCTTGAGATGCTGGGCAGCAAACTTTCCGAAGACAGCACCGACCGCCTGCGACGCATGGCCGCGATGTCGGGGCGCGGCGATCCATGGATGCGCATCTCGGCTTTACCCAAGGAAAGCCTCGAGGTTCTGGCCAATGGTGAATCCGTGGAAATGGTGGCGTTGCTGTTGTCCAAGATTCCGGTGCAAGCCGCTTCCGATCTGTTTTCAGGCCTAGCCCGCGAACGGGCCCGCGCGGTGGCGCAGGCCATGTCGATGACCGGCGAGGTCGGCCCCGATGCGCTGAGACGCGTGGGACTGATCTTGCTGCAAGCCGCCGAAAACCTGCCCCGTCCCGCCATCGACACCCCCGCAACCGAACGCGTCGGCGCGATCCTGAACTTCGCGACAGCCGATTTGCGCGACGATGTTCTGGGGGCGCTTGGCGCAGAGGACATGACCTTCGCGGATGGTGTCAGACGCGCCATTTTTGTGTACGCCCATATCCCCTCTCGCGTCGCGACCCGCGATGTCGCAAGAATTCTGCGGGAAGTTGACCAGCCGACCCTCCTGCGTGCCTTGGCGGGTGCCGATCCCGAGCAAAAGGCCACCAGTGATTTTATCCTGGCCAATATCTCGCAACGGATGGCGGACGGGTTGCGCGAGGAGCTGGCCGAATTGGGCAAAGTCAGCATTCGCGATATCGAAGACGCCCAAAACCAGGTGATCGCCGCAATTCGCGCTCTTGAATCTGCGGAAGAACTGACATTGATCAAACCCGCCGATGACGATGAGGACTGACGAAGACCGCCAGTTTCGCGGAATTCGCGCTTGAGGGCAAAGGCCCGGGATTGCATCTTGCGGGTCGTTGCATCGACGAAAGGCGAAACATGACCAATCGGATTGCCGTCGCACTGGGCCTGCTGATTGTAGGCGTTTTCGCCATCGACATGCTTTGGCTGGGCGGCGGCCTGCCAGTATGGGCGGGCAAGCAACTGACCGCCCTGATCGACCAAGTCAGTTTCTGGAGGTAGGCAATACCGGAATTTCCGGGACCTCTCAGGCACAACTGCGCAACTGCATTTGCATCGGACGGATTGCCACGTTAGATGAATGCCAACGTCATTTGGTCGGGAGAAAGAACCATGGCAATCAAAGTCGCCATCAACGGTTTCGGACGTATCGGGCGCAATGTTCTGCGTGCCATCGTGGAATCGGGACGCACCGATATTGAAGTCGTTGCAATCAACGATTTGGGTCCGGTCGAAACCAACGCCCATCTGCTGCGCTATGATAGCGTTCATGGTCGTTTCCCCGCGAATGTGACCGTCGATGGGTCATCGATCGATGTGGGCCGCGGCGCCATTCAGGTAACCGCAATTCGCAACCCCGCAGAGCTGCCCTGGGGACATGTTGATGTCATCCTTGAATGCACCGGGATCTTTGCATCCAAGGAAAAGTGCAAGGCGCATCTGGAAACTGGCGCGAAACGTGTCCTGATCTCGGCTCCCGGCGAAGGTGCCGACAAGACGATCGTCTTTGGGGTCAATGACGATACCCTGACCTCGGACGACCTGATCGTTTCGAATGCAAGCTGCACGACCAACTGCCTTTCGCCGGTGGCGAAGGTCCTGAACGACGCGATCGGGATCGACCGTGGCTTCATGACCACGATCCACAGCTATACCGGCGATCAGCCCACGCTCGACACGATGCACAAAGACCTGTACCGCGCACGCGCTGCGGCATTGTCGATGATCCCGACATCGACCGGTGCCGCCAAAGCCGTCGGACTGGTTCTGCCCGAACTGAAAGGTCGTCTGGACGGTGTCGCAATCCGCGTTCCGACGCCGAATGTCTCGGTTGTCGATCTTGTCTTCGAGGCCAAGCGCGAAACCTCGGTCGAAGAAATCAACGAAGCCATCAGAACTGCCGCCGACGGCAAACTGAAGGGCATTCTGGGCTATACCGACGAACAGCTTGTGTCGACGGACTTCAATCACGATTCCCATTCCTCGGTCTTCCACATGGATCAGACCAAGGTCATGGAAGGCAAGCTGTGCCGGATCCTGACCTGGTATGACAACGAATGGGGTTTCTCGAACCGCATGTCGGATACGGCGGTCGCGATGGGAAAACTGATCTGACATCAATGCCATCGCTCGGGCGCGAAAAAACTCGCACCCGTAACCAGCTTCAAAGGAGGGCCATGTCCGGCCCTCCTTTTTTCATCCGGGTTTCATCCGCCGCTCAGCTCATCCCAGAAGTCCCGCCGCCGTGACCGACAGCCCGATACGGTGGTTGATCAACATCATCGGAACCTGTCCTGCGGATTTCGGCGGTTTTTTCTGCTGTCCTTGCCGTTGGCTGCGTTCATTGCCAGCGCCGCAACCGCAAAATAGCCGTGTTGCCGGCGTTTCTCTTGATCTGCCCTTGCCCGACATGAGGGCTGTCTGGTTTTCAGGCCGCATTGCTGCCGGCCTATCCTGCCTTGCGCTTGACAAGAACGGGCGGATTCTTGTCGATGATGTCGAGTTTCCAGCCAGGCTGCCAAACGACCACCCATGGAAAACATCACGACATGCCCGCCTCCGAAAGACTTGTTTCACGAAGCGGGGATGAGGGGTGATTGCCAGGAGCCAGCATCTTGGATCTGCTCCGGGCTGAAGCCCACTCTCGCAGGATGAAATAACGCTACGCTCGACCAACGGGGCTCATTGTCGGTCTGGTTTGATCCCGACATGGTCTGCCGGAAAGATCGGAACGCAGGGGCAGCCCGAACGCGCTCTGATACCGCGATCAAGACGCGCCTCTCGCGACACATGCTCGTCGGCCTTTCGCTTCTGCAAAGCTTTTGGGTTGGCTGATCGACGGAGCTGGGTGTTGGGGCTCGACTGCCCGGTGCCGAATTACTCGACGCTGTGCCGATGCCAAATGCGGATCAGCGCGACGATGCCATGCCGCGATCATCGACCGAGGCGCTGAGACGATCATCCCCACCCGCCGGCATGGTCAGGCCTGGACAGAAAGCTGTCCGGCAACATTGGCGCGAAACGAGACCTTGCGCGCAATGCGCCACCTTGGAAGAGCGCCATATAGCCCCAAAGTTGCTTCGCACAACAATTCCCGCCCGGGGCATCATTTGCAAGGCGATCAATCAGCAATGGCCAAGAAGCAGTTTCATGGCCATTGCCGGGTCGTTCTCAGACGCCAAGGCGATCACGCAGCGCGTACCACCAGGAACCCATCACCGAATAGGGCACACGGAATGTCCGACCGCCCGGAAACGGGATCCAGGGCAGATCGGCAAAGACATCGAAGCGGCTGGTATCACCATGTATCGCTTCGGAAAGGATTCGACCGAAAGTATGTGATCCGGTGACGCCATGACCGGAATAACCATGCGCGAAATAGGTATTGCCTCCGATACGCCCCATCTGCGGCACGCGTGAGAATGACAGCGCAAAATTCCCGGACCAGGCATAATCGATGCGTCGCCCTTCAAGCTGTGGAAAGACCTTGTGCAGGTTCTTCCACAGCTTCGCCTTGATGTCCTTGGGGTCGGTGCCGCCATATACGGTCCCCCCCCCGAACAACAGGCGATGATCTGCGGACATGCGATAATAATCAAGGATATAGCGCACATCCTCGATGCAGGTATCGGCTGGCATCAATTCGCGGGCCAATGCCTCGCCCAATGGTTCCGTCGCCATGACCTGGGTCGACACCGGCATGACGCGGGGCGTCAGTTCCGGGACCACATGGCCCAGATAGGCATTGCCGCACAGAACCAGTGTCTTGCAGGTCACCTGGCCTTCGACAGTCTTGACCACAGGCTTTGCCGCATTGCTATCGACCGAAATGACAGGGCTCATTTCGAAGATCTGGCCACCAAGCCCTTCGAAGGCCGCGGCCTCTCCCAGCGCCAGGTTCAGCGGATGCAGATGCCCCCCGGTCACGTCGAGCATACCGCCGGTGTAAAGATCGGAACGGGCATGGTCCTGCATTTCGCTGCGATCAAGCATGCGCTGGTTCTCAAGCCCATAGCTTTCCCAAAGACGCTTGCGATCCTCAAGGTCGCGCAGATGCTTGTCGGTCAGTGCAGCAAAGACATTGCCGTTCTTGAGGTCGCATTTGATGTCATAGGTCGCAACACGTTCGCGAATGATCTGACCGCCTTCCTGGACCAGCCCGGCCACAAAACGGGCAGTATCCTGACCATAGCGCCGGCCAATGGTCTGCAAACTGGCATTCAGACCGTTGACGATCTGCCCCCCATTGCGACCAGATGCCCCCCAACCGACGCGGGCGCCTTCCAGAATGGCGACCTTGTGCCCTTTCTCGGCCAGATGCAGCGCCGTTGACAGACCGGAATACCCGGCACCGACAACGCAGATATCGATGTCGAGGTTGCCCCGCAGCGGCGGTCGTTCGGGCGACGGGTTGGCCGAAGCGGCGTAATAGCTGGTCGTATGTTGGCCATCCCCGGCATAGGGATGGGCAGGCTGGGAAACAGTGGCGTTCATCAAACCGCCTCCAGATAGCTGTGATATTCGAAATCGGTGACATGACTGGTAAAGCGACGCAGCTCTTGCTGCTTGCATTGCACGAACATCCGCTTCAACCGGTTGCTGTAGATCTGGTTCACCCTTGGCCCGCGCGAAAACGCGTCGATTGCCGATGCCCAGTCCGGCGGCAGGGTATCGAGATCAAGCGAATAGGCATCCCCCTCGACGGGTTTCGGGGGCTGCCATTTCTGTTCGATCCCCAGCAAGGCACCGCCCAGAATGGATGCCAGAACCAGATAGGGGTTTGCGTCCGCCCCCGCAACGCGGTGTTCAATCCGGCGCGCCTTGGGCGAACCACCCGGCACGCGGATCGCGACGGTACGGTTTTCATACCCCCAAGCTACTGCGGCAGGTGCATGCGCCCCCGGCAACAGACGCCGGAAAGAATTCTCATGCGGTGCGAAAACCAGCGTATTTTCCTGCATCGTGTTGATCAGACCGGCAACCGCGTGGCGCAGCAGGTCGGTGCCCAGATCACCACCATCGTCAAAGACATTGCGTCCCTGTTCGTCGATCAGGGAAAAATGCACATGCATCCCCGATCCGGCGCGGTCGCCATAGGGTTTGGCCATGAAGGTTGCGGCGAAACCGTGCTTGCGGGCGATCCCACGCACCAGGCGCTTGAACAGAACGGCATCATCTGCGGCCTTCAGCGGGTCGGCCACATGCAGAAGGTTGATCTCGAACTGGCCCGCCCCGTTTTCGGAAATGGCTGAATCCGCCGGGATCCCCTGTGCGCGGCACCCATCGTAAACATCGTTCAGAAACGCGTCGAAATGCTGCAATTCATCCAAAGACAGCGCGCCGTCGGAATCCAGGCGTTTTCCCGTGATCGGCGAACAGGGGGGCTGCGGCGCCGCCTTGCTGGGATCGACAACATAGAATTCCAGTTCCGTGGCGACAACCGGGGTCAGCCCATGGGCCTTGAAACGTTCCGCCACAGCAGCCAGGGCGCGCCGGGGATCGCCGGGAAACGGGGTTCCGTCCTCTTGGCGCATCCACAGCTGGGCAAACATGGCCGGCCGGGTGGTCCAGCCCACGGGGCTGGGCGCACGCCCGGTGAAATCACACAGGCCATCGGCATCGCCAGTGTCAAAGACCAGTTCGTTGCCGACGATATCTTCGCCCCAGATGTCCATCCCCAGCAGCGACAGCGGCATACGCAATTCGCCTTTCAGGATCTTGTCCAGCTGGTCGACAGGCACCCGTTTGCCGCGCATGACACCGTTCAGATCACAGATACACGCAAAAATCGTCTGAATCTCCGGCTGATCCTTCAGCCACGCAGCCGCTTCCTCGACTTCCATCGGAACACCCAAAATGTGATACACTTTCGTTTTATGTGATAGTTTTTTGCCTTGAGTCAAGCAGGCCCTGCGGTCATTCTGGGCGCTATCCCGCAAGATTGACAAGACAGTTCACGACATGACCGACCGGCCTATCCCGCAGCTGCCCCGCCCCGAGGCAATGACCACCCAGGAATACGCCTATCTTCGCCTGCGCGACGCGATCATGGTGGGGGTGTTGCGTCCGGGAACCGCCCTGACCTTTCGTGGTCTTGCACAACAAATGGACCTTAGTCCGACACCAATCCGCGAAGCCATTCGCCGCCTGTCATCCGAAAATGCGATCGAGGTTCTGGGTAACCGGCGGCTACGGATCCCGGACATGAGCGCGGGACGCCTGGAAGATCTGGTCGAACTGCGTGTCATGCTGGAACGCCACGCGATCCTGCGCGCCATGCCCTATCTGTCAGAGATTGCCATCGACGATCTGCGCAGGCTTGACGACAATATGGATCATGCGATTGCCGCGCGCGACCTTGACGCGCTGACCCGCCTGAACCACCGCTTTCACCGCGACCTTTATTGCCTGCCCCCGCATCATGGCGCGATGGCCCTGATCGAAAGCGTTTGGCTGCAACTGGGGCCTTTTCAGCGCCGGGTTGTCGAACAGATCGAAACGATCATCGAAGTCGACCATCACAAGGCTATTCTGAAGGCGCTGGCTGATCGCGATCCGGTGGCGCTATGCGCGGCACTGGAAAGTGATATCCGAGACGGCATCCTGCATCTTGGCCGCCAGATACTTGGACAGGACGACTGACAGGCCGAGGATTCATTTTCCCGAGAAGCAGCAACAAACCGGTTGCCTGCAATCCCGGTTGCGCCCATCGTAAGTGGCATGAAACAACATTCATTCATCGCCGCCCTGTTCTTCCTGTCTGCGACCATGCCGGTCAGCGCCCAGGAACCCGAAGGGAACGGTTCCGGCCTGCTTCAGCGCGGGATCGAGAATCTGATGCAGGATTTCATCGATGATATCGGCCCCGACCTGAACCGTCTGGGCGAAGACATGTCGGGGGCATTGTCGCGCATGGCCCCGGTCTTCGAGGATCTGTCAACGATGGTCGATGACATGGAAAATTATCAGATGCCCGAAAGGCTGGAAAATGGCGACATCATCATTCGTCGCCGCGCGGATGCCCCGCCGCCCCCGCCGTTGGGGCCGGGCCTGCAAGATCCCGACCGGTTCCAGACCGAACCCGATATTCCGATCAATCCCGACGCACCTGAAATCGAGCTGTGATCACCCCCCTTTGATCGAATCTTGCCGCGCGTGGTTGGCATCGGCAATCAGGCGACGGAACTTTCTGGCGTTCTCTGTGACATCCTGAAAACTTTGAATACCCTTGGCCTCAAGCGCCGCAACCAGACGCAGGAAAACTCTGGCGGTGGCGATGCTGTCACCCATTGCGCTGTGTCGCGTTTCGGAAGGGATATCGATCTCCAGACGGCTGGCCAAGGCATCCAGACTGTGATCGGCGGAATAGCCCCAAACCATGGCCGACAACAGCACCGTGTCAAGCACCGGATTTGCGAAATGCACGCCCGTTTCCGATTGCGCGGCATGCAACAAGCCCATGTCGAACGGCGCATTATGCGCAACAAGCACCGCATCTTCGGCGAAATGATGAAAGGCAGACAGCGCCGCCCCGATATCCGGAGCATCAGCGACCATGTCATCGCTGATCCGATGGATCCGCGTGGCAGCCGGCGGAATCGCCCGATGCGGATTGACCAGCGTTTCAAAGCTTTCTCCGGTCAATCGCCCCCCCGCGATCCGCAATCCAGCGATCTGCACGATCCTGTCGCTGACATCCAGCCCCGTCGTTTCGGTATCGAACACGACACAGGTCAGTTCCGAAAGACGCGAGGATTGCGGCCCACGCCTGCCAAGCGCGAAATCATAGGTCAATCCTGTCGGGCGCTGTGCGCCCGTTGCGACAGCCAGCGGCAAGACCAGCCGGGCCTGCCCCCCTTGCAGGGTCTCGGGCCAGATGCCCGTTGCATGCGCAGCCAGTATCTCGGCACCGCAAAGGTCGGGCTGCGCACAATCGGGCGGTTGCGCCAGCCAATCCTCCAATCGTGACATTGCCACCGGCCGCCCGGTCCAGACCAGCGACAGATGGGCCTCGGTGGGATCGTCCATGACGCAATCCAGAACCGGATCCAGTCCGTCATCGCGCAGATAAAGTTGTAACCGACGCAGCAATGCATTCAGCGGCCCGGCATCAGCCAGCACCACGACATCGGGCAGCTTCGCTTTCAATTGAAGACCCGCCGTCAGTTCGGCCAGATTGGCACGCCCCACCGATCCGCGCCCCGATATCAGCTCGGACAATGCGCGGGTTTCACGCGCCAGACCACGCCCTTCATGGCGGATCGCTTCGGCCAGATCAGCCGGCATCGGACCGTCCAGCGCATCCAGCATCGGCACCAGCGTCGCGGCATGACGCCTGAGGGTTTCCAGTCGGTCACGCGGCAAGGCGGGAACCGCATCTTCATCGCGCAGGATCAACAGGATCTTTTCATCGACCTGTCGCATTCGCCCCGTCAGCCGGCTTCCATCGATGGTGCGACACACAAGATCGGTGGCCTCGACCCCGGTTGCCAGCCGGGCCTGCGCCGCATCAATCGCACCCGAAACGATATAACGATCCAACAGCCGGTCCAGCGCAATCCCGTTCAGCAACGCGGCAGCCGCCCCGTTATAGAAAACGATCCGGTGATGCGCATCGGTCATGACCGCGCCTGCCCCGAAATCGGCCAGGATCTTTTCCAGCGTTTCCTTTTCATGCGCCAGCTCGCCGGCATGGTCCCGAACGGCCTTGGCCAAGGCCTGTGCAGCGCTTGCCCTTGCCCGCGCCGCATCCTGCACAGCCGGCCCAAGATCCGCCAGATACCGGCTATCTTCGGCCGAGGGGGCCTGACCGGTGCGCAACCCGCCCGCCAGGGTTTCGATGGGTCGCGCAACATGGCGATCAAACAACAGCCACACCGCCGCGATGGCCCCAACCGCACCAAGCCCGGCGATCAGCCCCGCCAACGCAAACGCATCGACAATCACTCCGGATCGCAGATCAGCATTGCCAAGGCGCAGGGCCGCAACGCCCAATGCCGCCCCCAGGATCGTCAGGACCAGACCGCCCAGCCCCACAAAAAGCAGCAATATACGCAACCTCAACGAGCGATCACGCAGTGTCATGGCGCTGCAAGCAATCTGCTCATTTCCGATCGCAACTCGGACAATTCGAACGGTTTTGCGATAAAACCATCTGCCCCAAGGGCCAATCCCTTGCGCCGTTCGACGACCGATCCACGGGCTGTCATCATCAACACCTGCACATCCGCAAGCGCCGGATCGGCCCGCAAATCCTGAACGATCTGATAGCCGGAAATATCGGGCAACATCACATCCAGCAACACCAGATCAGGCCGCGTTTCCCGTATCCGGTTCAACGCGTCGCCACCGCTTGCCAGACGCTCGTGAACATGCCCGTCACGCGACAACAGAAAATCGAGCGCCACGGCGATGTTGTCTTCATCCTCGACCACCAGGATCCTTGCCATCAGCCGCTTGCCCCCTGACAAACACGCAAGAAGGCAACATCATCGGGATCGACCGGGGTCCATTGCGAATCCGCGCGCCGGATCTGCCGATCCGCGCAGTCGAAATCCTGCGGCACCACAAGTGCCTGGCCCCGGCGTTCGATCAGCATGATCTGGGCTTGGCGGATACCATCCGCCGCGCCCCTGATGGTGGCAGGATCCAATGCAGCGAAACGAACCGCAACCGGGGCAATATAGGTCCAGGGCGCCCAGGGCATCTTTTCATGCCCCACCAACAGAACCTCGGACCCCGATGGCAGCCGCCCGACAGCCCGATCATACCAAGCATAATCGTTCCAGACCGAATAGCCGACCATCGCGATGCCAATTCCCGCCGGGATCCACCAACGTGGCAGATCCAGACCGAATTTCCGTATCGCGTGAAACGAGGCGAACAACAGCGCCGCCACCCCGATACCCACCGCAATGACGCCCAGAACCTCAACGCCCACTCCGGTCATCCCAACATTCCCTTCCCATGGCCAAGGGCCGATTGCATGCTGCGCACGACGACAAAGGCGTCACGCAGGTGACTGCGCTCCAGATCGGGCAGATCGGATGGCGACAGGTAATTGTCGGCAGTCCGCTCGGCACGAATCAGATGTGCCTGATTTTCCAGCCGCATCGTCTGGATAAGATCATAGGCGGCGATCAGATCGCGCGCACCGCTGCCCGATACCACGCCCCTCGCCTCGGCGTCCAACAGGCGCGCACGCGTGTTCACCGATGTCAGACGACCTTGCAGCGCATAGACCCGCGCCAGATCCGTCACCGGCACGACTCCGTTATGCTTCATGTCGATATGGTGCCTGTGTTCGCCCGACCGGATCGTCGAGAAACCGCCCATCAATCCAAGCGGTGGGCGGTGTTTCAACGAATTGGACACCATATGCGCCACAAAGATCGAATTGCGCGAGGCCATTTGCAACGTGTCCTGTTGCAGATCGGCCAGCAGCGCAGCATCGCCGGCGATCGCGCGCAGATCAAACATGACACTGGCCAGCATTTGCGCCTCGGGGCTGGGATGGGTTATCCAATCCGTGAAATAGCCCTGCCAGACATTTCTGGGCTGACGCCATCTTGGGTTCGTGGCCATCATGTCGCCCGGACAATACACATAACCGCAGGCGTGCAACCCGTCACAGACAAAGCGCGACAGGTTCGTGAAATAGGGATCATCCGGGTTGGCGCCCTCTTCCAGGATCAGGCAATTATCCTGATCGCTGACGCCGGTCTGTTCCTGCCGTCCCTGCGATCCGCAGGCGGCCCACAACCATCGCGACGGCGCGGGTCCAAAACGGTCCCGCGCCATATCCAGCAGTCGCCGCGTCACCGCATCGGCGATATCGGTGATCATGCGTGTAATCACCTCGTGGCGCTGATGAGCATGCACCATCTGATCGAGAAGATCGGGAATACCCGCAGCCACCCGCGCAAGGCCGGGAACCGTTTGCGCCTGCATCGCGTCGCGGACCAACCCCGCCGAGCTGATCGCCTGAACGCGCGTCAGATCGGTCTGGCTGATCATGCCGATGAAGCGACCATCCTCAACCACCGGTAAATGGCCGATCCCCCGTCTGGACATGATGCTCAGCACATCATAACCCAATGCGGTCGGCGGCAAGGTCACCGGATGTTCGGTCATGACGCTGCGCACGGGTTGCCCCGCATCGCGCCCCTCGGCCACGACGCGGTTGGACATGTCGCGAATGGTCACCAGACCGATCAGCGCCCCATCCTCGACCACGCCGATGCTGCTGACACCCGCGTCGCGCATCTGGCCTGCGGCCTCGACAATCGGCGTATCGGCTGAACAGAACAGAGGTGCCCGACCGGCCAGCAGCTCTTCGACCTTCAACAGGGCAATATCGGCTCCGCGCAGGCTGGCCATTCGTCCACGCGCGAAAAAGCGGGCAACACAGCGATGATCCGCGATCAGCCGCTCTAGCTCGGCGCGCGGCAACATCAGAACCTGCGCCTCGTCGATGGCTGTGGCCGAGGTGACGGCCACACCGTCCCGCAACAAACCGCGTTCGCCAAAGGAGTTGCGCTGGCCCAGTTCGGACACTGGATCGCCATTGCGATCGGTGACGCGCACATGCCCCGACCGGATCAGGTATAAACCGGGCAGCTTGTCCCCGAACTGATAGATCGTTGCGCCCGTCTCATAATCCCTGCAGCGGAAGGAACCGGCCAATCTGTCCAGCTCGTTGCGCGGCAGGCAATCATAGGGATGAACCGTAGCGAGAAATTCGATCGTCTCGGACATTCGCGACACCCCTCCCGTGATTGTCATGCCAAGGGTAGCCGCACCCCGTTCTGCCGGGGTGCGGCCATTCTTGTCAGTGCGACACCGCGCCACCCGCGCCACGCGGCACGCGGATCGATTCCACCAGTTCCTGCACTTCGATCGGCGGCTCTTCCGTCGCGTTCGAAACGACATAGGCCACGCCAAAGTTGATCAGCGCGCCAATCACCCCGAAGGATGCCGGGGAAATACCGAACAGCCAGTTCGCGGCGGTATCGTCCAGCATGTTGGTGCCGGCAATGAAGAACCATCCCTTGTAGGTAAAGATATACAGCAGCGTCGAAAGGATGCCTGCCAGCATACCCGCAATGGCACCCTGCTTGTTGATGCGCTTGCTGAAGATACCCATCATCAGGACCGGGAAGATCGAACTTGCCGCAAGACCGAATGCCAGGGCGACCGTCTGCGCCGCAAAACCCGGTGGGTTGAGACCCAGGATCGTGGCAACAAGGATCGATACCGCCATCGAAATCCGCGCGGCGTTCAGCTCGCCTTTCTCGCTGATATTCGGGTTGATCGCGCCTTTCACAAGGTCATGACTGACCGCGCCCGAAATTGCCAGCAACAGGCCCGCGGCCGTCGACAATGCCGCAGCCAGACCACCCGCAGCCACGATGGCGATGACCCAGCCCGGCAGATTCGCGATTTCAGGGTTCGCCAGAACCATGATGTCGCGGTTGACGGTTGTCAGTTCGTTGCCTTGCAGGTTCTGTTCCGCCACGGCAGCAGCCAGTGCCTCGCTTTCACCGCCCTCGTTGTAATACTGGATCAGACCGTCGCCGTTCTTGTCTTCCCAGTTCAGCAGTCCGGTCACCTGCCAGTTGCGCATCCATTGCTTGTCCTCGTCGTTTTCGATCGAGTCCAGGCTGACCGCAGGCTGGCTGAAGGTCTCGCCGGTTTGCGCACCCGGCCACATGGTTGCCGTCAGGTTGAAGCGCGACATCGACCCGACCGCAGGCGCGACGGTATAAAGCAACGCAATGAACACCAGCGCCCAACCTGCCGATTTACGTGCGTCCGAAACCTTGGGCACGGTAAAGAAGCGGATGATCACATGCGGCAGACCCGCTGTGCCGATCATCAGCGCCAGCGTGAACAGGACCATGTTCAGCGTTCCGCCGTGATGTTCGGTATAGGACCGGAATCCAAGATCGGTGACCACCTGATCCAGCTTGGTCAGGAACTTGGTGTCGGTGCCGTTCAGCGTGCCGAACAACCCGGTTTGCGGCAGGACATGCCCCGTCAGTTGCAGCGCGATGAAAATCGCCGGAATGGTATAGGCGATGATCAGAACGATATATTGCGCAACCTGCGTGTAAGTGATGCCCTTCATGCCACCTAGAACGGAATAGCAAAACACCATCGCCGCACCGATCCAAAGGCCGGTCGAATTCGACACCTCGAGATAGCGCGAAAAGGTGACGCCCACTCCGGTCATCTGGCCGATCACATAGGTGATCGAGATGATCAGCAGACAGATCACGCCGATGATCCGCGCCGTCTTGGAATAGAACCGGTCACCGATGAATTCAGGCACCGTGAACTTGCCGAACTTGCGCAGATACGGAGCCAGCAACATCGCCAGAAGGACATAGCCCCCCGTCCAACCCATCAGATAGGTCGAATTGTCATAGCCGGTAAACGCGATCAGGCCGGCCATGGAAATGAACGATGCCGCGGACATCCAGTCCGCCGCCGTTGCCATACCGTTCATGACCGGGCTTACACCCCGGTTGGCGGCATAGAATTCGGCGGTCGATCCGGCCCGCGCCCATATCGCAATGCCGATATAAAGCGCGAAGGACAGCCCGATAAAGATCAGGTTCAGAGTAAACTGGGTCATGGATCAGATCTCCTCACTCATCCACGCCGTGGTCGCGATCCAGCCTGTTCATACGTGCGGCATAGCTGAAGATCAGCACGATGAAGACCAGGATCGAACCCTGCTGCGCGAACCAGAACCCAAGATCGGTGCCACCGATCTTGATGCCCGAAACCAATGGTCTGAGAATGATGGCAAACCCATAGGATGCCAGCGCCCAGACCGCCAGACAGACCCAGATAATCCTGAGATTGGCCTGCCAATATGCATTTGATGATTGTCTGTCACTCATGTCCTTAGAACCCTCCCTGTTCAGACATGTCCCTCGTCCCGCCATTTCCTTGTGCCAGCACCCATCAGCCCGGCGGGAAGACCAGGGTGATTTGGCGGGGCCGCAATGGCCCCTATCCGGTTTTCGTCAAGCTCAGTCGCGGTTCATGCGGTTGGCAATCAATTCATCCACGACCTCTGGCTCGGCCAGGGTCGATGTATCGCCCAGGCTGCCGAAATCATTCTCTGCGATCTTGCGCAGGATGCGGCGCATGATCTTGCCCGAACGGGTCTTGGGCATGCCCGGAGCCCATTGGATCAGATCGGGTTTCGCAATCGGGCCAATTTCCGTACGCACCCATTTTTCCAGCTCGGCCCGCAGTTCCTCGGATGGCTCGACCCCGTTCATCAGCGTGACATAGGCATAGATCCCCTGCCCCTTCAGCGCGTGCGGATAGCCCACCACAGCCGCCTCGGCGACATGCTCATGCGCGACCAGGGCGGATTCGACCTCGGCGGTTCCCATGCGATGCCCTGACACATTGATCACGTCATCGACCCGACCGGTAATCCAGTAATAGCCATCCTCATCGCGGCGGCAGCCATCGCCGGTGAAATAATAGCCGGGATATTGCTGGAAATAAGTCTCCATGAAGCGCTGGTGGTCACCCCACACAGTGCGCATCTGTCCCGGCCAGCTATCGGCGATGCACAACACGCCCTCGACGCCATTGCCATCGATACGTTCGGCGCTGCTGGGGTCCAGAATCTCGGGCCTGACCCCGAAGAACGGCACGGTGGCCGAACCGGGCTTGGTCTCGGTCGCGCCCGGAAGCGGGGTAATCAGATGTCCCCCGGTTTCGGTCTGCCACCATGTGTCAACAATCGGGCATTTTCCCTTGCCCACATGGTCGTTGTACCAATTCCATGCTTCGGGGTTGATCGGCTCACCGACAGTTCCCAGGATGCGCAGGCTGGACAGGTCGTGTTTTTCAACGAACTCGGTTCCTTTGCCCATCAATGCACGAATGGCGGTCGGAGCGGTGTAGAACTGATTGACCTTGTGCTTGGCGCACACCTCCCAGAAACGACCGGCATCGGGATAGGTCGGCACGCCTTCGAACATCAACGTCGTTGCGCCATTCGCCAGCGGACCATAGATGATATAGCTGTGCCCGGTGACCCAGCCCACATCGGCCGTGCACCAGAAGATGTCCCCGTCCTTGTAGTCGAAGGTATATTGATGGGTCATCGCCGCATAGACCAGATAACCGCCCGTCGAATGCACAACACCTTTTGGCTTTCCGGTCGACCCCGAGGTATACAGCACGAACAGCGGATCCTCGGCCCCCATCGGGCGGGGCGGACAATCCGGGCTGACATGTTTCATCTGTTCCTTGACGTCGACATCACGCCCATCGATCCATGTCGTCTGGTCGCCGGTATGTTTGACCACCAGGCAACGCACCCGATCCGAACAATGCAACAATGCCGCATCGGTATTGGATTTCAGCGCAGTGCGCCGCCCGCCACGCGGCGCCGTATCGGCGGTGATCACCACCTTGGCGCCGGAATCATTGATCCGGTTTGCCAGCGCATCGGGCGAAAACCCTGCGAACACGATTGAATGGATCGCCCCGATCCGGGCGCAGGCCAGCATTGCATAGGCGGCTTCCGGGATCATCGGCAGATAGATCACAACCCGGTCACCACGCATGACGCCCTGACTGAGCAAGACATTGGCGAAACGGTTCACCTTTTCGGACAATTCCGCATAGGTGATATGCTGCGCTTCGGCCTGGGGATCATCGGGTTCGAAGATAATGGCTGTTTGGTCCGCACGATCCTTCAAATGACGATCGACACAGTTCACGCTGGCATTCAGCACCCCGTCCTCGAACCACTTGATGCTGACATCGCCAAAAGCGAAATTGGTGTTCTTGACCTTGGTATAGGGTTCGATCCAGTCAAGCCGCTTGCCTTCCCGGCCCCAGAACGCTTCGGGATCGCTGATTGATTCAGCGTATAGATCCGCATAACGATCCGGTCCGACATGCGCGTTTTCAAAGCCCGCAGGTATGGCAATTTTTTCAGCGGCAGCCGTCGTCATCAAGTCCCCTCCTCACAGCATTGACGCGGCCAGACCATTCCCCATCGCAAGATATGTCACAGGCCGCACAACAGACGTACCCAGATGTTAATCACATTCACGATAGCTTGTTAAGTATTTTTTTTTACAGCATTTTTTTGTAAATTAATTGACCAGATTTTCTCCAGATTTGTAAATCTTTCACAAGCCGACCGCGATATGGAAAGGCCACCGCGCAGCAAGCTGCGGGCGGCCTTGGAGTACTGCGGATCACCCCCACCTATTGCGGTCGATCCATGCGCGCATAGACACAGATCTTGCCCTTCAACCGCTGGTTCCAATTCAAGCGAACCTGACGTTTTGTCGAACCGATATGCGTTTGCACCCAAGGCATCGCGTCGACCTGCTGACCCGATGAATTCGTGATCGGGCCCTCGGCAACGACCGATTGCACGGATTTCGCCCAGCCCTGAAACGGCAACCCTTCGACCACCGGCAAGGTCCATGCATCATTCAGGCTGGATTGCGTGTGGATCACCATCAACGGATTCGAGACATAGTTGACCACCCCGTTGAAGGTATTCGCCTCGAACTGGACGTTGCGCATATTGTTGTAATCAAGATCCGCAATCGATGTGTCGACCCGTTCGATCCGGTCGATGGAATTGTTCAGCGCCTTGAACACATTGCCGACCACACTCAGACCATGAACAAAATGACCGCTGCCAAACGGCTTGACCGTCAACCACGTGAACCAGGGCACCGTCTTGCTGCATAGGCATGTGTTCCCGGTCAGGGTCAATCCGCCGAAACTGAACTCGCTGCCGCTGAAATCGGGATAGGCGCTATGTTCATTGGTCCATTCGATCGAAGCATTGTCGATGTAATTACCTGAAATCGTTGTCTGGACATTCTTCTGCGTCAGCACCAGCCCCGCATAGCGCAACCCGTCATTGCTGTTGTCGCCCTGGAACCAATGATTGCCCGAGATGATATGCCCGCCACCGCAAGCAACCATGAAATGTGCAAAGCGAACGAACCGGTTGTTGCGCATCTTCACATCATTGGCGTTCACATTGATCGCGATGCTGCTTCTTTGCTGTGTCGGCAGCTCCATCTCGTTCGACAAAAATTGGCAGCGATCAATCAGCATGTCCTGACAGCCACGCCCAATCGAAGTAATCGCTCGATCCCTTGGCCGGGTCACGTAACAGTCGCGCATTGCAATCATTTCGCCCTTCGGGGCCAGCATGATCGCGCTGGCGACGCCATTGCAGTTGATGTCCAGATCCACGAAATTCAGACGATCGATCTGTTCGACACCCGAAAAATCCAGCAAATAGCGGTATCTTTCGAAGCTGTAATTCCGCGTGCCTGCGCCACCATAGAGCGGTTGTGAAAGCTCCAGCCGCCCGCGCGCCACATCCTTGCCGTTGACATAGACTTCGCGCCCCACCCCGTTTCCACTGATCCGGCTGCCAATCTCAATAGAAGCGACGTTTTCGACATTGCTCAACCGGGTCGGCGTGGCCGGATCATAGGTGGCGCGACTGTTCGTCGTGCCCGTGGACCAATCGCCATCCGCCACGGCCAACAGGCTGCCATTGCAAATCACGCGCCGATTGGAAAAATCGCTAAGCGCGGGTGCAATCTGGTCGACGCGAATAGGTCGATCCAGCTCGACCCGGCGACCGCGCAAGTCCAGAGACACATGATCCGTATAGCCAAACAGCGCCTGCAACGCCTTTTCCAATCCCAACGCCTCGTCGCCAAACGCATCTGCATAGGTCGGAAAGTCAAAGCTTTGCAGAAAAGATATTCGTGTCGAGGCGGGCGTTTTCAACTTGCCCTTGAAACGGATCGGGCTCTGGATACCCAGATCGCCATCGATGAAGAATTCTCCATCGGGCACAAGCACCCAACCACCATCCGAGGCCTGATCAGCGGCCAGAAACGCGGCACGGTCATTGGTGACACCATCGCCGACGGCACCATAATCGCGCACATCCACCCAATCGATCAGCGACGGAATGAAAGCCGAGGTCACATCCTCGATCCGGATGGATTCAATGCGGATCGCACCGCCATTCGCCCCGACCAGATCCAGTCCGAAATGACCATAGACCGGCACGGTCCCCCAACCCATATCGACGCCATCGCGCGACCCGACCCCGACAATCGCGCTGACCTCGACCACCTCGCCATAGCCCGGCAAGGGAATCGTCTCTCCGGTTTCGATCAAGCCGCTGACATGATTTCGCGAACCATTCCCCGCCCAACCGGCAATGCGGACACTGCACAAGGCGCCCGCCACGGCTTTGACACGCGCAGAAATGCGCAGATACACGCCGGGAAACATCGGCGTTTCGCCCATGAAGCGAATTCTGGTCGTCGTTTGCTGTTTGTATATTTCAAGACACGGGCCGAAATCCTGATCCGCCGGATTGATGCCAGCATTGTCCGCCACAGCCCAGGTGGCACTGCCCGATGTCCCGTCACTTTGCGACCAGGCATTCAACCCCGCGTGAAACGCGGGAGGCATCAGCAACAGCCCGTCAGTAATCGCTATGTTCATTTCCATCTCCTCAAACCGCCCGGTGCCCCAGCCGCGCCAGCGACCATACGGGTTGCCTGAAGAAATAGTTTACAAAGCGTTAACGCCCCATGAAGACAGCGTGCGCCGCAACGGCCTGCCACGCAACACTGTCAGTTCCGAAATCCGCGCCCGAAAAGCCGGCAATGCCGATCAGGATTGCGCCGACGCGGCGGAAACCAGCTCGCCGGCAAGCGCCTTTTCAATCAGTGCACGGGTCTCATCAATCCCATACAGGGCGATAAAGCCACCAAAACGAGGGCCCTGATCCGCCCCCAAAAGCACCTGATAGAGCGCGCTGAACCAGTTGCGCAGCGGCTCGAAACCGTGATCCTTGCCGATCGCGAAAACCATGGATTGCAACGTTTCGGCATCAGCCTCTTGATTCCAGGTCGCCAGGCGTCCGGCCAGATCCTCCATCGCGCGGCGCTCGATGTCGGTGGGCAGGCGGTAAGTGCGCGTCGGGGCAACAAAGTCATTGAAATACCGAACGGCAAATCCGGCCGCCTCATCCAGCGCGGGATGGGTTTCCGGGCTGGCGTCGGGCGCATATCGCTGAATAAAGCCCCACAAACCCTGGCGATCCTTTGCCCCCGCCACAGATGCCAGGTTCAAAAGCATCTGGAACGGCACGACCATATCCGATTGAGGCACATCGCCGCCGTGAATATGCCAGACGGGGTTGGCCGCCTGCTGTTCCGGTGTCTGATCGTGATAGGCGCGCAATTGCTGGTGGTATTCATCAACGGCCTTGGGAATGACGTCGAAATACATGCGCTTGGCCGTCTTGGGCTTTTGATACATGAAATACGACAGGCTTTCGGTCGATGCATAGGTCAGCCATTCATCAATCGACAGGCCGTTGCCCTTGGATTTGCTGATCTTTTGTCCGTGCTGATCAAGGAACAGCTCATAGGTAAAATGCTCGGGTTTTTTTCCGCCAAGAATTTCACAGATGCGGTCATAGATCGGGGTATTGGTGGAATGGTCCTTGCCATACATTTCGAAATCGACATCCAGCGCGGCCCATCTGGCCCCGAAATCGGGCTTCCATTGCAGCTTGACCTGTCCGCCCGTGACGGGAAGCGTCGTTTCCTGCCCTTCCTCATCATCGAAGGTGATGGTTCCGGCGGTGGCGTCCACATGCTTGATCGGAACATACAGAACCCGACCCGATTTGGGACTGATGGGCAGGAAGCAGCTATAGGTCTGCTGGCGTTCTTCGCGCAGGCTGGCCAGCATGACTTTCATGATATCGTCGTAACGCGCGGCCGCGCGCAGCAGCGTTTCATCAAATTTTCCCGATTTGTAATAATCGGTTGCGCTCACGAATTCGTATTCAAAGCCGAAGGTATCGAGAAACCGGCGCAGCATGGCATTGTTATGCGCACCAAAGCTGTCATATTCGCCGAAGGGATCGGGAACCGAGGTCAAGGGCATTTGAAGATGCCGGTTCAGCATCTCTTGCTGCGGAACATTTTCGGGAACCTTGCGCATGCCGTCCATGTCATCGGAAAAGCAGATCAGCCGCGTCGGAATGTCGCTGATGATCTCGAATGCGCGACGGATCATCGTGGTCCGTGCAACCTCGCCAAAGGTGCCGATATGGGGAAGGCCCGACGGGCCATAGCCGGTTTCGAACAGCACATAGCCCTTTTCCGGCGCTTTCTTTTCGTACCGTTTCAGCACCCGGCGCGCCTCTTCGAACGGCCATGCCTTCGATTTCATTGCGGCATCACGCAGAGTGCTCATGTCATATTCTCCTGTTACAAGGCTACGACGCCTTATTGAATGGCTGTGTGTTCGTCAATAATTTGCAATGACACAAGACGGAGTCGTGACAATGACCACTGAACTACCCTCATTTTCTGCCTGTGACGCGCTGGTCGCTGTCATGGTCGCGGTTTCCGCCTCGGACCAGACGATGCGCACATCGGAACTGGTTGCCATTCAGCGGATGGTCGATCATGCCCCCGTTTTCGCGGAATATGACGATGATCGCATCCGCGCCGTCAGCCAGACGGTGATTTCGCTGTTCGAAGAGGAAGACGGGCTGGATGCGCTGTTCGGGTTGATCCGGGATGCGTTGCCGGAAAAACTGTATGAGACCGCCTATGCACTTGCCTGCGATGTCGGCGCGGCCGATGGGCGGCTCTATGAGGGCGAGATCGAAATGCTTGCCGAGATTCGCCACCAGATGCGTATTTCCCGCCTTCACGCCGCAGCGATCGAGTTGTCGGCGCAGGTGCGCCACCGGGTGCTTTAGAGCACCCCGGACCGCATCTTTTCCGCCCATCCGGTCAGGATGTCGCGTTGCAAACGCTTGGCATTTCGGGTCCAGGCAAAGACCCCTGCGGGTCTTTCCTGCCCCACCGACGCCTGCTGACGCGGCGCGTCGGTGCACAAAATCGCAAAGCAGGCCCCTTCATTTCCGTCGATCAGCAGATGCCCCGCCAGGTTTGAAACGAAATTGAGCGTTCCGGTCTTGGCCATGACCGAATAGCCGCGCGCCTCCAGCACACCAAGATCGACATCAAGCGGATTGCGCTTCAACAGCGCGGCCAGCTCATTTGCCTTCCCACCCAGACAGATTGCCCGCGCCAGCCCCGTCGCATTGACGCGACTTTCGGTCGAAAGCCCCGAGTGGTCGCGCAGGTCGAAGCCTTCGGCCAATCCTTGCGCCTGATACCAGTCTTGCATCGCTTTGGCCGAAAACCTCAAACCCGTTGCACCACTGGCCCGCATTCCGATGGCTTCGGCTGTCAGATTGGTCGAATATTTCAACATGTCCTGAAGCAGGATCGGCAAACCCGGACTGTCATGTCCGGCAATTTCGGTCGCAGCAGGCAGATCGGCAATCACCTCGGGGTTTGGCAGAACCAATCCCTTGGCGCGGCACAGGGTCTGGAACACATCGCCAGCATAAAGTTCAGGGTTGCGGACCGGCAGCCATCGGCTGCCCGGCCTGCGCATGGCGGCACGTGATACGGTCCAGTATTCGCGCCGGTCATCTTTGCGATAGGCGAATAACTGTGCCTGATCGGCCGCTTCGGCAGATATCGTATAGGCCCTTGGCGAATTCGCAGCTGCACGGGCCTGCAAGGACATCCGCGCCCCGCCAGAACCGCTTTGCCATCCCAGATGCACTCGGTTGAAATTCAGGATCATCCCGGACAGGGCCGGGTTATAGGCAAGATGATCGGCCTGTGCCGGCGCGATTTCATCGATCGACGGCAGGGCACCGCCCCACACGGCAAAGCGCGCGGGCGAGGGCTGGCCACTTGCAACAAGCTGATCGGCAAGCGATGCCAGATCATCGGTGCTCAGTACCGGGTCCCCGCCCCCCGCAAGGATCAGCGTGTCGCCTGACAGCATGACTCGGGTACGAAAGCGGAAATCCTCGCCCAGCTTGTTGAGCGCATATAGCGCCGTCAATGCCTTCATCGTGCTTGCCGGGGGCATGGCGACATCCCCGCCTCCGACTTCGATCGGCGTGCCATCCCGACGATCAATCAGCGCGTAGCCGACCTTCCCGATCAGGCCGGAACGGGTGATCAATTGCGGCGTAGCGGGGACCGGCTTGATCGGAGGACGCTGAAAAAGCGACGGCTCCTGCCCCATTGCCCTCAATGCCGGCGTTGCCAACAAACCGCCCAGAATGGCGCGCCGATCGATCATGCTCATGATATACTCCGGGCTGACGCAGCAGCTTTGGCATTGCGGATCGCCGTCGAGGATTGCGACGACATGGGAAGATTGATCAGGACCCATGCGGGGGCATGACAGGTTGCCAACAATGGCGCATCGATCTCGGGCAGACGCCAGGCACGCATCAACTGCGCCGAGCGCGAATGACGCGCGGCGTTGCGGGTGCCAGGTCTCGCCAGAACGCCGATCGGCACCCTGTCGGCAATGTCGCGCCAACGATCCCAGCGATGGAACTGGCATAGATTGTCCGATCCCATCAGCCAAACGAAGCTGATCTTCGGATAGATCCGCTGCAAATGCCCGATCGTATCCGCCGTCATCCGCGTGCCAAGTCGCGACTCGATATCGGTCACCACGATCCGCGACGAGCCGGCGATTCGTCTTGCGCCGCTCAGCCGCGCATCCATTGGCGCAGGTCCATGAGACTTCAACGGATTTCCGGGCGTTACCAGCCACCAGATACGATCCAGCCTGAACCTGCGCAAAGCCTCGTGGCTGATATGCAAATGCCCGTCATGGGCGGGATCAAACGATCCCCCCAACAGCCCGATCTTCATACCGGACGTCGCTATTGGCAGCCCTGCTTTCATATCGCCGGCTTAGACCATCACCCTGACCAATCCAACCGAATCCTGCGCTCGCGGCCTGCGCCTTGGCTGCGGGCATGCCGGTTGCAAGTTTCGCCTAGATACAATCAGCCAGCGGTTTGGATAACACCGTCACACGCCCGCGCCCGTCATGCTTGGACTGATACAAAGCTGCATCAGCATCCAGCAACATCCGGTCCAGCGACAAGTCTCGATAGCCCGGAGATAATACGATCCCGATGCTGGCGGATACGGGGCAACCTGTCTCTGGCGCCATCAATGCCTCGATTGCGGCGATCATTCGCGACGCCAGCCGTTCCAGTGTCGCGACATCGGTCAGGTTGCGTAAAATCACGATGAACTCGTCGCCGCCGCATCTTGCAACGGTATCGTGCCCTCGGGTGGCCTGCGTCAATACCTGCGCCACCTGGCACAGGAGGCGGTCGCCCGCGGCATGCCCCAACAGATCATTCACGTGCTTGAAGTGATCCAGATCGATATGGGCGATGGCGAAACCTGCATCTTCGTCATCCAAGGTGGTTGAGAACGCCCGTCCCAGATCGGCTTCCATGCCGCGACGATTGCGAACCCCGGTCAGCGCGTCGGTATGAGCACGCAACTCTGCGGATTCTCGCGCCAGATCAAGCTGCCTGTTGTAGCGGGATAGCTCGCCCAGCAAGCCTTGCATGGCCTCGCGCATGAACAACAACTCCATCGCCAATTCAGGCGGTGCAAAATCGCCATCAGTCAATGACGCATGACCAACTGCCTGCACCAGATCGATCCCAAAGCCCAGATTGACCAGGATCTTCCGATCTTCGGTCCAGATGGCATGGCCGCGCAGCCCGACATCGGGCAAGCCACGAACGCGCAGGAACAGGCGATCCCCTTGTGTGGCCGCCTGAAGCAGAATCGCCAGAATGTCCCCATCGGCATTCCTGCGACCGCTGCTGAACAGATCTCGTACACATGCGCCGCGTTGTGGCAACAATTTCCGAAGGGTCGGCCCCATCCGTTCGATCCGGCCAGTTGAATCAGCGATGAAATGCATGGGCAGCAACCGCCCCAGATCATGCGCCATGATTTCCACACCCGGCTGCGCAACCTGCATCACGGTTCCCCCGCTATGCGCACAGGCAAACAACTCGTCAGATTGAAATCCCGGCCGGGTGAAAACTCAGCTTCGGGGATTTTCACCGTGATCACATTTCCCTCCACCGCGATCAGACCCAAAGCGCCATAGTCATCCGCCATGGCCCGCACCACGCCGCCCAGCAGTGGCGCCCACCCCCAGGTCCCTTCGGGAAGGCGCAGGGTGAATTCACCATCGGCACAGAGAGAGACGGATATATCCGGCATGGCAAGATCCGGAGCCACGAAATGCGCACGCCCCGGCAGTTCTTCAAGGCTCAACAGGAAGTCCTTGAAATCGCGTCCTGAAAAGCGAAGCAATCGCCGAAACGCCTCGCGTCGGGCAAGCCAGGCGCCGCCATCCTCCATCAGTTCCTGAGGCGACTTGTCCAATTCGATCGCCGCGCAAGTAACCAGGCGCTCGACGCTGAGCCCTTTCGGCGCGGCCGATGCCAAATCGATTGATCGCCGATCATGTTCCATGCCACGATCAACGGCCCGAAGCCACAATTTTTCGCCATAGGTCTGGCGTAAAAATTCCTCGATTGCGCGGATGATAAGTTGTTGCATTTCTCACCTCTGTCTCAGCCTGATAGCTGGCAAAGATGAAGAAAGCGGAAACTCGTTTGGGAAAATCAGCCGATTTCCCAGCCATAGCCCCCCGGACCTTCCATTGCAGTGCGCGCGCGCAGGAAATCTTCGGGTCTCAGGTCCAGAGAATCGGCCGCCTCAAGCACACGCTCATCATCCTCAAGAATATAGTCCAGCAGGGGCAGATCCAGACCCCCGCTTTCGGAAAGGCGGCGCAGATCCTGAACCTCCAGCCCCGAGGCCCCCAGGAATCCCGCGGCCAGTTCCGGGCGTTCCAATACATAAACCAGCAATGTCGAAGCCACTCTTCGCGCCTGTTCCTGACTGCTCATCCTTCACCTTTTCGTGTGAAAATCACTTTTTGCATGGCATGCAATCCTTTTGGAAAGGAGTTATTAATTCTTTTTTGTCATTTCTGTCATGGACGCAAACGAATTTGATGGACCGCACCCAGATGACTGCACGCATCCTGATCGCGGACGGGACGGCAACGACGCGCATCACCCTGAAGGTGCGCCTGACTGCCGCCTGCTATGATGTCTGTACGGTGTCCAACTCCGACGATCTCATCAGGCAGGCGCATCTGTATCGGCCCGATCTCATTATATTGGGCGGCGGTTTTGCGCAGACTGATCCGGTCGCGATTGCGATGTCCCTGATGGGAGAGGCAGAGCTGACCTCGACGCCAATCATCATGCTTGCAAATGCGCCAACCCGATTAGAGGCCCTGCGGGCTGGCGTGGCGGCGGTTCTTGACCCGCTGATCGACGAACAAATGCTGCTGGCGCGAATACGCGGCCTTCTGCGGGATTCCGGCGACATGCCCGACATGCAAAATTCGATGGCCGAACCCGCGGCGCAGTTCGGCGCTGCGCCTTCGATTACTCGCGTCGCCCTTGTTGCCGACAATCCAGCCCGGGCAATGCGCTGGCGCGGGGCTTTGCAACGACGGCTGGCGTCGGCTTTTACCATCTGCACCCCGGCCGAAGCACTTGTCGCCGCCGCGAACGGGCACGCGGCCGACCTTTACCTGATCGCTGCCGACATCGCTGAACGTGGTGATGGGCTGCGGTTGCTGTCAGAGCTTCGGTCACGCAACGGGTCGAAGAACGCGGCATTCGTCGTTGCGACCGAACCCCACCGCACCGAACTGTCTGCAATCGCCCTTGACCTTGGCGCGGGCGAAGTCCTGCCTGTCGATTTCGATTCCGCAACCGCGATCGAATTGGCGGCCCTCGCCCTGCAATCACAGCTGTCGCGAAAGGAACAGGGCGACAGACGGCGCGTGGAAACACAACGCAAACTGCTTTGGGCCATGACAGACCCGCTGACCGGGCTGTATAACCGCCGCTATGCCCTGCCACGATTGACCGAAATTGCAGGTGAAATGAAATCCTGTTCACAGGGTTTCGCCCTGCTTGCCCTCGATCTGGACCGTTTCAAATCCATCAATGACAGCTATGGCCATGCTGCCGGGGACGCGGTGCTGGTCGATCTTGCGCGCCGGATCGAGCGTTGCATCGAAGATCATGGCCTCGCCGCCCGCATAGGTGGCGAAGAATTTTTGGTCATCCTGCCATCCACAACCGAAGCGCAGGCCATGCAGCTGGCAGAAGATCTGCGCACCGCCATACAGGCCCGACCGGTACGACTGCCAGCGTTGTCCGGCGGCGGAAACATCGCGGCCACCTCATCAATCGGCGTCGCCATGGAGGAGCCATGTAACGGTGGGTTCACGGCCGAACGAATCGCCGAAGCGTCACTGGAACGTGCCGATCGTGCACTGCGTCAGGCAAAGTCCCGCGGACGAAACTGCGTCGTACTGGCCCAGCCGGAACATGCCGGCTAGTCCCTGCGCCTTATGGTCGCGGCTATTGCCACTGGAAAATCGAGGCTGTTCACACTAATTTGCCGTCCGATACGCCCGTTCGGGCGATCATCATGAAGTTGAGGGGGCAATCATGGCTCACACATCTGGGCAAGACATCATCTCTGTCGAAAACGATCGCCCCACGAAGCAGGCGATGATCCGTGGGACGCTTGGCCAATGCCCCTGCTGTGGTCAGGGACGCTTATTCGAAAAATACCTCAAGGTTGCAGATCAGTGTCCAAATTGCGGAGAAGCGCTGCATCATCAGCGGGCCGATGACGGCCCTGCCTATCTGACGATCCTGATTGTCTCGCATCTGGGGGCGCCGCTGCTTCTTGCCTGCTACATGGCGTGGCGTCCCTCGGCCATGACCATGATCCTGACCTTCAGCCTTGGTGCGATCGTGTTGTCGTTGTTGCTGTTGCCGCGCATCAAGGGGGCAATGGTTGGTCTGCAATGGGCGCGCAGAATGCACGGATTCGGGCGCGACGCGGAACCTGCGGCCACATGACCACCAAGGTCGACCCGCCGATTCGTCAGGCCGCGACGATGATCTTGTTGCGGCGAAACGCCAGGGAAACCTCTGTCCTGATGGGGATGCGCGGTGCAAAGGCGGCTTTCATGCCGTCGAAATATGTGTTTCCCGGCGGTGCTGTCGATCCCGAAGATGCTGACGCGACCTTGCTGCGCCCCTTGACAGATATTCACCAGCGCAGATTGAGGGCCGAGCCCCGTCCGGACGAACCTGCAAACCCGCATGCCATCGCGGCAGCAGCGCTACGAGAACTGGTCGAGGAAACCGGATTGGTGATTGGCGCACCCTCACCAACCCCGACCCAATGGCCCGGCTATGCCGAAAAAGCCTTGGCTGCAGATGCGTCGACACTGCGTTACGTGTTCCGGGCGATCACGCCCCCCGGCCGGCCTCGCCGTTTCGATGCGCATTTCTTCATCGCTGACGCCGCGCAACTTCTGGGAAACCCCGACGAATTCGGCGATGCCTGCGATGAGTTGTCGCATCTGCACTGGGTTCCCCTGACCGAAGCGCGCAATCTGAACCTGCCTTTCATCACCGAGGTGGTTCTTGCCGAAATCGCAGAGGTTGCCGGATCGGTTCCCCATCATCAGGATCTTCCTGATCCCGATACCGTGCCGTTTTTCGACAACCGGGGAACGGCCCCCCGATTTTCACAGATCGCGTGATCAGTTTCCGCGAAACTCGGGGGCTCGTTTCTGAAGAAATGCCGCGACGCCCTCGCGGAAATCATGGCTGCGGCCCGCGCGCCCCTGCAACCGCGCCTCTAGTTTCAGTTGCGCGCTCATGTCATTCCCGAACGAGGCTCTGACGGCCTCGCGAATTGACAGAAACGCCGAGGTTGGCCCCGAAGCCAGCTGTCGCGCACGCGTTGCGACAAATTGCGCGAATTCATCGTCCCGGCAGCATTCGTATATCAGCCCCCATTCGCAGGCCTGTCTTGCCGGAATCGAATCCGCAAACAACATCATCCCCATCGCCCTAGCATGTCCGGCAAGGCGTGGAATCATCCAGGTTCCGCCCGCATCGGGGATCAGGCCGATCCGCGTGAATGCCTGGACAAAGCTGGCATTTTCAGCGGCAATCACCACATCGGCAACAAGCGCAAGATTGGCCCCCGCCCCCGCCGCCACGCCATTGACCGCAGCAATCACCGGTGCCGGACAATCCAGCACGGCATGCAGCATTGGCTCGTATTCATCGCGCAATGTTGCCTCCAGATCCGTCGCGGCGGCCCCATCATTCAGATCCTGGCCGGAACAAAATGCCCGGCCCGAACCGGTTATGACAACGCAGCGTGTTTCGGCAGGCAGCGTGGTCAGAGCGTGGGTGATTTCCGAACGCATTTCCGTATTCAGCGCGTTCATGACCTCTGGCCGGTTCAGGATGAGGGTCGCGACGCCATCGCGTGTATCAAACTGGATCGTCTGGTAGTTCATGCACACCTCCCCGTTGGCTTCAATCGTGATGGCCCAAGGTGACGTGCGCGTAAAGGGCGACCTCGCGTCAATCCTCGCGCATGATTTCGTCGAGGCGGGCCTGTTCGTCCTTGGACAGATGGGCGGTGTTCTGGGTCGCCCTTGAACGCGCCCGGATAAACCGCCATGCGACCAGCAGGGCAAGGATCGCCATGACCGGACCGGCGAGCCACAGCACAAGGTTGCCACCACGTGCACGGGGTTCAAACAGAACAAACTCGCCAAAGCGGTCAACCACTGCGTCAACGACCTGCTCGTTGTCATCCCCCGCAACCAGACGCTCGCGCACATAAAGCCTGAGGTCACGGCTGATTGACGCGTTTGATTCATCGATATTCTCGCCCTGACAAACCGGGCATCGAAGTTTCTGCGAAATCGTACGCGCGCGCGCCTCAAGCGTCGGGTCGTCCAGAACCTCATCAGGTTGGACCGCAAGCGCGGATATGGGCAAGATCAACAGCAGGGCGAATGTGGCAATCAACTGTCTCATTGGGCTGGCACCGTCGCGATCTTTTTCTGCCGCGCGCCCGCAGCCACGCGATAGCGGCGGTCGGACAAGCTGATCAATCCTCCCAATGCCATCAGGATCGACCCCAGCCAGATCCAGTTCGCAAATGGCTTGATATAGGTGCGCACGGCCCATCCACCGTCAGGTTGGGCATCCCCGATCACCACATAGACGTCGCGCAGGAAACCACCATCGATCGCGGCTTCGGTCGTTGGCATGGCCTGCACCGGGTAAACGCGTTTTTCGGGATTGAGCACGGCGATTTCCCTCCCATCACGAGATATTTTCATCGCAGCCATGGTCGAATAATAGTTCGGCCCCCGCACCTCATCCACGGATTGCAAGGTAATCGTATATCCCGAAACCTCGAAGCTGTCGCCGATATGTGCCACCCTGATATCTTCGCTTTGCCAGGCGGTCAGAAGACCGACCCCGATAAAGGTCACACCCAGACCAGCATGCGCGACCGCCTTGCCCCAATCCGCGCGCGGCAAACGGAAAAGGCGTGAAAGACCCGAGGATCCGGTGCGATGCCACAGCTCTGCCACAGCTCCGGCAACCAGCCAGGCGCCCAGCCCCGCGCCGATGACCGCAATCGCCGATCGCCCGGTCGAAACGGCGAAGACAAGCAACATCGTGGCAACCGTAAAGATCAAGGCGGCGCGCAGCGGCCGAAGGGCACGCAAGAATTTCGCCCTTTTCCAGGGCACCAGGGATCCGATGGGCAGCACAAGCGCCAAGGCGATCATGAAAGGCGTAAACGCCTTGTTGAAGAAAGGGGCACCGACCGACAGTTTTCGATCCCACATCATTTCGGCGAACAACGGCCACATCGTTCCAATGAAGACCACGAATGCCGACACCGCCAGCAACACATTGTTCAGAACCAGCGCACCTTCCCGCGACACGGGTGCAAAGACCCCCTTGGCAGTCATCTCACTGGCGCGGGCCGCATACAAGGTCAACGCCCCGCCAACGAAGGCAAGCAGAATCGCCAGAATAAACAACCCCCTTTCCGGATCGCTGGCAAAGCTGTGGACAGAGGTGATGACCCCGGAGCGCACGATAAAGGTGCCGATCAACGAAAAACCAAAAGCCATGATCGCAAGCAAGATCGTCCAGCTTTTCAAAGCCTCGCGCTTTTCGACCACAATCGCTGAGTGCAGCAGCGCAGCAGCCAGCAACCAAGGCATGAAGCTTGCGTTTTCGACCGGATCCCAGAACCAGAATCCGCCCCAACCCAGTTCGTAATACGCCCACCACGAACCCAGTGCGATTCCGACCGTCAGAAACATCCAGGCCGCCAATGTCCACGGACGCACCCAGCGCGCCCAGGCCGCATCGACCCGCCCTTCGATCAGCGCCGCAACAGCAAAGCTGAACGCCATCGAAAGCCCGACATATCCAAGATACAGGAAGGGCGGATGAAAGGCCAAACCCGGATCTTGCAGCAACGGATTGAGATCGCGCCCGTCAAATGGCGGGTTTCCAAGGCGAAGAAAAGGGTTCGATGTAAAGATGATAAAGGCATAAAATGCGGCACCGATCGCAGCCTGAACAGACAGCACCCGAGCCCGCAACCGCGGCGGAAGATTGTCACCGAACACGGCGGCCGCCGCACCGAACAACGCCAGTATCAATACCCAAAGCAGCATCGAACCTTCGTGGTTCCCCCAAACACCACTGATCTTGTAGATCATCGGCTTGGCCGTATGAGAATTCTCGTAGACCAGCTTCAGCGAAAAATCCGACGTCACGAAAGCCACGGTCAACGCCGCAAAGGACAACCCGCACAGCAAGAACTGGGCCAGCGCGGCGGGATTTGCACTGGTCATCCAGCCTTGCCAGTCACGCGATGCCCCCACCATCGGCACAACAGTCTGATATATCGACACCGCAAAAGCGAGTATCAGGGCGAAATGGCCGATTTCAGCAATCATTCAGGAGTTCCTCTGTTGCGGCCAGCATAAAGGCACGAAAAAAGGGGGGAAAGTCCCCCCTTGGCCCAATGCTTCACAATCGCGTCTTTGCGATGCGACCTATCCGCGCAAGCTGGCGGCCCAATCGCGCAGGGCGGCATTGTCGGCAAAATCTTCTTTTGGCGCAACCCACCCCTGCAGCATTTGCGGCGTCGCCGAGGCCGACTTTGCCATGGCGCCGTTTTCCGGCACCGACCAGTTTCGATGCCGGAAATAATGTGCCTCACGCGCACCGAAATAGAACCCGACGATCGCACCCAGCAACCACCAAAGCGGCTCGGGCACCTGCTGCAAACCCTGCATGCGCAGCCCAAATCCAGTGGGTTCAATCATGGCATAGACAAACAAGCCCATCGTGCCCAATGCCAATAACGGTCGTGGAAGCCGATTCAGCCCATTGACGAGGCTGTTGAAAACGCCGCTTTGCTGAACGGCGAATTCTTGCCCGAACTGTGAAACCGCCTGGGAATAGGCCGCCTCTTCCAGCTCCATCTTGCGTGTTTGATTGCGGGTAAAGACCTCGGCCATTCCTGCCGCAGCGTTTCCCAGCGCCGTGGCGTTCGCCCCCAAGCCGATGAAACGGTCAATCATGCCCATGCGGCAATCCTTTCACGATGTTGAGCTTGGGTCAGGTGGTAGTGAGGGCTGATGAATGCCTCGGCCCGGATTATCCACCCGCCCTTGGTCGATTTTTGGGTCGAGGCATATTTGCGGCTGGCAGGGCGCTGATCCGCCAATGCGTAATAGTAATTCCGCCGCGCGATCCCATATGCGTCCGCCAGATGATCCGGGGCCGCACGCGATGCATCCCTTGCGGCCTGAACAGTCTCTGGGCCAATCAGGCCATCATCGCTGGCCGGAAAGCCCATTCTGGAGGTCAATCGCTGCAAGATCTTCACCGCGTTCCGGCCAGCATTGACATACATGTCAAATACGCTGGCATGCAGTCTATCTGGCAATTGCGAGATGCCCGGCTTGCGAAAGTAATGTTCAACGAAAATCTGTTCGGCCTGCGCCCTTGTCAGCGCCTTGACATCGGTCGCGTCGATTCGACCATCGCGGTTAAGGTCCAACCCCAGACTGCGCATCGTGCCGATCGTCACACCGTGGATCGTGGCCCCTCCCGGATCATCGGGGTCGTTCACATATCCACCTTCGCGGCTGACGATTTCCCGCGCGATTTCTTCTACGCTTTGCATTGCCTATCCTTTTCGCGATCCCTGTCGCCAAAGGTGGGGCCTGCAATTTAACGTTCTGTTAATCATGAGAACGTTGCGCGATCACCACGCGCAACGCCCGGTTTCAGGAATTCGGATCCTTGTAGACGCCGCTTTCCTTCAAGGTGTCGACGACCTCGCGCGGCATATAGCTTTCATCATGCTTGGCCAGCAGGTCCTTTGCCTCGAAACGACCGTCGCGATAATAGCCCTTGGCAATCGTTCCCTGTCCCTCCTTGAACAGATCGGGGCGGGGATCATCGCCGGTATATGTCACCGCGATCTCGGCCAGGCCGTCGGTAATCACGAAATCAAAGCGCACCCCGCCCCGATCCACGATAGAGCCATCCTTGACCAGCCCGCCCAGCTGAAAATACTCATCCGGCGCAGGGGCCGCCTCACTGACCTGCGTCGGAGAACGATAGAGATTGATCCCGTCGCGAAATCCGTAACCGATCAGCACCGTCGCGATCACCAAGGCCAGTGCCGCGGCAGAAATCACCTGCACGCGGCGACGTTTCTTCAATGATTTCAATCCTGACATAGTGCCTCTTCAAGCGGATTCGAATGTGATCGGGCTGCGCAGGAATTGCGTAGCCTTGCCAGAAACCCGCCGTGGATCGCCCGTCGTCAGATATTTCGAGACCCGTCCGGCACCAATAAATTCCGGCCGGCGCTCAAGATAATCCGCCAGGCTGTCGGCCACCAGCCCCGCCTGACTGTAAACTTCGACATCCGCTCCCAGCGCGCGGCTGAACACATCCTGGACAAAAGGATAATGCGTACAGCCAAGAATTGCAGCTTCGGGGCTGGGCATCCGGCGTCTCAGGGCCTCGACATGGCTCGTCACCAGGGCTTCGGCAAGAATCTCGTCGCCTTGTTCGATGGCATCAACGACACCGGCACAAGGCTGTGCCTCGACATCGACACCGACGGCCCGGAACGCAAGTTCGCGCTGGAACGCCCGGCTGGCCACGGTTGCCGGGGTGGCAAACAGCGCGACATGCTTGACCTTGACCTCGCGGGGCGGGGAATTGTCCCCCCAGCGACGCTCGGTCAGGGCCTCGATCATCGGCACGAAAACCCCCAGAACACGCTTGTCTTGCGGCAACCAGGTCTCCTGCATCCGGCGCAACGCCGCGGCACTGGCCGTGTTGCAGGCAAGAATGACCAGATCGCACCCTTCCTGCCAAAGACGTTCCACCCCTGCGCAGGTCAGGTCATAGATGTCATCGGCCGTCCGCACGCCATATGGTGCATGCGCATTGTCACCAAGATAGACCAGCGGGACATCCGGCAGCCGGGCGGCGATCGCCTGATGCACGGTCAGACCACCCAAACCCGAATCGAAAACACCAACTGCCATTGCTTGCTCCTCTTGCCGCACGACATGTTTTAGGACGCCGCGCGGCAATTGGGAATGACCTGCGTTATTCGGCAGCTTCACGGATCGGTGCGTCTCCGCTCTGCAACTGCGCCAACAGCTCCTTGCGCCGTTGCGCGGCCTGCTGAACTGCCTTGTCCTTGACCGGCCCGTATCCACGCACAGTCAGAGGCAGTTCGGCCAATTCAATGGCGACTGGCAAGGTTGCGTCCCGGACATCCTTGAACACGGCCTGCATGTCCCGTTCATATTCGCGGATCATGCCACGCTCGACCCGACGTTCATGACTGTAACCGAAGGGGTCGAAAGGCGTGCCCCGCAGCTTGCGCATGGCGGCAAGCACGCGAAACGCCTTGAACATCCACGGCCCGAACTCGCGTTTCCTGGGGCGGCCCTGCGCATCCATGCCCGGCAAAATCGGGGGCGCGAGATGCAGCGACAGCCTGGTATCACCTTCCCATGTCTGCGCGACCTGATCGACCGTGCTCAGATGCAGGCGCGCGACCTCGTATTCGTCCTTGTAGGCCAGCAACTTGAAATAGCCCCGTGCAACGCTGTCACGCAGCGGCGCGGGCGCTGCCGCGACCAGCTTTTCGAATTTCCGCGCCAACCCCTTGCCCTGATAGGCGATCAGCCGCTCAGCACGATAGACCACCGGATCGGTCGGCAACTGGATCGGGTCGACCGGCTTGCGGGCCTGATCGGGATGAACCATCGCCCAACGTCCGATGCGGAAAGCCCTTTTGTTTTCTTCGGTCTTGGTGCCATTCAGCTCGATCGCCTTCATGATCGCGTCTTCCGTCAGGGGAATCAGACCCTGCTGCCAGCACGCACCCAGAACCAGCATGTTCGAGTAAATCGAATCCCCCAGCATCCGCAACGCCAGCTCATTGGCGTCGAAAAACGCAACCTTGTCGCCCAGTCGGGCCTCCAGCGACATGCGCAGGCGATCCGACGGGACCTGGAAATCACGAAAGCGGGTGAAGTCACCGGTAATGATTTCATGATCATTGACGACCGCGCCGCTGCGACCATTGGTCATCAGACCGATCGTGCGCGCACCGGCCGTGACCACCAGATCCCCGCCGATCACGCAATCCGCCTCGCCGGTCGCAACCCGAATGGCACTGATATCTTCGGGCTTGTCCGCCAGTCGCAGATGGATATGCACCGCGCCACCCTTTTGGGCCAGCCCCGCCATCTCCATCATCCCGGCGCCTTTTCCATCGACATGCGCTGCCTGTGCCAGAACCGCACCGATTGTCACCACGCCGGTCCCACCGACGCCCGTAATAACGACATTATGGGTGCCGCTGATCGCGGGCAGTTGTGGCATGGGCAGATCGGGAATGTCGAACGCCTCGGCCTTTGGTTTGCGCAGCTTGCCACCCTTGACGGTGACAAAGCTGGGGCAGAACCCGTTCAGACAGCTGTAATCCTTGTTACAACTGGACTGGTCGATCTGGCGCTTGCGTCCCAGTTCCGTGTCCAGCGGGACGATCGAGACGCAATTGGACTGGACCGAACAATCGCCACACCCTTCGCAAACCTCGGGATTGATCCAGACCCGGCGGTCAGGATCGGGAAATTCGCCCTTCTTGCGCCTGCGGCGTTTTTCCGCGGCGCAGGTCTGAATATACAGGATGGCACTGACACCCGCGACTTTTTCCAGTTCGCGCTGCACATTCATCATCTCGGCGCGCTCTTCAAAACGCAGCCCGCCCGGGAATGTCGAACGGTCGACATCCTCTTTGTCATCAAAGACCACGACGACAGGGCTGACACCCATCGCGACCAATTCACGCGCAATCTGCTGTGCGCTCAGCCCGCCTTCATTGGGCTGCCCGCCGGTCATCGCAACCGCGTCATTATACAGGATCTTGTAGGTGATATTGGTTCCGGCGGCCAGCGCCGCACGGATCGCCAGGTTTCCGGAATGGTTATAGGTTCCATCCCCAAGATTTTGAAATACATGACTTCTTTTACTGAACGGCGCTTCGCCTATCCAGTTGGCACCCTCGCCGCCCATATGGGTGAAGCCTTCGGTTTCGCGCCCCATCCATTGAACCATGTAGTGACAGCCGATCCCCGCATAGGCACGGCTGCCTTCGGGCAGGCGCGTCGAAGAATTATGCGGACAACCCGAACAGAACCATGGCGTGCGCGTCGCGATTTCAGGGGCATTATCGTTGCGCCGCACCTCGGTCAGGCGTTGCAGTCCCGCGCGGATATGTTCGGTGCCGCGGCCTTCTTCGATCAGGATCGATCCGATTTTCTGCGCGATCATCACCGGATCCAGCGCATAGCGGGTCGGGAACAATTCTTCCCGCGTTCGATCATGATGCCAACCATGCACCCGTCGCCCATGCCGGTTGTCAAAAATAGCTTCTTTCAGCTGAACCTCGATCAGCTTTCGCTTTTCTTCAACACAAACAATCAGCTCCAGATCCTCGGACCATTCCTGCATGGACTTCATGTCCAGCGGCCATGTCTGCCCGACCTTATAGGTGGTCAGGCCCAGCCGTTCGGCTTCCGCCTCGTCGATGCCCAGCAAGGACAAGGCATGCACCAGATCGAGCCAGTTCTTGCCCGCCGCCACGAAACCGATCTTGGCACCGGGCTTGCCCCAGACCTTGCGATCGATCCGATTGGCCCGCGCGAACGCCTCGGCGGCGTGGCGTTTGAAATCGATCATCCGGGCTTCCTGGATGACAGGCGTATCACCCAGACGAATATTCAGCCCGCCTTCCGGAATATCAAAATCCGGTCGCACGAAATTCAGCCGGTGCGGATTGCCGTCGACAACGGCCGTCGCCTCGACCGTATCCTTCATGGTCTTCAGCCCCGTCCAGACGCCGGCATAGCGCGACAAGGCAAACCCATAGAGGCCATAATCCAGGATTTCCTGTACACCGGCAGGTGACAGAACCGGTATATAGGCATCAATCATCGCCCAGTCCGATTGATGAAGGACCGTCGAGGATTCGCCGGTGTGGTCATCGCCCATCGCCATGACGACGCCGCCATGTTGCGACGAACCGGCCATATTGCCGTGGCGCATCACATCGCCGGTACGATCAACGCCCGGCCCCTTGCCATACCAAAGGGCATAAACGCCGTCATATCTGCCTTCGCCGCGCAGTTCGGCCTGCTGGCTGCCCCAGATTGCCGTTGCGGCAAGATCTTCGTTCAGCCCCGGCTGGAACAGAACATTTGCCTCGTTCAAGCGACGCGATTCGCGCATCATCTGCAAATCGACCCCACCCAGCGGCGAGCCGCGATACCCGGTCACAAGACCGCTGGTGTTCAGCCCCGCGGCTTTGTCTCGTGCCGCCTGCATAAGCATCAGCCGCACAAGTGCCTGCGTTCCGTTCAGCAATACCTGTGTCTTCGAAAGATCGAAACGATCGGCTAGCGAAAATTCCTGCTTGCTCATTCTGCGTTTCCTCCCATGTGTCGCACCCCGCATCGCAGTATAGGTCAGAATTGCTGACCGAAAAAGAAAAAAATCCGGGCTTGACGCAGGCGTGACAGAAAGGCAGGGCTGCGATAGCTTTGCAAAAAATGCATGGCTGACTAGGCAGGAATGTGACAGCTATGGACTGGGATAAACTAAGAATATTTCACGCGGTGGCCGATGCGGGCAGCCTGACACATGCAGGCGACACCCTGCATCTTTCGCAATCCGCGGTCAGCCGCCAGATTCGCGCCCTGGAAGATTCTCTTGGCACCACCCTGTTCCATCGTCATGCGCGCGGGCTGATTCTGACCGAACAGGGCGAATTGCTGTTCGAAGCCACATCATCGATGGCGCGCAAGCTCGATTCGACATCTGCGCGCATCCGCGACAGCGAAGAAAACGTCCTGGGCGAATTGAAGGTCACAACGCCGGTCGGTTTTGGCACGCTTTGGCTGGCGCCACGTCTGGTCAAACTGTACGAGAAATACCCCGAACTGAAAATCGATCTTCTGCTGGAAGAACGGGTTCTTGACCTGCCCATGCGCGAAGCCGACGTCGCCATTCGCATGAAAGAGCCAAGCCAGTCCGACCTTATTCGCAGAAGATTGCTGAATATCCGGATGCGTCTCTATGCCACGCGCGAATATCTGGAATTTGCCGGAACGCCCGAAACCATGGCGGATCTGGCCCGTCATCGGATCATTTGCCAAAAGACAGACCAGCCTCAGGTCGCTGCGGGCGCGCGTCTGGCGCAGGACGTGATGGCGCAAAATGTCCGTTCGACCCTGACCGTCAACAACTATTTCGGTGTCTTGCAAGGGGTTCTGGCGCATGTCGGGATCGGCGTATTGCCGGACTATCTGACCGCCGACCATCATGATCTGGTGCGGGTTCTGCCGGAAACGGAATCGGGTGAAGTGCCGGTTTTCCTCGCCTACCCGGAAGAATTGCGCCAAACACAACGAGTCGCAGCCTTCCGCGATTTTGTCTTGGAAGAGATCCAGGCCTATCGCCGCCACCAAAGTGAGAACCGTGCAGTAAAATAGCGCAAATGGGCCAGATCTAACGGCATCCTCTCCTTGTTTTGCATGATTCGGCCTTCAAACTACAACTTTAGCGTGTAGCTATTCGGCAACTGCATGTCGGCTATGCTGCGTCTGCAGCATGAAAAGACTTGAACCGTTAACAACCTGCCCATAAATCAGGCTTCGAAGGCGATGACAGCTTAATCGCACATCACCTTCTACCTCCCTGTTGGACTTAGGCCGGGCTTAGTGCCCGGCTTTTTTTTGCCTTGAACGTGGCATCCGCCTCGGGCGGACCCTTCCCATAGCGACAGACAGGCCATAAAAGGCGGCTGACTCTACCGCCAGGAAGGACCAGAGATGCAGGAACCGTCGATCACCCCGGAACTGATCGCCGCTCATGGGCTGAAGCCCGACGAATATGATCGCATTCTTGACATCATTGGCCGCGAACCCAGTTTCACGGAACTGGGAATCTTCAGCGCGATGTGGAACGAGCATTGCTCCTATAAATCGTCAAAGAAATGGTTGCGCACCCTGCCCACGGATGGCCCTCAGGTAATCTGTGGTCCCGGCGAGAATGCAGGCATTGTCGATATCGGCGACGGCCAGGCCGTGGTGTTCAAGATGGAAAGCCACAACCACCCGTCCTATATCGAGCCGCATCAGGGTGCCGCGACCGGCGTTGGCGGGATCCTGCGCGACGTGTTCACGATGGGCGCACGCCCGATCGCCGCGATGGATTCGCTATCTTTCGGCCGCCCCCAGCATCCCAAGACCCCGCATCTGGTCAAGGGCGTGGTCGAAGGCATCGGGGCATACGGCAATTGCTTCGGGGTTCCCAATGTCGGCGGCGAGGTTCGATTTCATCCGTCCTATGATGGCAACTGCCTTGTGAATGCCTTTGCCGCAGGCTTGGCGGATACCGACAAGATCTTTTATTCGGCGGCCTCGGGTGTGGGCATGCCGGTCGTGTATCTTGGTGCCAAGACCGGGCGCGATGGCGTGGGCGGTGCGACCATGGCATCAGCCGAGTTCGATGACACGATCGAAGACAAGCGCCCCACCGTTCAGGTCGGCGCGCCATTCACCGAAAAATGCCTGTTGGAGGCCTGTCTTGAACTGATGGCATCGGGGGCGGTGATCTCGATTCAGGACATGGGCGCCGCGGGCCTGACATGTTCGGCCGTCGAGATGGGCGACAAGGGCGGGTTGGGCATCAAGCTGCAGCTTGATGCCGTGCCGCAGCGCGAAACCAACATGACCGCCTATGAGATGATGCTGTCGGAATCCCAGGAACGGATGCTGATGGTGCTGAAGCCCGAAAAAGAGGCCGAAGCCCGCGCGATCTTTGAAAAGTGGGATCTCGATTTCGCCATTGTCGGGGAAACCATTGCCGAGGATCGTTTCCTGATCCTCCACGGAAGTGACATCAAGGCCGATCTGCCGCTGTCCAAACTGTCTTCCAGTGCACCGGAATATGATCGCCTCTGGGTCGAGACGCCGCCGGTTACCGAAACGCCGGCCCTTCCCGAAATCGGCCCGATCGCGGCGTTGAAAACCCTGATCGGCTCGCCCAACTATGCCCATAAATCATGGGTCTGGGAACAATATGACACCCAGGTCGGCGCAGACACGATCCGCCGCCCCGGCATCGGGGCCGGGATCGTGCGCGTTCACGGCACCAACAAGGCCCTGGCCTTCACCAGTGACGTGACACCTCGCTATGTCCGCGCGAACCCGCAAGAAGGTGGCAAACAGGCTGTCGCCGAAGCCTATCGCAACCTGTGCGCGGCGGGCGCCCTGCCGTTGGCCACGACGGACAACCTCAATTTTGGCAACCCCGAAAAGCCCGAAATCATGGGGCAGTTCGTCGGAGCCATCAAGGGCATCGGCGAGGCTTGCCGGGCGCTGGACTTTCCGATCGTGTCGGGCAACGTTTCGCTATACAACGAGACCGACGGCAAGGGCATCCTGCCCACCCCGACCATCGGCGGGGTCGGACTGATCGATGATCTGGCGAACCTGATCGCCGGATTGCCATCCGAAGGCGACGTCCTGTTGGTGATTGGCAAGACCGAGGGCCATCTGGGACAATCCGCCCTGGCCTATGAAGCCTTTGGCATGGAAACCGGCGACGCGCCTCATGTCGACCTCGAAGCCGAGCGAAAGCACGGCACCTTCCTGCGTGACATGCGCGCGCATCTTGCCGCGGCCACGGACCTGTCCGATGGCGGGCTTGCACTGGCCGCGTTCGAAATGGGCGAAGCGGCAGGGCTGGGCATCACCCTTGACGACGATCGGATCCCGCAACTGTTCGGCGAAGATCAGGCCCGGTATCTGGTCGCCGCCTCGCCCGACAATGCCAAAACGCTGCTGGAGGCTGCGGCCAAGGCCAACGTGCCAATGACGCAGGTCGGACAGGTTGGCGGCGACACAGTTGCCCTTGGGGGGGATCGCGCGCCGCTTCAGCTGTTGTCGTCGCTTTATCGTTCGGCCTTTGCCGACGCGATCCATGGCGACGTGCCCGACCACGCATGACCGGACCCGCACCCCACGGCTTCGCCGCGATCATCACGGCTGCGGGTCGCGGCAGCCGCGCCGGGGGTGAGGGGCCGAAACAATGGCGGCAATTGGGCGATCGCGCAGTTCTGGCCCATGCTCTGGCCGCCTTTGCGGGCTTTGAGCGCATCATTCTGGTCGTGCACCCGGATGATGTCGCCCAGGCGATTGCCCTGACGCAAGGGGTGGCCACCATCGTCATCGGTGGCGCCACACGCGCCGCCAGTGTCCGCGCCGCGCTTGAGACCCTGAAACATAGCGGCATCAGCCATGTCCTGATCCATGACGGCGCGCGACCGCTGGTCAGCCAGCAGGTTATCGCCGGCGTGGTGACGGCGTTACAGGGCGGCGCGCGGGCCGCTGCGCCTGCCCTTCCCGTCTCCGACGCATTGTGGCGCGGAGAAAACGGCCAGGTGCGCGGCACCGCGTCCCGGGAAGGATTGTTTCGCGCCCAGACACCGCAAGGATTCGCCCTGGCAGCGATACTTGAGGCTCATCGCGCCCATCCCGAAGATGCCGCCGATGATGTCGAACTTGCCCGGAAATCCGGTATCGAGGTTGAAATCACCCCGGGTGATGAAAACAATCTCAAGATCACCTACCCCGCCGATTTCGCGCGGGCCGAACGGCTGCTGAGAGGGAAGATGGATATTCGCCTGGGCAATGGATATGATGTGCACGCTTTCGGCCAGGGCGATCATGTCTGGCTGTGTGGGGTGAAGATCCCCCATGATTGCGGACTGATCGGACATTCCGATGCCGATGTCGGTATGCATGCATTGACCGATGCAATTTATGGTGCGCTCGCCGAAGGTGATATCGGCCGCCACTTTCCACCAAGCGATCCGCAATGGAAGGGCGCGGACAGTGCAATTTTCCTGCGCCACGCAGCCGATCTGGCGCGCAGCCGGGGGTTTGCCTTTGGCAATGCGGATGTGACACTGATCTGCGAAATGCCCAAGATCGGGCCTCATGCAGCGCCGATGCAGGATCGGCTTGCCGAAATCATGGGCGTGGAACCCCCGCGCATCAGCGTAAAGGCCACAACCTCTGAACGGCTCGGCTTCACTGGTCGCCGCGAAGGAATCGCCGCCATTGCAACCGTCGCGCTCATGAAGGAATAGGACATGGATCGTCTGCTTTGCATCTGGTTCGGGGCCGGGCTTTTGAAACCGGCACCCGGCACCTGGGGGTCCGCCATTGCCCTCGCCATGGGCGTGCTGTTGCATCGGGTCGGGCATTTCCCACTATTGGCGTGTGCGACCTTGGCCGTCACCCTGATCGGGTTCTGGGCTGTGCGCCGCTATACAGCCGGCATGAGCGATCCTGACCGCAGCGAAATCGTCATCGATGAGGTCGCGGGCCAATGGCTTGCCCTGTGCTTTCCTTCAGCGGCATTCTATTTTTCGGGGATGGACGCAGGGGTCTTCCCCTATCCGGGCTGGGTGGCGGCATTCCTGTTCTTTCGCCTGTTCGATATCTGGAAACCGTGGCTGGTTGGGCGTGCAGATCGTGAAGGCGGTGTCGATGGCGTCATGAAAGATGATCTCTGGGCTGGAATATTCGCCGGCTTCGCGACATTGCTGGCCGCGGCACTCGCTCATCTGGTGTTGCTGTGACGCTGGCCGCACAGGTTCTGGCAGCGGCGCGTGATGCACAAGCCGTGATCGCCACTGCCGAAAGCTGCACGGGCGGAATGATCGCTGCGGCATTGACGGATATCCCCGGTTCATCCGCCGTGCTGGACCGGGGGTTTGTCACCTATTCAAACGCGGCCAAACGGCAGATGCTGGGTGTGAACGCCACAACGCTGGAAAAGCACGGCGCCGTAAGCCCAGAGATCGCCGCTGAAATGGCCGAAGGCGCGCTGCGGAACTCGGACGCGACCGTTACAGTCGCGGTCACCGGCATTGCCGGCCCGGGAGGTTCCGAGCACAAGCCCGAAGGGCGCGTTTGCTTTGGCGTGGCAACGGCGACGGGCACCGTCACGCGGCTGGTCGATTTTGGCGCCCTGGGTCGTCGACAGGTGCGCGAGGCCTCGGTCAGTTTCGCATTGCAAATGCTTCTGGATGCGCTGTTCGCAGATCAGGGCGCAAGCTAGGCGCCGTCACCCTGGCACAACAGGTCAACCAAGGCATCGATCTGGCAATCCGGTGTGTTCCATGACGTGACAAGCCGGACCGGCACCGGGTCTGATCCGTCGGCCGATGCGTCCGGCCACAGGTGGTATTTCGCCCCGGCTGCGACGGCGCGCTGATGGGCCGCCAGGGGAATCGCAGCAAAAATCGCGTTGCTTTGCACCGGCGCCAGAAAATGCCCCCCCGCGCGCGCCACCCCTTCGGCCAGGCGCGTGGCCGCAGCATTGGCCTGTAGGGCAAGTTGTGTCCACAACCCGTTTTCGCAAAGCGCCAGCATTTGCGCCGCCAGAAATCGCTGTTTGGAAAAGACATGCCCGGACTGCTTGCGCCGATATGCGAAACCTTCGGCCAGTTCGGGATCAAAGAAGATCACCGCCTCTGCCCCCATGGCCCCATTCTTGGTGCCGCCAAAACACAATACATCGACGCCCGCGCGCCATGTCAGATCGGCGGGACGGCATCCCAGCGATGCGATTGCGTTGGCAAATCTTGCCCCATCCATATGCACCGGCAAACCTGCATCATGGCTGATCCTGGACAGCGCGGCGACCTCTTGCGGTGTATAAACGGTGCCCCATTCGGTCGAATTCGTGATCGACAGCATCGCGTTGCGCCCGCCGTTCCAGCCCTCTGCCGCGCCGATGCGCAGCGCCTCTTGCAAATGCCCGGCGTTCAGCTTGCCCATCGCCCCGGCAAGAGTGATCAACTTTCCGCCACCTGTGAAAAACTCGGGGGCGCCACATTCGCTGGTTTCGATATGGGCATCCTCATGGCAATAAATGCGCCCGAATCCCGGTGAAAGCTGCGCACAGACCAGGGCATTGGCGGCTGTTCCGGTCGCGACAAAATGGACCTCGGCATCTGGTGCCTCGAATATGTCGCGAATGGCCGCGGTTGCGCGCGCCGAGACCGGATCGGCGCCATAGCCCATCACAGCGCCTTCATTGCAATCTATCAGCGCCTGCAATACCGCAGGATGCGCCCCATAGGCGTTGTCGGATGCAAAATTCACGACAGATCCTCGATGATGTGATCTTCCCATTCTTCTTCGGGAACTTCGGCCTCACTGACGGTCCAGCCCCGAACGCTGATCTTCGCGCGGTGAACGGATTCGGGATCCCCCGAGATCAGCGGGTGCCATTTATGCAGTGGCCGTCCCTCTTGGCGCAAACGATACGCACAGGTCGATGGCAGCCACCAGGATATTTCCCGCAGCTTCGCAGGGGTCAGAACAACGCATTCCGGCACATAATCATGTCGATTCTCGTAGGAACTGCAACGACAGGCGTGCCCGTCCAGCAACTTGCAGGCAACACGGGTAAACGCCAGTTCGTCGCTGTCTTCATATTCAATCTTGTTCAGACAACATTTCCCGCAACCGTCACACAGCGCTTCCCATTCGTCGCGATCAAGCTGTGACAGCGGCATTTCCCAGAAACGCTCACGCATCAGACCCCCGACAACAACCGGCGCGCCTGATCGGCATCTGCATCGATTTGCCGGACCAGATCCTCGAGTGAGCCGAACTTTTCTTCGTCGCGGAGAAAATCGACGAGCGCAACAGACAGATGCTGGCCATAGAGGTCACCTGAATAGTCAAACAGATGCACCTCGAGATTGGGCGCGTTGCGCCCGAACATGGGCCTTACCCCAAGACTTGCGACGCCCTTGCAGGACAGTCGTTCAGGTCCGGTCAATACATCGACCAGCACGGCATAGACACCAAGGCGCGGCAAATGCAGGTCGTCAAGCCGCATGTTTGCCGTTGGCCAGCCCAATTCACGACCGCGCTTTTCGCCATGCACGATTTCACCTTCGATCCTGTGCCAATGGCCCAGCATACGCTCGGCATCGCGGGGGCGTCCCTCGCTCAGCGCCTTGCGAATGGCGGTCGAACTGTATTCCTGCCCGCCATCCCCGACCAAAGGAACCGCAGTCACACCGAAACCATGCCGTTCGCCAAGATCACGCAGAATATTGACATTGCCTGAACGTTTCTTGCCAAAGCAAAAATCCTGCCCGACAGTCACATGCCTGACGCCAAGCCCATCAACCAGCACCTCTTGCGCAAATGCTTCGGGGGTCAGGCCGGCCAGCACGGCCCCGAAAGGCAGCTCGTAGAGACGCTCAGTCCCCAGCCGCGCCAGGCGGTTCGCCCGCGCCTCGGAATTCATCAGGCGGAATGACGGCGCATCAGGTGCGAAGAATTGCCTGGGATGAGGTTCAAAGGTGATGATCCCCAAGGGGGCATCGACCGCCCGCCTCGCCGCATCGATGACGGCCCGATGTCCCATGTGAACACCGTCAAAATTTCCCATGGCAACCGTTGCCCCACGGGCTTCAGCCGGTAAACCTGTCCAGTCGCGATGGATGTGCACGAGGCCCCCACTGGGGCAGCCGCGCCCCGTCAGTCGAACTTGCGGCTTGGCGCCAATACGACGGCCTCGCCTTTCAGCACGACCGTATCGCCCACGAGGCAGCGGGTTGCAAGCGTCACGCGCCTTTTCGCATGATCGATTGAAGCTACGGTCACTTCGGCCCGCACCATGTCACCCGGACGCACCGGTGCCATGAATTTCAATGTCTGTCCAAGATAGACCGTGCCGTGACCCGGCAGCTGTTCGCCAATCACCGCTGAAACCAGGCCCGCAGTCAACATGCCATGCGCAATCCGGCCTTCGAAGATCGTATCCCTTGCATAGCTTTCATCCAGATGAACGGGATTATGATCGGTCGAAACCTCGGCGAAAAGCTCGATATCATGATCGGTAATCTGCTTTTGCAGATGACGGGTCATTCCGACCTCCAGATCCTCGATGACGATCGTGCCACGGGGAAGATTGTCGAACATGCTGTCATCCATTTGCTGCGTCACGAACTGTTCAAGGTGTTATGCTGCATAGCAGCATTTCATCCGATGCGCAATAATATATGCAGTTTTTAGTGTTTTATGTCATTTTATTACCGACTCGTTTTGAATCTCTCTATGCAAAACGGCCCGCTTCTTTCGAAGCGGGCCATGATCAAGGCTCGGATCTTGGGACCTAGCGCAAGCGGCCGATACTGTATTCAGGGTTCAGCTGGCGCGAAGCCAGCCATTCCCGCAGCAGATCGTCATCGGGATTTTCAACGTCATCGCCAAATGCGGCAGCCGCAAGCCCGCCGGTGACAAACAGCGCATCGATACCCTCTTGCCCCGCGCCACGAACATCCGTGTTGATCCCGTCACCAATGGCCAGTATCCGTGCGTTCTCGGTCAGGTTCATCAATCGCCTGGCCCGTTCGTAAATCGGCGGGTGCGGTTTGCCGAAATACAGCGATTCACCACCGATCTCTTCATAGAACTCGGCAAGGGCACCCGCGCAATAGATCCGCGTCTCTCCCATGTCCACGACCACATCCGGGTTGGCACAGAGCAGCTTCAGCCCCCGCTCGCGCGCAAGCATGAATTGCGCGCGATAATCCTCGGGGGCTTCGTTTGCTTCGTCATAGGGACCGGTGGCCACGATGCCTTCGGCCTCTTCCAACGGGACCCGCGTCACGACCGGCTGATCGGCCCATTCGTCGGGGACATCATTGAAGAAACCGTCATCCTTTGCGGTTCCGATATGCCAGACCTTGCGGCCAACGGCCCCGGCGAACATCGAATCCTGTGCCGCATCACCCGAACTGATCACCATGTCCCAGGCATCCCGCGGAACTTTCATCCGGTCCAGCTGCGCGATGACATATTTGTTGGGACGCGGGGCATTGGTCATCAAAACCACACGCCCACCCGATTTGCGAAATTCCTGCAAAGCCGCGACGGCGGCCGCATAGGGTTGCTTGCCATTGTGCAGGCAGCCCCACAGGTCGCAGAAGAGAACATCGTAATTCGTGCCGATCTGCGACAGGGATTGAACAATCTGGGTCATCAGACGGCCAACGCGGGAATGATTTGCTTCTTGCGGCTCAGAACGCCGGGCAGAACGACCGTGTCACCACCGACAGTGACCCCAAAGCTCTTTTCGGCAATCTGTTTGATCAGATCATTCGCCACCAGCAGCGTCGCTTCTTCCTTGAGGATGTCGATGACGAACAGCAGCACCTCGTCCGCGCCATCGGCACCCGCGACCGTCGGCATGGCTGCCATCAGCGCATCCTTGCGATCCAACAAGACCTGCGGCGCTGTGGTTTCCAGAACGGAAACCCGTAGCTTCTTGCCGTTCAGTTCGAATTCCTTGCTGTCCATACGAAGCAGCGCTTCTTCGCTGAAGCTGCTGACATCGGATTTCGCGGCGAACATCTCGGCGGCGAATTCAGGAATGTCGACACCCAGATCCGCGGCCAGTTTTTCGGCAACCGCACGGTCGTGATCGGTCGTCGTCGGACTGCGGAACTCCATCGTGTCCGACAGGATGCAGGTCAGCATTGCCCCTTTGACCGGCTCAGGCATCCGCGCCATATCATCGCCGATCAGATCATGCATGATCGTCGCCGTGCAGGCCAGAGGGCGGATGGTGATATTGATCGGGGTGCGGGTCTTGATGCCGCCAACCAGCATGTGGTGATCGATGATCTCGATGACATTTGCATCGTTGATCGATTTCGGCAGCTCGGCCGGGTTGTTCGTGTCGACAATGACACAATCCTCACCGGCCACAACATCCTCGATCAATCCGGGTTTATCGAGGTTCCATCGCTGCAGCATCCAGGCGGCTTCGGTGTTCGGTTCGCCCTGCAGAACCGCCATTGCAGGCAACTGCCGGATTTCGTTGAGATACCAGGCCCAGATGATAGGAGAGCCGGTCGAATCGGTGTCAGGGGCGGTATGTCCGAAGACCTTGATCATGTTGCACCTCTAAAGGGGGTCCGAAGTCGCGCGACTTATAGGCATCGGGGGGGCGGATGTCCACGCGCGGCAATCCGGCGGGCATCAAGCCAGAACAACAAAAAAGGCGCCCCCTGCGGGACGCCCATTCAAGAGATCGAAAATCCGATCAGGCCGCGCGCGACATCAGCACATCTTCGACACGTTTCTGCGCGGCACCTTCATCCAGACCGCTGACAGCCGCCACTTCGCGGGTCAGCCGATCAAGCGCAGCTTCGTAGAGCTGACGCTCGGAATAGGATTGCTCGCGCTGTTCGTCATTGCGGTGCAGGTCGCGCACCACCTCGGCAATCGACATCAAATCACCGGAATTGATCTTCTGGTCATATTCCTGTGCGCGGCGCGACCACATCGCCCGCTTGACCCGAGCCTTGCCCTTGAGCGTTTCCAGCGCACGATCGATCAGATCAGGCGAGGACAGGCCACGCATCCCGATTTCGCTGGCGCGTGCGGTCGGGACGCGCAGAGTCATCTTGTCCTTCTCGAACGAGATCACAAACATCTCCAGACGCAATCCAGCGACTTCCTGCTCTTCGATCGACACGATCTGACCGACGCCATGGGCAGGATAGACAACGTAATCGTCGGGACGAAATTCGTTTTTCTTGGCTTTGGACATTCAGGCTTCCTCTAGGTGGCACCCAATCAGGGCGCAAAAGACCGTAAGCGGCGCATGCCGCCTGCGGTCCGATCTTGATCTTTGTATTTGCCCCATGTCCGGCAGAGAACATGGAGAGGCAGTGCGGGGGCGTGCATCCCGCGGACCTCTGAATTCCCGCCGGATGCAAATGAAAATTGAACATAGCATAAATAACGCCACAAAAAAAGTGGCGTCAGATCACTGTTCCAATGCCTGCGATATTCGAATTAACGAAAATCTTACAGGCACTTGAATGGAATAGCACCGAATTGCTCACGGCAGTGTCAGCGCGAATCGCCCGCATTCGCTTTCCGGATGCAACCGGAAAACAGGCGTGAAACCTCAGTCGCCCTCGCCTGGCGCCTCTGAGAAATGCTTTTCCAGCTTGCCTTCCACACCGTCCATCTCGGCGGCGCTCGGCATCGGATCTTTCTTTTGCGTGATCACGGGCCATTGCTCGGAATATTTCCGATTGAACTCGACCCATTTTTCCATGTCCGGTTCGGTATCCGGACGGATCGCGTCTGCCGGACATTCCGGCTCGCACACGCCGCAGTCGATACATTCATCGGGGTGAATGACCAGTGTGTTCTCACCTTCATAGAAGCAGTCGACAGGACACACCTCCACGCAATCGGTGTATTTGCACATGATGCAATTATCGGTGACGACATATGTCATTGCACACTCCAGTTCGGTCCGGGCAGACAGTTACGCCCGAGAATGCGATCATTCAAGGTCACGATGCAGGAAAAGACCCCTGTCATCGTCATGGCAAACGCAACGAAACAGCTGTTCGCGCCAGGCCGGATCCGAACGGAACCAATTCCCTGACCGATGGCCTAGTCGCGCCCGTCGGCCTGATCGGTCTGGACGATTTCATAACTGTGTTGTGCCTCGCTTGCCGGGCCGCGACGCTGTGGCAATGACAAAACCCTGACGCAGCGCAGCTGCCCATATGCCGACACGACCACAACATCGCCGGGGCGCACCATACGCCCCGGTTTGCGGCAAGGCATTCCGTTCAACCGGACGCCACCGCCTTCAATCCGCTCGGCCGCCAATCCGCGCGACTTGAAAAGCCGCGCGAAAAACAACCATTTGTCCAACCGCAATGCGTCGTCCGGCTGGCTCACTTCTTGTCTTTAAGGGCAGCCAATATCGCGAAGGGGCTATCAGGATCAGCCTTCTTCTCGGGGCGCGACGAAAACGACTTGGGCGATTGTTTCTGCGGCTTGCCACCCTTGCGAGGACCGCCCTTGCCACGCGGTTTGCCTCCGTCCCGTCCGGGTTTTCCGCCGCGGGCGTCTCCGGTGGCATCGCGGCGCTGGCCACCCTTGCGACCCTGCCCGTCACCCTGCGGGCGGCGGTTCTGGCGTGGTTTGGGTGCCCATCGGAAGGTATAATAAACCTCGATTTCCGGCGCTGCGACATCCTCGGTGGGCGCTTCGGTACCTTCGGCTTCGGCGGATGCACGACGTTTTTCAGCCTGTTCTGCTTCCCATTTGGCGCGCGTTTCTGCGGCCAGCACGCTTTCCTCTTCGGTCATCGGCGCATCCGAGGTTTCGGCCTCGGGCGTCGGTGCGGGCGCAGGTTCGACCGCCTTGACCTTTGGGCGCTCGGCCTTTTCGGCCGCATAACCCAAGCCCTGCATCAGACTTGCGAACTGCTCTAGCGTCATGCCGGTGATCGACAACATGTCGGGATTCGCCTCGAACCCGCCGCGGGTGTCCTGCGCGCGCAGCAAATCGGCCAAACGCTCCAGCATATCGATGCGAATGGCGCGATCGCCGGCGGGGCGATAGCCAGACAGCGTGTAATAGCCTTCGGGAACCTCGGGGATATGGGGTATCGTCACCAGCCCCGGAGGAGGGCTTTCGGGGAATTCGTCCAGACCTTCGGACAGCGACCAAAGAACCAGCCGCAGGCGTGTCGGCGCAGGCTTGAGCAGCGCGGGCAGGAAGATCGTGAACTGACCAAAGCGAACGCCATGTTTGCGCAGCATGCCCCGCGCTTCCTGATCGAGTTCTTTTACCTCGGCGGCGACACCTTCACGCGCCACGACGCCAAGCGATTCCACCAGCCGGAAGGCAAACCCCCGGGCCAGCCCAGTCAGGGCTTCGTCCTTCTGCATGGCGATCAGCGGCTCGAACAGCGCTGCAACCTTGCGGTCGATGAAGTGCTGCAGACGGCGGCGAACCTTTTCGGCGATGTCTTCACCCGCCTCTTCGTCAACGAAAACCTGCACCGAAGGGCTGAGCGCATCCGCCCCCTTGACCAGCTTGCCAACAGCCGAGTCGCCCCACATCAGGCCGCCCTGCTCGGTAAAGTCCAGCTCGGTATCCGGGGCGTTATAGAAACGGTCGGCCCGCAAATGGAATTCAGGGCGCAGCGCCTCGTAGCTTGCGCGGTTCAGCATCCTTGCCTCGTCCGCCGTCGCGGTCTGGTCGGGACGAAAGCGGAAACCTTCCAGTCGACCGGCGAATTCGCCCTCGACACTTACTTCGCCCTTGTCGTTCACTTCGGCCACAAGGCTCTCCTTCTGCTTGAGCCGGCGCAAAAGCACTGACGTGCGCCGGTCCACAAATCGTTGGGTCAGCGCCGCATGCAGCGCGTCAGACAGGCGGTCTTCTACAGCGCGAGTTTCCCCGCGCCAATGACTTTCGTCTTCGACCCAGCCCGATCGCTGCGCGACATAGGTCCATGTGCGAATATATGCCAGTCTTTTCGACAGTGCATCAATATCGCCATGGGTCCGGTCGATTCTTGCGACCGCCCGCGCCAACCAGTCGCCGGGGATTCTTCCATCCTGCAGGAATCCGAATATTCGCGCCAGCAGAGTGCTGTGTTCGCCGGTTGAAATCTTGCGGAAATCGGGAACCCGGCACACGTCCCACAGCAGGCGCACGTCCCTGCCCCCCTGCACGCGGTCACGGATCTCCGGCATCTCACGCAGAATCTTCAATGCGTGAATATCATCGGCCTCACGCCCGCGAACCAGCAATTCATGGTCTGGCCCGGTCTCAAGGCTTTGGACCAGCCGATCCATGGTTCCGTATTCCAGCCGGGTGTTGCGCCACATCAGGCGGCTGATCGGCTGGAACCGGTGGTTCTCGATGGCCGCGATCAACCCTTCCTCCAGAATTTGCGCCTCGCCGGTGACGCCAAAGCTGCCCGATTCCGTGTGGCGCCCTGCCCGCCCGGCAATCTGGCCCAGCTCATGCGGAAATAACGGGCGCACGCGACGGCCATCAAACTTATGCGTGGCGCTGAACGCCACGTGACGAATATCGAGGTTCAACCCCATGCCGATGGCATCGGTTGCGACGAGATAGTCGACCTCCCCCGCCTGATACATCTCGACCTGGGCATTGCGGGTGCGCGGCGACAAGGCGCCCATCACCACCGCGCACCCCCCCTTTTGGCGGCGCAGCAGCTCTGCCATGGCATACACGTCGTCGACGCTGAAGCCGACAACCGCCGAACGCGCGGGCATCCGGCTAAGCTTTTTCGATCCCGCCCAGGACAAGGTCGAAAACCGTTCGCGGCGCTGGAACTGCGCGCCCGGCACCAAAGCTGCAATTGCGGGTCGCATCGTGTCACTGCCGAGGAACAAGGTTTCCTGCAATCCGCGCATATTCAGAAGCCGGTCGGTGAAAACATGCCCGCGATCCGGGTCGGCGCATAACTGGATCTCATCGATGGCCACGAAATCCGCGCCGATTTCCGGCATCGCCTCGGTCGTCGCGACCCAATAACGAACTCGTTCGGGCACGATTCGTTCTTCACCCGTAACCAGCGCCACGACCGAAGGACCGCGCAATTTCACGATGCGGTCATATACCTCGCGCGCCAAAAGACGCAGCGGCAAGCCGATCACACCAGTTCGATGCGCAAGCATCCGTTCAATCGCGTAATGGGTCTTGCCGGTATTGGTCGGCCCCAGAACGGCCGTGATCCGGCCCTTGTCGTGCATGTTCATGCCCCTAGATATCGGTGCCCTGACGCTGATCTTCCAGTCTCTGAACAGCGTCAATTGCCTCTTGCTGGTGGGGGTGGATCTTCAGACTTTGGCGATATGCCGCAAGCGCACGGTCTGAATCACCGGCTTCCTCCAGCATGGCCCCCAATTGGGTCAGGGCGACAAAATGTCGTGGCTCAAGCTGAAGCGCCCGGCCCAGATCGCCTATCGCCGGACCGAACTTGCCCGCCGCCGCATATGCCGCGGCCCGCGCCTGCCATCCGGCTGCGAAATCGGGGGCATGGTCCGTCAAGGCGGTCAGGTGACCGATGGCCAGTTCGATCTCACCCTGATCCAGCGCCTCTTCACCGCGTTTCAGCAACAGGTCCATCGATGCCGACCCCGATTTCGACCATTCCCGTAGAATGTCCGCTTCGGCGATTCGCCAGCCTTCGCCATCGGGATTGGCCAATTGCGCAAACGCCTCGTCCAATTGGGTATGCGGTTGCGCCTGCCCCGAATCCACGAAAACTGTTGCGGATAAAATGAAAATCGTAAGAACTCGGATACAGAATGCCGCGACGACAGAATGGAAATATATGTGTTCGTGGCGCATAAACGTGGTGTAACCCAGCCCGGCCACCGGGCGCCAGCCTAAGCGCGAAAAGAGGATCGAAATGAGCAAAGTTGTTACCGCAGCCGTCGAGAAGCTGAATGAAAAAATCAGTGGCTTCGATTCGAGCGCAAAATTCGTGATCGAGGATGAAGGCGCGATCATGATCGACGAAAGCGGTGTCCGCGCGGGTGACGAGGAAGCCGAAGTCACGCTGAAAGCCAGCCGCGAAACCTTCGAAGGCATCCTCGACGGCAGCGTGAACCCGGCGACGGCCTTCATGATGGGCAAGCTGAAGATCGACGGCAACATGGGCGTCGCAATGCAGCTTGGCCAGGCACTGTCCTGATCATCCGGCCGTGACCGAGTCGGCTCCATTCCATCAGTTGCCGGGCGACCCTTTGCGCCCGGCAACCGCTTTCTGGTCCACAGCGGATGACGGTATCCGCCTGCGCCTTGCGTTGTGGCAACCGGGCGGATCCCCCGCCCGAGGCACAGTGCTTCTGTTTCCGGGGCGCACCGAATATATTGAAAAATACGCGCCCTTCGCGCATCGCCTGAACGATGCCGGCTACGCCGTGCTTGCGATTGACTGGCGCGGGCAAGGCATGTCGGCGCGACTGCAAGACGACCCGCGCCCCGGTCATATCGGCGAATTCTCGGATTATCAGCGCGACGTCATCGAAATGGTGACGGCCGCAACCGAAATGTCCTTGCCGCGCCCCTGGCATCTGCTTGCCCATTCCATGGGGGGCTGCATCGGCCTTGCCGCATTGCATGATGGCCTGCCCGTCGAATCAGCGGTGTTTTCCGCACCCATGTGGGGCATCAATCTGCGGCAATTCCCCCATAGGCTTGCCTTGGCTCTGGCCTATCTGGCCGGGCGCGCTGGCAAAGGCGGGCGGGCGGCCCCGGGCAGCGGGGCGAACGGCACCTATCTGGTTGACGAATGCTTCGGAAGCAACCTGCTGACATCGAATATCGACGAATGGTGCCGCCTGTTGCGCGAAGCCCTGGCCTGGCCCGAGCTGACCATCGGGGGGGCGACTTTCGACTGGGTCGGCAAGGCGCTGAGGGAATGCAACAGATTGTCGCAAATGCCATCTCCTGACGTTCCGATGACCGTTTCCCTTGGCAGCCTTGAAAGCATCGTGTCGGCCGCGGCGATTTCAGAGCGCGTCGATCAATGGCCCGAGGCACGCCTTCTGCATGTCGAAGGCGCGCGTCATGAGGTGATGATGGAGGTGCCGCCGATGCAGGACATGTTCCTGCAGGCGACACTGGAACGGTTTCAGTCGGCCTGACCTTCGCGATCCGCAGGATGGGTCGGATCAACGGGCCGAGGCGTTTCTGCCTTGGCCACGGCGGCCGCCACGCCGGGCAGGCGCAACCGCACGCGCTTGATCCGGCGGGGATCGGCATCGACCACCTCGAATTCAACGCCCGATTCATGGGCGATAACCTCGCCGCGCAGCGGCACCCTTCCAGTCAGCATGAAGATCAGGCCGCCCAGAGTGTCAACCTCTTCATCTTCATCGTCGCTGGCCAGTTTAAGCCCGGTTTCGGCTTCGACTTCGTTGAGCGGGGCGCGCGCCTGAATCAACCATTGCCCGGTTTTTTCAGCCACCCAAAGCCCGCCTTCGACCTCGTCATGCTCGTCCTGAATTTCACCGATGACCTGTTCGATCAGATCCTCGATCGTGACCAGGCCATCCACCCCGCCATATTCGTCGATGACCAGGGCCATATGCGTGCGCTTCTGTTGCATCTGCTGCAACAGCACGCCGATCGGCATCGAGGGCGGCACATACAGCAATGGTCGCAGCATCGGGCGCAGGGTAAACTTGCCGCCGGTTCCAAACCCGTGTTTCAGCGCCAGATCCTTGAGGTGGATCAGGCCGAGCGGGCTGTCCAAAGTGCCGCGAAAAACCGGAATTCGCGAAAATCCATGCTCGCGAAACATCTCGACCATGTCGTCCAATGTCACATTCAAAGGTGCGGCGACGATTTCGGCCTTGGGAATGGCCACGTCATCAACCCGCAGGCGGCGCAGGTTCACCATCCCAGGTGCCGGCTGCGAAACCGGGCGATCCTGCTGCCCGATGTCCTGAGCTTCTTCTTCCGAACCTGTCAGAGCGTCGAGGAAGCGCCCGAAAAAACCACGAGGCGGAGGTATATCGACCTCGCCGTCCTGCCCTGACGGATTGCCATCGTCGACAAGCGAATATTCGGGTAATCGCGGCTCGGAACTCATGATGCCTTCTCGGAATAAGGGTCGGGTACTTGCAGATCCTGCAGGATCAACCTCTCGGTTGCCTCCATGGTTTCTGCGTCGGGGTCATTCTGGTGATCATAGCCCAGCAAATGCAGGACCGCATGCACCAGCAGATGCAAGGCGTGATGGTCAAACGGCTTTCCCTGCGCTTCTGCTTCGGCAAGGCAGGTTTCGAAAGCGATGGCAATATCGCCCAATTCGTCAGAATCGGGCAGTGCAGGCAATGCACCAGGTTCATGCGGAACATGTTCGACCGCAGGCCAGGACAAGACATTGGTGGCGCGCGGCTTGCCGCGAAAATCGGCATTCAATGCGGCGATACGCTGATCGTCGCACCCCATCACCACCACCTCGCCACCGGTCCGGTGCCAATTCAACGTCGCGGCAACGGCGCGCTGCGCGAGGCCCTCAAGATCGACCTCGTTCCATCGCTCGTCCTCGATCACGCAGTCGGTCGAAATTTCCTCAGGCATCGTTTCTCATCACGCGACGCGGCGCATAACCGCCCCGGCCATCCGAACTTTCGCCGCGGCTGATTGCCGCCACATCTTCCGCATCATAGGCATCGATGATGCGCGCGACCAGCGGATGACGCACGACATCCTTGGCGGTGAAATAGCTGAAATTGATACCTTTCACACCCGCCAGAATCCGTTCGGCATCGACCAGCCCGGATTGCATGCCGCGGGGCAGGTCAACCTGCGTGCGGTCGCCGGTGATCACCATGCGCGACCCCTCGCCCAAACGCGTCAGAAACATCTTCATCTGCATCTGAGTCGCGTTTTGCGCTTCGTCCAGAACAACAAAGCTGTTGGCCAGTGTACGTCCCCGCATAAAGGCTAGGGGGGCGATTTCTATGCGCTTTTCCTCGATCAGCTTTTGCATCTGCTTCGAGGGCAGGAAATCGTTCAGCGCGTCATAGAGCGGCTGCATGTAAGGATCGACTTTTTCCTTCATGTCGCCGGGCAGAAAGCCAAGCCTTTCCCCTGCCTCGACGGCGGGACGTGAAAGAATGATCCTGTCGACCTGCCCGCCGATCAACATTGTGACGCCGACCGCCACGGCAAGATAGGTCTTGCCGGTGCCTGCCGGTCCGATCCCGAAGGCAAGTTCATGTTCGAACAATGACCGGACATAGGCCTTTTGCGCGTCGGTGCGGGGTTCGACCGACTTCTTGCGGGTCCGCAATTCGTAATTGCCGCCCGCGAACATTTCCAACTGTTCGGTCGGGGATGTTTCGGCGGGGCCATCCACCCCCATTCGAAGCGCGGCGTCGATTTCCGCCAGGCTGACGGGCTTCCCCTGCTCAAGCCGGGCGTAAAGCCCGTTCAGCAGCTGCGCTGCTTCGGCCTGCGCTTCGGGGGTGCCGACTATGGCAAGCTGGTTGCCACGCCGCAAAATATGGATGCCCATGGCCTCTTCTATGCGCGCCAGATGGCGGTCATTGGCACCGCAAAGATCGATCAAAAGCCGGTTGTCAGGGAATTCCAACAGGGTTTCGCCAGAATGTGTCGCGACGGGGGGCGTTGGGGTCAGGCCCAAATCTATCTCCTGCTCAGTCTTATATGCCTATGGTGGCAACCCAGAGGGATTCGCACAAGATCATGTTGCATGATTGCTCTGTGTTCTTGGCACGATATGCAATTTGCACAACCGCTGTTACAAAGCCTGCCAGCAAGGCAACCCGATGACCAGTCATTACAATCCGGTTTTCCCAAGAAATTCTGACATTTGTGGCGCGGCGTCCATATCCCCCACCAACCCCGACCAGGCAACGGCCCCGTCTTGCAGCAACAGGACACGGCGGGCGACCTTGCGCACGGTTTCCATATCATGCGTGATTGTGATCGCCGTCGCGCCGGTTTCCTGCACGATATCGTGAATCAACTGGTTGATTCGACGCGCCCTGATCGGGTCCAGCCCGGTGGTGGGTTCATCAAAAAAGATCACCTCGGGATCATCGGCAATGGCACGCGCCAGACCGACCCTTTTTGCCATGCCCCCCGAAAGCTCGGCCGGCATCAGATCGGCGGTATCAGCCGACAGTCCGACCCGCGCCAGCTTGTCGATCGCGATGCCCCTTGCCTTGGCCGCAGGCATGCGCTGCATCAGTTTGAAGGCGACATTCTTCCAGACCGGAAGGCTGTCAAAAAGCGCCGCGCCCTGAAACAACATCCCAAAACCACCCAGGAACATGCCGCGATCTTCCCCGAGAGGTCGCCCGTTCCAAAGGATCTCGCCGGAATCGGGGCTTTCAAGCCCCAGCATGCAGCGCAGCAGGACCGACTTACCGGTTCCCGATTGCCCAAGGATGCAAAGGCTTTCCCCCTGCCTGACCGTCAGATCAATGCCCGACAGAACCCTTTTCGGTCCGAATTCCTTGCACAGCCCCCGAACCTCGATCATGTGAAAAACAGCCCCGTCAGCACGAAATTCGCGGCCAGAATGCCGATAGCGGCGGCGACGACCGCCGATTTCGTGGCCCGCCCTACACCTTCGGCACCCCGGCCCGATTTCATGCCCCACCAACATCCGCTGGCAGCGACGATCAGGCCGAAAAACGCCCCTTTGATCAGGCCCGAAACGACATCCCAATATTCAAGATACGCCCAGCTGTTGGACAGATAGGTGGTCGAGTTGAACCCAAGCGAGCCGGTGCCGATCAGCCAGCCCCCCATGATGCCGACGATGTCGCCAACAGCGACAAGGCAAGGAACCGTGACAATCGCAGCCCAAAGCCGCGGGGTGACCAGCCAGCGCATCGGATCGGTCGAAAGCGTGACAAGCGCATCGATCTGCTCGGTCACCTTCATCGTGCCGATTTCGGCTGCGATGCTGCTGGCCACGCGCGCCGCGACCATCAGCCCCCCAAGCACCGGTCCCAGTTCGCGGACCATGCCGATGGCGACGATGGCCGGCACGACATCACCGGCCTGAAACCGCGCCCCGCCCGAATGGATTTGCAAGGCAAGCGCCGCGCCGGTGAACAGCGCGGTCAAACCGACCACAGGCAAGGACAGCCAGCCGATCTGAACCAACTGAACCAGAAACACGCGCGGATAGAACGGTCGCAGCCCGAAAAGACCGCGCATCACAAACAAGGTCAGCGCCCCGATCCGACCCATGAGCGACAGCGCAAAACGTCCGATCAGCCTGACTGGGGTCACAGATAGGTCCGCTCGTATCTTTGGCGCAGCGCAGTGAGAATTTCATAGCCGATGGTTCCCGCAAAATCGGCAACCCGATCGATGGGCTGCTGATCGCAGATCAGGTCCAGCTCGGCCGGAACATCGGACAGCGCGCTGACATCTGCGGTGACAAGATCCATCGACACCCGCCCGACAATCGGACAGGCAACTCCATCAGCATAAAGACAGGCTCCGCTGGATGACAGCGCCCTCAGGATACCGTCCGCATATCCCGCCGCGACGGTCGCCACCCGGCACGTATCCCCGGCAATCCATGTCGACCCATAGCCGACGAACTCGCCCACATGCACCTCGCGGGTCTGGATCACCGGCAGCGACAGCCGAACCACCTGCCGGGCCTGAGCGAATGGCATCCCGCCATAAAGACCCACACCCGGACGAACGATGTCAAAATGGTAATCCGCGCCAAGCAGGATTCCCCCGGTCGCAGACAGGGACAGCGGCACATTGCAACCCGCTGTCATTTCGCGGAATGCAGCCAGTTGCGCAGCATTCGCAGGATGATCCGGTTCGTCGGCACAAGCCAGATGCGACATGATGAAATCGGGACCTGCCTCAAGCGCCTCGGACCGGATTGCGGTCCATTCAGCGGCCTCCATCCCAAGCCGGTTCATTCCGCTGTCCAATTGCAACGCGAAGGGCTGGCCCGGCCGCATCGTGCGATCCCGAAAAAACTGTTCGGGGCTGTTCAGAACCGGCACAAGGCCAGTCAGGTCTTCACCCGGCATATGCCCGGACAGAACATTGATCATGGCGTCCTCGGGCAAGTGTGGGCGCAGCGCACGTCCTTCTTTGGCCAGCGCGACGAAGAAATCCCGCGCCCCCGCCTGATACAGTGCTGTCGCCACCCGCTCGGCCCCAAGGCCATAACCGTCGGCCTTGACCACGGCGGCCGTGCGCGCCGTCGGGGCCCTGGACGCAAGCGCCCGCCAATTGGCCACGATGGCCTGAATATCGATCCGAAGTCCCATATGCGTGGCATGACGCCGGACCCTGTAATCGTCAAGACCAGAGCAGCGAAATCGGCAATTTGCATTTTTGCAATTTACCGCAACCGTCACCGGCCTAGTTTGCAAATTTCCCCGATTTTCCTTTTCTGCTCGGAACCGTCAGGCTACCGTGCCTCAACAGAACCCGGAGGCTTGCCATGAAGGATATCCTGCAAGAGTTGGAGCGCCGTCGCGATCAGGCGCGGCTGGGCGGCGGCCAGCGTCGCATCGACGCCCAGCACACGCGCGGCAAGCTGACCGCGCGCGAACGCATTGAATTGCTGCTGGATGAAGGCAGTTTCGAAGAATTCGACATGTTCGTCGCCCATCGCAGCACCGATTTCGGAATGGAAAAAGACCGCCCCTATGGCGACGGTGTGGTGACCGGCTGGGGCACGATCAATGGCCGCATGGCCTATGTCTTTTCGCAGGATTTCACCGTCTTTGGCGGATCGCTTTCGGAAACCCATGCACAGAAGATCTGCAAGATCATGGACATGGCGATGCAAAACGGCGCCCCGGTCATCGGCATCAACGATTCAGGCGGCGCACGCATCCAGGAAGGCGTCGCCAGCCTTGCCGGCTATGCCGATGTGTTCCAGCGCAACATCATGGCATCGGGCGTGGTGCCGCAGATCAGCGTCATCATGGGACCATGCGCCGGGGGCGCGGTCTATTCACCCGCCATGACCGATTTCATCTTCATGGTCAAAGACACCTCTTACATGTTCGTGACCGGACCTGATGTCGTCAAGACCGTCACGAACGAGGTGGTCACCGCGGAACAGCTGGGCGGTGCAAGCACGCATACGAAGAAAAGCTCGGTCGCAGATGGCGCATTCGAGGATGACGTGGAAGCCCTTTCGGAAATTCGGCGCCTGTTCGATTTCCTGCCGATGAACAACCGCGATTCGGTTCCGGTACGCCCCTTCTTTGACGACCCGGCACGGGTCGAGGAAAGTCTGGATACCCTGATCCCCGACAATCCGAACCAGCCCTATGACATGAAAGAGCTGATCGTGAAGATTGCCGACGAGGGCGATTTCTACGAAATTCAAAAGGACTTCGCCGGCAATATCGTCACCGGCTTTATCCGCCTGGAGGGACGCACGGTCGGGGTCGTGGCCAACCAGCCGATGGTTCTGGCAGGCTGTCTTGATATCGACAGCAGCCGCAAGGCCGCGCGTTTCGTCAGGTTCTGCGACGCGTTCGAGATTCCGATACTGACCTTTGTCGATGTACCCGGATTTCTGCCCGGCACCAGTCAGGAATATGGCGGCGTCATCAAGCATGGCGCGAAACTGCTGTTCGCCTATGGCGAGGCGACGGTGCCAAAAGTTACCGTCATCACGCGCAAGGCCTATGGCGGAGCCTATGACGTGATGTCATCAAAACATCTGCGCGGCGATTTCAACTATGCATGGCCGACGGCAGAAATCGCGGTCATGGGCGCGAAAGGCGCGGTCGAGATCCTGTATCGCAACGAATTGGGCGACAGCGACAAGATCGCCGAGCGCACCAAGGATTACGAGGACCGCTTTGCGAACCCGTTTGTTGCTGCCGAGAAAGGTTTCATCGACGAAGTGATCCAGCCCCGTTCGACGCGGCGGCGGGTGGCGCGCGCCTTTGCGTCACTGCGCAACAAGAAATTGTCCAACCCGTGGAAAAAACACGACAATATCCCATTGTAACCGGCGACGAACCATGGAAATGCACATCTGCGTGAATGATGCAGGCAGGCCACAGGGTCGCGCAGTTTCCAGCGCTGGCCTGACGGTGTGCTGTCTCGGATGGCACGGGGGCGATAACATCGCCGCCGGGCGGGCCCGACAAGAGGCTTGCCCGTATTCGAGCAGCCGGGCGTTCAACCGCCCGCCATTCAGGAGCGATAAAGCATGTCGAAGAAGTTCATTCTCGGCCTCGTTCTGGTTTCGGCCTTTGCCGCCTGCCAGCGCCAGGAACCCGAAGTCTATGTGCCCACCACGCCAGATCCGGTCACGACCGAGCCGGTTTACCAGGGCAAATACGGCGGCTGACACCCCCGACCAAAACATGCGCGGGCGGCCCGGCTGCCCGTGCCTCCGGCGCCCCAACCTCATGAGGGCACCATGCTGAAACATCGTGGCTTTCCAAGCCGCCTTCCCGGCACCGATTACCAATTCACCATTCGCCGCGAAAATCGCAAGAAGGGCGCGACTCCGATTACCCGTCGCGAACGTTTCCGCGATCGCAAACCCGCCGACAAGCGGGCCGATGCCGGCTTTCTGTCCGCCTTGATCCAGCATTTCGGTGCCGAACCATTCGAGCGCGGAAATCTGGACGCAGGTCGGATTGGCTGGTTGATCGGGCGCGAAATTGTCGCCATCGGCGAATTGGACCCGACCGATTACGCGCAGCTGCTCCAGGTCGATTTCACCGCCGCCGAAGCATCATTTCCCGAATTGTTCGCCACCAACGATCAGCCCGATTTCGATTGGGATGATGCCGATTGGGGCGACGAGGACGATGACTGATGCTTATGCGCGGTTCTCTGCCATATCGCCGTTTTTCACACCCATGTCAGTTTGACGGGCATGGCAACTATGTAATAGTCGATTGGCACTTGAGAAAACTGGCCCGTGCAGGGTCGTCAGATACAGGCATAACAAAATGCAAAATTCGCTGTTCATTCGCCTCGCCGGCCTCACTTTCGCAGCAGCCGGGCTTTCGGCCTGCGCTTCGGGCTATCAGACCGGCCTCTCCCCCGACGCACAACGCGCCCTTGGCGGAGCTGCTGCCGGTGCCGTCATCGCAGAAGTTCTGGACGAAGATATCGCAGCCGGCGCAGCCATCGGCGCGGCCGGTGGTGCATTGTGTGACGACGCGGGCGTCTGCCAGCGCCGCTACTGATCGTCGGACCCGGATTCGCGCGGGGGTTTTTCCTGCGTCCATTAACAAGACTGGAAACAAACTATGCGGAAATTCCTCTCTGCTTCAGCAGTGCTCGCAGTTATCGCAGTTTCAGCCTGCACGCAAAACATCAATCCGACCGATACGGACCGCGCACTTATCGGCGCAGGCGCCGGTGCCGTCATCGCAGAGCTTGCCGGTGAAAACGTGCTGGGCGGTGCAGCAATCGGCGCGGCCGGTGGCGCATTGTGCGACGACGTCCGTCTTTGCGAATAACCAGGTTCCTGCGCGCGTCCGTCTGACGCGCCCTGACTTTTTCGAAACCGTCCGTGGCCTTGCGCCGCGGGCGGTTTTTTCATGTCTTTTTGACCGGGGGATCCCATGTTCAAGAAAATCCTGATCGCCAACCGGGGTGAGATCGCCTGCCGGGTCATCAAGACCGCCCGCAAGATGGGGATCCAGACGGTCGCGGTCTATTCCGACGCCGACCGCAACGCGCTGCATGTGAAGATGGCCGATGAGGCCGTTCATATCGGCCCGCCCCCGGCCAATCAGTCCTATATCGTGATCGACAAGATCATGGAGGCGATCCGCCAGACCGGCGCCGAGGCCGTGCATCCCGGCTATGGCTTTTTGTCCGAGAACCGCAAATTCGCCGAGGCATTGGAAGCTGCGGGTGTCGCCTTCATAGGCCCGCCGGCCTCGGCGATCGAGGCGATGGGCGACAAGATCACCTCGAAGAAACTGGCGCAGGAAGCCGGGGTCAGCACGGTGCCGGGCTATATGGGCCTGATCGCCGATGCCGATGAGGCGGTGAAGATCTCGGGCGAGATCGGCTATCCCGTGATGATCAAGGCCAGCGCGGGCGGCGGCGGCAAGGGCATGCGCATCGCCTGGAACGAGGAAGAAGCCCGCGAGGGCTTTGAATCCTCGAAGAACGAGGCCGCCAACAGCTTTGGCGACGACCGGATCTTCATCGAAAAATTCGTCACCCAGCCGCGCCATATCGAAATTCAGGTGCTGGCCGACCAGCATGGCAATGCGGTCTATCTGCATGAACGCGAATGCTCGATCCAGCGCCGCAATCAGAAGGTGATCGAGGAAGCCCCCTCGCCCTTCCTGGACGAAGCCACCCGCAAGGCCATGGGCGAACAGGCGGTGGCACTGGCCAAGGCGGTGAACTATACCAGCGCGGGCACCGTCGAATTCATCGTCGATGGCGACCGGAATTTCTACTTCCTCGAAATGAACACCCGCCTGCAGGTGGAACATCCGGTAACGGAACTGATCACCGGCGTCGATCTGGTCGAACAGATGATCCGCGTGGCCGGCGGAGAACAGCTGCCCTTTGCGCAGTCCGATCTGACGATCAATGGCTGGGCCATGGAAAGCCGCCTTTACGCCGAAGACCCCTATCGCGGTTTCCTGCCCTCGATCGGGCGGCTGACCCGCTATAGCCCGCCCGCTGAAATCGCCGCCGGACCGTTGAAGGATTCCGGCAACTGGGTCAACGCCAATGAAGGCGGCAACAGCCCCGTCGCCGTGCGCAATGATACCGGCGTCTATGAGGGCGGCGAAATAAGCATGTTCTATGACCCGATGATCGCCAAGCTCTGCACATGGGCGCCGTCGCGTGATGACGCCATAGAGGCGATGCGCGTCGCGCTGGACGAGTTCGAGGTCGAGGGAATCGGCCACAACCTGCCTTTCCTTTCGGCAGTGATGGACCACCCCAAATTCACTTCGGGCGATATGACCACCGCGTTCATTGCCGAAGAATATCCTGACGGCTTTCAAGGGGTCAGCCCCTCGCACCCGGCCACGATCCGCATCGCGGCGGCGGCGGCGGCGATGCATCGCGTCGCGGAAATACGCCGCACACGTATCAGCGGACGTCTGGACAACCACGAACGGCACGTGGGCGAGCATTGGGTCGTCTTTGTTGCCGAAACCGAGGTGCCCGTGCGGATCCGGGCCGATCGCGACGGCGCAACAGTGACGGTGGACGGAAAGGATCTTCGCATCGAAAGCGATTGGACCCCCGGCGATTCCTTGGCCCGTCTGACGGTGGACAGAGAATTGCTGGTCCTCAAGGTTGACAAGATCGCCGCAGGATATCGGCTGCGCAGTCGTGGCGCGGATTTGAAAGTCCATATTCGCCGCCCGCGCGCGGCCGAGCTGGTCCGGCTGATGCCACAGAAAGTTGCACCGGACACATCGAAATTCCTGCTCTGTCCGATGCCCGGCCTGATCGTCAAAATCAATGTCGCCGTCGGTGACGAAGTTCAGGAAGGCCAGCCCCTGGCCACGGTCGAGGCAATGAAAATGGAAAATATCCTGCGTGCCGAAAAGAAAGGTGTCGTGAAAGCGATCAACACCGAGGCCGGGCAAAGCCTCAAGGTCGATGATGTGATCATGGAATTCGAATGATCGCATTTGCCCGCCCTATGCCGATCCAGGATATGTTGGGGATATGCGGTTGATGCCGCCCCTTGATTCATATCTTGCTCCGCAAGCGCAGCAGGCCGTCATTGCCGGCCTGTTTCTGGCGATCGGTTGGTGGGTCGTGGCGCTGCAAAATCGCAAGCGCGACGCCAAGCTGCGCGCGGACCGCGTGCGCGATGTGCAACGGGCGCTTTTTGCCGAAATTCGAGCATATCTTGCGGCCCTGCGGCGTGACAATGTCGGGGAATACGGCGCAAAGATCCGGGAACGTATCTTGAACGAACCCGGCTATTTCCCTGTCATTCCAAGCGAAAACAACAACGCGATATTCAAGGCGATCGCCGGCGAAATACACGTACTGCCGCGCGACACGGTGGACCCGATCGTGTTGTATTACAGCCAATTGAATGCAATTTCCGCGATCATCGCGGATCTGCGCCAATTAAAACTTGGCGTGATCGGTGCCGAGCGGGCAGCGAACATGTATCGCGATTACATTTCGATGAAGATAGAGGCGCTTGAACTGGGCGATCAGGCGCTTGAGGCGATTCGCGCCAATATAGACGGGCGCGCTGCCAATGTTGATGCTGCCAGTGTCGATACGGTCAATAACCCGGCTTCGGGCCGGTCCGACCAGTAATCGGCGGAGGGTTGTAAGATGTCGTGCTCATCGCTGAACTCCTTTCCCGGTTTTGATAATATAGGCGTTTCGCCAGCATATTTCAATTGTCATGGCATGACCCCTGCCCGCCCGATTTCCTGGCGACGCAAGGGAAACTTGTCGATTGCACGACTGATCTCGCGAATATCCCAGGGGAGTGGCTTACGCAATTTCACCTGCCCGTCCTTGTCCAGAACCACCAATGAAAAACCACGTGGATGCAGCAATTCCCGCCAGGGGCTGCCGCCTTCGGGATCGGTGTCCACAATCACCACGACGTCACGTTCGACCAGCATTGCGGGGCGTGTGCGTAACGCCGACATCTGTTCCCGAAAGGCGGGATCTTCTGGTGTATCGGCAAAAACCACGACCGGGCGCGACACCCAGCGAAACTGGTCCGGCTGCACATCTGCGGCCGCATGTTCTTCGACGCGAAGCGGTGGGGCTTCGGGCATTTTGGGGCTGGCGATCTCTTCGGGGCTTGCGGGCGCGGGGGGGCTTGTCGGCTCTGGCGTTGCGATATCGGCATCGACCGATGGCGCCGCAGCTTCTCGGGCCGGGCCCATGGCGGCCAGAGCCATCGCAAATATCAGGAAATTCAACTTCATCGGCACCTCTTCCTTATCTGAATATAGGACGAGTCAGCCGCGGGGAAAGGACGGATCATGACAAAACCGACGCTTGATGACTGGCGCGCACTTGCCGAGAAAGAGCTGAAGGGCCGCGATCCCGACAGCCTGACCTGGGACACGCTGGAGGGAATTCCGGTCAAGCCGCTTTACACGCAGGCCGATACGGACGGGCTGGATCACATGAACAGCCTGCCGGGCATCGCGCCCTTCACGCGCGGGCCACGCGCCACGATGTATGCGGGCCGCCCCTGGACGATCCGGCAATATGCGGGCTTTTCCACGGCCGAGGAATCGAACGCCTTCTATCGCCGCAACCTTGCGGCCGGTCAGCAGGGCGTCTCGGTGGCCTTCGACCTGGCCACCCATCGCGGCTATGACAGCGACCATCCGCGGGTCGAGGGCGATGTCGGCAAGGCGGGCGTCGCCATCGACAGCGTCGAGGACATGAAGATCCTGTTCGACGGCATCCCGCTGGACAAGGTCAGCGTCAGCATGACCATGAACGGCGCGGTGATCCCGATTCTTGCGAATTTCATCGTCGCGGGCGAGGAGCAGGGCCACGACAAATCGGTCCTGTCCGGCACCATCCAGAACGACATCCTGAAAGAATTCATGGTGCGGAACACCTATATCTATCCGCCCGAGCCCTCGATGCGGATCATTTCCGACATCATCGAATTCACCAGTTCCGAAATGCCGCGCTTCAACAGCATCTCGATCTCCGGCTATCACATGCAAGAGGCCGGGGCGAACCTGGTGCAGGAACTGGCCTATACGCTGGCCGACGGGCGCGAATATGTGCGCGCGGCCATCGCGGCGGGCATGGATGTCGACGCCTTTGCGGGGCGGCTGTCCTTCTTCTTCGCCATCGGCATGAACTTCTTCATGGAGATCGCCAAGCTGCGCGCCGCACGCCTGCTGTGGCACCGCATCATGGACGAATTCGGCGCGAAAAAGGCGGGGTCCAAGATGCTGCGCACCCATTGCCAGACCTCGGGCGTGTCGTTGCAGGAACAGGACCCCTACAACAACGTCATCCGCACGGCCTATGAGGCGATGTCGGCAGCCCTTGGCGGCACGCAGTCGCTGCACACCAACGCGCTGGACGAGGCCATCGCGCTGCCCACCGATTTCAGCGCCCGCATCGCGCGCAACACGCAGCTGATCCTGCAGGAGGAAACCGGCATCACCAATGTCGTCGATCCGCTGGCAGGCAGCTACTATATCGAAAGCCTGACCGCCGAACTGGCCGAAAAGGCATGGGCCCTGATCGAAGAGGTCGAAGAAATGGGCGGCATGACCAAGGCCGTCGCGTCCGGCATGCCCAAGCTGCGGATCGAGGAGACCGCCGCCCGTCGTCAGGCCCTGATCGACCGGGGCGAGGATGTGATCGTCGGCGTCAACAAGTACCGCAAGGACCGCGAAGACCCGATCGACATTCTGGACGTGGACAACGTCAAGGTCCGTGCCAGCCAGATCGCGCGGCTTGAAAACATCCGCGCCACCCGCGACGAGGCCGCCTGTCAGGCGGCGCTGGACGAACTTGCCCGCCGCGCCACGCAGGGCGGCAACCTGCTGGCCGCCGCCGTCGAGGCCGCCCGCGCCCGCGCAACCGTAGGGGAGATCAGCATGGCGATGGAAAAGGAATTCGGGCGTCACCGCGCCGAGGTCAAGACGCTGGCCGGTGTCTATGGCGCGGCCTACGAGGGCGACGAGGGCTTTGCCCAGATCCAGAAGGATGTCGAAACCTTCGCCGAGGAGGAAGGCCGCCGTCCCCGGATGCTGGTCGTCAAGATGGGTCAGGACGGCCACGATCGCGGCGCCAAGGTGATCGCGACCGCCTTTGCCGATATCGGTTTCGATGTTGATGTCGGCCCGCTGTTCCAGACCCCGGAAGAGGCCGCGCAGGATGCCGTGGACAACGACGTGCATGTCGTGGGCATCAGTTCGCAGGCGGCAGGTCACAAAACCTTGGCGCCGAAGCTGATCGAGGCGCTGAAGGCGCAGGGCGCGGGCGACATCCTTGTGATCTGCGGCGGCGTCATCCCGCAGCAGGATTACGAATTCCTGCAGAAAGCTGGCGTCAAGGCTATCTTTGGCCCCGGCACGAATATCCCGGCCGCAGCGGCCGACATCCTGAGTCTGATCCGGGCTGCGCGCAAAGACTAGGCATGAAAAAGGCCGCAGAGCGATCTGCGGCCTTAATTCAGTATCATCTATCGACTGTCGTTAGACATCCTCGATCCGCAATTCGACGGGGTCGCTGACCAGAACCCCGGTGCGCGGCAGAACCTCGATGGCGTGGTCGATCGCGTCAGGCGTCGTCTTATGGGTCACGACCAGAACCGGCACGCTTGCCTTGTTCGTGTGCCCATATTGACGCATGCGGTCGATCGAAATGCCCGCATCCCCCAGAACCGTCGCGACCTTGGCCAATGCGCCGGGCTTGTCCTGCAGTTCAAGCCGCATGTAATAGGCTGCGGGCACGGCAGTCCGGGCAGGCTGTGCAGCGGTCAAGCTGGTCGCGGGTTGACCGAATACCGACAGCCGCACACCGCGCGCGACCTCGACGATATCGGACATCACGGCGCTGGCCGTCGGACCTTCGCCCGCCCCTGCGCCCCGCAACACGATCTGGCCAACCGCATCGCCTTCGACGATGACCATGTTGGTGCCGCCATTCAACTGTCCAAGCGGGCTGTCCGCAGGCACCAGACAGGGCGACATGCGCTGTTCCAGACCACGCGCAGTCATCTGGGCAACGCCCAGCAATTTGATGCGATAGCCCATATCGGCGGCACGGTTGATGTCGTCGATGCTGACCCGTTCGATGCCCTCGATCTCGACATTGTCGAAATCGACCTGCGTTCCGAAGGCAATCGAAGACAGAATCGCCAGTTTATGCCCCGCATCGATGCCGCCGACATCCAGTGTCGGATCGGCTTCAAGATAGCCAAGCTGACGCGCTTCTTCGAACACGGTCTCATAAGGCAGGCCGGCGCTTTCCATCCGTGTCAGGATATAGTTGCAGGTGCCGTTCATGACACCCATCACCCGCTGCACTTCGTTTCCGGCGAGGGATTCGGTCATTGTCTTGATGACCGGAATGCCGCCCGCAACGGCCGCCTCGAAGCGGATCACCCGCCCAAGGCTTTCGGCCAGCTCGGCCAGTTCCTGACCATGCTTTGCCAGCAAAGCCTTGTTGGCGGTCACGACATCCTTGCCCGAGCGCAGCGCGGCCTCGATGCTGTCCTTGGCAATGCCGCTATCGCCGCCCACCAGCTCGACATACAGATCGACATCATCCGCCGTGGCCACGGCCATCGGGTCTGTTTCCCAGCGATAGCCCGACAAATCCGCATCGCGGTTCTTCATTCGATCGCGTGCGGACACAGCGGTAATGGCAACCTCGCGCCCGGAACGGACGTTCAGCAACTCTGCGCGTTTCTGCACGATCTTGACGACACCGATCCCGACGGTGCCTAGCCCGGCAATGCCCAGGCGGAGGGGGGACGACATGAAAGCCTCTCGTCTTGGATTGGACGGGTTGTTAGCCTGCCCTTACGGCCGTTGCAACGCGCGATCGCAAATTCGCGCATAACTCGTCCCGATTGTTGCGGCAAAGATGCCGCAAGACAGTGGCCTAGTCTTCGTCATATTCATGGCCGACCCATTCGCCATCAATCCCGGTCGCGCGCATGATTGACACCACACGACGTGCAAGCCGCAATGTTTCAGCATGGATCTTCTGAACATCCCCGGCATTCATGTCATCGGGATAGCGTTCGCCCCGCGTGTTGATGAATGTCGGATGCCAGTATCCGTGTTCCGCCCCCGGCCGCCATGACGCATGGCACAGCAGATTGCGCCGCAATCGGGTTTGCTGAAGCGCGGCGATCAGTTCGCCACGGCCGGACACACCAGCCTGTGACATCGCGGCCCCGAAACTGTCGATCAGGGTGCCAAGCGAGTCATCGGCAATATCATCGATCCGCCGCAGCCATTTTTCCAGCTCGGCCTCGGTCGCGTCTTCTCCGAGGCCCTGCCTGGTCAGGGAAAACAACGCGCGCTTCAACGCTTCTTCCAGAAAGCCGAAACCCGCGACGGCATGGCCGATCGCGGCAGCCATGTCATCGGACAACCGATCCGGCGCACGCGGCAGGCTCATGCGGGATCGATCACAGGCATCGCAATTCCACCCGGCACAGATCAGCCGCCGGCGATAATGCGAACATAGTTGCGGGTCTCACGATAGGGCGGGATCCCGTTATATTTCGATACCGCACCCGGCCCTGCATTATAGGCCGCCAGTGCAAGGCGCCAGTTCCCGAACTGATCATACATCATGCGCAGATAGCGCGCGCCACCCTGAAGATTCTGCAACGGATCATGCGGATTCACGCCCAGCTTGGCGGCAGTTCCCGGCATCAGCTGCGCCAGGCCCGTGGCCCCTTTGTGCGAGCGCGCCCGCGGGTTCCAGCCGGATTCCTGCTGCACCAGCCGCAGGAACAGATCCTCGGGAATGCCGTATTTGCGCGCCGCCGCACGTGCATGCGGGACATAATCGCTGTTCTTGCCCCGATAGGCCGGAATATTCGTGGACAGTTCAATGCCGACGATGCTGCGATTGCCGCCATTGGGCTGCAGTCGAACCGATTGCTGATACTGTGTCGCCAACCGCGAATCCATCAGCCGCGTCTGCCGGGCAAATTGATCCGCCCGCGACTTGGAAGAGCTTCCCGTCAGACGCAGCCCTTCGGCCGCAACCGGAGTCGCCAGTGCCACCATCAAGGCAATGCCAATCGCTGTTCTTGCTTTCGGAATGATCCGCATCCATCTGCCCTCATTCGTTATATCGCCGAAAACCCGAGGCAGGAATGCCTTGCCGTCGGGCTGTTCATCGCGCCTGATTACGACCGACGCGTTGGCCGAGACTATACAGCAAATCCGAAATCCTGCCAGCGGGCAGGAAATCACGTTCTTTCCGCCCCGCACCATAGGCGGAAACCCGCCGAAACGGGACTGGCCTTCCTGACCCGCGACCATACTGCCCGGACTTGCAGCTTGCACCCCGGCTGGGCTAGACCCCATGCTCAAGGAATTCGAAGCAGGGAACTCGGCAATGGCAGGCAGCGTCAACAAGGTCATTCTGATCGGCAATCTGGGCCGCGATCCGGAAATCAGGTCATTCCAGAACGGCGGCAAGGTCGCCAATCTGCGGATCGCGACATCCGAACAATGGAAAGACCGCAATACCGGCGAACGGCGCGAACGCACCGAATGGCATTCGGTGGCAATCATGTCCGAAGGCCTGGTCAATGTCGTCGAGCGGTTCCTGAAAAAGGGCAGCAAGGTCTATGTCGAGGGCCAGCTGGAAACCCGCAAATGGCAAGACCAATCCGGTCAGGACCGCTATTCGACCGAGGTTGTCCTGCGCGGCTTCAACGGCACCCTGCAAATGCTTGACGGTCGCGGAGAAGGCGGCGGTGGCGGTGGCGGCAGCTATAGCGGCGGAGGTTATGGCGGCGGCAATGATGGCTATCGCAATGAACCGACGGGCGGAGGCGCCTCATCCGGGGGACCGGGCGGTGGTTCCGGTGGACGCAGCGACTACGACGACGAAATCCCGTTCTGATCACCAGGCAATCTGATGCGCCCGACGACATCTGGTCATGACGGGCGCATTTCTCCGCAGATGGAACGCGCCGCGTGTGGCGCGCTCCGCTACGATCCGGATGCGATGCGCGCCGGCGCGCATGTCCGGCCAAAGATCACTCAGTTGAAGGTAAGGATCTGATGCGCGCATTGTCGCAAGCATTCGCGATTATGCGCCGAGGTTCGGGCATGACGCCGGAACCGGCTCATGGCCAGATTGCCGGCATCGTCCTGTTATGCGGTGCGGTGCTGTTCTTCACCCTGATGGATGCATCGGCCAAATACCTGACACAGACCTATCCCGTCGCTCAGGTCGTTTGGGCGCGTTTCTTTGGCAATGCGCTGATTGTCACCCTGATCTTTCACCGTAAGATCCCTGCCCTGCTGCGCAGCCGCCAACCCGCCTTGCAGTTCTGGCGGGCGATGGCGCAGCTTGCTTCGGTCGGGCTGTTCTTTACCTCACTGCAGTTCATCGGGCTGGCGGAAGCCACGGCGATCATGGACACCAATCCCGTGCTGATAACATTGGGCGCGGCGCTGTTCCTGGGTGAACGTATCGGCATCCGGCGGGTATTGGGCATCGCCGCTGCCCTTCTGGGTGCGATGATCATCATCCGCCCCGGTCCCGGCGTTTTCCAGCCCGCCGCATTGCTGCCCGTCATCGGGGCGTTCACCTATGCCGCAGGCGCGTTGCTGACCCGGCTTGTGCGCAGCGATTCCACGGCGACATCGATCTTGTGGTCGGCCTATATCGGTCTGCTGGCCACGTCCTGCATCGTTCCTTTCATCTGGCAACCGATCGCATTGCAACATCTCTGGGCGTTCTTGGCGCTCAGTGTCGTTGGAACGGTCAGCCAGGTTCTGTTGATCAAGGCATTTTCTCTGGCCGAAGCCGGCACCCTTGCCCCGTTCGGATATACCGGGCTGATCTGGGCCGGGCTTTGGGGCTGGCTGTTTTTCGACCAGTTTCCCGACAGCTGGACCATTCTGGGCGCGACCATTATCGTCGGGGCCGGTTTGTATGTCTGGTCACGAGAGGCCCGTATGGCGAAGGGACAAGGATGAGTGAGGAAGACAAGCCCCCATTGACGGATCGGCTGGCCAGTTCAGCCTTTCTGGCGATCATGTCCGCCGTCAAATTGTTGCCATATGAACAGCGCATCAGATCGGTCGGCTGGATCTTTGGCCATGTCGTCGGGCCTGTCGCCGGATGGCGCCGCCGTATACGTGCAAATCTTGCCCTTGCCCGCCCCGATCTGACCCAAGACGAAATCCGTGCGCTGGAACGCGCCGTGCCCGCAAATGCCGGTAAATCAGTCGCCGAAATCTATTCCGGAAAAGAGTTCACTGACCGGATCGAAGCATCGGATCCGCTGGAGGGCCCCGGACTGCCAGCGTTGGAGCAGGCCTTCGAAACGGGGCGACCGGTCATTATCGCCTGTGCGCATTTCGGCAATTATGATGCCATGAGATCCGCATTGGTCGCCAGGGGCTGGCCGGTTGGCGCCCTGTATCGCCCGATGAACAACGAGGCGTTCAACCAGCATTATGTCCCGGCCATTTCGGCCATTTCAGAACCCCTGTTTCCGCGCGGGCGCGCCGGTCTGGCTGCGATGCTGCGGTTTTTGAAGGGTGGCGGATGGCTGGCGCTGGGGTTTGACCAGCATGACCGCCATGCGCCCGAGCTGCGCTTTTTCGATCTGCCCAGCAAGACCGTCCTGACGCCTGCCGAACTGGCGGTTCGATATGACGCCCTGCTCCTGCCCGTGCACGGCTTGCGCCGCGATGACGGTCTGTCTTTCCGGGTTCTGGTCGGCCACCCAATCGAACATGGCGAACCCAAAGACATGATGCAGGCGCTGAATGACGATCTGGAAATGCAGGTGCGGCGGCATATGGACCAGTGGTTCTGGGTCCATCGGCGCTGGAAACAGATCGGCTGACTGGCCCGACCACACCCAACGACAGCAGAAACGAAAACAGCCGCCGAAATTCGGCGGCTGTTTCGATTGATCATGTGCCGGGCCTAGACGGCCTCTGCACGACGGGCCGGCGATGCGGCCTCGCGGCGGGCGCGCAATTCCTCGGCCACGAGGAACGCCAGTTCCAGAGACTGGCTTGCGTTCAGGCGCGGATCGCAGGCGGTATGATACCGGTCCGACAGATCTTCATCGGTCACGGCGCGCACACCGCCCGTGCATTCGGTCACGTCCTTGCCGGTCATTTCGAAATGGACGCCGCCCGGAATCGTTCCCTCTGCATTGTGAACGGCAAAGAATTCCCGGACTTCACGCAGGATCGAATCGAATTGGCGGGTTTTGTATCCGGTCGATGACTTGATGACATTCCCGTGCATCGGATCGCAGGACCAAACCACATTGGCCCCCTCTTGCTGGACCGCCTGAATGAGACGCGGCAAGTGATCACCGACGCTTCCGGCACCAAAGCGTGCAATCAACGTCAGGCGTCCGGCCTCGTTCTCGGGGTTCAGTTTTTCCATCAGAACCTTCAGATCATCAGCCGTGGTCGTCGGACCACATTTCAGACCGATCGGGTTCTGGACGCCGCGGCAGAACTCGACATGTGCGCCATCGGGCTGACGGGTGCGATCGCCGATCCAGATCATGTGCCCCGACCCCGCAACCGGTGTGTCGGTCGTGGTATCGATGCGGGCCAGCGCCTCTTCGTATTCCAGCAACAACGCTTCGTGGCTGGTGTAGAAATCCACCTTCGACAGCTGATGTGCGGTTTCCGAATTTACGCCCGCCGCCTGCATGAAGGCCATCGCGTCACGAATGTGATCGGCAATATCGCGATATTTCGCGGCCTCCGATCCGCCGACAAAATCGGCGATCCAGCTCTGGACACGCTGCATATCGGCAAAACCGCCGGTCGAGAACGCGCGCAGCAGATTCAGCGATGCAGCCGCCTGCGTATAGGCCGCCAGCATACGCTTGGGATCGGGGGTCCGGGCGTCAGCCGTGAAATCGAAGCCATTGATGATATCCCCGCGATAGCTGGGCAGCTCGACCCCATCCACGGTTTCCGTCGGGGCGCTGCGCGGCTTGGCGAACTGGCCCGCCATACGGCCCACCTTGACCACGGGCAGCTGCGCCCCCCAGGTCAGGACCACGGCCATCTGCAGGATGACCTTGAAGGTATCGCGGATATTGTCGGCGCTGAATTCATTGAAGCTTTCGGCGCAATCGCCCCCTTGCAGCAGAAAACGCCGCCCGGCCGCCACCTCGGCCAGTTCATTGCGCAGACGGCGGGCTTCGCCGGCAAATACCAGGGGCGGGTACTGGCGCAACTGTGCCTCGACCGCCGCAAGTGCGGCGGGATCGGTATATTCCGGCATCTGCACCCGAGGATAGTTGCGCCAGCCGGCCTTGTCCCAGCTTTGGGTGGCGGTCTTGCGGTTATCCTGCGTCATGATACGCGCTCCTTGAAAAATGGTCGCATCGATATAGTCCTTTGCGACCGTCAGGGAAAGACCCGACCGCCCATGAAAACCGGCAAGGCAAGGCATTTGCCGAAATCTCCTCTTGCCTGTCACGAAAATCCCTGTTGACTGGCTCGAACACCTGTCGCCGTGAGATAGCCGAATGCCATCCGAAAGACCGCGCCGATTTACCTTCTTGTTGCTGGATCGTTTCACGATGCTGCCCTTTGCCGCAACGCTGGAACCGCTACGGCTGGCCAACCGGGCAGCGGGCGCGACCCTTTATGAATGGCGCCTTGTCGGCGCATCTGGCGATATCGCAAGATGCTCGAACGGCACCTGTGTCGTGCTGGATGCGGGTCTTGACCCGAACATAACGTTGTCGCGCGACGATGTCGTCATTGTCTGTGGCGGCACGGAAATCGGTCGCGAGGCCACCAAGCCGGTGCTGAACTGGCTGCGCAAACAGGCCCGCGGCGGGGCCATGATCGGCGCGATCTGCACCGGTTCGTGGGTGATCGCGGCCGCGGGACTGCTGGACGGGCGCAAGGCCACGATCCATTGGGAATTTCATGACGGCTTCTCCGAGGCCTATCCCGATGTCGATCTGTTCAGGTCGGTCTTCGTCGATGACGGCAACCGCTTGTCGGCGGCAGGCGGAACCTCTCCGATTGACCTTGTGCTGCATCTGATCGCACATAGCCACGGCGATGATCTGGCCGCGACGGTGGCCGATCAGATGCTGCACACTTCGATCAGAACCAATCAGGACAGCCAGCGCCTGTCGATCCCCACAAGGATCGGGGTGCGCCATCCCAGATTGGCCGCGGTAATTGCCCGAATGGAAGAAAACCTGGAAGATCCGATCAGCCCGGCGCGACTTGCCGCCGACGCGGGGATGTCGACCCGGCAGCTGGAGCGACTGTTTCGCAAATACCTCAACCGCAGCCCCAAACGTTATTACATGGAAACCCGTCTGGGCCGCGCACGCAACCTGTTGATGCAAACGGAATTGTCGATCATCGAGGTTGCCCTGGCATCAGGCTTTTCCAGCCCGTCGCATTTTTCGAAATGCTATCGTGCCCAATATGGCAGCACGCCTTACCGTGAACGCGGTACGGGTGCGTCAAACACGCCGCAATCCAGCCCCGGCGCCTGAATTTTCACGGATTAACAACACTTAACGCTTCATTAACTTTCGATGGTTAATGAATGAAGGCGGTCGGGCGGGTAATCGGGGTCCACGCCCCGGCCTGCACTGCGGCTGGCACGCAAGCTCGGATGGCAAGGGGGCGATGGATTATCAGGTAACCATGCTGACGCTAAGTCAGATTATCCCGACCGGCACCGGCACCGCCCGTTACGCGCCATGGTCCGGCACCTCGTCGCCAATCACGTTCCCCGATGGCCAGCTGACCACGATCACGATTGCCGATGATGACCCCGAGTTCGAATCCAGCTATTACACCCCGGAAGAAACCCAACAAACACTGGTGCACGACACGACCTTCGGTTACGGCGCGGCCGAGGAAACGATTCCGGCCGGAACGCAACTGTCCAATTTCATCGGCTCTTACATTGTCGACGCCGACGGCAATCGGTTCCAGGCGGTTTTTCCGCGCGATTTCACCGCATCGACATCGGATTCAGAACTTGGCGAAAAGTATTCCGTCCTCTTGTTCCCGGTCGAGAATGTCGATCCCGATACCGGCGACGTAAGCTATCCGGAATTCTCGCTGGAAAATCAATATCGCTTTGTCAGCATCAATCCGATCGGCACAGCCGATGACAGCCTGGACTATCCGCCATCTTCAGTGACATGTTTCGTATCAGGCACTGGAATCGTTACCACCCAAGGCACCCGCCCCATCGAAAAGCTTGCCGTCGGCGATCTGGTGCTGACCCGGGACAAGGGGTTTCAGGCGATCCGCTGGATCGGGAACACCCGACTTGACGCGCGGCAACTCGACATGCGCCCCCAATTGCGGCCCATTCGCATTGCCAAGGATGCCTTGGGCGACGGCACCCCGCAGGCCGATCTGATTGTGTCGCCCCAACATCGCGTGCTGGTTCGCTCTCGGATCGCGGCGCGCATGTTCGGCGCCCCGGAGGTGCTGGTTGCCGCCAAGCATCTGGTTGGCCTGCCCGGGATCGAGCTGATGCGGAATGCGCAAAGCGTCACCTATTGGCATATCCTGTTTCAGTCTCACGAGATCGTGCTGTCCGAAGGCGCGTGGACCGAAAGCCTGTATACAGGCGCGACCGCGCTGAAATCGGTGTCAGCCGCCGCCAGACGAGAGATCCTTTCGCTATTCCCCGAGTTGCGCGACAAAAGCTTTTCCCCGACACCGGCGCGGCCGCTGGCATCGGGCCGGACGGGGCGCAAGCTTGCCGAACGCCACAAAAAGAACGGCAAGCGGCTGATTGCCGCAACCTAGATCGGGGGCAGCCCCGCTAGCCCCCCATAAACAGGTGGGACAGACCGCCAAAGGTCAATAGCAGGCCGATCCCGGCGAAGATCGCGTCATGCAGCGGATCCCAGACCCGATGCCGAACCGCGAGGCGGATGATGAACAGGTGCAACACCCATCCCGCCAACATCTGCCCGACAATCGCCCCTGTCAGCCCGCCCATTTCGGCACCTGTAAGAAACGCGGCAATCTGCACTCCGGCGCGCAGCATGGTCAGCAGCGACGGGCTGCGGGAATCCCCCGCCGCCAATGCCGCCTGCGGATAGGTCATGCCCAGCACCACGGGGATTTGCGCGCAAGCAATCAATGCCACAATCGGCCCCGCCCCGGCATAGCGGGAATCATAGAGCAGGTTGATAATGAACGGGCCACACAGCACCATGACCGCAATCATCGCCATGACCACCGCAGAAAGCCCCATGCGCATTCTGCGCACGGTGCGGAAGTTCTGGGGCGATTCATATGGTGGGCTGTCGCGATACACCGGAATGATGGTGCGCCCGGTGATGTTTTCCGCAAGGGCCATCGGAAAGGATGCCAGGAAGAAGCCGATATTATAGACCCCCAACTGTTCCAGGCTGAGATATTTCCCGAGAACGGCCTTATCCCCCTGAGACAGGATAAAGCCGCAGGCCGAACTGAGCGTGATCCATTTCCCGAAATGGATCAGCTCGTGTACCGCGGACCGGTCCCATGCAAAATGCGTTGTCGGCCCCTTGAGGTAATAGCGTGTCAGCAACGCCTTGACCCCGGCGGCGACAAACTGACCAAAGACAAGGGCCCAGATCGAACGCGTCAGCAAAGCGAATATGACCATCGCGGCCACCGAAGCCGCCTGGCTGGTCAGATCGATCATCGTCACCCTGCCCAACCGGATATGTCGCGTCGCATGTTCGATATTGGGCGATACCAACCCGCCAATCAACAAGCTCAGCCCGACGGCAGGCATCAACTGGACCAGTTGCGGCGCATCATAGAACTGCGCCGCGGGCCAGGCCAGCAGGCAGATGATAACAAAATAAAAGCTATGCAGAAGCATCTTGACCGACCAGGCGGTATTCAGAAACTTTGGATCGTCACCGCGCTTGCTTTGCATGATCGATGGCGTCAGCCCGACATCCGTCATCATGACGACACCCAGCACGAACATGGTCACCAAGGCCATCAGGCCGAAAGCATCCGGAAACAAGAGGCGTGTCAGGATCAGGTTGCTGGCCAGTCGGATCCCCTGCCCCAGAAAATAGCCCACGCCCGAAATCGCCGAGCCACGCAGAACGCGCTGGGTAATGCTCTGACCGGAAAGATAGCTTTTCAGCGGTTTCATTGGGCGATTGCTTTCTGAAATAGACGGGCCAGCTTGCCGGCCTCTTGATTGATGTCATGGCGCGCCAACACACGGCCGCGACCAGCATCACCCATCGCGGCAAGGACCGCCGCTTCGGTCTGGTGCGCGGTAATCATTGCATGGGCAAGTGCATGGGGGTCCCCTGCAGGCACCAGCCAACCATTGACGCCATCCAGCACCAGCTCGGGATTACCTGCAATATAGGTCGCGATCACTGCCCGACCTGCGGCCATGGCCTCCATGACCACCATGGGCAACCCTTCGGCAAAGCTTGGCAACACCAGTGCATGCGCATCGGCCAAGGCATCGCGCACACCTTTTTCATCAAGCCATCCGGTCAGGGTGAACGCATCAGAAACGTCAAACCGGTCAATGGCAGCCTCGATCTGGGGCCGCATTTCGCCATCGCCCACCAGGGTGACATGGACTTTTGCCCCCGCGGCCCGGGCGATCGCAACCGCTTCGGGCAAGAGCAGCTGCCCCTTTTGTTCGGCAAAGCGCCCGATATTGACCAGCCGCAGTTCGTCCTTGACCGGTAACGCCACCTTCCCGGTGAACAGATCCGGATCAATGCCGCAATGGACGATATCTATCTTTGGCCAATCCCGATACTCGGCCCATCGATACAGCTGACTGCGCCCATGTGACGAAATCGCCACCGCAAAGCGCGCATGTGCAACCTTTTCCTTCAGGGCCAGCGCGACCGGGCTGTCAAATTCTTCGGGGCCATGAACGGTAAAGCTGTAGCCCGCACCGCTCAGCTGATGCATCAACAGCGCGACCGCCGCCGGATTGGTGCCGAAATGCGCATGCACATGATCAATTTCCAACTCTGCCACGCGCCGCGCCAGACAGGCCGCCTCGACCAGATATATCAGGTGGCGCAGGCGTGCGCGGCCCGCACGCGCTCCCATCCGCCAAGCCATTCCGGCAGCCTTCGCAAAACGGCGCGGATGACGCAGCCCATATGCCAGCGCATTCAGGCCCAGGGCCAAGCCGCCATGTTTCAGGATCAGCTCGGTCCTGTCATATTCCTTGAGATCCGTCGGATCGACCAGGGCATCGCGATCGCTTCGCATTGCAAAACGGTGAACAGAAATTCCCTGCTGTTCCAAGGCCCTGATCTCGCGACGCACAAAGGTCACGCTGGGTTGGGGATAGGTGTTCAACAAATAACCAATACGCAACATCTTCCTCATATCATCTGCACCGAGCCGGCTTCCTGACCAAATACCGCTATCCCGCAACAATCAGCCGGGCACCACCCGATCACCTTCATCTGCCTCGTGTCCATTCGCCCGATTTCTGGCGATCAATGCGCACCGCTGCGGAAACAGAGGCATAGACCAGAAACCCAAGCGGGTCGGCCACCGCCCGGCGCAACAGGCCAGTCGCCCCCATCGGCCGCTTGCCTTCATTTGCCATGATCTGAGGCCAGCGCCGGTTGATTTCGGCCACCCCGGCATCCTGCCTGCGGCGAACGCGAACAAGATCGGACCACCCCTCGATCATCGGCCAGCGATAGGTCGGGGACACGCCCAGCCGTTCTGACGGGGAAAATTGCAACCGCACGAATGTGTCATCCGAGATGATGTCGGGAAATTCCCCCCAGCGTGCGCGCCCGGCCGGATTGACCGCGAACAATCCGTATCCCGGCGCTTCGCTACACGCGAATGGCAGGGTTTGCCAGAACCGTGCATAAGCGCGGGTCACCCATGTGCGGGGGCGCGGAATGACGGCGGTGCCACTGCCATAGGCGGGGCCATCGGCACGGCGCAGAACCCCGCACAGATGAGCCATCAGCGCGGGGCTGACCACCACATCCGCATCCAGATAGGCACGCACCGCACCCCGGGCCATGGCATCGCCAGCATTCAGCGCCCCGATCTTGCCGCCCTCGGCGCGTTCACAGACGGTCAGCGACCAACCCGCGTCACGCGCCAGTCCCTCGGCTTGCCGTGCGACATCGGCGGTCCTGTCGTGGCAGCCATTCGCAACGACAATTGCCTCTGCGCCGCCCGGAACCGGGTCACTTGCGAACAAGGCTGCCAGGCAATCGCCCAGCCATGCCTCTTCGTTGCTGGCCGGCAGAATGACGCTTAGCGCCAGATCATCGGTCATTCCCGCTCCTGTGAGATTGCGCGCCAACGCGGATTGTCATCGTCCAGATACCGCAACACACCCCAACTGCCATACCGGCTTGGGCCACCAAACGCAGTATAGAAATTGAAAGGCTGATCGCTAAACCTTTCCCAACCGCGCATGAGGCGGCGATACAGATCGCCCATGCCCGGGGCATAATTCAATGCGACCAGAAAGCTGGTCAGTTCCTCATCATCGGCCAAAGCACCCGAAGCCACGACATGGCTGCCCCCTTCATACATGACCAGATCCAACCCGTATTTGCGCGCCGCCCTGCCATGATGGCGAAACAATTCATCAATCACCCATTCAACGCTGCCTTGCGGTTCCCCACTCAGCGATCCCGCGCGCAGTTCGGTCACGACACGACGAATGGCCAGGTCAAAACGGTGATCTTCGACAAATGCCTCTAACTCGTCTCCGGTCAGGCTCTGTGCGGCGCCCCTGCGCCTGGCCTCGGCCCGACTTGCCTCTAGCGTTGACTCCAACAAGGCATAACGGTTGGGATCTTCCAGATTGGCGTAAAAGTAACCGGTAATCGCATAGGCATCGAAACGTCGGGCCAATGGCTGCCAGCTGTCTGGGTCGAACTGTTTCCAGGCCGGCGCCATCAACATGTCATCCTCGGCCCCTGTCCAACCGGTAAAGGTGCCAACCACGCGGACAAGACGCCCAGCCGAGGATGGCGCGAATTCCGCGTTCCAGATGTCGGCAACCTGCGCCGCGCGCCATGCACCATATTGCATGGCGGCACCTTCGACGCCCCATTCATCGGCTGCCTTGCGCTCGGCCCATCGGTTCTGTTCGAAGGACCCGTTCCAGATCTCGTTGGAAAATTCGATCCATGCCCGCCGTCCGGGTTCCAGATTGTCGCGCACCCTGCGGGCATATTCATGCACCAGCTCGTCATCGGCCAGATGCGGCAATGTGAACCACGGATCCAGGTCAAGTTCATTTGCCAGGGCGACCATGACCTCGGGGGGGACGCCACGTGGCGTGCTCCAGACATAATCCTCTTGTTCGGGCAGATCTTCAGCCAGCGACATCTTGGAATTGTTTGTCCGCATCCAGTTCATGAAGCGCAGCATTTCCGCGCCACGCAATCGTGCCAGAAAGTCGGGATTGAACAGACGCCCCGCATCGGCCAGCGCGATGCGATCCTGCCGGACCACGCTGATATCGTGAATTGGATCATTTGGATTGATGGCACGCAAATGTATCAGGACCGTGCCCTGCCCCGGCGCATAGTCAAACGTGATATGTCCGGGCCGATAGGTCACGTTCCTTGCCTGCCCGTCAAGTTCGATACGTCCATCGCCGCGATAGCGCAGTTCATACCGGCCAGCCATCGAAATCATGCCCGCATCAAGACCGGACAGGATCATGGTCGAGATATGTGTAACCTCGGACGGCATACGCAAGGGCCAACCGTCTTCATCCAGATAGCCTGCGGCGCGCAGCTCGGGTGCATCGAACCCGCCCCATTGCCCGGGCAGATGCCCGACCCAGGGGCGCGCGGTCTTGAAGATATCCAGAAAGGGTTGCTCGGCAGACCAATCGTTGATTTCCGACAGGTTGAACGCCACGCCCGATCGTTCAACGCCGGTCAGATAGGAAGCGTCCGGATCCTGCCAGAGGTTTTGCGTTCGACGCTCTGACCGGGTTTCGCGAACCACCGCATCGGCCCGGCGCATCGCCGCCGCCAATCCCGCAATAGGTTCATTCTGGTCGCGGATGACGCGTCGAGCGATCTGTTGCATGGCCTCGGCCATTGGCGTGGTAATGGCTTCGTCCAGCGTTGCAGGTCGATTTCGTCCCAGCCAGACCGGCAAGCCGGTCGGATCCTCATCGCTCAGCGCGGCATGAAGCAGCATGGCCGCAAAATAGGACCCGCGACCATTCAGATGATGACCATCCAGAAAAACCTGTTCCAGTGCATCCAGCCCCGGAACACGACCCGCCCTGATGGCGTCATCCAGTTCCAGCAAGCCCTGCGCCATCGGGATCAGGCGCATCGGCGGGGCAGCCGAACCCGCAAAGGGTTGTTCATTGACCGCCTTGACCACTGCCCGCCAGAACACGCCGCCGGCGGCCACACCCCGGCGCCAATCACCATGTCTGTCCGATTGCAGTTCGGGCCAGCTTTCATACAGATAGGTTTGGGCGTTCGGGTTGTTGCGCAGGGCAAGGTTGCGAAATCTGATTGCGTATTCAATGCTGTCATGCCGGTCGAGATTGTCGATCAGCGGCAATGTTTCTGTCATCAGAACGTGGTCGAACCGCCCGGATGTCAACAATGCACGCGGGTCAGGCCCCGGCCCGGCCGCTGCATTCAGCCAGTGAAACTTCAACGGGCCATGCGGCGCCAGACGCGCCTCGACACGGGTCGTTGTGGCCCCCGACATACGCCCTGCTGCTTCGACCATCTGGGGCAGTTCGGGCGCGAAAAGGCCCAGCCCGATAAACAGAATGTCGGTCAGCAGTGCGTATCCGATCATGGGCGCAGACCACTTAGCGGATCACGGGCCACAACGTCCCATACAAGGGCCTGCACCCGTGCAGCCGCTTCGGGTGTGAACGCTTCGGCCGCGCTGCCATCGGCACGCAACACATTTGTCGCCAGACCTGTCGGGTCGCGATGATACAAGACAGCATAATGGACCAGCGCAATCACGTAATTGCCCAGATCCGACAGATGAATCTGATCCTGCGAACCGTCTGGCGCGATTGCAAACAGATCTTCACGCCGCTCGACGCCGGGCAGTTCACCGCGTTCGGCCGCGCGCGCCACAGCCGCAAGCACCGGCCCACCCGCGATACGATAGATGACACCCACATCCTCCGCCCCCATGGCCCGGCGGATCAGCTCTTCTTTCCAAAGCGCATCGCTGTCCTGGTCGATGCGTTCAAGCCAGCCGGCTTCATCGTCAAGCTGATGCCAGGTTTCATACAGATACAAACGCGTTTCGGGCCGAACCTGATGAACCCGCCGCGCCCACCGGGCAAGGTATTGGCTGCTGCCATGCCAACGTATCGCGTGACGCAGCTCGACCATTTCGGTCAGGACCACGGCGTCATATTCACCGCTTTCGATAGCCTCTTGCACCGGACGATGGGCGGGATGCGCGTTTTCCTGCGCAAATCCGGCAACTTCATCCGGTCCCATCCAATGAGACCGCAAGGTGGCACCCCAGCCCAATTGCGACGCATATCCATGCCCTTCTGGCGCTAACTGCGCCAACATGGCCGGCATATCCCGCCCGATCAGGCTGTGGCCCAGAAAATAGACGTTCAGGCCGTCAGCCGGGGGCGGCAACGGAACATGTGCCACATCAAAGGCGTCGGACTGCATCTTCGGCAGCGGTGTCGGGCCTTCCGATTTGCGCCGGCGCCAAACAAGACCGGCACCGGCCATCATGACACCAATTGCTGCAATTCCGCCTATCAGGCTAAACCGCCGGTTCATCAACCTCTCCTGTTTTCGCTAGACCGGATCGGCCGGATCGACAAATCCGGCGACGATCATGCCTGCCGACCGGATAAAACGCCCCTCAAGCAGATCGCCCGCCGCATAAGGCGAAACGTCGCGTGTAAAGCGGGCCGTCAACCGTCCCTCTTGCGGCATGATCCGTATCGTCATGACATCAAAGCCGAAAATGGCGCGGGTCGCGGGATACTGGCATTTGAACGCGGCTTCCTTGGCCACGAAAATCAGGCGCGCCCAACGCAAAGGTGCCACCTGACCGGCGATCCAGGCGCATTCGTCGCCGTCGCAGATATCGGACAGCACATCCTCGGGCAAAGGTGCATCTGGTTCGATATCGATACCCAGACCCCGAAATTCGTTGCTTTTGCACACTACGGCAAGGGCCGTGTCCTCGCCATGCGTAATGCTACCGGTCAGGCCGGCAGGCCAGATCGGGGCGCGATCTTCGCCCGCGGGAATGGCCTGCAGTTCCAGCCCCAACCCCGACATCGCCATGCGCGCAGCCGCGCGACCCGCCGCGAATTCATTGCGACGATGGGGAACGGCCCTGGCGATCGCAGGCAGTTCTTCGGGCCATGGATCATCCGCCGCGCCGATCGACACGACACCAAGCCCGACAGAGTCGGGAAACAAGGTGCCTGCCATGCGCGCCAGACTGGCCATGCCTACCCCCTGCCCCTGCCAGCCCGCATGGCACGCCGGCGAGACATTGCCTCGGCCCGCGCTGCGGCGCGATCTTCCTGACCTGCGCCTGAAGCGGCTTCGGCGGACGCCCCCGCCATGGCAGGCTGGGCGGATGTGGCATTGCCGTCGCCCTGCCCCAGATGCGCCGATAGGGTTTCCAGCGTCGGGAACTGGAAGATGTCGGTGATCGACAACCGCACCGATCCGCCAAGCGCCTGCTTGATTTCCCGATGGGCCTGCACCGCCAGCAGTGAATGCCCGCCAAGCGCAAAGAAATTGTCCTTTGCGCCAATCTGCGGACGATTGAGAATGCGCGACCAGACCTCGGCAATGCTTGCCTGCACACCTTTGCTTGGCGCAACGAATGCCTCGGGCGAAGGGGCGCTGGCTTGCGCGGGGGCCGGCAATGCCTTGCGATCAACCTTGCGGTTCGGGGTCAGCGGAAATTCCGGCAACTTCACGACATGCGAGGGTATCATATGCGCAGGCAGCGCATGGGCCAGATGATCGCGCAACGCTTCTGTCGCCAGCCAGCTATCCGCGGTGACATATGCCACCAGACGCATATCGCCGGGTTGGTCCTCGCGCGCCATGACGACCGCCTGTCGCACCCCGGCAAAGCCCTCGGCCACGGCCTCGATCTCTCCCAGTTCGATGCGGTAACCGCGCATCTTGACCTGATGGTCGGCCCGGCCAAGGAAATCCAGCCGCCCATCGCCATTCCAGCGAACCAGATCGCCCGTGCGATACATGCGCCCCGAATGGAACGGATTATCCTTGAACCGTTCTTGGGTCAGATCCTCGCGCTGCCAGTATCCGCGCGCCACGCCGGCGCCGCCGATCCATAATTCACCGGGCGCGCCAACCGGCACCGGCTGCATTGCATCGTCAAGAACATAGACCTGCGTATTGGCAATCGGCGTGCCGATGCTGGTCACGGCATCACCGGCATTCGCGGTGGCGGTGGTCGACCAGATCGTGGTCTCGGTCGGACCGTACATGTTCTCGATCGTCGCCGCACTTGCCTGATTGAGATCCGCGACCAGCCCCCCTGACAGCGCCTCACCGCCAATCATCAGATGCCTGACACCTGTCAGGGCCGCCCGTGCATCATCATTCATTGCAATCATGCGGGCCATCGACGGGGTGCATTGCAGATGAGTGACCTTGTGGCGGCGCAACTGCGCGGCAATCGAGAAATCATCATCCGCCGGTGCGCTGCCCGCATTGCTGCGCGCCAGCAGCTCGGCCAGCGGGTGCAGGCCTTCCAGCACCTTGTCGCGGGCAATGCCGTAATCGATCAGGGCAGCTATTTCGGTCACACCGATCTGTTTCAGTTGTTCGACACGCGGCAACACATCATCGACGGTGCCAAACAGCCCAGAATCCTCGAAATACCGGTTGAAGGCAAAATCGAGGATCGCTTCGTTTTCCTCATCGCTCAGGCTGCCCAGATCGATCTGCATCGGGTTCGACACGCCTTCCGGCTTCTTGAACGCGGGAAACGCCCATGCATATTGCTTGACCAACGCCGCCGCCGAACGCAGATAATCCTTCATCGGGCCGCGGGCGACCTCGCGCGCGGTTTCGCGATCACCTGCAAGATAGCTGTGCAACATCAGTGTGACCCGGTACTTTGCCGGATCACGGCCGCTGTCGCGCAGGGCCTGATGGTAGATCTTGATCTTGTCGCCCACCTCTTCGATCGACTGGCCCAGCAAATGCGTCAGAACATGGGCCCCCAATTCGCCAGCCTCGCGCCAGGTCGCGGGGTTGCCTGCGGTTGTCACCCAGACATTCAGCTCGTCTGACACAGGGCGAGGCTGTGTCAGCACGTCGACCATCTTGCCGTCTGCCATGGCAAAGGGGACTTTCTCGCCACGCCACAACTGACGCAGGATCTCGATGGATTTATACATGGCCGGCTTGTTTTCCGGGGGCGAGTTTTCGGGGCGCAGCACGAAATCCTCGGGGTGCCAGCCCGAGGCAATGGCCAGACCCGTGCGACCTTCGGTCAGGTTGTCGATGACGGCCCATTCCTCGGCGATCCTGATCGGATGGTGCAGGGGCGCGACACAACTGCCCGCCCGGACTTCGAGGTTCTTGGTCACGGCGGCCACGGCAGCACCGGTTACCGAAGGGTTCGGATAGGGGCCGCCAAAGGCATGGAAATGCCGTTCAGGCGTCCAGACGGCACAAAAGCCATGCTGGTCAGCGAATTTCGCACCCTCAAGCAGCAATTCGTATTTCGAACGCCCGACCCCGTCGTCATTCCCCCAATAGAACAGGCTGAAATCCATCGCCTTGTCACTGACGGCAGCGCCGCCTGACACCAATGCCCGTTCGGCATCCCCCATCAGCACCAACCGGAACCCACGGGCCAGCGAATAGAACAGCTCAAGAACCGAAATATCGAAGGACAACGAGGTTACGGCAAGCCAGACCCCGGCCGGATCATGCTGAATCCGGTCATCCATGCCGGTAAAGAAATTTGCGACATTGCGATGTTCTAGCATCACCCCCTTGGGCCGCCCTGTCGAACCGGAGGTATAGATCAGATAGGCTAGGTCCGAGGTCGAAACACCACTTTCGGGATTGTCGGTCGGGGCGGCTTCAAGCCGTGCATCCTGATCCAGCACCAGAAGCTTTGCACCATGTGACGGCAGCGCGGCGGATAGCCCGCTTTCGGTGACGATCACCGGACATGCACTATCGTCGATATACAGCGCGATGCGATCGGCGGGATAGGCAGGATCCAGCGGGACATAGGCACCGCCCGCCTTCATGATTGCCAGCGTGCCAATCAGCAGATGTTCATTGCGTCCGGTATAGATTCCGACCAGCACGTCGGGGCCGACGCCCATTTCCCGCAGCGTATGTGCCGCGCGGTTGGCATATTCATTCAATTGCGCATAGGTCAGCACGCGGTCTTCTACGGTCAGCGCGATCGCACCCGGTGTTCTGGCCACCTGGGCCTCGAATGCCTCATGGATACAGATATCGGGAAAATCTGCAGCTGTCTGATTCCATTTCGAAATCACCAGCTCGCGTTCCGCATCGGGCATCGGCGACAGATCGGCAAGCATTTCCTGCTGCACGACGGCGCGTGCCAGATACCCAAGCCGATTGACCAGCAGTTGCGCCGCATCCGCACCCAACCTGTTGGCATCATATTGCAGTTTTCCGGTTTCCGGTGCCAGCGTCAGCACGGTTCCGGCCACCGGGCATTCACCTTCGGCGACAAGTCCGATCGCCGGGCGTTGCGGTGCCACAATAGCCGGGTCGCGCAGGGGCAGGTCCAGCGCAAATGCCGGATGCCGCCGTGCACGTTCAAGGCGCTGCACGCAATCCCGGCGGAACGTCGCCGTCAGGCCATCCGCAGCAAACTCAACCCGCAGCGGAACCCAATCGGACAGATACCCGACGGCTTCGGGCGCACGGGGATCGGACAGCGCAAGATCGACGGCCTCTTCTCCGGCCAAACCCGTCGCCAGCAATGCAAGACCCGCAACAACATCGCCATCTGACGCGTCTACCTGCAGGCTTTTCCACTGCGCGGGTGCATCTGAATCGACGGCCATGGGCACGGTCGCCGAGGCCAGCTGCCGCAACGCATTGCGCCAATAGCCTTCAGATGGAACGGTCGCGGCAATTGCATCCGTCAAACCCTGCCGGTCCGCCGGGCCAGACAGCATCTTGCCCTGCAAGCCAGGGCAATCAAGATCCTTGCCATCCAGCGGGCGCAACCCTTCAAGGCGTAATGCGCCATCGGCACATATCACCGTGATCGCATCCTTTTCCGCCGCGATCACGGCACCGTCAGCGCCCACCCCATCCGCAAGCGCCCCATGGGAAACCGCCACGACGCGTCCATCGACCTCGAACTTGGCCAGTGCCAGCGGATTGGCATAATCCCCGTGATCCAGACCACGGATCAGACGCAAGGCCTGATCGCGAGGTGCCGTGAAATCCAATGAAGCCGCCGCAACCGGCCGGTCAGCCCGCGCGTGGTAATCGCGCAGCGAAAGATCCTGCCTCTGCCGTTGCAATCCATTTTCGACCTGCGCCATGACAGCGGAAAAGCTGTCGATCGCGGCCTCGAACGCCTTGGTGTTCAGGCTTAGCGTGGTGTCATCCGGGCTGATGGCAAACAGGCGCTGTTCCAGAATATCGCCCTCGTCGATATCGCCTTCGATCAGGTGCCATGTGATGCCGTGCTGATCATCCCCTTGCAGAATGGCCCAGGCCGGGGTGTTCAGCCCTGCCCGTCGCGGCAAAGGACCATCGTGGAAGTTGATCGCCCCCCGCCCTGCCCGGGCCAGCAACGCATCCGGCACCAAGGACAGGTTTGCGACGCTGAACAACCAGTCATATGCCAGATCTCCCGGCTCGCGGGTCTCGGATTGGGCAAAGACCGGTATGCCCTGTGCTTCGCCCCATTTGCGGATGTCAGCGTCTCGGGTCAGGATCGCCGCGACGGAATGCCCGCGATCACGCCACTGGCCTGCACATTGGATCAAAAGGGATTCGTTCCCGATAAAAACGGCGGATTGCGTCATGTCGTCCTCTCGGTGACGGAAGCTTCGGGGCTGTGAATGCTTGCGGGTGCAATGCCCGTGCACAAGGCGCGCAGATCATGCACCAACAGATCACGCATGTGACCGCGCGGTCCGTTGCGCGGCGCGTTTCCAAGCGCGGCGCGCAGACGATTGATCGACAGGCCGGATATCTGCGCCAGACTGGCGGCGACGGCCTTTCCAAGCCCGTAATTCTTGCGGAAATACCGCCAGCGGCTATCAAACCAATAGCCGGGCGTGCGGTCCCATTTCTTCATCCCGGTAGACGCGGAACCAATATGAGCGACCCGGCTTGCGGGCACGTAATCGGTTCGCCAACCGGCACGCGCTGCGCGCAGGCACAAATCGGTTTCCTCAAAATACAGGAAATACTCTTCGTCAAAGGCCCCGATCAGATCCAGCATGTCTTGCCGCATCATCAGGCTTGCGCCCGCGACCCAATCCATTGCCGTGGTTTCCGCCGGGATGGGTTGGGGAATGATGGCATGACGCAGCAGCCGCGACACAGGCCCCGTCTGCGCGCTGCCTTCGAATTCCGATGCCACCGAAGGGAACCGAAAACATGTCACATGGGGCTGATCATCCGTGCCGTGAATATAGCTGCCCGCCAAACCGGTTTCGGGATTGGCCTGCATGTGATCCACCAGAACCTGTATGGCGTCAGGCGCAGGAAATGCATCCGAGTTCAGAAGATAAACATAGTCCGGCCGCGCGCCCGTTGCCAGGCCCGCACGAATGCCGACATTGTTTCCAGCACCAAAGCCGCCGTTCTGTCCCGCCTGGATCACCCGCACCCGCGCCCAACCGCGTTCAGCGACCGCGTTGCGAATGAAATCTTCCGAACCGTCCTGACTGTCATTGTCGACGATGATGATGTCCCCATCGATCCCGTCCATGGCGGCAATCGCCGCCTCGGCCGATTTCAGGGTCATGGATGGCGTGCGCCAGTTCAATATGACCGTCAATACTGTCGTCATCCGCTTACTCCGCCGCCTGTGCGAAAGGTTCGTCAAGCGCCTGCTCGGCCTCGGCGATGGCGTCACGCATGCGTGCGGCCATGACCCTGACATTCGGTTCAAGAACCATGCTGTCATGATCGCCAGGAACTTCGATCACCTTCAGATCGGCGGCAAAACGCGACAAATCATTGTCTTCATAGACATATTCCTTGGCCGCACTGACCCAGCGCCCCCCCGAAACCTGCCAGTGGCGATCAATCGGCGGACGGAACAGCACGACCTTGGCGTCGCGCGGGCGCATATCGTAATGCGGCAATGCCGCGCGGAACGCCGCCTCGATCGCGGTATTGTGGAACTGGTTGGCACTTTCCGCCGGGGCATCGGCGCGCTGCTTTTGCCGACGCTTCCAATCGGCGCGTGCCTGCATCCACTCGGCCAAATATGCCGGGCCTTTCTTGCGCAGTTCAGCCAGCTTTATCAAGACCTTGTCCTGCCTTGTCAGATCCGGCCTCATGGGTAGGGGTGTGTCCAGAAGCACCGTCAGGGCAACTTCTTCGCCCTCGGCCTCCAACTGTCTGGCCATCTCCCAGGCGATCAGACCGCCGCCTGAAAACCCGCCCAACAAATAGGGGCCGCTGTCTTGAACCGACTTCAGTTCTGCGATGTAATCCCTTGCAGCATCAACAAAATTTTCGTGCGGATCATCTTCACCGAACAAACCGCGTGCCTGCATGCCATAGAAAGGCCGGTCACCGCCAAGCAGTTGCGCAAGATGACGCAGGTTCAGAACATTTCCGAACATACCGGCGACAAGGAAGAAGGGCCGCTTGTCGCCCCCCTCACCCTGATGCATCGGGACCAGATGCGTATAGCGCCGACTGGGTGCCTGTTTCGCGGCAGGCGCGGACTCACCATCTTGCGGGCCGATCCGATCCTCGATCAGCCGGGCACAGGCGGCAATTGTGGGCGCCTCGAACAGGACAGAAATCGGGAAATCGACCGACCAGGTTTTGCGGATCATCGCGAACAGGCGAACCGCAATCAGCGAATGGCCGCCAAGATCAAAGAAACTGTCCTCGACGCCGACCTGACCGACCCCCAGCAGCTCCTGCCAGAAACCAACCAGGCTGCGTTCGATGCCATTGCGGGGTTCAACATAATCGCTATCCAGATCCGGGCGTTCGAAACCTTCGCGTTTCTGATCTTCCGCGACATTCTGATCTGCCTGGGCAATCAGCTTCGGCAAAGGCATGGATGACACGATGACCTGCGACCGGCCCGCCGCCAAAGCCCGCAGGAACCCTTCGGCACCTTCCTGCGGGCGTATGCCTTGCGACAGGTTGTGCTGCAACCGTTCTTCGGCCGCCGACAGCTTGCGCCCGCCGTCGTCCTGATCAGGATAGATCACGTCACGCTTGCCGCTGGCGGCCCCGAAATCCAAAGCCCCTTCGATCCGGTGGATCGTAAAGCCTTCGATATCGATCACCACATTGCCGTCGGGATCGGTCAAGGTGATATCAAATCGCGCAAAGGGAGACGCGCTGTTATTGTCAGCCGCATTCCGCACCCAACTGCGGATCTCGGCGGGCAGCGGGGCGAATACCTTGACGTTGCCATAGCTGACCGGCACCCAGAGATGGTTCGCCTGATACCCCGCGATCAAGCCCATTGCCCAACCGGTGGCCAAATCCATCAACGCCGGATGGATCAGATAGCCCTGCGCGGGTTCATTGCGGAATGCATCTGGAAGAGCCAACGCGGCCAGACCTTCGCCATCCCCATAGGCGCGACGGCGAAGAACACGCCAACGCGGACCGAAACGCAGATGGGCTTCCTGCGGGCTTACCAGACCTGATTCACCCTCATCGATGTTGCGAAGACAGCGTGCGGAGACCTGTTCCAGATCAATCTTTCCGGGACGCGATTTCTGGAAGCTGATCTGAGCTTGCGCGTTCAGTTCGAATCCTGTCCGACCGTCAATCTCGGTCTGACTGCGGATCTGAACGGCATAGCCTTCGTCATTGCGCCCAAGCGACAGGCGCATCTGCCGCGACGCGTCATTGCCGACCGAAAGCGGGCGAAAGAAATACAGGTCGCGAATCTGGAAATCGCCATGTTCGCCATTGGCACGCAGCGCTTGCGCAATCAGGTCGAGATAACCTGTGCCAGGCACCAGCGCCTGGCCATCTTTTGTGCGATGACCATCCAGAAGCCAATGCCGGGTCGACATCTCGCTCTGGAAAATCCGATTGCCTTCGGCATCAAAGGTAGCGCTGTCAAGCAGCGGCGCCTTGGTTGGTTCGACAGGTGCCGGTTCGGGTGCGGCAAAGGCTTCGGCCGCCATGCCGACCTCGGCCCAGATCCCCCAGTTGATGGCGGTCACCGCCGTCTTGCCATCGGCGCGGGACTTTGCCCAGGCATTCAGAAATTCATTCGCGGCGACATAATCGACCTGCCCCGCAGGCGCGATTGCCGTCGAAGTCGAGCTGAACACAACGATCTGCCCGACCGAACCGTCGGGAAAAACCTTGTCCAGAACTTCGGTGCCATGAACCTTGGGCGCAAAGACATTCTCTACACTGGCCGAAGATTTCGCCAGGATCGGCGCATCATCGACGACCCCCGCACCGTGAATCACGGTGTCGATGCGCCCAAAGCGCGCCATGATGTCATCGCGCGCGGCCTGCATGTCCTGCATGTTACAGACATCCGCGGTCAGGCAGACAACCTCGGCGCCCACTTCTTCCAGTTGCTGCACACCCCGGATACGCGAGGCGGTTACATCATTGGGGGCGGCACTGCGCAAGATCCGCGCCCACTGGTCGCGCGCCGGCAGGGCGCGGCGTCCGACAAGCACGATCCTGGCACCGAAATCACGGGCCAGACGCTCGGCTATGGTCAACCCGATACCGCCGAAACCACCTGTCAGCATGACCACCGCATCTTGCGGCAGGGTGGCCAACTGACCGTTCAGCGGCAATGGCCGCCAAGTCAACTGATACCGCCGCTCACCACGCAGGGCGGCGGACTGATTGGCCGGATCGGCAAGCATTTCTTCAAGCACGCGATCGGTCAAGGCAGCCCATGCAGCATCCACGCGCCGCCCTTCAGGCAGGGTCAGATCGAGCGACGAACAAGTCACCCCGGGCAATTCCCGCGGCATCACCCGCAGCGGCCCAGCGATCATTGCCTTTTCAGGATATGGCAACCCCTCTTGCCGCACCCGTGCGGCGCCTGTCGTGGCCGCCATGACATGGATCGGTCGCGGCAGGTTTTCTTCCGCGATGGCCTGTGCAAGGAATAGCAGGCTGTAAAAACCCTGTTCCTGATTGCGATGAAAAAAGCTTGAACCGGGACGATAGGTTTCCGATGCGGTAACCAGCCAGAAATGGGCGATGCGCTGCGGAACCAAACCCTGCGCCACCAGATCGTGAATCAGCCGGTCATAATCTTCGCGCCCACGCTCAGGCGACAGGGTGAAACGGTCCTCTTCCGTCTGCGCATACAGATCGCCCGCACGCAGTTCGATGACCCTGTGCCCCGCATCACGCAACCGAGTGATTGCGCGATCGGCCAATCCGACCTCATCTGCAAAGACCAACCAGGTCTGAGGATCACTTGCGGCCAGATCCTCGGCCTCGATCTCGGTTTCGGCAGCGCGCGGGCGCCAATGCGGCTGCCAACCCCATTCGGCGATATCATCGCTGCGCTCCAGCCATTCTTCTTCGACAGGGGCCGCGGTCTGCCCGGGTTCGATGAAATAGCTACTGCGCTGGAAAGGATAGGTTGGCAACGGCACGCGATTGCGCCGCGCCTCGCCCCAGATCGGCGCCCAGTCGACTGGAACCCCAACGGCCCAAAGCCGGCCCAGGGTCGAGATGAACCATTCATCATCGGGCACCTGCTGATCGGGATGGCGCAATGAGGGGATCACCTGATTGGACGCCATTCCATTCGCCTGAGCCAAGGACGACAACGCCCGGCCTGGCCCTACCTCCAGGTAAACCCGGTTCTGTTTCTGCATCAGCCAGGCAATACCGTCGGCGAAATTGACGGTGTTGCGCAGATGCGCGACCCAATAATCGGGGCTGGTCGCCTCGGCCGCGGTCAGGGGCTCGCCGCTATGGTTGGAAATCACCGGCAATCGGGGCGCATGAAGCGGAATGGACCGCAGGTAATCACCAAACCGCGTCAGGATCGGCTCCAGCATTCGGCTATGTGCGGCGATGTCGATCTGAATGCGCTGCGCTTCGATGTCGTCACCCGCCAGGCGCTTTTCCAACGCTTCCAGCGCCGCCTGAGGGCCAGAGACAACACATAGGTCAGGCGCATTGATCGACGCCATGTCCAGATCATCGGCCCAATAGGGCTGCAGGGCGTCGCGCGACAACGGCACGGACAGCATCCCGCCGGGGGCAATCGTGTCGAACAGCTGGCCACGCAGATGCACCAGGCCGATACAATCTTCAAATGACATCACCCCAGCCAGACAGGCCGCGGTATTTTCCCCCATCGAATGACCGATCAGAGCCGAAGGCTGAACACCCCAGCTGATCCACAATTGCGCCAGCGCATATTCGGTGATCATGATGAGCGGCAACTGGACCGAAGGTTTCTTCAGCCGCTCGACAGCATCGGCATAGTCTGCTTCCCCGGGCAACCAGACCGCACGCAAATCGTAATCCAGCGATGGCGCCAGATGGTCCAGACCGCGATCCATCCATTCCTGAAACACCGGTTCGGTTTCATAGAGGTCGCGTGCCATGCCTGCGAATTGGGCACCCCCGCCAGGAAACATGAATACCGTTTCCGGCGGTTCAGGTAGTTCCTGATGGGTGAAAACCTTGCGCGGGTCCGATTCCTCCAACTTGGCGGCGGCCTCGGAATGGTCATTGGCCACCAGGATACGCCGATGTTCAAAGGCACGACGGCCCTGTTTCAGCGTCCAGGCCACATCTGCAAGTGGCTGTTCCGGATGGGCACGAAGATGTGCAGCAAGATTTCCCGCCGCCTGATCCAGTGCCTTCTTGCTGCGCGCAGACAGGACCAGCAACTGAAACGGCCAATCGCTTTCTTCCGATGCCGCCTGTTTCGGAGCTTCTTCGATCACGGCGTGGGCGTTGGTGCCGCCAACGCCCAGGCTGTTCACACCCGCGCGACGCGGCGCGCCATTCAGGCGCGGGAAATCCCGCAGCGTTGAATTGACCAGGAATGGCGAATGTTCGAAATCGATTGCCGGATTGGGGGCTTCATATCCCAGCGATGGCGGGATCTGGCCGTGATGCAAGGCCATGCTGACCTTGATCAGGCTGGCAACCCCCGCCGCGGTGTCGGTATGTCCGATATTCGTCTTGACGCTGCCGATCCCGCAATAGCCGCGCGCCTGCGTGGTCTGTTCGAATGCCTGGGTCAGTGCCGCAACCTCGATCGGATCCCCCAGATAGGTGCCGGTGCCATGGCATTCCACATATCCGATCGTGTCGGCATTCACCCCCGCGACAGCCTGTGCCTCGGCAATCGCACGTGACTGCCCCTCGACCGAGGGCGCAAGATAACCGGCCTTGGCAGATCCATCGTTGTTGACCGCGGTTCCACGCACGACCGCCCAGATATGATCCCCGTCGGCGATGGCATCTTCCAGCCGGCGCAGCACCACGCACCCCGCTCCGGACCCGAAAACGGTACCCTGCGCGCGATGGTCAAAGGCATGGCAATGCCCGTCAGGGGACAGGATTTCGCCATCCTCGAACAGATATCCGCGCCCATGGGGCAGCTCGATCGTGACGCCCCCCGCCAAAGCCATGTCACATTCGCCATTCAACAGCGATTGCGCGGCCTGATGAACCGCCACCAACGACGTCGAGCAGGCCGTCTGGATCGACAGGCTTGGGCCCTTGAGATCAAAAATATGGCTGACACGCGTTGACAGGAAATCCTTGTCATTGCCGGTATGGCGCAACAGGAACATGCCCGTGTTCTTCACCAGATCCGCGTTCGAACAGATATTGAAATAAAAGTAGCTGCCCATACCACAGCCAGCGAAAACCCCGATCGGGCCGTCGAACCCTTCGGGCGTGTGCCCACTGTTTTCAAAAGCCTCCCACGCGCATTCCAGGAACTGGCGATGCTGTGGATCCATGATTGCGGCTTCCTTGGGTGACAGCCCGAAAAAATCCGCGTCAAAACGTTCGAAACCATCCAGAACCGAAGCTGCGGGAACATAGTTCTTCTGGCGGATGCGCGCAGGGCTTTCGCCATTGGCAATCAGGTCCTCGACCGACATTTGCCGAATGGATTCGATTCCGTCGCGCAGATTTGTCCAATACTGACCGATATCCGCCGCCCCCGGCAGATGCGCCGACATGCCGGTGATGGCGATTGCCCCTTCGAGACCCTGCACCGGATTATCGTGTTTTGTCATAGCGCCACCCGTATCGCATTGCCCTGTCCCGCATTCGGACGTTCCGCATTCATCATGGCCGACGAACGATTCGACCCCGGCAATCTAGCCAGCCCATTCTTGTTGGCGCCAGCGGGATCTGCCTGAAATTGCAACCATTCCAAAGAATGCCGACGGTGCGCGGCCCAAGCCACATGCAACGCGATTTCCATTTACCAATTCAACCTTCATACACAGACATAACAGCTAATTCGCCCGGCCCGCGGTTTGAACCTGACGCTTTGGACAGGTTGCGATCATTCGTCCCTGAGCATCGGCATCGAATGTACCATGGAACCACAGCCATACCGAACGAAACCAATCATTTTTCTTTCGTCATCAACCATCCCGATCCTAAAGCAGACTGCGCGGCCCGATACGGCCCTGTCCGACCAATCCGGCATAGGGCCTTGGACCGCGCGGCGCTGCCGGGGCTGGCTGCGGCGCGCCCTCCCCCTCGGGAACGCCGTGTCGCAGCTGTTCCAGATATCCCAGCATGCCCCCGGTGATCAGCCATGTTATTGGCGAAATCGTGGCATTCGGCAGCAGATCGATCAGGTTCACCGCCAGGACCACCGCTGTTCCCCCCATCAGAACGCTGATCTCGCGCCCCGCCGTGCGATAGGCCCCAGACAGCAGGAATATGGGCAGGCAAAGCAATCCAAACTGGGCGATGAATCCGATGAACCCGCTATAGCCCATTGCGATCACCCAGAGACCGTCGGTGGTGGAAACCGTTTCGCCGGTGGTCACATCATGGATCGAGCTTCTTTCCCAGCCGCCCCACCCGGCCAGCGGACGTTCCATCGCGTGCGCCAGCAACGCATCCTCGTTGTCGAACCTGAATTTCAGCGACTGGGCACGCTCTTCCGAAACGCGGCCCGCCATTTCGATCAGCGCCTCGGTCGGAACGATGTCCAGCGTCCGCACGATCGGATAGCTTAGGATCAGCACCCCCATGAACATGGCAATCTGACCAAGCCGCCTGCCACTGAGGAAGATCATCGCCGGCATCAACAGCAGAACATACAGCAAGGCCGCCACGCTTTTGCAAAGCACAAGCACCACAACCAGATAGGCGGCGGCCATGTAGTACCTGCGGGAAAGGCCGGGACCCGCTTCACGCCCCAGCACCACGCAAAGCAATGCCGACATCGAGGTCAGCATCGCGATCCACAACCCGTGCTCGAGGAACACGATCGGGCGGAACCCGCCCTGCCGCATCATTTGCGCAAAATCATGCTGGAAGAAGCCATAGATCATGATGTGCAGCTGCGGCGACATCCGCACCTCGTACAACATGGGCAGGGAATACCAGAGCCATGCAATCACCAGCGCCGAAATCAGTTGCCGAACCGCCGCCCCATCGCGCAGAAATTCCCGGCCAAGCGCCCAGATCAGAAGAAACCCGACCTGCCCCACCAGCATCGAGGCCCCGTCATAGGGACGCAGCCCGGGAAGCACCTTCGAGCTGTTGATGAAGATCGGATCGCCATTGGTCAGCACTGTCAGGAAAGGCGACAGCAACAGCATCACCACCAGAATCCGTCCCGCCTTGCTTTCGGGCATGATGCGCACCCGCCGCCCCAGCAGCAAGGTCACGTAAAGATAACCGAACAACGCCGGAATGCTGTGTTTGCTGAGTCCGGGCAACCCCGGAAGATCCAGGACCATCCCCGCGGGAAGCAGCAGGTATCCCGCAAGTATCGACCAGATCACCGCGGTTCTTGGTGGCATTCGCAAATACATGATCAGCGTGACCAATGGCCAGCTGGTAATCATGAGAAAGGCGAGACTGTTGGGCATCTTGAAAAATCGCAGGGAACGAAAACTGGTAACCTCTATGTCACTAGCACAATTACGGGTTTTGACAAACTGTCACCGCTTGTCCCGACGCGTTGAAAGTGCCAGACATTGTAACGAATGCGTTCGGTATTTCCGCACAGTGAAGTTTTCAGGGCATCCAGAAGCATGCAATTTTCCTATGAAGATCACATTATTCGGGTCAATATGCCTGACCAGCCAAGCCTGATGGCGGAACTGACCAGACGATTTCGCGCCCGCCAGGGTTTTGCCCTGGCCACGATCAACCTGGATCACCTTGTCAAGCTCCGCCAGGACCGCCAGTTCCGCCATGCCTACGCCGCGCAGGATCTGATCGTGGCCGATGGCAACCCGATCATCTGGCTGTCGCGCCTTGCCGGCAAGGATCTGTCGCTGCTGCCCGGTTCGGATCTGGTCCTGCCCCTTGCACGACTGGCAGCTGCCGAAAACGTGCCCGTCGCCCTGATCGGCAGCACGCAGCCCGCGCTCGAAGCGGCAGCGGCCCGCATCGGTGCCGAGGCCCCCGGAATCGACATCACCGCCTGCATCGCCCCAGCGATGGGTTTTGACCCCGATTCAGATGCAGGCACCCAATTGCTGGCACAGGTTCGCGCCAGTGGCGCCCGCCTGTGCTTTGTCGCACTCGGGGCGCCAAAGCAGGAACGACTGGCCGCACGCGGGCGGATCGAAGCCCCCGAAATCGGATTCGCCTCGATTGGCGCCGGTCTGGATTTTCTGGCCGGAAACCAGCAGCGCGCGCCGGAATGGGTGCGCAAGATTGCAATGGAATGGGCCTGGCGCATGCTGTCGTCGCCCAAGCGTCTGGCCCCTCGCTATGCGCGCTGCGCGGCGATCCTCCCTCTTGAAACGATGAACGCCTTAAGGCAGCGATCGGCGCGCTGAAGGTTACTTGTACTCAATCAGCCGCCCGGCGCGCCCGCCGATGCGATTTCGCCAGTAAGACAGCACCCCCATCGCTTCGGGGAACTTGCCCAGAACCGTAAACACCGCGACTTCCCATGACAGGCGTTTTGACAGGCCGCGCCGTGTGGCCAGCCGCAGGATCTGCGCTGGATATATCAGCGCCATCATTGCCGAAAGTGACGGAAACAGTCCGGCCAGAATCACGATTGCCGCCGGCAGGGCCAGCCCCCAAAGAACCGCCCGACGGGTTTGCGCAACCCAATGCCGTTCCGGCGCAGCCCCATGCAGCGCCGCCCCCTCGGCAAAGGCATAGCCCGCCCGGCGGCTGCGACGCCACCACTGGGAAAACCGCGTCATCGCCGCATCATGCAAGGTCATTTCCGCATCGAGACGCCAGATCTGCCCGCCCGCTGCCCGCAGTCTGACACAAAGCTCGGGTTCTTCGCCTGCGATCAGATCGGCGCGATACCCACCGGCCTTGGCCAATGCGTCCAGTCGGAACAGCGCATCCCCACCACAGGCCAGCGCCTTGCCAACCGGGGTGTCCCATTCAACGTCACACAACCGGTTATATACGCTTGCCGACGCCGCACGTTCGCGACGGCGCCCACATACGGCCACCGCCTCGCGATTGCGGTCAAGAAACGCCTTCCCCTCGGATGGCCAGCTGCTGCGCAGCTCGCAATCGCCGTCAATCATCTGAACGAATTCAGCCGGATCATCCATCGACAGCAACATTTCCAGTCCCGCGTTCCGGGCCCGTGCCGCCGTAAAAGGCTGTGTCATATCCAGTCGAATGACGCTCGCCCCGGCGGCCTCGGCCGCCAGAACACTGCCATCAGTCGATCCGCTATCGACATAAACGATCCGCCGAATGCCGGCCCGCTGCAAGGACGCAAGGCAATCCGTCAGCCGCCGCCCTTCATTGCGACCGATCGCAACGGCATCTATCGCGCCCGAAACGGCCTTGCCGGAAGCTGGATGTAAATTCGTGTTCACGATCCGATTATTCCCTCTGACAGACGGCTAACACCGTGATAGTCTGCATTTTACATGTTCTATTGTACAAATTGATTAAGTCACGGCATCTGTTAGTCATGCTGCATATATTGCATAGTTCCGACAAGATAGTGACCGGGTAACCAGTTATGACTTCTGACACTCCGCATTCGGCGCATAGTCCGGCCGCTGCGAAACAGGCTCCAACCAAGGTAGCACGGCTGCGGCTGGACCGCAGCGGCACAAGTAATGCGTCATCCGCCGGTATCGATCACGCGCGCAATTGGGCATCGATCAAGCCCATGCGTGCCGACGCGGCCTCGATGAAACGCAACCACCTCTTTGCCGACAGTCAGGATGACGATATAACGCGCCGCTTCGACATGCTGCGCACCCTGCTTGCAACCGCCCTGGAAGAAAACGGCATCCTGCGCCTGGGTGTCACCGCCCCCACCGAAGGGTCGGGAACATCTTTCATCGCCGCCAATCTTGCGCTCGCAATGGCCCGGCGCCCCAGTTCACGGGTGATTCTGGCGGATATGAATCTGCGCAAACCCGGTCTGGCGCGCATGTTCGGCGCCAATCCTCCCGGCCCGCTGACCGAGTTTCTGGCAGGCAAGCACCCCTCCAGCGATCAGCTGCGCAGCTATCAGGGAAGCCTTGCGGTGTTGATGAATTCTCAGGTAGCTCAGGGCAGCGCCGAAATTTTGCAGGAAAGTTCCACCACCGTCGCGCTTGGCAACATGCGGCGCAAATTCGGACCCACTGTCGAAATCTACGACCTGCCTCCGCTTTTGGGGCATGACGATACATTGTCGTTCCTGCCCCAGCTCGATGGCGTCTTGCTGGTGGCCGATGGCACGATGCACACCGCATCGCAACTGCGCGCCGCGGAAGAAATGCTGAATGGCCGCAGCAAGCTGGTTGCCGTTGTTCTGAATCGCGGAGAGATCCGCAGGTCTCTGGCCGAGATCATGCAAGATTTTGGCGATCGCTGGTTCCGCGGTCGCAGGAAAAGGTAGTTCTGTCATGGGTAGTCTAGGTTCAATTGGCGATATTCTTTCGATGCTGTGGCGGCGGCGCTTGGTGCTTGGCACCACGGTTCTGGCCGGCGCTGCGCTCAGCTATCACATGGCGGTCAGCCAGCCCCACAGCTATGCCGCATCGGCGGTGCTGCAAATCGAAACCCCGCGCAGCTTTGCCGACGCACCGCGTGGCACCGGCGGCATCGCGGCGGGCTATTGGCTGCAACTGGTGCAAGCACGCCTGATGGTCCGGGACAATATTCTCGGGTTGATCGACAAATACGATCTGTTCGCCGACACGCCCGCAATGTCGGAAGCCCTGCAGGTCCAGATCATGCGAAATTCCTTTCGCATCGATCCCGTGACCGGGGGACAATATTATGCCAATGCAGAACAGTGGCCCGGTGTCTTGCGGGTCACTGCCACCATGCCCTCGGCCAAACTGGCTGCGGATCTGGCCAATGAAATGGCAGAACGGGTGCTCGAACTGAACTCGACCACCCAGACCGAACAGGTTCAGGAAACGCTGGAGTTCTATAGCCGCGAAGAATCACGCATTGCGCAACAGATCGATGCCGTAGAATCCGAGATGGCTGCCTTTCGCAACGAAAATCTCGATGTGCTGCCCACGACATTGGACAACCGTCCCACCGAGATGCGCACCATCGATGCCGAACTGTCGGAAATCGCCGGTGACCTTCTTCGCGCGCGCAGCGAATATGATGAGTTGATGAGCCGCAGCCCACTAAGCACGATCGAACAGCGCAATGCCTCGCAGATCAACAACCAGATCACCCTTATGACAACCCGCCAGGACCAATTGCGTGAACGGATGTCGGAAATCCGCGCCTCGGGTCAGCGCAGCGTCAACGCCGAAGCACAGATGCAAGCCTATGATCGGCGCCTTCTGCAACTGCGCGAACAACAGGCCGAGATGAGCGGTCGGCGCGCGGCAGCAGAGACTGCGCAGCGCCTAGATGCCGAACAGCAAAGCGAACAATTCATCCTGCTGGAACAAGCCACGCAGCCGGATTATCCGCTTTCCTCGGGTCGCAAGAAAACGATGGTTTTCGGACTGGCGGGGTCAATGGCGCTCGCTCTTATGCTGGCCCTGTTGCTTGAAATGCTGAAACCCGTGATCAGATCCGCCGGGCAAATGGAGCGCAGCTCGGGTCTGCGCCCTGTCGCGACCATTCCCAAACTCGCCGGAAAGCCCCAAACGAAATAACTATGGGGGGCTCGGCTCCCCACTCCAAAGCCTGCTTTTCCCCCTGAGAACTGGCTCATTTGGAGCTGGAGTTTTCAGGTAGATTCTCCTGGCTGGGAAAGGAGCGGACACGCATGAACGCATCGAAGTTCACGGATGCGCAGAAATCGTTCCTCTTGCGGCAAGGCGAAGAGAGAATGCCGGTTGTCGAGATCTGCCGAAAGGCTGGGCTCAGTCAGGCGACCTGTTTCAACTGGAAGCAGTATGCTGGGCCATTGCCCGACGAGATGCGCCGGCTGACGCCGGCGCGCGAA
>NZ_JAQBIE010000004.1 GCF_028294535.1 Paracoccus onchidii | reverse complement strand
GACCTCTTCACAACCGTCCCCGACCTCACGGAAAAGCTGTAACCGCTTCTTCTTCGAAACAAATACCCAAAGGGGAACCGCCAAGGACGACGGGGCAAAAACCCCCTCCCCAAAACAACCGCCCCTTCGGGGGCGGTTTTGCATTGCGGCAAGGCACGCCGGGCCCTATCGTCGCCGCGATCAAGACGTAAGGTGCAAAGATGGCGATACAATCGGTTGGCGTAATCGGCGCAGGTCAGATGGGCAACGGCATCGCCCATGTCTTCGCGCTTGCCGGATTCGACGTTTTGCTCAGCGATGTCAGTCGCGAGGCATTGGACAAAGCCATTTCGCTGATCGATCGCAACATCGAGCGGCAGGTCAGCAAGGGACGCATTTCTTCCGAGGACAAGCAATCTGCCCTCGCGCGGATCAAGACAACACTGAACCTGCCCGATCTTGGCCAGACCGATCTGGTGATCGAGGCCGCAACCGAACGGGAATCGGTCAAGCAGGCGATCTTCGAAGATCTTCAGCCCCACTTGCAGCCGCACACAATCCTGACCTCGAACACTTCGTCCATTTCGATCACGCGCCTTGCCAGCCGCACGGATCGACCGGAAAAATTCATGGGCTTCCATTTCATGAACCCGGTGCCGGTGATGCAGCTGGTCGAACTGATCCGCGGCATCGCCACGGACGAGGCCACCTACAAGGCCCTGCACGAGGTGGTCGGCAAGCTCGGCAAGACCGCCGCCAGCGCCGAGGATTTCCCGGCCTTCATCGTCAACCGCATCCTGATGCCGATGATCAACGAGGCGGTCTATACGCTCTATGAAGGCGTCGGCAATGTCCGCTCGATCGACGAGTCGATGAAACTGGGGGCAAATCATCCGATGGGCCCGCTGGAACTGGCCGATTTCATCGGATTGGATACCTGTCTTGCGATCATGAACGTGCTGCATGACGGACTGGCCGATACCAAGTATCGCCCCTGCCCGCTGCTGACCAAATATGTCGAGGCCGGTTGGCTGGGGCGCAAGAGCGGCCGGGGCTTCTATGATTATCGCGGCGAGACGCCTGTACCGACAAGATAGTCGCATTCTGACGGTCGTGGGTTGAAAATCGGTTATTGACTGGTCAGACAATCAATAATCGATCGACATCCAATCGGAGGAAACCTGATGAGACATGTTCGCATGACGATCCTTGCCGCCTTGCTGGCCGGGGTGGCGGCCCCGGCATTCGCCAATGATGCAGCCAGTTGCGCGACCGTGCGCTATTCAGGCCCGGGTTGGACCGACATCGCCGCGACAAACGGCATTGCCGCAGTTCTGTTCGAAGCGCTGGGTTACACCCCGGATATCGCAACCCTGTCGGTCCCTGTCGGCTATGAGGCGCTGAAAAACGGCCAGACCGATATGTTCTTGGGTAACTGGCTGCCCGCTCAGCAGAAGTTCCGCGAGGATTTGGACGCCAATGGCGGCATCGAGGAACTGGTGCAAAACCTGTCCGGCGCCAAGTTCACCCTGGCTGTCAACAAGCCCGGCGCTGATGCGGGGGTCATGGATTTCGCCGATCTCGACGCGCATAAGGACGCGTTTGACGGCAAGATTTACGGTATCGAGCCCGGCGCCCCGGCCAATCAGTCCATTCAGGCAATGATCGATGCGGATGAATTCGGACTGGGCGACTGGACCCTGGTCGAAAGCGGCGAGCAGGCCATGCTGGCCCAGGTGGGGCGCAACGAAACGGCCGGCACGCCCTCGGTCTTTCTGGCCTGGGCACCTCATCCGATGAACGAGGCGATCGACATCACCTATCTGTCCGGCGGTGACGCCTATTTCGGTCCTGATTTTGGCGGCGCGACCATTCACACTCTGGCCCGCAGCGAATGGGTTGAAACCTGCCCGAACGCCGCAAAATTCCTGCGGCAGCTGGTCTTCGATGTCCCAATGGAGAACATCCTGATGGGCAAGATCCTGAATGACGGCCTTGCCCCCACCGAGGCGGCAGTCGAATGGATTGCCGAAAATCCCGAGCGTCTTGGCCCATGGCTTGAAGGCGTGACGACCCTGTCCGGGGAACCCGGACTGGACGCCGTCATGGCAGCGGTGGCAGAATGAAACCGAATATCCTGATCCTCATGGTCGATCAGCTTTCTGGCGTGCTGTTTCCAGATGGCCCGGCGGATTTTCTGCACACGCCCAACCTTCGCAAACTGGCGGAACGCTCTGCGCGTTTCTCGAACGCCTATACGGGCAGCCCGCTATGCGGCCCGGCGCGTGCCAGCTTTGTGTCGGGCCAGCTTCCTTCGCGCACCGGTGTCTATGACAACGCGGCAGAGTTCGCCTCGGATATTCCGACCTATGCGCATCACCTGCGCCGCGCCGGATACCAGACCTGCCTTAGCGGCAAGATGCACTTTGTCGGCGCCGATCAATTACATGGCTATGAAGAAAGGCTGACCACCGATGTCTATCCCGCCGATTTCGGCTGGACGCCCGATTATCGCAAGCCGGGCGAACGGATAGATTGGTGGTATCACAACATGGGTTCCGTGACGGGCGCCGGGGTAGCCGAGATAACCAACCAGTTGGAATTCGACGACGAAGTGGCCTATAACGCCTGCCGCAAGCTGTATGATCTGGCACGCGGTCAGGATGATCGCCCCTGGTGCCTGACCGTCAGCTTTACCCACCCACATGACCCCTATGTCGCACGGCGCAAATACTGGGATCTGTATGAGGGCGCGGCCGAGCTCGAACCGCCCGAACGAGTGCCCTATGATCGGCAGGACCCGCATTCGCAACGCCTGATGGACGCGAATGATTGGCAAAACTTTGACATCTCGGATGATCAGATTCGCCGCGCGCGCCAAGGGTATTTCGCGAATATCAGCTATGTCGACGACAAGATCGGCGAGATTCTGGATGTTCTCGAACGAACCGGACAAGAAGCCATTGTCGTCTTTCTTTCGGATCATGGCGACATGCTGGGCGAACATGGGCTGTGGTTCAAAATGAGCTTCTATGAGGGCTCGGCCCGCGTCCCGCTGATGATTGCCGCACCCGATTTGCCAACGGGTCGCGTCGACCAGCCAGTCAGCACAATCGACATCGTTCCGACAATCTGCGACCTGGCGGGGCTGGACATGTCTTTGGTGATGCCATGGACCGACGGCGAATCCTTGGCCGATGCCGGCGAGGGGCGCGGCCCCGTTCCGATGGAATACGCCGCCGAAGGCAGCATTGCCCCCCTGATCGCGCTACGCGCCGGGCGGTTCAAATACATCGCCTGCCAAGCCGATCCCGAGCAATTGTTCGATCTGGATACCGACCCCGCCGAGCGGAACAACCTGGCGGCGGATCCTGAATATGCCGCGCAATTGCAAGAAATGCGCGATATGGCGGCCAATCGCTGGGATCTGGAAAAATTCGACGCAGAAGTCCGCGCATCTCAGGCCCGCCGTTGGGTGGTATACGAGGCCCTGCGCAACGGGAAATACAGCCCGTGGGACCACCAACCATTCCTCGATTCCAGCCAACGGTACATGCGCAACCACATGGACCTGAACGTACTGGAGGAAAACCAGCGTTTTCCGCGCGGACAATAGGCGAAGGGGCCGGCTGATCCGGCCCCATCCATCCTTTGGGATCAGTTGCCCGGCTTGGCGTCGCGCTGTTCCATGAACTGATCGAATTCGGCCTTGTCCTTGGCTTCCCGCAACTTTTGCAGGAATTCGATGAACTCGCCATGCTCATCTTCCAGACGTTTCAGCGTTTCTTCGCGATAGGCATCAAAGGCCGTGTTGCCGGTCGGCGCCGCGGAATAGCGCGGGTGATGACTGCGTTTACTGCATCCGAACATGCGTTTGCTCCAGATCATATATCCAAGAATGGCCAGCCCGATTGGCCAGAACGCCACAAAGCCAAGAATCATGGCCACGATCCAGGCCGGGCGTCCCCTTTCATCCAACCAATCACGGGCACGTCCAAACGGGCCAGAGGCGCGCGACGTCAACGTCTGGGCTGGAATGGTCTGCGATGCGCTGTGCATCCTGGTGATCTCCCTATGTTAATGTTAATCACATTTACATAGATGGGGGCCAATCTGATCGGTTCAAGATCTTCGACCGAAAAAATCAGTCCGTGATCAAGCCAAGTCCACGAAGATAGATGATCACACCGCTTTCCAGCATCTGCGATGGTTCGATCGAGCTGCGACCGCCGGGCTTTCCGCGTGAAAACAGCTCGACCACGCCGTGGCTAAGCGCCCAGATATGATTGGCGACCATCCGCGATGGCGGGCGACGTTCAGGCGCGATTCTGCTGGCCAGGGCATCGGCGGCACGCACCAGCACACCCTGCGCCCGATCCGACGCCGCAGACAGTTCCGAATTTCCGGCAATCGAAATGCCGGATTCAAACATCGCCATATAGAAACCGGGGCGATCATTGGCAAAATCAAGATAGGCCTGCCCCATCCGCAAAAATGCTGTCAGGGCAGTCGGCGCGCCATCGTCAAAAGCCAATTCCAAGCGCTCGGAGAATTCCAGAAAGCCTTGGCGCGCAACCTCTTCGATCAGGTCATCCCGTCCCTTGAAATGACGATAAGGTGCTGCCGCCGAGACGCCTGCCCGGCGCGCAGCCTCGGACATGGTGAACGCTTGTGGGCCGACGTCCTCGATCAATGCGGCGGTCGCATCAACCAGGGCCTGTTTGAGATTGCCGTGATGATAGGATTTGCGCTCTGCCACGCCGGTCCTACATGCCTTCGCCGAAGTAATCCGCAACAAGCGCCTCGAGCGCGTCCGCAAGCGCGATGGCGTCCGGCCCTTCGGTGGTCACCCTGATCGAGGTGCCGCGCGGCGCAGTCAACATCAGCAGGCCCATGATCGAATCGCCAGAAACGCTCATCCCGTCCTTTTCGACCTGCGCCGAGGCGGAAAACCCTTCGACAATATCGACGAACTTGGCACTGGCGCGGGCATGCAGACCCTTTTCATTGATGATCGAAAGCTCGCGCGTCACGGATTGCGTCATGAAACAGGCGTTCCCGCATTGAATACGGCCTCGGCGGGCACATTATATGAATTGATATATTTCCTGCCGGCTTCCTTGGCAAAGCCGACAGCATCGGGAACCGATAGATGTCGCGATTTGGCCAGTTTCACCAGCATCGGCAGGTTGGCACCGTAAAGAATGCTGCGATCCCGCATCGCACAGGCCGGCAATGACAGGTTCGAAGGCGATCCGCCAAACAGGTCGGTCACCACGATAACACCATCACCATCATCCACTGCGTTCGCGGCATCCTGAATTTCAAGCGTTTTCGCCCTGCGATCATGGTCATCCTCGATCGCGACCGCCGCAATGCCATGCTGAGGACCCACAACATGTTCGACGGCGGAAAGATATTCCCGCGCAAGACCGCCATGCGCTACGATGACAATACCAATCAACGCGTCTCACCCAAAGCAGGCGCTTCGCGACGCCCTGCACCTGTCTGGCCGCCGGCATGGGTTGCAGCCCCTTCCGACATGATATCGCCGACCGATACGGGCGCCGGCATCCGGCGCTCTAGTTCCCTATGTCTTATTGACACCGGCCAGCCGGCATCTGCAAGCGCGACCGCCATCTTTTCCGCCAAAGTGACGGAACGGTGTTGCCCCCCGGTACACCCGAAGCCAACCGAAAGATGTGATTTCCCTTCATCCAGATGCGCGGGCAGCAGAAAAAGCAGCAAATCGCGGATCCGGTCAAAGAACTCTGCGAATCGGGGGTCGCTGGCAACATATGACTGCACTTCTGCGTTCCGGCCGGTCAGCTGGCGCAGCGCCGTGTTCCAATGTGGATTGGCCAGGCATCGACAGTCAAACATCAGATCCACGCCGCGCGGCACCCCGCGCTTATAGCTGAAGGAATGCAACGATACGGTCAGCCGGGCATCGGGTCGGATATCGAACCAGCGATTCAGCTCGGCCTTCAGATCATGCGGGGTCAGTTCCGACGTATCCAGCAACACATCGGCACGTGCGCGGATCGGGGATAATAGATCGCTTTCAGCGGACACCCCGGACATGGGCGAGCTGTCCCGCGCCAGCGGATGACGGCGCCGCGTTTCATTGTATCGGCGAACCAGCACATCGGGGTCGCAATCCAGAAACAGGACTTCGGGCGCATAATCGGGATGTCGTGTCAGGCGGTCGATCAGCTCGATCACATTGGAGGCCGAAAAATCGCGATTGCGCACATCCAGCCCCAAGGCCAGCGGATCCGGACGCACCGGCCCGTCCAGCAGACGCGGAATCAGCGACAAGGGCAGGTTATCGATCGCCTCGAAGCCAAGATCTTCCAGCACATTGATCGCTGTGGACCGCCCGGCCCCGGACGGCCCCGTTACCAGAACCAGCCGCTGCGCCTGTTCGCGCGGGTCAGCAACATTTTCTGCGGTCAAGCTAGAATCCGCCATGAACGCCCTCCGATACTCCTTCCGATAATCCAGTCACAGGACACGCCCGGCCAGCAGGAATTGCCGCAAAGCAGCATAAAGATGCGACCGATACGGGCCAATGACAAGGGGCAGCGCCACCCCGAGCAGTTCAAGACTGCGTTCAGGCGGAAGGCGCTCATCACCCTGCTGACCAAGATCGACAACGACCTGAAGTTGAACTGAACTGATATGTTCCGCTGCCAGGATTCCGACACCACGCGCCTCGATCCGGCCTTGCAAGGCATCAGGACAGGTCGCGATGATGGCATTTCCGGCACGGCGGATATCGGTGCGATCATCGGCGACCAATTGCGCCCCCACCGCCATAAGTTGCAAGGCAAGCGTAGACTTGCCCGCCCCTGACGGGCCGACAATCAGCAATCCGCGCCCATTCAACGATATGGTCGTACCATGCAACTGGTCCATGCGAATCACCTCCTGTCCTGATTCTCATCGCGAATGGTTAATTTTCCGCACTCCGGTTCTATAGAACGTTCTTGTTGGCGTTAACATGTTGTGTTTGCGCTACCGTTTGCGCTCCCTCACTTTTTTGACTCTCGCTCGGTGCTATAGCCCGCTCATACTGCGTCATGGAACTGTCGCAGGTTCACAGGAAGTCAGGAGCGTTAAGACATGAGCACGCGTGTAAACCCAAATTGCCGGCTGGAAGATCAAGGTTTCGAAGGCCTCGGCCGGGTTTATTACAACCTGCTGGAACCTGCCCTCATGACCGAAGCGGTGTCGCGCGGGGAAGGCAAACTGGGGCTGGGCGGTACCTTCCTGGTCTCGACCGGCGCGCATACCGGCCGATCGCCCAAGGACAAATTCGTGGTGCGCACCCCCTCTGTCGAAGAATCGATCTGGTGGGAAAACAATGCCCCGATGGCGCCTGACGCCTTCGACCGGCTGCATGCCGACATGCTGGCGCACATGAAGGGCCGAGACTATTTTGTCCAGGACCTGTTCGGCGGCGCGGATCCGGACGAAAGACTGGATGTGCGCGTGGTGACAGAACTGGCCTGGCACGGCCTGTTCATCCGCCACATGCTGCGTCGCCCGAAAGGCGACGAACTGGCCGGCTTCGTGCCTGAATTCACGGTCATCAACTGCCCCAGCTTCAAGGCGGACCCATCCCGCCACGGCTGCCGCAGCGAAACCGTCATCGCATTGAATTTCGACAAGAAACTTATCCTGATCGGCAACACCGCATATGCGGGCGAGAACAAGAAATCGGTCTTTGCACTGCTGAACTACATTCTGCCGGCCAAGGGCATCATGCCGATGCATTGCAGCGCCAATCACGCGCCCGGAAATCCCGATGATTCGGCGGTGTTCTTCGGCCTGTCGGGCACCGGGAAAACCACGCTTTCCGCCGCCCCCGACCGCGTTCTCATCGGTGATGATGAACATGGCTGGTCCGATAAGGGCATCTTCAACTTCGAAGGCGGTTGCTACGCCAAGACGATCAACCTGTCACCCAAAGCCGAGCCCGAGATTTTTTCAACGACGTCTCGCTTTGGCACCGTCATCGAAAACATGGTGCATGACGAAGACACGCTTGAGCTGGATTTCGAAGACAATTCGATCACCGACAACATGCGCTGCGCCTACCCCTTGGACGCGATCTCGAATGCCTCCCCGACCAGCATCGGCGGCCACCCCAGGAATGTCATCATGCTGACATGCGATGCCTATGGCGTTCTGCCGCCAATCGCACGGCTGACACCTGCACAGGCCATGTATCACTTCCTCTCGGGTTTCACCTCGAAGACCCCTGGCACCGAGGTCGGCATTTCGGAACCCATCCCGACCTTCTCGACCTGCTTCGGCGCCCCGTTCATGCCGCGTCGCCCCGAGGTTTATGGCAAGCTTCTGGCGGACAAGATCGCCCAGCACGGCGCCTCTTGCTGGCTGGTCAACACCGGCTGGACCGGTGGCGCGTTTGGCACCGGCAGCCGGATGCCGATCAAGGCAACGCGCGCCCTGCTTGCCGCCGCGCTGGACGGCAGCCTGAATGACGCCCGCTTCCGCAAGGACCCCAATTTCGGCTTCGAAGTGCCGGTCAGCGTGCCCGGCGTCACAGATGATTTGCTCGATCCGCGACGCACCTGGAATGACCCGGCGGCCTATGACGCCCAGGCAAGCAAACTTGTCCAGATGTTCAGCGACAACTTTGCCCAGTATCTGGAAGGGATCGACGACGAAGTGCGGGCCGCAGCCATTGGCTAAGCTGGCACGCGTTCAAGAATATCAAAGGCCGCGCGAATGCGCGGCCTTTTTTCATATTGCCGGGTGGCCAGCGGCCACCCGGCAATATGGTCGCTCAGCGCATCAGCCGATTTTGCCGCCACCCTGCTTGGTGATCGCGACAACAGACGGACGCACCGGCATGGCGTCATCGAAATCAGGCCAGCGCGTCGACAGGTCTTCGTAATAGGACGGGCGTCCGAATTCTTCCCAATCCTCACCACCGTCTGCCGGGTGCTGGACCGCCACAAAGAAGGTGCTCATATCCGCAGTCGGGCACGGCCCGCACAGTTCGGCACCGATCGGCACCCGATAGAACAGGCGCGAAGTTCCGCGCGCCGCACCCTCGGTATCCATCGCCCACAGCCCATCGGTCCGGCCGGTTTTAGAGGGCGAATTGCCATCGGTCGAAACCCACAGGCGTCCATCGGAATCGATCGCGCAATTGTCGGGCATTCCGAACCAGCCATCCTCGGTCGTCTCGGTCGAGAATGTCGCCCCGACCTCGGCAATCGACGGATCTCCGCATTGCACCAGAATTTCCCAGGTGCCCTTGGTCGCGGCGATGTCTTCGTTGTCCTCGACGATCTCGATGATATGGCCAAAGGCATTGTCGACACGCGGATTGGCGGCATTTGCCTCTTCGCGTTTGGTGTTGTTGGTCAACATGACATAGGCCCGCCCGGTATCGGCATTGGGCTGGATGTCTTCGGGACGATCCATTGGCGTGGCTTCCAGAAGATCGGCCGCACGGCGGGTCTCGATCAGGACATCCGCCTGGCTCTCGAAACCATTTTCAGCCGTCAGTGGGCCTTCGCCCTGAACCAGGGGCAACCAGGTCACACTGCCATCTTCATCAAAGCGCGCAACATAAAGGATACCGTCATCCAACAGGTCCATATTGGCGGCGCGATCATCGGGATTGTAGGTGCCGGTGGTCACGAACTTGTAGACGTAATCGAACCGTTCATCATCGCCCAGATAGAACACGACGCGCCCGTCCTTGGCGACGGCGCTTTCCGCGCCTTCATGCTTGAAGCGGCCAAGCGCCGTGCGTTTCTTCGGGGTCGAATTGGGATCGTTGACATCAACCTCGACGATCCAGCCAAAGCGGTTCGGCTCATTCGGCTCTTTACTCAGGTCGAAACGATCGTGGAACTTGCCCCAATCATAACTGCCGCCCGGAACGCCCACACGTTCGTAATTGGCCGCCTCGCGGTGATCGGCGGGCAGCTCGCCGATGAAATAGCCGTGAAAATTCTCTTCCGCCATGATGTAGGTGCCCCAAGGGGTCACGCCGCCGGCGCAGTTGTTGATCGTGCCCAGAACCTTGGTGCCGCTGGGATCCGCATTTGTTTGCATCCGGGCGTGACCTGCCGCCGGACCCGCGATTTCCATTTCGGTCTTGGCGGTAATGCGGCGGTTCTGCTTGCCTTCCAGAACCGGCTGCCATTTGCCATCGACCTTGCGGATCTCGACAACGCTGCCGCCATGGGCCGCCATCTCGATATTGACGCGGTCTTCGGTGGCCTCGGCAATGCTGATATCGCCGTCGGTGACCTTGATGATCCCCGGGAACATCAGGTGTTCATTGGTATATTCGTGATTGACCACCAGCAGACCGTGATCGTCGGCATCGTCCAGCGCAATGAACCCAACGAAGTCGTTGTTATAGCCGAATTGCCGTTCCTGCGCGGCTTCGGACTGGTTGGCGGGATCGAATTCCGGCGCATCCGCAAAGATCTTGTCACCCCAGCGCAGCAACACATCTGCATCATAGCCTTGGGCCACGTGATGATCGGCATCAACGCCGGCCTTCACCTCGGTGAAATCGAACTTGCTGCCCTCGACCACACCCTGCGCATGGGCATCATCGGCGGCCAACAATGCCATTGGACTGACCGTCGCCGAAATGGCGACCGATGCCATCGAGCCGCGCAGGAAGCCGCGGCGTGAAAAACGGGCGGCGATGATTTCGCCCATCGTGCGGTTGCCTGTCGGGTTCAGGCCCGGGCCGTCGGCCTCTTCAAGCTGGCTGGTCCTGAAAACGTGGCGGGAAGAATCCTGATCGCTCATGGCGGTCTCCTGGCTGATCGTAAAGAAACCCGCCATTGGCGGGCTTGTCCGGGCCGGAGATAGGCCCATCCCGTGACAGCTTTGCGACAGAACAGCGAAGCTTTTGGGACAGCACCTCAACAACGCCTCAAACGACAAACGCCCACCTGTTCGGGCGGGCGTCTTAGCAGGTTTCTTCCTGTCAGCTCAGAGTCCCAGACAGTGCCGCATCACCGCCTTCTGGGCATGCAAACGGTTTTCGGCCTCATCCCAGATGACCGAATGCGGACCATCCATGACCGCACTTGTCACTTCGTCTTCGCGATGCGCGGGCAGGCAGTGCATGAACAGCGAATCGGGCTTTGCATGCGACATCAACTCTTCGTTGACCTGATAGCCGCGCAACTGGTTGTGACGCCGCTCCTTGGCCGATTGCGGGTCATGCATGCTGACCCAGGTATCCGCAAAGACCAGATCCGCGCCCTGCACGGCCTTGACCGGGTCGCGTTCGATCGCCACCTGAACACCCTGCGCCCGCGCAAAGTCCAAAGCCTCGGCCTCGGGGTCAAGCTGCGGGGGGCCGGTGAACGTGAAATCAAACCCGAACTGTCCCGCCGCATGGGCGACACTGGCGCAAACATTGTTGCCATCGCCGACCCAGACGGTTTTCTTGCCCGCAATCGGCCCGCGATGTTCCTCGAATGTCATGACATCGGCCATGATCTGGCAGGGATGGGTGCGGTTCGTCAGACCGTTGATCACCGGAACATCGGCATATTCCGCCATCTCTTGCAACGTGGCTTCCTCGAATGTCCGAATCATGATCAGATCGACATAGCGCGACAGGACCCGTGCGGTATCCGCAATGGTTTCGCCGTGCCCCAGCTGCATCTCGCTGCCGGACAGCACCATGGTCTGGCCACCCATCTGACGCACGCCTACATCAAAGCTGACACGCGTTCGTGTCGAAGGTTTCTCGAAAATCAAAGCCACCATGCGACCGGCCAGGGGCTGGCTGTCGTCGGCGGCTCCCTTGGGGCGATCCTTGCGCGCGGATTTCATCGCATGCGCCTGATCGATAATTGACCTCAGATCGTCCTTTGACGTGGTATGGATATCCAGAAAATGCTTCATCATTCTTGTCTTTCAGCGGTTTCGAGCAGCAAGCCTGCTTGCCTCGCCGGGGTCAAGCGAAATGCGGCTGCCGGCTGCACCGCAGGCATGGCCGGCGATACAGGTTCAGGCGATGGTGTTTTCTCATCGCAAGCGCGCAAGCCAACAGGCATTTGCCGTCCCGCCGCCCTGCCCCGGTTTCAGCTCAGGCATCAAGGCCGTCCGCCGCGCGATCAAGACGCGCAACCGCTTCGGCGATTTCATCATCGTCGATGTTCAGGGGCGGCAACAATCTCAGCGTGTTGTCCGCCGCCGGAACGGTCAGGATATGCTGCGCATACCCTGCCTCGACCAGCTTGACCGGCGAAACCTTGCATTTCAGGCCCAGCATCAACCCCTGCCCCCGAACGGATTCGAAGACGTCGGGATGGCTGGCGACCAGCCCCTCGAGCTTTTGCCGCATCAACGCGGCCTTGCGGCCGACCTCGGCCAGAAAGGCATCATCGGCAACGATATCCATGACCGTTGCACCAACCGCACATGCCAACGGGTTGCCCCCATAGGTCGAGCCATGCGTGCCCGCCGACATCGGCCCGGCGGCCTTTTCCGAGGCCAGCACCGCGCCCAACGGAAAGCCGCCGCCGATACCCTTGGCCACCATCATGATATCAGGGACGATCCCGGCATATTCATGGGCAAACAAGCGACCGGTCCGGCCCATGCCGCTTTGAACCTCATCCAGCACCAGCAGGGCACCGGTCTTGTCGCACAGGGCACGAATTTCGCGCAGATCTTCATCCGCAATCGGGCGAATTCCACCTTCGCCCTGCACCGGCTCGATCAGGACGGCGGCGGTCTTGTCGCTGATTGCGGCCTTCAGCGCCTCCATGTCGCCCCAGGGCAACTGCCGGAAACCGGGCATCAACGGACCGAACCCCGCGACCAACTTTTCAGACCCTGCAGCAGCAATCGCACCGGTCGAGCGGCCGTGGAAAGCACCTTCGAAGGTCAGAATTTCGATCCGGTCGGGTTGGGCGGCCGCATCCCAGAACTTGCGCACCATCTTGATTGCCAGCTCTGCGGCTTCGGTGCCAGAGTTCGTGAAGAAAACCGTATCCGCAAAGGTCTTGTCGACCAGCATATCCGCCAGCTTTTCCTGTTCTGGAATCTGGTACAGATTCGAAACATGCCAGATTTTGCCGGCTTGCCGGGTCAGTGCCGCGACAAGATCAGGATGGGCATGGCCCAGCACATTGACCGCGATTCCCGCCCCGAGATCCAGGTATCGGGTCCCGTCGGTGGCGATGGCCCAGGCCCCCTCCCCCCGTTCAAAGGCAAGAGATGCGCGATTATAGGTCGGCAGGACATGCGAAATCATGGCGGATTCCCCGAATGGCATGACAAATTGTGATGGACAGAAAGGATCGGACGGTGACGAAACGTCAACGTCGGGGACGGGCGATTATGGCGGTCCAAACGATCATGAAGCCGCCAATAGCGCGATTTTCAGTCCCGCGCAATCACGCTTTCATCCGATATCCCGATTTGAACCAGCGCCAGCCAAGCCCCAGCACACAGGCCACGGCCACCGCACATACCAGGAAGCCCCGCAGCGGCGGCGCGTCGCTGACGCCCGTGACGCCATAGCGTGCTCCATCAATCAGATAAAAGATCGGATTCCAGTGCGACAGCGTGCGAAAGGGTTCGGGCAAGGCATCGACCGAATAGAAAGTGCCGGACAGAAAGGACAATGGCGTGATCAGGAAGTTCGTGATTGCCGCCATCTGGTCGAATTTCTGTGCCAGAATACCAGCCAGAATACCCAAGCCGCCCAATAGCAATGCCGCCAACAGCACAAAGGTAATCGCCCATAGCGGATGCGCGATACCAGCCCCTGTCACGACGACCATTCCCGTTCCGATCACCGTCGCAACCAACCCCGCACGCACCACCGAGCCGGTCAGATAGCCTGCAAGCAATTCTCCGGCCGACAGGGGCGGCATCAATGTATCGACGATATTGCCCTGCACCTTTGCCGAGGTGATCGAACTGGAGGTATTGGCAAACGCGTTCTGGATAACCGTCATCATCAGGATGCCCGGTCCCAGGAATTGCAAATAGGGAAGGCCCATGATTTCGCCCCTCCCTTGTCCCAAAGCCAGCGCAAAGACCAGCACGAACAGGGCCGCCGTCATCAGCGGTGCAAAGATGGTTTGCTGCCACACCGCCATGAAGCGCATGACTTCGCGGCGCGCCAAAGTGTACAGCCCCAGCCAGTTGACGTGGCCAAAGCGGCGCACCCCCATCGCGGGTTGATCGTTCATTCTGATGCGTTCCATGTTGGCAGTCCTTGAATTCCCGCGTCTCAAACGCTAAATCTCGGCATCCCGTTTCTGACGGGGTAAACCGTAGGTTTCAAGATGGGGCGGCAGGTCAGACCCGCCCGGAAAGGCAGCCATGTCCTGGACGGATGAACGTGTCGAGACCCTGAAACGCATGTGGAGCGAAGGCCAGTCGGCCAGCGCCATCGCCAAGGAATTGGGCGGCGTGACCCGAAACGCCGTCATCGGCAAGGTGCACCGTCTGGGCCTGTCCAACCGCACCGAAGAGGCCGAGGCCGCACCGACGCCCGAGCCCACCCCGGAAAAGAAGGCCGAGAAAAAGCCGGCGCCTTCGCCAAAGCCCGCGCCGGCACCCGCGGCGGAACCCGTCGCCGCCAAGCCCGAACCAGCAGCAGCCCAACCGGCAACGCAGCCTGCCTTCACCCCGGTGCCCCGCAGACCGATCGTGCCGGCGGGCCAGCCGCTGCCCCCGCAGCCTTCGGCAAATGAAATCAGCCCCGAAGCTCTGGCCTCGGTGCGCGAAGTCGAAAAGAAATCGCGCAAACTGACCCTGATGGAACTGACCGAGCGCACCTGCAAATGGCCAATCGGCGACCCCGCGACCGACAAGTTCTGGTTCTGCGGCCTGCCCAGCCAGCCGGGCAAGCCCTATTGCGAAGCCCATGTCGGCGTTGCGTTCCAGCCGATGAGTTCGCGCCGCGACCGCCGGCGCTGATCCCTTGGCCGGGTTCCCACGGCTGGCCGCGCTGGCCGTGACCCTGCGCGGTGATGATGTGCTGCTGGCGCGTCGTCGCAATCCGCCCGATGCGGGTCTGTGGGGGTTTCCGGGCGGCCATGTCGACCCCGGCGAAACCGCGCTGGATGCCGCCCGACGCGAATTGCAGGAAGAAACCGGAGTGCAGGCCAATCCCCTGCAATATCTGGACAATATCGATCTGATACTGCACGGACCCGATGGAAAGCTGCAGTTTCACTTCTTGCTTGCAGCCGTGCTGTGCGAATATGTGTCCGGCGAACCTGCTGCCGCCGATGATGCGCTGGACGCCGCCTGGTGCCCGATTGCGGATGTGCTGGCAGGCGCGCTGCCATTGTCGGCACATGTCCAGACGATCCTGAAGCTGGCACAAACCCGCCGCTTGGATGCAAACACGGCATTCTGCTGATCGCTGTTTCCGGTCAAGCCAGCATTCGCGGCGCAGGCCCACTTTTCTTCACCCGGCATCGCGGCTAGACAGGCGCCGACCGGAAAGGACGCATCGCAATGGCTCGCCACCTCATCACCTCTGCACTGCCCTATATCAATGGGATCAAGCATTTGGGGAATCTCGTCGGATCGCAGTTGCCTGCCGATCTGTATGCCCGTTACCTGCGGGCACGTGACAACGAGGTCATGTTCATCTGCGCCACCGACGAACACGGCACACCAGCCGAGCTGGCAGCCGCCAAAACCGGTGAGCCAGTCGCCGAGTATTGCGCCCGGATGCATCAGGAACAGGCCGCGCTGGCCAAAGGCTTCGGCCTTTCATTCGATCACTATGGTCGATCATCAAGCGATCGAAATCATGTCCTGACCCAACATTTCGCCGGGCAGTTGGCCAAGAACGAATTCATCCGCGAAGTGTCTGAAAAGCAGGTCTATTCGATCGATGACGGACGTTTCCTGCCGGATCGCTATATCGAAGGCACCTGCCCGAATTGCGGCTATGACAAGGCCCGCGGGGACCAATGCGAGAATTGCACCAAGCAGCTTGACCCGACTGACCTGATCGATCCCCGAAGCGCCATTTCCGGCAGCACCAATCTTGAGGTGCGCGAGACCAAGCATCTCTTTTTGCGTCAATCCGAACTGAAACAGCAGATCTCCGACTGGATCGACAGCAAGGCCGACTGGCCGATCCTGACGACCTCGATCGCGAAAAAATGGCTGAATGACGGCGATGGCCTGCAGGATCGCGGCATCACCCGTGATCTGAAATGGGGCATCCCCGTCAAACGCGGCGAAAACGACTGGCCGGGCATGGAGGGCAAGGTCTTCTATGTCTGGTTCGATGCACCTATCGAATATATCGCCGGAACTGCGGAATGGGCCGATTCAAACGGTCTGTCGGATGCGGACTGGCGTCGTTGGTGGCGCAATGACGAAGGTGCGCAGGATGTCACCTATACCCAGTTCATGGGCAAGGATAACGTGCCCTTCCACACGCTGTCCTTTCCCGCGACCCTGTTGGGATCGGCCGAGCCATGGAAGATGGTCGATTACATCAAGTCCTTCAACTATCTCACATATGATGGCGGCCAGTTCTCGACCAGCCAGGGCCGTGGTGTGTTCATGGACCACGCGCTTGAACTGTTGCCGGCGGATTACTGGCGCTGGTGGTTGCTGTCCCATGCCCCGGAATCGGGTGACAGTGAATTCACCTGGGAGAATTTCCAGCAATCCGTGAACAAGGACCTCGCGGATGTGTTGGGCAATTTTGTCAGCCGCATTACCAAGTTCTGCCGCTCGAAATTCGGCGAGGCGGTTCCCGAAGGCGGTGCCTATGGCACCGACGAAGCGGCTCTGATCGAGGCCCTGACCACGCGCCTGCGCGCCTATGAAGATGCGATGTCGCGGATGGAAGTGCGCAAGTCCGCGGCCGAACTGCGCGGCATCTGGGTTCTGGGGAACGAATATCTGCAAAGTGCCGCCCCATGGTCGACCTTCAAGACAGACCCGGACACCGCCGCCATGCAGGTGCGTCTGGGCCTGAATCTGATCCGGCTTTACGCGGTCCTGTCCGCCCCCTTTATCCCGTTTGCCGCAGACAGCATGCTGGCGGCAATGCAAAGCGATGATCGCAGCTGGCCCGACGATATTGCCGCCGCGCTTGGCACCCTGAATGCCGGTCACGCCTTTACGGTGCCCGATGTCCTTTTTGCCAAGATCACCGACGATCAGCGCGCCGAATGGCACGAGCGGTTCAAGGGCGCGCGCGCATAAACCCGTGGTGGACTTTCCGGTATGCAACCGCTTAGCTCAGGGCGAACCGGACAGGAGACACAGATGACACACTGCATCCTTATCGGCGCCCCTGTAGACGAGGGGCAGCGCCGGCCCGGTTGCCTGATGGGACCGGCGGCCTATCGCACCGCCGGCCTGGCGACCACTCTTGCTGCGCTGGGGCACACGACCGAGGATCGCGGCGATGTCATTCCCGCGCCACCCGGTCAGGAAAGCTGCGCGAATGCCGCTGTCCACCACCTGCCCGAAACGATTGCCTGGACCAATGCGATTCGCGCCGCGACCCAGGCCGCCATGCCCGACGGAATGCCGATCATCATGGGGGGGGATCACTCGCTTGCGCTCGGTTCGGTGGCGGGCATCGCCGCTTTTGCAGCTAGCCAGGGCCGGCCCCAATTCGTGATCTGGCTGGATGCCCATAGCGATTTTCATACGGTTACCTCGACCACATCGGGCAACCTTCACGGCACCCCGATGGCCTATGCGCATGGAAATGCCGGGTTTGATCCCTTTCCAGAATTTCCCGCCCCGATCCCGGGCGAAAACATCTGCATGTTCGGCATTCGCAGCGTCGATCCCGCCGAACATGCCGCCATGCAGCTGACCGACATTACCGTGAACGACATGCGGGTGCTGGACGAACAGGGCATCGTGGCACCGCTTCGCGATTTTCTTGACCGGGTCAAGGCCGCAAATGGCTTGCTGCATGTGTCGCTTGATGTGGATTTTCTGGACCCGTCCATTGCTCCGGCCGTGGGGACCACGGTGCCGGGCGGAACCACCTTCCGCGAGGCCCATCTGGTCATGGAGCTGTTGCATGAATCCGGGCTGGTCACATCGCTGGACCTTGTCGAGCTGAATCCGTTTCTCGATGAACGCGGCCGCACAGCCAAGCTGATGGTTGATCTTGTCGGGTCCCTGATGGGCCGCAAGGTTTTCGACCGGCCCACGCGCAGTTACGGCTAACCCGACGACAAGGGATTGAATACCCTAGGTTCCGCTTGATTATTCCCCACGGCTTGGCTAGCCACAGCAGGCCGGTCGGTCATTGCGGAACCGGATGCGGGCGTGGTGGAACGGTAGACACAAGCGACTTAAAATCGCTAGGGCTTTGCCCGTGCGGGTTCGACTCCCGCCGCCCGCACCATTGAATTCCAATCGAAATTTCCATGATCGTGAAACAGGAAAGGCCGGTCACAAGGACCGGCCTTTCCTGTTTCAACCGTGGTGCCGGTGAAGGGACTCGAACCCCCGACCCCATCATTACGAATGACGTGCTCTACCAGCTGAGCTACACCGGCATCAGGTTGTGCGGGGCCGGATAGCAGGTTCAAACGGCAAGGGGAAGGGGCTATTGCAGCTTTTTTGCCCCCAGCCCTTTCTGGTCGATCAACGCTTTCTGGCCTTGCCGTTATCCGCCCAGTCTATGTCCACTGCCGGCTCTACATCGGGACGCACGGGAGTTGGCTCAATCTCGGGCTGGAGGTCGTTTTTCTCCGTGACCGGCGGCGATCCTGTCGGCGTAGCCATTTCTTTTGCCGGCGCAGCCTTGTCCGTCGTTGCGACCTCGACATAGTCCTTTTCGTCGGGAACCATTCCGGGGGCGACATCGGCAATCTCGACAGTTGCGGGGTCTTTGGACGGTTCCTGTTCGGCCGCTTCGGGCGCAGAAGTCGCTGCGGCTTCATTCGCGGGCTTGGTTGCCGGTTCGGGCTGCACAGCGGCAGCTGTGGCAGCAGGACCGACAAGCAAAGGCAGCATTTCAGCACCATGTGATGCGGGCGACACCTTGCCCGATGCTTCGGGTTCTCGCCAGGTCAGCGTGTCAAATCCTGCGCAGCTGTCACAAACGGGCGCCCATTCGGCCATAACATTGTGACAGGTATCACATACCCACTGAGGCCCACGCGATGCCGTCAGCGCCCTGGCAAGCCAGCCACGCACCACGGCCTCATCCGCACCTTCGCCGCGCTCGACGGCCGCCATGATCGACAATGTGCGCACCGTGGGGTGTTTCTGCGCCAGATCGCCCAACGCGCGCCGCGCAGCAGGAAAATCTTCGGCCGCCAGCAACAGTTCCGCCTTGAGCAGACGCGATTCCTCGGAGTCGGGGTTCTTGCGAATCAACCGATCAAACCGGTTCAGGCGCGCCGCCGGAGTTTCATCTGGAACGATTTCGGCATAGGCGGCCGCAACATCGGGATGCGGGCGGACCGACCACGTTTTTTCCAATACGCGGGATGCATTGCGCGTATCCTTTTTCGCGATATAGCTCCGCGCGGCCAGAACCGAGGCCGGGATCAGATCGGGCGACGCCTTGTTGGCCGAAATGGCTGCCTCGCGGGCACTGATCGAATTGCCTTCGGCCAGAACTTCGCTGGCCTCTTGCAGGGCCAGCACGGCGTCACGACGCAAATGCACATCCTTGGGCAGCTCTCCCTGACGGCGCTGTTCCTTCATCAGTTTCCTTGCGCCTTTCCAGTCGCCCTCGCGCATCTCGAGATCGAGCAAGGTGTTCTGGATTTCCTTGTGTCGCGGTTTCAGGGCATAGGCCTTCTGGGCCAACAGCAGCGCGGTGCCGGTATCGCCGGCTTCAAGCTTTTGCCGCATCAACCCGCGAACACCGACGAAACGCGTGCGTTCATCTTCGAGCAGGTTCCGATAAGCGACCTCGGCCTTGCCGCGATCGCCTGCAATCTCGGCGGCCTGTGCCGACAGCACATTGGTGATATGGGGCCGATCAAGGTATTTGCCGGCCTTGGCCGCCTTGTCCTGCGCCAACTTCCCCTCGCCCGAGGCGACAGCCAGCATCCCTTCGCCCAGTGCGTCATACCCCTTGCGCTCGCGCGAACGGGCGAAATAACGATTGATGGCCGTCTCATCCCCGGCAAGAAACCGCAAAAAAGCCAGCAGCAGGCCAACCAGCTTGAACACGGCCCACGCCGCCACCATCAGCAAAAGCAAGGCAATAATCGCCTTCACGGGTGTCAGCGCAATCTCGGTGCCGCCATATTCGATGCGCAGCGTTTCTCCGACCTCGGACAGCTCCATCGCGCCCAATGCAAGGGCCAGAACCACGGCAAAGAAGAAGAGAATTTTCAACAAAGACAGAAACATAACCGCGCCCTCAGTTCGAAGTGGCCGACAGATCGGACAAGGCCGAATAAGCGTCCTGATAAGCCGTTGCACCGGTCAGCCAATCGGCCATCGCCGGCGCGGCAAGCGCGGCTTCGGGCAGATCGGCCAACTGGGTCAGCGCGGCCGGGATATCACCAGCTTCGACCATCGCGCCGGCACGTGAAAGAATAGCATCCGGGTCATCGCCTTCTCGGGGGGCCACGGATCTTGCGCCGGTCTGGGCGCGCAGGAAATTGGTGATCGGGTTGCCGCCGCCGGCGCTGTCACTGCGCAGCGAAGCGCGCAAGGCCGCCCGCGCGGCATCGCCGAAGCCATCCTGCAACGAACCCAGACTGGGCACTTCGCGCGTCAGGGCCTCGGGCGCATCAAGCCCCGCCGATTCCAGCGTGCTCCGCGCCTGCTCGGCAGTCACGCCGCGATCCAGCGCCGTCTTGAGGGACGCAATCGCCGCGACGGCTTCGGCGCGGCGCGTGCTTTCGGCCGCAGCTTCCTGCAATTTCTGCGCCTCGGCCTGTGCTGCGGCAATCGTGGATTGCGCGCTTTCGGCCGCCGACGCGATTTGCCCTTCAAGCGCAGTCGCCTTGTCGGCAAGTGATTGCACCCTCGCGGCGACGTCCGGATCGATCCCCGGCTGTGCGGCAAGGTCTTCGATCCGTTGGCCCTGCTGTTCAAGCCGGGTCAGGATCTCATCGATACGCGAATCCGGCGCAGGTTCGGCAGGGGGCGTTTCTTCGGGTTGCGGGGCAGCAGCAAGCTCGTCGCGCAAGGCGTCGATCTGCTGACGTGCCGCCTGCTCGGCCCTGGCAACGGCATCTGCGGCAATGGCGTCGACGTCAATGCTCTCGCTTGCAGCAGGCGCGGGTGCAGGTGCAGATGTGGCGGGCAGCCAACCGGCCGGCAGATGCGGCAAGGCCCAGATGGTCGCCGCAGAGCCGATACCCGCAGCCACCACCCCCCCCAGAACGACCGGCCAGAAACCGGTTTTCCTGATGATGACATCTTGTCCGGGCGCAGGGCTTGTCGCGGCGTGCATGTCGCCCCCCGGGCGGTCGGTCGAGGGCGCGCTTGCGCTGTCGGTATCCGGGCGTGACGCATCCTTCGGTTTTGGCATGGCGGCCGGGCGGCCGCCCTCTCCCTGACCGACCAGTGTTGATTCGGCGCTCTTGATCTTGCCACCGCCGGCCATCGCGCCAGAACCATCGCCGCTGCCGACATCCTTGAAGTTCAGCGTTCCCGGCTTGGCTGCGGATTTCATGGCCGATTCTGCCGGTTTCTTTTCTGTGGTGCCGGGCTGTGGGGGCTCGGACGCCTTGTTGTTGCTTGCGGATTTGGTGTCTTCTGGCTTTTTCACGTTTCGTCCCCGTCATCGCCTGGCACGGTGGCATCACCGCCAAAGGTGTTGCGCTCAGCCTAATGAGGCGCGGCGGTCTGCTCAACCCGCCGTGTTCATGATTGCTGTTCTGCCAATATCGCGCGAATCGCCCTGACAAGACCCGGCGCATCTGGCGTGGGCGCAATGACACGCTTTCGGGCTGTCACGGCAAAGGCATCGCTCGCCGCCCGGCTGATTGCCGCAACCCATAGCAAAGCGCGCGAATCGCCCAGCTGTTGCGCCAGCAACGCAGCCGATCGCGGTGAAAACAACGGCAGGATCACCGGCGCATCGGATTGCAGCAAACCCATCGCCTGTTCGTTCAACGCCAATGGCCGCTGATCATAGACCACGACATCCCGAACCGGCAGCTGTCGCGCGACATGCCGCCCCCGGGGATGTATCAGCGGCATGGTCGCCGATTCCAGCAAGGGCAGCAACCGCTCGGCGTCGCCCGGCCCCTGAATGACCTTGAAACCTGCCCCCCGGGCCAGTTCGGCGGTGCGCGGCCCCACGCAATAGGCCGGCCTGCCCCGCCCCGGACCGGCGCTGGCAATGGCATGCCCGGACGTAAAGACCAAAGCCGGGGCATCCGCCAGCATGGCCCCGTCATGGGGGACATCGACAATGCGAATGATCGGCGAGATAACCGTCGGCAAGCCGGGCAACAGGGCCGAGAAACGCCGCGAATCATCGACGGGGCGGGTCAGCAGAAGCGTCGGCTGGGCGCGGCTTGGCATTGGCATCCTTTCCGGGCAGTGCTACCTGCACAGGGGTAAGCGCCCCTTTCCACTGCGGCAATAGCATGGATGATCTGATTTTTCTTGGCATTGAAAGCAGCTGTGACGACACGGCGGCGGCAATCGTGACCGGCGATCGCAGGATCCTGTCATCAGTCGTCAGCAGCCAAACCGATTTGCATGCCGATTTCGGTGGCATCGTGCCCGAAATCGCCGCGCGTGCCCATGCCGAAAAGCTGGATCTGATGGTGGAAGAGGCACTTGACCTTGCCGATATCGGTCTGGGCGATCTGGATGCGATTGCCGTCACCGCCGGACCGGGCCTGATCGGCGGCGTCATGGCCGGTGTGATGTGCGCCAAGGGAATTGCGGCGGGCACCGGATTGCCGCTGATCGGCGTGAACCATCTGGCCGGGCACGCATTGACCCCGCGCCTGACAGACGGAATCGACTTTCCCTATGTCATGCTGCTGGTGTCGGGCGGTCACTGCCAGTTCCTGCGTGTCGATGACGCGCAAACCTTCACACGCCTTGGGGGCACCATAGATGACGCCCCCGGCGAAGCCTTTGACAAGCTGGCCAAGTTATTGGCACTGCCCCAGCCCGGCGGCCCTTCGGTCGAGGCCGAGGCCGCTTTGGGCGACGGTGAACGTTTTCATCTTCCGCGCCCCCTGTTGGACCGTGCGGGATGCGACATGTCATTCTCGGGGCTGAAAACGGCAGCCCTGCGCCTGCGGGACAAGCTGATCGAAGAACAAGGCGGATTGCGCCAGCAGGACCGCCGGGATCTTTGCGCCGCCTTCCAGCTTGCCGTGGCCGAGGTTCTGGCCGAAAAATCGCGCCGCGCCCTGAGCCAGTCCCCGGTGCCGATTCTGGCGGTCGCCGGCGGCGTTGCCGCGAACAAGACCATCCGCGCGGCACTGGAACAAGTGGCACATAGCGCAGAGGCCGAATTTCTGGCGCCGCCCCTGCGCCTTTGCACCGATAATGGTGCCATGATCGCATGGGCTGGAATCGAGCGGTTCCGACTGGGCCATCGCGACGGAATGGACCTTGTTGCCCGCCCGCGCTGGCCGTTGGACAGCCATGCGCAGCCCATGCTTGGCAGTGGCAAGAAAGGGGCAAAAGCATGACGGCATCGGTTCTGGGCGCCGGGGCATTCGGCACGGCACTGGCAGTCGCCATATCGGCGAACGGGCCTGTCTGCCTGTGGGGCCGCAATGCGACGTGGCGCGGGGAAAACCCGCGCCTGCCCGGCATCTCGCTTGCGCGGAACATCACGGTCACCGACGATCTGTCGCGGGCCTGCGATTCCCCGACCCTGATCCTGGCATTACCCGCCCAAAGCCTGCGCGGTTTTCTGGACCAGAACAGCAGCTTTCTGAACGGCAAGGCATTGGTCAGCACCGCCAAAGGGATCGACCTGTCGACGTTGACCGGGCCTTCGGCGCTGATCCGTCAGGCCTGCCCCACGACCCAAATCGCGGTCCTGACCGGACCGTCCTTTGCCGCGGATATCGCCAAGGGGCTGCCAACCGCGCTGACCCTGGCATGCGAAGACGCCGCAGGGGGAAACCGGCTGCAACATGACCTGTCCACACCGGTCCTGCGGCTGTATCGCACAACGGATGTTGCAGGTGCCGAACTGGGCGGTGCGCTGAAGAACGTGATTGCCATCGCCGCCGGAACCGTCATCGGCGCGGGCCTGGGCGACAGCGCCCGCGCCGCAATCATCACCCGCGGCTTTGCCGAAATGAGCCGTCTGGCGACCCGCCTTGGCGCCCGGCCCGAAACCCTGACCGGGTTGTCGGGCCTTGGTGACCTGACCTTGACCTGCACCTCGGCGCAATCGCGCAATTTCCGCTTTGGCGCAGCATTGGGCGCGGGTCGACCCTTCGATCGCACGACCACCGTCGAAGGTGTGGCAACTTCCCGCGCTGTGGCCGCCCTGGCCGAACGGATCGGCACGGACATGCCGATCGCCGCCATGGTCGCCCGCCTTGCCGAAGGCGCGGTTTCCGTGGAAAAGGCTATAGAACATCTGATGACCCGCCCCCTCAAGGAGGAATGATGCCCCTTTTTGCCGTGACCTGCCGGGACAAGCCCGGCGCCCTGCAAATCCGTCTGGACACCCGTGCCGACCATCTGGCCTATCTGAAAGACAGCGGCATTGTCGCCATGGCCGGACCGCTGATCGAGAACGGCGAGATGTGCGGATCTCTTGTGGTGCTGGATACCGACGGTCTGGCCTCGGCGCAAAGCTGGGCCGACAATGACCCCTATCGCCATGCCGGATTGTTCGAATCGGTCGACATCCGCGAATGGAACAAGGTGATCGGCTAATGGCCCGCTGGCTTTTCAAATCCGAACCCAATGTCTTTGGCTGGGATGACCTGATCGCCAAGGGCGATGCAGGCGAGGAATGGGACGGAGTCCGCAATTATCAGGCACGCAACAACATGCGCGCCATGAAAATCGGCGAACAAGGGCTGTTCTATCATTCCAATATCGGAAAAGAGGCCGTCGGCATCGTCGAAATCATCGCCCTTGCCCATCCCGACAGCACCGCCAGCGACCCGAAATGGGAATGTGTCGACATCAAGGCCGTCAAACCCTTGCCCCGCGCAATTTCGCTGGACGAAGCCAAGGCCGAGCCGCGGTTGAAAGACATGGTTCTGGTCAATAACAGCCGCCTGTCCGTTCAGCCCGTCACGGACGAAGAATGGGATGTCATTCTTGAGCTTGCGGGTCTCTGAGCGTCGGGCCGGCATTTCGACAAAGCGGGTTCATATTGATCCCGCGCCGCGCTAGGGTCCGCTCATCCGACAGCCAGGAGGTCATATGAGCCAGCGTCTTCACCTTGTCTTTGGCGGCGAATTGGTCGATCCGCAAAGCACCCGGTTCCGCGACACCGACGACATTCACATCGTGGGCGTGTTTCCGAACTACGAATCAGCCTATGCCGCCTGGAAGGCCGAGGCGCAGCGCACCGTCGACAGTGCCCATACCCGCTATTTCATCGCGCATCTGCACCGCCTGCGTGATGAGGAAACCGAGGTCAGCCCGACCGAAGAACTGGGCAACTGATGGCCCTGGCCGGGCTTGGCAGGCTGGGCCTGTGGCTGCAGACGCGCCGCAATTCTCACAGCATACCGACCCGGCCTGCCATCCCCGAGGGTGCCGGCCCGTTACTTATGTTGCATGTCGCCAGAGATGCAGAAAATTCGGTCAAACCCGTGCTGCGCCAGCTGACCTCGGCGCGCCCGGATCTGCGAATCATGCGCCTTTCAGGTGATTATCTCGGTCTGGCGGATGACATCCGGGCTGCACGCGCGCTGATTGCCAGCGCCAAGCCGGCCGCCCTGCTGTTGCTGGGTTACGATACGCCCTCGGCTATCGTCATGGCTGCGCGCCAGAACGGGATACCCGCCTTCATGTCCGAGGTTCGCCTTCTGGGGAAATCGCGGGGCTGGGGGTTGCGCGGTTCGGCGCGCCGCGCGTTGTTGCGCTGTTTCGACACGATTCAGGTCACCGACACGGCCAGCCAGACCGCGCTGATGCGTATGGGCGCCGACCCCTCCAGGATCGAGCTGACCGGCCCTCTGGCCGAAATCAAGGACCCACCCAGTTGCACCGAGGCCGAGCGCAGCGCCTTTGCGCAATTGCTGAACGGTCGTCATGCATGGCTGGCCGCGGACATCCCCGAAGCCGAAGAAGACGCCGTGCTGGCGGCCCATTTCGCCGCAATGCGCCAATCGCATCGCGCCCTGCTGTTTCTGGCCCTTCGCGACCCCGACCGGATCGATCCACTGGCCGACAAGCTGGAAACCGACGGCCTGATCGTTGCTCGCCGCACGCAAGACGAAGAGCCGACCGAGGAGGTTCACGTCATGATCACGGATGGGGCTACGGAAATGGGTCTCTGGTATCGTCTGGCGCCGGTCACCTATCTGGGCGGGACGCTGACGGGTACCGATACCGCGACCTGCCACCCATTCGAGCCGGCAGCACTGGGTTCGGCCATCGTGCATGGCCCGTTACTGACCCAGCACCTCACGCAGTGGCAACAGCTGGACGGCGGCAACGCAGCGCGCGCCGTCGCAGATGCAACCGCGTTGGCCGCCACCATGGCCGAACTGACCCAGCCCGACATCATCGCATCGCTTGCGGGCAATGCCTGGACGGTCAGCACCGGTGGCGCCGATGTGGCGCGACGGATCGCGGCTCCGATCCTGTCGGTTCTTGCAGAGGAACATGCATGAGGCGCGCCCCGACATTCTGGTATCGCACGCCGCCCACATTCGCCGCGCAATTCCTGCGCCCGCTGGGGGCGGCCTATGCACGCGCCACCGCGCGGCACCTTGCGAACCGGCAGCGTCAGCGGGTCGGCGTTCCGGTCATCTGCGTCGGCAACCTGAACGCGGGGGGAACCGGCAAGACCCCGACCGTCATCTACATGCAGCAATTGCTGCAATCCCATGATCTTGACGTTCACGTCGTCTCGCGCGGGTATGGCGGGCAGGCCACTGGTCCGATGCGGGTCGATGAACGCAAACATCGCGCCGGCGAAACCGGCGACGAGCCCCTGCTGATGGCAGCTTTCGGGCCAGTCTGGGTCGCCAAGGACCGATTGGCCGGCGCAAAGGCGGCTGCACAGGCAGGTGCCGATGCGATCTTGCTGGATGACGGTTTTCAGGATCCGGCACTGGCCCATGATCTTTCAATCGTTGTCGTCGATGCGGCCAAAGGGTTTGGAAACGGGCTTTGCCTGCCTGCGGGACCGCTGCGCGAGCCGGTGCAGACCGGCATGGCCCGGGCCGATCTGTTGTTGTCCATCGGCCCGGACAGCGCCCAGGATCGTTTTGCCCCCCCCCGCGACATCACCGCAACACATCTGCGCGGCATATTGTTGCCGCTGCAAACCGGTATCGACTGGAAGGGCCATCGGGTTTTGGCCTTTGCCGGAATCGGGCATCCTGAAAAATTCTTCGCGACCCTGCGCGATCTTGGGGTTCAGCTGATCCGGGGCGAGGCGCTGGACGATCACCAGGACTTTTCGACCGCGCTGTTGACACGGCTGGAAACCGAGGCACGCATGACCGGCGCGCAACTGGTGACAACCGAAAAGGATGCCGTGCGCCTGCCGCCCGAGTTTCGCCCCAAGGTGCTGGCCCTGCCCGTGCGCATGGCGATCAGCGATACATTCCCCCTTGTGCAAAGGCTGAACACGCTGTTTCCCGGCAAAGGCTTTGATACCCCGGACTGATCGGGATCGCTCTTTGCATTTCGTCCCGCAGACCCGATATACAGGGACTAACCCCTGAACCGATCACCGGAAAGGATCGCGATGTCGCGCAAAGCCATGCAACGGCTCAGTTTCTATCTGCTCGTCCTGTTGACGCTGTATGCGTCGCTGGCCGGCGCTGCATAGGGGGCGCGCAATGGCACAGCGTTTCGGCGGGCGCTATTCGCCTGACCCCGGCAGCGACAACGATCCGCAGCGACGCAAGGCGGCGGGCCCAACGCTGCACAGGCTGTCATCGCGCCCGAAATGGGTCACGATCGCGGCACTTCCGTTCCTGTTCGCTGCGTTCTTTCAGCCCCCGATCGGAATGGTCGCCAATCTGTGCGCGTTCGGCCTGATTGCGGCGGGCATGTGGTTGACCCGCGAAGGGCTGGCTGCCGAGGCCGCCTATGACTTGCGCGCAACTTCGCGCGCGCCGGCGATCCCGCGCAAGCTGTTCGGGGGCATTCTGGCCGGGCTGGGTCTTGGCCTGGGTGCTGCCGAACCGGGGGCGATCGGTGGGGCCGCCCTGATCGGGATTGTCGGGTTTGCGCTGCATTTTCTGGCCTTTGGTGCCGACCCGATGCGGGCGAAGGGCATGGAACATGCCGATGACTTTCAGGCTGATCGTGCCGCGCGGATGATCGAGGAAGGCGAAGCCCATCTGTCACAGATGCAGAATGCCATCCGACGCACAGGGGATCGCCGGCTGGAGGCACGGGTGATGGGCTTTGCCGCAACGGTTCAGGATCTGTTCGATCAGGTGCGCGAAGACCCCGGCGACCTGTCAGCTGCGCGGCGCTATATGGGCGTGTATCTACAGGGCGCACGCGATGCGACCGAGAAATTCGCAAGCCTCTATGCCAGATCTCGCGACGAAAAGTCGCGGCTGGCATACGAGGAATTTCTGAACGATCTGGAAAATGATTTCAAAGCACGTTCGGACAAGCTGCTGGATGGTGATCGCGATGATCTTGCCATTGAAATCTCGGTCCTGCGCGAACGTTTGCAACGCGAAGGCGTCCGTCCCGCCAAAGATGCCGTTGACAGCCGCCGATTGACCAGTGAACAGGCCAGAACCCTCGACGACCTGTTGACCCCTGCCGACAAGGCCGGAAAAGACGAGATCCGCTGACGCCTCATGCCAAGATATGCATTAAAGATCGAATATGACGGCGCGCCTTTCGCCGGCTGGCAGGCGCAAGCGGACCAACCCTCGGTACAACAATCCGTGGAAGAGGCACTTGCGCGGCTGGATCCCGGATTCGCATCAGGCGGGCGGATTGCCGCTGCGGGGCGCACCGATGCGGGCGTCCATGCGACAGGTCAGGTGGCCCATGCCGACATGCAGCGTGACTGGGATCCCTTCCGATTGGGCGAGGCATTGAACTTCCACCTGAAACCGGCACCCGTCGCGATTCTTGCCGTCGCCCGAGTTGACGATCAGTTTCATGCCCGGTTCTCGGCCATGGAACGCCGCTACCTGTTCCGGCTGGTGGCGCGGCGCGCGCCGCTGACCCATCTGCGCGGTCAGGTCTGGCAGGTTCTGAATCCGCTGGATGTCGATTCCATGCGTGCAGGGGCCGCACATTTGCTGGGCCAGCATGATTTCACGACCTTCCGATCCTCGATCTGCCAGGCGCAAAGTCCGGTCAAGACCATGGATGAAATCACCATCGACAGCGTGCCCGTGCCGCATGGTCATGAATATCGCTTTTACCTGCGCGCGCGATCATTCCTGCACAACCAGGTGCGGTCAATCGTGGGAACCCTGGAACGGGTTGGCGCGGGGTCGTGGCATCCGGATCGGGTCAGGGACGCATTGCAGGCCTGCGAACGTTCGGCCTGTGGTCCGGTCTGCCCGCCCCAGGGGCTGTATCTGTCCGGTGTCGGCTATCCGCAAGACCCGTTCGCCTGAAACGAATCAGCCGACCTGCTTGCGCGGCGCGACCGGTTTGCGACGACGTGGACGTTCATCCCGTCGGGACACGACGATCTTGACGGTGCTCCAGAGAATCCAGACATCCATGCGCATGTTGCGATGGCGCTGATAGATCAGATCGATTTTCAGCTTGGCCGGCAGGCAACGGCGATAATAGGCAGCCTCGGTCGCCTCGGCGCTGGTGCAACCGGCGAGAATTTTGTCTTCGTGGCGGTGATAGATCAGAGTCGCCAAACCGGTCACGCCCGGACGGCTTTTCAATACCTGACTATAGACCGCCGGGAATCTTTCGACATATTCGCGCAATGGGGGGCGGGGACCGACAAAGCTCATGTCGCCACGCAGGATATTGAAAAGCTGTGGCAATTCATCAATCCGGGTACGCCGAAGGAAATGCCCGATCGGCGTGATGCGCCAATGTTTATGCGCACCCGTGGCCCCAAAATCACCGTCCTGGCGCAGCATGGTCCGGAACTTCAGCTGTGTGAAGCTGCGCGAAGGCGAGCTCATCCGTTGGGCGGAATAAAAGATCGGCCTGCCCTGAACCACCAGCAGGATCAACGCAACGGTCACCATCACCAATGACAGCGGAACAAGCAGGATCAGAACCAGTGCAACATCGAAAATGCGCTTGGACGCCGGCATGGGATTGATGCCGTCTGCGCTGGCCTCTCGGATAAACCAGGCCATCTTGGGGGCCGTCAGTGCGGCCAGGCGTTGCGCCTGCGTCTTGTCCCAGTCGTGGTGGATCGTCACGATATGGCCCGATCACGTTGTTGATGCGTTGTTTTTTGCGGTAGCACATCGCCCGGCGCTTTGAAACTGTGGCGCAAGCTTTTGGTGCAATGACTTGCGCAAGCATGGCAGTTCGGCCACTGTGGCGGCGAAAAACCACCGAACGGCTCTCTGATGCGTAAATTTCTGGTGCTGCTGGATGACAGCCACGAATGCCTGAACGCGATGCGATTTGCAGCGATGCGTGCGGCGAATGGCGGAGGCGGCGTGGTCATCATGTCGGTGATTCCCGCAGCAGATATTCAACACGGCTTTGGCGTTGCCGATGTCATGCGCGCCGAAGCGCATGAACGAATCGAGGCTCATTTCGAGGTTTTCGCGAAATGGATGCGCTCTCGTCCCAAGGTCGAACCCGAACTGGTCATTCGCGAAGGCGACCCCGCCGAAGAGGTGATTGCGCAAATCGCAGAGGATCCGGAAATCGGCGTGGTGGTTCTGGGGCTGAACAGTGACAAGTCCGGCCAGAACCCGGTTCTGAGCCGGTTGATGCGCGACGCCGCGACACTGGCCTGTCCGATCACGATTGTCCCCGGTGACATCCCCAAGGAACGACTGGAAGCGATTACCTGACGGCCCGAGCTTGACCCGCGCCCCCACGGTCGCCATATCAAAGCCAAAGGAGCGCTGCCGATGTTCATTCAGACCGAAACCACCCCGAACCCCGCAACGCTGAAGTTCCTGCCCGGCGAAACCGTGCTGGGCGCGGGCACAGCGGATTTCCCAAATGCCGAAGCGGGCGATAAATCGCCGCTTGCGCGCCGTGTCTTTGCCATCGAAGGCGTGACCGCCGTGTTTCTTGGCCGCGATTTCGTCACCGTGACCAAAGCCGACAACCAACCCTGGGATCACCTCAAGCCATCGATTCTGGGGGCGATCATGGAGCATTTCCAATCGGGCGCACCTGTAATCGAAGGTAACGCCACCGGTTCGGCGGGGCATGCCGAGCATTCCGGCCCCGATGCCGAGATCGTGGGTCAGATCAAGGAATTGCTGGATACTCGCGTCCGCCCCGCCGTGGCACAGGATGGGGGTGACATCACCTTTCACGGCTTTGATCGCGGGGTCGTATATCTGCATATGCAGGGTGCCTGCGCGGGATGCCCATCCTCTACGCTGACCCTGAAAATGGGCATCGAGAACCTGTTGCGCCACTATATCCCCGAGGTGGTCGAGGTTCGCCCCGTTGCCTGACCCGATCGTCTTGGGGTTTGACACATCGGCCGCGCATTGCGCGGCCGCTTTGTTGTGCGGCGACACGGTTCTGGCGCAGACCCATCAAGACATGACCAGAGGCCAGGCCGAACGGCTTTTCCCGATCTTGCAATCCATGCTGACAGAGGCCGGGCTGGGTTGGGCAGATCTGACCGCCATCGGAGTCGGGATCGGCCCGGGGAATTTTACCGGCATTCGCGTGGCCGTGGCTGCGGCACGGGGGCTGAGTCTGTCGCTTGGGATTCCGGCCATCGGGATTGGCGCGACCGAAGCCGCGGCCTTCGGGGTTGAACGGCCCTGCCGTATCGTCATCCCGTCACGGCGAGACCAGGTAATCTGGCAGGACTTTACCGGATCGCATATGGATGGCGAGAGCCGTCCGCAGCAAGCTGCGAACGGCGCGCTGCCGCCCGGCCCCGCGCCGGCTGCGCCGGCGGTTCCGCTGGCCGAGGGCATTGCGCGATTGGCGATGGCGCGACGCCACCAGCCCGTGCCGCGCCCTGCCCCCATATATCTGCGACCAGCCGATGCAGCGCCGCCATCCGATCCGCCGCCAGTGATCCTGCCGTGACCCCGCAAGAGCTGGCGGCGCTGCATCATCTTTGCTTTCAATCCGCGCCCCGCCCGTGGTCCGCCAACGAATTCGCCGGCATTCTGGAAACGCGCGGCGCCTTTCTTGTGACGCGCCCGAACGGTTTCCTGTTGGGGCGGGCCATCGCGGGGGAAGCAGAGTTGCTGACCTTGGCGGTCGACCCCCGACATCGTCGCCTGGGCACCGGCGCCATCTTGTCCACCGAATTCGCGGCCCGGGCCCGCAATCAAGGTGCCGAGACCGCATTTCTGGAGGTCGCCGCCGACAACATAGCGGCCCGCAGCCTGTATCAGCGTATGGGCTGGACCGAATCGGGTCGCCGGCGTGACTATTACGGGGCCGGCCGGGACGCGTTGACCTTACGGCTTGAGCTTTGATTTTGCGAAGAAGGCAGTTGACCCATATCGGGCGATGCGCCCTAATCGGCCCATTAGGCCGACGACATGAATCGCCGGCAACAACAGGATGAGGCTCTGCTTATGACCTTGGTGAAAACTCTTTTTGCAAGCTCGGCATTGGCGACACTTGCGTCGGGCGTGGCGATGGCTGACCCGGCGCTGATCTATGATCTCGGCGGCAAGTTCGACAAATCATTCAACGAAGCGGCCTATAACGGTGCCAAGCGCTGGACCGAAGAAACCGGCGGCAGCTACAAAGAACTGGAGATGCAGTCCGAAGCACAGCGCGAACAGGCGCTGCGCCGTCTGGCCGAAACCGGCGCGAACCCCATCGTCATGACCGGCTTTGCCTTCAGCGACGTCCTGACCAAGATCGCACCCGACTATCCTGATACCAAATTCGCGATCATCGATATGGTCGTGGATCAACCCAATGTGCAATCGGTGGTCTTCACCGAAGAACAGGGCAGCTATCTGGCCGGGGTCATGGCGGGCGTAAAGTCCGAAACGGATGTCGTCGGATTTATCGGCGGCATGGATATTCCGCTGATCCACAAGTTTGAATGCGGCTATGCGCAGGGCTTCAAATCCATCAAGCCGGAAGGAAAGGTGCTGATCAACTATACCGGCACCACCCCTGCGGCGTGGAACGATCCGGTGAAGGGCAGCGAACTTGCCAAGGCCCAGAAATCACAGGGCGCGGATGTGATCTATGCCGCAGCGGGCGGGACCGGCATCGGTGTGCTGCAGGCGGCAGCGGATGAAGGCATCCTGTCGGTCGGGGTCGACAGCAACCAGAACCACCTGCACCCCGGACAAGTTCTGACTTCAATGGTCAAGCGCGTCGATAATGCGGTCTATGATGCCTTTTTGGCGGGAACCGATCTGGAACCGGGGGTCAAGGTGATGGATCTGGCCGCCGGGGGTGTCGGGGTCGCGATTGACGACAACAATCAGGCACTGATTACGCCGGATGTGCAGGCCGCACTGGATGACGCGGCCGCCAAGATCCAATCCGGTGAAATCGAGGTTCATGACTACATGGCCGACAGCAGCTGCCCGGTTCAGTAATGACGGGCGGGTCGGAAAATGTTGGGGGGCGGTCACACGAGACCGCCCCTTATGCCATCGAACTGCGGGGCATCTCGAAATCGTTCGGATCGGTGCAGGCGAACAAGAATATCGATCTACAGGTGCCTCGGGGCAGCATCCACGGGATCATCGGCGAAAATGGCGCCGGCAAATCGACGTTGATGTCGATTCTCTATGGGTTCTACAAACCCGATCGTGGTGAAATTCTGGTGAATGGTCAGAAACTGACCATATCCGACAGCCAGACGGCCATCCGTGCCGGGATCGGCATGGTGTTTCAACATTTCAAACTTGTGCAGAATTTCACTGTTCTGGAGAATATCATTCTGGGTGCCGAGGACGGCGCCCTGTTGCGACCTTCGCTGGCCAAGGCACGCGGTGTCCTGCGCGATCTGGCGAAGGAATATCAACTGAATGTCGAGCCCGACGAACTGATCGAGGAATTGTCGGTCGGACACCAGCAGCGGGTCGAGATCCTCAAGGCGCTGTATCGTCATGCCGATATCTTGATTCTCGACGAACCGACCGGGGTGCTGACCCCCGCCGAAGCAGACCACCTTTTCCGAATTCTGGAAGGGCTGAAAGCCGAAGGCAAAACCATCATCCTGATCACGCACAAACTGCGCGAAATCATGGACATCACCGATAATGTCAGTGTGATGCGGCGCGGGGAAATGGTCGCTTCGGTCAAGACAGCCGAGACCAGCCCCGAAGAGCTGGCCGAGCTGATGGTCGGTCGCAAGGTATTGCTGAGCGTGGACAAGGCGGTTGCACAACCCGGCAAGCCGATCCTGCAGGTGCAGGACCTCAGGCTGGTTGATGATGAGGGTGTCGAACGGCTGCGCGGCATCAGTTTCGAAATTCGCGCCGGCGAGATCTTGGGCATCGCGGGGGTCAGCGGAAACGGCCAGACGCAATTGCTGGAATTGCTGGGCGGTTATCCCGAAAAAGGCAGCACGGTCGGCGGCACTATTCGCATGAATGGCGAAGAGCTGGACCTGACCGGCACACGCTCTGATGCCGCGACGCGACGCAAGCGCGGCATCGGCCATGTCCCCGAGGATCGGCAGGTTGAAGGCCTGATCATGGATTTTGCAGCCTGGGAAAATGTCGCCTTCGGCTATCACCATGCTCCGGAATTCAATCGCGGTATGCTGATGGACAATGGCGCGATCCGCACAGATGCCGACGCCAAGATGGAACGTTTCGACGTGCGCCCGCGAAATTCCAACCTTGCCGCGCGCAACTTTTCGGGCGGAAACCAGCAAAAGATCGTCGTGGCGCGTGAAATCGAACGTAATCCGGACCTTCTGCTGATCGGTCAACCGACCCGCGGGGTCGATATCGGCGCGATCGAGTTCATCCACAAACGCATCGTTGAACTGCGTGACGCCGGTAAGGCTGTGCTGCTGGTCAGTGTCGAGCTGGAGGAAATTCTGTCGCTCTCGGATCGGATCGCCGTCATGTTCGACGGCCGCATCATGGGAGAGCGCCTGCCCGGTGAAACAACGACCGGAGAGCTGGGATTGTTGATGGCAGGCATCACCGACACACAGAATCACAGCGCCGAGGAAGGAATTCCGCCTGAAACCCAACATGTAGACCGCCTGCCCGGGGGAGAGGCCTGATGGATAAGATGCCAAAATGGGCGGACGTGATCCTGACGCCCGTGATCTCGTTGGTGTTGGCAATGGCCATTTCCGCAATCGTCATCCTGGCGATTGGCGAAAGCCCCTGGATGGCGCTGAAAACCATGGTGGATGGCGCGTTGGGGTCCAGCTATGGCTGGGGTTTCACACTGTATTACACCACCAATTTCATCTTTACCGGACTGGCGGTGGCCGTGGCCTATCACGCCAGCCTGTTCAATATCGGCGGCGAGGGGCAGGCGATGATGGGCGGGCTTGGCGTTGCCCTTGTCCTGCTGTATCTGCCCTTGCCGCATTGGGTACTGGCCCTGCCTTTCGCCATGATCGGCGCGGCGATGTTCGGGGCTGCATGGGCGTTGATACCGGCTTGGCTGCAGGCCAAGCGCGGCAGCCATATCGTGATTACCACGATCATGTTCAATTTCATTGCCGCGGCGCTGTTGAACTATGTTCTGGTCAATATCCTGCGTCCTGTCGGCAGCATGGACCCTGCATCTGCACGTTTCCCCGAGGCCACGCATCTGCCGACCTTGTCCGATCTTGCGCTGGTTCTAGGGGTGGAATGGGGCAAGAACACGCCCGTCAATGTCACCTTTTTCGTTGCCTTGATCGCCTGTGTTCTGGTCTGGGCCCTGATCTGGCGGACGCGGCTTGGCTATGAGATCCGCGCATTCGGTCGATCCGAACCCGCCGCGATGTATGCGGGCATTTCACCAGTGCGAATCACGGTGATCGCAATGCTTGTTTCAGGCGCGCTTGCCGGCCTGATGGCGATCAACAATGTCATGGGCGAATCCGAACGGCTGTTGCTGAATGCGGTCGAAGGTGCGGGTTTCATTGGAATCGCGGTGGCCCTGATGGGACGCAACCATCCTTTTGGCGTCGTTCTGGCCGCATTGTTGTTCGGATTTCTCTATCAGGGCGGCGGCGAGCTGGCCTTGTGGACCAGTATCCCCCGTGAACTGATCATTGTCATTCAGGCATTGGTCATCCTGTTTACAGGCGCATTGGACAACATGGTGCGAATGCCTCTGGAACGGCTGTTTCTGGCGCTGAGCAACAAGCGGAAGGACGCCTGATGGATTTCGACACGATCATCCAGATCCTCGACAGTGCGGTGCGCCTGATGACACCGCTGCTGCTGGCATGCCTAGCCGGTCTCTATTCCGAGCGTTCGGGCGTGTTTGATATCGGCCTGGAAGGCAAGATGCTGATGGCGGCGTTCACGGCGGCAGCCGTCGCCTATGCCACCGGCAACCCATGGCTGGGCCTGCTGGCAGGTATTGCCGGGTCAACCGCGCTGTCGTTGATTCACGGGCTGGCCTCGATCACCTTCATGGGGAACCAGCTGATCTCTGGTGTGGCCATCAACTTTCTGGCCTCGGGCATGACCGTGTTGTTGGGACAAAAAATCTTCGGATTGGGCGGGCGCACCCCATCCCTGACCGAAGGCGGCCGCTTTGGCGAAATCACGCTGCCCTTCGCCGATACGATTCGCGAGGTTCCGTTTATCGGGCCCATCTATGCCGAATTGTTGTCGGGGCATACTGCGCTGGTCTATGTGGCTTTTGCCTGCGTGCCCCTGACATGGTGGATACTGTCGCGCACCCGTTTCGGACTGCGCCTGCGCGCGGTGGGCGAGAACCCCGCTTCGGTCGATACGGCAGGCGTATCGGTAACGCGGTTGCGTTTCGCCGCGGTCGCGATATGCGGTGTGCTGTGCGGGCTGGCCGGTGCCTATCTGGCCACGGGTCTGTCTGCAGGTTTCGTCAAGGAAATGACCGCAGGTCGCGGTTTCATCGCATTGGCAGCCCTTATTTTCGCGAAATGGCGCCCCTGGAGCGCGCTGTTCGCAACGTTCCTGTTCGGTCTGCTCGAGGCGATCGCCAATCGTTATCCCAATCTGGACCTTGGTGTGGTGACCATTCCTTCCATGTTCATGAACGCCCTGCCCTATATTCTAACCGTCATCATCCTTGCCGGCTTTGTCGGTCGTGCTATCCCGCCACGGGCGGGCGGAGAACCCTATGTCAAAGAGCGTTGATCTTGCCGATTTCATCCGGGAACGCGCCGGTGACCAGCCCCCGGAATTCGGCCTGATACTCGGGTCAGGTCTTGGCCATCTTTCCGCACAGATCGATGGGACTGCCATTCCATATGATCAACTGGATGGCTTTCCCCATGCCGGGGTGTCGGGCCATGTTCCGCAGTTGGTCATTGGCAATCTTGAGGGGCGGCGTGTCGCGGTCTTTGGCGGACGGGCGCATTACTATGAATCGGGACAGGCCGACGCCATGCGGCTGCCATTGGAAACCCTGGCAGCGTTGGGCTGTGATCGGCTGATACTGACCAATGCGGCAGGGTCTTTACGCACCGACATTCCACCGGGCGGCCTGATGCTGCTGGAAGATCATATCGCCTTTGCGGGAACCAATCCGTTGATCGGCGAAAAGACCGACGCACGATTCGTTCCGATGACCACCGCGCATGACCCCGAGATCAGATCGGCGCTTGCCGCAGCTGCACATGCCGAAAACATCGAACTGCCCGAGGGAATCTATTGCTGGTTCTCTGGTCCAAGCTTTGAAACGCCAGCCGAAATTCGCGCCGCCCGCGTTCTGGGCGCGGATGCGGTTGGCATGTCAACGGTGCCGGAAATCATCCTAGGCCGGTTTCTCGGCCTGAAATGCGCTGCCATTTCAGTCATCACCAATATGGGGGCCGGGCTGAGCAATGAATCGATCAGCCATGACCACACCAAAGCCATAGCACCCTTGGGGGCATCGAAACTGGAAACGGTGCTACGCCGTTTCCTGCGTGATTACCGCGGCGGCTAGGGCCAAGAAACCAGTTGCTTTGCCTTGGCATTGACCCATGCAGCGATGCCGTCCAGATCCGCCAGATCGGCAACATCCAGATCGGCATCGCGCTGCGTGGCAAAGCGCGCGCGATGCCGATCATATCGCGGATCATAATGATGCCGCATCAAGCCTTCAGCCAGGGCTTCAGCCTGACCGGCCTGGACAAGCGCCAGCCACTGTTCGATCCGCTCTTTCGGGTGCAATGACGACAGCGCGATGATCCTGTCGTGCAACAATCCGGGGTCTGACAACAAATCGGCATAGTCCCGGGCGCAATAGCGCGCGCGAATATCGATGGGCACATGCAGGCGGATACGTGGCGCATCGCAGATTGCACGCCAGATTGCCTTGGGCAGATTCAGCTTTCCGATCCGACTGCCTTCCGCTTCGACGATAACCGGGTGCTTGGGGTCCAGCCTGTCCAGCACAGAAGCCAGCCGCCCTTCGAACGCCTTTTGGCCGGGCTGCCCATCCGCAAAAGCACCAAACAAGCTGCCGCGATGCCGGGCCAGCGCCTCAAGATCTATAACCTGCGCGCCTTGCCCGGCCATGCGTTGCAGAATCGCCGTCTTTGCGCTGCCGGTATTTCCGTCCAGAACCACGACAGGCGCCCCGATGGCATCATGCTGGACGCGTTCCACGACCAGCCTGCGCCAAGCCTTGTAACCACCGCGAATGACGTCAACGCGCCATCCGATCTGCGCGAGGATCGTTGCAAAACTGCCAGAACGTTGCCCACCGCGCCAGCAATAGATCAAACCGCGCCAGGATCCCGGTCGATCCGCCAGCGGCCCGGAAATATGGCGGGCCGCATTCGCCGCGACCAGCGCCGCGCCGACCTTGCGCGCGGCAAAGGGCGAGACCTGCTTGTAGATCGTGCCAACCCGCGCGCGTTCATCATCATCCAGAACCGGCAGATTGATCGCACCGGGCAGGTGATCCTCGGCGAATTCCGAAGGCGAGCGCACATCGATAATGTCATCGAACCCGGCCAAAGCCGGGTCCAGCACGCGGGTCAGATCTATCGGCAAGACTTAGTAGACGTAAACCGGGGTGCCGATCGGAACCTGATCGAACAGGCTCATGACGGCTTCGTTCCGCATACGCAGACACCCGTTGGACACGGCGCGGCCAATCGAATTGGGATCCGTCGTGCCGTGGATACGGATCGCCGTGTCATTGCCCTTGGAATCATACAGATACAGCGCACGCGCCCCCAGCGGATTGCGGGGACCGCCAGGCATTCCGTCGCTGTATTTCGCATAGGCGGCGGGATTGCGTTCGATCATCGACTGTGTCGGACGCCAGCTGGGCCATTCGACCTTGCGCCCGATAGTGGCCTTGCCTTTCCACACCAGTTCGGCAGTGCCGACCGCGACGCCATAACGGATCGCCTTGCCCGGCGCGACCACGTGGTAAAGGAAGAAATCCTTGCTGACGACGACGATGCTGCCGACCTCGAAATCATTGCGAATCGACACTTCGGTCGGGGCATAGGGGTCGCGCGTTTTGGCCGGCGCCGGGGTGGCCTGCGCGAGTGCAAGTGACGGCGCGGCGATCAATGGCAACGCCAATGAGATCAACTGACGGCGGTTCATAATAGATTTCGTCCTGTATGTTTTGCAACGCATGAGTTTCCCTGACAAAATACAAGAGACATGCCCAAAGTTGCAACTCAAGACGCTAAAATGCACGATTTTCCGCCGTGACGCTGCGTTTGAAGGCCCGTGAAAGCCGTGACTCTGCCTGACAGGACCGATGCCAGATGCGTCATGAAACCTGTTTCCGGGGCCTGACCTCACGCCCCGGATGAGTTTGGGATTTGGCAGGCAGCCTGCCGTTACATGTCCCCGTGCATACCGTGGCCATCGGTCGGCTTGCGCTCGTTGTCGACGACCAGCTCGGTGGTCTGGATGCCGCAACTTCCGAAATCGAGCTGCAGAGCGACCTTGTCACCATCATGCAAAGAGTTTTCCAGTCCCAGGAACATCACGTGATCGCCGCCCCGTTTCAGGTCCAGACTACCACCGGCAGGCACGACAAAGCCCCCTTCCACATGCATCATCTTCATCACGCCATCTTCTTCGCGATGGGTGTGCAGCTCGGTCCGCTCCGCAATATCTGATGACACATTCTGCAACGGACAATCGGCATCGCCCAAGTTGTCGATGGTCATGAAGGCGGCACCGGTGACGGGATTGGCACTGCGGGCATAACCGTCGTGGATTTGCAGGCCTTCGTCGGCAAAGGCGGTCATGGGCGCAGCGGCCAGCAGGGTAGCGAAGAATATCGGTCTCATGTGGAAAATCTGCTCTTGGACAAGGTTCGGCATTCAGGGCGCGGCTCCGGTTGAATGCCGGCCCCCTCGACATGCGATTGCCGACATGCCGCCGATCGCATCACAGGCCATGACAGCAAGCGTCGGCACCGGCATATGGCACATCATGCAATTCATCATGGACATGATGCGGCATCAAGCCCTGCATGACCATCGGTCAAACCGTCGCAGCCATCACGCCCTGACCCACATATGCGAAAGCCCCGCCAAAGCGGGGCAAGCACATCGCTGACGAAGCCAATCAGGCCTGCAGTTCAGCCGGACCGTCCTGCTTGGCGATCTCGCGCTTGATTTTCAATGCGCGGGCCGATAGGTCGGCATCCTTGGCTTTTGCCAGAAACTCGTCCAGTCCACCACGGTGATCCACCGAACGCAGGGCAGCTGCGGAAATGCGCAGCGAATAGCCGCGGCCCATTTTCTCGGAGGTCAGCGTGACATCGTTCAGGTTCGGCAGGAACCGGCGACGGGTTTTGTTGTTGGCGTGGCTGACATTGTTGCCTGTCATCGGGCCTTTGCCGGTCAATTCGCAGACGCGCGACATGATCTCAATCCTTTGTCTCAGCTTTAGCGGGCGTCCCCGGCAGGAGGGTCCAACCCAATATGAAAGGGCGCCGCAAGGCAGCGCCCGGAATTCCGTTCGCGGGTAAATACAGTTTACACTTGGTTGCGTCAACCCCCCGACCCGCGAAATCCCGCTTCACGTTCCGTCTGCATAGGCGCGCTCGGCCTCGATCAGCCGGCGCTTGCGCCACAAACCGCCCGCATAGCCGGTCATGCTGCCATCCGCGCCTATCACACGGTGACATGGCACCACCAGCGCAACCCGATTCGTTGCATTGGTCCGGGCGACCGCACGCACCGCATTCGGATTGCCGATCTTACGCGCCAGATCGCCATAGCTGAGGGTTGTGCCGGCGGGGATCCGTTGCAGTTCTTGCCAGACCTGGCGCTGGAACGCGGTGCCATGCAGGGCCACAGGCACCGAAAACGTCGGCCCATTGCCCTTGAAATAGGCCGCCAGCTCGCGTTCGACCTGATCGGTGACACCGTTGCGCCCCAGACCGATCCGACCGCCAACCATCGAAGACAGTTTCCGCAACCCGTCAGGCAGTGCCTTGCGATCGGTAAACTCCAACAAATGCAATGCCTGATCGTCGGTGATCGCGATCATGCCCCCAAGCGGGGTCTCGATCCAATCCGCACGCAATCCCCCTTGCCCCCGCAATTCATGGGGGGCATGGCCAAACAGGCGGGAAAATGCCGCACGGAAACCCGATGCAGATTCGAATCCGGCTTCCAACTGGGCTTCTATCATTCTTTCCCCCTTCATCAGACTGTCCATTGCCCCCTTTACCCTTGCCGCGCGCGCCATCTGCAAAAAGCTCTGCCCATAGTGGCGTTGAAACGCACGGCGCACGGTCGAAGGATCGAGACCCATCTCAACCAGATCAGCTTCGCGCCAACGTCTTGCAGGCTCATCCTGCAATGTCCGCACCAGAAGCTTGACGAACCCCTCGGCGTGGCTTCCATCCGGATGACAGCGGCGACAGGCGCGAAATCCCGCAGCCCGCGCCGAAGCCGGATCAGCAAACCAGAGACAATTCTCGGGCCGGGGTTTGCGGGAAGGGCAGGTCAGGCGGCAATAGATACCGGTGGTTTTCACCCCCACAATGGCGCGCCCTTCATAGGCAGGGTCACGCCTTATCAGTGCGGCATACAGGATGTCGGGTTCGGGCAGGTCCAGCATTGCTTTTTCCTTGTTCACCCGATGTTTTTACCTGATTCGCGCCATGACAGGGCGCAAAAAACAGGCGTTTCATTCCGCCGATACGCGACCCAGACGTTTCAGCATGCCGGTCGCCGCGGCGCCCGGCGCCAGCGCACCTTTCGCAACATCATCGCCCAATTTCTGCAACTGCGCCTTGATCTGCGGATGATCCAGCTGCGAAAGAAGGCCGGCGCGCAACTCGGCCATGAACCATTGCCGGGCCTGATCCGCCCGCGTCGAATCAAAAAAACCCTGTTCCCGCCGCCAGTCACAAAGCTCGCGCATGTCCTGCCACGCCTTGTCCAACCCGTCCTGTGTAGCGGCGGAAACCGCGATCGCCTTGGGAAACCCCTGCGGATCCTGCGGGCGCTTGCGCAGCAATCTCAACGCACCGGCATAATCCGCGACCGTGCGGCGCGCCGTGCCCAACAAATCGCCATCGGCCTTGTTCACCAGGATCAGATCGGCCATTTCCATGATGCCACGCTTGACCCCCTGCAACTCATCGCCGCCTGCCGGGGCAAGCAACAGCACGAACAGGTCGGACATATCCGCAACCAGGGTCTCGGACTGGCCGACGCCGACGGTCTCGATCAGCACGACATCATAGCCCGCCGCCTCGCACAGCCGGATCGTTTCCCGCGTGCGTCGCGCCACGCCCCCCAGTTCGGCGCTGGAAGGGGTGGGCCGTATAAACGCCTTCGGATTGCGCGACAGCGTTTCCATCCGCGTCTTGTCACCCAGTATCGAGCCGCCTGATCGCACCGAAGATGGATCGACCGCCAGCACCGCGACACGCATCCCCTGTTCAATCAGCATGGTCCCGAAGGATTCGATAAAGGTTGACTTGCCGACCCCCGGCGTGCCGGACAGCCCGATCCGCAATGCCTGCCTTTGTGGCAGATCGGCCAGCAACGCCACTGCCCGTTGCCGGTGATCATCGCGGGTCGATTCGACCAAGGTAATGGCACGCGACAACGCGCGCCTGTTGCCTTCGGTCAAAGGTTTCAGCAACTCATCCATGCGACCCCGTCATCTGGCGGAACATACATTCAGCCCTTGTGGATAGTCGCCGCCAGCCCGGATGTGAAGCCTGCGCTATTTGCCCGCCACCGAGATGGCATCCCTTGCGCGGGGCGATACCGTGCCCTGCTTGCGCAGATAGTCCTCGACCACATCCCAGATCTGCGGCCCCTCGGTGCCCTGATTGACCGAAGCCCAGCCGGACACCACGTAAGTGCGCGCCGGATCAATCGGGCTGTCCTCGCGCAACAGCCTCATATCCGTGATCCGGCTGCCCATCGCCGCATAGGGATCAATCGCATAGCCCAGCCCGCCAACGCGAACCATATCCCCGCCTTGCTGGTAATAGGGATCGGAATTGAAGATGTTGTCCGCCACGTCCTCCATCACGGTCTTCAACATCTCGCCCGTCATTTCGCTGCGATAACACTGACCATAGGTCATCGAGGTGACCGAATGGATATCTTCGCGCGTGATCTCGCCCGGCAATACCGACGCCCCCCAGCGCACACCGGGCGACAATGCGATTTCGGCGTCACGTTCAGACAGCATCGCGTCGCAGAGCAGATCATCCCAGCTGCCATTGAAATTGCCGCGCCGATACAGCAATCCTTCGGATCTGGCGATCACTTCGGACAGATGCGCCTGGTGGGGCGCGCGAATCTCATCGATCAGCCCTGCCATTTCGGCATCCGGTTCGATCACATCTGAAAAGATCGGAATCAGCTTGTGGCGAAAACCCAACATCCGTCCGTCGCGAACATCCAGGTCGATACGGCTGACGAATTTGCCGTGGCTGCCACTGGCAATGATGATCGTGTCCCCGACGATCACCGGCTCGGGGATGGCGTCATGGGTATGCCCCGACAGGATCACGTCAATTCCGCGCACCCGCCCCGCCATCTTGTGATCGACATCAAACCCGTTATGGGACAGGCACACGACCAGATCGACGCCCCGCCCGCGCAAATCATCCACCACCTGCTGCATGCGTTCTTCGCGGATACCAAAACTGTATTCCGGGAACATCCAGCCGGGATTTGCGATAGGGGTATAGGGGAATGCCTGTCCGACGACACCAACCCGCAAGCCGTTGGCCTCGATGATCTTCGACGGCTCGAATGCAGGCTCGTCCCATTCAGCATCAAAGATATTCGCCCCCAGCAAGGGCTGATCCATCATTTCGATCAGCTCTTGGATGCGCTGCGTGCCGAAGGTAAATTCCCAATGGGCGGTCATGGCCTGTGAACCCAACAGGTTCATGACGCGAACCATATCCTCGCCCTGCGTTTTCAGGCTGGTATAGCTGCCATGCCAGGTATCGCCCCCATCCAGCAGGATCGCATCCGGGCGCGCGGCGCGGATCGACTTTACAACGGTCGCGATACGATCAAAGCCGCCCATCCGGCCATAGGTCGACGCCAGATCGGCGAAATCGGGATAGGTCAATGCATAGGCATCGGGGCTGCCGGGGCGGATTGAAAACATTTTCTGAAATGCTTCACCCACGACATGAGGCGCACGCCCCCGCGCTTCGCCGACGCCGATATTGGTATCGGGTTCCCGGAACCAGACAGGTTTCAGATGGGCGTGGGTATCGGTCAGATGAATCAGGGTCAGATTGCCGAAATCCTCGAATTGCAGCAATTGATCCTGAGTCAGCGATTGCCGCGCAAAGGCGCGGGTCGGATTGCCAAGCTGCAACCCCGCCAATGCCGCAGAACTGACCAGACCGAGTTGAAGCATTTCACGCCGGGAAATCATCCGCGCCCCCTTGCATCCAGGATAACGTCGCTGCGATCAGTGACGAACACTGACCCCTTCCACCGGAAGACCGTTGCCTCGCGACGCGACATACAGTTCCAGCGCACGGAACTCATCGCTGCCCATGGGGAATGTTTCGGCCCGCGTATCACGGATACAGCCCCGGAAACGATTGTGCTGCGAGACAAGCGCGGCCTGTTTCAGACGATAGACCGGAAAGCCGTTGGTGTGGCCCTGACTCAAGTGGTCTGCGCGAATCCAGTCGCCATAATGATCTTCGTGGCAATTGGCACAGGCCAGTTCCAGCTGGCCATATCGCGTGTAATACATGTCCTTGCCCTGCTCCCAAAAGGGCCGGGCCGGGCCATCGATAGCCACATCCATCGGCATGCCACGCGACTGCACCGAAATGGCCGCCGTCATGTTTTTCATCCGGTCGCCATTCCAGTCCAGCGCCTCGGCCTGCATTCGTTCGACACGACAATCATTGATATAGTCTTCCATCGACCATAGCTGCCCGTCGCCATTCACCCTGGGCATCGAGGCGCGAACACCCTTCATGCTTTCGATGCCTTCATGGCATGACGCGCAACTTTTTCCGGCATTGCCATCGACCATGTTCCAGTCATCAATGCCCTGATCGACAAAGATCATGCCGGGATTCTCGAAATCGTCGGTTTGCATCGCCTGCGTTTCGGAATCGCGAAACAGCCAGCCAGAATACAGCTCGGGCAAAACGCCCTCCAGATGCTCGGGCGTGGATGCAACTGTCTCAAGCTGCAATTCACCATCGTTGATGATGATGGGATCGGTCGCGTCAGGTGCCGTCTGCGCCATCGCGGGCAGCGACATCAGACAGGCCATCGCAAGGCCGGACAGGCGGATCTGGGTCAACATCGTCTCTATCTCCCTTGCGATGCCTGAGATGGTGCAGAAAATCGCGGCGCGGCGCTTAGGCCAGTTCGATTGTCTGCTTGTCTTCGTACACCGAACCGTCGTCGTCATACCAAGTAAACACGAACTCTCCGGCATCGGGAATCCGGGCCTCGAATTCGAAATAGGGGTTGGTGCTGATCGCCGGCTCCATCTGGACATCAATGACCGTTTCGCCGTTGAAGGTCGCGGTAAAGCGGTTGATGATCGAACGGGGAATGACCTGCCCGTCCTTGTCCTTGCGCTGCCCCGATTCCATCAGATGCGAAATCAGGGTCTTGATTGTAATCACCTCGTCCTTTGCGGCGGTCTTGGGCACGCGGACGCGGGGTTTGACGTTATCTGCCATTGTCTTGTTCCTTTTCGTCCGTTCAGCCGCCGCAGCCGCCAATCGTGACCTTCACATTCGCCGAGCTGCGCACAAAGCTACCGTCGGCCAGCTTGGCAACGGCGACGATGTCCTGCGTCTGGGCCAGTCGGATCCGCGTCGAGGCCGCTTGACTGCCCGCCAAGGCCCCGAACTGGAACCGTGCGACAGGCGGGGTGGGATTCCCCGGCGCCAGCACCAGAATTTCGGAGGCACCGGGCGCATCCACACTGATCGGCACGGTGTTGCCGTTCTCGGCGATCTCGGGCGCGCCAATGGTAACGCCGTCCCCCTCGACCGCATCGGCACCGCCGGTAAATTCGGCAATCAGCTCATCCACGGTCTTGACCGTTTCGCCATCCTGAGCCGCAGCCGCAAGCGGCAGGGCGATCAAGGCCGCACCGGCCGCGGCGGTGGCCAGAACTTCGCGTCTGTCGAGATTCATCTGCATTCTCACTCTTTCAGTGTCGCCAGATAGGCGACGACATCTTCAATCTGCTGGGCCGACAGCAATGTCGGCAGCGGCTCGGTACCGGATTTGCCGGTAAACCCGTCGCCGGGGCGCACATAGCCCGAGGTCTTGTAAAGACTGGGCATCATCGATTCGGGAAAGGTCTGCTTGGCATCCGCAACGATGCCGCGCAGCTGGGCCACCGCCCACCGGTCGCCGGCGCCGTCCAGCGCAGGGCCGATCGTGCCCTGAAATTCGGCATCGGTCCGGTCAGCAATCGCATGACAGGCAACGCAATTCCCACTGCTTTTGTCGGCATAGATACGCGCGCCCTGTTCGGCGTCACCTGCCTGCCCGGACAGCGATTGTGCTATGGATCCGTCATCGGCAAAGATGACATCCTGCGATGCGATCTCGGCAGCGGCACCCCATGTCAGGGCGAGCGCGGCGAATACAGCGACGGCCGAAACAACAGCTTGGCGTGGCATCTCTGTCTCCATTCATTCCTGCGTCATCGGCATTCGGGGCGTGGCAACCCCGCCACGGCTGCCGTGCGAAAGCGATCCGATAACGTGGTTTTTACCCAACTCCGCAGGCAAGTGAAAGGTGATATCCCTGTGAAAACTTGCCCGACAGCCGATGCAGGCATAGCTAGTCCCGCGAAACCATGCCCAAGGTCACGCCGATGCCCGATACCCAGAACAGACGATCCTTTCTCGCCGGGGTCACGGCCATGACGCTTGCCGGCGCGGGACTGACCGCCTTGGGCGCAGCCCCGCTCTATGCGAATCCGGTGACAATCGACTGGGATGCAGCGCCGGTCCGGCTGATGATGGTCGAAGCAAAGGGCTGTATCTATTGTGCCGCCTGGAATCGGGAAATCGGCCCCGGCTACCCGGCATCCGCCGAAGGGCGCGCCGCACCGCTGTTGCGTCTGGATATCGACGGGGCATGGCCGAACGGAATCGCATTGGAGCGACGCCCGACCATCACCCCCACCTTCATCCTGCTGCGGCGCGGCGCAGAACTTGCGCGGATCGAGGGCTATCCCGGAGATCAGTTTTTCTATCCGGTCATCGCCCAGATGATGACCCGCGCCGGGATCAAGCCGGCGGCTTAGCCGTTGTCGGCACATCCACCGGCACCCAAGAATTTTTCGCGCCACCGCCAACCTGCCCTTTTGTCACTGACAAGCTTGCGCTAGTCAGTCGGTCAACCTGAACTCAGACCGGTGACAGAGATGCATGACATTCGCGCCATCCGTGAAAATCCGCAGGCATTCGATGCCGCATTGATGAAACGCGGCGGCGACGCGATGTCTTCGCAGTTGCTTGAACTGGATGCAGAGCGGCGCAACAAGATCGCCGAGGCAGAAACCGCGCAGGCCGAACAGAACCGCGCCAGCAAAGAGGTCGGCGCCGCCAAGGCCCGTGGCGACGATGCCGAATTCGAGCGGCTGCGCGGCCTGGTCGCCGAAAAAAAGGCCGATGTCGCACGGATGCAGGCCGAAGCCGCGTTGCTGGATGACCGCTTGCGCCAGATGTTGCTGGGCATTCCCAACCTGCCGATGGACAACGTCCCCGAGGGCAAGGACGAGGATGACAATGTCGAACTGCGCCGCTGGGGCACCCCGCCCGAGTTCGACTTTGCACCTGTCGAACATTTCGAAGTCGCAGGCGTCAAGCCTGGCATGGATTTCGAAACCGCGGCCAAGCTGTCGGGCAGCCGTTTCATGATGCTGAAAGGGGGCGTCGCGCGCATCCACCGTGCGCTGGCGCAGTTCATGCTGGACCTGCATATCACGCAGCATGACCTGGAAGAGACCTGGGCCCCCGTCCTGGTTCTCGAAGATATGATGCTGGGCACGGGGCAGTTGCCCAAATTCGGCGAAGACAGCTATCAGACCCGCGAAGGATACTGGCTGATCCCCACCTCCGAAGTGCCGCTGACCAACACCGTTCACGGGGATCTGGTCGAACAATCGACCCTGCCGCGCCGCATGGTCGCCCATAGCCAGTGCTTCCGTTCAGAAGCAGGCAGCGCCGGGCGCGACACCACCGGCATCCTGCGTCAGCACCAGTTCGAAAAGGTCGAGATGGTATCGATCACCGATGCCGACAGCGGCGTCGCGGAACATGACCGCATGACCCGCTGCGCCGAAGCCGTCCTCGAGGCGCTGGAGCTGCCCTATCGCACCGTGGTGCTTTGCACCGGAGATATGGGCTTTGGCGCGCGCATCACCCATGACATCGAAGTGTGGCTGCCCGGACAAGGCAAGTTCCGTGAAATCAGCAGCGTCAGCTATTGTGGTGATTTCCAGGGGCGACGCATGAATGCCCGTTATCGCCCCGAAGCCGGCGGGAAACCCGCATTCATCCACAGCCTGAACGGATCGGGGCTGGCGGTCGGCCGCGCGCTGATCGCGGTTCTGGAAAACGGCCAGAAACAGGATGGATCGGTGCAACTGCCTGCCGCGCTGCATCCCTATCTTGGCGGTGCTACGCAACTGACTGCCGCCGGCAAGCTGGCCTGACCCGCTGCCTCTTTCGGGGGCAATGCGGCTTTATTCGTCGGCGGGGCCGGATTTCCGTCTGCATCAGGCAACCGATTGATTGCAGCACGCGTTCACCCCGCATGAGACGCGACGCATTTCTGGTTCACGCCACCTCGGTGGTGATATTCATCGGCAGCAATCTGGCATTTTTGTCCCGCCCCACTGGCTTTTCCCCGGTGGGGCTTGCCGGTCTTGCGCCGCGCTTTGGCCTGTTTCCCCTGCCTGATTCAGAACGAATCACCGCGCCGATTTCCCTGGCGCAGCTATACCTGCACCCGGTCAACCTGGTTCTATGGAGCCTGCTGGCGGCGCTGTGGTTGATGTTGTTGCTGGACCTGATCGGTCAATGGCAGGATCCGTCGGAATCCCAGCGGATCGCGGACCGCCCCGCCCCGCCTGTCGCCCTGCCCTTTTCCAGCGCCCTGATCCTTGGCGCGATCTGGCCCTGGCTGATCCAGCCGTCCCCCTGGCTGGCGGCCACGATCGCGGCCGCTGCTGCTGCCCTGGCATTTGCCGCCACGCAATCGGGGCGCGATCAGGCGCGACCTGCGCTTGATTTCGCGGCAGGTTGGGCGCTGGTCACATGCGGTGCGATCCTGTGCCATGCCGTTGCGATCACGCTGGACATGTCGGCATCGCGCGCGAATATACTGGGCATCCTGATCGCAACGGGCGCCGGGATGAGTGCGCAGATCCACATGGGGCGGCGGCTGGCATTGTCGGTTGCCGTCGTCTGGGGGTTTTGCGCGATTGCGGCGACCACGATGGGCTTTGACCCGATCACCGCAATCGCCGCCATTCTGGGCATCACGGCCATGACGGCCGTTCTGATCCGCGCAGCAAGCTAACCAGCTGCCGGCGCGGTCAGCTTCCCTTTGGGCGCTGCCGGTTCTTGTGCTTGGACAAGGCGCCCGACTGGTTGATCTTGTTTGCCTTGGCCCGATAGGGGTTCGAAACGCCCTGATCACGAAAGAACAACCGGATCGGCGTGCCCGGCATATCGAAATCCTGGCGCAACCCATTGACCAGATAGCGCTGATAGCTGTCGGGCAGCTTGTCGGTATGGGTCGCCTTGACGATGAAGGCCGGCGGCCGTGTCTTGACCTGCGTCATATAGCGCAGGCGGATCCTGCGCCCCCCGGGGGCGGGCGGCGGGTGGCTTTCGGTCATATCGCTCAGCCAGCGATTGAGCCGCGCCGTCGATACCCGCCGGTTCCAAACCTCATGCGCCTTCAGGATGGCGTTGTGCAAACGATCAAGCCCCTTGCCGGTCCTGGCCGACACCGTTACCAGTGGCGCGCCCTTCAGCTGTGGCAGCAGTTTTTCAAAGCTGTGCCGCAGCTCATTCAGCTTGTGGGGCTTGTCGTCTTCCAGATCCCATTTATTCGCGGCCACAACGACGGCACGACCTTCGGTTTCCGCAAAATCGGCGATGCGCAGGTCCTGCTGTTCGAACGGAATGGCCACATCCAGCAGGACGACCACCACCTCGGCAAAGCGCACGGCGCGCAAGCCGTCGGCAACGGACAGCTTTTCGACCTTGTCGGTGACCTTGGCCCTCTTGCGCATACCCGCAGTGTCAAAGATCCGCATCGGGGTCGACATGAACTCTGTCGTGACGCTGATGGAATCGCGTGTGATCCCGGCCTCGGGCCCGGTCAGCAACCGGTCCTCACCGATGATCTTGTTGATCAGGGTCGACTTGCCGGCATTGGGGCGGCCGATAACGGCAAGCTGAAGCGGGCGATCCGCCGATGGGCGCCAGGCCTCGGCCCCCTCGCCGCTTTCGGCATCCGCTTCGGACAGATCGACATCGACCTGTGGTGCGATCGGCGCGGGACGTTCATCCTCGACCTGATCCGCCAATGGCGCGAGCGCCGCGTAAAGGTCGTCGAAACCTTCGCCATGCTCGGCTGAAATCCGCAGGGGATCGCCAAGCCCCAGGCTATAGGCCTCCATCGCCCCGGCCTCGCCGGCGCGACCTTCGGATTTGTTGGCCGCAACGATGACATGACGCGCACGACGGCGCAGGATGTCAGCGAAATATTCGTCCGCGGCGGTTACCCCGGTGCGGGCGTCGATGACGAACAGGCAGATATCGGCTTCGTCCACAGCACGCTCGGTCAGGCGGCGCATGCGCCCCTGAAGGCTGTCATCTTCGGCCATTTCCAGACCGGCGCTGTCGATCACGACAAAGCGCAGGTCGCCCAGACGCGCGTCACCCTCGCGCAGATCGCGCGTCACGCCGGGCTGGTTGTCCACCAATGCCAGCTTTTTGCCGACAAGACGGTTGAACAGGGTCGATTTTCCCACATTGGGGCGGCCAACAATGGCAAGTGTGAATGTCATCTGAATGCGTGCAACTGGCCGTCACGGGAGACGACGTAAAGGGTTTGACCGGCGACGACCGGCGCAGACGCCGCCCCGCCCGGAATGGCGCCCTGCCCGACCAGCCGCCCCGACGCGGGATCGAAGACACGCAACACGCCGTCAGATGAAGCGACGAACAAACGCCCACCGGCCAGAACCGGACCGAAATGGGCGTAGATGCGATCCTGCTTCTTGGTCTTGGCATCGGCGTAATAGGGCAGGTCGATCCGCCAGATGACGCCACCTGTGGCCGCATCAAGGCGAATGAGCTGGGCCTGATCATTGACGGCGAAAACCGACCCCCCCGCCACGACCACCGGGCTGTTGGCCCCGTCATGCGCCGACCAGAGCTCGGTGCCGCTTGACAGCTCGACCGCGTTGATCCGCCCCGCCGAGGTGCCGCCGTAAACCACGCCCGAGGAAATCACCGGATCACCCGTCATGTCGCGAATGACAGCCACGGCGCGGCCGGTTCGCTTGCCCGCGACCTGCGCCGACCATTTTGCAAGCCCGCTGCCGGCGTCCACGCCCTGCAACTGTCCCGAAGCAAAGGGGAACACAACCGTATCGCCCTGAACGGCGGGTACGGACACCCCCATGACCCCGGCGGTCGAAGGCGTGCCCGATGTTTGCCACAGCACCTTGCCGTCGCTTGCACGGACCGCCCAGCCGATATTGTTGCGCGCGGACACATAGACCACGCCATTGGCCACGGCAGGACCACCGGCGACAGGGGCGTCCACCCGCTGGCGCCACAGGATCGCGCCGCTGGTCGCATCCAGCGCCACAAGCTCGCCGAAACCGGTCGAGGCAAAGATCCGCCCGCCCTCATAGGCCAGGCCGCCGCCCGAAGCGCTTTTGGGGTTTTCAAGGACCGGCGTAATATCGGTGGACCATGATGTGCCCCCCGATTGTGCCGATGCTGTCACACGGGCATGGCTGTCCAGGGTAAAGACCCGTCCGGCCGCTACGATGGGATCCGCCGAAATCCGAAAGCGCCGGTCGTTGCCCTGCCCGATCGGATTGGACCAGACCCGCGTTGTTCCAGCACCCAGGGCGACATGTCCCGGTTGATGCGCTGCATTGCCTCCGCGATGGCTCCATTCGCCATTGACCCGTGGCGCCGCCAGCGACAGGGCCGTCGACGACACCGCCGCCGGACCTTCCACCGCAGGACCATCGGGCGAGGTGACAGCCGTCGGATCCAGACGTTCACCGGGCAGGATAACCTCGCGGTCGCCGCAGGCCGTCAGGCCAAGCGCGGCGGCAAAGGCTAGGGTCATTCGCAACATGCCGGTCGTCCTCTTGTTGTGTTGATCAGCGCGCTCGATCTCGGGGTTTCGCATCAGCCCGCCTGAAGGCCCTGGGCCGCTTCGGGCTCGACACCCAACGCGATCATCATTTCCGACAAACGCATGCGCAAGGCCTCGCTCAGCCCTTCTTTCCGCTGAATCTGGCGGATCAGGGTGATGGCGTCTTCGTCACGGCCCGCCTCGATCAGGGCAACGGCCTTCTGTTCCAGTGCCAACAACTCGAACGGCGCGCCCGTGCGGGACAGGCGCGTCAGCACCGCATCGCGCTGCGACGGATCCATGTCCTTGCCGTTCAGCATCACAAGCTTCAGTTCAGCCAGCTCGTTCAGGACGGATTCGGATTGGGCATCACCCGCAACCGTCTGCAGCGCCTCGGCGGCGGCATCCTGGCTGCCGCTTTCGACCCAGCCGGCGGCGGCAAGCAACCCCGCCAACGCGTCACGACCTTCATGTCCCTGCGAATCCACCTGCAAAATCGCTGCCGGATCGCCCGATCCTTCGGCCATCAGAACCGCGTCGCCCCAGGCCTCGGCCTCGGCGCTGGCGCGCGATTCGGAAATTTCGCGGAAGGTGACGCCGCCGACCAACAGCAATATGACCACGATCGCAATCCAGCCATAACGCCGGAACATGCCATACAGGCGGTCGCGCCGAAGATCCTCGGTCACTTCATCGATAAAGCTGTCATTCTGGTTGGCCATTGCCGCCGTCCACTAAGTTGATCTGCTGGCTGTCTTATACCGCGCAGGCATCGTTTGCCAATGCCGAGGCAAAAAGCATGCACGACCCGCATGCCTGCCCCGAAACGCATCCCCGGGAATACAAAGAAGCCGCCCTTCACCGAAGGCGGCTTCAAGTAAACGCGATCGATCCGTTGTTCAGGCGGCTTCGGCCTCTTCCGCTTCGGCGGCCATGCGACGTTCGCTTTCTTCGCGCGACAGCGCGACCGAGGTCCGAACACCCTTGGATACAAATTCCATCAGACCCTTCACGACACGTTCGTTCGGATCGATACCCGCACAGCTCAGCACTTCGCGCCCGTCGCGCGAGCGTGCCCAACGTGCTATTTGTTCAGGACCATTGCCGTATTTTTTATCATCTGCGATAGCATCGTCCAAAGCCGCAAGCACAACCGCAGCAAAAAGCTTGCGGGCCCGCTGGCCTTGTTCAAAATTGAAAGCAGAACCATCAACAAAATCGCGCATTTTATTCGTCCATCTATCTTGGCACTGGAGTCGGCACAGGCCCGGCGGGAATGTTCATTGCCATCCCGCATCATTTCATTCCGTTTCTTCGACGGTGCCGCCTGCCTTAGACCAGTTCGACCCCGATTCGGTATTCCTTCACCTGCATGGCTGCCATGCATATCCCGCATCGCATGTAAAAATCAGGTGAAATTCCCCTGATCCTGTCAAAAAAGCGATATGTTGTCGCCCTTTCGCACCTTGACAACGCGGCAAATGCGTTTCGGTTGCCTCTGACCGCTGCCCCCGATATAGGGCAACGGCAGCGCCGTTCAACGTCTGGACGGCAGGAATTCCCACTTCATCGCAAGAGTTCGCCCAATGCCCAAGATCAATGGCAATGAAATTCGCCCCGGCAACGTGCTGGAGCATGACGGAGGCCTGTGGGCCGCCGTAAAGGTCAATCACGTCAAGCCCGGCAAGGGCGGCGCCTTCGCACAGGTCGAGCTGAAGAACCTGCGCGACGGGCGCAAGCTGAATGAACGCTTTCGCAGCGAAGACAAGGTCGAGCGCGTGCGCCTTGACCAGAAGGACCAGCAATTCCTGTATGAAACCGACGGCCGGCTGGTCTTCATGGACAGCGAAACATTCGAGCAGACCGAACTGGACGCCGAATTGCTGGGCGAACGCCGCCCCTTCCTGCAGGATGGCATGACGGCGACCGTGGAATATTACGGCGATGAGGCCCTGTCCGTGTCACTGCCCCAGAAAGTGACCTGCAAAGTCGTCGAAACCGAGCCGGTCGTCAAAGGGCAAACAGCAGCAAACAGCTACAAGCCCGGCATCCTGGACAATGGCGTGCGCATCATGATCCCGCCGTTCGTCGGCGAGGGCGAAGATATCGTCGTGAACACCGAATTGTTCGAATACAGCGAACGCGCCTGATCACAGGGCGTCATTGCCTCGACAAAAAAGCGCCCCTGGCCCGGCCGTGGGGCGCTTCTTCGTTCAAATGCCATCGAACAAATCCAACTGTTCGGCACCGCCATCATCATCGTGATCAAATCCCGACAATGTGATCCCCAGAAGGCGGGCACCGCGCGGGTCGGGCAACACCAGCCGCGCCAAATCGCGCGCCAGCGTCAACATTTCGTCCATGGAACCGACAGGCCGTGACAGGGTTCGCGCACGTGTGACCTGCTGAAAATCGGCAAATTTGACTTTGACCGTGACCGTGCGCCCAAGCAGTTCGTTTTTCGCGACATGGTCCCAGACCTTATCGGCCAAGAGCAACAGCGCCTCGTCGACCTGTTCGATCCTTGTCAGATCGGTGGGGTATGTATTCTCGGCACCAACCGATTTTCGGATGCGATCGGGTTTGACCGCCCGGTGGTCGATCCCGCGCGAGATATTCCAGTAATAGCGTCCTGCCTTGCCAAAGCGGCGGGTCAGGAATTCCAGCCCCTGGGCGCGCAGATCGGCACCGTTGCGAATGCCCATACCGTTCATCTTGCGCGCGGTCTGTGGCCCGATGCCGTGAAACTTGCCGACCGGCAGGGACAACACGAAATCAGGGCCTCGATCTGGTGGTATGACGCACAACCCGTCAGGCTTGTTCTGATCGGAGGCCAGCTTGGCCAGAAACTTGTTATAGCTGACCCCCGCGCTGGCAGTCAGCTGCGTCATGTCACGAATGCGCTGACGGATTTCGCGGGCGACACCGGTTGCGGTCTGCCCGTCCCACAGGTGGTCAGTCACATCCAGATAGGCTTCGTCCAGCGACAGCGGTTCGATCAGCGGAGTGTATTCGGCAAAGATATCCCGGATCTGGGCACTGACCGCGCGATAGACATCAAACCGGTGCCGGACAAAGAACAGGTCCGGGCACAGCCGCGCCGCCCGCACCGACGGCATGGCGGAACGGACGCCGTATCGCCGCGCCTCATAGCTGGCGGCCGCAACAACCCCGCGCAGGGACGATCCGCCGACAGCCACGGGTTTACCCCGCAGCTCTGGATTGTCGCGCTGTTCGACCGACGCAAAGAACGCATCCATGTCGATATGGATGATCTTGCGCAACGGCGGCGCATCCGGGGCCATATCGGCCCCGTCACTCATTCCTGCCGCAACCTGGCGTTCTCGGCCATCATTCCATCACCCATGCGGTCAAACCGCAGATGGGCGATCCCCTGCCCACCAGCCTGCGTAAACAGCGTACCGACCGTGCGATCATTCAAGGTGATCGGGGTGCCGATCTCGGCGCTGCCCTCTACCGTCAACGTCCTGAGCCCCTTGCGCAGCTCGGTCTTGTGTTTCATGCGCGCGGTCACCTCTTGGCCCACGAAACATCCCTTGCGGAAATCGACGCCATGCAGGCGTTCGAACCCCGCTTCCAGAATGAAGGTTTCATTCGGAATCAGCTCGATCAGGGATTCCGGGATGCAATGCGCCACCCGGATCGCATCCCAATCGCTGCCATCATCCCCCTGCCCGCCATAAAGGCGCCACCCTAGCGCATCATGGCGCGGATCGGTAACAGCGCCTTCCGGTGCCGGGCCGGTGCCGCGCGCCACCGTCATATCTGTCATTTCCAGCTGAACCGCGGATCGCAGCTTGTACATCGACAAACGCCGCATCAGATCATCGGCCAGATCGGCATGAACATCCAGTAACAATGCCTGATCCTGTGCGACAACCAGGAAATCGGCCAGATACTTGCCCTGGGGTGTCAGCAGCGCGGTCCAGCATGGTGTTCGGCTGACATCATTCGTGACCAGCCCTTGCAGAAAGGAAATATGATCGTCGCCCGACAGGCGAATGATCTTGCGGCTCATGGAGTTTCTCCGAATTGCAAAGCGACCAGGCGCGCATAGGCACCGCCTTTTTCCATCAGTTGATCATGGTCGCCCTGTTCGACAACCCTCCCCGACTGAATCACCACGATCTTGTCGGCATTGCGAATGGTGGACAGGCGATGTGCAATGACCAAGGTCGTGCGGTCGCGGGCCAGTTCGTCCAGCGCCTGCTGGACCAGGCGTTCGCTGGCAGTGTCCAGCGCGCTGGTGGCTTCGTCCAAAAGCAGGATCGGCGCATCGCGCAGCACGGCACGCGCGATGGCAACACGCTGGCGCTGCCCACCAGACAACGACGAACCACGCGGGCCCGCGCGGCTGTCCAGCCCTTGTGCCATTGCCTCGACAAAATCGCTGACATGAGCCGTCTGCAAGGCCCGCTCCAACGCCGGGTCATCCGCATCGGGGCGCCCCATCAGGATGTTGTCGCGCAGTGTCTCGTCAAACAATGCCGATTCCTGCGCAACAGTCGAAAACTGGTCGCGCAGCACGGCCAGGTCATAATCCGCCACCGGAACACCCCCCAGCAAGACCTGACCGCTATCGGGATCGACCATCCGCGTCAGCAGATTGAACACCGTCGATTTCCCCGCGCCTGACGGCCCGACCAATGCCGTGGTCCGTCCTGCCTCAACGGTAAATTCAAGACCGTTCAGAACCGGCTGGCCTTCATATGACAGATGGACATCGCGCAGTTCCAGCGACATCGTTTCGGGCGGCTGGCGTCGCGCACCCGATCGAATGGTCGAGCTGGTATCGAACACGTCATAGATCCGTTCAAGGCTGGCGGCGGCGGTTTGCCATGTCCCGGCCAGCCCGCCCAGGCGGCGCAGCGGCTGAAACGCCAGGGCAAGCGCGGTAAAGAACGACATGAAATCGCCGACGCTGCGTTCCCCCTGCATCACCTCGTTTCCACCAAGGGCAAGCACGGCGACAAAACCGATCCCCGTGACCACATCCGTCAGCGCCGGCACAAGGGAACTGATCGCCGCCACCTTGACCTGCGCATCGCGAATACGCGTCACGATTCTGGAAAAGCGTTCGGTCTGGCTGTCTTCCGCCCGGTTCAGGCGAATCGAGGCGATACCATGCAGCACCTCGTCCAGCCGCGTTGCGCGTTCGCTGGCATTCACGCGATTCTGCCGCATCTTGCGGCGCACATACCGCTGCACCAAGGCAGCAGGCGCGATCAGCAACGGCGCACCGATCACCGCCGCCACCGTCCATAGCGGATCAACCGTCAGGGTCACCGCGAACAGCATGATCAGCGCGATCACATCGCGCGTCGCGCTGGTCAGCAATGTCGCCCAGACCCCCTGAACCGCCATCGTGTCGCCCTGAACACGTTCGATCAATGCGCCGGGCGGGTTATCCCGGAAGAACCGGCCATCGAGCGTCATGATATGGGACAACAGATCCGTCTGCATACGCGTCGAGATGGTCAGCGATATGCGCGTCAGCAATGCCCGGCTTGCCACCAGCGTTATCGCCCGCAACAGGAAAATGCCGAAAATGGCCCCGCCAACCCACCAAAGCGCGCCGGCCTGCTTGCCCACGAACACCAGGTCAAACAAGGGTTTCAGCATCCACGAGATCAGCGCAAGCGTCGATCCCTCAAGCGTCATGAGCACAAAGGCAAACAACATCTTGGCGCGATGGGGATACAGATAATCGGACCACAGCCTGCGAAACAGCGAGGTCGAGGGAACGGATTTGGTCACGGTCAGGCCGGGCTCCTTGGGGCGGCAACATCTTGCTTGGTCCAGCCATAGCGCGACGAAGCAAGGGGGGGCAAGGCGGGCACGGACACGCCGGACCGTTGACGCCATGCGCTGGCGGGCATACCGCTAGACTGGATTCTGAAGGATTGACCGCATGAGCCTTGCTGCCGGACACGCCCTTATCGCCATTCCCGGCCCGTCACCCGTGCCCGACCGCGTGCTGCGCGCGGCCCATCGGGCGGCACCTGACATCTATGGCGAAGAACTTGCCGATCTAAACATGCGGGTCATGGACCAGTTGAAGCGACTGGCGGGCACGACGGCCCATCTGGCACCCTATATCGGCAATGGCCATACCGCATGGGAAGCCGTGGCAGCCAATCTGGTGTCTCCGGGTGATCAGATCCTCGTGCTGACCAGCGGTTTTTTTGGCCGCGCATGGGCCGAACAGGTGGCAAGCCATGGCGCCTATGTTGAAAAGCTGGATTTCGGCAATGATCCTGTCGATCCCGACCGGCTGACCCGCAGGCTGGCCGATGACAACGAACAACAGATCCGTGCGGTCTTGTTGTGCCACACCGATACAGCAACAGGAAGTATGGCGGATATCTATGCCATACGTCAGGCAATGGGCGACCATCCGGCGTTGCTTGTCGTGGATGCCATCGCCTCGTTGGGCTGTGCGCCGATGATGATGGATGACTGGGGCGTCGATGTTTTGATCTCGGCCAGCCAGAAAGGTCTGATGTGTCCACCGGGCACAAGTTTCGTCTGGTTTTCCGACCGTGCCGCGACCCACCCGTCCGGCCTGCGGAAATCGCCATTCTGGGATTGGCATATCCGGGCCAGTGCCGGGCGCGAGAGCCTGTGGCAGTTCTGGGGTGGCACCGCGCCCGTGCAGCATCTGTTTGCCCTGAACGAAGCGTTGACAATGCTGCTGGACGAAGAAGGTCTGCCCGCGGTCTGGGCACGTCATGCCGCCCTGGCGCGTGCCGTCTGGGCCGCTGTCGAGGCATGGGGCGCGGGCAATCCCGACATCCGCCTGACCATCGATGATCCGGCGTCGCGCGCGGCGTCGGTCACTGCGGTTCGCATGCCCCATGCCGATGCGCTGCGCAGCTGGGTCACCGAACAATGCGGGGTCACATTGGGGATTGGGCTGGGGGCACAGGACCCGGCCAATGCCTTGCGTATCGCGCATATGGGGCACACCAATGCCGGCATGATCCTTGGGGCGCTGGCATCCATGCAGGCGGGCCTGATCGCGCTGGAAATTCCCCACGGCTCGGGGGCGCTGCATGCGGCCGCCTCGGTGATCGCCGAACCAGCCTGATGGCCCTCAGGCGGCGGGCACCGACATGCGGGCGATGGTGACAATGCTGTCGCCATAGCGCCGTTGGTCCAGCTGGCTTAACCCGGCAGGCAATTGCGGCGGGCGCGATTCTTCCCAGACGATGACGGCATCGGGGGCAAGCCACCCCCCGCCGATGGCAGATGCAATCGCACGTTCCCCCAGGCCTTTGCCATAGGGGGGGTCCAGGAACACCAGATCATAGCCGGGGCCACGATTATCCCCCAAACGTGTGGCATCCCGTCGCCAGATATCGCTTACACCCATCGCGCGGGCGCGTTCGACATTGGCGCGGATCAATGATCGCGCCGCCGGACCATCATCGACAAAACTGACCCTGGCCGCACCGCGCGACAGCGCCTCTAGCCCCAGCGCCCCCGTTCCGGCGAACAGATCCAGCACCCGCGCATCAGGCAGCGGATTGCCGAAACTGCCATTGATCAGCAGGTTGAAAATCGCTTCTCGGACCCGGTCGGTGGTCGGTCGCAAATGGGCCCGCGCATCGCCGTCCCCCAGTTCGGCCAGCTTCAGGCCACGAAGATTTCCGCCAACGATCCTCATCTGGTCGCCACCCGCCCGGACTGAATATCGGTCATAGCAGAACCTTCAGATTCGCGGCGTTGGCGATTTCATCTGGCTGGGGCGATTTTCCAGCCTCGATCAGACGTTTGCCGATCATATAGGCGCGTGCATCGTTCAGCGCATCTACCGCGATCAACCGGCCCATGCGGAAATACCAGACCGAGCCGCCATGCGTTCCATCGCCCTTGCGGCTGACGATATGGTCATATCCCGTTCCCAACCCGGCGATTTGTAACTTGGCATCGAACTGATCCGACCAGAACCAGGGCTTCGGCTCGTAGATGCGCCCGGCCCCCAGCATGTTGTCGGCCACCAGCTCGCCCATATCGATGGCCCCGCCCACGCTTTCCAGCCGGATACGTTCGCCCTGCCACGGAAAGCTTGCGCAATCCCCGGCAGCCCATATCGCCGCGTCCGAACTGCGCCCCTGATCATCGGTGGCAATGCCGTTGTCGATGTGCAGCCCGGCCTCTTTCGCCAAAGAGACATTGGGAAGCACGCCGATTCCCGTAATGACAAGATCGGCCGGCAGATTGCGTCCGCCCTGCAGCGCAACCGCCTCGACGCGATCCGGGCCCACGATCCGTTCAATCCCCGAGGCTTCCAGAATCTGCACCCCGTGGCTTGCATGCAACTCGCGCATCATGTCCGCGGTCTGGGGGGCCGCGACCCTGCCCAGAATGCGCGGCGCGGCCTCGACCACGGTGACATGCAGACCCAGCTTGCGGCCCACGGCGGCGGCCTCTAGCCCGATATAACCGCCCCCGATCACCACCATGCGCCGCCCGGCCTGCATCTGTGGCGCCAATGCATCGACATCGGACAGGCTGCGGATCACATGAACACCCGACAAGGCCCCGCCCATCGCGTCAGGCAGGCGCTTTGGGCTGGCCCCGGTCGTCAGCGCCAAGGCATCATAGGGCAGGCTGCCATGATCGGTGGTCACCAGTTTCGCCGCCTTGTCGATGGCGTTGACGCTTTCGTTCAGACGCAGTTCGATTTCCTGTTCTGCCCACCATTCCTCATTGCGCAGCAACAGGCGGTCCAACCCCATATCCCCCAACAGATAGGCCTTGGACAAGGGAGGGCGCTGATAGGGCGCAACAGGTTCGGATCCGATCACCGTCAGCGGCCCGTCATGTCCGCGCACGCGCAAACGCGCCGCCATCGAAGCTGCCGCCTGCCCCGCACCAATGATCACGATACGCATCGATTCTTGCCCGCCTGTGTTCTGGCCAGTTTACCAACCGCACCCTATAGTCGGCGCGAATCCGTTGCAATTCATGGAGATCAGGATGACCATTCAGGTTGGCGAAACATTTCCCACCGGCAGCTTGCTGCGCGTCGGCGAGAACGGCCCCGAAACCGTTGATACGGCAGAGCTGGCCAAGGGCCGCACGGTCGTTTTCGGTCTGCCCGGCGCCTATACAGGCACCTGCACCAATGCGCATATGCCCAGCTTCATCCGCACAGCGCAGCAATTCCGCGACAAGGGCGTAGGCCGGATTGTCTGTCTGACCGTCAACGACCCATTCGTCTGCGACGCCTGGGCCAAGGCCACCGGTGCCCCCGATGCAGGGATCGAGGTGCTGGCCGATGCGGATGGTAGCGTCACCAAGGCGCTGGGGTTGAATTTCGATGCCCCGCCCGCAGGCCTCTTCAATCGCTGCCAACGGTTCGCCGCACTGCTGAATGACGGCAAGGTCGAAGTCATCGATGTCGAGGATTCACCCGGCACCTGCAGCGTCAGCGCCGGTGAAGCCCTGCTGGAAAAGGTCTGAACGGCCCATAAATGAAAACGATCCGGCACACGGGATGTGCCGGATCAGCCGTTGTTCTTGCGGAACGGCCCCCAATCGGTCAGAACCTCGATCTCGTCATCGATGGCGTGACGTTCTTCCTGCAGATACTGCGCCAAAGCGCGCAGAAATCCGGGATCGCCAACCCAATGCAACGAATGCACAGGTGCCGGCAGATAGCCCCGCGCCAGTTTGTGTTCGCCTTGCGCCCCTGCCTCGACGCGATCAAGCCCGTATTCGATCGCGTAATCGATGGCCTGATGATAGCACAGCTCGAAATGCAGAAAGGCGTGATCCTCGGTGCAACCCCAATAACGTCCATAGATTGCACCACCCCCGACAAAGTTCAGCGCACCCGCAATCGGCACGCCATCGCGTTCCGCCAGAACCAACAGCACATCATCGCGCATTGTCTGGTGCACCCGTTCAAAGAAGTCGCGCGTCAGATAGGGTTGTCCCCATTTGCGGCTTCCGGTGTCCTGATAAAAACCCCAGAACGCATCCCAATGCTCGCGTCGCAGCGCATCCCCTTGCAAGCGGCGAATGCTGCCACCGAATTCTTGCGCGCGCCGACGTTCCTTGCGAAGCGCCTTGCGCTTGCGCGATGACAGCGCGGTCAAGAAATCATCATAGCTGCCATAACCCTGATTGAGCCAATGGAATTGCTGGGTCACGCGGCTCAGAAACCCGACCTCCTCGCCCAGCCCGGATTCTTCCTCGGTGCAAAAGGTTACATGCACGCCAGATGCCCCCCCACGCTGCGCAAGCTGCGTCATGCCGGTCAGCAAGGCGCGCCTGATTTCGGGGTCCGGCGACAGCAACCGCGCACCTGTCGCCGGGGTAAAGGGAACGGCGGATTGCAGCTTGGGATAGTAATCGCCCCCGGCGCGCATATAGGCCTGTGCCCATGCATGATCGAAGATATATTCGCCCTGACTATGCGATTTCGCATAGAGCGGCGCCGCCCCCAGGATCAGGCCGTTGCGTTCGATCGTCAGGTGCAGCGGTTGCCAGCCGGTGCCGGCCCCGACAGAGCCCGACATCTCCAGCGCATGAAGGAACCGGTGCGTGGTAAACGGATTGCCATCGCCCAGCCCGTCCCAGATGTCGGGTGCAATATCGGCGATGGAGGAATGGGTGGTCAGGGTCAGCGGCGTGCTCATGGCCCCTAAACTAGTCGCGCAACGATGAATTGCCAGATCAACAGGATCACATTCCCAAAGAATTCACGAAGATCCGCGATCTGTTCGGGCAACGCCCCGACACTGCCCGAACACGCGGCGCCAAAGACTAGATCGCGGCCTGATAGCCCTCGAAGGTGATATTGTCGGCAACCTTGCGCGCGGCAGCCTCTTGCGCGGGCGATCGGATCGTCCAGCACAGAACGGGAACCGCCTGCGCCTTCAACGCATCGACGCGCGGATTGCCCAGATCGTTGTGATCATGCGAGATGAAACTGGCCCCCACATCATCAAAATCCGAAATATCAGCCAGATGTTCGCGCGCGTCCTGATCCAGCATCGCCCAATGTTCGGGCGCATAACCGCAGGTTGTCAGCCCCACCGGAATATCCGGTGAAATCCGGTGAAACGCCCCGACGACATGAGGATTGAAAGACATCACGGCGACAGGCCCGGCATAGTCAGCCAGCTGTCCGGCCACCTGCTTGTGCAGATCGCCGATATTGCCGCCAAGCCGTCCGTCCTGATCCTTGATTTCGATCAGCAGGGGAACCCGCCCGGCGACCAGATCCAGCATCTGGCGAAGGGTCGGCACGGTCTCGTTGCTGCCTTTCAGGGAAATTCCGGCCAGTTCATCGGCCGAAATGTCGGCGACAAAGCGCCTGTCCCCTGCCAAACGCGTCAGATCATAATCATGAAACACCATCGCCGTACCATCGGCCGCAGGCTGGATATCCATTTCGATCCCGTATCCCGCGTCGATGGCGGCCTTTGCCGCCGCCAGACTGTTTTCCGGAACCTTGTCGTCATGAAGTCCGCGATGGGTGATCGGAACGTTCAGAAATGCCTGTGGCAGCGCCGGCATCACTCGACCTCGAAGATCGCTTCGATTTCGACCGCGACACCCAGCGGAAGCGCGGGGGCCGAAACTGCGGCACGGGCATGTGCGCCCGCGTCACCGAACACTTCGACCATCAGGTCCGAACAGCCGTTGATGACCTTTGGCTGGTCGGTAAAGTCAGGGGTCGAGTTCACGAAGCCGGTCAGCTTGACGACACGTTTGACCTTGTCCAATGAGCCAGTGGCCGCACGCAATTGCGCAATCAGGGCAAGCCCGCAACGCCGGGCGGCGGCAGCGCCGGCCTCGACATCGACATTTTCGCCCAGCTTTCCGGTAATCAGACCGTTTTCGTCTGCGCTGATCTGACCCGATACATAGACCAGATTGCCGCTTTGCACATATGGCACATAGTTGGCCGCAGGGGCCGGCGCGTCCGGCAGGGAGATTCCTTTTTCGGTCAGTCGGGCTTCGATGCTCATGATGTCCTCGTCAGGCTGGGGCCGGCCGGTCCTGTCGACCACCGGCGGATCGCGATTCGAGTGGCACCCTAGCGCGGCGACCCTCAGGCGACCAGAGCCTCGGCGCGTTTCAGATCGACACTGACCAGCTGGCTGACACCCTGTTCGACCATGGTCACGCCAAACAGGCGATCCATGCGCGCCATGGTCACCGCATGGTGGGTGATAATCAGAAATCGGGTATCGGTGCGACCGGTCATTTCATCCAGCAGATCGCAAAAGCGGCTGACATTGGCGTCATCCAGCGGCGCGTCAACCTCGTCCAGCACACAGATCGGCGCAGGATTGGCCAGAAAGACCGCAAAGATCAGCGCCAGCGCGGTCAGAGTTTGCTCGCCGCCCGACAAGAGCGATAGGGTCGACAGTTTCTTGCCCGGTGGCTGGCACATGATTTCCAGCCCTGCTTCCAGCGGGTCATCCGATTCAACCAGAACCAAACGTGCCTCGCCGCCCCCGAACAGGCTGGTGAACAACGTCGCGAAATTGGCATTCACCGTATCGAACGCCGCCAGCAGACGCTCGCGACCTTCGCGGTTCAGACTGCCGATCCCGGCGCGCAGCTTGCGGATTGCCTCTTCCAGATCGGTTTTCTCGTGCAACAGATTGTCGCGCTCGTCCTCGATTTCCCGTTTGTCCTCATCGGCGCGAAGGTTGACCGCCCCCAGCGCATCGCGCTGGGACCGCAACCGCGCGATACGGTCCTCCAGTGTGCCGGACGGGGTTTCGGTGTCCACCTCACCCAAGGACTGCAACAAGTCTTGCGGCGTGGTTTCGGTTTCTTCCTGGATACGCTCGCGTGCAGCAACTTCGCTGTCACGTGCGGCTTCTGCCCGCGCTTCGCGGGCGGCACGTGTTTCACGGGCTTCAGAGGCGGCCCGTTCCGCATCGCGTTCGGCATGGGCACAGCTGCGCGCGACCTCATCCGCCGCGGTCAGGGCGGTCCGGGCCCGCTCCAACCGTGTCGTGGCCTCGGCCTCACGCTCGGCCAGTTCTTCGCGGCGCTCGGCCAGCAAGGCGGGTTGGGCCTCGGCCTCCTCCAGCTCGGCAGCGCCGTCATCGCGACGGGCGACCAGTTCGGCACCCCGCGTCCCGGCCTGCTGCAAACGCAGCTTCCATCCAGATTCTTCCTTGGCGATTTCCTGCAACCGCTTCAGCCGGGCATTCCCGTCGCGACGCAGCTCATCCAGCGCGGCGCGCCGGGTCATCGTGGCGATACGCGCGGCCTCGACACCGGTGCGGGCATGCTCGACCGCATCCGCCGCCGCATCACGCGATGGCAGGTCGGCCAAGGCGCGCTCAGCCTGAGCAAGCCGGGCGGAGGCGTCCGAGGCGTCAGCCCGGTGGCGCGCCAGTTCGGCCTGCGCTGCCTCGTGGCGGCTATTCGCCAGGGCCAGATCCGATTCCGCCCGTGTCGCGGCGCGTGCCGCATCCGAAAGCAGCCGCTCGGCCTCGCGGCGGGCATCGCGTGATGATTTCTCGGTTGCTGCAGCCTCGGCCAGCCGGGCCCGTGCATCCTCATGGCGCTGCACCGCGTCCGCAGCACGCGCCTGTGCTTCTTCGGCCTGTTCAGAGATTTCGGCAAGCTGGTTGACATTCTGCAGATGCAGCGCCGCGCTCGACGACGTTTCCCCCGACGAAACACACATCCCGTCCCAGCGAAACAAATCCCCCTCAGGTGTCACCAGCCGTTGCCCCGGCCGCAGGCGCGATTGCAGCGCCAATGCCGCGGCACCATCGGCAATCAGACCGCATTGCGACAACCGCCTGTTCAATGCAGGTGGGGCCGTGACATGCCGCGCCAGCGCCAAAACCCCATCAGGCAGGGCTTGCGGCGCATCCCAGCCCGGCAATTCACGCCAACCGGACTGGCCGTCCGTGGCCACCCCAGCTCGCAGATCATCGCCAAGCGCCGCACCAAAGGCAATTTCATAGCCTTTCTCGACCTGCACCTGATCCAGAATCGCGGCGCCATCGGATTGCCCGCGTTCAACCAGACGTCTCAGCGCGGCCATTTCGGCCGCCAGCGCGCTGGCTTCGCCTTCGGCCTCGGAACGTGACAAACGTGCAGCGGCCTCGGCGGATTCGGCATCCCCACGCACGAGTTCAGCCGCGGCCAGGGCCTCTTCGGCGGCTTCGGCCCGGTCAGCAGCGGCCTCTTGCGCTTCTTCGGCGGTGGCCAATGCTTCATCTGCAGCAGATCCCGCAGTGGCGGCGCGGGCGGCGTTTTCTTCGGCCTCGCCTGCCGCGCGTTCGGCCCGCGCCAGCATCGTGCGCAGGTCAGACGCCAATCTTTCCGCCGATTGGTGACGCGCCGCAAGGCGTGCAGCCTCATCCGTCAGCTCGGCCAGCCGGGCCTCAACCTGGGTCAGGGCGTCTGCTGCCTCTTGCGCCTGTTGCGCCTTGCCCTGCAGCTTTTCTTCATGCCCCGCGCCGGCTTTTTCCAGCTCGGTCTTTTCCCAGGCCAGCCGCTCGACCACCTCTCCGGCATCACGATTCAGCGCATCTTCGCGTTCGATGTCGCGATCCAGTTGCGATATCCGGGCGACAAGGGCGCGCACCTGTTCCACGGCACGGGTTTCCGCATCATCCAGCGCCTCTTTTTCCACCAGCAGTCGCGACAAAATCGCAGCGGCAACCTGATCTTCCTCGCGCAGCGGCGGCAGCGCCTCATCCGCGGCCTCGCGCTGCTCGGTCGCCTGACGAGACGTCGCCTCGGCTTCGTTAGCAATGCGCACCGCCTCGGCCAAGGCCTGCACGGCTGCAAGCCGCGCAGCTTCGGCCTCGGACCAGCGGCGATACAGCAACAACCCTTCGGCCAGGCGCAACGCGGCACCGATTTCGCGGTATTTCGCTGCCGCACGGGCCTGACGCGCCAGGCTGGCCGCCTGTGTCGACAGCTGATCCAGCGTATCATCAACCCGCGTCAGGTTGTTTTCCGCACCGTTCAGCTTCAACTCGGCCTCGTGCCGGCGCTGATACAGCCCCGAAATCCCCGCAGCCTCTTCCAGAATGCGACGGCGGCTTTTGGGCTTGGCGTTGATCAGTTCGCTGATCTGGCCCTGGCGGACCAGCGCGGGGCTGTGGGCGCCGGTGGACGCATCGGCAAACAGCATCTGCACATCGCGCGCGCGCACATCCTTGCCGCCGATCTTGTAGGCCGATCCCGCATCGCGGGTAATGCGACGTGCAATTTCAAAATTGTCCTCGTCGTTGAAACCCGCCGGGGCCAGCCGATCGTGATTGTCGATGGTCAGGGTCACTTCGGCATGACCGCGTGCAGATCGCCGCGAGGTGCCGGCAAAGATCACGTCCTCCATGCCCTCGCCGCGCATGGCAGTGGGGCGATTCTCGCCCATGACCCAGCGCAGGGCCTCCAGCAGGTTCGACTTGCCACAGCCATTGGGCCCGACAACACCGGTCAGCCCTTCGCGGATCACCAGATCGGTAGGATCCACAAAGCTTTTGAAGCCGTTCAGTCGAAGCCGGTCGAAACGCAAGATGCTGCCCGTTCAGTTATTCTTAGCTGGCGATTGTCGGCCCCATGCCACGCAGAGTCAATAAAAACCACAACATCTGCCCCCCGGTTCAGACATCACCACTAGATGCCTGTGACGACCATACGAACCCGAGTAATGTTGGGCATGGGCCGGCAGGCCGGGACACCTATTTCGCTTTCGGGCGAAATGCCTTGATCCTGGAAGGATCGGTTTCGATCCGGGCCGCCCCAATCAGATCAAGACAATAGGGCACGGCGGCGAAAACCGCATTCATGCAGGTTGCGATTGCCGCTGGCTTGCCCGGAATGGTGATAATCAGTGACTTGTCGCGAATGACTGCCGTCTGACGCGACAGAATCGCGGTCGGCACCTCGGCCAGCGATGCCCGCCGCATTTCTTCACCGAAACCGGGCAGCTCCTTGTCGGCGACATCCGCGACCGCCTCGGGTGTCAGATCGCGCGGTGCGGGACCGGTGCCCCCCGTCACAAGTATCAGATCCGTGCCTTCATCACACAATTCGCGAAGCTTGGCTGCAACCTCTTCGCGACCATCGGGAATGATGTGACGCGCGACCTCGATCCCGGATGTGATCGTGTCGCGCAGCCATTGCTCTGCGCCCGGACCGCCCTTGTCCTCATAGATACCGGCGGCGGCACGGTCGCTGACGGTTACAATGGCAATTCGGGCGGTCAGACGCTGTTCCATCACTTGAACCGCGCGTTCCGGTTGGCGACCAGTTTCAGGCGCAGGGCGTTCAGCTTGATGAAGCCCGCCGCGTCCTTCTGATCATAGGCACCGGCGTCATCCTCGAAGGTCACATGCGCCTCGGAATACAGCGAATGATCCGACCAGCGGCCCACGCAGGTCGCGCTGCCCTTGTACAGTTTCAGACGGACGGTGCCGCCGACATGTTCCTGCGATTTGTCGATTGCGGCCTGCAGCATCTCGCGCTCGGGGCTGAACCAGAAACCGTTATAGATCAGCTCGGCATAGCGGGGCATCAGGCTGTCCTTCAGGTGGCCCGCGCCGCTGTCCAGCGTTATCTGTTCGATGCCGCGATGGGCTTCCAGCAGGATCGTGCCGCCCGGCGTTTCATAGATGCCGCGCGACTTCATGCCGACAAAGCGGTTCTCGACGAAATCCAGACGCCCGATGCCGTGCTTGCGGCCATATTCGTTCAGCGCGGTCAGGATGGTCGCGGGCGACATGGCCTGACCGTCGATGGCGACAGCATCGCCCTTCTCGAAGGTCACCTCGATATATTCGGGGGTATCGGGCGCATCCTCGGGGGCGACGGTCCGCTGGAACACGTAATCGCCGGCCTCGACGGCCGGATCTTCCAGCGCCTTGCCCTCGCTGCTGGTGTGCAGCAGGTTCGCATCGACGCTGAAGGGCGCTTCGCCGCGCTTGTCCTTGGCGATCGGGATCTGGTTCTGCTCGGCGAACTCGATCAGCTTGGTGCGGCTGGTCAGATCCCATTCACGCCAGGGCGCGATGACCTTGATCGACGGGTCCAGCGCATAGGCTGACAGCTCGAACCGGACCTGGTCATTGCCCTTGCCGGTCGCGCCATGCGCCACCGCATCCGCGCCGTGCTGGTGCGCCAGCTCGACCAGACGCTGAGAGATCAGCGGCCGCGCGATCGAGGTGCCCAGCAGATACAGCCCCTCGTAAAGCGCATTGGCGCGGAACATCGGGAAGACGAAATCGCGCACGAATTCCTCGCGCAGATCCTCGATATGGATGTTCTCGGGCGCGATGCCCAGCATCTCGGCCTTCTTGCGGGCCGGCTCCAGTTCCTCGCCCTGCCCCAGATCGGCAGTGAAGGTGATGACCTCGCAGCCATATTCGGTCTGCAGCCATTTCAGGATGATCGAGGTGTCCAATCCGCCCGAATAGGCTAGGACGACTTTTTTCGGCGCGTCGGTCATGCGGTTAACCCTTCATCGAATTTTCTGGGGGAATACGGCTTATCTTGCGTTGTCACAAGGGCATGAGGCGCAATATCCCGCGCCGCCCCTTGTCAAAGCCGCGCTTTCACGCCATGGGCAAGGCATGGAAAATTTTGTCGCCTCCGTCCGTCTGGCCGAGGCCGCGCTTCGCGACCTGTTCGAGCCTACCCCGTTGCAACGCAACGATCACCTGTCCGCGAAATATGGCGCTGACATTTGGCTGAAGCGTGAAGATCTGACCCCGGTGCGCAGCTACAAGCTGCGTGGGGCGTTCAATGCCATGCGCAAACTGGTCGACATCGACGAAGGCACGAATGCGCATTTCGTCTGCGCCAGCGCGGGAAATCACGCGCAAGGCGTGGCCTATGCCTGTCGTCATTTCGGGGCCAAAGGCACGATTTTCATGCCGGTGACGACGCCGAAGCAGAAAATCAACAAGACCCAGATCTTCGGTGGCGATGCCGTCGAGATCGTCCTGACCGGCGATTATTTCGACCAGACGCTGGCAGCGGCGCAAAACTTTGCCGCAGAACATGGCGCGCAATTCCTGTCACCCTTTGACGCACCCGACATCATCGAGGGTCAGGCCACGGTCGCACAGGAAATGCTGGAGCAACTGGGCCGCGCACCCGATCTCGTGGTGCTGCCGGTTGGCGGCGGCGGACTGTCCTCGGGCGTGACGAAACTGATGCAGGAAACCGCCCCGGAAACCCGGTTCGCCTTTGCCGAACCCCTGGGCGGGGCAAGCCTTCAGGCAGCTTTGGAGCATGGCGCACCGGTGGCCCTGCCTGCCATCGACAGCTTTGTCGACGGGGCTGCGGTAGCGCGAATCGGTGCCCTGCCTTTTGAAACGCTAAAGGCGTTCAGCAGCGCGGATGTCTATCTTGCACCTGAAGATCGCATCTGCCGCACGATGCTGGAAATGCTGAACACCGAAGGGGTCGTCCTTGAACCCGCCGGGGCGCTGGCGCTGGACGTGCTGGGGGATCTGGGGGATCTGACGGGCAAGACCATCGTCTGCGTCTGCTCGGGCGGCAATTTCGACTTCGAGCGTCTGCCCGAGGTCAAGGAACGCGCCTTGCGATACAGCGGCGTGAAAAAGTATTTCGTCCTGCGAATGCCACAGCGCCCCGGCGCCTTGCGTGATTTCCTGCAGCTTCTTGGCCCGGATGACGACATCGCGCGCTTTGAATACCTCAAGAAATCGGCACGCAATTTCGGCTCGGTCCTGATCGGCATCGAAACATCGGCGCCCGAACATCTGGACAGTCTGAAACAACGGCTGGAAGCTGGCGGCTTTGCATTCCGCGACATCACCAATGACGAGGTTCTGGCCGAGCTTCTGGTCTGAACACGCGCGAATTACTGAAAATTGCACAGAATTTTCGGGGCGGAAGGCGCAACGATTTACGGCATGTTTACGGCAACAGCCCTACAACCGCTGCCATGAAAGCCGTGACCCCTGCCCCGAACCGCCCGCCAAGGGCATTGCGCCCGCTTCCTTCGCGCCGGGCGCTGCTGGTTGACAACCCAGGACCCGACCGAACCCAGATCGCGCAACATCTGCGCGCGGCGGGATATGTGGTGGCCGAGGCCGATTCGGCTGCTCAGGCGCTGGATCTCTCTCGCAGCCACGACCCGGAAATCATCTTTTCGGCCTGGGATCTTCCCGACCAGCACGGTCCGGAATTCTGCCGTGCGTTCCGCGCCAGCGCGCGCAAGGTCTATGGGTACTTCGTGTTATTGACTTCGGATCAGGATGAACAGGATATCCGCGACAGCCTGGATGCGGGGGCCGATGACTTTCTTGATCGCCCCATATCGGACCGCGAATTGCTGGCACGCATCAGTGCGGGGGAACGAATCCTGCGCACCGAGGGAGAGCTGCGCGCCAGCAACGCCCAATTGCAATCCGCGCTGGACAAGCTCAAGGAAACGCAGAGCGCGATGGACCGCGACCTGCAAGAAGCACGCAAACTGCAACAAGGGCTGGTCCGCGAACGTTCCGGACAATTCGGCGCAATGCAGATATCATTGCTGCTGCGGCCGGCGGGCCATATCGGCGGCGATCTGGTCGGCTTTTTCCCGATCGGCGAAGACCGGGTCGGCTTCTACGCGCTGGATGTGTCCGGCCACGGCGTCACCGCCGCGCTGTTGACCGCACAGCTTTCGGTGCATCTTTCCGGTGCGTCGGACCAGAATGTCGCCCTGCGTGCGGCCCAGTCGGGCAGCGACGCCGTGCCCCCCGCTGCGCTGGCGCATTTCTTCAACAACATGATGTTGGAGGAAATGAGCACCGACACCTATTTCACCATGATCTACGCTGAATTGAACCACGTCACCGGCGAGGTCAGGATGGTACAGGCCGGACATCCCCATCCGATGCTGCAAATGCCTGACGGTCACGTGCAGCGCATCGGCAAGGGTGGCATGCCGGTCGGCGTGCTTGAAAACCCGATCTTCGACGAAATCGAGTTCCGGCTGGAACCCGGCACACGGCTGTTGATCGCATCCGATGGCATCACCGAAGCCTGCCCCCCCGGCGGCAGGCTGCTTGGCGAAGACGGGCTAGAGGCGATCTTGCGCACCAATGCCTTTCTCGGCGGACATGCGTTTCTGGAATCAATGGCCTGGTCAGTATCGGAATATTGCCGCGGCGACCGCCCTGATGACATGTCTGCGGTGCTGATCGAATATTCAGCCGGAACAACCCTACCGTTCAGGACGTAACGGTCCGGAACGATCAGCCCCGCAGATAGCGCCCAAGCCAATGGCGCGCGCCGGGATCAGCAATCAGTTCCAGCGCCTCGGCGGGTCGGAACCAACAAGCCGTATGCCCTTGTTCAGGCGGCGGCGCGAGACGCAAGATCGGCCGGGCGATCCAGATATGGCACATCTTTTCGGCCAGCATGTCATGTTCAGGCAAATCGCAAAACCGACGGAAACGCCCCAACCCACGCAGGTTGCCAATGCGCCAGCCGGTTTCCTCGAACACTTCGCGATGCAGCGCCGCGACCAGGCTTTCACCCGACTCCACGCCACCACCGGGCAGCTGAAATTCGGGGATCGGAAATGCCTGATGGGTCAACAGGATGCGATTATCACGCACCAGAACCGCATAAACACCGGGCCGATGGCGATAGCGCAGGCCCGGTTGGGGCCGCTCTCCGAATCGAGGGATCATTTCTTCTCCTGCATGGCTGCCCGTCTCTCTTCCCATAGCTACCCGTTGCGCAAGCCCCGCCCCCTTGGGATCGGCCGGGAATGCCCTATATTGGGCGCAACATCGCCGGTCTTCGTGCCGGATGCCCAAGAATTCAAGGATTCGCCATGAGCAAAATCAACCAGATCGCCTGGGACGATACGGTTCTACCTTTTCAACTGGACCGTTCGTCCATTCGTGGCCGCGTGGCGCGCCTGGACGGTGTGCTGGATCACATTCTGTCACGCCACAATTATCCCGCACCTGTCGCCGCGTTGGTGGCGGAACTGGCATTGCTGACGGCACTGATCGGCCCGACGATCAAACTTCGCTGGAAGCTGAGCCTTCAGGTCCGTGGCAACGGGGCGGTGCGCACGATCGCGGCGGATTACTATGCCCCCGAAAACGAAGACAGCCCGGCACGAATCCGCGCCTGGGCCAGCTTTGATCAGGACCGTCTGGATGATCGCGCGCCATTTGAACAGATCGGCGAAGGGTATTTTGCTATCCTGATTGACCAGGGCGCGGGAACGCAGCCCTACCAGGGAATCACGCCTTTGGCCGGCGGGTCGCTGTCTGCCTGTGCGCAGACCTATTTCGCCCAGTCCGAACAATTGCCGACGCGTTTCGAACTGGCCAGCGGGCGATCCCAGATTTCCGGCGAGGATGAGCATTGGCGCGCCGGCGGGATGATGTTGCAGACCCTGCCGGCCCGGCCGGCATCCACATCGGACGGGGGCAGCGGCGATGATGGCCTGATGGAAGCCGCCGATATTTTGCAAGGTGGCGAATCCGAGGACTGGAACCGCGCCAACCTGCTGCTGGACACGGTTGAAACGCTGGAACTGATTGGGCCTACTGTCGGGCCAACGGATCTGTTGCTACGCCTGTTCCACGAAGAAAGCCCCCGTGTTTTCGAAGCGCAGCGGGTGGAATTCGGTTGCTCGTGCAACTCGGATCGGGTGCGCAATACGCTGTCGATCTATTCGGCGAAGGATATTGGCCACATGACCACCGACGAAGGGATCGTGACCGCCGATTGCCAGTTCTGCGGCGCGCATTACGAATTCGATCCGAACAGCCTCGGCTTCGAAGCCACGATAGATGACAATGGCGAGCCGTTGCCCGACGCCGGTGACGGCTCCGACAAGGCGGCCGAGTGAGCGTCGCCTGGTCACAGGACCTGTTGGGCAAGGCCCTGTCGGCAACGGCAGGGCCAAGCTCTGATTTCGAACTGGATGGCACGCCGGCACCGGATATTTCGCTGCGCCCTGCCGGCGTTCTGGCCGCGTTCCACGAAGATGACGGACGTCTGATCCTGACCAAGCGCGCATCCGGCTTGCGCCACCACCCCGGTCAGATCGCCCTGCCCGGCGGCAAACTTGACCCCGAGGACAGCGATGAAATCGCCGCCGCCCTTCGTGAAGCCCGCGAAGAAATCGGCCTGGATGCGGCCCAGGTGGACCTGATCGGCACCTTGCCGCCGCATCAGACGGTGACGGGTTTTGCCGTGACGCCTGTTCTGGGGATCGTTCGCGGCGGGTTTATCGCCACCCCCGAGCCCCAAGAGGTGGACGAGGTATTCACCCTTCCCTTCGCACATATTGCCAACCCCGCCCGCTATGTGATCGAGCGGCGCAGATGGCGGGGAAGCTGGCGCAGTTATTATGTGGCGCCTTTCGGGCCATATTATCTGTGGGGGGCGACGGCGCGGATCTTGAGGGGCCTGGCACAAAGGTTCCGGTCGTGACCCGATTGCCCGACCATCTGGTGCGGGATGCCGCGTTGTGCAGCGTGTTCTCTGCAATCGAAGCCGGCGGTCATCGCGCGTATCTTGTTGGCGGCGCGGTTCGCAACGCCTTGTTGGGGCAGGCCGTCGATGACATGGATATCGCCACCGACGCCCGACCCGACCGCGTGACCGAATTGGCGCGGGCGGCCGGCCTCAAGGTCGTGCCGACGGGCATCGATCACGGCACCGTCACCGTCGTCGCCAAGCATCGAGGTTTTGAGGTCACAACCTTCCGCCGCGATGTCGAAACCGATGGCAGGCATGCCGTCGTTGCGTTTTCCGACGATCTTGCCGAAGACGCACGCAGGCGCGATTTCACGATGAACGCGCTATATGCCGACCAGTCGGGCACGGTGATCGATACCGTGGGCGGGCTACGGGATTTGCGGGCAGGTCACTTGCGGTTCGTTGGCCAGCCACGCCAGAGGATTCACGAGGATTATCTGCGGATCCTGCGTTTCTTTCGCTTTTTGGCCTGGTATGGCCGCGATTGCGACCCCGATGCGGTCGCCGCCTGTTCGCAATTGCGCGATGGGCTGGACCGGATCGCACGAGAGCGCGTCGGAACCGAAATGCGCAAACTGCTATCGGCACCCAATCCCTTTCCTGCGATTGAACTGATGCAAGACACCGGTGTCCTGCACAAGATCATGCCCGACGCAGACACATCATGGCTGCAGCGCCTGCGCGACGCGGAACGCCGGACCGGTATCGCGCCATCCTGGCAACGGCGTTTGGCTGCACTGGTCGCGACAAGCAATGCCGAGCCGGATCTTCGGCTGTCACGAAACGAGACCAAGACCCTCAAGAACCTGGTGCTGGCCCTGAATGAACGCTGGTCGCTGGATCGCGCCGGCTTTTGCCTGGGGGCAAGTGCCGGAACGGATATTGCCGTGCTGCGCAGCGCCTTGCACGGATTGCAGCTGTCACCAGTCTGGCAATCCGACCTGGAAGCGGCCGCGGCAGCCCGCTTGCCGATCGCGGCGGCGGATCTGGCCAATGATCTGCAAGGTCCGGCGCTGGGTGCGGGCCTGCGGGCAGCGCAGGATGCATGGATCGATTCGGGGTTTGTGCTGCCTGTCCGGTCATTGCTAGACGTCGCCCGGCAGGCAGGAAGGAACGAGACGTGAAGCTTCATCGCATTTTCGGGAAGATGGTCGATGCGTTCCGCCCGGCCGAAGGTCCACCGCCGTCGGGTTTGCTGGCCTTTTTCCGCTGGTGCCTTTCGGGCGCATGGGGCGGGCTTGGCTTTGCGGCGATCGCCTCAGCCTTGGGGGGAATGGCGGATGTGATCTCGGCCCTGCTTCTGGGCAAGGTGGTCGATGCCGTCACCCTTGAAAGCGATGCGGGCTTCTGGGCGCAGAACGGGTTGCTGATCGCGGCCTTCGCCGGTTTCTTCCTGATCCTTCGTCCGGCAATCTTTGGGCTGTCCACGGCCAGTTCCAACGTCATTATCGGCCCCAATATCCTGCCGCTGGTGCTGTCCAGGCTGCATCGCTGGACCATGGGCCATTCAGTGACATTCTTCGACAACGATTTTGCGGGCCGCCTGGCCCAGAAACAGATGCAGACGGCGCGCGCGGTCACGGATGTCGCGTCCGAGGTCGTCAATGTCGTGGCCTTTGCCCTTGCCTCGGTTATCGGTTCGGTGGCCTTCCTGCTGACAGTTGACGGCTGGGGTGCAGTTGCGCTGGTGATCTGGCTGATCTGTTATTTCGCGTTGATACGCTTCTTCCTGCCCCGCATCCGGTCCCGGGCAGGCAAACGTGCTTCGGCCCGCGCCATGGTGACCGGGCAGGTTGTCGATACGATCACCAATATCAAGACCGTCAAGCTGTTTGCCCATGATCAACACGAAGATCGCGCCGCGCTGGGGGCCATGGCGGGGTTTCGTGAACGGGCGCTGGATTTTGGCGTCGTGTCGACATGGTTTCGCATGTCTCTGATGGTTGTCGCGGGAATCTTGCCGGTCATTCTGGTCGGCGGCGCGATCCTGTTGTGGCGTCAGGGGCTTGCGACACCCGGCGATATTGCCGCATCGGGCGCTATCGCGATGCGGCTGTCACAAATGACCGGCTGGGTCAGCATGGCGCTTATGGGTATCTGGGGAAATGTCGGCGAGGTCGAGGACGGGATGCGCACATTGTCCCCGCCCCACAGTCTGACCGATGCCGACACCGCGATCACGCTGGATCGGATCTCGGGGCGGATCGAGTTCGACCATATCGGCTTTGCCTATGGCCATGACAATGGCGGCATTCGCGACCTCAGCCTGACAATCGAAGCCGGCGAAAAGGTCGGTATCGTCGGTGCGTCAGGCGCCGGGAAATCGACCTTGGTTGGACTTCTGCTGCGATTGTACGACGTCGAGAAAGGCGCGATTCGCATCGATGGCCACGACCTGCGCGAGGTGACACAGCAAAGCCTGCGCCGCCAGATCGCGATGGTCACGCAGGAAACCGCGATGTTCAACCGTTCGGCCCGCGACAATATCCTGTATGGCCGGCCCGATGCCAGCCAGGAAGATGTCATTGCCGCGGCCACCGCCGCCGAGGCGCAGGAATTCATTCCAGGCCTTCAGGACCATGCCGGTCGCACCGGCTATGACGCCCATCTGGGCGAACGGGGCGTCAAACTGTCAGGCGGGCAGCGACAGCGTATCGCCCTGGCGCGGGCGTTCCTGAAGGATGCCCCGATCCTTGTGCTGGATGAGGCGACCAGCGCGCTTGACAGCGAGGTCGAAGCACAGGTGCAGGGGGCATTGACCCGCGCGATGGAGGGCAAGACGGTGTTGGCCATCGCGCACCGGTTGTCGACCATCGCAGAACTGGACCGCATCATCGTGATCGATGATGGGCGCATCGTCGAACAGGGCACCCATGATGAACTGCTGACACGCGGCGGCTTGTATGCGCGATATTGGAACCGGCAATCGGGCGGCTTTCTGGGCACGGAAGAGGCGGCGGAATGAGCCTGTGGCAGATCGAACGCCTGGGTCGGCGCGGCGACGGAATCGCAACCGGCCCGGACGGCAAGGCACTGGCATCCCTGACCCTGCCGGGCGAACAGGTCGAGGGTATGGCCGTTGATGGCAGGATTGCATCCCCCAGGATCGTGACGCCGTCACCCGATCGGGTCCGGGCGACCTGCCCGCATTATCGCAGCTGTGGCGGGTGTTCCCTGATGCATGGTTCGGACCAATTTGTGCATGCCTGGAAACAGCGGGTCGTCACCACGGCACTGGGCGCACAGGGGGTGCAGGCATCCGTAACCGGAACCCATGTTTCGCCCCCCATGTCCCGGCGGCGCGCTGTTCTGTCCGGACGGCGCACCAAGAAATCCGCACAGGTCGGTTTCCACGCCAAGGCCTCGGATATGATCGTGGATGTCCAGGAATGCCAGGTGATCGAGCCGCGCATCCTGCAGACATTGCCATTGCTGCGTCGGATCGTCTCGGCCGGAGCCTCGCGTTCGGCGGAATTGTCGCTGACCGTCATTGCCGGCCCGTCCGGGCTTGATGTCGCGGTCACGGGCGGAAAGGCCATGGACAGCAGCCTGTTCCAGACGCTGGCCGCGCTGGCGGAAGCCGGCGATCTGGCGCGCCTTGACTGGGACGGACAACCCATCACCCGGCGCACGCCATATCTGGATATGGCAGGGGCACAGCTTGCCTATCCGCCCGCCGCGTTCCTGCAGGCCACCCCGGATGGCGAAGACGCCCTGCAAAGGGCGGTCGGCGCGATTGTCGGCGAAGCGGAAGATGTGGTCGACCTGTTTTCGGGATGCGGCACATTCACCCTGCCCCTTGCCGCGCATGCCGGGGTTCATGCCGTGGAAGGGCTTGCCCCGCCTCTGGCTGCGCTGGACAACGCATGGCGCAATGCCCCCGGTCTTCGCCGTGTCACGACCGAGATTCGCGACCTTGCACGCAACCCGCTTCTGGCTGACGAGCTGGATCGATTTGACGCAATCGTGATCGACCCGCCTCGCAGCGGCGCCGAGGCACAGTCGCGGCAAATCGCCGCCTCGCAGGTCGGGCGTGTCGCCTTTGTGGCCTGCGATCCGGTGACTTTCGCAAGGGATGCACGGATTCTGACGCAAGGCGGCTATCGGATCGGGCGTCTATGGGTTGTGGATCAGTTCCGCTGGTCGCCCCATGTGGAAACCGTGACCGAGTTCGTCAAAACCTAGCCTGCCCACGCGTTTCGTGGTAATCAACACCCATAAAAAGCCGGAAAAAACTTCCCAGAGGCAGTGATGTATCGAGCGACCCGCCGGACTGTAACCCTATCGCTGTTGGCCGCGCTTGCGGCATGCGGCTCTTCCAAGTCACGTTTCAAGACCTATAACGGCCCGCCCGTCACGCAGGTTGTCGTGAACAAGGGGCAGCGGCGCATGTATTTGCTGCACAATCAGACGGTGTTGAAATCCTATGACATCGGGCTGGGGAATGAACCCATCGGTCACAAGCAATTCGAAGGTGACGGCAAGACGCCCGAAGGGGTCTATTTTGTCGATCGCTTCAACCCGCGCAGCCAGTTTCACCTGTCGGTCGGCGTCTCGTATCCCAATGAGCGCGACACCGCATATGCCGAACAGTTCAACCTGTCGCCCGGTGGTGACATCTTCATCCATGGCCGCGGCCCCGAAGGGAATGCCAAAGCCCCCAAAAAGCGCGACTGGACTGCCGGCTGCATCGCCGTGAAGGATGAGGAAATCGAAGACATCTACGCCATGATGCGCGGCGGCGTCCCGGTTGTCATCAATCCCTGACGCCACGCATTGATGGCAGATCGTCAAAAGCCCCGGTCATGCCGGGGCTTTCCATTTGCCGCAGGGCCGTGCCTCAGCTTCCGCTCAGCAATGTCCACCAGATCTTGCCGGACGGTTCCTGATACCAGGCAAAGCCCAGATTGGTTGCCGCCGGATCCATGATCACGTCACGCGTGTCACGCGTCGACATCCAGGCGTTCAGCGTCTGTATGTCGTTTTCATAGGTCTCCGAGATATTCTCGCCGATCACGGTGCCGAAATATCCCTGACGACGCGCGCGATCCAGCGGCGACGATCCATCCGAGCCCCAGTGCCAGGCCCGGTTCTGCGCGGCCATATCGCGCGAATGCGCCAGTGCCGCGGCGCTCAGCTGCGGGTTCAGCGCCATCGGCGCCTGCCCGATATTTGCGCGCAGACCGTTGATTTGTTGCAACACACGAGCCGGAATTGCCTCGGCTTCTTTCTGGTCGATCGTATATGCAACCGGCAACGGCTGCCCATCCGGCCCCACTTGCGGTGCAGTGCGGGGCTGACAAGCGGCCAGCGCAACAAGCGACAGCACGGCCAGCGCCTTGAAATTCATCATTATCGGACATCCCTCGTCTGCGATTGTCGCAGCATTATCGAATCCGCGGGCCTCGTTCAAACGCACGAATCCGTGATCGGCAATTGCCTGTTCAGGGCATTTCCACCACGCGAGTTTGAATTGATGCAAGCCATGGCGGCAGGTATAATCCAGCCTGCCCGCAATTGGCGGAGCAGCCAAGGCCGTCCAGCAAGAACGGCCACGCGAATGAGGAACAAAGGTCTATGAGCAAAACGCCTGCCTTCAATCGCCGGGCCTTCCTGGGTTCGGCTGCGGCGCTAGGCGCCACCTCGGTGGTGATGCCGTCATACGCACAGCAAATCGACCCCTATACCGGGCAACCAATCGTGGGCGCGACGGCTGGGGCAACCCCGGATGCCGGGGCCGTGCAATATGACACCCATGCAAACCAGCGACACAATATTTCCAGTTTCCGGGCACAGGACTGGCGCCCCTATTTCGACAATCTGTCCAATGGCGCGATCCTGTGCGACCTGACGTCGCGCGCCGTGCATTACTGGTCCGAGGACGAAACCGTCTATCGCCTTTACCCGTCATCGATCCCGGTCAGCGAGGATCTGACGCGCACGGGACGGACGGAAATCATCAAGAAGGTCGAAGGGCCCAGCTGGGCACCCACGCCCGACATGAAAAAGCGCAATCCCGAGTGGCCCGATTTCGTCGGCCCCGGCCCGGACAATCCGCTTGGCACGCATGCCCTGTGGCTGAGCTGGCAATATTACCGCATTCACGGCACCCATGACACACGCAAGATCGGGCGCAAATCCTCGAACGGCTGCATCGGCCTGTATAACGAGCATATCAAAGAGCTGTTCGAACTCAGCACCGTCGGCACTCAGGTTCTGCTGATCTGAGACTTCGCCAGACAGCCGATGACATCAGCCGCCCTGACCGGGCGGCTGTTTGCGTTTTCAGCAGGTCTGCACGACGCCTTGCACCGCATTTCCGGCTATTGCCACGTCTCGGCACGCTGAGGAGATCGCAAAGATCCGCCCGCAGGCGATCAATCCCTCTGACCCGGCGTCAAACCCGCATCACACCCAACCGCCGATATTCTCGCGGATGACATTCATCATGACATCGATATGCGCGGGCGAATCATTCAGACAGGGAACATAGGTAAATTCCTGCCCGCCGGCCTCTTCATAGCTTTCGCGGATCTCTCCGTTGATCTCTTCCAGCGTCTCGATGCAATCTGCCGCGAATGCGGGTGAAATCACGGCAATGTCCTTGTGGCCGCGCCGCGCCAGCTCGGCAACATGTTCAACCGTATAGGGTCGCAACCATTCCTCGCGGCCGAAAACCGACTGAAAGGTCGTGTCGATGATCCCGTCTTCCCAGCCAAGCGCCTCTTGCAGCAGGCGCGAGGTTTTCTGACACTGGCAGTGATAGGGATCGCCCTGCATCAGATAGCGCTTGGGCATGCCGTGATAGGACGCGACCAGTTTGCCGGGCACCCGGTCGCCCAGGGTGCTTTTCACCGATTCCGCCAGTGCCGCGATGTAATCAGGCCGGTCGAAATAGGGATCGCAGGTCCGGACGGATGGCTGCCAGGTCTGTTCCATCAGCGCGCGGAACAGCTGGTCATTCGCCGTGGCCGAGGTCGCCCCCGCATATTGCGGATAAAGCGGCAGGAACACGATCCGGCGGCATCCGGCCTTGACCATCCGGTCCAGCACCTCGGTCGTCGAGGGGTTGCCATAGCGCATGCAGAATTCGACCATGACCTGATCGCCCCATTCGGCATGGGCCCGCGCGCGCAGGGCATCCGTCTGGTCACGGGTGATGGTCATCAGCGGGCTTTCGCCTTTTTCCTCGTTCCAGATCAGCTTGTAATTCGCGCCGGAACTGAAGGGGCGCTTGGTCAGGATGATGCCCTGCAACAGCGGCTGCCATTTCCAGCGCGGCAGATCGATCACCCGGCGATCCGACAGGAATTCATTCAGATAGCGCCGCATCGACCAGTAATCATAACCGTCGGGTGTGCCCAGATTGGCTATCAAGATTCCGGTCCTGGATGGCGATACAGCCGGGTGATCGGCGGGCGCGAAGGCTGGCTTCATGATTTGTTCCTGATTTCGTTCAGCGCGTCGGCAAGACTTGCATGAGCAGAACCCGGCCGAAGTGGTTTCGGTTGCGTCTCGGATGGTGCCCAGCCGGTCAGAAAGACCAGATCAAAGGTCGCAGCGATACGGGACGGATCGTCGCGGTCCGGGTAATGCTCGGCCATATAGGCCGCTGCGCGCAAGAAAATCTCGCGGCGGGAGGTATGGCGAATACGGTTCTGCATCGCATTGGCCTCGCCCATCGCCCGCAGATCATGCGCCAGATGAATCAGGCTTTGATAGCTGGCGCGTTGCTGCACGAGGTCGGCCACGGGCAATGCAAGCCCGGCACGGTGCAGCAGCCCACCCAGATCGCGAATTTCACCCATCGGCAAGACACGTGGCGACAGCCCACCTGTCACGGCAGCTTCCGCCTGCGCCAACGCGGCACGCAGCTCATGAAGGCTTTGCCCTCCGAAACATGTTCCAAGGAACAGCCCATCCTCGCACAGGGCACGGCGGCATTGCACGATCTGTCCGACGGGATCATCCGCCCAATGCAACGACATCGCATGGATGACCAGATCGAATGATTGCGCGCCCAACGACAGGACCTCATCATCGGCAACGATCTGCGCCTCGGGGAAACGTTGCGCCCAGAAATCGGGGAAACCGGTCACGATGGCCGTTCTCGTAAACCTTCTGTTAATCTCGGCAAGCCTATCCTCGACCTCATCCGCCGCCAGCTGATGCAGGAAATCCACCCACTGTCCGTGCAGCGCACGGTTTCGCTGCCTGTTCAGCGCGGGGCGGTCGGTCAATACGGGACGATTGATATCGGGGGAACTGCTCATGGGCGTGGAACATAGGGGGCTTCGCGCCGCGTTGAAAGGCGCTCTGAGCCTGCTTTATCCGCCACAATGCATCGGTTGCGGCGAACCCGTCGCGGCAGGGACCGGAAATGGCGGCGATCTATGCCCCGAATGCTGGCGTGACATGCAGTTCATCATCGGCTGCGCCTGTTCACGCTGTGGTGTCCCCTTGCCCGATGACGGGATCGAAACTCCCGACGAAGCCCTGCTATGTGACGATTGCCTGCGGACGGATCCGCCCTGGCGGCAAGGACGCGCGGCATTCGTCTATTCCGGCACCGGGCGCAAGCTGGTTCTTGCCCTGAAGCATGGTGACAGACCCGACCTTGCGCCGCATCTGGCAGGTTGGCTGACCCAGGCGGCACGCCCGCTGATACGCCAAGACATGATCGTCGCACCGGTGCCCTTGCACATGCGGCGCCTGTTGAAACGACGATACAATCAGGCCGGATTGCTGTCACGCCATCTCGCGGTGTCGGCCGGTTTGGAACATGCGCCGAACCTGCTGATCCGCAAGCGAAACACCAACCCGCAAGATCGGCGCAGTGTCACGGAAAGATTCGCCAACCAGCAGGACGCCATGATCGTCAACCCCCGCCTTGGCGACCTGTCACGTGGCCGGGCCGTCTTGCTGATCGATGATGTCATGACCTCCGGGGCCACCTTGTCCGCCTGTGCCGAGGCATTGCAGGAGGCAGGGTCGGGACCGATTTCCGTCGCGGTTCTGGCACGAGCGGCCAAGGATGACTAGATAGGGGCAAACAGTCAGAACGGAAAAACGACATGACCCAAGCGAACCCGGTTCAGATCTATACGACGCGCACCTGCCCCTTTTGCATCCGCGCCAAGGCGTTACTCAGCGAAAAAGGTGTGTCCTTTGAAGAAACCGATGTCGGCGCGCACCCGGACCTGAGGGCTGCCATGACCCAACGCGCAAATGGTCGCCGGACGGTCCCGCAGATCTTTATCGGCGATACGCATGTCGGCGGCTGTGACGAGCTTTACGCCCTTGAACGTGCTGGCAAACTTGACCCGTTGCTTCGGGAACAAGCGGCATGACACGGGACAGGGCGCTGGCTGTCGGCCTGCTGCAACTGAATGTCGGTGACGATCCACTGGACAATCTGGGCCAGACGGTTCCGTTGATCCGACAGGCGGCCAATGATGGCGCGCGCCTTGTCCTGACCCCCGAGGCCACCAATATCCTGTCACCTGATCGCAAATGGCAGTCCAGGGTGCTGCAGGCACAAGACAAGGATCCCACCCTTGCGGCCCTGCGGTCCGAGGCGGCAGCAACAGGTATCTGGCTGTTGATCGGCTCGCTTGCACTGAAAGGTGAGGGTGAAGATGGCCGTTTCGTCAATCGCAGCTTTCTGATCGCCCCGAACGGAGACATCGCCGCCAGCTATGACAAGCTGCATATGTTCGATGTCACGATTTCGGAAACCGAGCAGTATCGCGAAAGTTCGGCCTATCGTCCCGGCGACCACGCGGTGATCGCCCAAATGGCGGAAGTGCCCATCGGCATGACGATCTGCTATGACCTGCGCTTTCCGCAACTGTATAGACAACTTGCGCAGGCCGGGGCGCAGTTGCTGACCGTTCCCTCGGCGTTCAGCCCGACCACGGGTCAGGCCCATTGGGAACCGCTGTTGCGCGCCCGCGCAATCGAGAACGGCTGTTACATTTTGGCACCGGCTCAATGCGGCACCCACGCAGCCCCCAACAGCCCGAATCGTCAACCACGCAAAAGCCACGGCCATTCTCTGGTGGTGGATCCGTGGGGCAAGATCTTGACAGATGGTGGAATTTCGCCCGGCATTTCGATGGTTGAGCTTGACCTGAAGGCTGTCGACAGGGCACGGTCGCGCATTCCTTCCCTAACACATGACCGCGCCTTTCACGGCCCGACCGGCATATGACAAACTCCGCGACCCGCGACGACAAACAGCCCTCGACCGGCAGGCTTGCAGCAAGCCTGTTTGCCGAAGTGCTGATCGCCGATCAATTGTCGCGCAACCTGATCAGCAAGGCCCTGCCCCGCGGCATGCAGATCTCGCATTTCTCGGTTCTGAACCTGCTGGCACATGTGAACGAGGAACGTACACCGGCACAATTGGCGCAGGCATTTCATGTCACACGCGGGGCGATGACCAATACTTTGTCGCGGCTGGAATGGGCCGGGCACATTCACATCCGCCCCGACTGGGACGATGCGCGGCGCAAATTCGTCTCGATCAGCCCAGCGGGCCGGGCCGCGCGGGATGCGGCGATCGCAGCCTTCATGCCCCTGATCGCCGAGGTCGTGCGCGACATCGGCGCAGACCGTGTGCGCAGCGCGCTACCGGTCTTGCGTGAATTGCGCGTCAGACTGGAAGGCGACGCGGGCTAGCCCTCGCGCCGCCCGGTCAGGATGTAGTTCACCGACAGATCGCGTTCGGACATCTTCCACCCGAAGGTAATCGGATTGAAGACCATGCCCCGCGCATCGGCGACATGCAGCCCGGCCTGGGATGCCTGATGCGCCAATTCATCGGGCGTGATGAAGCGTTGCCAGTCATGCGTCCCTTTGGGCAACCAGCGCATGATCCATTCCGCACCGACAATCGCGGCGCCAAAGCTTTTCACGGTTCTGTTGATCGTGGACAGAATCACCAACCCGCCGGGGCGCACAAGATTACGGCAGGTCTCGATGAAAGTGGCGGGGTCAGCCACATGTTCGACGATTTCGAGGGCCAGAACCACGTCAAAGCTTTCGCCCTCGTCGCGCAGTGATTCCGCCGTGGTCGCACGATAGTCGATCTGCAAGCCCTGCTGATGCGCATGCACGCGAGCGACAGAAATATTGCCCTCGGCGGCATCCGCCCCGATCACTTCGGCCCCCAGGCGCGCCATCGGCTCGGATACAAGGCCACCCCCGCAACCGATATCGAGAATGCGCAACCCTTCCAGCGCCCGCAGGTCAGTCTGGTCGCGCCCGAACTCGGCGCAGATTTGTGTGGTGATGTAATCCAGGCGCACCGGGTTCATCAGATGCAGGGGCTTGAACTTGCCCGCAGGGTCCCACCATTCGGCAGCCATGGCCTCGAATTTCGCGATTTCTGCCGGGTCTATGCTTGTCATGCGTCGGTCCTTCTGGCGGCCGGTTCGGCTTCGTTCTATACTTGGCTCATGGACAGAATGGCAGGGCAAATCTCGACTTCCAGACAGCAACTGCACCCGGCAGGCGACCCCTATGACAGTCGCCTTCTCGACGTGGGTGACGGGCACCGTCTTTATGTCGAACAATATGGCAACCCCGATGGACGCCCCGTGCTTGTCCTGCACGGAGGACCGGGCGGCGGCTGCAGCCCGTATATGCGCCGCTTCTTCGATCCGTCGCATTATCGTGTCATCCTGTTTGACCAACGCGGCTGCGGCCGGTCGCGTCCGGCGGCCTCTGTCGAAGCCAATACCACGCAACACCTGATCGCGGATATCTGCCTGATACGCCAGCAGTTGCGAATCGAAACATGGCTGCTGTTCGGTGGCAGCTGGGGCGCCACGCTTTCGCTGGCCTATGCACAGGCCCATCCCGATCACATCGCGGGCCTGGTCCTTCGCGGTGTGTTTCTGGCCCGGCAATCGGAACTGGACTGGTTCTATGGCGGCGGCGCTGGCCGGTTTTTTCCCGATCTCTGGGCGCAGTTCCTTGATCCGATCCCCCCGGCCGAGCGTGATGATCTGATCGCCGCCTATCATCGCCGGCTGTTTTGTGACGATGCCGGCCGCCAGGCACGTTATGCCCTGCCCTGGTTGATGTGGGAAAACGCGCTGGCCGGCCTGCAATCCACCCCCGCCAGCCACGCCCCCACCGAATATGCCCGCGCCTTCGCTCGGCTTGAGAACCACTATTTCTCAAACGGGTGTTTTCTGGCCGAAAACCAGCTTCTGCGCGATCGCCACAAGATCGAACACCTGCCCGCAGTGATCGTGCAGGGACGCTATGATATGGTCTGCCCCCCGATCTCGGCGCATGAACTGGCGGATGGCTGGGACAGATGCGAACTGAACTTCGTTCCCGCATCTGGCCATGCCCTGTCAGAACCGCGCATCTCGTCCGAGCTGGTGCGGGTGATGGATATGATCCGCGATGACGACCGGCAGTCAGGGGGCTAGGACACAGCCTTTCTCCGAATCTCTGCCAGTTCGGCATCCAATGCCGGAAAGCTCAGCTGCATCCTGTCGGCAATCTTTTTCAGGCTGTGGCGCCAGTCCAGTCGTTGCAGCGACATCCGGTAATTGTTCCGCGCTTGCTCTGGCGTCCATGCCGAGACCGCCTCGGCAACAGCGGCCATGTTGTGGCGCAGATCAACACGGTCGAAATCAAGCGTCGCGCCCGGCCAGAACAGATCGCGATAGCTGCTGTCATTGCGCGGCTGCACGCCCGCAATCGAACACCCCGACGCCAATGCGTCGGTCCAGCGCGCCGTGATGTATTCCTTGACCTTATGCGTATTTGGCTCGATCGAGGTCAGGTTCGAATGCGCGACCAGATATTTGGCCGACCCGAAAGCGCGTGCGATTTCCTTCATGTTTGCCGCCGGATCGCGCGGTTCCGGCGGCCGCCCGGCAAAGACCAGCCCGAGTTCCCGGGCGACCTGTGCGCTGCGTTCGTCGTCATTCCATTCGGTTGGCTGGCGCCCAAGACGCTGCAGGTCGATGGGTCGCTCGGCCTGGGCCGAACCGCGTTCCAGAACGTTGCTGCCCCAATTCAGCGACAGCACCCGATTCCCGACAAGACGGCGATAGTAATCTTCCTCGTCCCGACGGATGATGCACAGCAGATCGACGCCGCCGAAATCCATCTTGCGGACATTCCTGTCCTCCCAGAAGGAATCGATGATCCACGCGATCACAAAGCGGTAATCCTGCCGAAATGACAGGCTTTCGCGCAGTTTGGAAATATCGGCCGGGCCGTAAAGCAGCGCCATCAACCCCCGATCACGCGTTCCCCGCGCGCGGGGGCGCAACCCCCACAGCTTTTGCAGCTTGCCGGGATACACGTCGGGATAATGGACGATTTCACCGTCAAACAGCTTGGCGGCCACTTGGGCCAGGTCGAAAATCGGCGCCCAGCCAAGCGCAGCGCCGGGCGGGATGGCAACGTCAATACTGGTCATCAACTACCTGGTTATCGTCAGATACTCACTTTGCGGCCCGCGCCCCTACAGGTGCCGGGGGCAGGCCGATACGCGGCATGCTTGCATTTATCGTTCGGCGCGTCTATATGCAGATCAACAGCGGTGCAGGCTTCCACCCCCTGCCCACCGACGCATGACGCATGGGCCCGCTGAGGGCCCTTTTTCATATCCGAAGGGTTGCCATGTCAAACGACCTGATCGCCAAGACCGCCATCGACCGGCGCCTGGCCGAGATTATCACCCCGGTGATCGAGGATCTGGGGTTTGAATTGGTGCGTGTGCGCCTTCAAGGCGGCAAGACCGCCACCCTGCAGATCATGGCCGACCGTCCCGACGGCGGCATCAATGTCGATGACTGCGGAGATATCTCGGTCGCCGTCAGCGCGACACTGGATGTCGAGGATCCGATCGAGGATGCCTATCACCTGGAGGTCAGCAGTCCCGGCATCGACCGACCGCTGACCCGCATCAAGGATTTCGATGCCTTCGAAGGCTATGAGGTCAAGCTGGAAACGAACCAACAGATCGACGGTCGCAAACGCTGGAAAGGCGTTCTGGCCGGCATCGAAGGCGACGAAATCCTGCTGAACATCGAGGAAGGCGGCGAAACGCAGACCATCGGCCTGAATTTCGACTGGCTGTCCGATGCCAAGCTGGTCCTGACCGATGAACTGATTCGCGAGATGCTGCGCCAGAAGAAAGAGGCTGGCATCGAAATCGACAACCTGGACGAAAGCGCGTTCGACGCAATCGAAACCGAAGACAATGAAGGCGCGGACGGCGCCAATGCCAAGGAGTAAGTGATGGCAATCACCTCTGCCAACCAGCTGGAACTGCTGCAAACGGCCGAAGCCGTTGCGCGCGAAAAGATGATCGAGCCCGAGCTGGTCATCGAAGCCATGGAAGACAGCCTCGCCCGCGCCGCCAAGTCGCGCTACGGGGCCGAAATGGACATCCGCGTCAAGATCGACCGCCGGACCGGCAACGCGACCTTTACCCGCATCCGCACCGTGGTCGAAGATGACGCGGTCGAGAATTACCAGGCCGAACTGACGGCCGAACAGGCGCGCCCCTATCTGGATGATCCCAAGGTCGGCGACGAAATCATCGACGAAGTGCCCCCGGTCGAACTGGGCCGCATTGCCGCGCAATCGGCCAAGCAGGTCATCCTGCAGCGCGTCCGCGAGGCAGAGCGCGATCGCCAGTACGAAGAATTCAAGGATCGCGCCGGCACCATCATCAACGGCATCGTCAAGCGCGAGGAATATGGCAACATCATCGTCGATGTTGGCCGTGGCGAGGCGATTCTGCGCCGCAACGAAAAGATCGGTCGCGAAAGCTATCGCCCGAACGACCGTATCCGCGCCTATGTCAAGGATGTGCGCCGCGAGACGCGTGGCCCGCAGATCTTCCTGTCGCGCACCGATCCGCAGTTCATGGCCGAACTGTTCAAGATGGAAGTGCCCGAAATCTATGACGGTATCATCGAGATCAAGGCCGTGGCGCGCGATCCGGGCAGCCGTGCCAAGATTGCCGTGATTTCCTTTGACAACAGCATCGATCCCGTCGGTGCCTGTGTCGGTATGCGCGGCAGCCGCGTGCAGGCCGTTGTGGGCGAATTGCAGGGCGAAAAGATCGACATCATTCCGTGGAACGAAGATCACGCCACCTTCCTTGTGAACGCGCTGCAACCCGCAGAGGTCGCAAAGGTCGTCTTTGACGAGGAAGCCGGCAAGATCGAGGTCGTGGTTCCCGATGAACAGCTCAGCCTTGCGATCGGCCGTCGCGGCCAGAACGTGCGCCTGGCCAGCCAGCTGACCGGTCTGGATATCGACATCCTGACCGAGGAAGAGGAATCCAAGCGTCGTCAGGCCGAATTCAATGCCCGCACGGCGCTGTTCATGGATGCGCTGGACCTGGACGAGTTCTTCGCCCAGCTGCTGGTGGCCGAAGGCTTCACCGATCTCGAAGAAGTCGCCTATGTCGAACAGGACGAGCTTTTGTCGATCGAAGGCGTGGACGAAGGCACCGCTTCGGAGTTGCAGGCCCGCGCCCGCGACGTTCTGGAGGCCCGCAACAAGGCCGCGCTCGAAAATGCGCGTGCCCTTGGCGCCGAGGACAGCCTTATTGAATTCGAAGGCCTCACCCCCCAAATGGTAGAGGCATTGGCCAAGGACGACATCAAGACGCTGGAAGATTTCGCGACCTGCGCGGATTGGGAACTGGCCGGCGGCTGGACGACTGCCAACGGACAGCGCGTCAAGGATGACGGCCTGCTCGAGCCTTTCGATATCAGCCTCGAAGAGGCGCAGACGATGGTGATGACGGCCCGCGTCCTACTTGGCTGGGTTGACCCGACCGAGCTGGAAACCACCGGAGAAGAAGACGCCGGCGAAGGCGGGGCAGCCGAAGCTGAAGAAGCCGTTGCAGGTGACGAAGGCAACACGGAGGCCGGGGCCTGACCGCCCCGGAGCTGATCGGCGTGAGCCGAGGAGGTCGCAACCAGACCCGCGATGAGCCCGAACGGCGCTGCATCGCCACCGGAGAAGTCCAGCCCAAGGCCGGACTGATCCGGTTCGTTCTTGGCCCGGATGCCGAGATCGTGCCAGATCTGGCCAACAAATTGCCAGGTCGTGGAATATGGGTGGCCGCCGATCGTGCGGCCATCGAAAAGGCCAGTGCGAAAGGCTTGTTTTCGCGCGCGGCCCGAACACAGGTCAAGGCTCCGGCCGATCTGGCCGATCTGGTCGAGGCCGGGGTCGCAAGACGCGTGATCGAACTGATCTCGCTGACACGCAAATCCGGTCGTGCCGTGGCCGGGTTCGAAAAGGTAAAGGGTTGGCTGGCAGAAGGACGCGCCAAGGTGCTGCTGCAGGCCAGTGACGGGTCGGAACGCGGCAAGGGCAAGCTGTGGACGCCAACGGGCGGACGCTGGTTCGGCTGCCTGACCGCATCAGAATTGGGTTTGTCCTTCGGGCGTGATCATGTCATACACGGCGCGCTTGCGGCGGGTGGCCTGACGGACAAGGTGATCTTGGAAGCCGGCAGACTGACGGGTCTGCGCGGGCATGACGGTGGTAATACGGCCACCGGGAAGGAATGAAGACGCAGATGAGCGATAAAGACGGAAAGAAGACCCTGGGCCTCGGTGGCAGTGGCCGCTCGGGTCAGGTCAAACAGAGTTTCAGTCACGGACGCACCAAAAGTGTGGTCGTGGAGACCAAACGCAAGCGCGTGGTTGTCCCGAAATCGGGCAGCGGCGCTGGCGGGGCTGTCGATAAAGCAAAATCGCCTCTGGTCTCGAAACATGCCAGCGACCCATCCAAACGGCCTGCCGGCATCTCGGAAGCCGAAATGGAGCGCCGCCTGAAGGCCCTTGCCGCCGCCAAGGCGCGCGAGGTCGAAGAGGCCGCCGCCCGCGAAGCCCAAGAAAAGGCCCGCGAGGAAGAACGCGCGCGCCGCCGCGCCGAGGCCGAGGCCAAAGAGCGTGAAGAACGCGAACGCGAAGAGGCGTTGAAAGCCAAGGCCGAAGAAGAGGCGCGCCGCGCCCGCGAAGCCGAAGAAGCCACGCGCAAGAAAGAGGCCCCGAAAAAAGAGGCCGCCAGAAAGGACGCCCCGAAAAAGGATGATCGGGCCAAGCCTGCTGCCGGTGCGCGCAATGCCGCGCCAGATCAAGCCGCAATCGAGGCAGCCGCCGCCCGCGCCGAAACCAAGGGCGTTTCGGCCGGCGGAGCGCGCAAGTCGGACCGTGACCGGCCCGATCGCGGCAATGACCGCGACAGCCGCGGCAAGGGTGGTCGCGACGACAACCGCCGTTCGGGCAAGCTTTCGCTCAACCAGGCACTGAATGGCGAAGGTGGCCGTCAGCGCAGCATGGCCGCCATGAAGCGCAAGCAAGAGCGCGCGCGTCAAAAGGCCATGGGCGGCAGCCAGCGCACCGAAAAGCAGGTTCGTGAAGTGCAGCTTCCCGAGGCGATCGTGGTGTCGGAACTGGCCAATCGCATGGCCGAGCGCGCCGCGGATGTCGTCAAATCGCTGATGAAAATGGGCATGATGGTGTCCATGAACCAATCGATTGACGCGGACACTGCCGAAGTGGTCATCGAAGAGTTCGGCCACAAGGCCGTGCGCGTCAGCGACGCCGATGTCGAACAGGTCATCGATCAGGTCGAGGACAAGGTCGAGGACCTCAAGTCGCGCCCGCCGATCATCACGATCATGGGCCATGTCGACCACGGCAAGACCTCGTTGCTGGACGCCATCCGCAAGGCCAATGTCGTGTCTGGCGAGGCTGGCGGCATCACCCAGCATATCGGCGCCTATCAGGTGACCACCGAATCGGGTGCAGTGCTGTCATTCCTCGACACACCGGGCCACGCGGCGTTCACATCGATGCGGGCGCGTGGTGCGAATGTGACCGATATCGTCGTTCTGGTTGTCGCCGCCGATGACGCGGTGATGCCGCAGACGATCGAGGCCATCAACCACGCCAAGGCAGCCAAGGTGCCGATGATCGTGGCGATCAACAAGGTCGACAAGCCCGAAGCCGATGCCGACAAGGTGCGCACCGCGCTGCTGCACCAGGAAGTCATCGTCGAGAAGCTGTCGGGCGATGTTCAGGATGTCGAAGTTTCGGCCAAGACCGGCAAAGGTCTGGACGAGCTGCTGGAAGCCATCGCGCTTCAGGCCGAGATCCTTGAACTGAAGGCCAACCCGGATCGCGCCGCACAGGGTGCCGTGATCGAGGCGCAGCTCGACGTCGGGCGCGGCCCGGTCGCGACAGTTCTGGTGCAGCACGGCACATTGCATCGTGGCGACATCTTCGTCGTGGGCGAGCAATGGGGTAAAGTTCGTGCACTGATCAATGATCAGGGCGCACGCGTCGACGAAGCCGGTCCCTCGGTTCCTGTCGAGGTTCTGGGTCTGAACGGCACACCAGAGGCCGGCGACGTGTTGAACGTGGTCGAAACCGAGGCGCAGGCCCGTGAGATCGCCGATTACCGGATGCAGCAGGCCAAGGACAAGCGTGCTGCCGCCGGAGCCGCGACCACGCTGGAACAGCTGATGGCCAAGGCCAAGGCCGATGAAACGGTCGCTGAATTGCCCGTCGTCCTCAAAGCCGACGTGCAGGGTTCTGCCGAGGCAATCGTGCAGGCGCTGGAAAAGGTCGGCAATGACGAGGTTCGCGTTCGCGTTCTGCATTACGGTGTCGGTGCGATCACCGAATCCGATATCGGCCTGGCCGAAGCCAGCCAGGCGCCGGTCATGGGCTTCAACGTCCGTGCCAACGCCCCGGCCCGCAACTCGGCCAACCAGAAGGGTGTCGAGATCCGCTATTACTCGGTCATCTATGATCTGGTGGATGACATCAAGGCGGCTGCGTCTGGCCTGCTGTCGGCCGAAGTGCGCGAAAACTTCATCGGCTATGCCGAGATCCGCGAAGTCTTCAAGGTCACGGGCGTCGGCAAGGTTGCAGGCTGCCTGGTCACCGAAGGCATTGCACGCCGCAGCGCGGGTGTCCGCCTGCTGCGCGACAACGTGGTGATCCACGAAGGCACGCTGAAGACGCTCAAGCGCTTCAAGGACGAGGTCAAGGAAGTGCAGTCCGGTCAGGAATGCGGCATGGCCTTTGAAAACTATGACGACATCCGTCCCGGAGACGTTATCGAGATCTTTGAACGCGAAGAGGTCGAACGGACCCTGTGATCCGCATCTGCAATCACCGAAACGCGAAAGGGCGGCCAGTGGCCGCCCTTTTTCTGTGACCTGAACGTTTCAGAGCAAGCTATCTGAGCCGAAGCTGCGATCAGGACAGTCCGAGTTGTGTATCCGGGACCGGGCGGCCCTCGAATGACCTCATACCGACCCGAATGACGATATTTCCGTTGCGGCCCAGCTTTTCAAACAAACCCTGCACCGAAATGTAGTTACCGATCATAATCGTGCGAATCATTTCCATTTCCCTCTCTCCGAGGAAAATGGTCCCATAAACTGCCTAAAAATTCGTATATTTATCGCGTTCTTGCGCGTGTTTGCGTCAGATTTGTGACCAACAGGACATCAAAGCCACATCTGTAGCGCCGGAATCAGCGGAATATCCGCCGCAGGCATGGGGTAATTGCGCAAATCACGCGCATGCACCCATGCCAGCGACTGCCCTTCACGCGGCTGAACGATTCCCTGCCATTTGCGGCAGGCGAATACGGGCATCAGCAAATGGAAATCGTCATAGCGGTGGCTGGCGAAGGTCAGGGGCGCAAGGCAGCTGTCCCAGGTCTGGATGCCCAGCTCCTCGTCCAGCTCGCGGATCAGCGCGACTTCGGGGGTTTCGCCGGGCTCGACCTTGCCGCCCGGAAATTCCCACAGCCCAGCCATGGGTTTCCCTTCCGGGCGCTGTGCAAGAAGCACGCGCCCGTCAGGATCGATCAGCGCAACGGCGGCGACCAGAACCGTCTTCACGACCGGTAATCCGCGTTGATGTCGATATAGCCATGGGTCAGATCACAGGTCCACGCGGTGCGCGCGCCCTGCCCCAGCCCCAGATCCACCGCGATCAGCAGGTTCTGATTCTTCATATAGGCACTGGCCGCGGCCTCGTCGTAACCCGGGGCGCGCCAGCCCTTTTCTGCCAGAACCATATCGCCGAAACGGATGGTCAGCAGGTCGCGGTCGGCCTTTGCGCCGGATTTGCCGACCGCCATGACGATGCGCCCCCAATTGGCGTCCTCGCCGGCGATGGCGGTCTTGACCAGCGGCGAATTGGCGATGGCCATGGCGACCTTATGGGCATCGGCCTCGGTCTCGGCGCCGGTGACCTGAACCTCGACGAATTTCGTCGCCCCCTCGCCGTCGCGCACGACCAGATGCGCCAGTTCGCGCATCACCTGTTGCAGCGCCGCCGTGAAGGCCGCGCCCGCGCCACTGTCCAGCGAGGTGATCTCGGCCGCATCGCTGCGCCCGGTCGCCGCAAGGATCAGCGCATCCGAGGTCGAGGTGTCGCTGTCCACCGTGATCGCGTTGAAGGTGCTGTCCATATGGCCCGACAGCGCCTGTTGCAGCAGCGGTGCCGAAATTCTGGCATCGGTAAAGATATAGACCAGCATCGTCGCCATATCGGGCGCGACCATGCCCGATCCCTTGGCGATGCCGGTGATGTGGATCTGCCCGCCATCACCCGCCACGGCCGCCGAAGCGCCCTTGGGGAAGGTGTCGGTGGTCATGATCGCGCGGGCGGCCTCGGCCACGCCATCCTGTGACAGTCCGCCTGCCAGATCATCGGTGATGGCCACGATCCGGTCATGGGGCAGCGGCTCGCCGATCACCCCGGTCGAGGACGAAAACACCCGCGACGCCGGAACGCCGGTGGCGCTGGCGACCGCCGCCGTGACCGCATCGACCGATTCCTGCCCGCGCGCGCCGGTAAAGGCATTCGCATTGCCGGAATTGACGATGATCGCGGCGCCGTCCGGCGCATCGCCCCCCTGTGCCAGCTTGGCCTGATTGTCCAGAACGCAGGCCGCGCGGGTCGAGGACCGGGTAAAGGCGCCCGCGATGCTGGACCCCGGCGCGATCCTGATCAGGGTCACATCCGTGCGACCCTGATATTTGACGCCTGCCGCACCGCTGGCGAATTCGACCCCGGCGACCACCGGCAGATCGGGGAAACGTGCGGGCGCCAGAGGCGAAACCGGAAGCCCCGCCTTGCCCATTATTCCCCCTCCAGCAGGTCGACGTCATTCATCAGTGCAGGTTCGACCCCCTCGACCTTTTCGATCTCGGCAGCCTCGACGATGTTTTCGATTTCGGCTTCGACTTTCTCACGGCGCACCATCTGAACGACCTGCTCGCGCACCTCTTCGAGGGCCGGGGCCTCGGTCTGGCGGGTGTCGTTCAACTTGATGACATGCCAGCCGAAATCGGTCTGCACGGGATCAGAGACCTGCCCCTTTTCCAGCGCCTTCACCGCATCCGCAAAGGGCGCGACCATCTGTTCGGGCGCAAACCAGCCCAGATCACCCTTGTTCGGACCACTGGGGCCGGTCGAACGCTCTTCGGCCAGTGTTCCGAAATCGGCCCCACCGTCCAGTTCGGCCTTGATCTCCTTGGCCTCGTCTTCGGTCTCGACCAGGATATGCGCGGCAGAATATTCGGTCGCAGGCTCGGTTTCGCCGAACAGTTTCGCGTAGGTCGCCTGAATTTCGGCATCGGTCGGCTCGACCTCGGCCACCTGTGTGACGGCGGCGGTCGCCAAAGTGTTGCGGCGCTGCAACTCCAGCTGCGCGCGCACGCCTGCATTTTCCTTTCCGGTGCCTGCCACGGCGGTTTGACGGATCAGCTGATCCAGCATCATGTCCCACAGCGCCTGATCGGGCAGACCGGCCATTTGCGGGTCTTGCACCGATTGCTTCATCACGATCATCTGCCCCAGCGTGATCGTTTGACCGTTCACGGTCGCAACCACCGTGTCGGCGCCCTTGTCCTGTGCTGCGGCGATCGCAGGCATCAGAACCGGTGCCGCCAAAGTGAATGCGGCCAGAATCGACGGTTTCAGCATGGAAAATCCTTTGCAAATCACGACAGAGCCCCGATAGGAAACCCCGCCAGCGTTGACAGTCAAGCAGGCGAGGCATACATCCCAATCAACCGTGGAAGGCGCCGCCGCCGCTTTCGTTCAGGCCCCTGATACGGCAATGCGGCTGGTCCGGGCAAGTGGCCCAGCTTTGACAAGCTTTCCCAACAACGTGATTGCGAAGGTAATATGCTCGGCATTGGAAATCTGGCGAAAAAGGTCTTCGGCACCCCGAACGACCGCAAAGTGAAATCGACACGCGGTCTGGTTGCCCAGATCAACGCGTTGGAAGACGAATTCAAGGCGCTTTCCGATGAAGGGCTGGTCCAGAAGACCCGCGATTTCCAGAAACGTATCGCCGATGGCGAGAAACTGGATGCGCTGCTGCCGGAAGCCTTCGCCAACTGCCGCGAGGGCGCACGCCGCGCGCTTGGGCTGCGGGCCTTCGACACGCAGCTGATGGGCGGCATCTTCCTGCATCAGGGCAATATCGCCGAGATGAAGACCGGTGAGGGCAAGACGCTGGTCGCGACCTTCCCTGCCTATCTGAACGCGCTGACCGGCAAGGGCGTGCATGTCGTCACGGTGAACGACTATCTGGCCAAGCGCGATGCCGAATGGATGGGCAAGGTCTTTACCCAGCTGGGCATGACCAGCGGCGCGGTCTATCCTTTCCAGCCCGAGGCCGAAAAGCGCGACGCCTATCAGGCCGATGTGACCTATTCGACGAACAATGAACTGGGTTTCGACTATCTGCGCGACAACATGAAGGGCAGCGTCGAGGAAATGGTCCAGCGCGGCCATCATTTCGCCATCGTCGACGAGGTGGACAGCATCCTGATCGACGAGGCGCGGACCCCGCTGATCATCTCGGGGCCGTCGCAGGACCGTTCGGAACTGTATGTCACGCTGGACAAATACATCCCGCTGCTGACCGAAGAACATTACAAGCTGGACGAAAAGGCGCGCAACGCCACCTTTACCGAGGAAGGCAACGAGTTTCTGGAACAGAAGCTGTCGGCAGACGGCATCCTGCCCGAAGGCCAGACGCTATATGATCCGGAATCGACCACCATCGTCCACCATGCCAACCAGGCCCTGCGCGCGCACAAGCTGTTCCTGAAGGATCAGCACTACATGATCCGCGATGGCGAAGTGGCGCTGATCGACGAATTCACCGGCCGCATGATGAAGGGCCGCCGCCTGTCGGACGGTCTGCATCAGGCAATCGAGGCCAAGGAAGGCGTCGCCATCCAGCCTGAAAACGTGACCCTGGCCAGCGTGACCTTTCAGAATTATTTCCGGCTTTACGACAAGCTGTCGGGCATGACCGGCACCGCCAGCACCGAGGCCGAGGAATTCGCCGAAATCTACAAGCTGGGCGTGGTCGAGGTTCCCACGAACCGTCCGATCCAGCGACTGGACGAACATGATCGCGTCTATCGCACCGCGCAGGAAAAATACGCTGCCGTGATCGAAGCAATCAAGGAAGCCCATGCCAAGGGTCAACCGACCCTCGTGGGCACGACCAGCATCGAGAAATCGGAAATGCTGTCAGCCCTTCTGCAAAAGGACGGCATCCCCCATAACGTCCTGAATGCCCGCCAGCACGAGGCCGAGGCACAGATCGTTGCCGATGCCGGCAAGCCCGGCGCCGTCACCATCGCCACCAACATGGCCGGGCGCGGCACCGACATTCAGTTGGGCGGCAATGTCGAAATCAAGGTCATGGAGGCGCTGAACGCCGATCCCGACGCCAATCCCGACGAATTGCGCACCCGAATCGAGGCCGAACACGCCACCGACAAGCAAAAGGTGCTGGACGCGGGCGGCCTGTTCGTTCTGGGCACCGAACGCCATGAAAGCCGCCGGATCGACAACCAGCTGCGCGGCCGCTCGGGCCGTCAGGGCGATCCGGGCCGCTCGCTGTTCTTCCTGTCGCTGGATGACGACCTGATGCGGATCTTCGGGTCCGAACGTCTGGACAAGGTCCTGTCCTCGCTGGGGATGAAGGAAGGCGAGGCGATCGTGCACCCATGGGTGAACAAATCGCTGGAGCGCGCGCAGGCGAAGGTCGAGGGCCGCAACTTCGACATCCGCAAGCAGTTGCTGAAATTCGACGATGTGATGAACGATCAGCGCAAGGCGATCTTCAGCCAGCGCCGCGAGATCATGGACAGCGAAGAGGTCGGTGAAATCGCCGCCGATATGCGCCACCAGGTCGTCGACGATCTGGTCGATGATTTCATGCCCCCGAAATCCTATGCCGATCAATGGGATATCGATGGCCTGAAAACTCAGGCGCGCGAAAAGCTGAACATGAACCTGCCGTTGCAGGACTGGGCCGACGAAGAAGGTGTCGATCAGGACGCCATGCGCGAGCGGATCGAGGAAGCGACCGACACCTATATGGCCGAGAAGGCCGAGGCCTTCGGCGCCGAGAACATGCGCAATATCGAAAAGCAGGTTCTGTTGCAGATGATCGACCAGAAATGGCGCGAACATCTGGTGACGCTGGAACATCTGCGCTCGGTCGTGGGTTTCAGGGGATATGCACAGCGTGATCCGCTGTCGGAATACAAGACCGAGGCGTTCCAACTGTTCGAGACGCTTCTGGACAGTCTGCGCGGCGATGTCACCCAGCGCCTTGCCCAGATCCGCCCATTGACCGAGGCCGAGCGCGAAGAAATGCTGCGCCAGATGGCAGAGCAACAAAAGGCGGCGCAAGAACATCTGACGATGGAACATGGCGCGGACAAGCAATCGAGCGACGATGCCGATGCCCCGACCCCGCTGATCGAAGGGTTCGACGAGAATGATCCCTCGACCTGGGGGAACCCCTCGCGCAACGATCCCTGCCCCTGTGGATCAGGCAAGAAGTTCAAACATTGTCACGGCGCGATCTGAATGGATAGCGGGACGCCACTTGCGTCCCGCGACCAGAGTTGCGCCTGATGGGCGGGGGTAAACCCCGCCTCGTTCAGGCACAACGCGGCATATGCCGCGCGTCAGGACAGCCGCGAAGGAAGAATCCACCCGCGCAGCAGATCCTGCGCATTCATCGGCTTTTTACCGGCTCGCTGAGCCTGCGTGATTTCCACGGCCCCCGTGCCACAGGCAACCCGGAATCCGTCAAGAACCTGTCCGGGCTCACCCACGCCGTCCCTAAGGCGACTGCGCAGGAGCTTTACCCTTTCACCGGCAATGTCACACCAGGCCCCCGGAAAGGGCGACAGGGCGCGAATCTGGCGATCGACCTCGGTCGCAGAGCGGGCCCAGTCGATGCGAGCTTCCGATTTCTCGATCTTCTCGGCATAGAGCACCCCCCCTTCCGATTGGGGCGTCCCTGTTGCCGGCAGGGATTCCAAGGTGGAGAGGATAAGCTGTGCGCCCATCTGTGACAAACGATCATGCAGATCGACGGTGGTTTCCTCGGCGCCGATTTCTGTTCGGCTCTGGGTGATGACCGGCCCTGTATCGAGCCCCGCCGCCATCTGCATGATGGCAACGCCGGTTTCCGCGTCACCTGCCAGTATGGCGCGATGAATGGGTGCGGCACCACGCCAGCGCGGCAAAAGCGAGGCATGGATGTTCAGACAGCCATAGCGCGGCGCGTCGAGAATGTCCTGCGGCAGGATCAGCCCATAGGCCACGACCACCGCGACATCGGCATCGAGCTCGCGAAATTCACGGATCGCGGCCTCGTCGCGCAGTTTCAGTGGCGTGCGCACGGTCAGGCCCAGTTCTTCGGCCTGCCGGTGGACGGCCGAAGGTCGCGCTTTCTGGCCCCGGCCCGCGGCGCGAGGTGGCTGGCTGTAGACCGCGACGACCGTGTGTTCGGCTGCAATCGCCTGAAGCGCCGGCACCGAAAATTCGGGCGTTCCCATGAAGATCACTCGCATATCACCCCCGTCTTGTCTGGCCACGGTGGCCGGGATCTAGGCCTTGCGGGCCAGTTTGGTCGATTTCTGGACAAGCATCTTGCGCCGTAACGGCGACAGGTGATCGACGAACAACCGCCCGTCCAGATGGTCACATTGATGTTGAACGCTGGTCGCCCAAAGGCCGACGAAATCGCGTTCTTCGATTTCCCCGTCGAAATTCAGGAAACGGACCGTGACAGCCCGCGGCCGTTCGATCAGCGCCGAGACGCCGGGCAGATTCGGGCTGGCCTCTTCATGGCTGCGCAGCTTGATGCTGGAATGAAGGATTTCGGGATTGGCCATCCTGACAGCCTGACCCCGCTTGTCCGAGGCATCCACGACCGCCAGCCGCATCATGATGCCGATCTGGGGCGCAGCAAGACCGACACCGGGCATGGCCTCCATCGTGTCGATCATGTCGTCCCAGATCATGCGAACCGTCTGGGTGACGGATTCGACCGGTGCGGCCGGTCGGTGCAATCTGGGATCGCCATAGGGCAGGCAGGCGCGAACGGTCATCGGGTCTGGGTCCTTAAATCATGTCACCGGATCTGGCTGCGTGAAGATCGGGCCATCCGCAGCCGCATCCTTTCAACCGCGCGCCCGCTCGCGCTTCAGCTTGACCATCTTGCGGGTGATCATCTGACGCTTGATGGCGGACATGTGATCAATGAACAGAATGCCGTTCAGGTGGTCCAGCTCGTGCTGGGCGCAGGTCGCCCAGAGTTCGTCGAAATCCCGCTCATGTGTCTTGCCGTCCAGACCCAGCCACTGCATCCGGACCTGCGCGGGGCGGGTCACGTCGCCATATTGGTCAGGAATCGACAGACAACCTTCGTCATAGGTGTTCAGGTCTTCCGAAGACCAGCTGATCTCCGGGTTGATCAGCACCAAGGGCTGGCGTTCGGCCTCGGGGTCGCGGGTCGCATCCATCACGAAGATCCGCTTGAGAACTCCGATCTGGGGCGCGGCCAGACCGATGCCGGGCGCATCATACATTGTGGCCAGCATGTCATCGGCCAGCGCCTCGATTTCGGGCGTGACGCGGGCGACGGGCTCGGCCACCTTTTTAAGGCGGGGATCGGGATGGATCAGAATGGGACGCAGGCTCATGACAGCGATTTAGGCGATGCCTTCACCTTACGCAACAACCCGCGTATGCAAGACCCAAAGCTGAAAACATGCGAGGGGCCATGACCAATCCCGATTTCGATGAAAAGATCGACCGTGTCGGCACGCGTTGCGCGAAATGGGACGATATGGAGGCCGCTTTTGGCGTTTCTGCGGCAGATGGCGGCCTTGCGATGTGGATCGCCGATATGGATTTTCGCCCCCCGGAGGTGGTTCAGCGCGCGGTCGAGGCAACCGCGGCACATGGGATCTATGGCTATCCCGGCGCGCATGCCCCCTATCTTGATTCGATTCGCTGGTGGATGAAAAACCGCCACGGCTGGGAGATCGATACCGGATGGATCATGACCACCGCGGGTCTGGTCAATGCCGTGGCGATGGCGCTGGACGCCTATAGCCAGCGCGGCGATGGCGTGATCGTGATGAGCCCCGTCTACCATGCCTTTGGCCGGGTGATCCGGGCTGCGGGGCGCGAACTGGTTGAATTGCCATTGGCCTTGCAGGCCGATCGCTATGTGATGGACTGGTCGCGTTGGGAAATGATGCTGACCGGAAACGAACGGATCATGATCCTTTGTTCACCGCATAATCCGGGCGGACGTGTCTGGACACCCGAGGAGCTGCGCGAGGTCGCCGATTTCTGCACGCGGCACGACCTGATCCTGGTGTCCGACGATATTCACTGCGATCTGGTTTACCCCGGACACAAGCACCGCATGATCGCCGAGCTGGTTCCCGAAATCAGCGACCGCCTTGTGACGCTGACCGCCACGACCAAGACCTTCAATATCGCGGGCACCCATATCGGGAACGCCATTATCGCCGATGAAGACCTGCGCCAGCGCTATAAGGCATCCTTGATGGCAGCGGCGATTTCACCCGGTTTGTTCGGATTGGACATGGTCACTGCCGCCTATTCGCCCGAAGGCGCGGTCTGGGTGGACGCGCTTATGTCCTATCTGGATGAAAACCGACGCCTGTTTGATGACGGGATCGCCGCGATTCCGGGGCTGCGATCCATTCCGCTTCAGGCCACATATCTGTCTTGGGTCGATTTTTCGGGCACGGGCATGTCACGCGCCGAATTTACCGCCCGCGTCGAACAAGGCGCGCGGATCGCCGCCAATCACGGCCCAAGTTTTGGCGAAGGGGGTGACAGCTTCCTGCGATTCAACATCGCAACACAACGCAGCAACGTGATCGAGGCGGTCGCAAGGCTGAAATCGGCGTTTTCCGATCTGCAATAAGAGAACGCGCCGGGATGTCACGTCTCGTTGCAATCCGGCGCACACATCATCATATAGGGGCGCAACGCGAACAGCCCCCGGAGCATCCCGCGCATGGTCTATTTGGATTTCGAAAAACCGCTCGCCGATATTGAAGGCAAAGCCGAGGAACTGCGTGCCATGGCCCGCAAATCCGAAGATGCAGTCGATGTCGAAAAAGAAGCGGCAGCCCTGGACAAAAAGGCCGGCGATCTGCTGCAAGAGCTGTACAAGAATCTTAATCCGTGGCGCAAAACGCAGGTGGCGCGCCATCCCGACCGCCCGCATTGCCGCGAATATATCAAGGAACTGTTCAGCGAATATACGCCCCTGGCCGGCGATCGGGCCTTTGGCGACGATCATGCCGTCATGGGTGGCCTTGCACGTCTGAACGACATGCCCTGCGTTGTGATCGGCCATGAAAAGGGGCATGACACCAAATCGCGGCTTCTGCACAATTTCGGCATGGCCCGCCCCGAAGGCTATCGCAAGGCCATTCGCCTGATGGATATGGCCCATCGCTTTGGCCTGCCGGTCATCATGCTTGTCGATACGCAAGGGGCCTATCCCGGCAAGGGTGCCGAAGAACGCGGACAGTCCGAGGCGATCGCCCGATGCACGCAGAAATGCCTTGAAATCGGCGTGCCGCTGGTGACCGTGATCATCGGCGAAGGTGGCTCTGGCGGGGCCGTCGCCTTTGCGACCGCCAATCGCATCGCGATGCTGGAACATTCGATCTATTCGGTGATTTCGCCCGAGGGCTGTGCCTCGATCCTGTGGCGTGATTCCGAACGTATGCGCGAAGCTGCAGAAGCCCTGCGCCTGACCGCGCAAGATCTGAAAAAGCTGGATGTGATCGACCGTATCATTCCAGAACCGCTTGGTGGCGCACAGCGTGACCCGCAACAGGTGGTCAAGGCTGTCGGCGAAGAAATTTCCAAGATGCTGAAGGAACTGAAAGGCATGTCGCCCACCGATCTGATCAAGGATCGGCGCAAGAAGTTCCTGGCAATGGGTTCGAAATCACTGGCGTGATTGCGCCAGCCACTTTCCGGGCCGCGCAATCGCGGCCTTGGAACTAAGGGGTCGATCCGATACCGGACGGCCCCTTAGTTCGTCTGGGCGGGAAAGCCCGCCTCGGCCATCAAACGATCCGAATTCGTTTCGATCTCGTCCTGCAGATGGGCCATGAACTGACGCGTCGGCATTGTGCTGTCGACCGGCGGCAGGAACTCGACAATCGCGCGCCCGGGCCTGACGCCCCAGCCCTTGCGCGGCCAGAACAACCCGGCATTCACCGCGACCGGAACCACAGGCAGCGCCGTCGCGGCCCGCAGCGTGCCCACGCCATGTTTATAGGGCAACTTCTCGCCCGGGCGTGACCGCGTTCCTTCCGGATAGATGATCAATTGCCCCAGACCTTCCGGCGTTTCGCGGCGCTGCTGCACCTGATCGGAAATCGCGCGCAGGGCATCGCGCCCACGCGCACGGTCTATCGGGATACAGCCGACCTTATAGGCATACCATCCCATGACGGGAACGCGCATGACCTCTTTCTTCATGATAAAGGCACGCCGCGGCACCGCGTGGGCGATGACCAGAATATCAAGAAAACACTGATGTTTGGCCGCAATGATACAATCCTGTGTCGGGGGTGTTCCGCGCACCTCGCAGGTGACGCCCAGATGCACCCGCGCCGCCCAAAGCATATACCCGATCCAGAAGGTCGCCACGGAATTGGCAGCCCTGCGGCCACGCAAAGCGACCAGTGGCAGGCCGACAATGCCGATGACCAGCGTGGCGATCGCGCAATTCAGGTAATACAGAATGTTCTGGAAATACTGCCACGGCCCCAGCGACCCCGGCGTTTGCCGGTTGGAACGATTGCTCATCTGACCGACCTCAGCATTCTCAGCGCGGCCCAACGCGTCGCGAAAAACCCGACTGCGGCGGCAACCACGGGAATCAGCAGGGGCAACAGCCAATCCCAGCCCTGAAACCCAAGGCCAGTCAGAAAGCCCCCCGCCGCCTGCATGTCGGGCAGCAACGCAACCGCCGCCATTCCCAGCAATGTGCCGCCACCCGCACCGATGGCGGCGCGATGCGTAAAGCGACGGACAAAGGCCGTCGCGATGGTCAGATCACGCGCACCGATCAGCCGCATGACGCGAATAACCTGACCATTGGCGGCAAGGGCGGCCTTTGCGGCCAGCACGATCATTGCCCCGGAGGTCGCGGCGATCAACAGCAACGAGACCACCCCAAGAAGCTTCAGTCGCGTTGCCGCAGACACCAGCGGGCGTCGCCATTGCGTGTGATCGTCCAGCACCGCGCCCGGTGCCTCGGCCTCAAGGCGCAAGCGCAAACCGTCGGAATCGAAATCGGAATCCGCAATCGGCAGATCAATCAGTGCCGGAACCGGCAGCGCATCCACGGGCATCTCCGGTCCGAACCAGGGTGCCAGCAACTCGGCCACCTCGTCATCGGGCAACAGCCGGGGCTGACCGGCGCCCGGTGTGGTGCGCAGGATCTGCAACACGGTCTGGGTCTGCGCCTCTTGCTGCGCCAGGGGCGCACTGACACGGACCGTTACGGACTGAGCCAACTGATTGGACCACCGGTCGGCCAATCGTCCCGTCGCAAGGGCAAGCGCAAGGGCGAACACCGCCAGAAAGGCCATCGCCCCGGCGGAAAACAAGGTCAGCTGGGCGGTGAAACCCGTCGGCGGGACAATCCGATCACCGGCGCCGCCATCGCCCCGCAACAACCCCCGCCACAACGCCCGCAGGTTGAGTCCCCGAAAATCAGCCCGCTTCACAGATCTGCCCCCGCCGATTGAAGGGATTTGCCCGCAATTCTCAGAACCCGCGCCGCAACCTGCGCCTTGGTCGCCCGGATCAGGTTCAGGTCATGCGTCGCGACCATCACCGCCTTGCCGGATTTGTTCAACTCGATCAGCAATTGCATCAGCCGCATGGACATGTCCCAATCCAGATTTCCGGTCGGCTCATCCGCCAGGATCAAGTCTGGCGACAGAATCACCGCCCGCGCAAGCGCGGCGCGCTGGCGTTCGCCGCCCGACAGCTCGGGGGGCAAGGCGCGAGCCTGCTGTGACAGTTGGACCCAACCCAACAGATCCCGCAAAGCATCCATGTCGACATGCTGGCCGGCAATATTCAACGGCAATGCAACGTTTTCGGCAACCGGCAGATGGTCCAGGAACTGTGTGTCCTGATGCACGACCCCAACCCTGCGACGAAGGGTTGCGATATCATCGCGCCCCATATCCGCCAGGTCATGGCCAAACGCCTGAATGCGCCCCGAGCTGGGCAGTAGATCCGCGTAAAGCAGACGCAACAGCGTGGTTTTGCCCGAACCGGAGGGCCCGGTCAGGAAATGAAACATCCCCGGCTGCAGGCTGAGCGTCACATTCGACAAAAGCTCGGCTCCGCCGTGATAGCCAAAGCCGACATCCTGCATTTCGATCAAGCCACACCCCCTTCTTTTCGGGTTTTGCATCGGCCGCTTGGAAGCCGTGTGCGCGCTTGATAGAACAGGCGAAAGATGAATGCGAGGGTCGGCATGGTTGAAATAAGTTTGATCTGTCCGGGTTGTGCGGCGGAATACCGCATTCCGCCAGATGCCATTCCCGACGGAGGTCGCGAAGTCGAGTGCACCGCATGCGGGCACATCTGGTTCGTGCCCGGTGCCTATCAACAGACCGATCGCGCGAAACCGCCCCAACCTGCCCCGCCTCTGGCCGAACAAGCGCCCCGCCCGACGGCGGAACCGGCGACAAAGCCCGCCGATGGCACCCCGGCCTTGCTTCCCGCAAAACGCAGGCTGCCGGAATCGGTGCTAAGCATCCTGCGCGACGAAGTGGAACATGAACGCCGCGCCCGTATGGCCGAAGACGAACTGTTCGGCAGCCCGAAGCCCGCGCCAACAGGCGTGACGCCGACACCGATCCGACCGGTCGAGAATGATTGGCCAGCCACGACCATCGTGACGCCTCAACACCCGCCCAAACGGCTGGGACGCGCCGGCGATGCGGGCTTTGACCTGCCGGAATCCGCCCGTCCAACAACGGTGCCGGTCGCGCCGCATTCCGTCGAGATCAACCCCACCCTGCCCGTCGCCGGAGCGGCACGGGCAATGGTCACGACCCCGCAACCTGCCGCGGCACCTGTCGAAGCAGTACAACCAAGCCAACCCACCGTGTTCGATCAGCAAGCGCCCGTCGCGTCGAACAGCGGCTATTCCGTTGGTTTCGGTCTGGCAGCGATGTTCGCTTTTGCTGGCCTTGCGCTATATCTTCTGGCACCCGGACTGGCAGATGCAGGATCTTTTGGCGCGGCGCTGAACGATTATCGCGAATGGGTCGATCATGGCCGCCAATGGCTGCGCGCGACACTTGGCGGCCTTGCGAACTGATCCGGGTCAGAATCTGTCCAGCAGCCTTTCCAGATAAGCACGTTCGTCGCTGGGGCGATCGCGTTCGCCACTGCGCCGCCTGATTTCCTCTAACAGGTCGCGCGCGCGCCGTGCCGGATCTTCGCCCTCGGCCAAGGGATCGCCAGTGGTGATCTGCGTGCCGTTGCCGCCCGTCTGCCGGCCCAAGGGATCCAACAAGGCGCGACCCGTGCGTGTGCTGCCCTGCTGGGCAGATTGCGCACCCTCGCCCGGCTGACCTTGTTGCTGATCCTGCCCTGCGCGTTCCTGACCCTGCGCCTCGGGCCCTTCCTCGCGCGCGCCCAGCATATCGGCCAGCGACCGCATGCCGTCGCGCATGGCCTGAATGGCATCGGCCTGACGTTGCAAGGCTTCGCTTGTATTGCCTTCACGCAGGGCTTGTTCGGCATCTTCCATAGCGCGCCCGGCTTCGTCCAGGCTTTGCCCCGCAGAATCGCCCTGTTGCGATCCCTGCCCCGGCAGCAAACCACGCTGCTGGCCCAGTTCTTCGCGCAGCTCGCGTTGTTGCCGTGCCAGATCATCGGCGTTTTCCGATGGTTCCTGGAACTGCCCCTGACCGAACTGGCGTTGCATGTCGCGGAAAGCCTCATCCGACAGCTGTTGCTGGTCGCGCAGCGTATCGGCAAGCTGGTTCATCGACTGATTGCCCTCGCCATTCTGCTGGCCATCGCCACCACCCTGCGTGACCTGCAAATTCTCCATCATCCGGTTGAACTGTTCCAGCAACTGCTGGGCCTCGGCCATGCGCCCTTCGTTCATAAGACGCTGGATTTCGTCCATCATCTGCTGAATCTGATCGCCGCTAATCTGCTGTTGCTGCTGATTGCGGGTAAATCGCTCTGCCGGATCCTCTTGGCCCTGCTCTGCCAGCATCTGCGTATAGGCATCGGTGGCCGCACGCAGCTCATCCATCAATCGCTGAACCTCGTCGGGATTGGCACCGTTGCGAATGGCTTCGGACAGTTTTTCCTGAGCCTGCTTCATGGCCGCCAGGGCGTCGGCCAGCCCCCCGTCCTCCAGCAGCACAGCAGCCTGCCACAAGGCTTCGGCCAGAGCGTCACGCTCATCCCGCGAAAAGCTGTCATCCTCCATCATGCCCACTGCGCCGCGCAGCTGTGAATACAGCTGCTGATCGATAAACCCCTCGGGGCGCCAGGTGATCGCCCGCAAAATCTCGGCGCTGCGCCCGGCATTCTGTCGCGACCACAGCAGATCGCGACGCATTTCGATCAGGGCCGCCGCGCGAGGTTCGAAAAAGCGACGCCCGGGCAGATCCGTGCGAACAGCCTCGGACTGCCCGGTCTGGCCAATGCCATCCTCGGCCCGAAGCGAGATATTCACCGGCAGATTCGCCCAAGGATGGCGCGACAGATCCTCGACCAGCTGGCCCGAAAATTCGCGCCTGTCACCACCTCGTGGCATTGGCAGTTCCAGCAATACATCATCGCGTGGTTCCGGGGCGATCCGCAAACCGAACCGCCGATCCACCGATGCCAGATCCAGTGAAATCCGGGCCTGCCCTGAATCCACGCCGTGATCGTCCAGCATTTCGAATGGCTGCACCAATCGCCCATCCGCACGGCGGGTCGGATCAGCGGTGCTGACAACGACAGGTGCCAGATCCGGCAGCACTTCGACCTCGAAACGGCGTCCGGGCAGGTCGATAAATCCTGACTCCTCGGCGCGGATCTCAGGAGCCTGTGCGTCTTCTGCGGTCAGCGGCCCGATAGTCTGTGTCATGGTCCGACCCTCGTCATACAGACGAAAGGAAACCGAACTGCCCTTGGGCAACTCCAATGTTTCGCTTTCCGCCAGCGCATTCAGATAGATCGTCGGCCGGCGGGTATAGGCCGGCGGCTGGGCCCAGCCTTCCCAGCTGGGACCATTGGCAATGTCGGTGCCATTTGCTTGCGGACGCGCCATTGTCGCCGCAACGGCCTGCAAACCCTGCCCGACATGCGAAACGCCGCCAAAGATCAAAGCCATTGCCAATGCCAGCGCCGCGACCAGACGCAGGCCAAAGGGATCGCGCCGCGCCAATTCGGCATTCGGCGAGACAGCCCGCGCCAGGGCCGCCCGTTCTCGCATCTGCGCCAGATGCGCCTGCCACAACGGCCCTTCGCCCCCGATTGCCGCACGGTCCGTCAGCGCCGCCAAGGGACGTCCGGTCAGGCCCTGATCGACACGCCGGGTGGCCTCGGCCATGTCGGTCGGCCGATATCGAAAGCCCCCCCAGACCGCCGCAACCACCACTGACAACAAAAGACCACCCGCCGCCCAAGGCAAAACAGCGGCGGGCAACGCGGTCACAAGGCCAAGCGAAAAAACCGCGAAGCAGACCGCCAGCAAGGCCGCCAGCGGCCAGAAGGCAATGGCAACCCGTTCCCAGACCATTGCCCAACGTGTCAGGCGCACCGCATGTGCCGCGCCGGGAATATCCACAAATTCATGGGGCTTTCCCAACGGCCGCGCGCTGCGCCGCTTTTTCCTGTCGTCTTTTCCGCGCCGCCTCAAAGCCATTCAGGGATGGTATCGCGCGCAAGCATTTCCTCAAATGACGGTCTTGCACGGATGACGGCGAATTGATCCCCGCTGACCAACACCTCAGGCACCAGCGGCCGCGAGTTGTATTCCGAGGACATCACTGCCCCATAGGCCCCTGCGGAACGAAAGGCGATCAGGTCATCGGCCCGCAAGGGCGGCAATTCCACCGCCTTCTGGAAGGTGTCACCCGATTCGCAAATCGGCCCGACAACATCGACCTTGTGCATGGCCGCGCCCAGATCGGGTTCGCAAACAGACACGATATCATGATGCGCCCCATACATTGCCGGACGCAGCAGGTCATTCATCGCCGCATCGACAATCAGGAAATCGCGACCTTCGCCCTGTTTCAGATAGATTACCTGAGACAGCAGGATCCCGGCATTTCCAACGATATTTCGCCCCGGCTCGATCTCGATTTCGCAACCCAGATCACCGACCGTATCCCGCACGACCTGTCCATATTCGATGGGCAGAGGCGGGGCGTTATTGTCGCGGCGATAGGGGATGCCCAGCCCGCCGCCCAGATCCAGCCGGGTAATGTCATGCCCATCTGCCCTGAGGGCGCGGGTCAGATCCGCGACCTTGGCATAAGCCGCGCGGTAAGGGTCCAGATCGGTCAGCTGGCTGCCGATATGCACGTCGACCCCCACGACCTTCAGCCCGGGCAGCGCCGCCGCCTCGGCATAGACCTGACGCGCCTTGGAAATCGGGATGCCGAACTTGTTGTCCGACTTGCCGGTTGCGATCTTTTCGTGGGTCTTGGCATCGACATCGGGATTCACGCGAATCGCCACGGGAACCTCGGCTCCCATCGCGGAAGCGACCGTCGACAAGGCCCGCATCTCGGGCTCTGATTCGATGTTGAACTGTCGGATGCCGCCCTCGATGGCCAGCCGCATTTCCTGCACAGTCTTGCCGACGCCCGAAAATACGATCCGGTCCCCGGGCACGCCTGCGGCCTTGGCACGCAGATATTCACCGCCGGACACGACATCCATGCCCGCGCCCAGATCCCCCATCAGCTTCAGCACGGCGAGGTTGGAATTCGCCTTGACCGCAAAGCATACCAGATGGTCGGTCCAGTCCAGCGCCTGCCGGAACAGATTGAAATGGCGCGTCAATGTCGCCGCGGAATAGACATAGACCGGCGTTCCGACTTGGGCGGCAATCCGCGTCAGGGGCACGTTCTCGGCATGCAATATGCCGTCGCGATACAGAAAGTGATCCATCTACAGTTCCGTCATGACGCCAAAGCGCGCATCACCTGAAATCGTCACGCCGGTGCTTTGTTCAGCCTTGGGCGCAGGGCGTTCGGGCGGCCCGTCGACCCCGCACGCGGTCAGGGTCAGAATTGCAATCACTGCAAGACGTTTCATGCCAGCACCTCTTTCCAGCGGGCGATCTGCGCGCGCACCTGATCGGGCGCGGTGCCGCCATAGCTTTGCCGCGACGCGACCGAGTTATGCACACCCAGCACGTTGAACACATCATCCGTGATCGCGGCATTGACCGACTGCATGTCGGCCAGCGTCAGATCGGGCAGATCGCAGCCCCTGTCCTCGGCCATGGCGACCAGCGTGCCGGTGACGTGATGGGCGTCGCGGAAGGGCAGACCGGCCTCGCGGACCAGCCAGTCGGCCAGATCGGTCGCGGTCGAGAACCCGGCCGAGGCCGCCGCCTGAAGGTTTTCGCGGTTCGCGGTCAGATCCGACAGCATCCCGCCCATCGCCGCCAGCGCCAGCATCAGGTTGTCGGCGGCGTCAAAGACCTGTTCCTTGTCTTCCTGCATATCCTTGGAATAGGCCAAGGGCAGACCCTTCATCACCGTGAACAGCGCCACCGTCGCGCCCAGAATCCGGCCGATCTTGGCACGGATCAGCTCGGCCGCGTCGGGGTTGCGCTTCTGCGGCATGATCGAGGACCCGGTCGACCACTTGTCCGACATCGAGACGAAACGGAACTGGGCCGAGGACCAGATCACCAGTTCTTCCGCCAGGCGCGACAGATGCACCGCGCAGATGCTGGCCGCCGACAGGAACTCCAGCGCAAAGTCTCGGTCGCTGACGGCATCCAGGCTGTTGGCCATCGGGCGGTCGAAATCCAGCGCCCTGGCCGTGGCGTGACGGTCGATCGGATAGCCGGTCCCGGCCAGCGCCGCCGCGCCAAGGGGCGATTCGTTCATCCGCCGGCGTGCATCCTGAAAGCGCGACAGATCGCGGCCGAACATCTCGACATAGGCCATCATGTGATGGCCCCAGGTGACGGGCTGCGCGGTCTGCAGATGGGTAAAGCCCGGCATGACCCAATCGGCGCCGCTTTCGGCCTGACCCAGCGCGGCACCGATCAGCGCCTGCAGGCCCGCAATCGCGGCGTCGCACTGATCGCGCACCCACAGCCGGAAATCGGTCGCGACCTGATCGTTGCGCGACCGGCCCGTATGCAGGCGGCCGGCCGGTTCGCCGATGATCTCCTTCAGCCGCGCCTCGACATTCATGTGAATGTCTTCCAGCGCGGTCTTGAACGGGAAATCTCCGGCCTCGATCTCTGACAAGACCGTGAGAAGGCCTTTCGCGATGGCGTCGGCATCGCTATCGCTGATGATGCCTTGTGCGGCCAGCATGGCGGCATGGGCCCGGCTCCCCCGGATATCCTGGGCGTAGAGTCGCTGGTCAAACCCGATCGAGGCATTGATCGCCTCCATGATCGCATCGGGTCCGGCGGCAAAACGTCCGCCCCACATCGAGTTGGCGGCATCCTTGGTTTGGGGCCGGTCAGTCATTCTAAGGTCCTTCGGAGGTCAAATGCTGCGTTCTGCCCTGCTTTATACGGCGCTGGTTATCGGTGCAAACACCGCCTTTGCGGCTGAGGTCGATTGGCAGGCCGCCCAATCGGCAGGTCTGGCCAAGCTTGTGCCCGCAGATGATGCCCCGGCAGTGCCGGACACAACCTTCACCGACCCCGACGGGGGCGAACATCGCCTGGCCGACTACAAGGGCAAGGTGGTCCTGTTGAATTTCTGGGCAACATGGTGCGCGCCCTGCCGCGAAGAGATGCCATCGCTGGAAGAATTGCAGGCCGAATTGGGCGGCGAGGATTTTCAGGTCGTCCCGATCGCAACCGGGCGCAATGCCCCCGAAAAGATCGACAAGTTCTTCGAGGAAACCGGCGTCTCGAATTTGCCCGTGCTGCTGGACCCCAAGCAAAAACTTGCGCGCCAGATGGGTGTTGCAGGTCTGCCCGTCACGATCCTGATCGATCGCGACGGGCAAGAGGTCGCCCGCCTTCTGGGTGATGCGGACTGGGCCAGCGAACCGGCAAAAGAGGTTATCCGCCAGTTGACAGCCGACTGACCTCGGCATGTCGCGGACAGCCGGTCAGGTGGTCGTTGACCATCCCGGTCGCCTGCATGAACGCATAGGTGATGACCGGCCCGCAGAAACTGAAATCCCGTTTTTTCAATGCCTTGGACATCGCGACAGATTCAGGCGTATCGGTCGGAACCTCGGCCATGCTGCCAAACCGGTTCTGTCGCGGCGTCCCGCCGACAAACGACCACAGCCACGGCGCAAAGCCTTCGTCCTGTTCCACCTCGAGGAAGTGACGTGCGCCCCTTACGGTGGCAGCAATCTTGCCGCGATGGCGAATGATGCCGGGGTTTTGCAATGCGACCTCGATTCGGGCGTCATCCCAGGCCGCGACCCTTTCGGGATCAAAGCCGTCAAATTCCTCGCGAAAGGCATCGCGCTTGCGCAGGATCGTGATCCAGCTCAGCCCCGCCTGGAACCCGTCGAGAACCAGCTTTTCCCAAAGCGCGCGCGCATCATATTCCGGCACGCCCCATTCGGTATCGTGATACTCTACATATAGCGGATCGGTACCGCACCAGCTGCATCGTGTCATGTCGCATTAACCTTGTGTCCAGTTTTTCCTGCACGTTCATCGGAAATTAGGCAATCTTCGTCACAGTGCACAAAGACTTGTATCGAAGATGAGGCCCGACGTGAACGACGGCATCCCACCAAAAGGTTCTCCGCTGGATTTCGCAATGGACCAGCAAAGCCGCATAACAATGCCCGCGGTTCGTGCGGCGGTCGAAAGGGGAAACGGGGTTCTTGCGTTCCAGCCCATCGTTCAGGCGCAGCGCACCCATCAGGCCGCCTTTTATGAAGGCCTGATTCGAATCATTGATGATTCGGGGCGGATCGTTCCGCTCAAGGATTTCATGCCGGCAGCTGAAACGACGGAACTCGGCCGCCAAATCGATTGCCTCTCGCTTTCACTTGGGCTGCGCGCTCTGGCGGAAGATCGGTCCCTGCGTCTGTCCATCAACATGTCTGCCCGATCCATAGGCTACCCGGACTGGAGCAAGACCTTGCGTCAGGGACTAAGCGAAGATCCCTGCATTGGCGAACGATTGATTCTGGAAATCACCGAAAGCTCGGCGATGGGGTTGCCAGACCAGGTCCGCAGCTTCATGCGTGAAATTCAGGGTTATGGCATTGCCTTGGCACTGGACGATTTCGGCGCGGGCTATACGTCGTTTCGATACCTGCGCGATTTCTGCTTCGACATGATCAAGATTGACGGCCAGTTCATTCGTGAAATCGCCGAACATCCCGACAATCAGGTCCTGACACGCGCCCTGATGTCGATCGCCCATCACTTCGACATGTTCACGGTTGCGGAATCCGTGGAAACTGCGGATGACGCAAGCTTTCTGATCGATAATGGCATCGACTGCCTTCAGGGGTACTATTTCGGGGCCCCCACGATCGCGCCGCCGTGGAAGACCCCACCATCAGCGGCGCAGCGTTGATGACCCAGCCCCAAGATGCAGATCCGGGCTGTCAATGACCGCTGGACATGACATCATAGGTCACGGTTTGCCTTCGCGGGTCAAATGGGTGTCATCCCCTGAATTCACCAACAAAGGCGTGCGGCTTGGCTTGACCTCACGGCACGAACCCGCATCCTAACCGCGATTCGCCGGACAACCGGCGCCGATGGGAAGGAGCCCCTCCATGACAAATGCCGTAATCGTTTCCGCTGCCCGTACACCGGTCGGAAGTTTCCTCGGATCCTTTGCAAACGTGCCCGCCCATGACCTGGGAGCCGCCGTGCTGAAAGAGGTTGTCGCGCGCGCCGGGGTCGATCCGGCCGAGATCAGCGAAACCATTCTGGGGCAGGTGCTGACCGCAGCACAGGGCCAGAACCCGGCCCGCCAGGCACATATCAACGCTGGCCTGCCCAAGGAATCGGCCGCATGGCTGCTGAACCAGGTTTGCGGATCGGGTCTGCGCGCCGTGGCGCTGGCCGCACAGCAGGTCGCATTGGGCGATGCGCAGATCGTGCTGGCCGGCGGACAGGAAAGCATGTCGCTGGCCACCCATGCCGCCTATCTGCGGGCGGGGCAGAAAATGGGTGACATGAAAATGATCGACACCATGATCCGCGACGGTTTGTGGGACGCGTTCAACAATTATCACATGGGCCAGACTGCGGAAAACGTTGCCGAGCAGTGGTCGATCAGCCGCGATCAGCAGGATGAATTCGCCGTCGCCTCGCAAAACAAGGCCGAAGCCGCACAGAAGGAAGGCCGCTTCGACGATGAAATCGTGGCCTACACGGTCAAGGGTCGCAAGGGCGACACGATTGTCGACAAGGATGAATATATCCGCCACGGCGCAACCTTGGACGCCATGCAGAAACTGCGCCCTGCCTTTGCCAAGGACGGGTCGGTTACGGCAGCCAATGCATCGGGCCTGAATGATGGCGCCGCTGCCGTCATGGTCATGACCGAAGAAGAGGCTGCGCGGCGCGGATTGACTCCGCTGGCGCGCATCGCGTCGCATGCGACCGCAGGTCTTGATCCGTCGATCATGGGCACCGGCCCCATCCCTGCCAGCCGCAAGGCATTGGAAAAGGCCGGCTGGAGCGTTGGCGACCTTGATCTGGTCGAAGCGAACGAAGCCTTTGCCGCGCAGGCCTGTGCCGTGAACAAGGACATGGGCTGGGATCCGGCAATCGTGAACGTCAATGGCGGTGCGATCGCGATTGGCCACCCAATCGGTGCCTCGGGGTGCCGTATCCTGAACACGCTGCTGTTTGAAATGCAGCGGCGTGACGCGAAAAAGGGCCTTGCGACGCTTTGCATCGGTGGCGGCATGGGCGTCGCCATGTGCCTTGAACGCTAAACCACAAGATCCGTCGCGCAATTATGTTGCGCGACGGATGCAGTTTCTCTAGCAATGTTTCGGCAAGTTGTGATGAAAAGGAAGGTGGTCCCATGGCAAAAGTCGCTCTGGTAACCGGAGGTTCGCGCGGAATCGGCGCTGCAATCTCGAAGGCGCTGCAAGCAGCGGGTTATACCGTCGCAGCCAATTATGCCGGCAATGATGACGCAGCCAAGGCATTCACCGATGAGACCGGCATCAAGACCTATAAATGGTCAGTCGCAGACTATGATGCCTGCGCAGCCGGCATCAAACAGGTCGAGGAAGATCTGGGGCCGGTCGCGGTGTTGGTCAACAATGCCGGAATCACGCGGGACGCCATGTTCCACAAGATGTCACCACAGCAGTGGAAAGAAGTCATCGACACGAACCTGACAGGTCTGTTCAACATGACCCATTCGGTCTGGCCCGGCATGCGTGAGCGCAAGTTTGGTCGCGTGATCAATATCAGCTCGGTCAACGGGCAGAAAGGTCAGGCGGGACAGGCGAACTATTCCGCCGCCAAGGCGGGTGACATCGGCTTCACCCGCGCGCTGGCGCAAGAAGGCGCACGTGCAGGCATCACCGTCAACGCGATTGCACCGGGCTATATCGGCACTGAAATGGTGCGCGCCATCGACGAGAAAGTGCTGAATGAGCGCATTATTCCCCAGATTCCGGTCGGACGCCTGGGTGAGCCCGAAGAAATCGCCCGCACGGTTGTTTTCCTGTCAGCGGAGGATGCGGGCTTCATCACAGGTTCGACCATCAGCGCGAATGGCGGTCAGTTCTTTTCCTAGTGCCCCCTGCCCTGACAATGCAAAGGCCCGCGCGATCAGCGCGGGCCTTTTTCATGATCCTGACACGTTTCGCCGGATGTCAATTGGACAATCGGGAAATTTCTTCCTTGAGGCGAAGCTTCTCGCGTTTCATCTGGGATATTTCAAGGTCACTGGAACTGGGTGTTTTCTGTGCCTTTTCAACGGCATCCGATAGCGTCCGGTGCTTTTTGCGAAGCTCCTCAACATGGGAAGCAACCGACATCGCGCCCTCCTCTGTGGTTGTGTCGAACAAGGGCATTGCACCACAGGTTTTCGATTCTGTCACGAGACTTTCGTAAACACCCACGTGATCGGCTTGCCCTCGCGCAGAATGTCGCGGGCGGCGGTCGTCAAATCCTCGCGATCGCCATCATGCATGGGCGCTGCGTGCATGATAAGGGGCGCCAGCAATCGCAGCGGGGTTCGCGCACCTTTTTGGGCCATCACCAGAACACGTCCGGCATCGCGCCCCATGCGGGACGCCACCGGCAGCACCGAAATCGCGCCTGCACGCCCCCGGAAACCAGCCAGAACATCATCAAGGCGATCTGCGCGCTGAATAAGCGTGAAGCCGCCGCCCGGGCGCAATCTTCGCAGGCCTGCATCGATCCAGGCCGATAGTGACGTGCGTTCCTGACGCGCCACGGCACGCCCTTGCTGCGGCGCGGGCGTGCCAGACAGGAAGTAAGGCGGATTCGCGATGACCTGATCAAAGCTCTGCGATCTCAACCCCGATGGCGGGCGCTCGAGATCGCCGGTGATCACCTCTAGCCCGATCTCGTTCGTGCGGGCATTGTTGCGGGCCAGTGCGGCAAAATCCGCTTGCTGCTCCAAGCCGACCAGACGCAAGCCCGGAACCCGCCATCCAAGGCACAGGCTGGCCACGCCGGCACCACAACCCAGCTCAAGCACCGATTGCCCCGCAACCGCCGGGCAGGCCGCCGCAAGCATTACGGCATCGGCACCCGACCGATAGCCCCGCACGGGCTGAGCAATGCGCAAACGCCCACCCAGAAAACCGTCTTCGCGAAGCTCAGTCATCCAGGCCCGCATCCCGCAGGATTGCGCGCGCCATGAATGCGTCACGATCGGCAACCATCACCCTGCGTGGCAGAATGCCGATGGATCCTTCCAGAACGCTCATATGCTGGTCCATTTCAAACGCGGCTATGCCCTCGGCCTCCAACAGGTCGAGCACGCGGGATAACCGGACGGGATCGGTGCTGCGCAATACTTCTTTCATCGTCAAAAACGTAAGGGGCGGTTGCGAAATTGTCGATGCCGTGGCAATGGGTTGTCCCAAACACAGGGTGTGGACATGGGTGTGAACGAAAACGTCCAGAAGCCGCTTGATCAGCTTTCGGCGGCACTGGCACCAGAAATGGACGCGGTGAACGCGCTGATCCGCCAACGCATGTCCAGCAGGCATGCCCCGCGCATCCCCGAGGTGACAGCGCATCTGATCGAGGCGGGCGGCAAGCGCCTGCGCCCGATGCTGACCCTGGCCGCGGCCAAGCTGCTGGGTTATGACGGCCCGTATCACATACATTTCGCTGCATCGGTCGAATTCATCCACACGGCAACGCTGCTGCATGATGATGTCGTCGACGAAAGCAGCCAAAGGCGCGGACGTCCGACAGCCAACCTGTTGTGGGACAACAAATCCTCGGTCCTTGTTGGTGACTATCTGTTTGCCCGCAGCTTCCAGCTGATGGTCGAACCCGACAACATGCGTGCGCTTGAAATCCTGGCAAACGCCAGCGCGACCATTGCCGAAGGCGAGGTGCTGCAACTCAGCGCCGCGCAGGATCTGCGCACCGATGAAGATGTCTACCTGCAGGTCGTGCGCGGCAAGACAGCGGCGCTGTTTTCGGCTGCGACCGAAGTTGGGGGCGTTGTCGCCGCAGCGCCGGCCGATCAGGTCAAGGCCCTGTTTGACTATGGCGATGCCCTGGGAATCGCGTTCCAGATCGTCGATGACCTGCTGGATTATGGCGGCGCGACCCAAACCATCGGCAAGAATGTCGGTGACGATTTCCGGGAACGTAAACTGACCTTGCCGGTCATCAAGGCCATCGCACGCGCAAATGCGGAAGAACGCGCCTTCTGGACACGCACGATCGAAAAGGGCGACCAACGAGACGGCGATCTGGAACAAGCCCTGTCGCTGTTGGCGCGTCATGGCGCAATGCAAGACGCGCGCAACGACGCCCTGAAATGGGCCGGCACTGCGAAATCAGCCTTGCAGGTCCTGCCCGCCCACCCCATCCGCGAGATGTTGAACGATCTGGCCGATTTCGTCGTCAGCCGCGTCGCCTGAGCTTTCACCGGACCGGTCAGCGACCCAGATCACCTGAAAATTTCATCGCCCGCCCCGCAATCGCGGGGCGTTTTTTTGGCAGTATGGAAATCATGTGCTGACCGGTCCCTACAACAAAAAGCGGGCCGCTGATGCGGCCCGCCCTCTCCGGGAAGAGACCCGTGATCCGGTTATTTCGCCTGAACGAAGTCCGGATATGCTTCCATGCCCATCTCCGAGATGTCCAACCCGGTGATCTCGGCCTCGCGATCCACACGGATACCCATGGTCATCTTCAGGATGGTCCAGATTGCGAAGCTGACGATGAAGACAAACGCACCGATTGCAATTACCCCGATCGCCTGGGTGACATAGCTGGTGTCGGGGTTCGTCGCCGGTACGATCAGCGTGCCCCAGATACCTGCAACCAGGTGAACCGGAATGGCGCCGACAACATCGTCGATCTTCAGCTTGTCCAGCATCGGCACGACAACCACCGCAATGGCACCACCCACGCCGCCGATCAGCACGGCTGCAAAGATCGAAGGTGTCAGCGGCTCGGCCGTGATCGACACCAGGCCTGCCAGTGCACCGTTCAGGACCATCGTCAGGTCGATTTTGCCAAACATCAGCTGCGTGGTGATCACTGCGGCAACCGCACCGGCCGAAGCAGCCATATTGGTGTTGACGAAGATCCGGCTGACATCCGCGGCATCATTGACCGATCCGATCGCAAGCTGCGATGCTCCGTTGAACCCGAACCAGCCCAGCCACAGGATGAACGTGCCAAGCGTCGCCAGCGCAAGATTCGAGCCCGGCATCGGTTGCATCCGACCGTCAGAGCGGAACTTGCCATAACGCGCACCCAGCACGATAGCCCCCGCCAGTGCCGCAAAGCCGCCGGCCGCGTGCACCAGGGTAGAACCGGCAAAGTCCGAGAAACCCATTTCGCTCAGGAAGCCGCCGCCCCATTGCCAGCTGGCCTCGATCGGATAGATGATCCCGGTCAGCACGACAGTGAAGATCATGAATGGCCACAACTTGATACGTTCGGCCAGCGTGCCCGACACGATCGATGCCGTGGTCGCACAGAACATCAGCTGAAAGAAGAAATCCGAACCGGCCGAGTAACCGTCATCGACCACGCCCGCGCCAACGGGGTCAAGACCTTTCGGGCTGAACAGCTCGCCCAGAACGCCTGGCATCGTCCATTCGCCGGGATACATGAGGTTATACCCGATCAGCCAATACATAATGCCCGCGATCGCAAAGAGGGAAATGTTCTTGAACAATTGCGTCGTCACGTTCTTGGAACGCACCAGCCCTGCTTCCAGCATCGCAAAGCCTGCGGCCATCCACATGACCAGGAAGCCGCCGATCAGGAACAGCAGCGTATTAAAGATATAGACCACGTCTGCGCTGACGGCCTCGACCGCGACGGCGGCTTCGGGCGTTGCGGCGGCCTCCTGCGCGGCGACCGGCAGCGCACCTAGCGCCATTGCCGCGATCAATCCGGGGAAAATCTGTTTCATCAGTCCTCGCCTGTCTTCTGCTAAAGGCGACCGCGAGCCGGGCCGCAACTATGGCCTTGATCCACAGTTCACCCGCATTTGCACAAGCTGACGCCGCCATGCTGCGGCGCGGAAACCGGATTTGCCTGTTTTTTGGACTGAAATGGGTCGATTTGCGGCCATCTCGGGCAGAATCGTATCGCTTTGCGATTCATTTCAAGGCAACCCGCCCGCGACATGGGCAGTGCCACGACAACCACCCGCATATACGTAACACCGCCTATGTTGGATCACGGATTGGTCAGGCCAATTCCCTCAGGCTGATTCTTGCTGTAAGGTAAGCGTCAATTTGGCCGATGAAACCGGCCCGGCAGAGACGCAGGCACCCTAGGAATGAAACGACCCACCGGCACCCCGAAGCGCACGGGCCGCAGCCCCGTTGCCGAAAAGCGCAAGCAGAGCAAACCGGCCGAAACCGCCAAGGGATCGGGCGTCAAGCGTCATAAAACACGCAAGCAGCGTCGCGGCAATGTCGTTGTGCGCGCGATTGTCGGAACCGTATCATTGGTCTGGCGCGTGATCTGGGGCTCGGTCTGGCGGCTGGGCATGGTGTTTGCCCTGATCCTTGGTGCCGCAAGCGCATATTATTACAGCGGCCTCCCCGAGCCGGAAGATCTGTTTGACGCGCGCGCGCGCGGGTCCGTCACCATGCTGGATCGCGACGGGCGTGTCTTTGCCTGGCGCGGCGAAACCTTTGGCACCGTAACCAGCGACAAGATCGCCCCGGTGCTGCGCGAAGCCGTGATCGCAACCGAAGATCGCCGGTTCTATCGCCATTTCGGTGTCAGCCCGCGCGGCATTGCCGGCGCCATCAAGATCAACCTGGCCGAAGGACGAGGCCCGCTGGAAGGCAATGGCGGCTCTACCATTACCCAGCAGGTCGCCAAGCTTCTGTGCCTTGGCGACACCTTCGACCCGATTCGCTGGAAGAACGAAGCCGAATTCGAGGCCGATTGCCGGGTCGGCAGCATCTGGCGCAAGGTCAAGGAAGTGCCCTTTGCCTTTGCTCTCGAAGCGAAATACTCCAAGGACGACATCCTCAACATCTATATGAACCGCTCCTATCTGGGCGCGGGCGCACGCGGCTTCGAGGCCGCCAGCCAGCGGTATTTCAACAAGCCTGCCACGGATGTCCGCCCCGCAGAGGCGGCAATGCTGGCCGGCCTTCTGAAAGCACCCAGCTATTTCGCCCCCACCGCCAACCTGCAACGCAGTCAGGACCGCGCAAATGTCATTCTGGGCCTGATGCATGAACAGGATTACCTATCCGATCAGGAATTCGAATCCGCCAAGGCCAGCCCGGCGGTTCTTTCACAGGCGGCTTCGGCGCGGGCGGGCGGTTATTTCGCGGATTGGGTCATGGAATCCGGGCCCGGTTTCCTGACCAGCGAAACCACCGAGGATGTGACGATCAAGACCACTTTCGACCAACGCATCCAACGCGCGGCCGAACGCGCCATGAAGAATATCTTTGACGAAAAGGTCAAAGAAGGCAGCGAGGCTCAGGCGGCGGTTGTCGTGATGTCCGCCGACGGCGCTGTGCGCGCCATGATCGGGGGCCGCGACACAACGGTGAACGGTGCCTTCAACCGCGCGGTTCAGGCCAAACGGCAGACCGGTTCCAGCTTCAAGCCATTCGTCTATGCCGCCGCGCTGGAAGCCGGCTATCAGCCCAATGACATCGTTCAGGACGGACCTCTGACGATTCGGATACCGGGCAGCCAGTCATGGTCGCCGCAAAACTATACACGCCGTTTTTATGGGCCGGTCACCCTGACGGATGCGCTGAAACGTTCGCTGAACACCGCAACGATTCGCCTGCAAGAAGCGGTGGGGCGCGATGCCGTGCGCAACGTCGCGCATGATTTCGGCATCGTCAGCAATCTGACGACCAGCCCTTCGCTTGGCCTCGGCGCATCCGAGGCAACGCTGCTGGAACTGACCGGCGCCTATGCGGGTATCCGCAATGGCGGGACCTCGGTTGCGCCATATGGCCTGATCGAGCTGAACATCCGCGGCGATGACCAGCCGCTGATGGGGCAGCTGGGCGGCCTTGGCGAACGGGTCATCAGCCAGCGCGCCGCAGGGCAGCTGATATATATGATGCAACAGGTCATCAGCAGCGGCACCGGCGGGCGTGCGAAACTGGGCGATCGCCCCGCGGCGGGCAAGACCGGCACCACCAGCAGCTATCGCGATGCGTGGTTTGTCGGCTTTACCGAGCAATATGTGGTCGGCGTCTGGATGGGTTATGATGATAACACGCCATTGACCGGGGTGACCGGCGGCGGCCTTCCGGCCGAAATCTGGCAGGCCGTCATGACCGAGATTCACGAAGGGCTGCCGATTCTTCCACTTTCCACGGTATCCCCCGATGGCAGCGGCATCATCATGTCCAGTGGCGACGGCACCCCCCAGGTCGTGACCTCTGGCTCGGCTGACGATCCGCTTGCAGCAGCGCTGGCGGGCGTCATGAACGGCGTGCAGAACCAGCAACGCGGCCAACAACAGGGCGGACGCGTGATCACTGCTCCGACCGAAATACAGGGGGGTGCCCCCCAGACGCCGGGGAACAGCAACTCTGCCAGTTCGGATGATGCGCTGAGCCGCGCCCTCAACGGGATTCTGGGCGGCAACTGAAGCCGCCCTTGAAAGGCGTTGCGAAAGATGGGCCGGCCTAGCCGGCCCTTTTCAGATCTTCGGTCAGGGCTGCGACATCGCCCTTGCGGCGTGACAGCATCGCGGCCATTTCCGCGCGCTCGCTGGCCAGCATGTTCACACCCTCGATGATCAGATTGAAAAAGCGCACCTGCCCGGACTTGTCCGAGACATGCCATTCAATATCCATCGGCGCACGGCCGTTCAGATAGGCGACCGCATCGACCGCATAGTAGCTTTTCAAGGGATGGGCGCCCTCGACTTCGATCTGCGATCCGATGAATTCGCGAAAACGCTTGCCGTATTTTCGTCCGATATAGCCCTGAAACGCAGATCTATAGGCCGCGAATTCCGCGTCTCCGATCTGGCGGGCGGGGGGGCCGAGCACACTGCGCGCAATGATGTTCACATCGGCATAACGTGCGAAAACCGCCTCGAATTGCTGATACATACGCGCCGGCGACTGACCGGAATTGATCACCTTGAACACATCGTCCACCGCGCTCTGGATCAGGCCCTGCGCAGAGGATGCCGTCATTGCACTGACCGGACCAGCCGTCAGCGCAAACGCGGCCGCCCCTCCAAGCGCCAACAATCGACGGCGATCAATTTCCATAGGGGTCGATGAAACCGGCATCCGCTCCGGCTTCGGCATAGGGGTCGTCATACGGGTCAAAATCGGCTCCCTTTTCTCCGACATCATGGCGGCGATGCATCAGGTATATCAGCCGCGCCTGCGCATAGCTATCCGCACTGTCGCGCAATACGCTGTCTACCGAATCGCTGAAACGCGCCCGATCGCCGGCCTTCGCGCCGATCCTCAGCCCGTATTCAACCGCGATCTGGGATGGGGTCAGCACATAGACCAGCGGGTCCAGCACCAGATCGATCACCTTGCCTGCACTGTCGCGCTGGGTCGACGGCCCCAGAACCGGCAGTTCCAGATAGGCACCTTCGGGGACGCCCCAGACCGCCAGCGTTTCACCAAAATCGGTATCGGTCTCATTCAGGCCCATCCCGCGCCCGGCAGGATCGAACATGCCGGCAATTCCGACTGTCGAGTTCACGACAAAGCGCGACAAGTTCCCGGCTGCGGGACCGGGGCGTCCTTGCAGAAGGTTGTTCACCACCTTGCCCGGCAATGACAGATTGGACCCCATGTTGATCACCAGATCCATGGGCTGCATCCGGGCCGTATCGCGCGTTGGCTGATCATGGGACGCCGCGTCCGGGGTGACGCCGCTCAGCTTGGCATCCAGAGATTTGTTGAATTCATGCATGCGCCGGTTTTCCGGCTCATATGGGTCATTGACCAGAATACCGTCCTGCATTTCCGGCTGCGTGGCGCAACCGGACACCCATAAGCTGCATGACAAAAGCAGAACTATCGTGGACCGAGAGAAATGGCGCAAAGAAATTCCTAACCTTTTCGGCGTAACTCGACGATGTGCGTTCCAAGTGCTGACAGTCGCCACCGAACATGGGAATAATGGTCCATTAATGTTGCGGCAAGCCCATGGGCAATGTCAGGCACGAACTCGGATAACGAATGAAAGCGGCAGTAAGATGAACAAGGCGCCCTCTGCGAATGACGGTGACAAGGAACTGCGCCGGGCCCGCGCGGCGGGGCTAAAGCTGTTCATTGCCGTGGGTCTGTTTTCGGCGGTGGTCAATCTGCTGATGCTGACCGGACCGCTGTTCATGTTGCAGGTCTATGACCGGGTGCTGGGTTCACGTTCTGTCGAAACCCTGACCGCGCTTTTCGTTCTGGTCGCGTTCCTGTTCCTGATGATGGGGCTGGTCGATCTGGCGCGCAATCGCGTCACCCAACGTATTGCCGCAAGATTTCAGGACCGGATGGAAGGACGGGTCTTCACCGCCGCCCTGCGCGAAGGCGCGATTAGCGGGGATGAATCCGCCGCCGCGGCAAGCGGGATGCGCGATCTGGATGCGGTGCAGCGCTTTATCGGCTCGCCCGTTTTGCTGGCCATGTTCGATCTGCCCTGGGCGCCCCTGTTTCTGGCTGCCGTTTTCATGTTCCACCCCTTGCTGGGTGTGGTTGCCACAATCGGGGGCGTGATCCTTGTGGTCTCGACCATCGCCAATCGCATGATGACGCGGCGCCCCCTGCAACAATCGACCGTCGCGGCCACACAGGCCCAACGCATGGCCGATCTGTATCGGGACGAAGGCGAAGTCATCGGCGCCCTGGGCATGCGCAGTGCAACCTTTGCGCGCTGGCGCTCCGCCCGCAGCGAAGCGCAGGACAACGCCGTGCGCGGGGCCGACACCGCAGCCGGCTTCACCGTCTTTTCGCGCAGCTTCCGCCTGTTTCTTCAAAGCGCGATGCTGGCGACAGGCGCATTGCTGGTTTTGCGCCAAGAGGTGACGCCCGGCGCCATGATTGCCAGTTCGATCATGATGGGGCGCGCATTGGCCCCGGTCGAGCAACTGGTTGGCGGCTGGGCCGTTGCACAGGCGGCGCAGGATGGATGGGACCGGCTGTCCCGCCTGCTAAGCAAGCAACCGCCCACGATCCCCAAGACGCCCTTGCCCCGCCCCGAAGCCCGGCTGGATGTCCGGCAATTGTCGGTTGCCCCGCCAGGACAGGGTATCGCCACATTGCGCGGCGTCAGTTTTTCGGTCGCGCCGGGTCAGGCGCTGGGTGTGATCGGACCGTCAGGGGCCGGGAAATCCACCCTCGCGCGCGCCTTGATCGGTGCCTGGCCTGTCGGGGCAGGCTCGATCCGGCTGGGTGGCGCGACGCTGGATCAATTCGATCCGGATGTGCTTGGATCCCTGATCGGCTACCTGCCACAACAGGTGACGCTTTTTGACGGCACCATCGCCGACAATATCGCGCGCCTGTCCCCCAACCCCGATCCGCAACGCGTGGTCCGCGCCGCCAAGGCCGCCGCCGCCCATCAGATGATCCTGGATCTGCCGCAAGGATACGACACCCGGATCAGCCAGACCGCGGGACGCCTGTCCGGCGGCCAGATCCAGCGCATTGGCCTTGCCCGTGCCCTGTATCCCGACCCTCTTTTGCTGGTTCTGGATGAGCCCAACTCGAATCTGGACAATCAAGGTTCCGAGGCGCTGAATGCCGCGATCCGCCGCGTCAAGGCACAGGGCGGCGCGGTCATCATCATGGCGCACCGCCCCGCGGCCATCAATGAATGCGAATTGCTTCTGGTCATGGAACAGGGGGTCCGTCGCGCATTCGGCCCGCGCGATCAGGTCCTGCAGGAAATGGTTCAGAATTCCGCGCAGATCAAAAAGGCGCAAGAAGCAGGCCGCAGCGGAGGCGTAACATGACCGAGGATCCGACCAGGGACGACAAACCCCATTCGTCCCAAGACCCAAACGCCGCAGGCGCGGCCTCGGGCGAAACGCCCAAGGAACCGGGCACGCAGGACAAGAAGGCGCAATCCGTCTTGCATCGTCGCCCGCCGCGGGCCGCGACACGCGTCGCCCCGCCTTCCCCGCCTCCGCCGCCTGAACCGGTCACCCCGCCGGATGACAGCCGATGGCCCGTTCGCGGCCCGGTGATGCTGGGCTTTGCCGCGATGCTGATCCTGTTCGGGGGCTTTGGTTTATGGGCCTCGCAAAGCCGCATCTCGGGCGCTGTCGTGGCCCCCGGCCAGGTCGAAGTGGAACAGCGCCGTCAAGTGGTTCAGCACCCGGATGGTGGTGTCGTCGACAGTATCGCCGTGACCGAGGGGGCAACCGTCGCGGCCGGCGATCTGCTGATCCGCCTTGATGGCACGTTGCTGTCAACCGAACTGGCAATTGTCGAAGGCCAGTATTTCGAAATTCTGGCACGGCGCGGCCGCCTCGAGGCGGAACGCGCAGATTCCGAATCGATCAGTTTTCCCGAGGAATTGCAGGACAAGGCGCTGGATAACGCCGACCTTCAGGCGTTGGTCGACGGACAGCAAAGCCTGTTTCAGACACGTCGTGACACCCTGCGCCAATCATTGGAACAGCTGCAAAAACAATCCGAACAGGTCAAATCTCAGGTCGATGGAATCGACGCACAGATTGTCGCACTGGATCGCCAGCGTGAATTGATCGGCGAAGAACTGGAAGATCAGGAAATTCTGCTGGATCGCGGGCTTGCGCAGGCGTCACGGGTGCTGGCCCTGCAGCGCGAGGCGGTCAGGCTGGATGGCCAGCTGGGCGAATTGCAGGCCAGCCGCGCCTCGGCAGAAACCCGGCAGACCGAGCTGGATATTCAAAGGCTGCGCCTTGGCTCTGAACGCCGCGAACAGGCTGAAACAGAGCTGCGAGACCTTGGTTATCGCGAACTTGAGCTGGCCGAACGCCGCCGCAGCCTGATCGAACAGACGAACCGCCTGGACATCCGCGCGCCGGTATCCGGCATCGTCTATGACCTGCAGGTGACCACACCCCGATCGGTCATTCGCGCGGCGGATCCCTTGCTGTATCTTGTTCCGCAGGACCGGCCGCTGGTGATCGGAGCGCGGCTTGCGACGATCAATGTCGATGAGGTGAATATCGGCCAACCGGTGGTGCTGCGCTTTTCGTCATTTTCATCGCGGACAACGCCGGAAATCGATGGTGCGCTTGCCCGCGTTTCCGCCGATGCGCTGACGGACGAAGCCACCGGCACCCCCTACTACCGCGCCGAAGTCACGATTCCCCCGGAAGAGCGGGACAAACTGGGCGATCTAGTTTTGATCCCGGGCATGCCGGTCGAGGTCTATATCCAAACGGGCGAACGCAGCCCCTTGGCCTATTTGCTGAAACCTCTGGCCGACTATTTCAACCGCGCCTTCCGCGAAACCTAGACACGACCGCGATCCGACACGACACGACACGACACGACACGACACGACACGACCGCAAGGCAAGCCGATCTTGCGCAAGATGCAAGATCGGCTTGCCTTGCCCCTAACTCTACGGCAGCAGTGGAATATCGGGGGCCGATAACACCGCCCCGGAATGAAACATGAGGGAGGGATCGCCATGCTCAGAGCCTTGTCCCGGCCTGCCACGCGCCTGATGGAACGGTGGCTGCCGGATGCATTCATATTTGTTGTCATCCTGACGCTTGTTGCCGCCGTCGCGGCAAGCCTGACCCAGGATGTCACGCCCGCCGCATTGATCGGCATGTGGGGTGACGGTTTCTGGACACTGCTGCAATTCTCGATGCAGATGCTGCTGGTTCTGGTGACCGGCTTCATCCTTGCCAGTTCGCCACCGGTGCGGCGCATCCTGCAATGGGTGGCAGGTTTCGCGACCACCCGCGGATCGGCCATCATATTGGTCAGTGTCGTCTCGCTTGCGGCAAGCTGGCTGAACTGGGGCTTTGGGCTGGTCGTCGGCGCGATCTTTGCCAAGGAACTGGCGCGCAAGGTGCGTGTCGACTATCGGTTGCTGGTTGCGGCGGCCTATTCGGGATTTGTCATCTGGCATGGCGGTCTGTCGGGGTCGATTCCCCTGACCATCGCGACCGAGGGTCATTTCACAGCAGATCAGATCGGGATCATTCCCACCTCTGAAACCATCTTCTCGTACTGGAACTTGATTATCGTCGCGCTCGTGCTGATCGTGATCCCGGTTGCCAATCGCATGATGTTGCCGACCGAATCCGAACAGGTTCTGGTGAACCCGGCACTGCTCGGCGAGGAAACCGCGCCCGCAGCCCTGCCCGAACATGCCACGCCGGCCGAGCGCCTTGAGAACAACCCTGTCCTGATGTGGTTGATCGGCGTGCCCGGCCTGGTCTGGCTGGCCACCTATTTCGCGGCCGGCGGCGGAATCAATCTGAATGTCGTGAACTTCCTGTTCCTGTTCCTCGGGATCTTGTGTCACGGAACGGCCCGCAGCCTGCTGTCTGCATTGGATCAGGGTGTGCGCGGTGGCGCAGGAATCGTGATCCAGTTCCCGTTCTATGCGGGAATCATGGCGATCATGACCGGCAGCGGGCTGGCCGCCAGCATGTCGGAATGGTTCGTGTCGATCTCGACCGCAGACACATTGCCGTTCTGGAGCTTTATCAGCGCCGGAATCGTCAATATCTTCGTCCCTTCGGGTGGCGGACAATGGGCGGTTCAGGCGCCGGTCATGCTGCCGGCGGCAGAGGCGCTGGGTGCCGATGTTCCGCGCGTGGTAATGGGTGTCGCCTGGGGCGATGCCTGGACGAACCTGCTGCAACCGTTCTGGGCCTTGCCGATGCTTGGAATCGCGGGCCTCAAGCCGCGCGACATCATGGGGTTCTGTGTCGTTTTGCTGTTGATCACCGGCATCCTGATCGGCGGGCTTCTTTACCTGCTGTAAAGGCGCGCGAAAATCAGTGGGCGGTTCCTGCGACCGCCCCCCTTACTTACGTTTCCGCCGCCGCTTGGTTGCGCGCTTGATTTCAGCAAGCCTCGCCTTGGTTGAGTGGCGACGCGGTGTGGCACCCCCCCTGCCTTTTCGCCCGCCCTTGGGCATTTTATTGCCTTCAAGCTCCAGCAATTCCAGCGTCAGTCCGCCCGTCACCGGTATCGCCTCGGCCAATCGCACCGTGACGCGTTGCCCGATCCCGATTTCCAGCCCCGTATCCGCCCCCACAAGCATCTGCGCATCCGCATCGAAGTGGAAATATTCCCGTCCGATTTCGCGGATCGGCAGCAAACCGTCTGCACCGGTTTCATCCAGCTTCACAAAGGCACCAAAGCGCTGGATTCCACTGATTCTGCCGGTCATCTCGGTGCCAACCCTGTCCGCCAGATAGGCAGCAAGATAGCGATCGGTCGTGTCGCGTTCGGCGGCCATGCTGCGCCGCTCGGTTTCGCTGATATGGGTCGCCGTTTCCGACATCCGGTCGATATCGCCCGGCGAAAGCCCATCCTTGCCCCAGCCATGTGCCGAAATCAGCGCCCGATGCACAATCAGATCGGAATAGCGTCGGATCGGCGAGGTAAAATGCGCATAGGATTTCAATGCCAGGCCGAAATGCCCGAAATTCTCGGGGTGGTAATAGGCCTGCGTCATCGAGCGCAGCGTCGAAATGTTGATCAGTTCGTCGAAATCCGTCCCTTCGGATTGCGCCAGCAATCGGTTCAGATGGCTGGTATGCAGCACCTGCCCTTTCGCCAGATTGAACCCCGAAGCCTGCGCGACTTCGCGCAATGCATCGATCTTGTCGAGGCTTGGTTCTTCGTGCACGCGAAACAATAACGGACGCTGACGCCGGGCCAGCTCCTCGGCGGCGGCGACATTCGCCAAAACCATGAATTCCTCGATCAATCGATGGGCATCGAAACGTTCGCGGAAATTGACCGATTTGACCCGGCCGTCATTGGTCAGTTCGATCCGCCGTTCCGGCAGGTCCAGATCCAGTGGCTGCCGCCGGTCCCGCGCCGCCTTCAACAGACCATAGGCATGCCAAAGCGGGCGAATCACGCTGTCCATCAGGGGCGCGGTCTGGGCATCGGGCGCACCGTCCGCACCCGCCTGCGCCTGTTCATATGACAGGCTGGCCTGGCTGTTCATCATCGCGCGATGAAAACTGTGGCTGACCTTTTGACCATCCGCATCCAGACGCATCCGCACGGCAATGACCGGACGATCCACCCGCTCGTGCAACGAACACAGATCCGCCGACAGGGCCTCGGGCAGCATCGGAACGACCCGATCGGGAAAATAGCTCGAATTGCCTCTGGTCCAGGCCTCGCGGTCAAGTGCGCTGTCGGGGCGCACGTAGAAGGCCACATCAGCGATGGCCACCCAGATCGAGGCACCGCCATCGTCTTCGATTGTCGCGGCAACCGCATCATCATGATCTCGGGCATCCGACGGGTCGATCGTGACCAATGGCAGGTCACGCAGATCCTCGCGGCCTTTCATGGCGGCTGGCTTGCGGGATTCGGCCTCTTCGATCACCTTCGCGGGAAACTCATCGGGTATCCCATGCTGGTGGATGGCGATCAGGCTGACCGCGCGCGGAGCCGACGGATCACCAAGCCGTTCGGTAACCCGCGCAATCGGCATCCCGAGACGACCCTTGGGACCGATCTGTTCGGCCTGCACCAATTCGCCGTTCTGCGCACCCGAGGTCGCATCGGCCCGCACCTTCCATTCGCGATCCTGCCCCTTGTCGATCGGAAGAATACGTCCACCTTCGCTTTCTGCGCGAAAGATACCGGTTATCTTATGCGCTGATGCGGTAATGCGGCGGATCAGGCGCGCCTGATAGTGATGATCTTCGCCCTGAACCGGAGCCAGCCGTGCCAGAAACCGTTCCCCCCGCCCCAAAGCCGGGTCGGTGTTGCGCGGCATATACAGGATGCGGGGCAGCGGACCTTCGCCGCGCCATTCAAGGGGCTTGACGAAAAGATCGCCCGATCCATCCGGCGCAAGCAATTCGACGACACTGACCGGAGGCAGGCTTTCCGCGTCGAGGTAATGTCGACGCCGGCGTTCCAGCAGACCCTCGGATTCCAGCTCTTTCAACAGCCGCTTCAGCTCGATCCGTTGCGCCCCCTTGATCCCGAATGCCTTGGCGATGTCGCGCTTGGAATTTGCATCCGGATGGTCCGCGACCCATTCCATGATCTGCTGCTTACTGGGAATCTGGGCCATTGGTTCAAACCTGATTAGAATTGTGGCGCTGCATCGCCACAGGGGGTCAAAGGTCGCGCGTCATGTCTCGATGCGGGATCCCCGCGTCGTCATAGATGGGACCATGCGCAACGAATCCCAGCTTTTCGTAGAAACCAATGGCATGTGTCTGTGCGCCCAGCAAGGCACGCCGCATCCCCGGACGTCCCCGCAGAACATCCAGCGCCGCACGAATCAGCGCAGCCCCCAGCCCCGTTCCGCGCGCTTCCTGCGTCACGCAAACCCGCCCGATCTTGCCTGTGTCACCCTTTTCAAGAATGCGCGCGGTGCCGACAGCCTTGTTTCCCTGCCATGCGACCAGATGGATGGCCTGACCATCCAGCCCGTCCCATTCCTCGGCTTCCGGAACGTTCTGTTCAACGACAAAGACCTGATGGCGCAAGGCGCGGCAGATGGACAGGTCGGTGGTCTGCTCGATCTTCATGCGAAAAATCTTTCCAGAATCTTGTGATAGATGGCCTGCAATTGCTGAACCTGCGCAACGGGCACGCGTTCATCGACCTGATGCATGTAATGCCCGACCAGCCCGAATTCGACGACGGGGCAGTGATCCTTGACGAAACGCGCGTCCGAGGTTCCGCCGGATGTCGAAAGTTCGGGCTGATGCCCGGTTTCCTGTTCAACCACATCGCGAACCAGATCCACGAAATCACCGGGTTTGGTCAGGAATGCATCGCCCGACACATGTGGCACGATTTCGATTGCGACACCCGTCTCGGCAGTGATTGCACCGGCACGACGTTCAAGTTCACCCGTCAACGACGCACCGTCATGAAGATCATTGAACCGGATATTGACAATGGCCGTCGCCGTCGCGGGAATGACATTCGACGCGGGATTTCCGCAATCAATGCTGGTGATCTGCAAACCAGAGGGGTCGAAATGTTCGGTGCCTTCATCCAGCGGCGCCGCAATCAGCCCTTCCAGAAACCGGGTCAGCGCATGCAGCGGATTGCGCGCCCGATGCGGATAGGCTGCATGCCCTTGCAACCCGGCAGCCTTGATACGGAACGTTACCGAACCCCGGCGCCCGATCTTCATCATTTCGCCCATGAAGTCGGGGTTGGACGGCTCGCCAACGATGCAGACATCCATCCGTTCGTCACGTTCCGCCATCCAGTCAAGCAAGGCGCGCGTGCCGTCTTGTGCGGGGCCTTCCTCATCCCCGGTGATCGCCAGGATGATCGCACCGTCCGGCGGTGTGTTCGTCACGAAATCAATCGCCGCCGCGGCAAAGGCCGCAACGCCGGATTTCATATCCGTCGCACCGCGCCCCCAGATCACCCCGGATTCGACATGCCCGCTGAACGGGGGGTGTGTCCACGCAGCCGGATCGCCCGGGGGAACGACATCGGTGTGCCCGTTGAAGCCAAAGCTGCGTGCGCCCTTGTCCCCCCAGCGCGCAAACAGGTTCGGCGTGCCATTGCGGTCGACACGATGCACCTGAAACCCCGCCCGCCCCAACAGCCCGCCCAGCAGATCAAGCGCCCCGCCCTCTTCGGGGGTCACGGATGGACAGCGTATCAGGCGGGCGGTCAATTCAGCAGCATCGGTCATTGCGGTTCCAAAACGTCATCAAGGGGGTGCGGGACAGCCAAAATGGCCGAAAACACCCGCATTTATTTGCGGAAACTGCACTACAGCCGCCCCGCCTGCAAGGTCGGGGCAAAAGCCGCCGCCAATGTCCGGTTCCCGGATCAGCAGAAGTATGGTTGCGACATTATCCATCATTATTTGACGCAATTCCGCATTATAGTTGCGCTGCAGATGCAAAATGTCTACCTATGCTGCAACGCCGCAAAGGGACGAATCGATGAAAGACATGGTGCATATGGGTCAGGCCGTTCTGTCGGAAATTGAGGAATTGCAGCGCCGCGCCGCAGAAAATCTGCGCGAACGGGTCGCCCCTCAGGGAAAGCCCGACGCCGCATTGCTGGAAAAACACCAGCATGCCGCCCATGCGCTGTCCTGGCTGGCAACCTATGTCGAGGCGTTGAAACAACTGGCGCAATGGTCCCGGAAAGTCAGCGGCGAAACCGAGGATCTGATCGCGCAGATCGGTTTTGGTGAATACCTGACGCAGATCGCGAACGGTATCATGATGAGCCAGAACGAATTTGCCCGGCTCTCTGATCTTGGTGTGGAATGGTCGCCATCAGATACCGCGAAATCCCTGATGGCGGCGAACACGCCCGACGCGCGCGCCCGGCTGGCTGCGCTGATGGCGCAATCGCGCGGCAGCGCAACATTCGGCCAGACCGGATTGGACGAAGATCTGGAAATGATCCGCGACCAGTTCCGCCGTTGGGCCGATGACAAAGTCGTGCCCCATGCCCATGACTGGCATCTGAAGGACGAACTGATCCCGATGGAGATCATCGAGGAGCTGGCCGAACTGGGCGTCTTTGGCCTGACCATCCCCGAAGAACTGGGCGGGTTGGGCATGTCCAAGGCCGCGATGGTCGTCGTCAGCGAGGAATTGTCGCGCGGCTATATCGGTGTCGGCAGCCTTGGCACCCGCAGCGAAATCGCGGCCGAGCTGATCATCGGCGGTGGCACCGATGCGCAGAAGGAACATTGGCTGCCGAAACTGGCCAGCGGGGAAATCCTGCCCACCGCGGTCTTTACCGAACCCAATACCGGCAGCGATCTGGGCAGCCTGCGCACCCGCGCGGTGAAGGATGGCGATGACTGGAAGGTGACCGGCAACAAGACCTGGATCACCCATGCCGCCCGCACGCATATCATGACGCTGTTGGCCCGCACCGATCCCGAAACAACGGATTACCGCGGCCTGTCGATGTTCATCGCGGAAAAGACACCGGGCAGCGACGAAAATCCCTTCCCCACCCCCGGCATGACCGGCGGCGAGATCGAGGTGCTGGGCTATCGCGGCATGAAGGAATACGAGCTTGGCTTCGACGGGTTCGAGGTCAAGGGCGAGAACCTTCTGGGCGGCGTCACCGGTCAGGGCTTCAAGCAGCTGATGCAGACCTTTGAATCGGCCCGCATCCAGACCGCCGCCCGCGCCATCGGCGTCGCGCAGAACGCGCTGGAACTGGGCCTGCAATATGCGCTGGACCGCAAGCAATTCGGCAAATCGCTGATCGAGTTCCCGCGCGTGGCCGACAAGCTGGCGATGATGGCAGTGGAAATCACCATCGCGCGGCAGCTGACCTATTTCAGCGCCTGGGAAAAGGATCACGGCCATCGCTGCGATCTAGAGGCCGGGATGGCCAAGCTGCTGGGTGCGCGTATTGCATGGGCCTGTGCTGACAACGCCTTGCAGATCCACGGCGGCAACGGCTTTGCGCTGGAATATCAGATCAGCCGCGTGCTGTGCGATGCGCGTATCCTGAACATCTTTGAAGGGGCGGCGGAAATTCAGGCACAGGTGATCGCGCGACGTTTGCTGGGCTGATCTTTGCTTGCGGGGATAGACTATCGCGCAAAAAGCAGGTTCACTGCATCGTGAATTATCTGTTCAAAGGAGATTGCCTCATGCCCCGCCTGACCCGTCTTGGCCTCGGCGCCGCCGCCACCGCCGCGACCCTTGCGCTTGCCTCTTGTGGTCCGGCCCAGATCGGCTCTGGCGGCATTCCGCAGGGCGAATATGTTCTGGTCGGCATGGATGGTGGCACCGTGCCGCTGCGGAATGTAACGCTGGTGGTCGATGGATCCCAGATTTCCGGCCGCGGCCCCTGCAACAGCTACAGCACGCAAAACAATGCGAATCTTCCTGCGCTTGAACTGTCGCCGATCGTGTCGACCAAGATGCACTGCAAGGATGCGCCATTGGAGAACCGGTTCTTCTCGGTGCTGCAAACCGCAAATGAAATGGAGTTCTATGGTGGCGTTCTCAAGGTGAAATCGCCCCAGACCTGGCTGATTTTTGAACATGGCCATCGCGCCGACGAAGTGCAGGTCAGCGCCGTCGAATCCGCACGCGGCGCACCCTGAACGCTAGGGCGTCAACAAGCGCCGGATCAACCGATCGCGGGCGGCCGGCAAAGGCCGCCCAACCAATTCGGCGGCCAGCCGCTTTTCCAGGAAATGCCCCGAAATCGCCAATCCTTCGGCCAGGCCATTTCCGCGGTTGTCCCCCGCACCGCCCAGCAACCCCGGCAAGGGCAGCAGACGATTCGCCCATTCACCCGCCCCCAAGCGGCTGACAGCGCAGCCCGATCGCGGACTGACATAGGCCAACCCCTCGGTCGCGCCGGTCACCGCACATGAGGTCAGGTCCAGGCCGAATCCCATCTCGTCCAGCAGGCGCATTTCCCACGCCAGATAGATTTCTGCCCAGTCGCCCCCGGCGTTCATTCGGTCCAGCAGGGATTCGCTGAACCGGACAAGATCGGGATGCGGATCGCGTTCAGGCAGGGCAAAAATCAGCAACGCACAAACCGCGTTCAGTCCCGCCAACCCCAACGGATCGATCAACAACTGCGCGCGCGCGCGGACAGGTTCGGCCGAGAAGTGCCCCAACTGATCGTCATTGCGCGCGCGCCAATGCAGATCGAGCCGTGTTCCCGGTTGCAGCATCGCCGCCCGTTTGCGAGACGCCCCCCCGGGAACAAGCCCGGACCTGCGCCCCTGTTCCATGGTCAGCACATCTATAATGATCGCATGTTCACCATGCGGTCGCCGCGCAAGAACTGTGCCTTCGGCCCGCCACTCCATGAAAGGGGATCAATCCGACGCTTCGGGCAAGGTCAAGCCGCCATCGTCATCCAAAGGCCAGAAAGGATTGGTGGCAATTTCCCAGACATGCCCGTCAGGATCGGCAAAATAGCCTGAATAGCCGCCCCAGAACACGGATTCGGGCCTTTTCAAACATTTTGCCCCTGCATCAATCGCGGCCTGAAATACGGCATCGGTCTGGGCGTTGTCGGGGCAATTCTGCGCCAGCGTCATTGCCCCCGTTCCCAACACGGCATCAGGGCGACCCTGATCCTTGGCCAGTTCGGCACGCCCGAACAGGCCAAGTACGGCGCCATTCATCTGATAGAAAACCACAGAATCCTGCGATTGGGGATGCGGCTGCCAGCCCCATTTTCGGTAAAATTCCCTCGCCCGATCCAGATCGTCGACGCCAAGCGTAATCAACGTAACCCGTTGCCTGCATGCCGACATGACACCCCCCTGCCTTTACGGCCCAAACCTGCCACGCAAGGCGAAACGGAACAAGGGGCGCGTGCCTGGCGCCCCTTGGCAAAGCGATACGGTTGCCGGTTTCAGGAAAGCACTGACTGCCCGTTGCGGACATGACGCGCGGCCATCTGGCGCGCCTTCCGGCCCGGAATGATGGGGCGCGCAGGCACGGTTTCCGGCGTATTCTCCAGCTCGGGGAACAAGGCGAGGATTTCGTCGCGGGCCGCAGGGCCGACCGATTTCAACGCCTCGGGTCCCGTGAACAGGGATTCGGTCAAGGCACCGTTCGACCAGACCATCTGATGGCGATCAAACAGGAAATGATAATAGGTCACGCTGTCGATATCTTGCACCAGCGCGATTCCGTCCAGCTCCAGCAATTGCTTGGCGGCAACCAGAACTTCATCGGTGCCGAACATACGTTGCGCGATTTTCGAGCGAACAAGAACGCGGTGCTGAGGCGACACGATCAGATCGTGAGACGGCAGGCCCTGCCCCAAGGCACCGGCAGAAATCCGCACCGGGCGCATGTTTGGCGCGGCAACAAGATCCACGGACGCGCCGCCAATCCATTGGATCTGCTGGGCATCTTGATCGGCAGTCAGAACCAGATCGCCCTGGCTAAGATCTTCGATCCTGACATCGCCCGCCGGGGTCGCGATCATCGTGCCGGCAGCGAAACAGGCAAAATCGACGACGGGCCGGCTGGTGGTGACCCCGGAATATTCGTTCTCGATCAACGAATCCAACCGGATCGACGTAATCGCCTTTGACGCAAGGATCGTATTTGTTGCCGGCGCCAGTGACGGCCCGACAAACAGATCGCCCGTCGTGGCCTGAAACACCGGGATGGCCACTGTTTCGGTTGTGCCATCAAAGTAGGTAATCGTGGCCCAATAGGCGGCACCGGCGTCGAACTGATAGGTTTCATCGACCCCATCGGCGTCGATGTCAGTCGTGAATTCGTCCGTGCCGTTGCTGTTGTTCTGGTTCAGAACAGATGTGCCGTTGGTCGAGTTCGTGTCAAAGAAATCCGCCGCTTCGACTGACACGATCTGTTCATAAAGCGGCTCTGTCGCACTGCCAAAGGTCTGACCGACGAATTGCGAGCTACCGGCATTCTCGGCGACGTTGTTACCCTCTTGCGGGTCCATGCTTTGCGCAACATGCCCCAAATAAATACCATTCCAAGTCGTCGGCATGACAACTCCTCACTGAAAATACACTGAACCACTCCGCGAAAATGCGCGGCACTCAAAAACGGAATCGAAACAATCAATCCGGTCAGTGTTTTAGCAATGAGGTGGCAAACGGCCTAGCTATCCAAATGTACAGCCCGGAATTGCGTGACCTATTGGATCCGATGGCTGGTCGGGGCCCGCCTGGCGCGGCGATTGGCGCTGGCGGTGCGCAACAACGAGATCGAATAGATCACCAGCGCCGCCCAGATCAGAGGAAAGGCGATCATGCGCGCTGTCCCAAAAGGTTCATGAAATATCAACACGGCGCATAGCAGGATCATGGTCGGCGTCAGATATTGCAGGAAGCCGATCGTCGAAAGGCGCAAAAGCTTGGCCCCATTGGCATAGCACAGCAACGGAATCGCCGTGATCGGTCCGCAGCCCAGCAACATCAACACATCCCGCATGCTGCCATCGCCAAAGCCACCCTGCCCGGTCACGGCCAGCCAGATCAGATACCCACCGGCAATCGGCGTCAGCAGCAGGACTTCCAGCGTGAACCCCTGGTTGGGTCCAAGGGGCAGGCTTTTCTTGCAATAGGCATAAAACCCCCAGCTGAAGGTCAGGACAACCGCGACCAAAGGCAAACGCCCCGCCTGAACGGTCAGCACGACCACGGCCACAAAAGCCAGCGATATGGCCAGGATTTGCAGGCGCGAAAGCCGCTCGCCCAGCAACAGGGCGCCCAGAGTCACACTGAACAACGGGTTGATGTAATATCCCAACGCGGCGTCCAGCGCATGATCATGCCCGACAGCCCAGACATAGGTGACCCAGTTGATCGAGATCAGAACCGCCGTCAGCGTCGCCATGGCCAAAAGCCGCGGATTTCGCAACGCCGCCATCACGTCATCGCTGCGCCGCTGCCACAAAAGCACGCCGGCGGCGACGGGCAAGGACCACAGAACACGATGCGCGATCACCTCGACTGTCGGCACATGCGCCAATGCCTTCATGTAGATCGGCAGCAAACCCCACATCACATAGGCGATCAGCGCGAAAATCAGGCCGCGCGGCGAATCAGTGGGCAGGGTGTCGGGTTTGCTCATGATGAATGCATATGCTGCAATCCCGGGCCGCGCCAGATGGCAAGATCATCCAAGCCCCTCGGCGTCGAGCAAGGTCTGCCCCTCGCGGCTTTCGATCTCGATCACCCAGATATCGGGGTCAAAGCTGCGCTGTCGCTGGATCGCGTCGTCGACCTCGCGTTCGGGCGCGTCCAGCACCATCTGCCAGGGCCGCTGATCGGTTTCGAAATCCCATTCGCGCGAATACAGCCGCGCCGAGCCATCCAGCAATGCGCATTTGACCAAAATGGCGCCTGCGGTCTGATCACCCCGCGTGATGACATAGGCGGGAATATTCGCCATACCCAGCCGCGCCAGATAGGCCGATACCCAGATTCCCGCCGCCAATCTTGGTTCGGGCATGGTCGCGCTCAGGCGTCGCCATCACGGAAATCCAGCCCGATCTCGCCGTATCTTTCGGCTTCGTTCTGCCAGTTTTCGCGAACCCGGACCTGCAGGAACAAATGCACGCGGCGTCCCATGAATTCCTCAAGGTCGGCACGCGCGGCCTGTCCCACGGCCTTGATCGTCTCACCGCCCTTGCCCAGCACGATCCCCTTGTGACCATTGCGCGCGACATAGACGACCTGCTCTACCCGCGCCGAGCCATCCTTGCGCTCTTCCCAGGATTCGGTTTCGACGGTCAGCTGATAGGGAATTTCCTCGTGCAGCCGCAGAGTCAGCTTTTCGCGTGTCACTTCGGCGGCAATCATGCGCATGGGCAGATCGGCAATCTGATCCTCGGGGTAAAGCCACGGCCCTTCGGGCAGGCTTTGGGCCAGCCATTTGCGCAGATCGGCACAGCCATAGCCCTTTTCCGCCGAGACCATGAAGGTCTGCGTAAAGGGATAGGCCTCGTTCATCTTCTGGGACAAGGCCAGAAGCGCCTCGGATTTGACACGATCGATCTTGTTGATGACCAACGCCACCGGCGGGTTGCGTTCCAACGCCTGCAGGGATTCCAGAATCGCGGCAACCCCGTCGGTCAAGCCCCGATGTGCCTCGATCAGCAACAGGATCAGATCGGCATCCGCCGCCCCGCCCCATGCAGCGGCAACCATGGACCGGTCGAGCCGACGCCGGGGACGAAAGATTCCCGGCGTATCGACAAAGACCAACTGACTTTGATCTTCGATCGCGATTCCCCTTATGCGCGCGCGCGTGGTTTGCACCTTATGCGTCACGATGCTGACCTTCGCACCGACCATCTGGTTCAACAGGGTCGATTTTCCGGCATTGGGTTCGCCAATAAGCGCGACAAAGCCCGCGCGGGTAGAACTACTCTGGGTCATTCGCGGCCCTCCAGCCGTTCCAGCAAGGTCCGAGCAGCAGCCTGTTCGATGCTGCGTTTGGTGCCCGAGCCCTGAGCGGCCGCGGTTTCACCATTGTCCAGACGGACGGTTATGTGAAAGACGGGCGCATGGTCAGGGCCACCGCGCCCGGTCTGTTCATAGGCAGGCGGCTTCATGCCATTGGCCTGCGCCCATTCCTGCAAGGCGGTCTTGGGGTCGCGGGGATCATCCTCGATCGTGTCAAGACGGTCGCGCCACAGGTTAAGAACCACGCGGCGTGCGGTTTCGAAACCGGCATCCAGATAAACTGCGGCGATCACAGCCTCCATCCCATCAGCCAGCAGCGCCTCTTTGCGACGCCCACCCGACAACATTTCGGAGCGGCCCAGCTTCAGCACCTCGCCCAAACCGATCTGTCGGGCCAGTGCGGCGCATGTCTCGCCCTTGACCAGCGCGTTATAGCGCGGCGCAAGCTGCCCCTCGCTGGCCTGCGTATCGGCATGAAACAGCGCTTCGGCCATGACCAGGCCAAGCACCCGGTCACCCAGAAATTCAAGCCGTTGATTATCGGGCCGGGTCGCCGAGGCGATCGACCCATGCGTCAGCGCCCTGACAAGAAATTCAGGGCGCGCAAAATCATGGCCCAGACGCCCCATGAAAGCGAGAATTTCGGCAGATGGTGTCACTCGACCGCCTTGAAGAAACGGTCCGGACGCCAGGTCCAGAAATAAAGAAGCGAACGTCCCGCAGACGAGAACATGATCCGGTCAGCACGCCCGATCAGGTATTTGGCGGACACAAAGCCCAGGCCACCAACCTGCTGGGGGAAACGCGAATCTTCGGAGTTGTCGCGATTGTCACCCATGAAGAAATACTGACCTTCCGGCACGGTGTAGGTCTGGGTGTCATCAGCAACCCATCCGTCAACGATGTTCAGCACGTCATAGCTGACCCCGTTGGGCAGGGTTTCGGTCATGCGGGGCTTGATGCATTCGCCGCCTTCCGGAACCGGATCATTCGCGCAGCGTGGCACCAGACCCTGAGGACCTTGTTGCTCCTTGATCTCGACAAAGTCTCCGGCGGGTTCGGTCTTGACCGGTTCGCCGTTCAGCCAGACCTTGCCGCCGCGCATCTGAATCGTATCGCCGGGCAATCCGATCACGCGCTTGATGAAATCGACGCCGCGCGTCGGATGGCGGAAAACGACCACATCGCCACGTTCGGGGTCGCTGCCCATGATCCGATCCGAAATCGGGCAGGCCGAGAACGGGCATGACACCGCCGAATAGCCATAGGCCATCTTGTTGACGAACAGGAAATCACCGATCAGCAGGGTGTCCTTCATGCTGCCCGATGGGATCCAGAAGGGCTGAAAGAACAGGGTCCGGAAGATACCCGCGATCAGCAAGGCCCAGAAAATGGTCTTGATCGTTTCCCAGATGCCTTCCTTTTTTTCGCCACCATTCTTGCGTAGCGTGCTGTCGGCCATTCTGTCTGTCCTTCCGATACGTGGCGCTGGGGCCGCATTTCTCGCGTTCATGGTCCCCCACGGGGGGCAAAGTCAAGCCAAGGCTGGGCGCTGCGGGCGCGCTTCGATGATCACAAACGCCTGTGCCCATGGGTGATCGTCGGTCAGCGTCACGTGAACGACGGCCTCGTACCCCGCCGGGGTCATCTGCGCCAGACGATCCGCCGCCCAGCCGGTCAGCTCCATAACGGGCTGCCCGCTGCGCAGATTGCTGACCGCCATGTCACGCCAACTGATGCCCATGGCCAGCCCTGTTCCCAGAGCCTTTGAACAGGCTTCCTTGGCGGCCCATCGTTTGGCCAGCGTGCCTGCCTCGTCCTTGCGACGTGCGGCCTTCAGCAACTCGGTCTCGGTAAAGACACGTTGACGGAAACGGTCGCCGAAACGGTCCAGTGTCCTCTGGATCCTTTCGATATTGGCCAGATCTGTTCCAATTCCCAGAATCATCCGGCCTGCGACCTTTCGGGATCGGATCCGGCGATCATTTCCGGGCTTTCTCCATGCAATGCCGCATGTGTTGAACTGCGCCGCCCAACCCCAGAAAGACCGACTCGGCGATCAGGAAATGCCCGATATTCAGCTCGGCAATCGGTTTGAGCGCGGCAATCGGGCCGACCGTCTCGAATGTAAGCCCGTGCCCTGCATGCACCTCGAGGCCCAGTTCCGCGGCCAGATCCGCACCGTGGGCAAGCCCCTTCAATTCAGTATCACGCGCGGCGTGTTGGCCCTCGGTGTCGAAATCGCAGTAAGCGCCGGTATGCAGTTCGACCACTGCCGCACCAATGCGTGCGGCGGCCTCGATCTGGGCCGGTTCATGGCCGATGAACAACGAGACACGGCAGCCCGCATCCCGCAACGGCGCGATGAATTCGGCCAGGTATGCCTCGTTCCCAGCGACATCCAGGCCACCTTCGGTCGTGCGTTCCTCGCGTTTTTCGGGCACAAGACACACCGCGTGGGGGCGATGGCGCAGAGCGATTGCCTGCATCTCGGCTGTTGCCGCCATTTCCAGGTTCAGCGGCAATTGAAGATTGGCCATCAAGGCGTCGATATCGGCATCGCTGATGTGACGCCGATCCTCGCGCAGATGCGCCGTAATACCATCGGCGCCGGCTTCTTGCGCGATCCGCGCCGCGCGCAGCGGATCGGGCCAGGGCGTTCCGCGGGCGTTGCGGATGGTGGCAACGTGATCGATATTGACGCCGAGGCGCAGCATGGAAAATCTCCGCTTGTTTTGCGCATCCTAGCGGCCAGAGGCGGCAGGCACCAGTTCCGTCGCCACCGCCCACCATCCATTCCGCGCCAGAATCTCTGCCGCGTTTCGCGCCTGCGTTTCGTTGGCATACAGCCCAAAGCATGTCGCCCCCGATCCCGACATGCGCGCAAAGCCCGCACCCGAGTTTTCCAGCGCCTCGATCACCCGGGCAATGTGTGGCTGCAAGCTGCGGGCCACCGGTTCGAGATCGTTGCGCGTCTGCCGCAACCAGGCGATCAAATCAGCGATTCCCGCGAAATGAGGCACGGGCCCCAGCGGGGCATTGTCTCGCGAGGTCAGCGCCCTGAACACCTCTGGCGTGGACAGGCTGATCCCCGGATTGACCAGCACCGCAGAAATCGCGGGGAAATGGTGCAAAGGTGTCAGCACATCACCGATCCCCTGCATGCGGGCCGGCCGTGACAACAGGCAGACGGGGATATCCGCCCCCAGACATTCGACCCCTTCCGGAACATCATAGCCCATCCGCGCCAGACCGCGCAGGACCGCCGCCGCATCGGCCGAACCACCACCGATGCCGGATGCCACAGGCAGGTTCTTTTGCAAGGCAATAGAAACCCCGGCGCTCGCACCGACACCGGCCAGTTCCGCGGCCTTCCAGCACAGATTGGTGCAATCATTGCCCAACCCGGCCCCGAAAGGCCCGTCTATCTTCAGGGACATCGGGCCGGGCACCAAGGTCACGCGGTCACCAATTCCGGCAAAGGCGACCAGCGAATCCAGCAGGTGATAGCCATCCTCCCGGCGCCCGGTCACATGCAGCGCAAGGTTGATCTTGGCCGGGGCCGATTCGACGATGGGTGCGCACATGGTGACGGATCAGTCCAGGGCCTGCTGCGTGGTGGGCGCATTTGCCTGCGCGGGCGACAGGGAATCCGTGTCACCTTCATCGGCAAGAACCGCGTCCAGCCCGCGTTCAAGCTTGGCCCGGATGCGGTCGGCATCCACATCGTCATTGCTGTCGGGGTCCAGCGACAGGGCACGTTTCCATTGGATTTCCGCTTCGCGCTTGCGCCCGACCTTCCAGTAGATATCGCCCAGATGATCATTCACCAACGGATCGGCCGCCATGGTTCCGATCGCCTGTTCCATGGGAACCACCGCCTCGGAATACCGCCCAAGCCGGTAATAGGCCCAGGCCAGCGAATCCAGAATATACCCGTCATCCGGCGACAGGCGCACGGCCTGCCGGATCATGTCCAGCGCCCGGTCAAGATTCTCGCCCCGGTCGATCCAGCTATACCCCAGATAATTCAGCAGGCTGGCCTGATCGGGGCGAATTTCGATTGCGGCCAAAAGGTCCTTTTCGGCCCGCGCAAACTGCCCCGAGCGTTCGAGTGCGATCCCCCGTGCATAAAGCGGGAACCAGCGCGCCTGAGCAGGCGCGTCCTGCAGCATGGTCAGCGCCTTGTCATAAGCGGGCACAGCCTGTGCGAATTTTTGCTGTTGGCGCAGCAAATCCCCCAGCGCGATCCAGGCCTGCGGCAGTTCGGGATAGGCTGCGGTCAGCGACAGCGCGGCCTTTTCGGCCTCGGCATGATGTTCAGCCTGGGCCAGCGCCTCGATTCGGGTCAGCTCGGCGACAGGACGCATCTGACCCTTGCGGCGCAATGTCTCGTATTCCTGTTCAGCCAGCTCGAATTGCTGATGCTCTTGCAGAAGCTGAGCGACCATCAGGCGGGCCTCGGCCATATCGGGCGACAGCCACGAGGCCAGACGGGCATGGATCAGCGACAACGGCTCGGGGTTGGAACTGGACGCCAGCGCGGTCGCAAAGGTCAGGAACACCTGCGCGATTCCGTCGGCGGGCGTGCGCACGACATCGAAGCCGACCTGCTCACCAGCCTGCAGACGGTCGCGCAATTCCATCAGTTGCGGCTCGGCATCCAAACCCTGCAATTCATTCAGCAGCCCGATCGCCTCGTCCCGGCGCTCCAGTTGCGCCAGAACCTCGGCCCGCGCCATATAGCCCAGCACATGCGAACCGGTCGCGCGATCCGACAAGAGCGTCGCCGCGCTTTCGTAATCACCCACCAGCGCCCGTGCCAGCGCGAGGTGATAATTGACCATCGGCGCAACCTCGGGGTTTCCCGACATTTCTTCCAGCAGGGCCAGCGCCTCGGACGCGCGCCCGGCCCCCATCAAGGCCCATGCGCGGATCATGCTGACCATCAGATCGCGATCCCTTGCCTGTCTTGGGGACGCGTTTTCGGGATCGGTGCGCTCCAGCAGGTCATCCCATTTTCCCTGATGGACCAGATCGGCGCTGTGAACCAGGCGCGACAATTCGGTTCCATCGCCACGCTCTTCCATTTCGGCGGCGAATTTCACCGCCCGTTCGATCCCGCCCGCCGAACAAAAGGCGACCAACGCGCTGTCTTCCAGATAGGCATCGCCGGGATCATGTGCGACGGCCTGCGCGAAATACCGCGCCGCGGCCCGAAAATCGCTTTCGACTGCGGCCATGCGCGCAGCCAGATAGGGGCCGGCAAGACCGAAGGTCGGCGCGGAATCCTGCACCTCTTCGCCGGGACGAGGAGAGGGCCGGTCCTGCGCGAACACGCCTGCGGGCAGCCCGACAGAAAGGAACAGGGCAACGGTCAACGCCAGATTCGGGCGGGTCAAATTCAAGGTTTCCATCCCGGATTACAGAATTTCGCTTGTCCGAGCCTAACCCTGCGGCTGGTCCCTCGCAACGGGCCAGCCGCAGCAATTGCATCACATATTCGGGTAGTTCGGCCCGTCACCGCCCTGCGGCGTGGTCCAGTTGATGTTCTGCGACGGGTCCTTGATGTCGCAGGTCTTGCAATGGACGCAGTTTTGGAAATTGATCTGAAAGCGCGCTTCGCCGCCCTCTTCGATCACCTCATAGACCCCCGCCGGGCAGTAACGCTGCGCCGGTTCGGCATATTCGGGCAGGTTCACCTTGATCGGGATCGAAGGGTCCTTCAGCTCCAGATGCGCGGGCTGGCTTTCTTCGTGGTTGGTAAAGGAAAACGCCACGTTGGTCAGGCGGTCGAAGGACAGTTTGCCATCGGGCTTGGGATAGTCGATGGGCTGGAAATCCTTGGCCTTGCCTGTCGCCTGCGCGTCGGTCTTGCCATGCTTCCACGTCCCCAGCGGGTTCCAGCCGGTCAGGTTCGAGACCCACATGTCGATACCGCCCAGCATCAGCGACGGCCACAGGCCCAGCTTGGACCAGATCGGCTTGACGTTGCGCACCTTCTTCAGGTCCTTGGCGATGTCGCCCTTGCGCACGGCCTCGTCATAGGCGGTCAGGCGATCGCCTTCGCGCCCCTCCTTCAGCGCTGCCGCCGCGGCCTCGGCAGCCTCGATGCCGGAAATCATGGCATTATGGTTGCCCTTGATCCGCGGAACGTTGACCATGCCGGCCGAACAGCCCAGCAAGACGCCGCCATCGAAGGACAGTTCCGGGATCGATTGCAGGCCACCCTCGCTGATCGCGCGGGCGCCATAGGCGACGCGCTTGCCGCCTTCCAGCAGTTCGGCAACCATCGGATGATGCTTGAATCGCTGGAATTCCGCATAGGGATACAGATGCGGATTGGCATAGTTCAGGTGAACGACAAAGCCGACCAGAACCTGATTATCCTCGAAGTGATAGATAAAGCTGCCGCCGCCCGCGTTCTTGCCAAGCGGCCAGCCCATCGTGTGAACGACGCGGCCCTTCTGGAATTTTTCGGGCTGAACCTCCCAGATTTCCTTCATGCCAAGGCCGAATTTCTGCGGCTCGTGACCGTCGGACAGGTTCAGCTTTTCGATGATTTCCTTGGCAAGGCTGCCGCGCACGCCTTCAGCGATGAAGACATATTTGCCGTGCAGCTCCATCCCCGGTTCATACATCGCGCCGGGGGTGCCATCGGCGTTCAGCCCCATTTCGCCCGCGACGACGCCCTTGACGCGATTGCCGTCCCAGACGATCTGGCTGGCGGCCATGCCGGGGAAAATCTCGACGCCCAGTTCCTCGGCCTGTTCGGCCAGCCAGCGGCAGACATTGCCCATGCTGACGACATAATTGCCGTGGTTGTTCATCAGGGGGGGCATCGGCCAGTTCGGCACGCGGACCTGCCCCGCCTCACCCAAAACGAAGAAATTGTCGTCCACGACTTCGGTGTTCAGGGGCGCGCCCTTTTCCTTCCATTCGGGGATCAGGCGGTTCAACCCTGCGGGGTCCAGAACCGCGCCCGACAGGATATGCGCGCCGATTTCCGAGCCTTTTTCCAGAACCACGACCTGAATCTCGGGATCGATCTGCTTCAACCGGATAGCCGCTGACAGACCCGAGGGACCACCACCGACGATCACAACATCGTATTCCATCGACTCGCGTTCGATCTGCGTCTCGTCGGTCATGGCTGGAAAATCTCCCCTTATTCTCTTGCTGGCCCAGCAGTAACGCGGGTTTTTCCACAGGGCAATCATGACGCTGTGATCTTTGCGGCCTAAAATTGCCGACTGCCCGGATAGTAGGCTTGCAAAGGTCGCGAATTTGGGTTCACGATGAAGCCGACGGAATTTAGCGCCCCTGCCATGGAAAATGGCGGGGGCGTTCGATTAGCGTCGGCACGGCAACGCAACCCGAAAGGACAAGGGCAGCGATGGACAAGATACCGATGACCCGCAACGGTTTTGAGGCGCTGGAACGCGAATTGACCGAGCTGAAGACAAAGGAACGCCCCGCCATCATTCGACAGATCGCCGAAGCCCGCGAACATGGCGACCTGTCTGAAAACGCCGAATACCACGCCGCACGCGAAAAACAGGGCTTCATCGAAGGGCGCATCAAGGAACTGGAAGGCCTGCTGTCGCGCGCCGAGGTATTTGATCCCGCCAAGCTTTCTGGTTCGATCAAGTTCGGCGCGACGGTCGATCTGATTGACGAGGACACCGAAGAAGAGCGAACCTATCAGATCGTGGGCGAGGCAGAGGCCAATATCGAACGCGGGCTGCTGAACATGCGTTCGCCACTGGCGCGTGCGCTGATCGGCAAGGATGAAGGCGACAGCATAGATGTGACGACCCCGGGCGGGGTGCGCAGCTATGAAATTCTGGCCATTCGGTACGTGTGAAGCCGATGTCACTGGCCGCACGGATCAAATCGCTGGCGCAACGGGATTCCATCTCGGCGATCGGACTGGGCCTCAGCGGTGCGTGGCTGTTCCTGGTCCTGCTGTTCTGGTTTCTCAACCCAGGAGAGCCGGGCCAGACCAGCGGTGTCGGACGGCTGGTCGCGGCGGTTGGCGTTATCTTGCCGTTGATCCTGATCTGGACCGCAATCGTCTTTGCAAGATCCATCGCGATCCTGCGGGCCGAGGCCGAAGAACTGCGGCGCGGCCTGACGCAGCTGCGTGAATTCGCAGCCACGCGCGGCGCACCGCCCCCCGCCATTCCAAGACCTGTGCCAGCCGGGCGCGACACGGAAAGCACCGCACCCGCACCCGCACCCGCACCCGCACCCGCACCCGCACCCGCACCCGCACCCGCACCCGCACCGATGCGTGCAAAACCCGCCGATGCAAGGCAGTCAGCGATGCGCTTTGATGCCCCCGAAAGCATCAGCGTGCCACCCGAAACGCTGATACGGGCATTGAATTTCCCGGATGGCCCGGACGATGTCGATGCCATTGCCGCCTTGCGCACGGCGTTGAAGGACCATGACAATTCCCGCGTCCTGCGCGCCTCGCAAGATGTTGTCACGCTGTTGGCAGGGCACAGCATCTATATGGATGACTTGCCGCCCGACCCTGCTCCGGCCGCGATCTGGAGACGCTTTTCGGAAGGTGCACGGGGCAATTCGGTTTCGGCGCTTGGCGGAATTCATGATGAACAGGCCCAGGATGTCGTCGCTTCGATGCTGCGTCAGGATGAGATATTCCGGGATGCCACGCATCACTTTCTGCGCCATTTCGATGTGCTTCTGTCGCGTCTGACGCCGCAACTGGACGATGACCAGATCGCAGCGCTGTCGCAGACCCGCTCGGCCAGGGCGTTCATGCTGCTTGGTCGCGTTGCCGGGATCTTTGGCTAGATCGGCTCGCTGAGGTCGTGGCGCAGGATCAGAACCTGCCCCGTCCACGGCCAGCCATAGCGCCCGCGCCCGATCTCGGAAAAGCCGAGATCCGCATAGAATTTCCGCGCAACGCGGTTGTTCCGGCGCACCTCGGCCCGAACCCCGCACAGACCGCGCGTCCGCGCCAGTTCGATCGCCCGCATGCAAAGCGCCCGCCCTGTGCCCTTTCGCCGGCTGGCCACCACGATTCCGTCAATGACCAGATCCGCGGTTGGCGGCGCCGCGCGATAGGCCAGCCTTGCGGCGGCAGGAATGCGCTTCAAGAAGCCGCCAGAACCATCGCGAAGCCCCGCGACACCCACCAATGTTCGATCACCCTGCAAGGCAACCATGGCGTGTCCGGCACGAATGGCCGGCAGCGCCGGCCCGGCCCAGAATCCAAAGGCCTGCCACCACATCGCTGCCGCCGCAGGCAGCGCAAACTCGGGCGCCGGGTGCAGAATACGGACCTGCCGGTCTTGCCACTGTTTGCCTGTCATGCAAGCAAGCATGCAGCAGATTGCACAAAAGAAAGTCCCATGGCACCTTCGCCCGCCCCCAGACCCGATCCGCAAAGCAGCACGCCCGCCGATGATCCGGCAAGTGCCCGCGCCCTGGCGCGCACGCCCGGCGCTGCATTTCGCCACGGAATGTTGCAGGCCATGCCGTTCTTGTTGGTGATCATACCGTTTTCACTCCTGTTTGGCGTCGTCGCCACCGAAGCGGGAATGGATCTTGCGAAGGTCATGGGTTTTTCCGTGCTGGTTCTTGCCGGCGCGTCACAGTTTACCGCGATCCAGCTGATTACCGACAACGCCCCTGCGATCATCGTGATCCTGTCCGGGCTTGCCGTCAATCTGCGCATGGCGATGTATTCCGCTTCGCTGGTGCCCTGGTTGCGCGGGGCAACGGCGACGCAAAAGGCCTGGCTTGCCTATGCCCTTATCGATCAAAGCTATGCATTGTCGATCCAGCACTACGAACGCCATCCCCGGCTTTCGCTGTCCCAGCGCCTTGCATATTTCGCGGGCACGGCAACGATGCTTTGCGTTCCGTGGCTGATTGCCACCTGGATGGGGGCGACCGTCGGGCAAGCCATCCCCGAAGAGGTCGCACTTGATTTCGCCATGCCCATCACCTTTCTGGCCATGATTGCGCCGATGCTGCGCACCTTGGCCCATATGGCGGCATGTTTCATCGCCGTGGCCATGGCGCTGGCGCTTGCATGGATGCCATCGGGGCTGGGATTGTTGATTGCCGCGCCACTGGGAATGGCCGCCGGCGCACTGGTCGAATACTGGGTCGAGCGCAAGCGGAGCACAACATGAGCGGCGAAATGTCAGACCTGAAGATCTGGGTCATCATCATCGTGCTGGGCATCGGCACCTTCCTGATCCGCTGGTCGTTTCTGGGCGCGTTGGGCGATCGCGAGTTGCCCGGTTGGTTCCTGCGAATGCTGCGCTATACGCCCGTGGCCGTCCTGCCTGCATTGGTGGCGCCCCTGGTTCTGTGGCCGGCGGCAACCGGCGGACAGCCCGAACCTGCGCGACTGGCGGCGGCTGCCGCAACCGTGGCGGTCGGCCTGTTGACCAGAAATGTTATCCTGGCCATCGCCGCAGGTGCGGTCACGCTGTTTGGATTGCTGTATCTTCTGGCCTGACCCGCGAGGCGAGACGGGATCAGACTGGCGCGGCGGGTCGATTGGTGACCACACCGTCTTTCTGCTTCAGCAGAACATCGTGGTTGTTCGCGGGATCGCCATCGAGATGGCGTTGCGACGTCACGCCGGGCAGGGTCAGGAACCAACGGCGCAGCTTGGTCGGCGAAAAGCCCGAAGGTGCGCCCTCGAACCCTGGCAGACCGCGCAGCACGCCCGAGCTTTCGACCGCACAGAAACTTTTGTTCGCCGCACCGCTGGCCTCGGCCCGCGCAATGGCCAGATCGGCAACCTCGCGGCTGACAGGCACGGTATCTTCGGCCACCCAATAGGTGCTGCGGGCGTGATAATCGATATAGAACCGCCGGTAATTATCCGTGATCCCATACAGAACATCATGCCGTTCGGGAATATGGGGGTGGTTCCAGCTGCCGGCAGGATCAAAGATCACCCGCTGGCTGCCATTGATCATCAATGCCGAATGGCCACCCTGTCCGCGCGGGATACCGATGACCGTGAACAGGGTGATCGAGGGCGGCTGGTCCGAAACAAAGCGCGCCTGTCGGACGACCTCATCGCTGGCCCAGATATTGTCCGCCCCGCAGGCGGCCAGCAAAGCGGGCAGCGATGCTGCCAGAAAAGCGCGTCGTTTCATTGAACTGCCCGGCGAATCAGCTGTTGGACAATGCCATGAAGATCAGCACTGCGATCGAGACCACGCAAACCCAGATCGCCATGCGAATAAAGCCGGCAAAGGTCTTGCGCTGCTCGGTGATGTCCATTTCACCTTGCTTATGGTCAGTGATCTCGTGATGCGTGGCCATGACTGCCCTCCGGATAATGTTTGTCTTGCGATAGCCGAAACAACAGCGGCTGTCACGCCCCCCACAGCACGGCGCCGTCGGTTTCGCCAACAGCGCGGACGATTCCCTTTTTGCGCAGGTGATTGATATGGGCGACGGCTTCGACAAGCGCCAGGCCGAATTCCATCGCCGCGATGCGCCGTTTGAACAGAATGTCGAAGCATCCGACCGCGGTCCGCGGCTTTGCACTCAGGGCCTCGGCCATCCGTTCCAGCGCACCGTGATGATTGTCGGCCAGCTGCCGCAACCGCGTCGGCAACCCCGTAAAGGGCAGCTTGTGGCCGGGCAGCACCAACTGGTCGGGTTTCGCCAGTTCGGAAAGGCGATGACAGCTTTCAAGCCATTCCCCGACCGGATCCGCGTCAGGTTCGGTCGGATAAACCCCCAGATTTGGCGAGATCGAAGGCAGCAACTGGTCGCCGCCGATCACCAGCCTGTCATCCAAAGACCAGAAGGTAGCATGGCGCGGCGCATGTCCGTCGCCCAGCGCCACCCGCCAGTTCCGCCCCCCGAAACGCACCACCTGACCTTCATGGACGCGCAGAAACCCAAGCGGCAGCGGATGCACGACATCCGCGGAATTATACGGTCGCTGCTCCATACGCTGTTGCAGCATTTCGGGCGGCATCCCGGCCCGGCGCCAGAATTCGACCGATCGCGCCGGCGGCAGATCCTGAACATCCAACTGCAACATCCGGGCCATCAGCCAGGCCGTGCGACTCATCATCAGGTCGGCGTCGTCGCTTTGCATGAACCAGCCTGCCAGGCCGATGTGATCGGGATGATGATGCGTCCCGATGACCCGCCGCACCGGCAACCCTGACAAGGGACCAGCCCGCAAACGCCCCCAGATCGCGCGCGCGCGCCCGGTGTCAAATCCGGTGTCGACGATGGTCCAGCCGTCATCCTCACGCAGCGCATAGGCATTCACATGGTCCAGCGCCATCGGCAAAGGCAGGCGCATCCACAGAACACCTTCGGCTATCTCGACAGCCTCGCCTTCGGCGGGAACCCTGTCGAAAGGATAGTCAATCACGCGGGAAACTCTCCTGCCAATACCGTATCGGCAATTGCATTCAGATCGTCCAGCCCCGCCCCGGCCTCGGCCAGATCGGCGGCGTATCGTGGCAAGACCCGCGACATGTAGATCCGTGCCAGCGCCACATGCGCAGGACCGCCGGCCATTGCGGCACGCAGATGGTAATGTGCGCCAAGCACCCGCGCAAAGGCATGCAGGAACGGCACCGCCCCTGCAAACCGCTCGGGCAGATCACGTTCGATCATCGTCAAAGTATTTTCACGCAGGGTCTCGGCGGCCTGCCATACCGTTTCGGCAAGATCGTGGTGATCTGTATTCGCAGCCTTGGCGTCATCCAGGATCTCGTCCAGCAAACGCATTGCCGCCTCTCCGCCATCCGCCAGCTTGCGTCCCACCAGATCCATGGCCTGTATGCCGTTGGTTCCCTCATAGATTGGCGTAATGCGGACATCGCGCAAATATTGGGCAGCGCCGGTTTCCTCGATATAACCCATACCGCCATGCACCTGCACGCCGGTATCAGCAACGCGGCAACCGACATCCGTACCATAAGCTTTGGCAATCGGGGTCAGAAATGCCGCGCGGGCAGCATGATCGGCATCACCGCTGGCGCGCTGCATGTCGATCGCGGTCGCACATGCAAGACAGATGGCGCGGGCGGCAAAGACCTCGGCGCGTGCTGTCGCCAGCATCCGGCGCACATCGGGATGCGCGATGATCTCGCCCATCTGCTTGCGTTCGGACGCATAGGCAACCGCCTGCTGCAAGGCCCGTTCAGCCAGCCCCACCCCCTGGACACCAACGCCCAGCCGCGCGCAGTTCATCATCGTGAACATCGCGGCCATGCCCTTGTGTTCCTCCCCGATCAGCCAGCCGGTCGCGCCCTCATAGCTCATGACACAGGTCGGACTGCCATGGATGCCCATCTTTTCTTCCAGGCTCAACACTTTCAAACTGTTTGCCACGCCCGGATCGCCCTGCTCGTCCGGCAGGAACTTCGGAACCATGAACAGGCTGATTCCTCGCGTGCCCTTGGCACCGTCAGGCAGACGCGCCAGCACCGCGTGACAAACGTTCGAGGTCACGTCGCTGTCGCCCCAGGTGATAAAGATCTTCTGACCGGTAATGCGATAGCTGCCATCCTCGTTGCGTTCGGCCCGCGCTGTCAGCGCGCCGACATCGCTGCCGGCCCCCGGCTCGGTCAGGTTCATCGTCCCGGACCATTCGCCGCTGTTCAGCTTGGGCAGATACAGCGATTTCAATTCATCCGAAGCGTGATGCTCCAGGGCTTCTATCTGCCCCTGCGTCAGCAACGGGTTCAACTGCAATGAAAGACAAGCACTCGCCATCATCTCGGCGACGGCCATGTTCAGGGTCTGCGGCAAACCCATGCCGCCATGTTCAGGATCAGCCGCCAGCCCGACCCACCCTCCTTCGGCGATGGCGGCAAAACCCTCGGCAAACCCGGGCGAAGACCGCAGTTTACCGTTTTCCAACCGCGCCGGGGTCAGGTCGCCATTGCGGTTGAGCGGCGCCAGAACCTGCTCGGCCAATTTGCCCGCTTCTGACAAAACCGCGCGTGTCGTCTCTTGCGTGGCTTCGGAAAATTTCCCTGTCTGCTGAACGTCGTGATAGGAGATCACTCGCTTCAGAATGAATTCGATCTGCTCGACCGGTGCCGCATAGGTCATCGGGTTTCCCTCCCTCCGCGCCTTGGCAATACAGGCTGGCGCGACTATCACACTGTTCAGGTCGCATCTTATGGGGATGCGAACAAGCCTCAACCAGAACACAGCGTCACGAATGCAAACCGAACGATTGACCGCAGACAATGCCGGCCTTGAACGCGCAGTCGAATTGTTGCGCGCAGGCGAAACAGTGGCCATCCCCACCGAAACCGTCTACGGGCTTGCCGCGGACGCATGCAACGGACAGGCGGTCGCGCGCATCTACGCCGCCAAGGACCGACCGTCCTTCAACCCGCTGATCGCCCATCTGCCCAGCATCGATGCGGCCCGCAAAATCGCATATCTGCCCCCTCAGGCAGAAAAGCTCGCCCAAGATTTCTGGCCCGGTGCACTCACACTCGTCCTGCCCTTGCTGGAATCGGCCAGCGTCTCGCCACTGGTCACGGCCGGCCTGAACACGATCGGCCTGCGCATCCCGGCAAACCCGGTCGCACATGATTTGCTGTCCCGTTTCGACGGCCCGCTTGCCGCACCTTCGGCAAACGCTTCCGGCCGGATCAGCCCAACCAGCGCCAAGCATGTTCTGGACAGGGACGGCGGCCTAGACGGGCGGATCGCTGCAGTGCTTGACGCGGGCATATGTCCGGTAGGCGTTGAATCCACCATCATCGGCTGGATCGATGGCAGGGCAACCCTGTTGCGACATGGCGGCATCCCCCGCGAATCCATCGAAGCCTCACTGGGACAGGAACTTGCCATTGCCAACGCGCTTTCCGACAAGCCCAACGCCCCCGGCCAGTTGCTCAGCCACTACGCGCCACGGGCGACCCTCCGCCTCAATGCCCATGCGGCAAACCAAGGCGAAACCTATATCGACTTCGCAGCCCCAGGCCCGCTATCGCTCTCGCCAACCGGTGACCTGACCGAAGCCGCGGCAAAGCTGTTCGACATCCTGCGTCAGGCCGATCATTTCGGGCGCCCGATCGCGGTCGCCCCCATTCCCGAATCCGGACTCGGGGCGGCAATCAATGACCGGCTCCGCCGGGCCGCGGCACCGCGCCCCTGACATCGCATGTCAGACCTCTTCTTCGCGAAAATACCCATTCGCAACGCCAACCATCAAGGCATGAGATCGTCGTTCAGGCGACCGGGCACCCCGATCGCCTGAACGGAACAGGTCACAATCCCAGCGACCCATAGACGTTGGAAATGCGCCGGATCGCCACGACATAGGCTGCGGTGCGCAAATCATCGACCCGACGATTCGCCAGCCAGACCTCTTTCATCTTGCCAAATGCCTCGCGCATGGTGTCATCCAGACCCGATCGCACCAATTCCAACTCATCGGCGCCGGTCAGAAACGCCTCCTTGAAGCCTCGCGACAAGGTCCAGTTCAGCCCGGTATCCGCCGACAGGCGTTCAAGCTCTTCGACCAGCATCCGCGCACGCGCTTCCTCGTGACGACGCTCCAGACGTCCAAGGCTGATCTGCGACAGGTTCTTGACCCACTCGAAATAGGAAACGGTCACACCCCCGGCGTTGGCATACATATCGGGAATGATCACCACGCCCTTGCGCTTGAGGATGGCGTCGGCATCCGCCGTCACGGGGCCGTTCGCGGCCTCGATGATCAGCTTGCACTTGATGCGCTCGGCGTTGTCGGCATGGATCACGCTTTCGACGGCCGCAGGAATCAGGATGTCACATTCGTCCTCCAGTGCCAGCAGCCCTTCTTCGCGATAGTCCCCGCCAGCAAAGCCACGCACACCACCGGTCGCTTGAATATGGCCGCGCAAGGCGTCGATATTCAGCCCTTGCGGATTCGTCACGGCACCATCGCGTTCGATCACCGTGGTGATCAGCGACTTGTCCTCGGCCGACAGGAATTGCGCGGCATGATAACCCACATTCCCCAGACCCTGCACGATCACCCGCTTGCCAGCCAGGGTTCCCTCCAGACCGGCACGCTTCATCACGTCATCGTGGCGGAAAAACTCGCGCAGCGCATATTGGACACCACGTCCCGTTGCCTCGACGCGACCTTCGATTCCACCCGCGGTGCGCGGCTTGCCGGTCACACAGGCCTTGGCATTGATGTCATCGGGATGCAGCCGCTTATAGGCGTCAGCCATCCAGGCCATTTCGCGTTCGCCGGTTCCCATATCGGGTGCCGGAACGTTCTGGCTGGGTGAGATCAGGTTGCGGCGCGACAGCTCATAGGTAAAGCGGCGGGTGACCTTTTCCAGTTCATCCTCGTTCCAGGCCCGAGGATCGATCTTCAACCCGCCTTTCGACCCCCCGAACGGAACCTCGACCAACGCGCATTTATAGCTCATCAAAGCGGCCAGGGCCTCGACCTCGTTCTGGTTCACATCCAGTGAATAACGAATCCCGCCCTTGACCGGCTCCATGTGTTCCGAATGAACCGAACGATACCCGGTGAAGGTCTGGATCTCGCCGCGCAGGCGCACCCCGAAGCGCACGGTATAGGTCGAATTGCAAACCCGGATCTTTTCCTCCAGCCCGGGGGGCAATTCCATCAGGCCGGCAGCATGGGTGAACATGCGATCGACAGAATCGCGAAACGAGGTTGTAGCGGCACACATCGGGTGGTTCCTCCGGTAAATGCGAAAGCGATTCGCTGCTTTCAGGGCAGAGGCTAGGTCAAGACGCCTGAATGTGCCACGGTGCATTCCCCGCCTTGACCTGACTTTCATACTTTGCTTTGCGAGATGAACGGCTCATTATGGTTTTTTACACGATCCCATCCCACCGCCAGTTTCATTTCGGCGGAAACGCATTTTTGTACGTATTACGAGGTATCAATGTTGACTGGTCAAAGGCTCCGCAAGGGTCGCAAGCTTGCACAGGTTCACAAAGGCGCAAGCGAGATTTTTCATCGTGACGGTTATTCGGGCGCAAGCGTCGATGATATTGCACGCGCGGCGCGGGTCTCAAAGGCCACGCTTTACAGCTATTTTCCCGAAAAGGCCGCCATGTTCCAAGAGGTCATTCTGCAGACGCTCGAGGAAACTGCCATCCAGACCCCGATCCGGATCGCCGCCGACTGCAAGGCCCATGAAGGCGTGCCGGAATTGACGCGGCAGATCGCCGCCTGGCAATTGTCCCGGCCGGCGATCTCGTTGCAGCGCCTCATTATCGCCGAATCCACCCGGTTTCCCGATATTGCCCGGCGTTATCACGCCATCATCGACACGATCCTTCATGACGCGATCCGCACGCATCTGGACCGCTGGGTCGAGCGGGCCGAGCTGACCATTGCGGATACCGCGGTCGCGGCACGTCAACTGGTCAAGCTGGCCGGGGCTTCGCTCCACGATCAGCCGATCGCCGCCGCCATGCCCCCGGACGCGCTCGACCATCATGTGGATGGTATCGCGCGCGCGGCGGCACAGCTGTTCCTGGCCAGCAACCTGACCGCGAACACCGGACCGGAACTGCGCCACGCGTCAGGCTGAAGCACAGCGGCAAATCTCCGGGCATGGCGGGCACAGCGGCACGGATCCGGGCAATGATGCAAACGTGAATTCGGGCTTGGGTTCTCAACCCGCCATGCGCACCCTATAAGGGTGGGCAACGACAAACCACCCGGAACCGGGACGACATGAGGGACGCAGACGACATGAACATGACTTCGCTTTTGCCCATTGCCGCCGTGCTGGCCAGCCTTGCTGCCTGCGCGCCCGCACCGGCACCTGCACCGGCCCCCGCACCGGTCGCAACAACGCCGGTTCCCCCGGTTCCGACCGAAGGAATTGCCGGGCTGGAAGAACGCCAGCCGGATCTGTGCAAAGCCAAGGAATACGTGCCCTATCTGGGCCAGCCCGGTTCGGTGATCCAGACGCTGAACATCACGCAGGATTACCGCGTGGTCGAATATCGCGGCATCGAGCCTCAGGAATATGACCCGCTGCGGGTGGTCTTCCGACTGGATGCATCGGGCAATATCTACAATATCGATTGCGGTTGACCGGATGCGTCTGTTCGTGACCCTGCCCGGCGCGTTTGCGCTTGCCCTGCTTGGGGCCTGTGAAGATCCTGCCACGCAGCGGGTCGTGGCGGATGAACCTGCCGATCAATGCGGCGCCGATGGCTATCAGGGGTTGATCGGCCACCCCCGCGACGTGCTGGACAAGATGACCTTTCCCATTGGCACCCGGCAGATCGGCCCGAATGACGCCGTGACATCCGATTTTCGGCCAGACCGGCTGAATATCGAATATGGCCAGACGGGCCGGATCGAAAAGATCAGTTGCTATTGACCTTTCGGGGGCGCTGCCCTGCGCGGGCGCGCCCCCACTGCTTTTCGGATTGATTTGCGTCAAGGCCGGTGTCACCATTCAGTCATGATGAATGCCGCACCGCCGTTTCAGGCCGATTCCGACCGCGTGGTTTTCAACCGACAGGAACTGGCGGTGATCCTGTCATTATACGGGCGCTTCGTGGCGGCCGGTGAATGGCGCGACTATGCGATGTCCTTCCTGCGCGATGCGGCGATTTTCAGCGTGTTCAGACGCGCGACCGAACACCCCCTGTACCGGATCGAAAAACGGCCGCGCCTGCGCAATGCGCAGGGTGCCTATGCCGTGATCGGCATGGATGGCCGTATCCTGAAACGCGGCCACGACCTGCCCGTCGTGCTGCGGGTTCTGGACAAGAAACTGATCCGCCCCATCGGTTGAAAACCACTAGGTGCCGCGCGGTTTCGCACGGGTTGTCGGGTCGGCGCCGGTCGGGTCTTCGGGCCAGGGGTGGCGCGGATAGCGGCCCCGCATTTCCTTGCGCACCTCGCCATAGGAACTGGCCCAGAACCCCGGCAAGTCGGCTGTCACCTGCACGGGCTTGCCCCCCGGTGACAGCAGCGTGATCCGCAGCGGACGCCCCGCAACGACCGGATGGCGGGTCACGCCGAACAATTCCTGCAGGCGCAGCTGGATCGAAGGCGTCTCGTGGCCATAATCGATGGGCACTTTGCGCCCCAGCGGCGTTTCGAAATGCGCGGGAACCGCAGCCGCAAGCCTTTGCTGCCCGTCCCAGCCCAGACGTTGCAGCAGCGGCTCGACAAGGTTCAGGCCGCGCAAATCCGTCAACGACCTTGCCTGACCCAGCCACGGCACAAGCCACGTGCCATCGGCAAGCAGCGTTTCGTCGGACACGCTGTCGTCACCATCAACCAGGGCAATGCGCGCGCGCAACCGCGCCGCGGCGGCAGTCCAGGGCAGACCGTCCTGGCGCAGCCCTTCAAAGGCCGCCGCCGCGACCAGATCCTGCGGAGCGTCTTTCCAGACCTGATCAGACAGTGGCAACACGCCAAAACGTTCCTGCTTGCGCGCAATAACCTTGCCATCACGACGCGACCATTCGCAGAACCGAACCGTGGTGATCTGTTCGGGAAACAGGTCGCGCAAACCCGCCTCGTCAATCGGGGCGGCCCGACGAACACGCGCCTCGCGCTGATCGCCGGTCAGGTCCGGCGCAACGATCAGACGCTGATTTGCCAACAGGTCCTCGGCGGGCAGCATCGCGCCCTTTCCCCCGGACAGGACGAAACGCGGCTGATCGCCCTTGCGCCGCAGACCGACACGATCGGGATAGGCCAAGGCGATCATTTCGCCCGAGCTTCGCGCAACAACCACCCGGTCAGCTGCACCACCCAGGTTATCAGCCAGACGGTGCAGGCGTCGGGCCTCGTCGCGGATGCGCTGCAATGTGGGTTGGTGAATGTCATAGGGCCGCTGTCGGGCAAAGCCGCGCGGATCACGCAGCGCAGACAGCCGCAGCCCGATATCACTTGGCGCGCCACGCAGGAAATCGCGGTCCCCCAGCAACGCGGCCAGATCGGCGGCCTGCGGCCCTGCCACGGACAGCATATGCCCAAGGCGCGGATGCAGGGGCAGCCCGGCCAACCGCTTACCATGCAAGGTGATCCTGCCCGCCTTGTCCAGTGCGCCAAGCTGTTCCAGCAACCCCTTGGCCTCGGACAAGGCAGCATCGGGCGGCGCGGTCAGAAAGGCCAGCTCGGATGGTTGCGCCCCCCATGCAGCCAGCTCCAACGCCAGCGGCGCCAGATCGGCAACCGTGATTTCTGCAGGCGCGAATGCGGGGAACGCACCCTCTTCGGCCCTGGCCCAGAGGCGATAGCATATGCCCGGCGCGACACGGCCCGCACGTCCGCGCCGCTGATCGGCCTCGGCCCGGCTGACCCTTTCGGTGACCAGACGCGACATGCCGCTGCCCGGATCGAACCGGGCACGCCTTGCGCGTCCGCAATCCACGACCACCCGCACTTGGGGAATCGTCAGCGAGGTTTCCGCGATCGAAGTTGCCAGAACGATCCGGCGCCTGCTTCCCGGTTCGGACAAGGCCTTGCGCTGATCCTTGCTGTCCAATGCCCCGAACAATGGCAGCACCTCGCAATCGCCGCCAGCCAGCAACGCACCGACGCGGCGGATTTCACCTTCGCCGGGCAAAAAGGCCAGCACCGTGCCGCCGGTCTCGACCGTTTCGCGGACTGCGGTGTCAATCAGGCGGGCCGCTTCGTCGATCAGCCGCGACGATGCCGCCAAAGGTCGTGCAAGCCAGCGCGTTTCAACCGGAAACGCCCGCCCTTGTGACCGAATGACCGGCGCACCGTCCAGCAGTTCGGCAACGGGTTCGGCATCCAGCGTGGCCGACATGACCACCACGGCCAGATCATCGCGCAAGGCCCCGCGCGATTCCCACACCAACGCCAACCCGAGATCGGCATTCATGCTGCGTTCGTGGAATTCATCAAAGATAACGCAGCCGATTCCCGCCAGTTCGGGATCTGACTGAACCATACGGGTCAGAATGCCTTCAGTGACCACTTCGATCCGGCTGCCTGCGACTGCTTCGCCCCTCATGCGATAGCCCACGCGCTGCCCGACCTGTTCGCCCAATTGCGCCGCCAACCGCTCTGCCGCCGCACGCGCCGCGAGGCGCCTTGGCTCCAGCATCACGATGCGCCCCGAAATCTGTTCAAGCAGCGCAAGCGGCACGCGCGTCGTCTTGCCCGCCCCCGGGGGGGCAACAAGAACCGCACGCCCATGCGCCTTCAACGCATCGCACAGGTGGTCAAGAACGTCATCGATCGGCAATTTGCTTTGCATTCCCGTCTTATGTCGCATGCCCCCGACAAGCGGAACCCCGCACCGGCCCTATGAAACCGGGACAGCTCTGATTATCTTGACGGGAAAGAACCACGACAAGGCGGCGGGCAGAATGGGAATCGGCAACGATCTGATGCAAGGCTTGGGCCTGGGCGACCCCGTGATTCGACTGGGTGTGACCGGGCTTTCGCGGGCCGGAAAAACCGTGTTCATCACGTCGTTGGTGGCCAATCTCATGGATCGCGGCCGTATGCATGCGTTGCGCGCGGCAGCAGATGGCAGCCTCAAGGCCGCATGGTTGCAGCCCCAGCCAGACGACACCGTGCCGCGATTTGATTACGAACAACATCTGTCCGCATTGACCGGACCAGACCCCTGCTGGCCGGACGGCACCCGACATGTCAGCCAGCTTCGCCTGTCGATCCGCACCGAGCGTCGCGGGCTTTTGTCCGGGATTCGCGGCCCACAGACCGTGCATCTCGACATTGTCGATTATCCGGGCGAATGGCTGCTGGACCTGCGGCTTATGGAAAAAGATTTCAGCGAATGGTCGAAGGACGTTCTGGCGCGCATGCAAGGCCGGCCCGGTGCCGATGAATATCACCAGGTTCTGGCCGGCATACCCGCACAGAAACGCCTGGATGAACCCACCGCCCAAAGGCTGGCACGCAGCTATAGCGCACATCTGGCGGCGGCGCGCGAAGCCGGTTGGTCCGACTGCACCCCCGGCCGCTTCCTGATCCCGGGCGAACTTGAAGGATCGCCGGCTCTGACCTTTGCCCCGCTGCCAGAGACCCTGGCAGGCACCCAGATCCACAAGGAATTTCGCCGCCGCTACGAAGCGTATAAAAGTCGCGTCGTCAAACCGTTCTTCCGAGAACATTTTGCCCGGATCGACCGGCAGATCGTGCTTGTGGATGTGCTGGGCGCAATTCATCAGGGACCGGCAGCGATCGAGGATATTCGTCGGGCCATGGCCGAAATCCTGTCCGCATTTCAACCCGGCCGCGCGGGATGGCTGGCACAATTGCTGGGCACCCGGCGTGTCGAACGGATCCTGTTTGCGGCGACCAAGGCGGACCATTTGCATCACATGCAGCACAACCGCCTGACCGCGATCCTGTCCGCGATGCTGCGTGAAGCACGCGACCGCGCGGATTTCTCGGGGGCCCGCACCGAGGCAATGTCGCTGGCCGCCTTGCGCGCCACGACCGAGGACATCATTCACCAAAATGGCGAAGACTTGCCCGCCGTGCGCGGCAGGCTGCTCGATGGCCGACAGGCGGCGCTGTATCCCGGGGAACTGCCCGCCGATCCCGCGGCATTGCTGCATCCGGCCCGATCCGGTGCGACCGAATGGCTGGACGGCGATTACGCGGTCATGAATTTTGCCCCCGCCCCGATGACGGCGCGTCCCGGGGACGGCCCACCCCATATTCGGCTGGATCGTGCCGCCGAATTTCTGATCGGAGACCGGTTGTGAGCGAACCTTCCAGACCCAACAGACGTGGACCGGTCCTGATCGAAATCGACGACGGCCCCGGCCCGGCACCGAAGGATGGGCCGCAAATCGATCAGCGCGACGATCCGGGTCCGAGCCCCGCCGACGCACCGCCCGTCGATCGTGCCGACCCCATGATGCCCCGACCGCACACCATGGAAATGGTCACGCGTCTTGTCGGGCGGCCGCCGTCACGGCTGACGCGGTTCTTCATCAATTCCGGCGTCGCCCTGTTTACCTTTCTGTTGTCGATCGCGGCGCTGGAATTCATTGACGGGTTGTTGAACAGCTATCCTGTTCTGGGCTGGATCGGCATCGCGCTGTTTGGCCTGTTTACCTGCGCCGCATTGGCGATGGCGTGGCGGGAATATCGCGCCTGGGCACGCTTTGCGCGGATCGACGCGATCCAGCGGCAGGCGGGTGCGGCGCTGGCCGAGGAAAGCATCGAACAGGCGCGCAAGGTCTGCGACCAGCTGCAAAGCCTTTATCGTGACCGCCCCGAGCTGAAATGGCAGCGCCAGCGATTGGCCGATCAACAAGCCGATGTTTTTGATGCCCGCAGCCTTATGACCCTGGCCGAGACCGAATTGCTGGCCCAGCTGGACCAACAGGCCCGCCGCGAGATCGAAGCCGCAGCCCGCAGTGTTGCCGCGGCGACCGCCCTGATTCCGCTGGCGCTGGCAGATGTGGCCGCTGCATTGGCCGCGAATCTGCGCATGATCCGACGGATGGCAGAAATCTATGGCGGGCGCGCCGGGGCGGTCGGCGGATGGCGATTGGCCCGCACGGTCATGACTCATCTGGTGGCGACGGGGGCGGTCGCGGCAGGCGATGATCTGATCCATACGGTTGCCGGGGGTGGTATAATGGCGAAACTGTCTCGCAGATTTGGCGAAGGTATCGTCAACGGCGCCCTGACCGCACGGGTCGGCATCGCCGCAATGGAGGTTTGCCGCCCGTTGCCATTCATGGCCCAGCCCCGCCCAAAGGTCGGCAATCTGGTCAGCCGCGGCTTGCGTGGCCTGTTCGGTGACAGCAGTGAAACAACCGAGTCCTCGCCGACAAAAGGCTAGGTGGCGCCCGATGACGGCGGCTTCTTGCTGCGCGACAGGGTGAACAACCCCGAAATCAGGATCAGCAATGATCCCGCGATCATGGGAACGGTCAGACTTTCGTTGAAGAACAGGATCCCAAAGCCAATACCGAACAGCAGTCGCGTATAGCGAAACGGTGTCACCGCAGACACTTCGCCGGTGCGCATGGCCTTCATCAGGGCGAAATACGCCCCCACACCGGCAAGCATCGCACCGGCCAGATACAAGGCCGTCATGGCCGCCGGCCAGACAAAGGCCTTGCCCTGCCAGATTGCGAAAATCACGCCAGCCACGATGACAGCCAGGAAACCATAGAACCCCAGTGTCGCCGTTCCCATGCCCGCCGGGGCCGCGCGGCTGGCCAGATCACGGCCGGCAAAACCCAACATCCCCACCACCGCAAACAACGAGAGCGGTGAAAAGCTGTCGCCGCCGGGCTGCAAGATCACCAACACCCCGATCAGCCCGACCACGATCGCGGACCAACGCCGCCACCCGACCCGTTCGGAAAACACCAGGGTCGCCCCCGCAACCACCACCAGCGGCGTTGCCTGCAAGATGACCGTGGCCGCGGATAGCGGGGTCAAGGCAATCGCGATCCCATAGAACAGACGCCCTGTCACCTCGAACCCGAACCGGACCCGCATCGTCCGGTTCATCACCCGGCGCGAGAACAGGTTTTCGCGATTGGCCGCCGCAAGGGCACCAAACAGAACCGTACCCCCCAAGCCAAACAAGATCAGTATCTGGCCCAAGGGCAGGCTCGATGCGCTTGCCTTGATCAGCGTATCTTCCAACGCGAATGCCAGCATCGCCAGCACCATCCAGACAGATCCGGCGCGATTTCGCGCCTCGATCGGCGACATGATAGCGGTCATGGGGCTGCCTCCGGACAGTAAGGCGGGCTAATGCGGCAGCACCTTATTCACTGGACGGCGCCTCATCTGGCATGGATGGCGTTTCCGAGGGGGCGGCATCCCCAGAAACCTCACCAGATTCGACCAGGCGGTTGTCTTCCCATTTTCCGGCCGCAATCTGCCCCGTCGTATAGCGCATCATGCCCTGACCCTGACGTTTTCCGGCCTCGAAATGCCCTTCATAGCGATCGCCATTGGCATAGGTAGCCACCCCGTCTCCGTCGATTTCGCCTGCTTTCCAGCCACCTTCGTAGACAAACCCTTCTGGTGTCGTCAGCTTGCCCTGCCCTTCGCGCAGGCCATTGACGAAGCTGCCTGTGTAAACCGTTCCGTCAGGATAGGTCGCCTGACCCTCGCCATGACGCTGCCCGTCCTGCCACGCACCGGAATAGACATAGCCGTCGGGATAGGACATGCGCCCCTGACCGTCATTTCGGGCATTCTTGAAGCTGCCTTCATAGACCATACCGTTGGCGTAGCTGGCCTTCCCTTCGCCCGCAATCACGCCAGCGGCCCACTGACCTTCATAGGTCGAGCCATCTGGATAGGTGATCTTGCCGGTGCCGTCCGGCCGGTCGTTCCTCATGTCACCATCATAAACCGATCCATCGGGATAGGTGATCTGGCCCTGCCCTTCCATTCGACCCTCGACCCACTGGCCGACATAGACATAGCCATCGGTTCCCGTGAACGTGCCTTGCCCATGCCTGCGATCCGCCATGAACTGGCCGTCGAACACATCGCCATTGGCATAGGTGGCCACACCCAGCCCTTCGCGTTTGCCGTTCTGCATCTGGCCTTCGTAGGTATCCCCCGAAGGCTGCACGAGAACGCCGGTTCCCGACATCTGGCCAGCCGACCAGACCCCGTCATAAACCAAACCATCCGCCATCGTCAGCTTGCCCTTGCCGGCGCGTTGACCGGCCAGCATGCCGCCTTCATAGGTTGCGCCGTCAGGGTAGGTGATGCGCCCCTGGCCTTCCTTGACGCCAGCGTTCCATTCACCGTCATACTTATATCCGTTCGTCTGCGTCAGAACACCTTTGCCCTGATGCAGACCATTGACGAAATCCCCGACATAGACCGAACCATTTGCGTAATGGGCCTCGCCCTTGCCAGTGATTTCACCGGCGATCCAGTCGCCTTCATAGGTGCCGCCATCGGCATATGTGATCTTGCCCTTGCCGTCGGGCTTGCCCTTGGCGAACTGGCCGACATAGACCGAGCCATTGGGAAAGGTCGCCGTGCCTTGTCCAAAGATTTCACCTTCGACCCAGTCGCCCTCGTATTTGTAGCCATTGGGCAGCGTGTAGGAACCCTGACCGTGCTGGCGTCCATTGCGAAACGTGCCTTCATAGACACCGCCATCGTCATATTCCTTGGTGATGACCTGCGCATGACCGGCCGTTACTGCCGAAATCAGCGCCAGCGCCATCACGCCTGCCCGCAATATCGCCTGTCTTGCCGTTGCCATCGCCCATCAACCTCTTCTTTTGCCCTATGGTCTAACGCACGGGGCCGCGACGCGCAAAGCCCGACTTTTCCTTTCGCGCGCGTTCCCCTATCACAGTCTCGAAAAAACTGGAGGCAACGCCATGACCGACCGCTTGCGCCTGACAATCGGCCAGCTGAACGCGACTGTGGGCGACCTGAGCGGGAACGCCGCAAAGGCCCGCGCAGCATGGGAACATGCGCGCGAGGCCGGATCAGACATGCTGGCGCTGCCGGAAATGTTCATCACCGGCTATCAGACACAGGATCTTGTCCTGAAACCGGCCTTTACCGAACAGGCGGTCGAAGCGGTGATGGCACTTGGACAATCGTTGAGTGACGGCCCCGCCATCGGCATCGGTGCGCCTTGGCGCGAGGGTGACAAGCTTTATAACGCCTATTTCGTATTCCGGGATGGCCAGCTGGTCGCGCGGGTGCTGAAACATCACCTGCCCCACAAGCAGCTGTTCGACGAATTGCGCCTGTTCGACAGCGGCCCGATCAGCGGCCCCTATGTGGTGGGCGATGCCCGGATCGGCAGCCCGATCTGTGAAGACAGCTGGTATCCCGATGTCGCCGAAACGCTGGAGGAAACAGGCGCGGAAATCCTGGTCGTGCCCAATGGCAGCCCCTATCACCGCGAAAAGCTGGACCTGCGCATGGGCCATATGGTCGGTCGCGTGATCGAAACCGGCCTGCCGCTGGTTTATGTGAACATGGTCGGCGGGCAGGACGATCAGCTCTATGACGGGGCCAGCTTCGTGCTGAACCCCGGCGGCAAGAAGGTCGTGCAACTGCCCCCCTTCCAAGAGGTCCTGACCGAGGTCGATTTCATCCGCACCGCCGAAGGCTGGCAGGCGCAGCCCGGTCTGATGGCGCCGCAGCCCGATGTCTGGGAACAGGATTATCACGCGATGATGCTGGGCCTGCGGGAATATCTGCGCAAGTCGGGTTTCAGGAAGGTCGTTCTGGGCCTGTCGGGGGGGATCGATTCCGCGCTGGTCGCCACCATCGCCGCCGATGCCATCGGACCGGAAAACGTGCGCTGCGTCATGCTGCCGTCGGAATATACGTCACAGGGCAGTCTGGATGACGCCGCCGATTGCGCCACCCGGCTGGGCACGCGGCTGGACACGGTCAAGATCGACGGCGCACGCGACGCGGTATCGGATGCGCTGGCCCATCTGATGGAGGGCACGGAACCCGACGTCACCGAGGAAAACATCCAGTCCCGCCTGCGCGGTGTCATGCTGATGGCGCTGTCGAACAAGTTCAACGAAATGCTGCTGACCACCGGCAACAAATCCGAGGTCGCGGTCGGCTATGCGACGATCTATGGCGACATGGCGGGCGGCTATAACCCGATCAAGGATCTCTACAAGACGCGGGTGTTCGAAACCAGCCGCTGGCGCAACGCCAATCACCGCGACTGGATGATGGGCCCCAAGGGCGAGGTGATCCCGCCGCAGATCATCAGCAAGCCCCCCTCGGCCGAGTTGCGCCCCGATCAGAAGGACGAGGATTCGCTGCCCCCCTACGAGGTGCTGGACGCGATCCTGGAAGGTCTGGTCGAAAAGGATCTGGCGCTAAAGGATTTGGTCGCGCAGGGCTTTGACGCCGATACGGTGCGCAAGGTCGAAAAGCTGCTCTATATCAGCGAATGGAAACGCTATCAGGCGGCGCCCGGTCCGCGCATCTCGACCAGGGCCTTCTGGCTGGACCGGCGCTATCCCTTGGTCAATCGCTGGCGCGACAAGTTGTGATGCGCGCCCCCGCCATCCCTTTCTCACCCCCAAGGCGCAACGGCGTCCGGACATGCTGCGCTATTTCGCCCGCCGGGTCCTGACGCTTGCGCTGAGCCTGCTTGCGGCGTCATGGATTATCTTCCTGATCGTCGAGCTGGTTCCGGGCGATCCGGCAGCCTTCATGCTGGGCACCGGTGCACAGCCCGAAACCCTGGCCGCGTTGCGCCAAGAGTTGGGCCTGAACAGGCCATTGCCGCTGCGCTACGCGCATTGGCTGACATCGCTGCTGCAAGGCGATTTCGGCGACAGCTTCACCTATAAGACGCCCATATCGCAGATGATCATCGACCGGCTTCAGGTCTCGTTTCCATTGGCGATCATGGCGCTGGTTCTGGCCAGTGCAATCGCCTTTCCCGCCGGGCTGTTCGCTGCATCGCGACGCGGCCGGAGCGGCGATCTTGCGGTGATGGGAGCAACGCAACTGGGTGTCGCGGTGCCGAATTTCTGGTTCGCAATGCTGCTGGTCCTGCTGTTCGCGGTCAGGCTGCGCTGGTTCCCCGCCGGCGGGTTTCCCGGTTGGTCCGATCCCTTCGGCGCGATTCGATCGCTGTTGTTGCCCGCGCTGGCGCTGGCGCTGCCGCAATCGGCAATTCTGGCCAGAATCCTGCGATCCGCACTGATCGAGGCTCAGCAGCAGGATTACATCCGCACCGCCCGCGCCAAGGGACTGAGCGCGGGCCAGACATTGCGGCGGCACGCGCTGCGCAACGCCATGGTATCGGTGCTGACCATCATGGGATTGCAATTTTCCTTTCTACTGGCCGGCGCGATCATCATCGAAAATGTGTTCTTCCTGCCGGGGCTGGGCCGGCTGATCTTTCAGGCGATCAACCAGCGCGATCTGATCGTGGTCCAATCCTCGGTTCTGGTGCTGGTCATTGCCGTAATGACCGTCACCTTCCTGGTAGATCTGGCCTATGCCGCCATTGATCCACGGTTGCGCAAATGAGGGGCGGGCTGGTCATCGGTGCGGCGCTGACATCGGCAGTTGCCGGCGCGGCGGTGCTGTCATTCATCTGGACACCCGCCGATATAACACAACTGTCCATCGCCGCACGGCTGCAACCGCCATCGCCGGAGTTCTGGCTGGGCACCGATCATTTCGGGCGCGACATCCTGTCGATGATCATGCTGGGGGCGCGGGTCTCGCTTGCCGTGGCACTGGTTGCTGTCGGAATCGGCATGGGGCTTGGGGTGCCATTGGGATTGCTGGCAGCGGCGCGTCAGGGCGGCTGGATCGATGACGCCGTGATGCGCTTGAACGACCTGATCTTCGCCTTTCCTTCGCTTGTCATCGCGATCCTGATCACCGCAGTCCTCGGCCCGTCGGCCGTCAACGCGATCATCGCGATCGGCATATTCAACATTCCGGTATTTGCACGGGTCACGCGGGGCGCGGCGCTGCCGGTCTGGACGCTGGATTATATCCGCGCGGCCCGTGTTTCGGGCAAGGGTGCGGCCCTGATCAGTATGCAGCATATCCTGCCCAATATCGCCAACCTGCTGATCGTGCAGGGAACCATCCAGTTCTCGATGGGCATTCTGGCCGAGGCCGGCCTGTCCTATGTCGGGCTGGGTGCCCAGCCTCCGACGCCCAGCTGGGGGCGCATGCTGGCCGAATCGCAAACCATGGTCGCCATGGCCCCCCATGTGGCGATCATTCCCGGCCTGTGCATCGTTCTGACGGTGTTGGGGCTGAACCTGCTGGGCGACGGGCTGAGGGACCGGCTGGATCCACGATTGCGGGGCCAGCCATGATCCGCCTGCAACAGTTGTCGGCACATATCGGCACCGAGCCGCTGTTATCCGGCCTGAACCTTTCGTTACAGGCGGGCAGGATCACGGCGCTGGTCGGGGAATCGGGCAGCGGCAAGTCCATGACCGCGCTTGCCATGCTGGGCCTGCTGCCCCACGGGATCAGGGCAACGGGTCAGGTCATGCTGGATGGTCAGGACATCTTGCGCCTGTCCGAAGCCCGGATGTGCGAAATTCGCGGGCGCAGGATCGGCATGATCTTTCAGGAACCGATGACCGCGCTGAATCCGTTGATGACGATCGGCGACCAGATCGCCGAACCCCTGCGCCTGCATCAGAAGCTGTCGCGCGCCGCTGCCCTGCGTCTGGCGCGTGACAAGCTGGACCGGGTAGGGTTGCCCGCCCCGCGCTTTCCACTGAGCCTCTACCCGCACGAGTTATCGGGCGGGCAGCGGCAAAGGGTCGCCATTGCAATGGCGATCGCGACCCGCCCCGACCTGCTGATCGCCGATGAACCGACAACCGCCCTGGATGTCACCACGCAGGCCCAGATCCTGAACCTTCTGGCAGGGCTTGTCCGCCAGGACGGCATGGCCCTGCTGCTGATCACTCACGACCTTGCGGTTGTTTCCGGGGTCGCTGATGAGGTCGCCGTCATGAAATCGGGGCGGATCGTAGAACAAGGACCAACGCGCGACATCTTTCAGCGTCAGGACCACCCCTATACGCGCCAGCTGCTTGACGCATCCCGACACAGCCCGCCTCGGCCCGTCGCCAAAACGCCCGGAACGCGCGCGACCTTGCTGCAACTGCACAACGTCACCCGTGAATATCGCGGTCGTGGCCGGCAACAGCCGCTCCGCGCCGTCGATAACGTCAGCCTGAAGATGTATCGCGGGGAAAGCCTGGGGCTGGTCGGGGAATCGGGTTGCGGAAAATCTACGCTGACACGCGCCATTCTGGGCTTGGATCGGTTGCAGGGCGGTCGGATCCTGCTGAACGGAAACGTTGTTAATGCAGCCACGACGGGCAGGAACAACCACCGCACGAATATGCAGGTGGTGTTTCAGGATCCGTTCGGCAGCTTTGATCCCCGTTGGCGTGTCGAACGACTGATCGCCGAGCCATTCCACCTTACGGGCCGCCCCGGGGATTGGCGCGACAGGGTGGCAATGGCGCTGGAACAGGTGGACCTGTCCCCTTCGGATGCCCGCAAGCATATTCACCAGTTTTCGGGCGGCCAACGCCAACGCATCGCAATCGCCCGCGCCCTTGTGACGCGCCCGCAACTGATCATTCTGGACGAAGCGGTCAGCGCGCTGGATGTCAGGGTGCGCGCCCGGATTCTGGATCTGCTGGCGCGATTGCGAACCGAACACGGGCTGGCCTATCTGTTCATCAGCCATGACCTGTCTGTCGTGCGCGCGATCACGGACCGGATTCTGGTCATGCGACAGGGCAAGATCGTCGAAGACGGTCCTGCCGATCAGGTGATCGAGGCCCCGGCCTCGGCCTATACGCGGCAACTGGTGGAAGCTGTGCCGAAACTGCCGGTCGCATGTCAGGCAGGCTGAACCAACCGTTACGGGACCTCGATCTTGCCCACCAGCGGCACATCATCGCTTTGACTGATACTGTGGCGTTCGATCATACGGTGAACCACGGGATCAGCATCGCCCCGATGCAATTCACGCAGCGCGAACGTCACCTCTGCATCCGATTTCGTCCGGCGCAGATTGTGGCGGACATATTCATCCCAGGTCGCGATATGATAGCTTTCCGACCAGGTTTCGGGATGTTCCAGATCGCGCAACAAGGCCCAGTTGCGCGCCCCGTCCCGGCGACGGATATTGCGACGCAGCTTCATCAGACGCAGGAATTCCGGTACGTCTTGCTGTGATATCCGGTAGTCGACCATCACCATGATCGGTCCCGACCGCCCACGCAGATCCAGTTGCAGGGCCGGTTCCCGAAAACGGTTCACCGGATCCAGATCGACCGCCCCGAATTCGGGGGCTCGCAGCCACAACCCGATCAGCGCGCCAAAGGCCAGGACGCAGCCCGCCAATGTCAGCGCCAGAGGCAGACCATGGGCGCCGGCCACGCTGCCCCAAGCCCAGGACCCGGCGGCCATTCCGCCGAAAGTTGCCGTCTGATACAGCGCCAGCGCACGCGCCACGACCCATCTGGGCGTCGACAATTGCACCGTCACATTGAACAGGGACAAGGCCATCACCCATGACGCCCCCGCCGGCAGCAATGCCACGCCATGCAGCCAGACCTGTTCGGTCTGCCCCAGGGTGATCAACGCCAGCGCAAAGCCCGCGAACGCGATGCGGACGATCATTTCATTGTTGTAACGCGCCCGCACGCGCGGGTTCAGAACGGCACCGCAGATCGCGCCCAAACCAAAACAACCCAGCAACATCCCGAACAGCATGGACCCGCCTTCGGGATGGCCCTTCGCCACCAGCGGCAACAGCGCCAGCGCCGCCACCGCCGCAAAGCCGAACAGAGCGGCACGCAGGATCACGCGCATGAGATTGGGCGACAGTGCGACATAGCGCAGCCCGGCCGCCATTGCGGGCAGGAATTCTTCGGGCGGTGCGGTGCGGGGCGCTATTTCGGGCTTCCAGCGCAACAGGGCACCCAGCAACGGCACATAGCTGATTGCATTGATCATGAACGCCACGGCGGCACCGAACCCGGCGACAATCAGACCGCCGGCCGCGGGTCCGATGCTGCGCATGAGGTTGAACCCGACCGAATTCAACGTGACCGCCGCAGGCAGATCCGCCCGTGGCACCAAATCCCCCATGCTGGCCTGCCAGGGCGGATTATACAGCGCCTGCCCCGATCCGATGAGAAAGGTGAATACCAATAGCGACCAGGGCGTCAGCCACCCCTGCCAGGCCGCAACCGCCAGACCGGCAGATGTCACCGTCATCATCAATTGCGCCGTCAGCAACAATGTCTTGCGATCGAATATATCCGCCAACGCCCCCGACATGATCGCAAGCAACATGATCGGCAGCGTATTCGAGGCCTGCACCAAAGCGATCAGGGTCGCGCTGTCGGTCAGCTGTGTCATCATCCACGCCGCACCGACGGCCTGCACCAACCCGCCGAAATTCGAAATCAGTGTCACGCTCCACAGCACGCGGAAATCACGGTGCCGGAACGGCGCGAATGCCGAATTGGGGGGCTGGTTGGTCATCGTATTGCTGTCGCCTGCGCTGAATGGGGCCACCCTAGAATGGCCCGCCGCAATCGGCAATCGCCTGCGGTTTGGCCCTGACCGCGCAGCACACCCGCATCGCCAACCTGCCCGGTTTGCCGCCGTTCAGGCATCAATCAGGGCAATATTGCCCCCCGACTGGAACCCACAAGTCACAGCATGTATGCAAACATGGCCCAGATCCGCCCCCGGGGTTGACCGCGGGGCAATGTGGCGGGCTGATGAAAGTCTGCTCGAATCATGCGCGATTCTGCCGTCGCGTGTGGTATCTGATAAATAAACGCTGCCCCGGACATGCTTCTGCCAGTGTGTTCAAACGCCATAAAGGAAGACAGATGATGCGCCTCGCTCCCCTCTATGCGGCTCTGGCCCTTGGATTGGCCGCCTGTGCCCCAACCACCCAGAGCTCAACCCCGAGCGGTTCGGACGCCGTCCCTGCGGTCTATCAGGCCCGGACCGATATCGGCCCCCAGGGTGAACCCGTGGCCATCCCCGAAGTGCGCTCCGCCTATCTGACCGAACGCAACCGCCGCCAGCGCGTCGCCTATAACGGCCCCGAAAGCCCCGGCACCATCGTCGTCGACCCCTATGCCCGCGTCCTGTATGACGTGCTGGAAAACGGCGAAGCCATGCGCTTTGGTATCGCCGTCGGTCGCGCCGGCAGGGGCTTTAACGGCAGCGCCGTGATTTCGGTCAAGAAACAATGGCCAGGCTGGACCCCGACGCAGAACATGATCCGCACCGAGCCAGAGCTTTATGCACAATTCGCGGGCGGGCTTCCGGGTGGTCTGAACAACCCGCTGGGTTCGCGCGCGCTGTATCTGTATCGCAACGGCCGTGACACCTATTACCGGATCCACGGCACGATGGACCCGTCCTCGATCGGCAAGGCCACCTCGGCCGGCTGTATCCGCCTGTTCAATCAGGATATCATCGACCTGTTCGACGAAACCGAGATCGGCTCTCGCGTCAAGGTCCGCACTCAGGCCGAAAGCATCCGCCTGGAAGGCCAGATGACCGAAACGCCCGAAGGCTATGTCGTGCCGGTTGCGGAAATGCCCGTTGCGACCGGGCAGTCGGCGACATTGGCGGCGGCACAATCGCCGGTCGAAAGCGCCGTTCCCGCACGCTGATATGTCGACCCCGCCTGACGGCGGAACCAGTAGATTGCTTCCAGCCCCCGGCGTCATGGCCGGGGGCTTTCCAATTGCAAATCACGGCAAATTTGCGCAATCTGCCGACCAAACAGGTGCCGGACACCGCAAACGAGAAACGACATGCCCAACCACGCCCAACGTGAACAGGAATTGCTGGGACCACGCGAATACGAACTGTCCAGCAACAGCCGCAGCCCGGCCATCGGCAAGCTGGACACTCCGGCATTGCAGCGTCTGATCGCGGATCTGGAAGCCGCCATTCCCACGGCCGCAACGCAGACCCAGCCCGACGGTCTGTCTGCCGCCGGGCTGCTGCGCAACGCGCTAAAGCGTGCACGGGCTGCCCTGCGAAAGCGCGGGCAGACCAGCGCCGCTGCCAGCACCGCCCCATCGGCCCGCAATGTCCCTGCCCGGCGCAACCCGGCCGGTGCCCGACGCGCGCCCGCCGATCGCAAGACGGCGGAAAAGCGCCCGACCTCGCGCCGTCCCGGTCAGCCCCTTGCATCCAAGCCCAAAAAGGAAAGACCGGTTCATGAAGGGCCCGCGCAACCGCAGCCGGTCAACGAAACCCGCACCGAAGATACCACGGGCACGACTACAGCCGCGACCACGCAGAAAGATGCCGAGAAAGCCTTGAAAAAGGCCCGAAAGCAGGCCCGGAAAGCAGCGAAAAAGCTGAACAAGAAGGCCGAGAAGGCTGCCCGCAAAGCGGCAAAGAAGGCCACGCGAGAGGTCGAAAAGGCCATGGCCAAGATCGCCAGGGCGGCGGCAAGAAAGAAATCCAAATCCAGGAAATAATGCCCGGATCGCCGCGCGTTTCGGATTGCGCATCCGGCGATCAGGCGCGAAAGGAATTTCGGTGCGACGCCTTCTTGCAACAATTTTCCTGACACTGGGACTTGTGTCGCAATCGGCATTGGCCCGCCCTGCGGTCGATGCCGTTCACGGGTTTGCACCTGCTCGGCAGAACCAGGAGTTGCGCTGCACCGATGACGGGCGCGACTGTGTGCGGCTGACGCATTATGTCGACGACGTTTGCAAGCTGATTGAACGCAATGCCGGCCAGCGGGGGCTTGACCCGAATTTCCTGGCGCGCCTGCTGTGGAAGGAAAGTCGGTTCGAACCGGGCGCGATCAGCCCCGCCGGAGCGCAGGGAATCGCCCAGTTCATGCCCGGCACGGCCGATCTTTATAATCTGCACGACCCTTTCAACCCGGCACAGGCGATCTTCACCGCCGCCTGGTATCTGCGCTATCTGTCCGACAATTTCGGGAATATCGGCCTTGCCGCCATCGCCTATAACGGTGGCGAGGCGCGCGCGGCGCGTTTCATCGCCAACCAGTCGACCCTGCCTTACGAAACACTGGACTATGTCGAATCGATCACCGGTCACAACGCCTGGCGGTGGCGGGACAACCCGCCGCGCGACAACGAATTGCGATTGGCGCTGAACGGACAGGCCGGGTTTCGCTCGGCCTGTGTGGAACTGGCCGGGAACCGCAGCCTGCGTGAGTTCACGATTCAACCCCGCGTCTTTCCCTGGGGTGTGATTGTTGCCAGCCATCCCAGCAGGTCCGGCGCCGCCCAGCAGGTCGCACGCCTGAATCGCAGCTTGCGCCCGGTTCTGGGCGGCAAGCGCGTCGGCTATGTCCGCAAGAAGCTGTCGGGCATGCCCCGCGCCGTCTATACCGCGCAGGTCGGCTATGAAAGCAAGTCCGAGGCCAATTCATTCTGCATCAAGCTGAAACGACTTGGCGGGCGTTGTATCGTACTGAAAAACTAGAGAAAACTCTGGGGATCGATATCGACGGACAGCCGCAGATTGGCCGGGGGCCGATGCGGGGCGAGCCAATCGGCAATCGCCGCCTGCACGGGGGCCTGACGCGGCGCATGCACCAGCATCCGCATTCTGTGGCGCCCGCGAACCCGCGCGATCGGCGCCGGAGCCGGCCCCCAAAGTTGCGCCCCGGCATTCACCAACGGGCCGGCATTCGCCGCCAACTGACGGGCAAAGCCCGCGACGACCTCCAGATCCGGATGGGACAGGATAATCCCCGCCAGCCGCCCGAAAGGTGGCATTCCCGCCGCCTGCCTAGCCCCGGCCTCGGCATCCCAGAACGCCTCGTCCTGCCCCGACAGGATTGCACGTATAACCGCGTGATCGGGCTGATGGGTCTGCAACAAAGCCACGCCGGGCGCCTTGCCTGACTGGCGCCCAGCCCGGCCTGCGACCTGCCGCATCAATTGGAAACTGCGCTCTGCCGCACGCATATCCGCCCCTTGCAGGCCCAGATCCGAGTCGATCACCCCGACCAGCGTCAGGCGCGGGAAATTATGCCCCTTGGCCACGATCTGCGTGCCGATGATAATATCGGTATCACCCTCGGAAATCTCGGCGATAGCCTCTTTCAACGCGCGTGCGGAATGGAACAGATCCGACGACAGCACGGTTGCCTTGGCATCCGGGAACAATGCCCCGACCTCATCTGCTATCCGCTCGACCCCCGGTCCGATCGGCGCAAGCTTGCCCTCGATCTGACAGGATGGGCAGACCGTGGGAATCGGCCGTGTCTCGCCACATTGGTGACAGACAAGCCGGTTCTGGAACCGATGCTCGACCATACGCGCATCACATTGATGGCAGGCGATCTGTTCGCCGCAGGCACGGCAAACGGTCACCGGCGCAAAGCCACGCCGGTTCAGGAACAACAACGACTGCTCGCCCCGCTCCAGCCGCGCCTTGACGGCCCCCGCAAGGGTCGGCGAGATCCAGCGCCCTGACGGCAAATCCTCGCTTCGCAGATCGATGGCCGCCATCTCGGGCAATTCGGCCTCGCCATAACGCGACCGCAGATCGAGTCGGGCATATTTGCCGCTGGCCGCGTTGACCCAGCTTTCCAGACTGGGCGTTGCCGAAGCCAGCACCACATGCGCGCCCGATACAGAGGCACGCAACACCGACATATCCCTTGCGCTGTAGAACACGACATCTTCCTGCTTGTAGCTGCTGTCATGTTCTTCATCGACGACGATCAGTCCGAGGTCGCGAAACGGCAGGAACAGTGCTGAACGCGCGCCCACCACCATCCCGACATCGCCGCGTCCGGCCATATGCCACAACCGCCGGCGCTCGGTTCGCGTGATGCCGCTGTGCCATTCACCCGGACGCGCGCCGAAACGCGCCTCGACCCGGTCGAGGAATTCGGCAGAAAGGGCAATTTCAGGCAACAGGACCAGCGCCTGACGCCCCTGTGCAAGGCATTCTGCAACCGCTTCGAGGTAGACCTCGGTCTTGCCCGATCCGGTGACGCCGCGCAGAAGTGTCGTGCCGTAACCGCCCTTGGCAATCGCCGCGCGCAACGCATCCGCGGCGCTTTGCTGATCTGCCGCCAGCGGCTTTCCTGGCAAGGACGGATCAAGCCGCGCATAAGGCATATCGCGCGGAGCCTGAATTTCCGCCAGGGCACCCTGGCTGACCAGCCCCTTGACCACGGATGCACCAACCCCGGCCAACTGCGCCAGTTCCGAAGGCGCAAAGCTGGCCCCGCCATATTGTTCGATGACATCCAGCACGCGTTGCCGGGCCTCGGTCATGCGTTGCGGCGCCTTGTTGCCCGGCACGACCACACGCCGCGCCGCCGGCGGCTGGGACAGGTCCGGCGCGCGGGTCGCCATCCGCAGCATCAGCGGCGGCGGCGTCAATGTGTAATCCGCAGCCCGTGTCAGAAAATCACGAAACTGCGTTGAAAACGGTTCGGCATCCAGCACCCGCACGACCATGCGCAGCTTGGACAGGTCGAAATCGCCCGCGCCTTCCCCCCAGACCAGCCCCAGCACACGGCGCGGCCCCAGCGGCACCAGCACAAGCTGCCCCTGCCGCACCCCGCCTTCCGGTGCCAGATAGTCCAGCAGTCCGACCGGCTCGCAGGTCAGGACCGCAATCCGCGAACGGGGAGGGAAATGGATGGGCGTGCTGTCGTTCATTGTCGCGATAAAGCAGCCAGAACCGGGTGGTTGCAAGCCCGCGCAAACAGGATGTGCCCCTTTCCGCGCGGCCCCATGTGGAGTATGACGCGAAGCGAACCGCAAAGAGGAGCCGGGCCATGAAATTCTTCGTCGATACCGCCGATGTTGCCGCCATCAAGGAACTGAACGATCTGGGAATGGTGGACGGCGTGACCACCAACCCCTCGCTGATCCTGAAAGCAGGCCGCGACATCACCGAAGTCACCCGTGAAATCTGCGAAATGGTCGAAGGCCCCGTTTCCGCAGAGGTTGTCGCCGAAAAGGCCGATGACATGATCCGCGAAGGCAAGACGCTGGCCAAGATCGCCGACAACATCACCGTCAAGGTGCCGCTGACCTGGGACGGCCTGAAAGCCTGTCGGGTGCTGTCGGACGAAGGCCATATGGTCAATGTTACACTGTGTTTCTCGGCCGCGCAGGCGATTCTGGCGGCCAAGGCTGGCGCGACCTTCATCAGCCCCTTCATCGGCCGCCTGGACGATATCCACCTGGACGGCATGGACCTGATCGCCGATATCCGCGAGATCTATGACAATTACGGCTACGAAACCCAGATCCTCGCAGCGTCGATTCGTTCGGTGAACCACATCGTCGAAGCCGGCAAGATCGGTGCCGATGTCATCACCGCGCCGCCCGCCGTCATCAAGTCCATGGCCAACCATGTCTTGACCGACAAGGGTCTGGCACAGTTCAATGCAGATTGGGCAAAGACCGGTCAGAAGATCGGCTGAACAGCTGCAAGGCAGTGATGAAAAGGGGCAGGAATGGCAGTGGAACTGGATCAGGAAACACGTGACAGGTTGCTTGCCGATCCTGCCGCCATTCTTGCCGACCGTGACCTGATGCGCGCGCTGGTTGCAGCGCGCGAAGACGAAATCGGCGAGAATGTCATCGACATACGCGGTCGCGCGATGGATGCGCTTGAGACGCGGCTGGACCGGCTGGAGGCACAGCATGAAAGCGTGATCTCTGCCGCCTATGACAACCAGTCCGGCACCGCGATCGTGCATCGCGCAGTGATCGGGCTGCTGGAAACCTCTGATATGACCGAACTTGTCGACAGCATGCAGGCGGATATCGCGCCATTGCTGCGCATTGAAACGCTGCGACTGGTGGTCGAGGCGGACCCGGCAATGGACGGGCTGCCGGAAGATGTAGTCATCGCGCCCGAGGGGTCGATCGGACGCATCATCGAATCGGGGCGCCGTGCACCGCGGGGCGACGACATCGTTCTGCGCCCGGCCTCGCCCATCACCCGCCCGATCCACGGGCGATCCGTTGCCTCCGAAGCCCTGATGCCGATGGATCTCGGGGCGCGGCGGCCACGCGCCATGCTGTTGCTGGGCAGTGCAGATTCGCAGCGTTTCCAGCCCGCGCATGGCACTGACCTGTTGCGGTTCTTTACCCAGGTCTTCCGACTGGTTCTGCTAAGCCGGCTGGCATCATGACCCAGCCCGGCCCGCTGGCGCTGTCCCCGGCGATGTCGGATGCGCTTGCCCGCTGGCTGGAGACCGAGGCCGCGACCCGCGATCGTTCGAGCCACACTATCACCGCCTATCGCGCCGATCTGCTGGCATTCCTGTCATTTCTGGGCGGCTATTCAGGCGAGGCCGCGACCCCGAAATCGCTTGCCGGGCTAAAGCAGGCCGACATGCGCGCCTTTGCGGCATCCGAACGCGCACGCGGGTTGGGGGCGCGATCACTGGCCCGCCGTCAATCCGCGATTCGCAGCTTTTTGCGCTGGATTTCAGACCGAGAGGGTTATGACCTGTCGCCGGCACTGTCCGCACGCAGCCCCAAATTTGCCAGATCCCTGCCACGTCCGCTGACCCCCGTGCAGGCGCAGGACGCGCTGGATGTCGTATCGACCAATCACGAAACGCCATGGGTGGCGGCACGCGACGTTGCGGTAATGACGCTGCTTTGGGGGTGCGGGTTGCGGATTTCCGAAGCCTTGCAGCTGAACGGACGTGACTGGCCCTTTCGTGACAGCCTGACGATCACCGGCAAAGGGAAGCGCCAGCGGCAGGTGCCGGTCCTGCCGGTCACATGTAACGCCGTCGCACAATATCTAAGCCTGTGCCCCTGGCCACTGGAAGCAGACGCCGCATTGTTCCGCGGCGTCAGGGGTGGCCGTCTGGACGGGGGCATCGTCTCACAAGCATTGCGCAGGGCCCGTGCCGCGCTGGGGCTGCCGCCCACGGCAACACCACATGCGTTGCGACATTCCTTCGCGACCCATCTTCTGGCCGCTGGCGGCGATCTCCGCACTATTCAGGAACTGCTGGGTCATGCCAGCCTGTCCACGACCCAGGTCTATACGGGTGTCGATGATGCACAGCTGATGTCGGTCTATCGCGCCGCCCATCCTCGCAGTTAGCGCTGTAACTCGACGGGCGCGCCCGCGGCGGCGGCGGCCCGGTCGACCACCCCGTCCGCCAACCATGCGCCCAGGAAAAAGAACAGCGTTGCCACGCATAGCGGCCCCACAAAGATCGACACCCCGGTCACGCCCGCACCGATCGCGCAGCCCCCGGCCAGAACAGCGCCAAACCCCATCAGCGCACCACCTGACAATGACCGTACCAACTGGGGCACATCGTGATACCCCTCAAGACGCAATTCACGCCCGGCAAGCCCGCCCAGAAATGCACCGCCAAACACGCCTGGAACCAGGCCGAGGCTGAAATTCAGCGCGAAATCACCTGTCATCAACGACATCATGACCCCCGCCGAAGGCGCGGCAAATGTCGCAGAAACCACACCCAGCGGTTCGAATGACACAAGCGATTGCGTATAGGTCAACACCCAGCCAAGGCTGATCGCGCCGCCGGCCACAAGGGCAAAGCCGGCCCTTGCCCAACCGGCCCCGGAACGCTGCACCAGACGCAGCGCGATGGCGAACAACACCGCGCCGAATGCAACGCCCACCCACGGTCCCGCCCCGAGGGTCGCAAGCAGATCGCTGTTGCGCCCCCCAGGGGTCATCGCCACGCCGTTGACCCAGCGGCGCACCGGCGCAAGAAACCCGCCAATGGTGAATTGCGCAGTCAGGGCCAGAACCAGCCCCGCCAACAGGCAGCGCAGATTTCCGGTTCCCGCCAACACCAGCAGGCGGCCGGAACAACCCCGCGCCAGCACCATGCCGATACCAAAGATCACCCCGCCAACCGCCGCCCCCGACCAGCTGCCGGCAAAGTTCATCAATTGCGCGGTTTCGGAATCAAACACCCCCGCAATACGCGCGCCCTGGGCAGACAGTATCGCGGCGGATACGGCCAGCAACCAGATCGCCAGGCGCGGACCCAGCCGCCCCCGAGACAGCTCGACCGCAGCAGAGCGCAGGCAAAAGGCCGACCGCTGCGCAGCAAAGCCGAACAAGGCACCGGTCAGCACCCCGATCATCAGGGCGGTGGTCAGATCGCCAAGGCGTTCCGATATATCGGTCATCGGGGTCAGCAGATCCATCTTGTTGCTCCGGGCTGGACTGGGTGCAAGGCCGGCAGAACATGACGCCTTGTCGGCCCGATCGCAAGCGAACCCTTGCGCCTTGCGGCGCGTTTGCGATGATGAACCGGAAGGATGGACCGATGACACAACATGCAATTTTCAACCGTCCGCTTGGCAGCGACGCCCCGCATGGCTTTGACCAGGCCCTGTTCGGCATGGGATGCTATTGGGGGGTCGAGCGCCTGTTCTGGCAGCAAACCGGGGTTTGGCTGACCGAAGTCGGCTTTGCCGGCGGCACCACGCCTGACCCGACCTATGATCAGGTCAAGACCGGACAGACAGGACATGCCGAGGTCGTGCGCGTGATATTTGACAGCTCGCTGATCAGCTATGAACATCTGCTGCAGCTTTTCTGGGAAAACCACGACCCGACGCAGGGCGAGCGGCAGGGCAATGACCATGGCAGTCAGTATCGCAGCCTGATCATGGCCTTTACCAACAGTCAGCGCGCCGCAGCCCAAGCCTCGCGTACCGATTACGACAATCGCCTGGCGGTGCGTGGTTTCGGCAAGGTCACCACCGAAATCATCGACGAATCTCCATTCTGGCGTGGCCCTGATGACCACCAGCAATATCTGGAAAAGAATCCAGACGGTTATTGCGGGCTGAAGGGCACGGGGGTACAGGCATCCATGCCAATCGCGGATCAGAACACATGACAACATATACTGCCCTGACCCATGTCGCCGGGCGCGCGCCCGCCGAGGCACTGTCGGAAGCCTGCGAAGATCTGACCCCTGAACCGGTCGGTTCTGGCGTTTTCGAGATCGAGGACGGCTCTGAACGCTGGGAAGTCGGCGTCTATTTCACCGAACAGCCCGACGAAGTCGCCTTGGCATTGCTGGCCGCCGCATGGGGGGCCGAACCTTTCGTGATCTCGGAACTGCCCGATGTCGATTGGGTCGCCCATGTCAAACGAGAATTGTCGCCGGTTGCTGCCGGACGCTTCTTTGTGCATGGCAGTCACGATGCAGACAGCATCCCGGAAGGCGCCGAAGCCCTGTGCATCGAGGCCGCCATGGCATTCGGCACCGGCCATCACGGCACCACCAAGGGCTGTCTCGAAGCGATCGACCGGCTGGCCAATGACGGGTTTTCCCCGCGCCGGATCGCCGATATCGGCTGCGGCACCGCAGTTCTGGCGATGGGCGCGGCGCGGATCTGGCCGGTGACGGTATTGGCCAGCGATATCGACGCGGTTGCCGTTGACACGGCATCAGCCAATGTCATCGCCAATGGTCTGGACGGTCGCGTGGTCTGTCTCGAGGCGATGGGCTTTGATCACCCCACATTGGAAGACGCCGCCCCGTTCGATCTGGTTCTGGCCAATATCCTGAAACAGCCACTCATTGATCTGGCGCCTGACATGGCGCGCCATGTTGCGCCCGACGGCCGGATCATCCTGTCAGGCATCCTGACAACCCAGGCTCAGGACGTCACCGATAGCTATCAGGCCACGGGATTTCATTGTGATCGGCGCGACGATCTGGGGGAATGGTCCACCCTGACGATGACGCGCATCCCATAAGACGCGGCTATCCTGAAACCAGACACGAAAAAACCCCCGCTGCTACCGCAATGGGGGTTTGTTCGTCTTGGTCGTTCCGGCCTTAGCGGGCGCGCGCGATGCTCTCGATATCACCACGGGTCAGACCGATATCGTCCAGTTCACGATCGGTCAGGCGGTTCAGTTCACGGCGGGTAAGACGGGCGTCATTCCACGCCGCGACCATCGAGAAAAAGCGGACAAAAACATTGCCGAAACCACCAACAACAGCTGCGTTGCGGTTCATTTCAATGGCGGACATCTTATCACCTGTTCTCATATTGCCCGATTGGCGGGCATGTTGCGGATAACTGGCAAATAGATTGTGCAGATGCAGAATTGTAGGGGCGATTTTGACAAGTCAGATATGCATTTCACGCAGTATATGACGCGAAATCAGCAATTGCTGCATTGCAGCAATTACCCTGACCCGAATTGCATGTGCTGATGTGGCGTCGCGCTAGGCCCAATCCCCCAGCGCGGCCTGCCAAAGTGAAATTGACGCGACGGCAGCCGTATCGGCGCGCAAGATACGCGGACCAAGGCTGATTCGATGCACGAAGGGCAAATCCACCAGGCGCTTTCGTTCGGCATCTGAGAACCCGCCTTCAGGGCCGATCAGGATCGCCCAGGACCCGCCCGGCAACCCCGCAAGCGTCTGTGCCGGACCTGCCAGCGCCTCGTCACACCACAGGATATTTCGGTCGCCGTCCCAATCATCCAGCAACCGCGCAAGCGGCACCAACGCTTCGACCTGCGGAACATAGGTGCCGCCGCATTGTTCGGTGGCTTCGACTGCATGGGCTTGCAGGCGATCTTGGCGGATGCGTTCGGAATTGGTGAAATCCGTTTGTGCCGGCAGAATCCGCGCGGCCCCCAGTTCCGTCGCCTTTTCCACGATGAAATCGGTCCGCGCCTTCTTTATCGGCGCGAAAATCAGCCACAGATCCGGCGGGTTGCGCTGCGGCGCGGTCTGTTCGACCGGGTGCAACACGCCACCCCGCTTGCCAATGTCACCAAGACGCGCAGACCATTCGCCCTGTCGTCCATTGAAAACTGAAATCACCTCTCCTGCGCGCAGACGCATCACCCCTGACAGGTAATGCGCCTGGGAAGCCTGCAATTGCACGGGTTGTCCCTCGGCCAGCGGGTGATCTATGAACAGTCTGATTTTTGCCATAACAACGCGGACGCTATGCAAAACCACACGGAAAGACCAGATGCGGTGTTTGACGCACCGCAAGGAAACTGGGTCGACCGGCGCGCGCCGGAATCGTGGCGCCCCCTGTTGCGGCTGTCCCGTGCAGACCGGCCGATCGGAACCTGGCTGCTGTTACTGCCCTGTTGGTGGGGGATTGGCCTGGCGATGATGGCAGACACGGCCCGGCTGTTCGACCTGTGGATCGCAATTGCCTGCGCCATTGGTGCCTTTGTGATGCGCGGTGCGGGCTGTACCTGGAATGACATCACTGACCGAAAGATCGACGCACAGGTTGCACGGACGCGGTCACGCCCGCTGCCCTCGGGACAAGTCAGCCTGAAGGGCGCATATCTGTGGCTGGCCGCACAGGGAATGGTCGGGCTGATCATTTTGCTGACCCTTGGCAAGACTGCGATCTGGATGGGGGTTCTGTCGCTGGGACTGGTCGCCATATATCCGTTTGCCAAACGGTTCACATGGTGGCCACAGATCTTCCTGGGGCTGGCATTCAACTGGGGTGTGATGCTGGCTTATGCCGCGCATATGGACCGGGTTGATCCCAGCGTGATCATTGCCTGGCTTGGCGGCATCGCATGGACGATATTCTACGATACGATCTATGCCCATCAGGACGCCGAGGATGACGCGCTTATCGGCGTCAAGTCCACCGCCTTGCTGTTTGGCGACAACAGCCCCCGCATCCTGACGGGCTTTGCGGTGCTGACGGTCGTCTTGCTGGCGATCGCGATCTCACTTTCCGGTCGCAATCTCTTGATAGCTTACGCAGGACTGGCCGGATTTGCCGCCCACCTGATCTGGCAGCTAAAATTATTCGTTCCAGATCAAAATGATACCTGCCTGCGCCTGTTCCGATCGAACCGCGATGCCGGGCTTGTGCTTGGGCTGTTTCTTGCCTTGGCAGGGCTGGCGTGATTGCGCCAGCCCCGGTGGGGGGCTAGACCAAGAACACCCGCCACAGCACATGGTCCCCAACACATGCCGTCTTCGCGCCGACGCCTCTCAGCCCCGCTGACCACAATTGTCGTTCTGGCCGGTGTCGGCGGCCTGTGCTGGTGGGGCGCGCAAGAGGCCAGCGCCTGGATCGAACAGCGATCCCGCGAAGATGTCACGCTGGCGCTTTCGACGGCCGGGCAGGATTGGGTCACGGTGACCACCGATGGCCTGCAGGTCCGTTTGCAGGGCACCGCCCCCAACGAGGTCGAGCGATTTCGCGCGATGACCCAGGCATCCTCAGCGGTGGATGCCTCGCGTATCATCGACGAGATGACCGTCGCCGCAACCGAGGCCCTGACACCGCCCGAATTCAAGATCGAACTGCTGCGCGACGATGACGGGATTTCGCTGATCGGTCTGGTGCCCGCATCGACGGATCGCGCCGATATGGTGCGCATCTTGCGCAACGAAACCGCGGCCCCGAAGATCACCGATCTTCTTGAAAGCGCCGATTACCCCTTGCCTGACGGCTGGGAAGCCGCAACCGAATTCGGCATTCGCGCCGCCCAGATGGCAACGCGCGCCAAGATCTCGGTCGGACCGGGTTGGGTCAAGGTTTCGGCGATCACGGATAGCAGGGCCGAAAAAGGACGTCTGGAAACCGGCCTGAAACAAGCCAAGCCCGATTCGGTCGAGCTGGAAACCGATATTTCCGCCCCGCGCCCCGTGATTGCTCCCTTTACGATGCGGTTCACCATAGATGCGGACGGCGCCCATCTTGATGCCTGTGCTGCCGACAACGCGGATGGTCAGGCCCGCATCGTGGATGCCGCAACGAAGGCTGGCATCGAAGGAAAACTTGGCTGCACGCTCGGGCTGGGATCGCCCTCTCCGAACTGGGCCGAAGCCGTGGTGCAATCCATCGGTGCGGTCGCGGATCTGGGGCTGGGCACAGTCACGCTGTCGGATGCAGATATTGCCCTGACCGTGCCCGCCGAGATCCCGGAAGACCGCTTCACCGAAGTCACTGGCCGCCTTGAACAGCGCCTGCCCCCTGTCTTTTCGCTTCACGCCAATCGCGAACGCCCCGATGATGCACCGCAAGGCCCGGCGGCGTTCATCGCTTCGGTCAGCGAAGACGATGTCCTGTCAATGCAAGGCCGCATTGCCGATGCGCGCATGGGCGAGGCCGTGGACAGCTTTTCGCGCTCGCGTTTCACGGCGGTCAACAGCACGTTGAGCAGCCAGGGTGACGTCCCCGAGGGATGGACCCTGCGCGTCATCGCCGGGCTCGAGGCGCTGGACGCCCTCAATAGCGGCACGGTCGAGGTGACGCCCGATCTGGTCACGCTGACCGGCACATCAGGCGACCCCCACGCACCCGAACAAACCGCCGCAAGGCTGGGCGCACGATTGGGTGCCGGTGCGCGCTATGATCTGTCGATCCGCTATGACCGGCGGCTTGATCTGGCGCTGGACCTGCCTGACGGGGAAGAATGCGTCCAGCGCCTGAATATCATCATGTCGGAATCCGAAATCGGCTTTGAGCCAAGCAAATCCACCATCGCAGGCGACCCCGAAGCCACGCTGGCGCGCATGTCCGACGCGATGGTCGACTGCAACGAATTTCAGATCGAAGCCGGCGGCCACACGGATTCGCAAGGTTCACAGGGATTCAATGCCGACCTGTCGCGCGCGCGGGCGCAGACGCTTGTGGCAGCGATGCAGGATGCGGGTATCGACACATCGAACATGACTGCGCGCGGCTATGGCGAAAGCCAGCCGATCGCCAGCAATGACAGCGAAGAGGGTCGCGAGGAAAACCGGCGGATCGAGTTCCGGCTGATGTCCCCCTATCCGGTGCGCAACGAACCGCTTGCCGCCCCGACCGCGCTGAGCGGCGTGACGACAGACAAACCGGCACGCGACAGCGGCAACAGCAAACTTGCGCCCGACACCGGCGATACCGGCGACAGCGTCGAATTCGAGGGGCCGCAACTGCCGACCATCACGACCACATCCGCGGCCAGCGGCATGGTGCCCGCGACTGTTGGCGTCAGCGAAGAATTCCAGACTATGGACGAACGCGAAGAAAACACTAGGCTACCGGTCCAGACACCCGATGCAACCACACCGCGCCCCTCTCCTCGGCCCGAGGATGAGTTGCAGGCCGAGGAAGAAGACCAGAACGGCACCGAATGAACCGAACCGAATTCATCACCGTCACCGCAATCATTCTTTTCTCGGCCTTTGTGCTGGGGTGGTTCGCCAGCTGGCTTGTCCACCGCATCACTCGCCCGACCAAGGCCAGCATGAGCGATCTGGACATGATGGCCCAACAACTTCACGACGCCGAAGAAACCCGTGACCAGGCCGTCGCGCAGCTTGAAGAACGCGAGGCAGACCTTGCCAGCCGACTGGCCGGCGCCGAGGCGGAGTTGCAGGCCGCCATGGATGGCCTGCGCGAAAGCCGCACCGAAGTCGAAGAACTGCGCGACTATATCGAACAAAAGCTGGCACGCCGCTAGACATCCCGGGCGCAACAAAAAAACGGGGGCATCCCTGCCCCCGCTTGCCGTCTTGTCCGAAATTCCGACAGCCGGTGTCAGATGCCGGCATCCACGATGGCACGCGCAAGCACGGGCACGGTATCACTGTTCAGACCGGCAATGTTCAGCCGCGAATCGCCGACCATGTAGATCGCCGAATCGGTCTTCAGCTTTTGCACCTGCTCGGGCGTGGCACCTAGGCGTGAAAACATGCCGCGATGGTTGGCAAGAAAGTCGAACCGGTCGCTGCCCGAAAGATCGCGCAACTCGGATGCCAGCTGCGCACGCAGGCCCAGCATCGAATTGCGGACATCTTCCAGTTCAGCGGCCCAATCGCTGCGCAGCTCGGCATCGTTCAGGATCGTGGACACGATCCGCGCACCGTGATCGGGCGGAAAGGAAAAGGTCTGACGGTTCAGAAAGGCCATTGCCCCTTGTGACAGGTCGCGCGCGGCAGTGTTTTCCGCCAGCGCCATCAGGATACCGGTGCGTTCGCGATAGATGCCGAAATTCTTGCTGCACGAGGCAGCGATCAGAACCTCGGGCAGGCTTTGCGCAACCAGACGCGTCGCTGCGGCATCTGCATCCAGACCGTCACCAAAGCCCTGATAGGCAATGTCGATCAGCGGAACGGCACCGGATTGCTGAAGGATCGCGACGACTTCTTTCCACTGATCCATGGTCAGGTTGGCACCGGTCGGGTTGTGACAGCAGCCATGCAGCAACACGATGTCGCCCTTGCCTGCCTTGGCAATATCGGCCTTCATGCCTTCGAAATCGACGCCACGGCTGTCATTGTCGAAATAGCGGTATTCGACGAAGGGCAGGCCCATGAACTTCATGATCGACAGATGGTTCGGCCAGGTCGGGTTGGACACATGCACCGTCAGGTCCGGGTTCGCCATCCGCGCCAGTTCCAGCGCCTGGCGGATGGCACCGGTGCCCCCGACCGAGGCAACCGAAGCCAGTCGATCAGCCGGCATATCGCCCAGCACCATATTGGCCATGGCGTTGCGGTATTCGGGTTCTCCGGCCAGACCGGTATAGGCCTTGGTCGTCTGGCTTTCCCAGATGCGTTGTTCGGCGGCCTTGACCGCGCGCATGACCGGTGTGACGCCTTGCGGGTCCTTGTAGACGCCGACACCGAGGTCGATCTTGCCCTGACGGGTATCGGCCTTGTATTCCTCGATCAGCATCAGGATCTTGTCAGCGGCTTGCGGTTTTAGGTTCGACAGCATCTCAGGCGTCTCCGGTTGCGATATTCAGGTCGGGAAAGCTGCCCCATTCAGTCCAGCTTCCGTCGTAAAGCGAATGGTTGCGGTGGCCGATACGTTCCAGCGCCAGCGACAGGACAGCGGCGGTGACGCCGCTTCCGCAGGTGGTGATGACCGGCTTGTCCAGATCCGTGCCCGCCGCCTTGAAGGCCGCGCGCAGATCATCGGGGGTCTTCATCGTGCCGTCGTCATTCAGCAACTGCTTGAAGTGCAGGTTGCGCGAACCGGGGATATGTCCGGCGCGCAGCCCCGGCCGCGGCTCATCGACATCGCCCCGAAACCGGTCGGCCGCGCGGGCATCGACGATCTCATGGTCGCGCAGCTTTGACGCCGCAGCAACCTGTGTCACGTCGCGCACCAATCCAGCCTGCCGCTGGACGGTGATGTGACGGTCGCGCAGCATCGGCGGCATATCCTCGATCTCGCGCCCCTCGGCCCGCCATTTGGCAAAACCGCCATCCAGAACAGCCACGTCGATCTTGCCCATCAGACGAAAGAGCCACCAGATCCGCGCCGCGCTGTGCACATCGGAATTGTCATAGATGACCACCTGATGCCCGTCACCAATGCCCATGGCCCGCATCCGGCTGATGAACATCTCGACCGGCGGCGCCATATGAGGCAGGACGCTACGTTTATCCGCGATTTCGTCCATGTCGAAAAAGCGGGCATTGGGAATATGCGCGGCCTCGTATTCGGCCCTGGCATCGCGCCCGCTGGCCGGCATGTGCCAGCTGGCATCGATAATTCGCAAATCGGGATCCGACAGATGCGCTGCCAACCATTCGGTCGAAACCAAAGTTTTCGGATCGTCCTGCATCCCGTCCTCCATTGCCTGAAACCGAGCGGCACGCGCATGATTTACAGACCTAAACGACCGGCTGCAATGGCATGGCCCCTAGCCTTGCTTCAACAAGCGTTGCTTTTGACGGTTCCAGTCCCGTTTGGCGCTGGTTTCACGCTTGTCCGCGGCCTTCTTGCCCTTGGCGACGCCGATTTTCAGCTTTACCAGACCCTTGTGGTTGAAATACATCACCAAGGGAACCAGCGTCATGCCTTCGCGGCCAATGGCCTGCCAAAGACGCGCCAATTCGCGCCGACTGACCAACAATTTGCGTTTGCGCCGTTCGTCATGGCCAAACACGCCGGCATTCAGCAAGGTCGCGATATAGCCATTGATCAGCCACAATTCGCCATCTTCGATGCTGGCATAGCTTTCGGCGATGTTCGATTGTCCCGTTCGCAGCGACTTGACCTCGGACCCGGTCAGCACGATGCCCACCTCGAGATCGCTCTCGATGAAGTAATCGAAACGGGCCCGCCGGTTCTCGGCGATTACCTTGTAGTTTGAGTCGTCGCTTTTCTTGGCCATGACGCGGTTAGATAGGGATGGCGATGCCCGCTGTAAAGATCGCATCATCTGGGTGCGGGATACTGGGCTAGCATTTCGTATCGATCTGCGATCAGATTGACCTTGCGACGGCGGAAACGGGAACCATGCCATGCTGGGCCAGATTGTTCTGGGAGGATTGCTTGTCATGTTGTGCAGCACGGTCGCCGGCAGCTCGGCCATGGCCATGCTTGCAGTGCTGGGTCGACGCGGCGGCTGGCTGACGCGCGGAAGACAGAACCTCAAGATGGTTCTGGGGCTGATCCTGTGCACGATTTGGGCGCTGATGGTCGTGACCATCAGCGTGGGCATCTGGGCGGGCGCGTTTGTAACACTGGACCTGTTTCCAACCCTGGAAGAAGCGGTGTATTTCAGCTTGGTTGTCTTTACGACACTTGGCTTCGGCGACCTGCTGCTGCCGCCGGAATGGCGCATTCTGGGTGGCGTCATGGCCGTCAACGGATTGCTGAATGTCGGCATCCTGACCGCCGTCATCATGGAAGTCCTGCGCAACCTGCGGGCACGCCAGAAAGAAACGGAATGAGACCCGGACCGAAAAACCTGATCACCGATGTTGCGGGCCTTTGGGTCGGCAATGCAGACGATGCTGGATTGAAATCCGGGGTCACGGTCATGACCGCAGACCGGGCATTCCGCGCCTCGGTTCATGTCATGGGCGGGGCGCCGGGCACCCGCGACACCGATCTTTTGGCACCCGACAAGCTGGTCACGGATATCGACGCATTGGTATTGTCGGGCGGATCGGCATTCGGGCTGGCCGCATGCGACGGGGTCATGCAGGGATTGCGGCGACAAGGGCGCGGCTTTGCCGTGGGACAGGCCCGCGTGCCCATCGTCCCCGGCGCAATCGTGTTCGACCTGCTGAATGGCGGTGACAAATCCTGGACGCAAAACCCCTATCCCGAACTGGCGGAAATCGCGCTGGAACATGCCGGCACAGATTTCGCGCTTGGGACCGCAGGTGCGGGAACCGGCGCGATGACGGGGTCCTTGAAGGGCGGGCTTGGGTCTGCTTCGGCGGTTCTGGACAATGGCCTGACCATCGGCGCGCTTGTCGTCGTGAACGCCCTTGGTCAGGCGAATGTCGGCGACGGCCCGCATTTCTGGGCGGCCCCATGGGAACTGGATCGGGAATTCGGGGGGCTGGGCCTGCCGCAAAGCTTTCCATCCGCGGCCGAACCGCAGCCCGCCAAACGATTGGGCGAGGCAACGACAATCGCGATTGTCGCAACCGACGCGGATCTTGACAAATCAGCACTGCAACGGCTGGCAACCGCTGCACATGACGGGCTGGCCCGCGCACTTGTGCCAAGCCATACACCATTCGACGGCGACCTGATATTTGCAGCCTCGACCGGCCAGCGACCATTGCGGGATCCGCAGGTTGATGCGTTCCAGTTGGGCCACGCCGCCGCCAGCGTTCTGGCACGGGCAGTGGCGCGAGGCGTACACGCCGCCACGCGATCACCGGGCGATCTTCAGCCGTGCTGGAACCAGATTTCCTGACGAACCGGCCGCAACCCTGGAACCGCAGGCGCCGTGTCGAATTGATTTGGCGGGTTGCGATTGCCTGCTTTGACAATCGCTAAGCAAGTTGCTTAATATATTGACCAAGCCCAATTCGGAGACCCCGTTGTGACCAAACATTCCACCGATCTACAGACCCTCTTGCGCGATCCTTCGCTTCTGGAAACGCGCGCTTTCGTTGCCGGAGAATGGGTCGAAGCCGCCGATGGCGCGACCTTTGACGTCATCAACCCCGCACGGGGGGACGTGATTGCCAAGGTTGCGGACCTGTCCCGCCAGGACGTTGCCACCGCGATCGACGCCGCCGCCGATGCCATGAAGGATTGGGCCGCGCGCACCGCCAAAGAACGCGCACAGCTGATGCGCAAGTGGTACGACTTGATGATGGAAAACCAGGACGATCTTGCCCGCATCCTGACCGCCGAAATGGGCAAGCCCTTCGCCGAGGCCAAGGGTGAAATCGCCTATGGTGCCAGCTTCATCGAGTGGTTCGGTGAAGAGGCCAAGCGTGTCTACGGCGAAACGATCCCCGGCCATCAGCCCGACAAACGGCTGACCGTAATCCGTCAGCCCATCGGGGTTGTCGGCTCGATCACGCCCTGGAACTTTCCGAATGCGATGATCGCCCGCAAGGCGGCACCGGCCTTGGCCGTAGGCTGTGGCTTTGTTGCCCGCCCGGCCGCGGAAACACCGCTTTCGGCGCTGGCAATGGCCGTTCTTGCCGAACGCGCCGGCCTGCCCAAGGGCATCCTGTCGGTTGTAACCTCGTCGCGCAGCAGCGAGATCGGCAAGGAATTCTGCGAAAACCCCAAGATCCGCAAACTGACCTTCACCGGCTCGACCGAGGTTGGCCGCATCCTGCTGCGTCAGGCGGCGGATCAGGTTCTGAAATGCAGCATGGAACTGGGTGGCAACGCGCCGTTCATCGTGTTTGACGATGCCGATCTGGACGCTGCGGTCGAAGGCGCGATGGCCTCTAAATTCCGCAACAATGGCCAGACCTGCGTCTGCGCGAACCGGATCTATGTGCAGGCGGGCGTCTATGATGAATTTGCCAAGCGTCTTGCCGCCGCGGTTGACAAACTGACGGTCGGCGACGGGTTGGAAGACGGCATCACCACCGGCCCGTTGATCAATGACAAGGCCGTGACCAAGGTCGAAGAGCATATCCAGGACGTTCTGGATGGCGGAGGGGCGATCGCGACCGGTGGCGGACGCCTCGACGGGCTGTTCTTCAAACCGACCGTCGTGACCGGCGTGACCGACAATATGAAGGTCGCCACCGAAGAAACCTTTGGCCCGCTGGCGCCTCTGTTCAAGTTCGACACCGAAGAAGAGGTGATCGAAAAGGCCAATGCCACGATCTTTGGCCTGGCCTCGTATTTCTATGCCCGCGATATCGGTCGCATCACGCGCGTTCAGGAAGGACTGGAATACGGCATCGTCGGCGTGAATACCGGAATCATCTCGACCGAGGTGGCCCCGTTCGGCGGCGTCAAGCAATCGGGCCTTGGCCGCGAGGGCAGCCATCACGGCATCGATGACTATCTGGAAATGAAATATGTCTGCCTGTCGGTCTGACCGGCAGATCAGATCGTAATGATTGCGCGGCGGGAACAGATTGGCCCCGTCGCGCATTTCTGTTGCAGCGCGTCGCTGCGGTGGACGTGAATGTGAAAACAGCACAGGGGGCTGGTTATGGAAGGTATCGGGTGGTTCTTGTCGATCATTCTGGGTGCCATCGCCGGATGGATCGCCGAAAAGATCATGAAAAGCGATCACGGACTGATCATGAACGTCATTTTGGGGATCGTCGGCGCGGTTCTGGGCAACGGGTTGTTCCGGCTGCTGTTGGGCGGCACCGCTGGCGGTGCCATAGGACAGTTGATCGTGGCCGTCATCGGTGCATGTATCCTGATCTGGCTGGGCAGGTTGATCAGGAATCGCGGCTGATCTGATCAGAATCCACGCAAAAGGCCGGCGCGGTTTCCCTGCGCCGGCCTTTTTCCATGATGCCGAACCTGCGGTGCCTGTCTCAGCGGTCGTCCTCATCCTCGTCCGAATCATTATCCGGCAGGTTGAAGAAGCTGTCAGCGTCCAGATCGGCTTCGGGTTTCCGATCCTCGTCATCCTGACTGAGCGAGAAATTCTCGAGTCCGGCAATCGCGGTCGGCAGGCGCGGTTCTTCGGACATCGACAGCGAAGTCTCGGTGCTGACCAGTTTGCGCCGTTCGTCATCGCTCATGACATCACCGTCGGCAGCACGCTTTTTCGCCGCTTTCTGGACAGCGGTATCCAGTTCGGTCTGACGGCAAAGACCAAGCGCCACCGGATCGATGGGCTGGATGTTCTGGATATTCCAATGCGTGCGTTCGCGGATCGCATTGATGGTCGGCTTGGTGGTGCCGACCAGCTTGGCAATCTGTGAATCGGCCAGTTCCGGATGGAACTTAACCAGCCAGAGAATCGCGGCAGGACGATCCTGACGCTTGGACAGCGGCGTATAGCGCGGCCCGCGACGCTTTTCCTCGCCTTCGGCGGCAGGATTGTATTTCAGGCGCAGCCGGTAGGTCGGGCTTTCCTCGCCGCGCTTGATTTCCTGAGGATCCAGCTGGTTCGAAGCCACGGGATCATAGCCTTTGACCCCGGCGGCCACGTCACCATCGGCAATGCCTTGCACCTCCAGTTCGTGCAGACCGCAGAAATCACCGATCTGCTTGAAGCTGAGCGTGGTGTTATCGACCAGCCAAACGGCGGTGGCCTTGGCCATCAACGGCTTGTTCATGTCAGTCTCCTTCGCATATCTGCCCCGCGCACGACCTGAACAGGCCGGGAAAACGGCTTTCGGCGGGTGCCATTCCTCGTTTTCGGGGGGAATTGGAGGCGCATATAACGATTCAGGCGCGATTAGAAAAGAGGATTCGCACATTCCGATGTGGACGCCAGAAGACAAGCAGCTAAGGTGACGGCAAGATGAGCCAGTTTCTTCGCATCGCCCTGATCGCCCTGTTTCCCATGCTTGCACGCGCCGATGACGTTGCAGGCAGGTTCGATTACTATGTTCTGGCGCTGAGCTGGTCGCCGACCTGGTGCAGCCATACGGGCAATGAACGCGATGCGGATCAATGCGATATCGGGCGCAAGACCGATTTCATCGTGCATGGGCTATGGCCACAATATGAACGCGGCTGGCCTCAGGATTGTTCGACACGCGAACGCGATCCGTCGCGCCGCCAAAGCAATGCAATGGCCGATCTGATGGGATCTGGCGGGCTGGCCTGGTATCAGTGGAAAAAGCACGGGCGCTGCACCGGCCTGTCGGCAGCAGACTATTATGGCGCCACACGATCGGCGGCAGAACGCGTGGTGATTCCCCAGGTGTTTGATGACCTGAACCGCGACATCCGGCTGCCACCATCGGTGGTCGAGGACGCATTCATCGAAGCGAACCCGCAACTGACCCGTAACGGGGTCACCGTCACCTGCCGCAGCGCCGCCCTGCAAGAGGTCCGGGTCTGCCTGACCCGCGATCTGACGCCGCGGGACTGCGCCCCCGATATCCGCAATGACTGTTCGCTGGACAGGATCTTGATGGAACAGGTTCGCTAAGCACGCCCGTCAGTCGCCGGCAACCTTCAGCACGATCTTTCCGATATGCTCGCTGCTTTCCATCCGCCGATGCGCATTCGCCGCATCCTTCAGCGCAAATTCGCTGTCGATCACGACCTTGACCGCACCGCTTGATATCAACGGCCACAGCTGTTTGCGCACGGCATCGGCGATTTCCGCCTTGGCCGTGTCCGACTGTGGGCGCAGGGTGGAGCCGGTCACGGTCAGGCGCTTGGCCATGATCTGGGCAAAGTTCAGTTCCACCTTCGACCCTTCGAGAAAGGCAATCATGACCAGTCGGCCATCCAGCGAAAGGGTGCGAATGTTGCGGGGAATATAGCTGCCCCCGACCATATCCAGAATCAGGTCCGCGCCCCCTTCGGCCGCGACGCGTTTCACAAAGTCTTCGTTGCGATAGTTGATCGCGGTCGCCCCAAGATCAGCGACGGCCCTGCATTTCTGATCGTTCCCCGCTGTCGCAAAGACCCGCGCGCCCAGTGCATGACCGATCTGGATCGCCATCATGCCAATCCCCGAGGTTCCGCCATGCACCAGAAACCTCTCACCGCCCTTCAGGCCACCGCGTTGCACGACATTGGACCACACCGTGAAACTGGTTTCGGGCAGGCACGCCCCTTCCTTCATGGACAAGCCGCGGGGAATCCTCAGCGCATGGTCGGCGTGACACACCGCGTATTCGCCATAGCCGCCGCCGGGCAACAGCGCGCAAACCTTTTCCCCCTTGCGCCAGCGTGTCACGCCCGCGCCAAGCCCCACGATCTCGCCCGATGCTTCAAGCCCCGGCAGGTCCGAGGCGTTGGGCGGCGGCGCATAGCTGCCCTTGCGCTGCAGGACGTCAGGGCGATTGACCCCGGCATAGGCGACCTTGATCAGGATCTCGTCATGGCGGGGCACCGGCACCGGGCGGCGCACCATTTGCAACATATCGGCATCGCCCGCAGCGGAAATCTCGACCGCATTCATTGCGTCTGGAAACATCTCAAATCCTTACCTGTAATCTTGCTTTCCCGGAAGATCCCGATCGCGCGGGGGACGAATCCAGCCGAATGCCGCACGCGCCAGCATATCTGCCCCGGGCAGCTTTGACAGGCGCGACTTGACCATTTCAAACCGCATCACACCGTCAATTCGGCGATCAAGGAATTCGCGGGTATCCTGATGCCCTTCGGACATATCCCCCAGCCAGAACAACACCGTCGCGCTAATCACCGCCGAAAGCGTCGCACGCTTGGAATACCAGTTGGCATCATCGGAATTATCGCCAAGCCCTACCCAGATCACGTCGGCCGTTTCCCAGACCAGACGCGCCGCCAGCACCGAGTTCTGCGGCAAGGCCAATACTGCGGCCCCCGCCCGGACCAGTTCGGGGTCGACCAATTTCAGGCGCTGCCAGACCGCCTCGGCCACGCGATCACGAAACCGCCCTTCGGGTGGCGAAGTCGCAAGCCAGTCGCGCAAACTGGCATCGGCCCGGCGATGATATGCCGCGGCCAGCCCGGCCCCACCCTGCGGAAAATGCACGCGCGCCAGGGCCTGTGGCAGACCGATATCGCGGGCACCCGCCAGCAAGGCCCGCTCGTTCATCCCGTCGAACGGCACATGTTCCAGCGCGGCGCGCAGCAATCGGTCTTGGTCTGTATCTGTCATTTCGACCTCATCTGGACAAAGCGCTTCCGACCTGTTAGTGGAACGCTTCCTGCAATCTTTGCAACTCTAACTTAGGAAGGTGGTGACAACCACATGCAGGTCAACGTTCGCGATAACAACGTCGAACAGGCGCTTCGTGCCCTGAAGAAGAAACTTCAGCGCGAAGGTGTCTTCCGCGAGATGAAGCTTCGGCAACATTTCGAGAAGCCGTCGGTCAAGAAAGCCCGTGAAAAGGCAGAGGCCGTTCGCCGCGCCCGCAAGCTGGCCCGTAAAAAGGCACAGCGCGAAGGCGCGCTGTAAGGCGACGCGATCACGCGTAATCAGCGACCCCCGCAGCCCTGCTGTGGGGGTCTGCTTTTATCTGCCCCCTAGGGCTGCACCGGAATCGCAGTCGTACGAAACACCGTGCGCAACGCGAAAGATGAATGCATCTGCGCAACACCCGGCAGGCGCGACAGATGCTGGCGGTGGATCCGCGCAAAATCATCGGTATCTTCGACCACGATCTTCAGCAGATAATCCGCGGTGCCAGCCATCAGGTGGCATTCCAGAACATCGGGAATGGCGCGAACAGAACGTTCGAACCCGTCCAGAACCTCATCGGATTGTCCCGACAACGTGATTTCGACGAACACGGTGGTTTGACGCTGCAGCGCCCGCGCATCCAACAACGCGACATAATCCGAGATTACCCCAGTTTCCTCCAGCCGCTGCACCCGGCGGTGGCAGGCGCTTGGGGACAGGTGCACCCGCGCGGCCAGTTCGGCATTGCTGATTCGGCCCTGCTTTTGCAACAGGGACAGGATTCGGCGGTCGATTGCGTCAATATCCGACATATTCGCAGTTTCTTCGATACAATTTCAATTTTTCAGAAGGATCTACACCTTACGTGACCATTGTGCGACCAGCTTCGCAGCACCTTGCGGAAACAATCTGCGACACTGGTCCGATAAACGCATCCACCGAACCGGATGCGCATGAAGAGGAGGTAGAACCATGAAAATCGGCTGTCCAAGGGAAATCAAACCACAGGAATTCCGCGTTGGCCTGACACCTGCCGCCGCAGGTGAAGCAATCCTGCGTGGCCATGACGTCGTGATCGAGACCGGGGCCGGCCTGGGATCGGGCTTCGAGGACGCTGATTACAGCGCCGTCGGCGCAAAGATCGTCGGCACCGCCAAGGATGTCTTCGATCAGGCAGAACTGGTCATCAAGGTCAAAGAACCTCAAGCCGTCGAACGCAAGATGCTGCGGGCTGGCCAGTTGCTGTTCACATACCTGCATCTTGCCCCCGACCGCGCCCAGACCGAGGATCTGCTGGCTTCGGGCGTCACGTCGATCGCCTATGAGACGGTGACGGATGCACGGGGCGGCCTGCCGCTGCTGGCACCGATGTCCGAGGTGGCCGGCCGGTTGGCCCCGCAGGTCGGGTCCTGGGCATTGCAAAAGGCCAATGGCGGGCGTGGCGTCCTGATGGGGGGCGTGCCCGGGGTGCGTCCGGCGAATGTCGTCATCATAGGCGGGGGCGTGGTCGGCGCCGCTGCAGCGCGTGTCGCCGTTGGCATGGGCGCAAATGTAACGGTGATGGATCGCTCGGTTCCCCGGCTTTCCTATCTGGACGATGTGTTCATGGGAAAACTGACCACGCAATATGCAAATGCCGCGACCACGGCCGAGCTGATCCAGACTGCCGACATGGTCATCGGCGCCGTGCTGGTGCCGGGCGCGGCCGCGCCCAAGCTTGTGACACGCGCTCAATTGTCGACCATGCCGCCCGGCGCAGTTCTGGTCGATGTCGCGATCGATCAGGGCGGATGTTTCGAAACCTCAAAGGCAACCACGCATCAGGACCCGATCTACGAGGTCGATGGCGTCGTGCATTACTGTGTCGCGAACATGCCGGGGGCCGTCGCCCGGACCTCGACGCAGGCGCTTGGCAATGCGACGCAACCCTTCCTGTTGGCGCTTGCGGACAAGGGCTGGCGACAAGCGGTCGCCGACGATCCCCATCTGCGCGCGGGGCTGTCGACCCATGAGGGCAAGCTGACCTCGCAGCCCGTCGGCGAGGCCCTGGGGATCAATGCGGTTCCGGTCGATCAGATCCTTGCAAAGTAAGGCATCCCGGAACGGGGAATGAATGGCGGCGCAGCCCCGAGGATGCGCCGTCAGATTTCAGAGTCAGATTTTTTCGGATCGAGTTTCGAAGTCGAATACCGACTCAGGCCGAACGAGCGGCCAGCAGATCACGGATCTGCGCCAGCAGTTCCTCTTGCGAGGGGCCGGCAGGTGCTTCCTCGACCTTTTCTTCCTTTTCGGCCAGGGCGCGGGCGCGGTTGACCGCCTTGACCAGCATGAACACCACCCATGCCACGATCAGAAAGTTCAGAACCGCCATCAAGAACGATCCATAGGCAAAGATCGCCGCCCCGGATTCACGGGCAGCTTCCAGGCCGGTGCCCGCGGCAACCTCGCCCGACAAGACGACATATTTATTGGTGAAATCGATCCCGCCGGTCAAAAGCCCGATCACGGGATTGATCAGGTCATTCACCATCGAGGTGACAATCGCCGTGAATGCGGCACCGATGATGATCCCCACGGCCATGTCCACGACATTGCCACGGGCGATAAATTCACGAAATTCCTGAAGCATCTTTCCAGCTGTCCCTTTTGCAAGCGCTGCACAATATTCGCGACCTTAGGGCGAAAAGCGCAATGGGCCAACAGCCGCGTTGTCCGGATGTCCGACATTCCCGCAATGTGGGGCGCGATGCCAGGCGCCCCACGGAACGTTTTGCGGATTATTCGCCGGCTTCTTCCAGCTTGGTGTCGATGATGCCCTTCATGTCATCCCAAGGCTGGTTCATCACCGTTTCACCCGCGATGATGAAGGTCGGCGTCGCCTCGATTTCATCTGCCGTGGCGTTTTTCTGGAAGGTTGCGATCAGCTGTTCAGCCTTGGCGCCATCATCCCAGCATGCAGTCATCTGGTCTTCGGTCATGCCGGCCTTCAGGCCGATTTTGCGCAGATTGGTCGCGATTTCGTCGCCCGACCCCCCGGCAAGCCATTTCCCTTGTTCTTTGAACAGCATGTCGGAAACGGCATAGTATTTGTCATCGCCGCCGCAACGCGCCAGCATCCCGGCCCACAAACCGACCTGATCGAAATACACGTCGCGCTGGATAAAGCGCACCTTGCCGGTATCGACATATTCGGATTTCAGCTTGGGCCAGTTGTCCTCATGAAAGTTTGCGCAATGCCCGCAGGTAAAGCTGGCATATTCGATAATGGTGACCGGTGCATCTTCGGCACCCAGCGCGATATCAGGCAAGGTCTGCACATCGACCAGTTCCGTCTCGGCGTCCTGCGCAAAAGCGGTTTGGGTCAGGGCCGGCATCGCCAGCGCAAGTGTCATCGCGGTGGCGACAGAGCGGATCAGCATGAATTGTCCTTTCGGTTCTTTCGAGAAGAGAGATTAAGCGCCAGCCGGGCCATTGCCTCGGCAAGCTGATTGTCGTCAAAACGGGCCGCAACCTCGGCGGCCCGTTCCTGATCCTTGGGATCCGGTTGCCGGCTTTGGGACGGCGCGGGCGCGAACTGGGCCTGTCCTTCGGAAAAACCGCTGGCCGCCGTCTGGGTCAGTGCGATCTTCTGGATGGCGTTATAGCCGTAGCAGGCATTCACCTTGTCGCGCAGCTGAGGCAGTTGCATTTCAACCATCGGCGCCGCCGGTCCGGTGGTCAGCAGGGTCAGCGTTGCCCCGAAACCGCCCCGACTATGGCTGATGCGCACCGGTCGGGTTGAACGCGCCAATTGCTCGCCCGCGATTTCCGGCCAATGCGTCAACAGGCGCGCCACGGCAAAGCCCCGCCCTTCGGCAGCCTTCTGCACCCGGTCCCCCAGCAGCGAGGCAGCAGCCTCGAACCCGCGCCGCCTGCGCCGGATCGGGTATTTCGTCTTGTCGAACCTCTGTGCCATCGCTGCCTGATCGGTTATCCCAGCTATATCCTTAATCAGCACGGATCAGGGAGGAAAGCATGCAGCAAGGCACGGGGGCTGATAATTGCGTGACATCAAAGTGATCGCACCCGGACTTTTGGCCTGGTATGACACCCATGCCCGGGACCTGCCCTGGCGAATGCCGCCGGACAGCAAGGCCGCCGCTGATCCCTATCGCGTCTGGCTGTCCGAGGTCATGTTGCAGCAAACGACGGTTGCCGCCGTCAAAGCCTATTTCACGCGCTTCACCCTGCGCTGGCCGCGGGTGCAGGATCTGGCTGCGGCCGATGATGGCGATGTCATGGCGGAATGGGCCGGGCTTGGATATTACGCACGCGCCCGCAATCTGCTGGCCTGCGCGCGCGCCGTGTCCGCAGCCGGTTCGTTCCCCGGGACGCGCGAAGGGTTGCGCGCCCTGCCCGGCATCGGCCCCTACACATCGGCGGCCATTGCCGCAATTGCCTATGACCATCCCGAGACCGTCGTTGATGGCAATGTCGAACGCGTCGTCGCGCGACTGTTTGCCGTCGAGGCGCCCTTGCCGAAATCCAAGCCCGAACTGACCCGGCTGGCAGAAACCCTGACGCCACAGACGCGGCCGGGTGACTATGCGCAGGCGATGATGGATCTGGGCGCCACGATATGCACGCCCCGCAACCCCGCCTGCGCGATCTGCCCGCTGATGGATTGCTGCGACGCGCATGCCCGGGGAATCGAGACCTCGCTGCCCCGCAAGCTGCCCAAGGCGGCCAAGCCCGAACGCAGGGGAATCGCATGGGTCGCACGGTCGGGCCGGTCTATCCTGCTGGAGCAACGCCCCGCCAAGGGATTGCTGGGTGGAACGCTGGCCTTTCCATCGACCGAATGGGACGGGCGCGACCTGCCGCCGCCAGGCCCGGCCGATTGGGTCGACCTTGGTCAGGTTCGCCACGTTTTCACGCATTTCAGCCTGACCATGACGGTCATGCTGGGCGATCTGCGCGGAAATCCCGAACGTGGCCATTTCGTGCCGATCGCGCAGATCAGGCGCGATGATCTGCCGGGTCTGATGCGCAAGGTCTGGGATATGGCGCAGGGCGAAATCGCGGCATAGTATCGCCCCATGAGCAAACCCACCCCCAACGCCCTTCCGCCTGCCGCGCCGTTCTGGATGTCGGTGATCATGATCCCGCTGGTCATGCTGGCCGCCTGGAAAGGCGGCTTCTGGTGGGTCTTGCTTCCCGGCTATGCATGGTATCTGACAACCGCGCTGGATGGCGTGCTGGGACAAAACGAGACAAACCCGACCCCCGAGGCCGAACTGTCGCAACTGTTCTGGCACCGGGCGGTGACGCTGATCTGGTTCCCGCTGCAATTCACAACGATCTTCGGCACGATTTTCTACACGACGCAAAGCGGCCACCTGTCGGGGTTGGAAAAGCTGGGCTTGTTTTTCGGCATCGGCGTGCTGTCCGGCACGATCGGCATCGTTTATGCCCATGAGCTGCTGCATCAGAAATCGCGGCTGGAACGCTGGTGCGGGGATCTTCTGCTGGCCTCGGTCCTGTATTCGCATTTCAGGACCGAGCATCTTCTGGTGCATCATTCATGGGTGGCAACGCCCCGCGACGCGGTTTCGGCGCGCTATAACGAAGGCTTCTATCGCTTTTTCTGGCGCGTCCTGCGGGAAAGCCCGGTCAGCGCCTGGCGGGCCGAAACCCGGATGCTGGCCCGCGCAAAACGCCGCCCATGGGACCGGCGCAATCCGTTCTGGCGCTATGCCCTGTTGCAGATCGCCATGCTGACGCTGGCATTCTGGCTGGGGGGAGTGGGCGGCCTGTTCCTGTTCATCTTTCAAGCCTTCATCGCCGTTTGGCAGCTTGAATTGACGAATTACGTCGAACATTACGGCCTGACGCGCCGGCATCTGGGGAATGGTCGCTATGAACATATCCTGCCTCGCCACAGCTGGAACGCATCGCACACGGCCTCGAACTGGCTGTTGATCAATCTGCAACGCCATTCCGATCACCATTACAAACCCGATCGGCGGTTTCCATTGCTGCAAACCTATGACGCCGACGAAGCGCCGCAATTACCATTCGGCTATCCGGCCATGACATTCGTGGCCATGGTGCCCCCATGGTGGCGCCGTCGCATGAATCCACGCGTCAGGGCGTGGCGGCGTAAATTCTATCCCGATATCAGCGATTGGGGCGATTACAATCGCGGCAGCCTGCCCCCACCCCGATCCGCATTATAGCCATCAACCGCCAGGCAGCGCGGCCATGATCTGATCCAGAACCAGCCGCCCATAGTCCTGATTGCCATGGGCGTAATCGGTTTCGGGCTGAGGTTCTTGTGCATGCGGCGACAAACGCAATGCCCCCCGCATCAGGTCGGGGCGGGTGAACACGCCATCCTGTTGAGCGATCTCGGGCCAGAACACGATCCGGGCGCTATCGCCAAGCACGTCAACTGCGGCCGCCTGAAAGCATTGTCGCCAATGCAGGCCATCTTGCCGCCGGACCATATCGCTATAATCGCTGAAACGTCCGGGCGGGGTATCACATTCCGCCGAGGGCAAGGGCTCGGGCAGCATCAGAACCGGCTTCCCAAGGGGGGCGATCCGCAGGGCCAGCTTGCCCGCGGGTGAATTGCGCACCCGGCTGCACAGCACCTCTTGCAGGAAATCGCGGCTGACCAGCTGGCAATCCTGTCCTTGTCCATGCATCGCTCCGGCGTGCATCGAAGGAAACTCCTTGCTGCGATGATCGGCACAAATCGCGGCCATTCCCCGCCATCCGAAACCGCCAACGACGGCAAAGGCATCGTATTCGCCGATATCCAGTTCCCGCACGAGATTATAGAACTTCATCTCGGCGGCGACCTCATCGGTATCAGGAACCAGCACGCCGTCGCGCACATGCAGCCGCCCGATATTTCCCGCCAGCAGTCCCAGAAAATCGACATCCCAAAACGGCCAGTCTTCGGGTGAGGACACATAGGCCATGCGCGGTGCAGCAATATGGGAATTGCCGAGAATCAGCAATCGCGGCAAGTCTGTCATCGGCCGAACGCCTCTAGCATGGCATCTTCGCAAACCGGATCCGCAATGGTCCGCACCTGCCGGACCCGCCCATCGGCGGGATTGAGCCCGTGTGCGGCCAGGAAAGCCTTCATCACCGTGGCAACACCGGCATCCGTGACCCGGCGCAAGTCATCGGCATAAAACCTGCCACGCGCGGCCGGATTGGTGACGATTTCGTATGACGGAAAGTAATCGACCTGTTCATGCGCGCTGGCCATATCGCCGGCGGCAGCACGCAAGGTGGCCTTGGAATACTGGGTCGCAGGAAGCACATGCGAATCGCTGGCCGTTGCCGTCAGCGGCACGGGCGACACTGTCAACAGCAACCGCATGCCTGCCTTGAAATCCTGCAGCCTCTCCAGCAACCGGATCAAATCCTGCTGCACCTGAGGATAGCTGAAATTGACGAATTCGTGCAGCTCTGGATCATATGATCCCGCGATCACCCCTGGACAGGTCGGATAGACCCGCCCCGTTGCGCGACATCGCCAGGCTTCGGTAAGCCCCAGCGTGAACACGAAAACATCCGCCTGTCGCAATGTCGCGCCAACACGCGCCAGATGCGAACTGCGCATCGCCAGGACCTCTTGTGCGCTATCCAGTCCGTTTGGTTCCAGCCCCGGACGCAAAGCGTCGAAATAGCGCCCGTCCCGCTGCCAGACATGGGCCGGATCAGGTTGCCCCGCAGCAACTTCGTCGAGAAACTGCACCATCTGACGAGCGGTGTAGATATTTCCGTAGCGCCCGGAATACAGCCCGAACCCATAGCGATGCGCCAGATCGGGCGCGATGCCTTTCGGGGCCGGCTCGCCGTCAAGAACGGTCAGGCCCGCATCCCGCAACGCGCGGCCAAGATGCTGCGCAAAGCAACTGCCCGCCGTCGCGATGCAATCCGCCTCATCCAGCCTGAAGGCCGGGCAGTGAATATCCTGCAACTGATCGGCAGCCGCATCGGCCACACCATGCCGCCAGAAAGCCGAAGAAGGAAGATCAGAATAAGGATGCGCCATGCTTACAGACATATGCCGATGCAGAGGCGAAAGAAAAGGCCCCGCCATATGGTTATGGCGGGGCAAGTCGGCTCCGCCCGCATCTGATGCGGGGGAACGGCGGCGAAACGGCTTGCACGATCAATTCGGGCGGCTGACCTCGCCCGACATCTCGGCGCGGATCTGCTGACGCAGCAGGTCGATGGGAATCATTTTCCCCTCACGCCGGTAATGCCAATAGGTCCAGCCATTGCAGGACGGCGCGCCTTCCAGGGCTGCCCCCACCTGATGGATGCTGCCCTTGACGTCGTTGCCGATCAGGCTACCATCGGCACGGACCTTGGCCTTGTGGCGGTTGCCGATGGAATACAGCTCTTCGCCCGGACGCAGCATGCCGCGCTCGATGACCTGTCCGAAAGGCACTCGGGGTTCGGCGCGCTTGGCCTTGGTCGTGGCGATGGAATCGGCATCAAGGCGACGCACACGTTCCAGACGCTTCTGGGCAACCTCGCGATAGGCGGCCTCGCGCTCGATGCCGATGAAATCACGCCCCAGCATCTTGGCAACCGCGCCGGTGGTGCCGGTGCCGAAGAACGGGTCCAGCACCACATCGCCCGGATTGGTCGTCCCGATCAGGACACGATGCAGCAGGGATTCAGGCTTCTGGGTCGGATGAGCCTTTTCGCCCTTGCCGTCCTTCAGACGCTCGCCGCCATTGCAAATCGGCAGCACCCAATCGCTGCGCATCTGCACGCCCTCGTTCAGCGATTTCAGCGCCTCATAGTTGAACGTGTATTTCGAGCTTTCGGATTTCGAAACCCAGATCATCGTCTCATGGGCATTGGTCAGGCGCTTGCCGCGAAAATTCGGCATCGGGTTCGACTTGCGCCAGATCACGTCATTCATGATCCAGAAGCCCTGATTCTGCAGCTCGGCACCGACGCGGAAAATGTTGTGATAGCTGCCGATGACCCACATCGCGCCATCCGGCTTCAGGATGCGGCGCGCCGCAGCCAGCCATTCACGGGTGAACTTGTCATAAGCGGCAAAGCCCGCGAACTGGTCCCATTCATCATCGACCGCATCGACCTTGGAATTGTCCGGCCGGTGCAGATCGCCCCGCAATTGCAGGTTATAGGGCGGATCCGCAAAGATCAGATCCACGCTCTCTTCGGGCAGCGAGTTCATCAACTCGATGCAATCGCCGGCCAGAATCTGGTTCAGCGGTAAAGGCCGCGCGGAATCCGCGCGCTTGTTCTTGGTTGTCATCTTGTCTGCCTCTGGAACTGCCGGCTTTTGCCGATCTGTATGTCCCTAAAGATGAGTCACTGGCGATTCGCCGTCAATTTCTTTTTTGAATCAAGCACTTGAAGAAGCAGCTTTACACAAGATATTGTGGACCGGCTTGAACGAACGCCTATGATGTGGGGTTACCCCCAAATCTAGCAGCGCCTGTTTATGCGCCGGCGTCGGATAGCCCGCGTTTACTTCCCAGCCATAGCCGGGGTGCTGTTGCGCCAAATCCACCATGATGCGATCGCGCAACACCTTGGCCAGGATCGAGGCCGCAGCAATCGTCAGCGAACGTGCATCGCCCTTGACCACCGCTTCGGCAGACATCGCAAGATCCTTGGGCAGGCGGTTGCCATCGACCAGAACATGATCAGGTGTTGACCGAAGCCCCGCCACCGCGCGGCACATCGCCAGATGCGAGGCATGATAGATATTCAGCCGGTCGATGTCCTCGACCTCGACATGGGCGACCGACCAGTCGCAAGTCGACATGATCTCTTGCGCCAGAGCCTCGCGCCGAGCCGCGGTCAGCTTCTTTGAATCGTTCAAACCGTTGGGGATTGCTGCTGCATCCAGCACCACGGCAGCCGCCGTCACCGGGCCAGCAAGCGGTCCCCGCCCGACTTCGTCAACCCCGGCAATATATCGTTTTCCGCCAGCAATCGCCGCCGTCTCGAAACTGAAATCGGGTTGCGCCATTTCATCACCTCAATCGGCCGAAGCCGCGTTCCCATCGCCCGGCAAGGGTTCACCCCGCCAGAAGGCGCGACATGCCAGATAGAGGCGTTCCTGATCAAGCCATCTTGGGTCAGCGATCGAGGCGCGGCAGAAAGATTGTCAGGATGCCCAGCAAAGGCAGCGCCGAACAAATCAGAAAGACCATCCGGATGCCTTGTGCATCCGCCAAAACCCCCAGTGCCGCAGCGGCAATGCCCCCCATGCCAAAGGAAAACCCGAAGAACAGGCCGGCAATCATCCCGACCCGTCCAGGGACAAGTTCTTGTGCAAACACGACGATGGCCGGAAAGGCCGAGGACAGAATAAGCCCGATCAGCACGACCAGGATTGCCGTCGGCACCAGACCGACATGGGGCAGCGCCAGCGAGAATGGCAGCACGCCAAGGATCGAAAACCAGATGATCCGCAAGGCCCCGATACGGTCACCCAGAATGCCACCCAGCATCACCCCCGCCGCCATTCCTGCCAAAAACAGGAACAGGAACAGCTGTGCGCCCTGGGGGCCCAGTCCGAACTTCTCGATCGTGAAAAAGGTGAAATAGCTGTTCATCGACGCGGTGTAGATATTCTTGGTGAATGTCAGAACCGCCAGCACGATCAATGACCTGACCACGATATTGCGCGGAAGGCGCAGCGTCGTATCGGGCCGCGAGGCCGCCTGACGCCGACGCCCCTCGGCCCAGTTCCCGACGCGCCACAGGATCGCCACCCCTGCGGCAGCGGCCACTGCAAACCATGCGACTGCCGGTCGCCCAAGCGGCACCACCACGAAGGCCGCAAGAAGCGGGCCAAGCGACTGTCCGAAATTGCCACCAAGCTGGAACAGCGATTGCGCGGTGCCAAAGCGCCCCCCCGAGGCCAGACGCGCCACGCGCGAACTTTCCGGGTGGAACACGGCCGAGCCGATCCCGATCAGCATCGCCCCGGCAAGAAGCATTTCATAGCGATGGGCATATGCCAGCAACAGCACCCCGCAAAAAGTCGAACTCATTCCAAGGGAAAGAGATCGCGGTTGGGGATGCTTGTCGGTCACCGCGCCGACAACCGGCTGCAACAAGGATGCCGTCACCTGAAAAGCAAATGTCATGACGCCGATCTGCGCATAACTCAGCGAAAACTCTGCTCGCAACAGAGGGTAGATCGCCGATAGCATCGATTGCATGACATCATTGATCAAATGGCACAGGCTGATCCCGATCAGCACCGGCCAGACCGCCCCAGGCATGGCCCCGTACGATCCCTTTTTCATCGCCTGATCTGTCGACGCCATGCCATTATCCCATCCAGAATATTGCCTGATGTGCAATTACCAGCATTCAATTGAATTGAGAATAGTGCAGCAACACAACCTTAACGGTTATCAGCATATCTTTTCGTGCAGGTTTCATTTGAAAAACGGCCTTTTGTCTATTTCGACAGGTTTAATCACCAGCGCACAGGCATAAAAATAATAAACAAATTATTAGCGAGTTGTTTGTGATGACAAAACTGCCCGGAAAGGTCGCCAGGTCCCTGCGCCCCGTCACTACTGAAACCGGGGCCAAACGTATGAATACCTGGCAATCGGTGCGCGCCGAGGTCATGAAGCGTATCCGCTCGCGTGAGTGGCCCCCGGGAGAGCTGATCCCGACCGAGCAGCAACTTGCCGTGCAACTGGGCTGCGCCCGCGCGACCGTCAACCGTGCGCTGCGCGAGCTTGCCGAAAGCGGTATCATCGAACGCCGCCGCAAGGTGGGCACCCGCGTCACGGCAACGCCATCGCGGCGTACGACGCTGGAAATGTCAGTCATTCGTGACGAAATCGAAGCTCTGGGTGCGGTTTACCGCTATGAACTGACCTCCTTTTCACAATCCTATCCGACCGAGGCGGCCATGCGTGCGCTGCAGGTCAGCGCCACCGATGAGCTGCTGGTTGCCAAGGCCAAATATCTTGCCGATGAACAGCCCCATTGTTGCGAGGCAGTATGGCTGAACCCAAGGGCCTTGCCGCCGCTGACTCAGGACGACCTCAGGGAACAACCTGCCCATGATTGGCTGGCTCGCAATGTGCCCCTGACCCATGGTCGCTTCTCGATCCTGGCAGAGGGTGCCTCTGGTGATTGCGCGACCAATCTGGAAGTGCCGGTTGGAACCCCCGTCCTGACCATCGAGCGCCTGAACTGGAGCGACGCGACCCCCGTGTCCTTCGCACGCCAGTTCTATCCGCCGAAGCATCGCCTGATTTCCGAGGACTAACCGACAGATCAGTAGATCTCGAACAGGCCGGCGGCACCTTGCCCGCCGCCCACGCACATCGTCACCACGCCCCATTTCGCCCGCCTGCGCTGCCCTTCACGCAAGATGTGGCCGGTCGTGCGCGCGCCGGTCATCCCGAATGGATGGCCGATGGAAATCGCGCCGCCATTCACATTGAAGCGCATCGGGTCGATGCCCAGATGATCGCGGCAATACAGGCACTGGCTGGCAAACGCCTCGTTCAGCTCCCAAAGATCGATATCGTCGATCGAAAGGCCCGCTCGATTCAACAGCCGCGGCACCGCCAGAACAGGCCCGATGCCCATCTCATCGGGGGCGCATCCGGCCACTGCGAAACCACGAAACGCGCCCAGAGGCTGCAAACCCTGCGCTGCGGCCAACCGCGCCTCCATGACCAGCAAAGCCGCCGCCCCATCGGATAATTGCGAAGCATTGCCCGCGGTAATGAACTGCCCCTCACCCCGCACCGGCCGAAGCCGCGCCAACGCCTCGGGCGTGGTCTCGGGGCGGTTCCCTTCATCGGCCAAGATCCGGACTTTTACCTCCCGGCTCTCTCCGCTGTCCTGATCCGTCACCTGTTTCGTGACCGTCATCGGTAAAATCTCTTCGTCGAACAGCCCGTTCGCCTGTGCCCTTGCGGTGCGGCGCTGCGATTGCAGGGCATATTCGTCCTGTGCCTCGCGGGAAATGCCATAGCGGCGCGCAACATTGTCGGCCGTTTCGATCATCGACACATACAAATCCGGTCGATAGGTTTCGATCCAGGCTTCGCGCGATGGCCGGGGCGTGGGCTGCACCATCGAAATGCTTTCGACCCCGCCAACCAGCACCGCACCGGCACCTTCATGGGCGACCATATGCGCGCCCATGGCCACCGCCTGCAGGCCCGAGGCGCAGAAACGATTTACGGTTGTGCCGGCAATGCTGTCGGGCAACCCAGCCCGAACCGTTGCCTGACGCGCGATATTGCCACCAGTTGCATATTCAGGATAGCCGCATCCCCAGATGCTGTCTTCGACAAGATCGGGGTCGATACCGGCACGGTCGATCACGGCATCTGTAACCGCCCCGGCCATCACCGCACCATGCGTCATGTTGAACGCACCGCGCCCCGCCTTGCCAATCGCCGTGCGTGCCGTCGCGACGATCACCGGATCCTTCATGGCTTGTCCCCCTTGTTCAGCCCGGCAAAACTGCCACCGCTATCGGCAAGCGTCTCAAGCAGCGGTGCGACCTGCCAGAAATGATCGTCCTGACGGGCATAGTTCCGGATCGAAGCCACGATCTGCGCCAGACCCGATTCATCCGCCCAATGCATCGGCCCGCCTCGCCATCTGGGAAAGCCATATCCGTTCAGCATGACCACATCGACATCCAAAGGCCGCGATGCGGTACCATCCGCAACCACGCGCGCCGCCTCGTTCACCATGGCCGCCATATAGCGCGAAACAATTTCCTCTTCGCCAAAGACACGTTGTTGCAGGCCCGACTGCCTGCGCAATTGCGACAGGAAGCCATCCAGTTCAGGATCTTCGCGCCCGTTCGGATCGGCGTCATCATAGATGTAATATCCCCGCCCCGCCTTGCGCCCCAGCCGACCCATCTCATACAGCCGGTCCGCGAATACCGGCACGCGATCACGTGGATGTCGATCCGGGGCCTTGCGCTGCCGGGTCAGGAATCCGATGTCCAGACCGGCCAGATCCGACACCGCATATGGACCCATCGCGAATCCGAACTTCGTCAAGGCGCGATCGATCTGATAGGGCGAAGCCCCGTCCAGAACCATCGCATCCGCCGCTGCCCGATAATGGGTGAGGATCCGGTTGCCGATAAAGCCGTCGCAGTTTCCTGCACGAACGGCGATCTTTCCCATCCGCCTAGCCAGCCCGAAACCGGTGGCCAGCGCCTCGGGTCGGGTCTTGTCAGCACCAATGACCTCGATCAACCTCATGATATGCGCGGGTGAAAAGAAGTGCAGACCGATCACATCTGACGGGCGGCCCGTCATTTGCGCGATACGGTTGACATCGAGATAAGAAGTATTGGTGGCCAGAACCGCACCGGGTTTTGCCACCTGATCCAAGGCGGCAAAGACCTGCTGTTTGACCTCGGGCTTTTCGAACACGGCCTCGACCACCAGATCCGCAGTCGACAGCGCGTTGTAATCGCTGGTGCAACGAAACATGCCTGACATCAGCGTTTCGCAATCCGTTGTCGTGATCTTGCCGCGCTTTGCGGCCCCTTGCAGAATATGCGCCACCGCATTGGCGGCCTTGCCGGCGGCGGTTTCATCGCGCTCGACCAAGATGACCGCCAGCCCGGCCAGCAACCCCGCGGCCGCAATCCCTGTGCCCATCGTTCCGCCACCGACAACGCCCATCGCCGCAAGGTCGCGGGCAGCCACGCCCGCCAGCTCGGGCAGCCTTGCAACCGCCCTTTCGGCAAAGAAGGCATGGATCAATGCCGATCTCTGCGGGCTGTTCATCAGTTCAAGAAATTTTTCCCGTTCTTGCGCCAGACCCTGGTCGGATGGCAATTTCAACCCATCGATCACGGCATCGATTGCCCGTAGATGTGCGATCTGCCCCCGATGCTTTTGGGCCATCCGGGCGCGCAATCCCTCCACGACCTCATCATTCATCGGCGGTGGCGGCAGTTGCATACATGATCGCGGCCCGGCGCCACTATCGATCAGAAACCTTGCATATTGCCGCGATGCTGCATTCAGATCATCCGTTGCGATGCGATCGACCAGTCCCAGTTCCAGTGCACGCGCCGCATCGATCCGGCCGCCACCGGTGATCATTTCGAGCGCGGGTTCCAACCCGACAAGGCGTGGCAGGCGTTGCGTTCCCCCCGCGCCGGGCATCACCCCCAACGTGACCTCGGGCAAGCCGAATTGCGCGTCGCCACTTGCAATGCGGTAATGCGCCCCCAGGGCGATTTCCAGCCCGCCGCCAAGCGCAGTTCCATGCAGCGCCGCAATGATCGGCTTCGGCACGGTTTCGATCGCCGAAACAAGATCGGGCAGATAAGGCGGCTGCGCGGGTTTGCCGAACTCGGAAATATCCGCGCCCGCAATCCAGGTGCGCCCCGCGCATTCCAGGATGGCCACCCGTGCCGATGCATCATCCGCGAAACGGTCGATCGCCTGCCCAAGACCCGACCGCAATCCGACCGAGGCCGCATTCACCGGTGGATTGTCGATGCCAATGATCGCGACATCCCCATCGCGCGCATAGGTCACTGTCACCCCGAACCCTCCCCTGTGCGACATATCCCAATTGCTGGACATGTTCATGGGCGGCTCAGCCTGCGTCAACCGCGCCAATCACATCAATGCAGGAATAAACAACGCCAGAGCCGGAAAACTGAGCAAAATCAGCAACACCAGGATATCAACCATCAGAAAGCGCGCCACGCCCGCAAAAATCCCATTGACCGGCGCGTCGCGGGTCACATTTCCGATGACAAAGACATTCAGCCCGACCGGCGGCGTGATCAGACCGATCTCAAGCAGTTTGACAATGATGACACCAATCCAGATCGCGTCCATGCCAAAGCCCTGAATCAAAGGCACCACGAATGGCAGGGTCAGCACCAGAATCCCGATGGAATCCATGAACATGCCCAGAACCAGAAACAAGACCACGACAAGGCATAGCATGACGAAATAGGTCATTCCGCTATGCTGGGCCCAAAGCAGCAAGGAAGTCGCGGCGCCGCTGAGTTCGACAAATACAAAGAACAAATCGGCAGCCGCGACAATCAGCAGGATTGCTCCGGTCTGCAACAGGGTCTCGCGGATCGCGCTCCACAACAGGTCAGGCGTCAGGCGACCCTGGGCAAACCCGATCAACAAGGTCAGCAGAACGCTGAGCGCAGCGGTTTCCACCAATGACAGAACGCCGCTGAAGATCCCGCCCAATATGACCGCAAACAACAGGATTGCCGGCCAGACCGCCAGTGCCGCTTCGCCCCGACTGACAGTCGGGGCATCGGCCCGGGGGGCGGAATCGGGCTCGCCGCCAACCCACCATAAAATGACCAGAAGCATCCCGGCCAGAGACAGCAGACCGGGCAATATGCCAGCCATGAACAGCTCTTCTATCGAGGTCTGAGTGAACAGCCCATACAGGATGAACAGGATCGATGGTGGAATCAGTGCCCCAAGCGTCCCCCCAACCGCAACCGAAGACGCCGCCAACTTCGGGTCATAGCCCTGGCGCAGCATCTCGGGCACGCAAATGCGCCCCATCGTCGATGCACATGCCACCGAAGACCCGGAAATGGCGGCGAATCCCCCGCAACCGATCACCGAGGCCACGGCCAGCCCGCCGGGGAACTGGCGCAACCAGACCGCCGCCGCATCATAGAGCCGCGTCGTGATGCCCGCATAGAAAGCCAGGTTCCCCAAGGCGATGAACAATCCGATCACCAGCAGATCGGCAGGCGAGGTCATCGCCGTCAGATCCTGCGCCGTATCTGCGGCGATCTGCGCCAGCGATACGGCCGGCATCATCCAGGACAGAATCACAAACCCTAAAACCGCGACACCGCCCAGAACCAGCGCAGCCGGCAAACGCAACCACAACAGCGCAAGGCTAAGAAGGACCGCCGTGAACCCGATCGTTTCCGCCGACATCCTAGACGAACTCGATCGCAGCGCGGCCCGCATTGTGGACCCGATCACCCGTCACGCAGCTGCCACCCACATTTTCTGCCTCTCCCTCGATATTGCGGGCCAGACTTTCATCGCCCCATTGGGATGACAATAGCAAATTGACCCGAATGTGATACGCGGGTTATCTGGCGCATTCGCGTTCATCCCCTGATAGTAAAGGGACCAATGCCGGAGTCTTCCATGCCGCCTTTTGTTTTCGGCCTGTCCTTTGCATTTTCCGCCCTGATGGCGGCTTTTGCGTCATCGCATGCCCATGCCGACGCCCCCTTCACCGCTGCCCAGATCGAAGCGGCGACCTATGGCGGGGGCGACTTGCCCGCAGGGCGTTCTGCGCTGACGGCAAAGGTTCAGGTTCTGCTGGATCGTTCGGGAACGTCCCCCGGTGTCATCGATGGCTTCAAGGGCGGCATGAGCAAAAGCGCGATCATGGCGTTCGAACGCCGCTCGGGCCTGCCCGTCGATGGCGTCATGGACCCCCATGTCTGGAACCTGCTGCAAAGCTTTGCGCACCAGCCCGTCACGATGACCTACACCATCACCGACCAGGATGCGCAGGGCCTGGTCGACGCCATTCCCGCCGACTATGCCGAAAAGGCGCAGATGCGCATGATGGGTTATACCAGCATCGCCGAACGGCTGGGCGAACGCTTTCACATGGACGACAAGTTCATCGCCTTCCTGAACCCCGGCAGCGTGCTTGCCCCCGGTGCCACGATCAGCGTCACGGCCCCCTCTTCGCCGATCCGGGGCGAGGTGACGCGCATCATCATCGACAAATCGACACGCCGGGTGGCGGCATTCAATGCAAGGGGCCGGATGCTGGTGGATTATCCCGCCACGATCGGATCGGATGCCACCCCGTCGCCATCGGGCACACATCATGTGACCACGGTCGCGCTGAACCCGAACTATACCTATAACCCCCAGCGCAACTTCAAGCAGGGCAGGAACGACAAGCCGCTGATTGTTCCACCCGGACCGAACGGGCCGGTCGGATCGGTCTGGATCGACCTGTCCAAGCCAAGCTATGGCATCCACGGCACTCCGTCGCCGTCCCGCCTGTTTCACAGCCAGTCCCATGGCTGTGTTCGCCTGACGAACTGGGATGCACAGGAACTGGCCGGCATGGTCCGTTCCGGTGTGACCACCGTCGAGTTTCTGCAACCCGGCGTTTCAATCGCCGAAGCGATCGGTACCGCACCAGGACCGGTCGCCAACAGAGCCGAGACCCCGGCAACGACCGCCGAACCAGAGCTGGATTTTCCCGACAACGCCACGCCCGGGGCCGCCACGGCAACGCCCGACCCGCTCAGTTCGGCATTGTCAGATGCCTTGCCCGACGGCTTTGCCGCGCCAGCGGTGCAATGAGGGTCGCCCTGCCAATCGCCTTGCTCGCCTTGGCTTTGGGCCAAATCCGCGATGGGACGGCACTGGCACAAGGGGCCACACCTGCCGGGGAAGCGGCAAACATTTCGACCACGCCCCCTCCTGTGCGCCCTGATCGGTCATCGCCCCGGAAACAGATCGAACCTGCGCCGCAAAGCGACCCGGACAGCATGGCTTTCGGGCCACCTGCCCCGCCGGATTGGTGGCTCGAACGTCCAAGCGAGCAGGAATTTGCCGCCTGCATGCTGGCCCTGAACATGCTGGGCACGCAGTATACGTTGCCACCGACGGTTTCTGATCCGGATAATGGGGATTGCGGCATAGCGCGGCCGGTTCTGGTCGATCAGATCATCCCAGGCGTCACCTTGCAGGGCAAAGCCATGATGCAATGTGCGACCGCCCGCGCGCTTGCCCTGTGGACGCGCGAATTCGTCGTCCCCGCCGCGGCAACGCTGCAAGGCGCCCCCCGGATCACTGGCATGACCCCAGGCAGCACCTATCATTGCCGTGCCCGAATCGGCACGGGCAACTCAAGGCCCAAACTGTCCGAGCATGCCAAAGGCAATGCCATCGACATTGCGTCCTTTCAGTTCGACGGGCACGATCCCGTCCCGATTGCCCCCCGAAAGGGCAAGGGCGACCGGATCGAAGCCTTTCAACGTGCTGTTCGTGCCAGCGGCTGCCTGTATTTCACCACGGTATTGGGACCGGGCAGTAATACTGCCCATGCAGACCACCTGCATCTTGATATTGCACAGCGGCGCGGCGATTGGCGGATCTGCCAATAGACATGGCCCCGCGTTTCAGGGCATTGCCCTGCCATGCGCTGGCAAACGCAGGGCCGTTTCCAGCAGCGTAAATCCCTGCGCGATACCCGAACTAGGGCAGGTCACAAAATGATCCAGTTGGGGAAACAGCGCGACAGCTTCGTCCAGCTTGGGGTCGGAACCGGCGGAATACAAACCGGCGCGAATCATCAATTCCGATTCGGCATAGGCCCCCAGAGCGGCCCGCGCACGCCCGATCAGCTTGTTTTCCTCGGGTGCGGCCGCGTGAGGCAAGGACCGAGACACCGACCTGACCACATCGATCGCCGGAAACCGCCCACGTTCGGCGATGCTGCGATCCAGAACCACATGGCCATCCAGGGTGCCGCGCAAAATATCGGCAATCGGTTCTTCCATATCCGATCCAGCAACCAGCACACTGAAGATTGCCGTTATATCTCCGCCGCCGTCCATCCCCGGCCCGGCACGTTCAGCCAAAGCCATGATCATGTTTGAAACAGAAGGGGGAAAGCCCCGAAAGCTTGGGGGTTCCCCTGCGGCAAGGGCGATTTCGCGATGCGCCTCGGCGAACCGGGTGATCGAATCGGCCAGCATCAGGACATGCTTTCCCTGATCGCGAAAATATTCGGCAACCGCCATCGCAGCCCAGGCACAGCGGCGCCGGATCAGGGGCGACCGGTCCGATGTTGCCGCCACCACGACGCAGCGCGCCATCCCTTCCGGTCCCAGGGTGTTCTCGACGAATTCACGCAATTCACGGCCACGTTCGCCGATCATGGCGATCACCACGATATCGGCCCGAACCCCACGCGCCAGGTTCGAAAGCAATGTCGATTTGCCGACACCCGACCCGGCAAACAAGCCAAGGCGCTGCCCCGTCACCAGGGGTAACAAGGTATCGAAAACCGCCAGACCCGTGGGCAAGCGCGCGCCCAATCTTTTGCGATGAACCGCCGGCGGCGCCTCGCATTGAAAGGGACGCGGCATGGAACCTTGTGGCAGGGGCCGACCATCCAGAGGTTGCCCCAACGGATCGATGATTCGCCCAACCCATGCCTCGCAAGGGGAAATCCGGGGTGCGAAAAGCAATTCGACCTCGGCGCCGATGGACAGACCTTCGTGATTCCCTTCCGGCAGGATCTGGGCAGCGCTCTGGGTCAAACCGACGACTTCGCCCCCGATCATGCGATCTAACAGCCTGATCTCTACCCGATCGCCAACCGATGCCCGAAGGGCCAGACCGCGCACACTGATCAGTCCTGCCCGTATCGCATGCACCCGCCCGAAATGCCGCGCCACCCTCAGCGACGCGATCCGGCCTGCAATCGTTTCCAGCTGCTCCATTCCGGCAATCCTTCCGTTTGGACAATCATTCCTCACGAAACGGTTTCTAAACCAATTGCAGTTAAGACCGGGTTATCGCCAATGAGGAGAAACCTCATGTTTGAGAAAATTGAAATGATGCGCATGGCCCGCGCCATGGGACAACATGTCGCCCAGCGCCAGACCGTGGTCGCGCGCAATATCGCCAATGCCGACACACCGGGTTTCAGGGCTCAGGATCTGAAGCCGTTCGAGGAAACCTATCGCCAGGGCACCCAACTGCCCGAACTGCGTCGTACTGCCCCCCAGCACTTCGCCGAACCGACATGGTCGCCCGTGTCCCAAGAGATCGACAGCGCCACAGCCGAACTTTCGCCGAACGGAAACTCGGTCTCACTGGAACAGGAAATGCTGAAAGCGGCTGAACTGAAGCGCGCGCATGACATGTCTCTGGGGATCTATCAATCCGCTCTGACGCTGATGCGCACCAGCATCGGCCGCCGATAATGAAAGGCAGATCATGACGAATCCGGTTTCATCGCTTCATCTGTCCGCATCGGGGATGCAGGCCCAAAGCGAAAGGCTGCGCCGCACTGCGGAAAACATCGCCAATACCGACACGCCCGGCTATCGCCGCAAGCTGGTCACCTTTGAAGAATCCGCACCATTCGGGCGTGCGACCGGCGAGGTGAAAGCATCCGATACCATTCTCGACCGCAGCGAATTGCCGCGCATCCACAACCCCGCGCATCCCATGGCGGATGAACAGGGATATTACCTTGGCTCGAACGTGAACCTTGTCGTCGAGATCGCCGATTCACGCGAGGCAGGGCGCAGCTATGAAGCCAATCTCAAGATGTTCGAACAGACCAGACAGATGGGTTCGGCCCTTCTCGATCTGCTGAGACGCTGAAAGGTTACATCATGATCTCCAATCTCAATGCCGCCAATGCTTACAACACCGCACGCCAACTCGCGGCACCGGCCCATGCGGCTTCTTCGGGAACGGCTGGAAAGCTGGGCGACGCGGCAGAGGAATTCGCCGCACAGATGGCGCGGGTCGATTCAGTTTCAACCGGGGCGTTGACCGGTCAGGTTGAAACCCATCAGCTTGTCCAGACCATCGCCGAAGCCGAACTGGCCATGGAAACGGTGGTCGCCATTCGCGACAAGGTGGTCGAAGCCTATCAGGAAATCCTGCGGATGCCGGTCTGAGGTCGCAGCATGAGTGAGACGCTTCTCTTCGACATGCTGCGCCAGGCGCTCTTGATTGCTGTGCGGATATCTGCCCCATTGCTCGGCGTGGCCTTGATCACCGGCGTGGTCATCGGCCTCTTTCAGGCGCTGACATCGGTTCAGGAAATGACCCTGACCTTCGTTCCCAAGGTCGGCCTGATGCTGGTGGTCTTCTGGGTCACCATGAGCTTCATGACAACGGCCCTGTCGGATTTCTACCTGGGGCAGATCATTCCCCTGATTGCAGGAAGTTAGGCATGGACAACGCGATCTACGCAACTTTGACACGCCAATCCGGCCTAATGAATGAAATGCGGGTGGTGGCCAACAACATCGCCAATGCGAACACATCCGGATTCCGCCGCGAGGGCGTCATCTTCGCCGAGCATCTTTCGGGCGTCGGAGACAAGGGGCAAAGCCTGTCGATGGCCCATGCAAGGGGCCGTCTGATCGACCTCAAACAGGGCGTCATGACCCAAACCAACGGCAATTTCGATCTGGCCATCGAAGGGGACGGGTTCTTTCTTGTCGAGACACCCGACGGGAACCGGCTGACCCGTGCCGGGGCGTTTCTTCCCTCCCCCGAGGGAGAGTTGATGACTGCGGACGGTTCCCGCCTGCTTGATGAAGGTCAGGCACCCATCATCATCCCTGCCGGCGCCAGCGCGGTCAAGATCGGCCAGGACGGGACGCTATCGGCAAACGGGCTGGAATTCGGGCGCATCGGTATCTTCGAACCGCCTGAAGATACGCAACTCAATCATCATCACGGCACGACATTTGCCACCGACGATCCACCCGAACTGGTCGAAAACCCACGCGTTCGACAGGGCTTCCTCGAAGAATCCAACGTCGATCCAGTCTTCGAGATCACGCGAATGATCGAGGTCCAGCGCGCCTATGAACTGGGTCAGTCATTTCTCGACCGTGAAGACCAGAGGATCCGCAACGCGATCTCTGCCATGAGCAAATAGGAGGACACATCATGCGAGCATTGCAAATCGCCGCCACGGGCATGAGCGCGCAGCAAACCCGGGTCGAGGTCATCTCGAACAACCTCGCGAACATGTCGACCACTGGCTACAACGCGCGCCGCGCCGAATTCGCCGATCTGCACTACCAGCAGGCAACTCGCCCTGGCACCGTCAACGCGGCCGATGGAACCGTGGTACCAGCCGGTGTCCAGCTGGGCCTTGGCGTTCGCCCCACGGCGGTCAGCGTCAATCTGCAACAGGGTTCCTTGACGCAGTCCGGCGGAGATCTTGATCTTGCGATTGAAGGCGAAGGTTATCTTGAAGTCACACTGCCTTCCGGGATTTCGGCCTATACGCGTGACGGCGGACTGAAACGTTCGCCCGACGGATTGATCGTGACATCGGACGGCTATCCCGTCGTGCCGGAAATCGCCATCCCCGAGGACGCGAGATCCATTTCGATCAACGCGGGCGGCGAAGTCCATGCCTATTTCGACGATCGCGTCGAACCAGAGCTGCTGGGGCAGTTCACGCTGGCCGGCTTCGCCAACCAAAAGGGGCTGGAGGCGATCGGCTCGAACCTCTTTCTTGAAACGGCCGCGTCCGGAAACGCCCAGGTTGTCGATCCGGGGCAGGAAGGCATCGGCACCTTGCGCCAGGGGTATCTTGAGGAAAGCTCGGTCGATGCCGTCCGTGAAATCACCGAGCTGATCAAAGCACAGCGCGGGTATGAACTGAACGCCAAGGTCATCACCGCCGCAGACCAGATGCTGGGCGCAACCACGCAGGTCCGCTGATGAGACACCTCCTCATCCTTCTTTGCCTGACGATGCTGCCGACGCATGTTCATTCGGCGGTCCTTGCCGCCGCGCGGACATTGCAGGCCGGGACCATCATTGCCCCCGCCGACCTGCGCGCCATCGACGGAAAATCCGCCGGCATCAGCGATCCGGCAAGCGCGATTGGCAAGCAGGTTCGCGTCACAATTTATGAAGGTCGTCCGATCCACGCCAACCTTCTGCAAACGCCGCGCCTAGTGTCACGCAACCAAACCGTATCGGTCACCTTTCAGCGTGGTCCCTTGCAGGTCAAGGCGCAAGGTCGAGCGCTCTCGGATGGTGGGGCGGGCGACATCGTGCGCGTCATGAACACCGATTCCCGCAAGATCATCTTTGTTCGCGTTCAGCCCAATGGGACGCTGCTCGCCGGGTTCTGACCCGATCAGGCCAAAGGATATTCCATGCAAAGTTTCAAATTCATATGTTTGGCGCTGGCCCTCGGCGCGTGTTCGCGTGTCGCCGATATCGGTCAGGCACCCGACCTCACATCGCCGCGCAACAGCGAGGAATTTCTGGCGATGACCAATCCGCCGCTGGAAATCCCCGTCGATTCCGGTCGCCCCGAAGCAGCGGCTTCGCTATGGGCCGGTGGTTCTTCTTCGCTGATCTCGGACAGGCGTGCGGCAACCCGCGGCGATCTGTTGACAGTTGTCATCGAAATCGATGACCGCGCAGAAATTTCCAACAGCTCGGACCGGTCACGTTCGGCCGATGACAATCTGTCCATTCCCCAGATGGTGGGAATTCCGCAACGCCTGGCAGACAAACTGCCACCCGGCGCCAGCTTTGACGACCTTGCAGATGCGTCATCAAGCTCGACCTACAAGGGTAGCGGCAACATCTCGCGGCGCGACAAGCTGACCTTGCGAGTTGCCGCAACCGTGGTGGACCGATTGCCCAATGGCACACTTCAAATTCAGGGATCGCAAGAGGTGCGCGTCAATTACGAGCTGCGCGAGCTGACCGTAGCCGGGTTTGTCAGACCGGACGACATCGATCGGAACAATGAAATCGAATATGACCGGATTGCCGGGGCACGCATTTCCTATGGCGGACGCGGGCAGATCACCGATGTGCAACAGCCCCGCTATGGCCAGCAAATCGCCGATATCCTTCTGCCATACTGAGGCCTTGCAATGACAAAATTCCTGACTCTGCTTGCACCGCTGATCGGACTGGCTGCGGGAATCGCGGCGGGGGACTATCTGCATCCCACCGCACCCGAAGATCATGCCGCGCAATCCCCAACCAAGCATGCAGGCGACACCACCGCCGCCTCGACCAAAACTGACAGTGCTGACACACAAAAGGGGCATACCGAACACAAAGATACCCCGCCGGGATGGTTCACCTTTCCGTCCCAGTTCTTCGTCCCGATGATGCGGCAGGGCGACATGGGGGCAATGATGATCCTGACGCTCAGCATAGAAACCGATGAAGACCAGCTGGAAGACATGAAAGCGCAGGAACATCGGCTGCGCGACGCATTGCTGCGTCAACTGCTGATCCACGCCAACACGGGTGGTTTCGACGGAAATTTCACCACCGAAGCCAGCCTCGGAACGCTGCGCAAGGCCTTGCTGGGGGCTGCACGTCAGGCGACGTCACTGCCGGTCAATGCGGTGCTGATTGCCGATATCGCACGCCAGGCGGGATAGACCGATTGCGCAAGGTCGGACAACACGGCAGAAAGAACCCGCGCATCCATGACCAAGACCGCCCGACATGACACAGACGCCCCCATCGGCCAGCAACCCTGACGTCCGGACCGATGATCGCCGCGAAGTCCAGATCCTGATGGCAAGCTATCAGGGCGCACGATACATTCAGGAACAACTGAATAGTATCGCAACACAGGCATACCCGCATTGGCGCCTGTTCGTGTCTGACGATGGCTCGCAGGATGACACGCGCCGGCTGATCGCCAATTTCGCGGATACGCATGGGCATCGGCGGATACATTTGATCGACGGCCCCCGCCAAGGAGCCACGCAGAACTTTCTACATTTGATCAGGATGGCCCCCCGTGACCGCATGCTGGCATTTTGCGATCAGGACGACGTCTGGCACCCGGAAAAAATCGAGCGGGCGGTCAGCAAACTGGCACGGATTTCGGGTCCGGCACATTACGCGGCAAGAACAACCATCACGGATGAGAATCTTGAACCGGTCGCGCAATCACGCCATTTTTCTCGTCCCCTGACATTTCGCAACGCGTTGGTTCAGGCCTGCATGGCTGGAAACACATCGGTCTTCAATCCCGCCGCCGCCGCACTTCTGAAGGCGGGGGTGGAAGCGGCCAGTTCGGCCGACATCCAGTCGCATGATTGGTGGGCCTATCAACTGACATCAGGCGCGGGGGCGAAGATCATTCACGACCATCATCCGGTGCTGCTGTATCGCCAGCATGGCATGGCGGAAATGGGCCGGAACGATACGACTTCGGCGATGGCGAAACGCTTGGGCCAGCTATTTGCCGGTGACTTTGGGAAATGGGTCGCGGCCAATCACACGGCCCTGAACGCAAGCCGTACATTATTGACCGAAGACAATCGCCGAATCCTGGACCTGACAATTGCCGCCCTGCGCTGCAAGGGTCCCGTAGCCGCGCAACGGCTGTATCACCTTGGGCTTTATCGGCAGACCCGCGCCGGCACGGCGGCCCTGATGGCAGCCACCGCAACAGGGCGTTTACGTCAGCCTTTCTCGGCCAGCAGGCGCAGCAGATAACTGCCGTATTCGTTCTTCGCGAATTTTGCGGCCCTCGCCTGCAGATCATCGGCTGAGATCCAACCTGCCTCGAAGGCGATTTCTTCCGGGCAGCCGGTCTGCAGACCCTGCCGGTTTTCCAATGTGCGCACGAAGTTTCCTGCATCAAGCAGGCTTGCATGCGTTCCCGTGTCCAGCCATGCAAAACCGCGGCCCATTTTTTCGACCGTCAGAACACCATCGGACAGATAGCTTTCGAGCAAGGTGGTGATTTCCAGTTCGCCACGTTCTGACGGACGCACGTCAGCGGCCCGATCAGGGGCGGAACCGTCCAGGAAATACAGGCCAGTCACGGCATAATGTGACGGCGGCTTTGCGGGCTTTTCGATGATCGCGCGTGCCCGTCCATCCCCATCGAAATCCACAACCCCATAGCGTTCGGGATCGCTGACCTGATAGCCGAACACCGTGCCACCCTCTGGCCGGTCATCCGCGGCCTTCAGCAAGATCGGCAACCCATGCCCGAAGAAGATGTTGTCACCCAGAACCATCGCGGACGGGCTGCCCCGAAGAAAGTCGCGCGCCAGCAGATAGGCTTGCGCCAGCCCGTCAGGCGACGGCTGAACAATCCACGTGAACTGAACCCCCCACTGGCTACCATCCCCCAGCAAGCGTTGAAACTGAGCCTGATCTTCGGGCGTCGTGATGATTGCGATCTCGCGAATTCCGGCCAGCATCAACACGGTGATCGGATAATAGATCATCGGCTTGTCATAAAGCGGCAAGAGCTGCTTGGACACGCCCATCGTGATCGGGTAAAGTCGCGTGCCGGAACCGCCGGCAAGTATGATACCTTTACGCTGTGTCATCTTATCTGCTCCAGTCTTGCCAGCACCTCGGCCAGCCCTTCACGCCAATCAGGGCGCCTGATCCCGAACCTCTGCGCAATCGCGCCGCAATCCAATCGCGAATTCAGCGGCCGCACCGCCGGCGTCGGGTATTCGGCGGTCGCAATCTCGCGGATCTTGCAGCCAAGCTTCGCCTGCGCGAAAATCTCTTGCGCGAACTCGGCCCAGCTTGCATCCGGTGCGCCCGCAAAATGGTAGATTCCACCTTTGCCGGGATCGACGCTCATCTGTTCTGCCATGACCAGAAGTGCAGCCGCGATATCCTTGGCGGGGGTGGGGCCGCCGATCTGATCGCCAACGATCCCCAGCTCATCCTTGGCAGAACCCAAGCGCAGCATTGTCTTGACGAAATTGTTGCCGAAACTGGAAAAAACCCAGGATGTTCGCAGCACAGCCCAGTTGCCGCCGGCATTTTCAACACCATGCTCACCCATCAGCTTGCTGCGTCCATATGCCCCCAAGGGTGCCGTGGCAGCCATTTCCGAACGTGCCTGCCCGCCCGTCCCGTCAAACACATAATCGGTCGAAACATGCAGGAAAGGGATATCCAGTTCCGCTGCTGCCCGGGCCATTGCCGCTGGCGCTTCACCGTTGATGATCCGCGCCTCAGGTTCCTCGGCCTCGGCCTGATCGACAGCGGTATAGGCCGCGACATTCAGAACCGCACGTGGCCTGATCGACAAAATCTGCTCGGCGCAACCCCGGGGATCTTTCAGATCCGCCTTGTCACGCCCCAAATATATGGCGCCGGGTGCCAACAGGCCCAGTTCCTGGGCGACCTGCCCGGTGCGGCCGAAAACCAGAATATCCCCGGTCATCCCGTGCCAAGCCTCTTGCCAACCCCGTCACGCTGAAACAACGGCTCCCACCAGTCGCGATTGTTCAGATACCAGTCGACCGTCAGGCGCAGCCCTTCCTGCACCGTCACCGAGGGTCGCCAGTTCAGTTCGTCGCGGATACGCTGCGGGTCGATCGCGTAACGCCGGTCATGACCGGGCCGATCGGGCACGAACTCGATCAAACGTTCATGTGGCGCGGATTGCGGGTTCAGACGATCCATATGCGCGCAGATCATGCGAACCAGATCAATATTTCTGGCCTCGTTCTCGCCACCGATATTATAGCTACGCCCGTTTTCCCCCTTTTCCAGAACAAGCAAAAGGGCATCGGCATGATCTTCGACATACAGCCAGTCGCGCACATTGCCACCATCGCCATAAACCGGGATCTTCTCGCCCGCCAGGGCACGCAAGATCACGACAGGCACGAGCTTCTCGGGGAAATGATACGGCCCGTAATTGTTCGAACAGTTGGTCAGTACGACAGGCAAACCATAGGTTTCATGCCAAGCGCGCACCAGATGGTCGGATCCGGCCTTGCTGGCCGAATAGGGGCTGCGCGGATCATAGGGCGTCGTTTCACTGAACTGCCCCGCATCGCCCAGGCTGCCGAACACTTCGTCGGTCGAAATGTGATGAAACCTGAACCTGTCCGGCCGACCCTGCGAGATCCAATAGCCACGTGCCGCTTCGAGAAGGTTGAAGGTTCCGATCACATTCGTTTCGATAAACGCTGCGGGGCCGTCGATTGAACGATCGACATGGCTTTCCGCGGCCAGATGCATGACCGCATCAGGGCGATGATCACGGAAAATCCGGTCCAACGCCGCGCGGTCACGGATATCCGCCTGCTCGAAGCTGTATTGATCGCTATCCTTGACCGAAGCCACATTTTCCAAGTTCGCGGCATAGGTCAGCGCGTCCAGATTAACGATCTCATGCCCGCGCTGGACCGCCAATCGCACCACCGCCGAGCCGATGAACCCTGCCCCGCCCGTAACCAGAATCTTCATGCATCACCATTGAAGTTGAAAGGAGTTTGCCATTCGCCGAACGCGACGCAATCGCGATCCTTGTCAGACAGGATCGGTCGCGCGACACCCCATTCGATATTCAGACTGTCCCAGCGCACACCGCCGTCACTGTCCGCATCGTAATAATCCGTGCATTTATAGATGATCTCGGTATCGGCCTCGCGGGTGACGAAACCGTGCAGGAAACCCGGCGGCACCCAAAGTTGACGGCCATTCTCACAGGACAGTTCCACACCGACCCATTGACCGAAATGCGGACTGCCCCGGCGCGCATCCACCGCCACGTCGAACAGACAGCCCCGGCCACACCGCACCAGCTTGCCCTGTGCATGCGGCGGCGACTGATAGTGCAATCCACGCAAAGTCCCGGTTTCTCGCGACATCGAATGATTGTCTTGCACGAATTCAGGCAGGCTCAGCCCTGCGCGTTCCAGCGTTCTCTTGTTCCAGCTTTCGGAAAAAAAGCCACGATGATCGCCATGGCGCCTGGGCGTTATGATCAGAACCCCCGGCAGGGCAGTTTCTTCGATCTGCATATCAACAACCGTTTACTAGAAGCACCAGCACCGTATATGCGCCCGCGCCCGTCATGTCACGCGACACGTCATCCGGTCAGCAGCTTAGACGAACCCCGCGATCATCACAGGACTCGTGACGCATTTTACAATCTTTGACGATCGGACCAGCATCCTTGCCCAAGGGTTTCAAAGCCGACATCTTTGACATAGGAAAATCGGCATCTGCCCGACGCAGAACATGACAAATGGTCCAAGGAGCGCAATGTGCAACAATATCTGGATGCCCTGAACACCATCCTTGAACAGGGTGAAGACAGCTCGGACCGCACCGGCACGGGAACCAGGTCCTGCTTCGGTATGCAGATGCGCTATGATCTTTCACAGGGCTTCCCGCTGGTCACCACGAAAAAGCTGCATCTGCGCTCGATCATCCATGAACTTCTGTGGTTTCTGTCGGGTGATACCAATATCGGCTATCTGCAACAGAACGGTGTCTCGATCTGGAATGAGTGGGCGGATGAGAACGGCGATCTGGGTCCGGTTTACGGACACCAGTGGCGCAGCTTCGGCGCCGAGGGCGAAACAGCCCCCCAACCCGAAGCCGATCAGATCAAGACCCTGATGGACAGCATTCGCAACACACCCGACAGCCGACGCCTGATTGTCTCTGGCTGGAATCCGCTGCAGGTGAATGCCATGGCACTGCCGCCATGTCACACGTTGTGGCAGGTGCGCATTCTAGGCGGAAGACTGCATCTGCAACTGTATCAACGTTCTGCCGACATGTTCCTGGGGGTGCCTTTCAACATTGCCAGCTATGCCCTGCTGACCCATATGATCGCCCATGTCAGCGGCTATCAGCCCGGCCATTTCGTGCACACGATTGGTGACGCTCACATCTACGCGAACCACATGTCGCAGGTGCGCGAACAACTTGAAAGGACGCCGCGCCCCTTGCCTCGCCTCACGATTCAGCGGCAGGTGTCCCAATTGACGGATTTCCGGTTCGAAGATTTCAAGTTCGAAGGATATGATCCATATCCTGCGATCAAGGCCCCGGTGGCGGTCTGATGTCCATGCTGACCTTGATTGCCGCTCAGGATCGCAACGGTGCCATCGGCCGTGACAATACCATCCCCTGGCACATCCCCGAGGATTTCGCCTATTTCAAGGCGCAGACCACGGGGGGCGCCGTGATCATGGGCCGAAAAACCTGGGACAGCCTTCCCAAACGCCCGCTGCCAAACCGTCTGAACATCGTGGTCAGCCGTCAGCCGCTGGACCTGGGCCCCGAGATTGCGGTCGTCGAACTGGATGGCGCAATCTCCCATGCGGAATCGCGCGGCTACAAGAATATCTACTGCATCGGCGGCGAGCAGATCTATCGCCAGATGCTTTGCCGCGCAGATCGCATCCTTTTGTCTACGGTCGAAACCGAGATCCAGGACGCCGATGCATTCTTCCCCGAGATTCCCTCGGATCATTGGACCAAAGGGCAGTCGAAAATTCTACGACACGATGCACCGCGATGTTCTGTCACCGAATATCATCGCGTCACCGCTGACGCTGCGCCCTGAGTTCGGAACCGCGCGACTTCAGGGCCGCTGGCTTATCGCGCTGCCCCGAGGGGGGCCGGACGCCCCCGAGCTTCTCTCGGTAGCAGGAGATCAATGGCCACGTTTCCGACTGGTGTGAAGGCATGATTGCACGCCGCGCCATCGATAGGTGATGTGGTATGATCACGCCGATACTGCGGTGCAGATTCCGGCAGCGTCGCTGAAATGGCTCCTGGAAAGGCATCGCCTGACGCAACCCAAATCGGACGCTATATATGTCAATTGACATCCAATCGTGACCCCTTATGGCTGTGCGCCCCAGCCCCTGCACGAGTGGATCAAGAAGGCCGAGAAGATGAAGGCTCTGGAGCCGGAGAACCGGGAACTGCGCCAAGCCAACGAGATCCTGCGCAAGGCGTCAGCGTATTTTGCGATGATCGAAGGCAGCAGCGGCATCGCTTCGAGCGCTGCCTGAAATGCTCGACCGCCGGTCGAGGTGATGGTCGGGTTTATTGACGATCATCGGGAGGCGCATGGGGTCGAGCCGTTCTGCAAGGTTCTGCCGATCGCCCCGTCCACCTGCTACGATCACCTGGCGAAGCGTGCCGATCCGGCCCGGCTGTCGGATCGCGTCCGGCGGGAGGCGGCCTTGCGACCCGAGATCGAGCGCGTGTTCAAAGAGAACCAGCGTGTCTATGGCGTGCGCAAGGTCTGGCGGCAACTGGATCGGGAAGGCTTCGATGTCGCCCGTTGCACGATGGCCCGGTTGATGAGGGGGATGGGCATTCAGGGCATTATTGCGAGGCAAACCACACAAGACGACCATCCCTGACAAGAAGGTCCCGTGCCCGCAGGACAAGGTGAACCGGCAGTTCCGCGTGCCCGCGCCAAACCTGCTCTAGGTCAGCGATTTCACCTACGTCGCGACTTGGCGGGGGTTCGTCTATGCAGCCTTCGTCATCGATGCCGACGCGCGTCGCGTCGTCGGCTGGCGGGCACGCCAAACAGCGCAGGCAGGCTTCGTGCTCGACGCCTGCCTGCGCTGTTCATGATCGCCGTCCGGTCAAGGGCGCGGGGCTCGTCCACCACTCCGACCGCGGCTCTCAACACCTGTTCATTCGCTACACCGAGTGGCGGGACGAGGTCGGCATCGAACCTTCGGTTGGCGGCGTTGGCGACAGCTATGACAATGCGCTGGCTGAGACGATCAACGGTCTTTTCAAGGCCAAGGTCATCTATCGCCGCGACCCTTGGCGCAGCTTCGAGGCCGTCGAATATGCCACCCTTGAATGGGAGGATGGGTTCAACAATCGCCGCCCGCTCGAGCCGATCCGGAACGTCCCGCCGGCAGAAGCAGAGGCAACCTTCTACGCCGCTCTGGAAACTGAAGACATGGCCGCGTAACTAACCAAAATCAACCTCCGGAAAACACGGAGCGGTTCACATTGAGCTGCCCCTTGTTTCCTGCACATCTGCCTCGTTCAGTTTCTGCTGTCTGATCTCGAGATCAACGGGCGACAGCATGCCGTTGTTCGTGTGCTTGCGCTTCGGGTTGCAGAACAGTTCGAC
>NZ_JAQBIE010000003.1 GCF_028294535.1 Paracoccus onchidii | reverse complement strand
TCAGCGTCGACATGCCAACGCCCAGATCATCAGCCACCTGCTTGCGCGTCAGCCCACTGGTCAGCGCAATACGCACCGCATCTTGGCGGAATTCTTCCGTCCGTTTCAGTCCCATAGGCAGTCGCCTTTGTTGCAGTAAATGCTATCAAAGGAGCGGAATCAAACCGCGACAGGTCCATCCTTGGCCTATGTGTCATCGCGGCTTTGGGGGCTGACGCTGGACAAGGGCGATCAGGCCCCCGAGACATGGGCCAAGCCTGACCTGACCCCGGCCAATATCGCCTATGCGCCGGCGGATGCCGTGGCCTGCCGGCACGCGCTGGCGCATGTCCTGCCCCGGATCAAAGCCGATGGGGCGCTGCCTGCGCTGGCTGTGACGGTGCGGGCGATCCCTGCCGTTGCCGAGATTGAATTGCAAGGTCTGCCGGTCGATCAATCAACCCTGGATTCCGTTATCTGCGATCTTCGTGCGGGCTATGCCGAGAACATGGCGACACTTGCCCATGATCCGGCCTTTCCCCGGACGCAAGGCGGGCTGCGCAAGCCCGACCTGATCGCCCGCGCCCATGAAGCGCTTGCGGGATTGCCCGAGGATCAGCGGCCCGAGACGCCCCCGGACAAGATGACCTTGGCCGAACTGGTCCCGCTATATGGTCCGCCCGTGCTGTCAGGCGACAATCTGGCGGCTTGGGTCCGGGATCATGCCACGCCCGAGGAACTGGCGGATTGGGAACTGACCGAAAAGACAAAGGTCCTAAAGGTCGGGCCAAAGGCGATGCGTCTGCATGGCGGGGCCAATCCGGCATTCCGGCCTGTGATCTTGGCCCAAGAGGCGGGCAAGCTGGTTTCCGATAAGGGCATGGTCACGAAAATCCGGCAGCGGGTCCGCGAGGATCGCGACGGGCGGTTGCGCGGAAGCGTGACCCTGTGCGCAGCCAAGACAGGACGCGGGGCCAGTAGCGACCCGAACCTGCAAAACCTGCCGCGCAAGGGGGGCCGGCATTTCGTGATGGCCCCGCCCGGTCGGCTGCTGGTCAAGTGTGATTATTCCGGCATGGAATTGCGGGTTGCCGCTGCCATCGCCGCCGATGCCGACATGCTGGCGATCTTGTCCGATCTGGCCCGCGACCTGCACCTAGAAACGGCGGCGGCGAGTTTCGGGATCGCCCCGGATGGCGTGACTCCCGATCAACGGCAGGTCGGAAAGACGGTCAATTTCCTGTCGCTGTATGGCGGCAGCGGGTTCGGCCTGCGGCGGCGGATGCTAGAAGATGCGGCCCTGTCGGGCGACGATCCGTCCTTGGTGCCAAGTGCCGATCAAGGGGCAGAATACATCGCCGGTTTCTGGGAACGCCGGCAAGGTCTGGCGGATTGGCGCGATTGCCAGTTTGCCGAGATAGCCGAGATAGCCGAGGAAATTGCGGCAAGCGGCAAGGCCCTGCAACGCACGCCCTTGGGCCGTCCGGTCCCGTGTCCGCCGACGAAACGACAGATCGCGAGTGCCGACCGATACGACCGCCGCCGCCCCCAATATTCGCGCACCTTGGCCTTGAACGCCCCAATTCAGGGCGGGGCAGCCGAATGCGCTATGGCTGCAATGCCCCTGCTGCTGGAACGGCTGCCCGCCTCGGCTTGTCGGGTCGGTTTCGTGCATGACGAATTTACTGCCGAATGCGCTGCCGAGGATGCCGAGGCGACGGCGGCAGCCTTGGCAGCGGCCATGCTGGACGGGGCGCTAAAGGTCATCCCCGGCCTGCCTGTCGCGGGTCTGGTCAAGGCCGAGATTGCCGAACGCTGGCAGGTTACAGCCCCGACCCGCGCCGATCCCGCGAGCTCGCGGCATGAGCCTACACGATCTGCAATGGTGGCCGACGCCACGGGACGCGGTTGCGCCCCTGTTCCCGTTCCTGCCGCGTGACGGGTTCACGTTCATTGAACCTTGCGCGGGCGATGGGGCCTTGATCCGTCATCTGGCCGAGGTCGGGGGCATCTGCGCGGCGGCTTTCGATCTGGTCCCGCGACAGGCAGGCATCGCATTTGGTGACATGCGGACCGATCCGCTGCCCCCGGCTGATCTGGTCATTACAAATCCACCTTGGGAACGCGGGCGGCATCTGCCTTGGATCGACAGGCTGACCTGCGACCGGCGGGCGGCTTGGCTGCTGGTCCGGTTCCCTTGGCTTGCCACTGCGCAAGCCGCTGCCCGGATGCACAGGATTAGCCGGGTTGTTCCGATTGGCCGGGTCCGATGGCTGCCGGACACGCCCCATAAATCGACCTGCGATTTCGCATGGCTGCACCTGTCACCCGACCCCGTAGCGGCCACCATCTTGCACAGGAAAGGAAATCCGAATGCCGACCCGCATTAACGACGATGACAAACAAGCCCGCCACCTAGAGGCTGTGCAGCGTGACAATTGCCCGGACCGGGCGGCCCACGCCTACAATATTGCGATGGCTGACGATGCCGTGATGCGCGCCCTGCATGGGCTGATGGCCGCGCCCGACACCCGCCACCCCGACCATAAGCTTTGGGCCGACATGGCGAACGATGCCGCCGTGACGCTTTCCTATGTGCGGACGCGGTTTGACAGCGGGCAGGACGTGACGGCAGCGGATCGCAAGCTGATCGTGACCGCCCGGCAGGACGCCGATGCGGCGGCGTCATCCCTGACTTGGGCCTATGACCCGGAAGGCGGCGGCGTGGACTGGTTCGGGCTGCCCGATAGTTTCTGGCCGCGCCCCGCCACGACCTATGCCCGCGCCCGTGCCGACATCGGTTTGCCGCCCGATCCGGCCTTGGCCGAGGCGTTGCGCGAGGGCATCCCGTCGCTGCCTGAACTATCCAAGCAGGACCCGCCATTCGACCCGGAGTTTCTGCCCGAGGCTGACGACGACTGACAGGCAGTGCCGCATGGCCGATGCCCGATTAGGGGGCGTTGTTTTTCTTGGACGGTTTATGGTCGATCAATGCGGATCAAATGGGCTCTCTCACCCGTGCTCAATCAAAAGATTGCGTCGACGGCACTGCTAAAAACGTGAACAAATATCGGGAAGCCTGCAGCGTTCGAGCCTCAGCTGGGAAACCCATTAGTAAGGAGCCTGTTATGAAACGCCTACTTCTCGTCGCAACTGCTTTCACTGCGTTTGCGCCTGCAGCCTACGCTTGGGACGTAAAGCCGTACGTTGATACGCGCCCCGTTTGGGATGCCTGCAAGGCCAAACAGGACGTGCTGGAGGAGGGTCAGGATCTTCTATCATGCGTGGATAAGAACACGCCCGACATCCCCGACGGCTGCCGCATATCCATCGATCTCACGCTACCCGCGCGTCTCGGAACGGGGAGTGATTTCGTCGGTAACAAGGTTGATATCGAAGTGAAGCCCAACGGGGACACGTCCTTTCTCTTTTTCCAGTGGCTGCCGGATGACTCGGTCGGCTTCACATCGCCGCGCCTCCAGGAAGCCCTTCGCGCCATAGGCGTTGTAGAGGAGGAAGCCCAGCGCCTGCGCGAAGAGCGCGGCCCCGAAGCTGCCAAGGAGTACCTGGAGTCACGAGGCCCGTTTGAACTGCCTCGCGCGGACGTTGTGTTTCGAAGTGACGCCGGGGTGCAGTATCGCGCTATGGCGGAAGCCTACGGCCCACCCCTAGGCCGCGCAGCCACTGCCCGCCTCACGTCCGATGTAGCCATCCCCGGAGGATTCGACCCCGATGCCCGCTCTGGCTTTGCGCCGACGTTACTCGGCGCTCACTCGACCGTTTACGTCGAGGTAGACGGGCATCCACATGGATACTTGGAAGCCCCTAAGCAGCACGTTGTCACCCATTTACAACGCTGCTTGTGGAACCTGTAATCCAGTGGCGCTGCCAAAGCCCCGCGCGAGAAGCGCTTTTTGATCCCTTGGCGATGGAGATCGCCTTAGTGGTCATGCCGATGAGTTCTGCCGCATGCTGTCAGCGCCACTCTTAGCCATTCATCGTGCCTGCTCGACTCGCACTAAGACGCTATAAATGCTGGTCGGCGGGGCGCTTGAGTTCGCGCCGTGGTCCTTGCCACTAGCCTGCAATGCTGTCGCACTATCGCGATCCCGCTGAAATGAGTGCCGCGCGGGGCAGGGCAAACAAGCGACTGGCTGATTTGCACACTGACCACAAGCGTGCCCGACCGGGGGGGGCTGTCTGGATTCGGGGCTTATGGGGATATAAGCGCACGGGGGAGTGTTCTTTTGACGGGAATCGCGTTCATTTTGCCCGATTCCGGGCAGATCTCCCGCGTCATGCTATGTTTTGTGATGATATAACATGACGATAAAAGGGGATTCCATCATGCCCAAGACACGGAACAATTCACACGGACGGAAGGCAACCCAATTGGCCACGGCGGCGGCGACAGTGCCGCCTGTCCAGCCCCCGGCAGACCTTTCGCCGATCATGGCCAAGCGCTTTGCCGAGATTGCGGGGTTTTTGGAAAAGGGACAGGGCCGCCTACCTGCCGATGCCGACCTGATCGGAGCCTATTGCCGCCATGTGCAGGACGCGCGGCACCTGCGCGCGGCTGCCGATCAGATCGGCACAGGCAAAGCGGTTCGGGGCGATATTCGATCAACTGCGCGTCGCCGATCTGGCGACGTTCCCGCGCACGTCCGACCTGCCTAACTTCAGTTGGCTGCGATCTGTCGGCACGGCCGTTTGGGGCGGCAACACGATCCGCGAATGCCTGCTGACGACGCCCAAGAAACAGGCCAAGACGACCGGCGGCGCGCTGCTGTTTCTGGCGGCGTTCCTGTCGGATCAGGCCCCGAATCAGCAATACACGATCTTGGCCCCATCGGTCGGGATTGCCGCGCTGGCCTTTGACGCGATTCACGGGGCTATAGAGGCCGACCAGACCTTGCGCGATCTGCTGCATGTCCGGCCCTATGTCCGCGAGATTGAGAGCCGCAAGACGGGATCAAAACTGGCTGTCAAAGCCTTTGAGCGATCAGCCGCGACGGGGCTAAAGGGGTCTATCCTGCTGGATGAGTCTTGGCTTCTGGGCGAAAAGGCCCAATCACACAAGCTGCGCGCGCAAATACGCGGGGCTTTGGCTGCCAGCCCGACCGCCAAAATTCTGCACATCACGACGACAAGCGATGACGTGCCGCGCGGCACTTGGGCGGAATTGCTGGCCTATGCCCGATCCGTCCGCGACGGTCGCGTAATAGCCCCCGGATTCCTGCCCGTTATCTATGAACCTTGGCCCGGCTGCGATCCGTGGACGGATGAAACCGCTTGGCCCTGTCTGCTGCCTTCATTCCCGCATATCGCGGATGCTGCCTTTTATCGGTCGGTCATAGCCGAGGCCAATCAATCGGGGCCGGATGCCGTCGCCCGCGACAAGGCCCAATTCTTCAACGTGACAGCCGAAACCGCGATGGCCGGGGCTGACGGCTGGTCTGTCGCGCGGATCCTGGCCAGCCTGACCGGGCGCTTGACCGAGGCCGATCTGTTCCGGCAGGCCGACAGCATCGCCGCCGGGATTGACCTTGGCGGGCTTTCCGACCTGTCCGCGATCACGTTTCTGGGCCTCGCCCCGGATCGGTCTTGGCTGGTCGCAACCCGCTGTTGGGCATCCCCGTCCGTCTGGGAACGGAATAGTCCGATCAAGACGGCGCTACCCGATTTCATGAACGATGGCGACTTGATCCCCTGCGCCCCCGGCGACGACCTGCCCGGCATCCTCGGCCTGCTGGATCAGGCGCGCGATACCGGTAAGCCGAAGGTTGTCGGGATCGACCCGGCAGGGGCATCGCAACTGGCCGACGAATTGGACCAGATGCCGGGCTTTCGTGTCGTGACCGACCCGGGTGCGGTCGGTTGGTCTGGTGACGTGCCGGTCATCGGGATCAGCCGATCGGCCCGGTCCCTTGTCACCCCGATCCGCACCTTTGAACGCATGGCCGAGGCTGGCCGCGTGCTGCTGTCGGATCAGCGGATTCTTGGCTGGTCTTTGGCCAATGTCCGCCTTGCACGGTCTGGAGCGGCGGAATATCTGGACCGATCCCGGCAATCCGAAAAGATCGACCCTGTTGCGGCGCTGCTGGATGCCGTCGCCGCGCATGGGATCGTGCCGGAACAGATGACGGCGGACGTTAGCGCATGGATCGGCTGACATGCGGATAAAGGTCGCGAAACGGAGATCGCGGCAGCGCGCGGGCGCGTGGCAAGCCTGATCCCGTCCGCCCGATCTGCCGGGTTGCTGGAACGCAACCGCTTTTATGCCACCCCGGAATGGCGACAATTGCGGCGGCGGGTTCTGGCACAGCATAGCCTTTGCCTGTCCTGTCATCGGCAACACCCAAGCGTTGCGGATCATGTCTTTGGGCATGACGACCCGCAAGCCTTGCGGCTTGTGAACGAATGAGCAAGGTCACGCAGTCTTTCAAACCAGCCAGTTCCTTCTCGATCCTGCCGGTCGAGCGTGTCTCCAAGCCGGTCAAATCCTTCGCGGAGGCCTCTGAGGCCGTCACCAGCCGCTCGACGCAGGCGAGCAAGTCGCGCTCCAAGGCTGTCAGTTGGGTCATCTAGTCCTCCTCGATCCGAATGCAGGTCACGTGTTGGCCGTCCATCGTGCTGGTCCTGAGCCGCGTCTTTGACGGGTCCAGGACCAGCCAGGTCCCCTCGGGCCGCTCGATCCGCGTTAAGCCCAGTTCCGTCAGCTCTGAGCGCGTCAGATGCACCGTCCAGAAAAAGCTCGCGGCCATCATCAAGGCGATCCCCGTCAGTACCATCGTCGCGATCAGCCAGGGCGAGATCGTCAGCCAAAGGCGGATCGATCTCAGCCGCGTCTCGAACAGGCTCGCCGTCTCGGTCTGAAACCGGCGCGTATCGCTCGCGATGGTATGCTGCGCGGCGCCCACAATGTTCTTCAAATCGATCCTGAAGCTCTTGAGCTGGGACGAGGTCGAGGCGACGTGTTCCTGCCTGATCTCGTCGAGCTCCGCGTTCAGTTTCTCGCTCAGCCGGGTCGGCTTGCCAGTCTTCATGGAAAATCTCTCCTTTCAGCCGCCAGCGTTCTCCCGTGTCGGGGTCGCGGGCGGTGATGTAGGCCCTGCCGGTGCGTGGCAGGTCGAAGCCTGCATCTGTCAGGGCGTCGATCATTGATGCGCGGTCGGTGATGAGGCCCATACCGATCTGGTCCTGTATCCAGGCGTGCAGCTCGTCGCGACCTTGCGCGCGGGTCGCCTTGCTGTTTGCACTTCGGTGGGATCAGTGGTGCTCATGATCTGAGGCCCGCCGCTTGAATCTGCGCCTGTGTCACCAGCTCTGCGGCCAAGAGCGCATCGATCTGACCGGGCGTTATGTGGCGGCAAAGCGGATGCTTGTCTGTGACCCAGTTTGCCAAGCCCGCCAACATCTCGGCTTCCTTGGCCTTCGACCCTTCTCGGTTCCGGGCGATGTCCTCGACGTAACTGCGCCAGCGCCCCGACTTGAACCAGTTGTCCGAGAAACAAACCTTCGACCGAGTGAAGCCCGCGCTCTCGGTTGCGTAGGCCTTCACGGCCTGTGACAGGTCCTCGACCTCTGTTCCAGCGTCCAAGGCCTCCCTGATCCGCCCGAGACACTCGGCTTTCCCGCGCACTCGGTCGGGCGGATAAGCGGCTAATACCTTCTCAGCCTCTTCATCCTCCGCCGCCTCGCGCTCGCGCGTAGGTGGTTTATGGATGGTTTTAGGATGGTTTGGGGGCCGTGGTGGCCCCGGTACCCGCCAGCTCATGAGAACACCCCAAAAGCCGCACGGACGTGCGAATTTTGTACAGGTTTTGTACGAGATTTCGCTCGTTTTCGGAGAATTCGGCGGAAAACGAAACGGGCGTTTCTACACGCTTCTGCACAACGCCTTGCAAATAAGTCATATTTTCAGGTGGTTTTGGCGACCCCGGCAGGATTCGAACCTGCAACCTGCCCCTTAGGAGGGGGCTGCTCTATCCAGTTGAGCCACGGGGCCTCGTTCGGTGTCTTTTGCAGGTAAGAGGCGGGTTTGGCAAGCTTGTCGCGCGTGTTGATGTCCGCTAACATCCCTGAGGTCCTTAATCTTGTTGGCATCTCATGACAGTTTCCCGCCCGCGTCGTCCCCTTACGCTTCGTGATGTTTCGGAGGCGTCGGGCGTATCTGAAATGACCGTCAGCCGGGTGTTGCGAAATCGTGGGGATGTTTCGGCCGCCACGCGTGAAAAGGTGCTGACCGCAGCCAAGACTCTGGGTTACGTGCCCAACAAGATCGCCGGCGGGCTGGCCAGCCAGCGTGTCAACCTTGTGGCGGTTGTGATTCCATCCTTGTCGAACCTGGTGTTCCCCGATGTGCTTAGCGGTGTGTCGGCTGAGTTGGACGATACCGGGCTGCAACCGGTTATCGGAGTGACCCATTATTCACCCGCGCGCGAGGAAATGGTGCTGTATGACATGCTGTCCTGGCGGCCATCGGGGGTGATTCTGGCCGGGGTCGAACATAGCAAGGCGTCACGCGCGATGCTGGCGAATGCCGGTATTCCGGTGATTGAAATCATGGATACCGATGGCGAGGGGATCGATACCCTGGTCGGGATCTCGCATATGCGGGCGGGCCGCGAGATGGCGGCGCGGATTGTCACGGCCGGGTACCGGCGCATCGGATTCGTTGGCACCCACATGCCCGAAGACCACCGGGCCAGAAAGCGGCTTGTCGGTTTCGAGGAAGGGTTGGCCGAGGCCGGTGTGCAGCTTGAGGCGCGCGAATATTATCAGGGCGGCTCGTCCCTGTTGAAGGGCCGCGAGCTGACCGAGCGCATCCTGACGCGTGCGCCTGATCTTGATTTCTTGTATTATTCCAATGATATGATCGGCGCGGGCGGGCTGCTGTACTGTATTGATCAGGGCTATGACATTCCCGGCCGGATCGGTCTGGCTGGATTCAACGGGGTTGATTTGCTGGATGGTTTGCCGGTGCGGTTGACAACGACCGATGCGCGGCGTGTCGATATTGGACGCCGAGCCGCGCGGCTGGTGGCGGGCAAGGACAGCACCCCGGATGATCGGATCATCGCTTTGACGCCGACCTTCATGCCCGGTGATACGATTCGTGGCGTAACCGGGTAGAATGCCGCCTTGTGACGGGGCGGGCGGGGCACTATCTGTCGGGGTATGAAAATTCCTTATCTTCAGCGCCTCATCGAACGTCGCCCGCGTGTCCCCGTCATTCGCCTGAACGGCGCGATTGGCATGGCTGGGCGGCGCGGCGGCCTGAACGATGCGGCCCTTGCGCCAATGATCGAGCGTGCCTTTCGCCGGGGCAAGCCTGTTGCCGTGGCCTTGGTCATCAATTCGCCCGGCGGCTCGCCCGTGCAATCCTCGCTGATTGCCGCGCGTATCCGGCGTCTGGCCGATGAAAATCAGGTTCCGGTTCATGCGTTTGTCGAGGATGTGGCCGCTTCGGGCGGATATTGGCTGGCATGCGCCGCAGATCACATCTGGGCGGATGACAGCTCGGTTCTGGGGTCTGTCGGGGTGATTTCGGCGGGGTTCGGGTTTCATGACCTGATTGCGCGTTGGGGAATCGAGCGGCGGGTGCATACCGCCGGAACATCGAAATCGACGCTGGATCCGTTCCGCCCCGAAAACCCTGCCGATGTCGAGCGGCTGCGCAATGTTCTGGAACCTGTTCACGAGGCCTTCAAACGGCATGTGACGGCGCGGCGCGGGTCAAGGCTAAGCGGCGAGCGCGACCTCTTCACCGGTGAATTCTGGGCCGGGCAAGAGGCGGTCAGGCTGGGACTGGCGGATGGCATTGCGCATCTGGTGCCCGAAATGAAACGGCGATACGGAGAAAAGGTGCGATTCATCATGCATAGTCCGAAACAATCCCTGTTCCGTCGGATGGGCCTGTCGGCCGATGCGGTCCTGGACCACGCCGGGGAACGGGCCGCCTTTGCACGTTTCGGTGCCGGATCATGAGCGTTCGGTTCGTCATCCTGTTCCTGCTGGTGATGGTCGCGATTGCGCTGTTCAGCGGGCCCGGGGTTCGCAAGTTCATGCTGAAGCTTTTGGGATTGTCACGACGTGATCGTTGATCTTCTGTTGGTTCTGGCCGGGCTGGGATTTCTGGTTCTTGGCGGTGATATGCTGGTCAAGGGCGCGGTCAATCTGTCGTTGCGCCTTGGACTGACCCCGTTGGTCGTGGGACTTACGGTGGTGGCCTTCGGGACCTCTGCGCCGGAACTGATGGTGTCGCTGTCAGCTGCCCTGAAGGGGTCTTCGGACATCGCCATTGGCAATGTCGTCGGGTCGAATATCGCCAATATCTTGCTAATTCTGGGCACGACGGCGGTTGTGTCGGGTATTCCGACGCGCGGCCATGATCTGCGCGAAAGCTGGGGGATGATGATCGGGGCTACGGTTCTGGTCATGGCGCTGTCATTCATGGGCTTGATCGGGCGTGTGCAAGGGATGATCTTGCTGGCGGCTCTTGGTGTGGTGCTGTGGCGTCAGCTGACCGAGGGGCAAAACGAGTCCCAGCCCGAAGAACTGGAGGGCGTCGAGCCCGGTGCAAGATGGTTGAAGATCTTGCTTTGGCTTGCCGTGGGAATCATCGGTTTGCCGCTGGGAGCGAATCTGCTGGTCATCGGCGCCTCCGACATTGCGCGGGTCTTTGGCATCAGCGAAGCGGTGATCGGGCTGACGCTTGTTGCGATCGGCACGTCCTTGCCCGAGATGGCGGCATCGGTTGCTTCGGCATTGCGGGGCAGGGCCGATATGGCGCTGGGAAATGTGGTCGGGTCGAACCTGTTCAATTTGCTGGCGATCCTGGGGATCACCTCGTTGGTGCAGCCCTTGCCTGTCCCCGAGCAGATCCTGAACCTGGATATGTGGGTCATGCTGGGCAGTTCGTTGTTGTTGGGCCCGTTCCTGTTTCGGGGAATCGCGCTTTCCCGGTCGGTCGGCGTGGTGCTGCTTGGGCTCTATTCGGTGTATCTCTGGGCGCTGTTTTGATCCTTTTGCCCGCTACACAGCGTGCAAAATCGCGATGTTCTCGATCTGGTCCAGTATAGCAAAATGCAATGCCGCCGCGTCAACTGTCCACGTTTCTTGAGGGCATGTCTTAACCTGTCTGAATCGTAACGGTTTTTTTGCGGTTGAATACATGGAAATAAAAAGATCTTTTAGTTTCAATGCGTTAAAAAGATGCTTAAAAAATGGGCAAAGTCATTGAACTGTAACGATTGCTGGACAAGCGCCCCTTCCCTCACAGGGCACCCACAGAGTTATCCACAAGAGTCGTGGACAGGTTCAATCTTGTATTCGATGCCGGGAACTTGCAGCCGGCCACGGGAATCACTTTCTTGACGATATGACGCAGAAAACAGGGCACGCGCTAATTCAGGATTATGTTCGGACGCTTGATGGCAGTCCGGGTGTGTATCGCATGCTGGATGCACAAGGTGCGGTGCTTTACGTTGGAAAAGCACGCGACCTCAGGGCGCGCGTTTCCAATTATGCCCGCCCCTTGGGTCATACGGCACGCATTGCGCGAATGATCCGCGAAACCGCTTCGATGATGTTCCTGACCACGCGCACCGAAACCGAGGCGCTGCTGCTGGAGCAGAACCTGATCAAGCAGCTCAAGCCGCGCTACAATGTGCTGCTGCGTGACGACAAGTCGTTCCCCAATATATTGGTGGCCAAGTCGCATGACTTTCCCCAGATCAAGAAACACCGTGGCGCGAAATCGGAAAAGGGCGACTATTATGGCCCATTTGCCAGCGCCGGCGCGGTCAATCGCACCCTGACACAGCTTCAGCGGGTCTTTCTGCTGCGCAATTGCACCGACTCGGTGTTCGAAAGCCGCACCCGGCCCTGTCTGCTATATCAGATCAAGCGCTGCAGCGCGCCCTGCGTCGGGCGGATTTCCCACGATGAATATGCCGGTCTGGTTCGTGACGCTGAACGGTTCCTGCAGGGCAAGACGACGGCGATCCAATCGTCGTTGGCGCAAGAAATGGCCGAGGCATCCGGAGCGATGGAATATGAACGCGCGGCGGCGCTGCGCGACCGGATCAAGGCCCTGACGGCGGTGCAGTCGGTGCAGGCCATCAACCCGCGTGGGGTATCCGAGGCTGACATCATCGCACTGCATATCGAACACGGGCAGGCCTGTGTGCAGATCTTCTTCATTCGCGGCAATCAGGTCTGGGGGAACCGCGATTTCTATCCCCGGCTGGGGGGCGCGGAATCGCCGGATGAGGTGATGCAGGCGTTCATGATGCAGTTCTATGACAACAAGCCGCCGCCCCGTCAGATCCTGCTGTCACATGGGTTAGAGGATCCTGAATTGGCCGCCGATGTGCTGTCGGATCGTGCTGGCCGCAAGGTCGAGGTTCTGGTGCCTCAGCGGGGCGAGAAATTCGAACTGGTGACCAATGCGCTGCGCAATGCGCGCGAAAGCCTTGCAAGGCGGATGTCGGAAAGCGCAGCGCAGGCCAAATTGCTGCAAGGTCTGGCCGACGCCTTTGATCTGCCGGCTCCGCCGCGCCGGATCGAGGTCTATGACAACAGTCATATCATGGGCACGAACGCGGTCGGCGGAATGATCGTGGCCGGCCCCGAAGGGTTCATCAAGAACCAGTATCGCAAGTTCAACATCAAGGGCACGGAAATCACGCCGGGTGATGATTTCGGCATGATGAAAGAGGTCCTGACCCGGCGTTTCAAACGGCTGCAAAAGGAAGACCCCGACAGGCAGACCGAGGCCTGGCCTGATCTGCTGTTGATCGATGGCGGTGCAGGGCAGGTTTCTGCCGTGGAAGAGATCATGGCAGATCTTGGGGTCGAGGATATTCCCATGATCGGCGTGGCCAAAGGTGTTGATCGCGATCACGGCAAAGAGGAATTCCACCGGCCCGGCAAGCGGCCATTTGCCTTGCGGATGAATGATCCGGTTCTGTATTTCGTGCAGCGTCTGCGTGACGAAGCGCATCGGTGGGCGATCGGCACGCATCGGGCCAAACGGGCGAAATCGGTCATGGCCAATCCTCTGGATGAGATTGCGGGCATCGGGGCTGCGCGCAAAAGGGCATTGCTGGCCCATTTCGGCAGCGCCAAGGCGGTCAGTCGCGCCGGCCTGGTCGATCTGCGGGCGGTCGAGGGAATCTCTGCGGCGATGGCGCAGAAGATCTATGATCACTTCCACGCCAAGGGCTGAAATGCATGCGGCGGCCCGTCATTGCTGACCTTAGGTAAGGTGCTACCGCGGGGTCGGCGTCGAATCACGCTAGGGTTGTGACCTGCTCATCACATCGAACAAGGAGGCTGCCATGCTCCGTTTCGCCAATTCTGGCCTGATTGCTTGCCGCGGTCCGCTATTTGCCCGCGACGATGTCATTTCGCGCGACCATTGGGCGGAATACGAAGACGATGTTACCCGACTGGATGCCGTGATCACGGATATCTATATCAACGGAACCGATCCAACCCTGCAGGTGCGGGCAAGTGATGGGGTCAATTGGACGGTCGAACTGGCCGGCCATGCCCGCAATCGCGAGGTCGGGCTGGAAGACGCGAATGCCAGCCCCGGCGATTCTGTCATTGTCTGGGGGCGCCAGACCCACCATTTTGGCGAAACCCGCATCAAGGCGCTGAAAATCGCGATTCTCGATCGCGTCTTTGATCTGTTCCCGGATCAGTCGCCCCCGGCCTAGCCACATGGGCCGATCCGGCAAGGTGACGGGCATTTCGGTGCCCGTTTTTTTGCCACTTGGTCGCCATCATGTTGCGTCGCCTCTTTCCAAGCGTCTGCGCAAGGACTAGCTTGCGCCCATGCGCTGGACCATTCCCAATATCCTGACCCTCTTGCGGTTGATCGCGGCACCCGCGGTGCCGCTGATGTTCCTGTATTTTCAACGCCCCTGGGCAGATTGGGCCGCACTGGCCCTGTTCATGCTGGCGGCGATCACGGATTGGTTCGACGGCTATCTGGCGCGCGCATGGCAACAGGAAAGCAAGTTCGGCGCCGCCATGGACCCGATCGCGGACAAGGCGATGGTGGTGATCGCACTGGTCGTGATCACGGGCTATTCCGGCATGAATCCGTGGCTGATCCTGCCTGCGGCGATCATCCTGTTCCGCGAGGTGTTCGTATCGGGCCTGCGCGAGTTTCTTGGCCCCAATGCCAAATTGCTCAAGGTGACCAAGCTGGCCAAATGGAAAACCACCTTCCAGATGGTCGCGATCGCCGTGCTGTTCCTGGGGACCGGTCTTGCCTATGTTGAACATGGCAAACCCCCACTTGTCGGCGAGGCAAGACTGCCCTGGTCTGACAGCTGGTCCGATCTGGCCAACCAGCTTGGCCTGAGCTTGATCTGGATTGCCGCGATCCTGACCGGCTGGACCGGATGGGACTATTTCGTGAAAGCGCTGCCCTATCTGAAAGAGCCTGCCAATGACGTTTGACGTTTTGTATTTCGCCTGGTTGCGCGAACGCATCGGAGAGCCGTCCGAACGGATTGAAAGTTCGGCACGAACGGTTGGTCAGCTTGTTGCCGAATTGGCCGCCAAGGATGATTGGCACGCTGCCGCCTTTGCCGACATGTCTGCAGTGCGCTGTGCGGTGGATCAGGAACTGGCCGATATGGATACATCAATTGAAGGCGCACGCGAGATCGCGTTCTTTCCGCCGATGACGGGTGGCTGAGAATGTCTGCGCTGGTTCAGCCCGGACCGTTTCAACCCGAACAGGTCCTGCGGGATTTCGGGGTCGGGGCGGGGGCAATCGTGACCTTCACAGGTGTTGTGCGTGATGATGGCGGGAACCTGGCCGCGCTCGAGATCGAGCATTACCCCGCGATGACGCAATCTTCGTTGACCGCCTATGGCCACGAGGCCGCCAAGCGGTTTCAATTGTCGGATTGGCGGATCGTGCATCGGCACGGGCGTCTGGAGGTTGGCGAACAGATCATGATGGTTGCGACCGCCGCGCGGCACCGGCACGCGGCGTTTCAGGCGGCGGATTACCTGATGGATTGGTTGAAATCGCGCGCTCCTTTCTGGAAGCGCGAAATTTCCAGGGATGGCTCAACGCGTTGGGTTGATGCGCGTGACAGCGATGAACACGCGCTGTCACGCTGGTAGGGTGGCGGTATGATCCGCGAACCCGTGCGCCAGATGATGTCGCGATGGGGCGAGATCTTGGCGGGCCTTGCGATCATGCTTGGAGGTGGGTGGCTGATCTGGCTGGGCGGCTGGTTTTGTCTGGTCATTGGCGGGGTCGTGGTCCTGGTCGCGCTGGCCCTGCTGATCGGGGCTTGGCGGCGATTGCCATTTCGCCGCGATATTGCCGCGCCCGGTCTTGTCGAGGTGGTCGAAGGCGCGGTTCGCTATTTCGGGGCCACGCAGATGGGTGGCGAAATAGCGCTGCGCGATCTGGTTGAAATTCGTCTGTTGCGTCTGGACGGTCGGGGGCATTGGCGCTTGCGCAGCGCGGGGGGCGAGGCCCTGCTGATCCCGGTCGATGCCGCCGGGGCCGATGCGCTGGCCCATGCTTTCACCGCTTTGCCGGGATTGCAGATGGGGGCGGTCTCGAACGCGCTGGCACATGTGGCGGAACAAAGTGACGCCATGCACACCGTTTGGCGGAGAGATGCCTGAGGCGGGTTGACTTGCGCGACGCCCGTTGCCACCTGTGACCGACCGGTAATGCAGAAAGGCCCCGTCGCATGTCCATTCCTCAGCAGGGCGGTGGCCCGATTGAAAGCCGCGATCAACTGGCCGCCTATCTGGCCGCGGGCGAAAAGCCACGCGAGGCTTGGCGGATCGGGACCGAGCATGAAAAATTCGGCTACTGCAAGGACAAGAAGCTGCCACTGCCCTATGAGGGTGATTGTTCGATCCAGGCGATGCTGACGGGATTGCAACAAGGTTTCGGATGGCAACCTGTGCTGGAACAGGGCAAGATCATCGGGCTGGAACGCGACGGCGCCAATGTCAGCCTTGAACCCGGTGGGCAGCTGGAACTTTCGGGCGCGCCGTTGGAAACCATCCACCAGACCTGCGACGAGGTGAACAGCCATCTGGCCGAGGTGAAGGCCGTGGCCGATCAGATCGGGGCGGGGTTCATCGGTCTGGGGGCGGCGCCGATCTGGTCGCAGGATCAGATGCCGATGATGCCCAAGGGGCGCTATCGCCTGATGACCGATTACATGGATCGCGTCGGAACACTTGGCAAACAGATGATGTATCGCACCTGCACCGTGCAGGTGAATCTGGATTTCGCCAGCGAGGCCGACATGGTGCAGAAGCTGCGCGTCGCGCTGGCGCTGCAACCGGTGGCGACGGCGCTGTTCGCCAATTCGCCCTTTCTCGACAATCAGCCCAACGGCATGAAAAGCTGGCGCGCGCATATCTGGCAGAATCTGGATGACGCCCGCACCGGCATGCTGCCCTTCGTGTTCGAAGATGGGTTCGGCTACGAGGCATGGGTGGATTACGTCCTCGATGTGCCGATGTATTTCGTCTATCGCGACGGCAAATATATCGACGCGCTTGGTCAGTCCTTCCGCGATTTCCTGAAGGGCGAATTGCCCGCGCTGCCCGGTCAGGTGCCGACTCTGTCGGACTGGGCCGATCACATGACCACAGTCTTCCCCGAGGCACGGGTCAAGAAATTCATCGAGATGCGCGGCGCCGATGGTGGCCCGTGGCGGCGTCTTTGCGCGCTGCCCGCGCTGTGGGTCGGGCTGACCTATGACCAGCAGGCGCTGGACGCGGCATGGGATCTGGTCAAGGGCTGGGACCACGAAACCCGTCAGGGCCTGCGCGTCGCGGCGGGTCGCGATGCGTTGCAGGGCGAGGTGAACGGCATCCGGTTGCATGATCTGGCGCGCGAGGTTCTGGCGATTGCCGAACAGGGCCTGCGCAACCGTGGCCGCGCGGGCGCGGGCGGTCTGGTCCCCGACGAGACGCATTTCCTGAACGCGCTGAAGGAAAGCGTCGATACCGGCAAGGTTCCGGCCGATGAGCTGCTGGAGAAATATCACGGCGAATGGCAGGGCGACCTGTCGAAGATCTACGGCGAATACTCTTATTGATCGCGACCTCTGGGGGCTGAAAATCGGTGCGCACGACAAGGTGACAGGCCCAACGCTGCTCAGATCTTGAAAAGAATCCGGTCCGGTGGCACCCCGATGAAAAAAGTGACGAGGTGCAAGTGATGCGGGCTGATCCGATGAAATGGGTGCAGCGGCTGGTAGGGCTGGTTTTCCTGACCGGCGTTGTCGGTCTGGGGGCTGCCGTGACGGCGTTGGTGCGGCAGGCGGAAGGGGTGCCTCCGCTGCCGATCTATCTTGGTCTGTTGGGGATGGTTGTGCTGATCTTGCTGGCGGGCAGCTGCCTGGCGCTGATTTCGCTGGCGCTCACCGCATCGCGCAGCGCTGAATTGCTGCAGCGGATCGTGAATCAAGGTCCGGCAAGTACGACGATCCGGCCGTTCTCGGCGACACCGCTGCGCGATGTCGCCCAGCCATCATCCGAAGAAGACAGCGTGCCACCCGCCCGTCCTGCGCGCCCCGCAGGGCGCAAGCTGGTGGCCGAACGCTAGGTTGGGCTGAAGCTAGTCCTTGCGCCCGATGCGCGGCTCGGATCCGTTCAGCAGGCGGGTGATGTTGGCCCTGTGGCGCAGCAGGATCAGCGCAACCATGAACAGGCAGGCCAGGATCAGGTCGCTTCGGCCCATCGACCAGGCCAGAAATGGCGAGGCAAGGGCCGCCAACAGCGCGGAAAGGCTGCTGATTCTGCTGATAGCGGCGGTCAGCAGCCAGATCGCGCAGGCTGTCAGCCCCAGCGGCCAGTAAAGTGCGATCAGCGTGCCCAGAAATGTGGCGACGCCCTTGCCGCCACGAAAGCCAAGCCATACCGGAAAGCAATGCCCCAGAAATGCGGCGCAACCCGCCAGGATCGCGGCGGTTTCACCGCCGAAATAGCGCGCCAGAAGCACGGCGATCGCGCCTTTGCCTGAATCCAGCAACAAGGTGGCAAGCGCGGCGGGCTTGTTGCCTGTGCGCAGCACATTCGTGGCGCCGATATTGCCTGACCCGATCTGACGCAGATCGCCCAGCCCCAATGCGCGCGTAATGACGATGCCGAAAGGCACCGAGCCCAGCAGATAGCCCAGAACGGTCCAGATGATTGCGGTCATGCGCCCTCTCCGAAAACGCGTTGCCCCGCGACCCATGTGCCCTTGACGCGTCCCTCCATGCGGGCGCCGTCAAATGGCGTGTTCTTGGATTTGGACAACAGCTTGAAGCGGTCCATGACGAATGGTGCATCGGGGTCGAACAGCACCAGATCGGCGGGCGCCCCCTTCGATATCCGCCCCGAAGTCAGGCCCAGTCGCCGCGCCGGGTTCAGCGACATCGCCCGCCATAGCTGTGGCAACGCAAGCCCCCCCTGATGATACAGGCGCATGGCGGCGGGCAGCAGGGTTTGCAGACCGACTGCCCCCGGCGCGGCCTCTTCGAAGGGCAGGCGCTTGGATTCTTCGTCCTGCGGGGTGTGAAAGCTGGCGATCACGTCGATGATGCCATCGGCGATTGCCTGCACCATTGCCTGCCGGTCTGCTTCGCTGCGCAGTGGGGGGGTGAAACGGAAGAATGTCCGGTAATCGCCGACATCCAGTTCATTCAGGGTGAGATGATGAATCGAGATCCCTGCCGTAACGTCAAGTCCCGCGTCACGTGCGCGTGTCAGGGCGGGCAGGGCGGCAGCGGTGGTCACCTGATCGGCGTGCCACCGACACCGGGTCATGGCGACCAGTGCCAGATCCCGATCCAGCCCCATGACTTCGGCCATCGGCGACACGGAGGGAATGCCATAGAGCGAAGCGAATTTTCCGCTGGTGGCGGCAGCACCGCGTGACAGCCCCGCATCCTGGGGGTGCCCGACGATCAGCGCATCCAAACCGCGGGCATATGTCATGCAGCGGGACAGAACCTTGGTGTCGGGAATGACCCGCACGCCATCGGAAAATGCGACTGCGCCAAGATCGTTCAGAAACCCGATTTCAACCATTTCCCGGCCTTCGCGTGCCTTGGTCAGCGCAGCCATGTGGTGAATGTTGACCGGCGCATCGGCTGCGCGGCGGGTCACGAATTCCAGCGATTCCGGCGTGTCGATCGGCGGCATGGTGTCGGGGCGGGCAATCAGCGTGGTGACCCCGCCCGCCGCCGCCGCAAGCGCGGCACTGCGAAAGCTTTCCTTGTGGCGCTCGCCGGGTTCGCCGATCTTGACGCCCCAGTCGACAAGGCCGGGGGCCAGCGCATGACCGCAGCAATCGATGACCTCTGCGCCTTCGGGTGCTGCTTCGGCGGCATTGCCCCGGGCCATGATCATGCCGTCGCGGACCAGCAGGCTGCCGGTTTCGTCGGTCTGCGCCTCGGGATCGATCAGGCGGGCATTTGCAAAAACGGTGATGCTCATGCCATGACCTCGGCTGCGGCGCGGCCGCGTTCGGCACGCAGGTTGCGCGCCAACAGGTCCAGCGCGGCCATGCGCACGGCAACGCCCATTTCGACCTGATCCTGAATGACGCTGCGGTTGATGTCATCTGCGATCGTGCCGTCGATCTCGACCCCGCGATTCATCGGGCCGGGATGCATGACGATGGCATCGTCAGAGGCCAGGGCAAGCTTGGCGGCATCCAACCCCCAGCGGTGGTAATATTCACGTTCCGACGGAATGAAGCCCCCGTCCATCCGTTCTTTCTGCAGTCTCAGCATCATCACGACATCGGCGCCCTTCAGGCCTTCGGACATGTCTTCGTAAAGCTCGACCCCCATATCCGATACGCCCGAAGGCATCAGCGTGGCGGGACCGACCAAACGGATCCGGTTTTCCATTTTTCCCAGCAGGATCAGGTTCGACCGCGCCACGCGGCTATGGGCGATATCGCCACAGATCGCGATGGTCAGCCGTTGCAGCCGCCCTTTGGCCCGCCGGATGGTCAGCGCGTCCAGCAGCGCCTGTGTCGGATGTTCATGCCTGCCGTCGCCGGCATTGATGACCGCACAGTTCACCTTTTCGGCCAGCAGGTTCACGGCGCCTGAATTCTGGTGGCGCACAACCAGCAGGTCGGGCTGCATGGCGTTCAGCGTCAGCGCCGTGTCGATCAGGGTTTCGCCCTTTTTCACGCTGGACTGGGCCACGGCCATGTTCATCACATCCGCGCCCAGACGCTTGCCGGCCAGCTCGAAGCTGGCCTGGGTCCGGGTCGAGTTCTCGAAGAACATGTTGATCTGGGTCATCCCGGCAAGGGCATCGGAATGTTTGACCGTGCGCCGGTTCAGCGCCACGTATTCCTCGGCCAGATTCAGCAGGGTCGTGATGTCTGGCGGCGCGAGGTGGTCGATACCCAGAAGATGTCGGGCGCGGAAGGTCATGGGCGGCCTCTGGCTGATATCGGAATGCTGCTTCTATCGCAGAAGGTTACCGACGCGGCAAGCGCCGAGGCATGTCCGGCAAAGGCGGGAAAATGCGCATCACCTGTTCGCGACGATTGCCCAATCGGGAATGCGGCGCTAAGGCAGTTGTATGTTCACGCCCCGTTACCGCCCTCATGTCATCGCGACGCTGTCGCTGGGTTTGCCGTTGATCGGCAGCCATCTGGCGCGCATGGCGATCGGGGTCAGCGATACGATCATGATCGGCTGGTATGGGGTCGAACCACTGGCCGCGCTGGTCATCGCGACCTCGTTCCTGATCATCCTGTTTTTCCTGGGCATGGGGTTCGGCACCGGGGTGATGGGGCTGATCGCGACCTCTATCGCGCAAGGCGACGAGACCGAGGTCAGGCGCGGCACGCGCATGGCATTGTGGTTGTCGGGGATCTATTCGCTGCTGGTCATGCCCCTGATGTGGTTTTCCGAACCGATCCTGTTGGCCCTGGGACAGACGGCCCTGACCGCCGAGCTGTCGCAGGATTATCTGCGCATCGCCGGTTGGGGCCTGTTGCCGATGCTGGCCGGGCTGACGCTGAATTCCTATCTTGCGGCGCTTGAACGAACGCAGGTGGTGATGTGGGTCACGCTGGCGGGACTGCCGCTGAACATCGCACTCAATTATGTGTTCATCTTTGGCAATCTGGGGGCGCCCGAACTGGGCGTGCGTGGCGCTGCCATCGCCAGCCTGTCGGTTCAGGTGACCCAGTTGGTGATGCTGGTCGCCTATGCCGGATGGCTGCCGATTGCACGGAAATACAGCCTGTTCCAGCGTTTCTGGCGGCCCGACTGGCCGGCCTTTTGGGCGATCTTTGGCCTTGGCCTGCCCATTGGCGTTACGATGCTGGCCGAGGGCGGGCTGTTCGTGGCTTCGAACATCATGATGGGCTGGATCGGAACACAGGAACTGGCTGCGCATGGCATCGCGCTGCAGATTACATCGATCACCTTCATGGCGCATCTGGGGCTGTCCAACGCCGCGACGGTTCGGATCGGTCAGGCCAAGGGGCGCGGCGATCCGGTCTGGATGCACGATGCGGGCGTGACCGTCATCGGCATGTCGACGGCCTTTGCCGTCTTTGCCATGGCGCTTTACTTTCTGTTCCCCGAGCCGCTGGTTCGGCTGTATCTGGACCCGGCGGACCCGGAAACGCCGGTGATCGTGACCATCGGTGCCATGCTGCTGTTTTACGCTGCATTGTTTCAGTTGACCGATGCGTTGCAGGTCGTCGCGCTGGGGCTGTTGCGCGGGGTGCATGATACGCGGGTGCCGATGTGGATCGCCGCTTTCAGCTATTGGGTGGTTGGTATGCCGGTGGCCTATGGGCTGGCCTTTGTCGCCGGAATCGGTGCGCCGGGGCTTTGGCTGGGTCTGGTGGTGGGGCTGACGCTGGCGGCGGTGCTGTTGATGATACGGTTCTGGCGCGGCCATGCGCGCGGGGACTGGACCCGTGCGCAATTCGCGGTCTAACCTGCCGGGCGAGATGAGCAACAAGAGGTCAGGGATGCGCGCCGTATTTGTTCAGTTCCGTTGCGAACCCGGCAAAACCTACGAGGTCGCCGAGGCGATTTACGACCGTGAAGTGGTCAGCGAGCTGTTTTCCACCTCGGGCGATTTCGACCTGATCGCCAAGGTCTATATTCCCGAAGACGAAGATGTCGGCCGCTTCCTGTCAGAGCAGTTGTTCGATATTCCTCATATCAGCCGCACGCTGACCACGATGACCTTCCGCGCGTTCTGACGGCCCGCCGGACCTGGGGCAGGCGGTCGCAGCGACAGCCTGCCGCGCAGCCCGCTATTGGGTTGAGCTTCAGAATTGCGTAACATTCCCCTTGTAAGTCCAGAAACTGGATCAGCAAGGAACGCGCCCATGGATATCGGTGTCGTCGAGCTTTCGCGGCTGCAATTCGCCATGACGGCTCTTTACCATTTTCTTTTCGTTCCCCTGACGCTTGGCCTGTCGATTCTGGTCGCGATCATGGAAACGGTCTATGTCATGACCAATCGGCCGATCTGGCGCCAGATGACGAAATTCTGGGGTCTGTTGTTCGGCATCAACTTTGCGATGGGCGTCGCCACGGGCGTTGTCATGGAATTTCAGTTCGGCATGAACTGGTCGTATTACAGCCATTATGTCGGCGATATTTTCGGTGCGCCTTTGGCGATCGAAGGGCTGATGGCGTTCTTCCTCGAAGCGACATTTGTCGGGCTTTGGTTTTTCGGTTGGGACCGGCTTTCCAAACCTGCGCATCTTCTGGTGGCATGGCTGGTGGCCCTGGGGTCGAATTTCTCGGCGCTGTGGATCCTGATTGCGAACGCATGGATGCAGAACCCTGTTGGTGCCGAGTTCAATCCGCTGACCATGCGGATGGAGATGACCAGCTTTTTCGACGTGATGTTCAACACGGTCGCGCAGGCCAAGTTCGTGCATACGGTCAGTGCCGGCTATGTCACCGCAGCGATTTTCGTTCTGGGGGTTTCCTCTTGGTATATCCTTAACGGACGCCATATCGCGTTGGCACGCCGTTCGATTGCCGTTGCGTCCAGCTTTGGGCTGGCAGCCGCGCTGTCGGTCGTGGTTCTTGGTGATGAATCGGGATATGATGCGGGCCTGAACCAGAAAATGAAACTTGCCGCCATTGAAGCCATGTGGGAGACCGAGCCCGCCCCGGCCTCTTTTACGTTGTTCGGCCTGCCGGATCAGGAGGCGCGCGAAACGAAATGGGCCGTGCATGTGCCCTATGTCATGGGGCTTATCGGCACGCGATCACTGACCGAGGAGATCCCGGGCATCAACCAGTTGGAACAACAGGCCGAACGGCGCGTCCGTTCAGGGCTGGTTGCCTATGACGCGTTGATGACCATCCGCGAGGATCGCGAAGCCACCGATCCCGAAATCCGCCAGACATTCGAGAAACATTCCGACGATCTGGGCTATGCGATGTTGTTGCGCCGCTATCTCGATGACCCGCGGCAGGCCACCGATGAACAGATCGCTCAGGCCGCCGAAGATACGATACCGCATGTCTGGCCGATCTTCTGGGCATTCCGGATCATGGTCGGATTGGGCTTCATGTTCATCGCGCTGACTGCCTATTTCTTCTATCGCTCGTCCTTTCGCGGCGGTGTGTTCCCGCGATGGGCGCTTGGTGCGGCCGTTCTGATGATACCGGCGCCCTGGATTGCCGTGGAAATGGGATGGATCGTCGCAGAATATGGACGACAGCCCTGGACGGTCGATGGCATCCTGCCAACCGCCCTGTCGGTCAGCGCGCTCAGCGTGACCGAGCTGTTGCTGACAATTGCCGGCTTCGCGGCTTTCTATACGACGCTTTTCCTCATCGAGATCAGGTTGCTGCTGAAATACATCCGCAAGGGGCCGCATGAGGATGTGCAATTGACCGATGACTGGCAGGCGCGGCACCGCGCCCGCCTGACCCCGGCGGAGTAAGGCCATGATCCTGCATGAATTGATTTCGTTCGAATACCTTCGCCTGATCTGGTGGTTGCTGCTCGGGGTTCTGCTGATCGGCTTTGCGCTGACCGACGGTTTCGACATGGGCGTCGGCATCTTGCTGCCCTTCGTGGCGAAAACCGATGTCGAGCGTCGCGTTGTCATCAATACCGTCGGCCCGGTCTGGGAAGGGAACCAGGTCTGGTTCATTCTGGGGGGTGGGGCGATATTTGCGGCGTTTCCACCGCTTTATGCGGTCAGCTTCTCGGGTTTTTATCTGGCCATGTTCGCGATTCTCAGCGCGCTGATCATTCGCCCCGTGGCCTTCAAGTTCCGCAGCAAGCGCGAAGATGCGACATGGCGCAGCCGCTGGGACAAGGCGTTGTTCTATAGTGGCTTCGTTCCGGCCCTGATCTTTGGCGTCGCAGTCGGGAATGTCCTGCTTGGGGTTCCGTTCCATCTGACACCGGACTTGCATGCCATCTACGAAGGTGGGGCCTTCGGCAAGCTGTTTGGCCTGCTGCGGCCCTTTGCCCTGCTGTGTGGCATCGTGTCCGTTGCCATGCTGGTCATGCACGGAGCGGGCTGGCTGGTTCTGAAAACCGATGGGGGCATAGCGCAGCGCGCCAGAAAGCTGGGCAGTCGTGCCGCATTGGTCGTGATGGCGGGCTATGCCCTGGCCGGAATGTGGTTGGCCGTCGGAATCGATGGCTACAGCCTTGTCGGGCAGGTGCCTCATGACGGGCCCTCCAATCCGCTGGCGTCTCAGGTCTTGCGGGAAGGCAGCTGGCTTCTGGCTTACCTGGAACGGCCGTGGATCGCGATTGCCCCCGCAATGGGTTTCGTGGGCAGTTTCATGGCCTGGCGGGCCTTGCAGGGCGAGGGGCAGTTTTCGCCGCTGGGTTGGTCGAAAATGGCCTTGTTCGGGTTGATTTCCTCGGTCGGGCTGACAATCTTTCCATTTCTGCTGCCGTCAAAGTCTCAACCTGACAGCTCGTTGACGATTTGGGATGCCTCGTCCTCGCATTTGACATTGTTTGTCATGCTGGGCGCGACCGTGATCTTTCTGCCGCTGATCCTGCTTTACACGGCATGGGTGTATCGCGTGCTGTGGGGTAAGGTGACGCAAAAGGATGTCTCTGACCCCGATCATCACGCTTATTGAAGAAAGGAGCAGAGCCTTGTGGTATTTCGCTTGGATGTTGGGTCTGCCTTTGGCTGCATTGTTCGCTGTTGTGAACGCGATGTGGCTCGAATTCCAGGAAGATCGTGCAATGCTGGATGGCAGATCGGATGACGCGCAAGACTGATGCTTGCGCAATATCCGGAAATGCGCGAATGCATATGGCCATGAAACTGCCTGAATTCGCCCCAATCCCCGCTTCGCTGCCCAACACGGTTCCTTTTGTCGGGCCGGAAACTCTTCAGCGCCAAAGAGGGCAGGCCTTCAAGGCGCGCCTTGGTGCAAACGAAAATGGCTTTGGTCCAAGCCCGAACGCCATATCGGCGATGCGTGAGGCTACGACAGAGATATGGAAATATGGTGACTCGACCAGCTTCGATTTGCTGAATGCGCTGTCTGGGCATTGCAGGGTTCCGGTCGACTCCATTGTCGTCGGCGAGGGAATCGACGGTCTTCTTGGCTTGCTGGTGCGGCTCATGCTCGCTCCCGGCGATGCGGTCGTGACATCGGATGGTGCCTATCCCACGTTCAACTTCCACGTCGCGGGCTTTGGAGGGCTGCTGCACAAGGTGCCCTATCGCAATGATGCGGAAGATCCCGATGCCTTGTTGGCCAAGGCGCACGAAACAGGCGCAAAGCTGATCTACCTTGCCAATCCTGACAACCCCATGGGCAGCTGGCTAGAGGGTCATCGGATCGAACATCTTGTCGACCAGCTACCTCAGGGCACATTGTTGATTCTGGACGAGGCTTATGTCGAATTTGCCCCCGCGACAGCCCGACCCCGGATCGCCGCGGACGATCCGCGCGTAATCAGGATGCGAACATTTTCAAAAGCCTATGGCCTGGCCGGTGCCAGAATTGGATACGCCATTGGCCACCCTGAGCTTGTCTCGGGTTTTGAGCGCATCAGAAACCATTTTGGCGTCAACCGTCTTGCACAGATCGGTGCCTTGGCTGCGCTGCAAGATCAGGAATGGTTGCAGATGACATGCGACAAGGTCTCGCAAGCTCGGGTGAAAATTGCGCAGATCGGAAAGGCCAATGGCTTGGTCGCGTTGCCATCCGCAACCAATTTCGTCACACTGGATACCGGTCGGGATGGCGCATTTGCGCGTGCCTTGATACCCGCCTTGGAGGCCGAAGGTGTTTTTGTTCGAATGCCCGGCGTCGCGCCACTGGACAGATGCATCCGGATAAGTTGCGCCCCCGATGCCGAACTGGCCGTTCTTGAAGCCGTGCTGCCCTCCGCGCTGAAGCACGTCTGATCGCGTATGAAAGGCAAGTTTCGTGCCGGGGTATTTTAGCGAAGAAGAAGCCTCAGGTTCTTCTCTTTTGTCTAAATACCCCCGCCGGCGGCGGCCGTTGCAAATCGGCACACCTGTGGCGGGGGCTTGGATCAGAAGGAGGCGAGCTGTGCTAGTGCCGCTTGCAGGCGGGCGACGTCATCGGACAAGCCGGCAAGCTTGTCGCGGGTCTCTTCGATGACCTCTGGATCTGCATTCGCGGCAAACTTTGGGTTGGCCAATCGCTTTGTCAATCCATCCCTATCCTTCTCGGATTTTGCAAGGGACTTTTTCAAGCGTGCGGTTTCTGCGACGACATCGATTACGTCGCCGATCGGCAGGGCAAAGCTCGCGCCCTGCGCGGCCACCGCGATCATGCCCTGAGCCATGACGCCATCCTGCGGGGTGTTCACGCGGGCGAGACGCTCGATCAGCGGGGCATTGGCGGCCAGCGCCTCGCGGGCGGGCTGGTCGGCCTCGGTCAAGATCAGGTCCAGCCTGGCACCGGCGGGCACGCCCATCTGCGCGCGGGCCGAACGGACCGCCTCGATCAGCGAGATCACCCAGTTCATCTGCCGGTCGGCATCGGCGTCGATCAGTTCCGCGCCGCAGACCGGCCAGTCGCCGTGGACCAACATCCCGTCGCGATCCCCGGTCAGGGCCCACAGTTCCTCGGTGACGAAGGGCATGATCGGGTGCAGCATCAGATAGCACTGATCCAGAACCCAGCCCATCGTCGCGCGGGTTTCCCCGGCATGATCGCCATCGAACAGGGGCTTGGCGAATTCGACATACCAATCGCAGACCTTGCCCCAGACAAAGGCGTAAAGCCCGGTCGCCGCATCGTTGAAGCGATAGGTTTCCAGCGCGGCATCGGTCGCCATGCGGATGCGCGCAACCTCGCCGATGATCCAGCGGTTCACCGTGTGGCGCGGGTCGGGGCGGGCACCGCCGCCGCGCACGCCGTTCATCTCGGCAAAGCGGGTCGCGTTCCAGATCTTGGTGACGAAATTGCGGTTCGCCTCGACATGCTTTGGCCCCAGTTTGGGGTCGCGGCCCATCGCGGCCATGCTGGTCAGGGTGAAGCGCATGGCATCGGCGCCGTATTCGTCGATCAGGGTCAGCGGGTCGATGACATTGCCTTTCGACTTCGACATCTTGGCGCCCTTTTCATCGCGCACCAACCCGTGGACATAGACCGTGTGGAAGGGGATGTCCTTCACCACCTCCTGCTGCATCATCATCATCCGGGCGACCCAGAAGAAGATGATGTCGAACCCGGTGACCAGCACGTCGGTCGGGAAATATTTCTGCATTTCGGGCGTGGGTTCGGGCCAGCCAAGCGTGCCGATGGGCCACAGCCCGCTGCTGAACCAGGTGTCCAGCACATCGGGATCGCGCCAGATCGGATAGACCAGATGCGTCGGATCCTGCGAGATATTGTAATCGGCCAGCGCCTTGGCCAGCATCTCGACTGCGGCATGGCGGTCTGCCACCTCGACCACGCGGCTGGCCTCCAGCGGCACGGGCAGGCCGGCGATGTCGTCGCGGAACTGGTTGCGCACCTCGTCGAAATTGGCGGCACAATGCTGTTTCAGGCCGGTATGGACCAGCCCGTCGGCCAGCAGGCCGAACAGTTCGACCTCATCCAGCGCGCCGTCATTTTCGGCATCGGTGAAGTTTTCGACCGACAGGTCCAGCCCGTACCACACCGGGATCTGGTGCCCCCACCACAGCTGGCGCGAGATCGTCCAGGGCTCGATGTTTTCCAGCCAGTTGAAATAGACCTTCTTGTGCTGTTCCGGCAGGATCTGGGTGCGGCCCGACCGCACGGCCTCCAGCGCGGGGCCGACGATGCGCTGCGTGTCCACGAACCACTGATCGGTCAGCATCGGTTCGATCACCACGCCGGATCGGTCGCCGAAGGGCTGCATGATCGGCTTGTTCTCGACGACCGGGCGCTTTTCCAGATGCTCGGCGCCGGTTTCCTCGTCGATTTCCTTGTGCAGATAGGTGACGGCCAGCCGCTCGGCGCTGATCTGGTCGATGACCCGCTGACGGGCCTCGAACCGGTCAAGGCCGCGCAGATCCTCGGGCACCAGATTGACATTGCTGACATCGCCCACATCCTCGCCCCGCGCGGCGCGGGATGCGATTTCGGCGCTTTCGGCATAGGACAGGCCATCGGCACGCAACGCGCCCTTGGTGTCCATCAGCGCGTAAAGCGGGATATTGTTGCGGGTCGCGACACAATAGTCGTTGAAATCATGCGCGCCGGTGATCTTGACCGCGCCCGAGCCGAAATCGGGGTCGGGATATTCGTCGGTGATGATCGGGATCAGGCGGCGATGTTCCTTGGGGCCGACCGGAATTTCGCATAGCTTGCCGACGATCGGGGCATAGCGCGCGTCATCCGGATGGACCGCGACCGCACCATCGCCCAGCATGGTTTCGGGGCGGGTCGTGGCGATGGCGATATAGTCGCGGGTCTCGCGCAGGGTGACGTTGCCGTCCTCGTCGCGTTCCACGTATTCATAGGTCTCGCCCCCGGCCAGCGGGTATTTGAAATGCCACATATGGCCGGGAACCTCGCGGTTCTCGACCTCCAGATCGCTGATCGCGGTTTCGAAATGCGGGTCCCAGTTCACCAGACGCTTGCCGCGATAGATGATGCCCTTGTTGTAAAGATCGACAAAGACGCGGATCACGGCGTCATGGAAATTGCCGTCCTCGCCTGCGGGCGCACCGGGGGCGCCCGACATGGTAAAGGCGTTGCGCGACCAGTCGCAGGACGCGCCCAGCCGTTTCAGCTGGTTCATGATCGTGTCGCCGGATTCCTGCTTCCACGCCCAGATCTTTTCGACAAAGGCGTCGCGGCCGATCTCGCGACGGTTCGGTTCGCCGCGCTGTGCCATCTGGCGTTCCACGACCATCTGGGTCGCGATGCCGGCATGGTCCTGACCGGGCTGCCACAGCGTGTCGAAGCCGCGCATCCGGTGCCAGCGGACAAGGATGTCCTGCAGCGTGTTGTTGAAGGCATGGCCGATATGCAGGCTGCCGGTCACGTTGGGCGGCGGGATCATCACGGTGAATGTCTCGCTGCGCGAGGCATTGGCCCCCGCGGCGAAGGCATTGTTGCTTTCCCATTCGGCGCTGATGCGGGCCTCGGCGGCCTTGGCGTCAAAACTCTTGTCCATGCTCATATCGGCAAATCCCCTTGCTTGGCACCGGATTACCCAAGCGGGGCGAAAAGGCCAAGGGATTGCGCGCGTTTCCGGTCAATGCCGAAGCTGTTGACCGGAAGAAATTCGTATCCTCGCCTTATTGCGACGCGTGTTCCGGGCCGACAATCGCGAAAATCACGCCCTGGGGGTCCTGCGCGATGGCGATGAACGCGCCTCCGGGCACTTCTTGGGGGCCGTGGACCAGGCTGCCGCCCAGATCCGGGATGCGCCGGACCGCATCGGTCACATCCTGGACGCCGAAATAGGGCAACCACATCGGTGATGGTGCCATAGGCATGCCATGCATACCGCCGATATCCTGACCTTCATGGGCAAAAAGCTGATAGATCTCTTCGCCGTCCATCGGCACCTTGGTGGATGCGCGCCAGCCCAGCAGATCGGCATAGAACGACAATGCTGCCTGAGGATCTGGGACCATCAATTCATGCCAATGGCCGTGACCGGGCTTGTTTTGGTCAAATGCCGTGCCGGCAGGATCGCCCTTGTCCTGTACAGGTTGCAGGATTCCGAATGCCGCACCCTGCGGATCGGCCAGAATTGCGAAACGTCCGGTGTCGGGGATGTCAGCCGGCGGGCGCAGGATACTGCCGCCTGCCTGTTCGGCGGCGGCGGCGCACCGATCTGCGTCATCGACGGCGAAATAGGTCATCCAGCATGGCGGGGTGCCGTTGTCCTGGCTGCACAGATCCATCATGCCCGCAACCATGTCATCACCGGATCTGGCAAGCCGGTATGAAAACCCCTCCATGCCGGAATCCTGCACCGTCCAGCCCAGAAGTCGAGAATAGAACTGTTCGGTATGCTGGCGCTTGTCCGGTATGCCTGACAGCTCATACCAGATTGGCCGACCGTGTATCTTTTGCATGTCCGACCTCAGCTTACATCAACGATCGGAGCGAAGCCGCCCCAGAACAGGCGTTTGCCGTCGAAGGGCAATTCGCCAAGCTCTTGCATTTCGGGATCGTCCATCATGTCCTGCCATGCGGCATCACAGGTTGCGCGATCGGGCCATTCTACCCAGGAAAAGACCGGCGTTTCGTCATCTGTCGCATTGGTCGCGCGATAGAAATCGGTCTGGTTCCCGTGTGGCACATCTTCGCCCCAGCATTCGACCATGCGCAGGGCGCCACGCTTTTGAAACATGGGCCAGGATTTTCTGGCATGCTCAATATAGGCTTGTTTGTTGCTGTTTGGAACGGCGGCAATAAAGCCGGAATAATAGGTCATTCTTCTATTCTCCCAATGCAGAAATTCAGTCTGACAGGAGCAGTCTGCGGCTTGCAGTATCAAAAAGCAACTATTAGTATCAAAATATGACTAAAGCCGGCGAAAACCCGCAGATCCGATATGATGAAGGCTGTTTGGCGGCCCATGCCTTGAATGTCATCGGGGACAGATGGGCGCTGCTTGTGGTGCGCGAACTGATGTTCGTTCCCAAGAGGTTTCAGGCTATCCGCGCGGGTTTGCCCGGCATCACGGCAAGTGTCTTGACCCGCCGTATTGCGCAGTTGTCACGATGTGGCGTGATTTGTCGGGTGCCCCATGGCACCAGCTATGCCCTGACGGAATCGGGGCGGGATTTGCTGCCGGTGCTGCAGGCGATGTGCCGGTGGGGCGCCGCGCATCCGGGGCACGATCCGCGCCGGTTCATCAGCCCGACGGCGTTGATGATATCGATGACCGCGATGATCGGTGGCGGTTCGGATCAGGATCTTGCCGGTTTCGACTTCGCCGAAGAAAAGTTCACTTTCCGGATGGGTGTGAATGCGCCGGCGCTGGTTCGGGCTGTCGATGTGATCGATGCCCCCTTCACATTGCAAGGTACGGGAAATGCGCTGGCGCATGCCGTGTACGGCCCCAGCCGCCTCGTCGATCATATCGCGGGGGGGCTGATTTCGGTTTCGGGCGATATGGGCGCCGCGCAGTCCTTTGTCGATCGGTTCAGTCTGCGCCAGCGCGGATCATAGCGCGCGGTCCAGCTTGGTCGACAAATGGATCAGGCTTTCAGAGCTGCGAACCCCGTCCAAGGACCCGATTCGGTCCAGCGTTTCGTCAAGCTCGGTTGTCGAGGCAGACGCAAGCTGCAGCAGCAGGTCGACACGCCCGCTGGTCGTGTGGATCCTTTCGACCTGGGGCATTTGTTTCAGGCGGGCCAGAACCGCAGGCAGGCTGCGTGGTTCCAGCGCGACCATGACCGTGGCGCGAATATGCGCAAGACGTGCGTTTCCCCCGAGGCGCAGGGTATAGCCCGCGATCGCGCCGGTTTTTTCCAGCCTTTCCAGACGTGCCTGAACGGTCGATCTGGCCACCTTCAGGCGCCGCGCCAACAATGTCACCGAGATGCGCGCATCCTGTGACAGCAGCATCAAGATTTTCTGATCCAGTTCATCCAAGATCGCGCGGTTCCAGTAATTTCGTCATATTGACACATATTTCGTCATATTAACGGAAACGGGCGGCAAATCTATCCTTTTCATCGGTGAAACCGCGCCACAAAAGCGCCATTCTGTTTGCCAAAGATCATGCCACCCGATCCAAGCCCACGAACCCCCGAAAGGACCGTCAATGGGACAAGACAAGACCGTCTGGGATAACCCCGCCGACCTGATCCGCCAGATGCAGCCCGAGCATCCTGTTCTGGCTTTTGCGCCCACCGTCTTGCAGGACAAGGCGCGCCAGTTCATCGACGGCTTTCCCGGTCTGGTTACCTATGCGGTAAAGTCCAATCCGGGCGAGGCCGTGATCCAGAATCTGGTGACGGCGGGGATTACCGGTTTCGACGTGGCCTCACCCTATGAGATCGACCTGATCGGCAAGATGGCGCCGCGTGCCGCGCGCCATTATCACAACCCGGTGCGTGCAACCGCCGAGATTACACATGCTGTCGCGGCTGGCATTACCTCTTGGTCCGTGGACAGCCAGAGCGAGCTGGACAAGCTGTTCGCGCAGGTGCCGACCGCCGTGGCGGATCAGGGCGTCGAGATTTCGCCGCGTTTCAGTTTGCCGGTCATGGGGGCGGTCTATGATTTCGGATCCAAGTTCGGCGCCACGCCCGAGCTGGCCGCTGAATTGCTGCGCCGGGTCGCGGCGCGGGGCTATATCCCGTCATTGACCTTCCATCCGGGCACGCAATGTGTCGACCCGATTGCCTGGGAAAGTTATATCAGCGTTGCGCGCGAAATTTGCGATATGGCTGGTGTGCGGGCCCGGCGGCTGAATGTCGGCGGTGGTTTCCCGTCCTATCGCGTCAGCGGGGTCGAACCGGACCTTGCGTCGATCTTTGCCGAAATCCGCGATACCGTGAATGAAGCATTTGGCGATGACGCGCCCGATCTGGTCTGCGAGCCGGGCAGGGGGCTTTGCGCCGATGCATTTTCGCTGATTGCACGGGTCAAGGGGGTGCGTGACGGCAGCCATGTGTTCCTGAATGACGGTGTTTATGGCGGGCTGGCCGAACTGCCGATTGTCGGCAATCTTGATCGGATCGATGTGCTGACCCCGCAAGGGACGCCGCGTGACGGAGAACTGACCGGGCGTATCGTGTTTGGGCCAACCTGCGATTCGGTTGACAGGCTGCCCGGTGAGTTGAGCCTGCCATCCGACATTGCGGAAGGTGATTTCGTCGTCTTTCATGGTGCCGGCGCTTATTCGACCGTTACCAATACACGTTTCAACGGTTTTGGCCTGCTGACAAATGCGACAGTGATGGGCTTTGATTAACCACATGGAAGCAATGGCGTGCTAGCGTCGGGGGATGACTGGGAATCGCCCGACGACACATCACGTCTTGCTGATGGACGGCACATTCGCCTCGTTGGCCGAAGGGCGGCGCAGCTCGATCGGGCGCATCCATGCTTTGCTGAACGGCCAGCACGGGGCGCTTCCGGTTCCTGCCGCGCAGCTGCGCGTCTATTACGGTGTGGGGCAGCAGTGGAACCGGTGGCAAACGCTGCCCGATCTGGCGATGGGGCTGGTGTTGGAAAGGCGGATCATCGACGCCTATGGCTGGTTGGCGTCACGTTATCGCCCCGGAGACCAGATATTCATGATCGGCTATTCGCGGGGCGCTTTCGCGGTGCGCAGTCTGGCCGGCATGATCGGTCGGGTCGGGTTGCTGCGTGCCGAGGCCGCGACTGAACGAAATATCAGGCTGGCTTGGCATTATTACCGCAATGGCGGTTCGGATCGGCACCGCGCCCTGTTTCGCAAACGCCGCACCCATCACGGCGCGACAATCCGAATGGTTGGCTGTTTTGATACCGTCATGGCCTTGGGCTTGCGGTTGCCCTTGCTGTGGATGCTGACCGAACCACGCTTTCGTTTCCATGACGCCCATCTGGTTGCCGAGGTTGAGCATGGTTTTCAGGCATTGGCCCTGGATGAAACGCGGGCGGCCTTTGCGCCGATCCTGTGGGACGATGCCACATGTCAGGGCCGTATCCGGCAACGCTGGTTCCGGGGGGTTCACCCGGATATTGGCGGCCAGCTGAGTGGTCGTGAATATGCCCGTCCTCTGGCCAATATCCCTTTGGTCTGGATGCTCGAAAGCGCCCAGTCCGTCGGACTGCCGTTGCCCGAAGGCTGGCGAGACGCATTTCCTTGTGATCCGACGGCACCGTCAGTTGGCAGCTGGCGTGGCTGGGGCAAGGCATTTCTGGCGCGCGCGCCGCGAACGGTAGGCCGCTTTGAATGCGAAGAGCTGGCACCGGGCATTGCGCCTGACACATATGATGGTCCGGCGCTTTTGGTGAACAAGCTGGCTCCGCCGGATGCGCACAAGCCACGCAGGCTGTTGCGCAGATCCGGGGCGATGACCGCCAAGCCTGTGACCGGCGGCCCTTGTGACGATCAGGATGGCGGTGGTCACGAAGCCGGTGGCGGCCCCACGGCCGCAGCGCGCTGAGGTCCGGTCAGGCGACGGCTTCCAGTTCACGGCTGGGCTGCAGCCCCAGCGCGGCGCAGACATCGCGGGTCATTTCGGGACGGTTCAGCGTATAGAAATGCAGCCGGTCAACGCCGCCGTCCAGCAGCTTGTCGCAAAGCTCGGCGCAGATTGCTGTTGCCAGCAGTCTTTCGCGATCGCCCCCGTCGCGGATGGCTGCGGCAAAGGCCTCTTCCGCCCATTGCGGGATTGATGTGCCACAGCTTTGTGCAAAGCGTTTGGCCCCCGCCCATCCCTGGATGGGCAGAATGCCCGGGATGATGGGTGCATCGATTCCCGCCGCAGCGCATTTGTCGCGGAAACGGAAAAAGGTTTCGGGCTCGAAGAAAAACTGCGTGATGGCGCTGCTGGCACCCGCGTCGATCTTGCGCTTCAGCCATGCAACATCGGCGTCGGTATCGCTGCTGTCGGGATGGGGCTCAGGATAGGCGCCGACACGAATGGTCATGTCTCCGCGCCCGGCAATCGCCTCGATCAGCTCAACCGAATTGGCAAAGCCGTCGGGGTGGGGCGTGAACTTGTCCTGACCCTTTGGGGCGTCACCGCGCAGGGCCACGATCTCGCGGATGCCGGCATCGGCGTAATCCTGCACGATCTTCATGGTGTCTTCCCGCGTCGCTTCGACACAGGTCAGATGGGCCGCGACGTTCAGGCCGTAATGGCGATTGATCGTGGTTACGGCCTCATGCGTCAGTTTGCGCGTGGTGCCGCCCGCACCATAGGTCACCGACACGAAATCAGGACTCATCGGGGCCAATGCGCGCACAGTGTCCCACAGCCGGAACGAGGCATCCAGCGTCTTGGGCGGGAAAAACTCGAAGCTGATTTTGGGCGTGGCGCGGGACATGGCAATTCCTTTCAGTTGCCGATCTTGTGTCATGGATCGTTCTGTGAGACAAATTCATAATCTTCAAGATAAACTTGAGCTGGTTTCATATGCACCTGGAGCTACGACATTTGCGTACCGTGCGTGCCATCCATGAGCAGGGCGGCTTGGCACGTGCCGCCGAAACGCTGAACATCACGCAATCGGCGCTGTCCCATCAGGTCAAGGCATTGGAGGAACAGGCCGGGATCGAACTGTTCGTGCGCCGTTCCAAGCCCATGCGCCTGTCGGCCGCGGGCACCCGCCTGTTGCGGTTGGCTGAACAGGTGTTGCCGCTGGTTGCCGCAACCGAGGCCGAATTCAAGGGGGTCGAGGCGGGTCGCGTCGGGCGGTTGCATATCGCCATGGAATGCCATGCCTGTTTCGACTGGTTGCTGCCGGTTCTGGACATATTCCGCCGTGCCTGGCCGGATGTCGATGTCGATATCCGCCAGCGCCTTGCCTTCGGGGCATTGCCCGCGCTGGCCCGAGAAGAGGTCGACCTGGTGATTTCCTCGGATCCCGAGGATGTGCCGGGCGTGACTTATCAGCCGCTTTTCGATTATGCGCCGACATTGGTGGTGCCGGCCGGGCATTCGCTGGTTGCCAAGGGCTTTGCCGAACCCGAGGATCTTGCCCGTGAAACGCTGATCACCTATCCGATGGAGCGCGGGCGACTGGATGTGTTCAGCCAGTTCCTGACACCGGCAGGTATCGAACCTGCGCGCCACCGGCAGGTCGAGTTGACGGCCGTGACGCTGATGCTGGTGGCATCCGGGCGGGGCGTTGCGGTCATGCCCGATTGGGTGTTGCGGCGCGAGGCAGCCAATGACGAGCTGGCGATGTTGCCCTTGGGGCGGGGTGGCGTGCTGCGCCGCCTTTATGCGGCGGTGCGCGAAGACGACCTGGCCCAGCCCTATATGGCGCATGTGCTGCGGCTTTCACGCACCGAACCCCTGCGAATGCTGCGCGGATCCGCCGCCTGACGCCCGTTGCGCTTCACATTTGCGCCGCTTCGCCCTATGAGGCGTCAACCTTATCCGGAGCATGTGATGGCAAGCGCCAATCTGAACATCATGATCAAGGCCGCCCGCAAGGCCGGGCGCGCCCTTGTCAAAGACTTTCGTGAAGTCGAGAACCTGCAGGTCAGCGTCAAGGGCGCCGGCGATTTCGTCAGCAAGGCCGATCAAGAGGCCGAGCGGATCATCAAGGAAGAACTGCGCAACGCGCGTCCGACCTATGGCTGGCTGGGCGAGGAAACGGGCGAAGAAGCAGGCGAGGATCCGACCCGTCGCTGGATCGTCGATCCGCTGGATGGCACGACCAATTTCCTGCACGGATTGCCGCACTGGGCGATCAGCATCGCGTTGGAACACAAGAAGGAAATCGTTGCCGCGGTTATTTTCGATGCCGCGAAAGACGAATTGTTCGTTGCCGAGAAAGGCGCCGGCGCCTTCATGAACGATCAGCGTTTGCGGGTCTCGGGCCGCCGGCAGCTGACCGATTCGCTGTTCGGGACGGGCATCCCCTTCGCGGGGCGTGGACCGCTGCCGGCTGCGCTGAAGGATCTGGCTCGCCTGATGCCCTTGTCCTCGGGGGTGCGCCGCCTTGGCGCGGCCTCTCTGGATTTGGCCTATGTCGCTTCGGGGCGTTATGATGGCTATTGGGAACGTGGCAACAAGCCTTGGGATGTCGCCGCAGGTATCCTGATGGTGCGTGAGGCTGGCGGATTCGTCGAGGGTATCCGTGACGATGATGACGTTCTGGAATCGGGGCGGATGATCGCGGCCAATCCGCAGGTTTTCGATGCCTTTGCGAAGGTGATCCGCACCCGCGACTAGCTCTGCGCTGCCGGAACCGGAAATTCACGCCATGCCTGGCTTGACCTTGTGCCCTGATGGGCGCAAGGCCGATGGCAAGCAAGGAGTTTCCGATGCCTGACAATCGCAGCAGCCAGACCTATGCCGCGTCGGCCGCCTCGGCGCCGCCGCCGATGCATCCCCAGAAGCGTCCGGCAGGGCCGCAGCGGACCGGGTTGGGGATATTGCTGATCTGCGCGACCTGCCTGATCTTTGCAGTTCAGGACGGATTTTCCAGGATCCTCGGCGCCGAGTATCCGCCGATATTCATCGTGATGCTGCGCTATTGGGCGTTCATGATCTTTGTTCTGGCGCTGGTGTCGCGCCAGCCCGGCGGTCTGCGCCGCGCCGCAAGGTCCCGGCGGCCCCTGACCCAAATCGCGCGCGGTGTCATTCTGGTGGCGGAAGTGGTCATCATGGTCGAGGCCTTCGTGCGCCTTGGGTTGGTGGAAACTCATGCCGTCTTCGCGGCCTGCCCGTTGCTGGTGGCCGCCCTGTCCGGGCCGGTTCTGGGCGAGCAGGTCGGTTGGCGCCGCTGGACCGCAATTGGTGTCGGTTTTGTCGGAATTCTGGTCATCCTGCAGCCCGGCGGCGGGGTGATCCGGCTTGAATCACTGCTGCCATTCGCGGCGGCACTGATGTTTGCGCTTTACGGCTTGCTGACACGCCATGTCGCACGCGATGATCCGGCAATGGTCAGCTTTTTCTGGACCGCGATATCGGGCGGCATCGCGATTACGCTGGTCGGCATCTGGGATTGGACCTGGCTTGCGCCGGTGGACTGGCTGTGGATGGCGGCGCTGTGCATGTGCGCCACGGCGGGACATTACCTGATGATCCGCGCCTATGAGGTTGCCGAAGCCTCTGCCCTGCAGCCATTCGTGTATACCCAGCTTGTCTGGGCCAGCATCATTGGCGTCGTGTTCTTTGGCGAAAATATGCGCAGCAATGTCGCCGCCGGGGCCGTGATCGTCGTCATGGCGGGGATTTTCACTCTGTGGCGGACGCAGAAGAAAGCGGGTTGACCCAGTTGGCCGGCAATTGCGGTCCATAGACCGGCTTGCGTGGCGGATGTGCCGACAATGCCAGTGTCAGGCGTGTGACCGGCGGGGGCATCAGCCCGCCCCCGGTCAGATCCCATGTCGGAACAATGGGGGCGGGTTTGCCATGGATGCGGGCGCGGTAAATGGGCATCGCCTCGGTGACGCGCATCACATAGTTGCGGGTTTCATCAAACGGGATCAGTTCGACCCATTCGACGGGGTCGAAATCCTTTCGCAGGTCACCAAAACTGTTCAGCCAACGGGCAGGCCGCCCCGGCCCCGCGTTATACCCCGCCGCCGTCAGTGCCGTTGAGGATCCGAACCTGTCGCGCAGCCCTGAAAGATAAGCCGCCCCAAGCCGAGCGTTATAGGCGGGATCCGTCGTCAGCCGTCCGACCGAATAGGGTTCGCCCAGTTGACGCGCCATCTGCTTCGCGGTTCCCGGCATCAGCTGCATCAGACCTTGTGCGCCTACATGGCTGCTGACGGTATGGTTGAACTCGGATTCCTGTCGCGCGATGGACAGGACCAGTTCGGGGGGCAGCCCCAGCGGCGCCTTTTCCAAACCGGTCAGCGGGAAATGTGCCGCAGGATAAATGACGCCCTGATCGGCGGCGCGCTTTGACAGGCGCAGGCCGTGCCAAGGCGCGCCGGCCTCGATCATCAGGCGTGCCATGCGCGCGATGTCGATGGGCTGCGCGGTTTCCGACAGGTGTAGAAAAAAGCGTTGTGCATCGTTGATGCGTCCCGTGGCCAGCAACCACAATCCGGCCTGAAATACCGTATTTTCGGCCAGCGGGCTGGCGCGCCAATCGGGCAGGCTGGTTTCTGCCCGACCCGTGACGGCATAGTCTGGCGGCATGACGCCATGCAGCTTTTCCATCGCAAGCTGGCCATAATAGACGCCGGGATAGCTGGCAGCCTTCTGATAGGCGGCACGGGCGGCATCCGCATCGTTCAGGGCGTCATGGGCACGGCCCTGCCAGTAATGCGCACGCGCCGTGCTGATTGCGCTGCCCACGACGCTTTGCAGGTGCTGGAAATGTCCAAGTGCTCGATCTGGCGCCGATTGCTTCAATGCTGCAAAGCCCGCAAGCCATTCGAGATCCGAATAGTGGCGGTTCTCTTGCGGCAGAAAATGCGGCGCCGCCAACCGTTCGGCCAGCGCCCAGTCGCCATTGCGCATCGCCAGCCGTGCGTAGTCAACGCGCATCTGGGCCCAGATTTCGGGTGCGCGCAGCGCCTGGGCGCTGGCCGAGGCCTGCAGCATCAATTCGCGCGCACCATCATGCTGCTTGGCCCGCACCCTCCAGCTGAAGCGATCCATCGTCAGGCCCGGATCGGCGCGATCCTGATCAGACAGGGCCAGTATCAGATCATCGACCCCGGCGCGCCGGGCTTGCAGCGCGATTCGCGCGGCAATCAATCCGCGTTGGTCCTCGGCCAGTTTGGGCAATAGACGTTCGGCCTGCTGCCATTCGCGCTGATCCAGCATCGATTCGGCGCGATCGGCAAGCAGAGGTGTCAATTCGGCCTGATACACTTCGAGGAAGGCGGTTTCCTCAGTGGAATCCAGCGGTGTTTCGATCCAGAAACGTTTGCGCTCTGCCGCGGCGTCCTGACGGTCCAGCGTGGTCAGATAGGCCGTTTGGGCCACAAGCCCATCGGGCAATCGGTCGCCGAACCATTCGCGGATCTGCTCGGCCGGCAGGCCGGGGCGCAGTTTCTGATCGCCCTTCTTTCGCAGCAGGGCAAGGCCGGGCCAGTCAGGATAGGCGCGCGCAAACTCCAGATAATCCTCGAAGTTTCCGTATCCTGCCCGCAATGCCTGCCAGCCGATCAGCGCTTCGGCCATCGGGCCGGAGCGAAGCGCGGCATCTCGGGCGGTTTTCCAGTCATGCACATCCGCCGCCGACAGGGCCAGCGCCATCGCGCCCCTGTCCTCGGCTTCGGCAGGGGTGGCAAGCGGCAGGGCCAGCGTCAGCCCCAGCAGGCATATGTCACGCAGAAGTCGCATCTTGTCCCTATGTCGCTGTCTTCTAACACATAGGCAATTCACAACCTTGGCAAGACAGGTGCCCGAGGATAGTTAGGCGCTCACAACACTGAAACATCAAGGAGCGTGTCATGTTCAAAGGGTCTCTGCCTGCCCTGGTCACGCCGTTCACTTCGGACGGCGATCTGGATCTGGACACGCTCAAGAAGCTGGTCGAGTGGCATATCGATCAGGGCAGCCACGGTCTTGTCCCTGTCGGGACCACGGGCGAAAGCCCGACACTGACGCATGAGGAACACCGTCAGGTCATCGAAGAAGTCGTCAGGCTGGTCAATGGCCGCATCCCGGTAATTGCGGGTGCCGGGTCAAACGCCACGCGTGAAGGCATCGGCTTGATCCGCCATGCGCAGGATGTCGGGGCCGATGCCGCGCTGGTTGTGACGCCCTATTACAACAAGCCGACGCAGGCCGGTCTGCTGGCCCATTACACGGCGCTGGCCGAGGCCGTCGATCTGCCTATCATCATCTACAATATTCCCGGCCGCTCGGTGATCGACATGCTCCCCGAGACAATGGGCGTTCTGGCGCGCCTGCCCCAGATCGTCGGCGTCAAGGATGCCACCGGCAAGATCGAGCGCGTCAGTCAGCAGCGGATCACCTGCGGGCCCGATTTCGTGCAGCTTTCGGGCGAAGATGCGACGGCGCTTGGCTTTAACGCGCATGGTGGGGTGGGCTGCATCAGTGTCACCGCCAATGTCGCGCCCAGACTCTGCGCACAGTTCCAAGAGGCGACCTTGCGCGGAGACTATGCCGCCGCGCTTGGGTTTCAGGACAAGCTGATGCCCTTGCATCAGGCGATTTTTGTCGAACCAGGCGTGGCCGGTGCTAAATATGCGATGTCGCGTCTGGGTCTCTGTCAGGAACGGATGCGCCTGCCGCTGACGCCGCTGACCGATCCGACACGACGTCTGATCGATGCGGCGCTTGAACATGCCGGGCTGATCTAGACGCATCGACCGGAAATGTCGCGTAGCGGGGGCATCGCCCCCGGCGACAGCGGCCCCTCTCGATGGGGGGCTGCTGTCGCATTCCCGCCCTGTCAGCGCCCAGGGCGGTCCAGGCCGAACATATTGTCCAGGGACCAGGCCCCGGGGCCGCGCGCGATCAGAATCAGGAAGCAGGCCGCCCAAAGCCCGTGGGTCTGCCAGGCTGACGGATAGACAAAGATCTGGATCACGGCGGTCATTCCCAGCAGTGCCAGCGCAGAAAGGCGGCTGAACAGGCCCAGCACCAGCAGCACGGGGAACAGATGCTCCGCCACCGTCGCAAGGCGCGCGGCAATTTCGGGCGGGATTATCGGCAATGCGTATTCGTTTTCGAACAGATAGATTGTCGACGGCTTCAGGCTCAGCCCCTCGACCTTGGTGCGGCCACTGGTCCAGAAAACGGCCGCCGGAAAGACGCGTGCCGCCAGCCCGACCAGCGCATAAGGTGTATGTTCAGCAAGGTTGTTCAGCTTTTGCAGCAAGGCCGAGCCCCGCGCGGCCACGGTTGGCATGTTCATTGAATGGACTCCTTCTTGCAGATCAGGCCGTCCTTCAGCAGCAGGGACAGCATGGGGACGGGATCGGTGATGATTGCTGCGACACCAAGGGGTTTGCCTTGCAGCAAGACGTCGATGAATGCGGCATCGGTGGGTGACAGCGCCATGACCGGCACCTCGAAATCGGGTTTTCGCCGGATCAGCGCATATTCGGCCCCGCCGGCCCGCAGCTTGCCATCCCGCGCGGGCTGGTTGGCATGCCAGATGCTGACCGCCGGATGATGTGAATGCAGGACCTGGACCGACGGATGCAAAATCAGCGGATGGTCCTCTTGCAATTGATCAGCGGGGAGCGGCGTCAGGTCGGCGGCGTGATAGGCGCGCCCGCGGGCCCATTCGATCCGGGCGACATCAGGCAGATAGGGCAGGGTCGCGACGGGTGGGAACCCTTCAAGAAATGGCGCGAATGCCTCGCCCCATTCCTGAAGAACCGGTGATTGCGGCGGATGTCGGGCAATGAACTCGGTCGCCATTGCATCGAAGAACGTGGTTCCCACGAGGCGCTTGACCACGGGAAACCGCCGACCCAGAGCCTGACGCAGGCTGTGCGCGACATTGTTGCGATACACGGCAAAGCGTTGCGCAGCTTCGGCCGGATCGGTCGCGGTGACAAAGGCCGGGATGTCGCCCCCGGACAGGGCTTGACGGAAGCTGCGGGTCAGTTCACTCAGCGGCTGCATGGCGTGTCCGATCTGAAAGAAGGGCTTCTGCGCGCTGTGCTTCGGACAACAGCACGGACCATTCCGGCACGTCATTGTCCCATTCGACAAGCGATGGCAGCGGTCCGGCGCGGTCCAGAACCTCGGCGTATAGCGCCCAGACCGGATCGGCGACCTCGCTTCCATGCGCGTCGATCAATAGCGGGCCACTTGGCAGTTCTTCTTCGTCATGCCCGCCCAGATGAATTTCACCGACATGCCGCAAGGGGAAGGCGTTCAGATAATTCAGTGGATCCATGCGATGGTTGACGCAGCTGACAAAGACGTTGTTCACGTCCAGCAACAGGCCGCAGCCGGTGCGCTGTGCGATTTGATCCATGAATTCGGTTTCCGGAATCTCGCTTTGTTCGAAGATCACGTAGGTGGACGGGTTTTCCAGCAGCAGCCGACGGCCCAGAGCGTCCTGAACCTGGTCAACATGATCGCAGATTTGTTGCAGCGTCGCGGCCGTATAGGGCAGGGGCAGCAGGTCGTTCAGATATTCGGCACCATGGCTTGACCAGGCAAGATGTTCAGAGAAACTGTCGGGGTCATAGCGATCGCACAGCGCGCGAACGCGGGCCAGATGTGCCTTGTCCAGCGTCGGACCACCGATGGACAGGCCTACCCCGTGAATCGAAATCGCATAATCCCGTCGCAGGGCCGTCAGCATGGCATGGGGCGCACCGCCATCACCCAGATAATTCTCGGCATGAACCTCGAAAAAGCCAAGCCGGGGTTGCGTGTCGCGGATCGCCTGAAAGTGCTGTGCCTTGAAGCCAAGGCCGGCGGAACTGGGCAGGGGCATATTCTGGTCCTCTCGAAACGAAATCTCGTCGCGCCATGTGGCCGGGTTGGTCGGGCGGGTGGTTTGACCCGCCCGCGCCATGATCACATTTCGATCGGTTCCAACGAGCCGTTATGGCCTGCGGGGGTTTCCATGGTTTCGCAGGTGCCAGCCGGAACCAGCTTCCAGGCGTTGCCCTGATAATCGGTGGTCGATGTTCCGGCGCAGGTCGTGCCGGGGCCTGCGGCGCAGTCGTTTTCGCCAGCCAGTGCGACACCGTAGCATTTTTCCATTTCATCAGCATGTGCGGCGGCACCTGCAAGGCTGACGGCGGTAGCGATGGCGGCTGCGAGTTTCGGGTTCATCTTCTTCTATCTCCTTTGTTGAACGGGCGGCGGTGCCGTCCCAGAATGCCATTCGTCTGCTGAACCCGTTTCGTTACCGGTTTCACGAACTCGTGATGTGCTGACTTGGGCGGGGGGATGCTGTAACGAATGCAGGTCGCACTGCGTAAGGACGAGCAAAGATGAAACATGGCGGAAAAGCCGGTCAGGATTGGTCGCAACTGATGCGTCTCGCAATTGCGGGGGATCAGCGGGCCTATCAGGAATTGCTGACGGCGATGACGCCGGTCCTGCGCGGGTTGATCAAGGCGCGTGCGGGGGGAATGGACACAAGTTGGTGTGAGGATGTCGTGCAGGAAACTTTGCTGGCGATCCATTTGAAACGTGCCACATGGGACAGCGACCAGCCGCTGCGTCCCTGGGTTTATGCCATTGCGCGGCACAAGCTGGTCGATGCCTTCCGCCGTCGTGGAAAACGGGTGCATGTGCCGGTCGAGGATTTCACCGACACGCTGCAGGCCGAGCCGGAACCGGACGGGTTCGAGAAACGCGATGCCGAAGCGGTGATCGCGAAACTGCCCGATCGCGACAGCGCGTTGTTGCGCTGTCTGGCCGTGGAAGAGCGCGGCAACGAAGAATGTGGCGAAAGGCTGGGCCTGAGCGCCGGCGCCCTGCGGGTTGCACTGCATCGCGCGTTACAAAGACTTGCCCGTCTGAGGCAGGAGGGTGAACTATGAAAACTGATCAGCTCATTGCGATACTGTCGCAAGATGATACTGAACCCCGCCCGATCGCACCGCGGGTCATGTCGCGTGCGGGATTGGCCATGGTGATTTTGGGGACTGCTCTGGTTGCCGCGCTGGGGATCAGACCGGATCTGGGGCAGGTTGTCTCGGACCCGATCGTGTTGATGAAATGGATATTTCCGCTGTCGGCTGCGGCCTTGGCGTTGAATGCCTCCATGCGCCTGTCGCGACCCGAGGTCCGGCAGGTGCCCGCCCAGAGATGGCTGGCCATTATCGGCATTACGGCCTTTTTGTGGCTGGTCGCGTCGATGTTTGCGGGGGCACAGGACGGGCTGTGGGCAACGATGAAAGGGAATACCCTCGCGGCGTGTCTGACCTCGATCACATCGTTGGCGCTGATTCCGATGGGCGTTGGCATGATGGTGCTGAAAGATGGCGCAAGCTCATCGCCGATGCGCAGCGGATTGTTTTTGGGTATCGCAGCCGGTGGTTTCAGCGCCGCGCTATACGCCCTGCATTGCAACGAGGATTCGCCGCTGTTCTTCCTGTCATGGTATGGCCTTGCGATTCTGGCTGTTGGGGCCTTGGGCGCCTTGATCGGGCGCAGTCAGTTGCGCTGGTAGATGCGAATCACCGGATCGCGAGACTGTGAATTCGCGCCATAGCCCGCGGCAAAGGCGTCAAAAGCGGCGCATACTGCGCCAAGTGACGTTGCGGCTTCCTTCTGCCGCGGGCCAAAATTCGCCAGCATTTGCACGATGCCCTTTCCAACGCCCCCCTTCACGCCCATATTGGGCATAAGGAGGCTTTGTTGTCATGCCGTTAACGCATTTTCTGCTGCTCGTCCTTGCTGTCGTTCTTGGGGCGGCCGTAACCCTGTGGGTTTCATTCTCGGCCGGTGTGCCAGAGGTGGCTTTGGCATTGGTGGCATTGACGGCGGCGGCGCTGGTGCATCTGGGTCATCGCAGCGGGCATGACCACAAGGGCTAGGGTCGCACCGCCGACATGCCTGATGCTGGCCTGCGGGGCCTTGGCGCGCGAATTGTTGGCCATCCGTGATGCAAATGGATGGCAGCATCTCGACCTGCATTGCCTGCCTGCCGACCTTCATTTGCGCCCCGAGAAAATCCCCGATGCGGTTCAGGATGCCGTGCAACGGTATCGCCCTGCTTATGACAGGATTATCGTTGTCTATGCGGATTGCGGCACCGGTGGATTGCTGAAGGCGAGATGTGATGAATTGGGGGTCGAGATGATACCCGGCCCGCATTGCTATGCCTTTTTCGATGGCGTCGCAGACCATGCCGCACGGGCGGAACAGGAATTCACCGCGTTCTATCTGACCGATTTTCTGGTCAGGCAGTTCGATGCCTTTGTCTGGCGTGCGATGGGGCTGGATCGGCATCCGCAATTGCGCGACATGTATTTCGCCCATTATGACCGCCTGATCTATCTGGCGCAAACACATGACCCCGAACTTGACCGGAAAGCACGGGACGCGGCCAGCCGTCTGGGGCTGCGTTATCAGCGACGGCATACCGGATATGGTGATCTGCCGGGGGTGCTGGCTCAGCTTTCCAGTTCGGCGTCCCAGTAAAGAAAATCCATCCAGCTTTCATGCAGGTGGTTGGGTGGAAATCGGCGGCCGACGGCGTGCATTTCCTCGGGGGTCGGGCATTTGGGTTTGCGCCGCAGGGTGAGGCCGCAATGGCGCAGGCTGCGATTGGCCTTTTTCAGATTGCACGGGCTGCAGGCCGCGACGACATTTTCCCAGCTTGTGACCCCGCCACGTGATCTTGGCACCACATGGTCAAAGGTCAGGTCACCCTTGGCACCACAATACTGGCAACTGAATTCATCCCTCAGAAAAAGATTAAAGCGCGTGAAGGCCACGCGCTTTTGAGGTTTCACATAATCTTTCAGGACAACAACCGAAGGGATGCGGAAGGCTTGCCGTTGACTTCGCACGACCTCGTCATATTCGGCGATGATCGAGACTCGATCCAGAAATACCGCCTTGATTGCCTCTTGCCAGGGCCAAAGCGACAGGGGGTAATAGCTGAGGGGCCGGTAATCCGCATTCAGAACCAGCGCGGGGTGATGTTTCAGGCCCGCGGGTTCGCGTACGAACTGCGTCCGAAATTCCGTCTGATGATGCTTGTCCAGCATGCTGCCTTCCCGCTTGCCTCGTTGCAAACTGCCTAGAGGCATGTCAGATCCATGATTGCGACTATATATCGCGCTTGGCTTCTGACAAGCCCCCGCATGTATTCAGTATGTGGATGAAATACTGGCTAAGGGTGACAACCCTGTGACAGATTGCCTTGCGGGTGGGGCAATGGCATCATCGCGGCCATGACCGATATCAGGCCGCCATTGCTGGGAACCATGGAAACGGCGCTATATGCCGATGATCTGACGGCCGCGACCGCGTTCTGGCAGGATGTGATGGGTTTGACGGCGTTTCAGACCGTGCCGGGGCGGCATGTTTTCTTTCGCATAGGCGATACGCCGCATCCGCAGGTCTTGCTGGTATTTCGTGCCGAGGCCACGGAAAGGCCGGCACCCCCGGATGCACGATTGCCGGTGCCGAGCCATGGCGCGCGCGGGCCGGGGCATTTTTGCATGGCGGTCGGGCGCGATCATATCGATGACTGGTGCCGCCATCTTCAATCCCACGATGTGGGGATCGAAGCTGATTTTCACTGGCCCAACGGCGCGCGTTCGATCTATTTTCGCGATCCTGCGGGAAACTCGATCGAGCTGGCCGAGCCGTCGCTTTGGGCCTGAGCGGCGGGTGATCTATTTCCCCAGCCGGTCTTTCAGAAAGCCCAGTGCGACCGACAACCCGTCAGGCGCGATCCCGTGGGCGGTGCCCTTCATCACATGTCCATAGACGGTGAAACCGGCCTGTTCCAACGCAGTTCCGGCTAATCCCATATCCTCGAATGGAACCACCGGATCCTGATCGCCATGCAACAACAGCACCGGCGGCTTGACCCTGGCTTCCGCGCCCAGAGTTTCGGGACGAAGAAGCCGCCCCGAAAAGCCGACAATTCCGGCGATTTCCTCGTCGCGCCGCGGCAGGACGTGCAGCGCCATCATGGTCCCTTGCGAAAAGCCGATGACGACCATGCGATCCGCGCTCAGGCCTTCGTCGGCCAGAACCTTGTCGAGATACAGATTCAAGGCCTTGATCGAGCGTTCCATCGATTCCCGGGCCTGCGCTTCGTCGGAACCATCCAGCCATGGGATCGGAAACCATTGATAGCCAAACGGGTTTCCGGTGCTTTTTTCCGGCGCGTCGGGGGCGTGAAACGCGGTGCCGGGCAAATGCGGCGACAACGGATCGGCCAGCCCCAGAAGATCAGCGCCATCCGCGCCGTAGCCGTGAAGAAAGACCACGACGGAATCGGCGGTTTCTGGTCCTTTTCGGGCGGATTTCAGCGCAGTCATTGTATTCCCTCGCGTCCTTTTGCCTGCCGGTAATAGGCCCACAGCCCGCGCGCCGCAACCGCACGCCATGGGGCCCATGGTCGCGCCATTTCCCGCAGTTTTGCGGGTGTCGGACGGGCATCCAGCCCATACATCATGCGGGCGGCCTCTTGCAGGGCCAGATCGCCGGCGGCCAGGACGTCGCGGCGGCCAAGCGCGAATTTCAAATAGATCTCAGCCGTCCAGATGCCGATGCCAGGCAGCGCGACCAGCTGTTGCAATGCCGCGTCATCGGGCAGATCGCGTAATGCGATCCAATCGGGTTGGGCGTTTGCGATCGCCGAAAGGTAGCGGGCCTTGGGGCGCGACAGCCCGGCGGCCCGCAGTTCTTCCTCGGTGGCGGCGGCAACCGCTACAGGGTCGGTCAGCCCGGCGTCTTCCAAACGCTTCCAGATCGCCGCAGCCGCAGCGATCGAGATTTGCTGCCCCACAATCGCGCTTGCGATCGCCTCAAAGCCGTCGCTGCGGCGGCGCAAGGGCAGGGGGCCAAGCGTGGGCAGCACCTTTGCCCAGACCGGACATGCCCCGGCAAGATAGGCGGCCCCCTCGGCCAGATCGTCCTGCGTTTCGATCAGGCGCATCCGGCTCATTCCGCCTGTGAAACGCGGGCCGCACGCCCGCCCCGCCGCCGGGGCTGATGCTGCCCGGCCTGCACGGCCTCGACCAATACGGCGATCATCGGGTGACGCTGGTCGTTCAGGGTCGCTGCGGGGGCATAGTGATCCAGAAGACACCGGATCGATTGGATCTGGTCCAGATTGTCGGGCAAGGACAATGCCCAATCGAGAAAGATCGACCGACACTGTGCGGCGCTGATTCCATCGATGGCGAAACTTTCGCGAATCAGGTTCTTGGGGTCTGCTTCCGACAGGGAATGCGGCGCGTCGTCAGGCATGTTCCCCGCCAGCCTCCAGTCTCAGACGCGTTTCCCATGCCATCGAGATATGCTGGCGCAATGCGGCATCGGCCGCATCGCCATCGCCCGCAGCGATCGCGTCGACGATATTCTTGTGTTCGGTCAACGCCATTTCGCCCCGCCCTTCGGCCGCCAGCGAGGTCTTTGCCATCAGCGCCATGGTCCGATGAACAAGATCCAGCTGCTGCACCAGATACCGGTTGTGAGAAGCCAGATGAAGCTGGTGGTGAAACCGTTTGTTGGCGCGGGCCAGAAATTCCGGATCGCCGATCGATTTCTGGTCCTCTGCCACCATCCGGGCCAGGACACGAACTTCTTCGGGGGTGGCATGGCGCGCGGCCAGGCGCGCGGCCAGTGCCTCAAGCTCGGCCCGCACCACGTATAGCTCGGCCAATTGATTGTGGTCCAGCGACCCGACGATCAGGCTGCGTCCGTCGCGCACAAGCATGGCCTGTGTCTCAAGCCTTTGCAGGGCCTCGCGAACCGGGGTGCGCGATACCCCGAATCGTTCGGCCAGTTCCGATTCGACCAGTCGGTCACCGGGGCGATAGGTGCCGGCTTCGATCGCGGCAAGGATCAGGGAATAGGCGTCATCTTTCATGGCAATACGATTGGCCGCATATGTGACAATTGCAAGCCGCAGACGTGCGAGCTAACGATATCGGCATGGATTTTTCAGATGTCGATGTCTGGATCTTTGATCTGGACAATACGCTTTACCCGCCCGATATGGCGCTCTTTCCCCAGATCGAGGCCCGCATGACCGCCTATGTCATGCGGCTGCTGCAGATCGCGCCACATGATGCGGACCGCCTGCGCAAGGAATATTGGCAACAGCACGGCACGACACTTGCCGGCCTGATGACCGAACATGCCATCGATCCGGCTGATTATCTTGCCGAGGTGCATGATATCGATTTCTCGCCTCTGGTCCCGGCCCCGGATCTGGCGCGGGCCATCAACAACCTGCCCGGACGGAAACTGATCCACACCAACGCCGATTCCACCTATGCCCGCAAGGTTCTCACCGCACGCGGGTTGGACCTGTTCGATGAGATCTATGGCGTCGAGGAAACCGGATTTCACCCCAAGCCGGATCAGCGCGCCTATACCGAGGTGATGCGCCTTTCAGGTATAGATCCGTCTCGGGCGGCGATGTTCGAGGATGATCCCCGCAATCTTCTGGTGCCTCACGAACTGGGAATGCGCACTGTGCTGATAGGTCGCGGGTATAGCGGCCCAGAGGTATCTGGCCAGGGCAAGGCCCCGGAAAACCGCGATTTTCCGCATATCATGCATCGCGATGACGACCTGTTTGCATTTCTGACAAAGATTGCCCTTCCCGGATGAAGCAGGCTAAATGGTTGTGGAACGCGCCGACCCATAGGGATTCTTGTCCATGACCAATGTTTCCGCTTCTGCAGATAATCGCCTTGCGCTGCGTATTTTTGCCGTTCTTCTGGTTGTGCTGCTGGTTGTCGCGGCCCTTGTCGCGACCTTTGGCTTGCCGGTGCTGGGGCTGATCGGCCTTGTGCTGACCCTTGCCGTATTCGTCGTGATGCTGGCATTCACCGCCGGAAATTGATCCTGTGCCCCAAGCCGATGACATGGAACAGGTCGATGTGCTGGTTTCGGGCGGCGGTGTCGCGGGCCTGATCGCCGCCGCTGCTTTCGGTGCCGAGGGTTTCACGACGGTCTGTGTGGATCCTGCTGCCCCAATCACCGATGACGGGCAGGCGGGGGCCGATCTGCGCACGACCGCCTTTTTGACACCCTCGGTCGACCTGCTTGACCGCATCGGCCTGTGGGATCGGCTGGCGCCCTTCGCGACGGCTCTTCAGACGATGCGGATCGTCGATGCCGGAGGGCGGAATTCCGTCCCACGTCTCACCCGCGATTTCGATGCCGCCGAGATCGGGGACAAACCCTTTGGCTGGAACCTGCCGAACTGGCTTCTGCGCCGCGAGATCATGGGCCGGCTGGGGCATTTGCAATCTGTGCGCTTCTACCCGGGCACCGGCACACGGAACGTGATTGCACGCGACGAAGGGGCGATTGTCACACTGGATCACGGGCGCAGGTTGCGGGCTTCGCTGCTGATCGGCGCAGATGGGCGCAACTCACCTGTGCGGCAATCTCTGGGTATCGGCGTCAGAACCTTTCGCTATGGGCAAAAGGCGCTGGCATTCGCGGTCACGCATGATCGCCCCCATCACAATGTTTCGACCGAGGTCCACCGCTCGGGCGGGCCTTTCACGCTGGTTCCCCTGCCTGATCGCGACGGCAAACCATGCTCTGCTGTAGTCTGGATGGAAAACGGCCGCGAGATCGAGCGCCTGTCGACACTACCACCCCGGGAATTCGCACAGCATCTGAATGATCGCTCCGCCGGTGTGCTCGGGCCTCTGACGCAGGCGACGGCATTGACGCAATGGCCGATCATCAGCCAGATCGCTGATCGCTTCGTCGCGCCCCATGTCGCGCTCATCGCCGAGGCTGCGCATGTCGTGCCACCAATCGGCGCGCAGGGCCTGAACATGAGCCTTGCCGATCTGTCCGCGCTGATTGACCTGTCACGGACCGAACCGGGCAACCGCGACGCTTTGCGCGCCTATGAACGCGCGCGGCGCCCCGAAGCCTATGCACGCCTCATGGGGATCGATGCGCTCAATCGTGCCAGCCAGGCCAGCCTCCGTCCATTGCGCGATCTGCGCGCTGCCACGCTTGGCGGTCTCTATGGCCTGTCTCCGTTGCGGCGCATGATGATGCGCGCCGGTTTGGGACTGCGCTAGACACCTTCTTCTTCGCGCAAATACCCATTCTGTCAGCGGGGCACGTGCCGCATCGGAAGCTCTTGACCGGTGCTGCGGCGGGAACTATCTTCTTACGCCGAGGACGACCTCCCCAGGATGGGAAGTATCGCCGGGACGGCCCGGCCCCGAGACCAAAGGTTCCCATGTCCTGGCTCATGCTCTTTATCGCCGGACTTCTCGAAATCGTCTGGGCGACCGCAATGAAACAATCCGCTGGCTTCACACGTCCATTGCCGACCGCTGTCATGCTTGTCGGGATGATTGCTTCCTTTTGGCTATTGGCTGCTGCCATGCGACAATTGCCGCTTGGCACTGCCTATATGGTCTGGACCGGAATTGGCGCGGTGGGCAGTTTCGTCCTTGGGGTGGTCATGTTCGGTGATGCGGTGACACCCGCGCGCCTGACGGCTGCCGCGCTGATTGTTGCCGGAATCCTCGTGATGAAACTGGCCAGTTAGGGCGCGGTGGCGCCCTTCGCGACAGATTGCACCGCTTCCAAGGGCATTTCGGCAATTTCCTTCCGGTGCAAGCAATGGTAAAGACATGCGCCGAGCCAAAGGAGAATAGCTATGCCTGCCTATCGTTCCCGCACCACCACCCATGGCCGCAACATGGCCGGCGCCCGTGGCCTGTGGCGCGCGACGGGCGTGAAGGACAGCGATTTCGGCAAGCCGATCATCGCCATCGTCAACAGCTTCACCCAGTTCGTGCCCGGCCATGTCCACCTGAAGGATCTGGGCCAGATGGTCGCACGAGAGGTCGAATCGGCCGGCGGCATCGCGAAAGAGTTCAACACCATCGCCGTCGATGACGGCATCGCGATGGGCCATGACGGCATGCTGTATTCGCTGCCCTCGCGTGAGGTGATCGCGGATTCGGTCGAATACATGGTCAACGCGCATTGCGCCGACGCGATGGTCTGCATCAGCAATTGCGACAAGATCACGCCGGGCATGCTGATGGCCGCGCTGCGCCTGAATATCCCGGTCGTCTTCGTGTCGGGCGGCCCGATGGAGGCCGGCAAGCTGGTGCTGGAGGATGGCAAGCTGAAGGCGCTGGATCTGGTCGATGCCATGGTCGCCGCCGCCGACGACGCCTATTCCGACGAACAGGTCGAGGCGATCGAGCGTTCGGCATGCCCGACCTGCGGGTCCTGTTCGGGCATGTTCACCGCGAACTCGATGAACTGCCTGACCGAGGCGCTTGGCCTTGCGCTGCCGGGGAACGGGTCCACGCTGGCCACCCATGCCGACCGCAAGCGCCTGTTCGTCGAGGCCGGTCACCTGATCGTCGATCTTGCACGCCGCTACTACGAAGGTGACGACGCGTCGGTCCTGCCGCGCAACATCGCCAGCTTCGAGGCGTTCGAGAACGCGATGACGCTGGACATCGCCATGGGCGGGTCGACCAACACCGTGCTGCACCTGCTGGCCGCGGCCCACGAGGCCGGGATCGACTTCACCATGTCCGACATCGACCGCCTGTCGCGCGGCGTGCCGGTTCTGTGCAAGGTCGCCCCCGCCAAGGATGACGTCCACATGGAGGACGTGCACCGCGCGGGCGGCATCATGGGCATTCTGGGTGAACTGGACCGAGCGGGCCTGCTGAAGACCGATGTGGGCAGCGTCCATGCCGCATCGCTGGCCGAGGCGCTGGACCGTTGGGACGTCAAGCGCACCGAATCCGCAACCGTGCATGATTTCTATCGCGCCGCGCCGGGGGGCGTTCCGACGCAGGTCGCCTTCTCGCAGGAACAGCGCTTCGAAGAGGTCGATCTTGACCGCGAAAAGGGTGTCATCCGCACCAAGGAACATGCCTTCTCGCAGGATGGCGGTCTGGCGGTGCTGTATGGCAACCTGGCCGAGGATGGCTGCATCGTGAAGACGGCGGGCGTGGACGAATCCATCCTGAAATTCGAGGGGCCGGCCCATATCTTCGAAAGTCAGGACGACAGCGTCAGCGCCATCCTGACCGGCAAGGTCAAACCGGGCGAGGTCGTGCTGATCCGCTATGAAGGGCCGCGCGGTGGGCCGGGGATGCAGGAAATGCTGTATCCGACCAGCTACCTGAAATCGAAGGGGCTGGGCAAGGCATGCGCGCTGGTCACGGACGGGCGGTTCTCGGGCGGGTCCTCGGGGCTGTCGATCGGCCATGTCTCGCCCGAGGCGGCCGAAGGCGGCACGATCGGTCTGGTCGAACAGGGCGACACGATCCTGATCGACATCCCGAACCGCAAGATCGAACTGGTCGTGGACGACGCCACGCTGGCCGCCCGCCGCGAAAAACGCGAGGCCGAGGGCTGGAAACCCGCCAAACCGCGCGCCCGCAAGGTCTCGACCGCGCTGCGCGCCTATGCCGCCATGACCACCAGCGCCGCCAAGGGCGCGGTGCGGGTGATCCCGGAGTAAACAGAACTGATGTCTTGGGGGGGCTTGCATGGCCTCACCCAAGACATCGTCCATTGTCGGAGGAGGTCGATGGGGAAACGGTTCAGGTATCTGGCAGATCTGACGCCCGTGCAGCTTGCGCATTACGATGTTGCGCTGTCTTTCGGGCGTGAGTTTTCGCGATCAGAGTATTTCTCGCGCTACAAGCAAATTTATCCTGACCTGAATGCCGAGGGAACAATCCTCCCCACCGATTTTTGCTGGAACAACGAACAAAAGGCCAAGTGCGATTTTCCATCGTTCATGGAAATCGTTGATCGCGGAGTATACCGCTTTGTTGGCCTGCAAGAAGGCGAGGCGCTGAAGCGCCGCGGCATGTCGCCCGGATCGTCTTAGGTCGGGTTGGCAGTGCTTTACGCCCCCAGCGGCCCCGGCCTGCGTTCTTCGGACAGCATCACATTCGCCTCGACCTGACCGACGCCGGGCAGGGTCATGATGCGGCGGCGCAGGATGCGTTCGAAATCGCTGATGTCGCGGGCGGTGATGCGCAGGCGGTAATCGAACTGGCCCAGAACGTGCTGCACCACCTGAACCTCGGGGATGGCGGTGACGGCGCGTTCGAAATCCTCAAGGCTGATGCGGCCCTTTGCGGCCAGCTTGATCCCCAGAAACACGGTTACGCCAAAGCCAAGCGCGGCGGCATCCACCACCACGCGCCGCCCCGTAATGACGCCCTGATCGGTCAGGCGGCGGATGCGTCGCCAGGCGGCGGGTTGGCCGATGCCGACGGCGCGGCCAATGTCGGCGGCGCTGCGGGTCGCATCCTGGGCCAGAAGGCGCAGGATCGCCAGATCGGTGGCGTCCAGATCGGTCACAGCGGCAGTTCCTCGCTGACCTTGATCGTCGAGACCAACATCAGCGCGTCCAGTTCAGAAATATGCGGCAGGGTCAGGATGCGGTCGCGATAGACCTGCTGCCAATGCGCCATGTCACGGGCGATGACGGTCGCGCGCCAATCGACGCTGCCCAGAAAGCTTTGGATTTCGGTCACTTCGGGCACTTCGCGCAGGGCGGCCAGAAAGTCGTCGAAGGCACGCGGATCGGTCTTGTCCAGGGTAAAGCGCAGGCTGACCTCGACCTCCCATCCCAGGGCACGCCAATCGATCCGGGCTTGTACGCCGCTGAGAACGCCTTCTTCGCGCAGCCGTTCCAGCCGCCGCCACAGGCTGGCCGAGGTCACGCCCGCACGCTCGGCAAGTTGGGCATTTGATGCCGAAGGATCGGCCAGAAGCTGGCGCAGAATGCGGCGATCCGTGCTGTCGGGCATGAATTTCATCATAACTGCATATCACAAGCATGATCTTTTCGGCCAGATATGAAAACGCGCGACGATTGCATGTTTCCCTGACCGGCAAGGACGCTAGAACCGACGCATCGGAAGGAAAGGATTTCCCCATGCGCGTTTACTACGACCGCGATTGCGACGTGAACCTGATCAAGGACAAGAAAGTCGCCATTCTCGGCTATGGCAGCCAAGGCCATGCCCACGCCCTGAACCTGCGCGATTCGGGCGCCAAGAACATCGTCGTCGCCCTGCGCGAAGGCAGCCCCTCGGCCGCGAAAGCCGAAGGCGAGGGCCTGAAGGTCATGGGCATCGCCGAGGCTGCCGCATGGTGCGACCTGATCATGTTCACCATGCCCGATGAACTGCAGGCCGAAACCTACAAGAAATACGTCCATGACAACCTGCGCGAAGGCGCGGCGATCGCCTTTGCACACGGACTGAACGTGCATTTCGGCCTGATCGAGCCGAAACCCGGCGTCGACGTCATCATGATGGCCCCCAAAGGCCCCGGCCACACCGTGCGCGGCGAATACACCAAGGGCGGCGGCGTGCCCTGCCTGGTTGCCGTGCATCAGGATGCCTCGGGCAAGGCAATGGATCTGGGCCTGTCCTACTGCTCGGCCATCGGCGGCGGTCGTTCGGGCATCATCGAGACCAATTTCCGCGAGGAATGCGAAACCGACCTGTTCGGCGAACAGGCCGTTCTGTGCGGTGGTCTGGTCGAACTGATCCGCATGGGCTTTGAAACGCTGGTCGAAGCGGGTTACGAGCCCGAAATGGCCTATTTCGAGTGTCTGCACGAAGTGAAGCTGATCGTCGACCTGATCTATGAAGGCGGCATCGCGAACATGAACTACTCGATCTCGAACACGGCCGAATACGGCGAATACGTGTCGGGTCCGCGCGTCCTGCCTTATGACGAGACGAAGAAGCGCATGAAAGAGGTTCTGACCGACATCCAGAACGGCAAGTTCGTCCGCGACTTCATGCAGGAAAACGCCGTCGGCCAGCCGTCCTTCAAGGCGACCCGCCGTATCAATGATGAACACCAGATCGAAGCCGTCGGTGCCAAACTGCGCGAGATGATGCCCTGGATCAGCAAGGGCAAGATGGTCGACAAGGCCCGCAACTGATCTGACAAAAAAAGAAAAAGCCCGGCAAATGCCGGGCTTTTTTTGATTTCAGGACTGCGGTTCCAGCTTGTCCTGTGTGCGGGTGTCGAAATCCGACGCATCATGGCGTTCGTGCAATTGTTCGGATAGTTCGCCCGAGGTCTTGTTGACCATGGCACCGCGTTGGGCAGCTGGGCGCGCCGCGACCTCGGCCTGCCAGCGCAGCACGTTCTTGTAGGTGTCTGCCTCGATGAATGTCGATGCATCGCCATAGGCGCCGCCGACGACGAGGCGACCATACCACGGCCAGATCGCCATATCGGCAATCGAGTATTCTTCGCCTGCCATAAAGCGATTCTCGGCCAGATGCTTGTCCAGAACGTCCAGCTGGCGTTTCACCTCCATGGTGAAGCGGTCGATGGCATATTCGATCTTGACCGGCGCGTAATGATAGAAATGCCCGAACCCGCCCCCGAGGAACGGGCCTGCTCCCATCTGCCAGAACAACCAGTTCAAGGCCTCGGTGCGTGCTGCGGGGTCATTGGGCAGGAAAGCGTCGAATTTCTCGGCCAGATACAAAAGGATCGCGCCCGATTCGAAGACGCGGCGGGCAGGGGACACGGAATGGTCCATCAGCGCGGGAATCTTGGAATTCGGATTGGCACCGACAAAACCGCTGGAGAACTGATCGCCATCGCCGATCTTGATCAGCCACGCGTCATATTCGGCACCGGAATGCCCAAGCGCCAGCAGCTCTTCCAGCATGATCGTGACTTTTTGCCCGTTCGGCGTTGCCAGCGAATAAAGCTGCAGCGGGTGTTTGCCGACCGGCAGATCCTTGTCATGGGTCGGGCCAGAAACGGGGCGGTTTATGCTGGCGAAGGTGCCGCCGTTATCCTTGTTCCAGGTCCAGACCTTTGGCGGAGTGTATTCATCGCTCATGAGAAATCCTGCATCTTGCGTTGCTTGCAGCCTGAAACTTGTGCCCAGTGTCGCAAGATTTCAACGCTTGGCGGAATTTCCGGCGATTTCAGTGGGCCGCCAGTTGATTATGCCGGCGGGTCATGAACTCTTTCGCGGTTTCCACGGCGACGGCCGCGTCGCGGCAATAGGCGTCTGCCCCGATGGCGCGACCAAATTCCTCGTTCAGCGGTGCCCCACCGACCAGAATGATGAAATCCTCGCGGATCCCCTGTTCCTTCATCGTGTCGATCACGATCTTCATATAGGGCATTGTCGTGGTCAGCAGGGCGGACATCCCGATGATATCGGCCTCTTCCCGTTGCGCGGCCTCGATATAGTTTTCCACGGGATTGTTGATGCCCAGATCGACGACCTCGAATCCAGCACCTTCCATCATCATCGAAACAAGATTCTTCCCGATATCGTGGATGTCGCCCTTGACCGTGCCGATCACCATCTTGCCCATGCGGGGCGCGCCGGTTTCCGCCAATAGCGGTTTCAGGATCGCCATGCCGCCCTTCATGGCATTGGCTGCCAGCAGGACTTCGGGAACAAACAGGATGCCATCGCGAAAATCATGCCCGACGATCGTCATGCCCGCGACCAGCGATTTGGTCAGCACATCATAGGGCGCCCAGCCGCGATCCAGAAGAATCTGCACGGCCTCTTCGATTTCCTCGCGCAGCCCGTCATACAGATCGTCCATCATCTGCTGGACCAGTTCTTCGTCGTTCAGTTCTGACAGGATGATGTCGTCGTTTTCCTCGGTCATGTCGCGGCTCCTGCTGGATATGTTCAGCGTTGCCTCGGATCGGGATGACCGAGTGACACAAAACGACATCTCATGTTCATGACGCGACCTCTGGTGCGAATCGCTGGCAAATGTTCTTCTAATGTTCTAATCTGTGATGATGTTGCCGCCACAGGATCCCAAGGAAAGATTGAAGGCCCGCGGTGCCGCCAGCCGGCCCGAGGGGCGTTTCGAAACCCAGCGGCGGGAATGGGAATCGGATGGCTGGGATCTGGTCGAGGAAACCCGGCTGTTGTGCACCGAGATTGCCACGGAACACCCCCGCAGCATCATTACACGCAACGATTCGCCCGATATTTCCTTTGACCGGTCGGTCAACCCGTATCGCGGTTGCGAGCATGGCTGTGTCTATTGCTATGCGCGGCCCAGCCATGCCTATCTGGGTCTTTCGCCCGGACTGGATTTCGAGACCAGAATCACGGCCAAGCCGGATGCGGCGCAATTGCTGGAACGCGAACTGGGTCGCCGGTCCTACAGGCCCGCTCCGATCGCACTTGGGACGAACACGGATCCCTATCAGCCGATCGAGGCAAAGCTGAAGATCATGCCGGCTGTCTTGCGGGTGCTGCGCGACTGGAATCATCCGGCCACGCTGGTGACGCGCGGTCACACGGTCTTGCGCGATCTGGATCTGTGGGCCGAGATGGCCGCGCGCAATCAGGCCCTGATCGGCATCAGCCTGACGACGCTGGACGCCGGCTTGGCGCGTTCGCTTGAACCGCGCGCACCCGCACCACACACCCGTTTGCGGATGATTCATGATCTGGCGCGAGCGGGCGTTCCGGTTCGGGTCATGGTGGCGCCGGTGATCCCGGTGCTGACCGAGCCCGAGATCGAGGCCATCCTGACGGCTGCCCGCGATGCCGGGGCCACGACGGCCAGCATGATCCCCTTGCGTCTGCCGCATGAGGTTGCCCCGCTGTTTCGCGACTGGCTGGACCGGCACAGGCCGGATATGGCGGCGCATGTGATGAACCGCGTGCAGGCGATGCGGGGCGGTCGCGACAATGATCCGCGTTTTGGCCATCGCTTTCGGGGCGAAGGTATCGAAGCCGAGCTTGCGCAGCAGCGTTTTCGATTGGCCCGGCGTCGGCTTGGCTATCAACAGGGGATGCCCGCGCTTGACTGCACGCGTTTTGGCCCCCCGCCGCGCAGTGGGGATCAGATGTCGCTGTTTTGACCGATCATCCCCGGCGGCGGCCGCGACGCTCGCGGGTGGGGCCGGCATCGTCGGTTCCATCACTGACAGAGCTGAACCCGCCAAGATGTTCGGCAATGACTTCCAACGAAGGGCGGTTGCCGCGCGGTCGGGTTTCCAACGCCTCGCGCATGGCGCGCAGATGTTCCGGCATGGTGCCGCAGCAGCCGCCGATGACGCGCACGCCCATATCGCGGGCAAGACAGGCATAATCGGCCATCAGGTCAGGCGTGCCATTGTAATGGATGTGACCGGCCTCGAATCGGGGGATACCGGCATTGCCTTTGGCGATGATGGGCCGTTCGCTTCCTGACGCCAGAAATCCGGTCACGGTGCGCAGCAGGTCCGAGGCACCGACACCGCAATTGGCCCCATATGCGACCGGCGGATTGGGCAGCTTTTCCACCAGAGACGACAGCTGGGCCGAGGTCAGGCCCATCATGGTCCGGCCGGCGGTGTCAAAGCTCATGGTGCCGCACCAGGGCATATCGACCAGGCTTGCGGCCTCGGCGGCAGCGCGAAATTCTTCGGCTGCGCTGATGGTCTCGACCCACAGCACATCCGCGCCACCGTCTTTCAGGGCCTCGGCCTGTTCGTGAAACATGGCAACTGCCGCTTCATGGGTCAGCGTGCCCATAGGGGACATGATCTCTCCGGTGGGGCCGATGCTGCCGGCCACGATCACCTTGCGGCCACTGCCGTCGGCGACCTCGCGTGCCAGTTCAGCGGCAGCGCGGTTCAACTCGGCAACGCGGGAGTCAGCCTTGTGCAACCGCAGCCGGCTGGCATTTCCGCCAAAGCTGTTGGTCAGGAACAGGTCCGAACCGGCATCGACCGCGCCGGCATATAACCTGCGAATCCGGTCGGGATGTTCGGTGTTCCACAATTCCGGCGGCTCGCCCAATTCCAGGCCCATGTTGAACAGGGTTGTTCCGGTAGCCCCATCAGCCAGCAACCAGTCGCGTTCCGACAATAGACGGGTCAGGGAATCGGTCATCAGCATATCCTCGGATTCATCGCATCAAGGTTGCGCGCCTGTGTCACAACCCTTGCCGACGGTCAAATCGTATCATGAACCCTGTCATGAAATGCAAAGCCCCGGCAAAAGAAAATCGCCGCGCCGGGGGACCGGCACGGCGAAACAGTGTGGTTCATCGCGTTGTTCAGGCGATCAGGCGTCTTCGCCTTCTTCGTCCGACGATGCGCCGCCGATGTCGTCGAACAGTTCGGCGATCTCGAATTCGGCTTCTGCGTCGGCTTCAGCGGCCAGATCCTGAATGGATTTGCCCTGCGCCTGAAGTTCGGCTTCTTCGTTCGAACGCGCAACGTTCAGCGTGATCGTGGCTTCGACTTCGGGGTGCAGCACGACGGCGACGTCATGCAGGCCCAGTTCTTTGATGGGCGAACGCAGAACGACCTGTTTGCGATCGACCGTGAAGCCGGCCTCGGTGGCCGAATCGGCTGCGTCACGGGTGGTCACCGACCCGTACAGCGCGCCCGAATCGGATGCCGAACGAATGATGACGAAGGCTTCGCCGTTCAGCTTGTCGGCAACTTTCTGTGCCTCGGCCTTGGTTTCGGCGTTGCGGGCTTCCAGCTGAACCTTGCGGTCCTCGAAAGCGGCGATGTTTGCGTCGGATGCGCGCAGGGCCTTGCCCTGGGGCAGCAGGAAGTTACGGGCGTAACCTTCCTTGACCTTTACCACTTCGCCCATCTGGCCCAGCTTGGCCACGCGTTCCAAAAGGATGACTTGCATGATCAGGTCTCCTTACTTCACGACATAGGGCAGCAGGGCGAGGAAGCGGGCGCGCTTGATGGCACGGGCCAGTTCACGCTGCTTCTTTGCCGAGACGGCGGTGATACGCGAAGGCACGATCTTGCCGCGTTCGGAAATGTAACGCTGCAGCAGACGCGTGTCCTTGTAATCGATTTTCGGCGCATTTTCACCCGAGAACGGGCAGACCTTGCGACGACGGAAGAACGGTTTGTTCGCCATGGTTCAGATCTCCTCAGTTCCGGTCGCGACGTTCGCGGCGATCGCCACGTTCTTCGCGCTTTTGCATCTGCACCGACGGACCTTCCTGGTGCTCATCGACGCGGATGGTCATGACACGCATCACATCGTCATGCAGACGGGCCAGACGCTCCATTTCCTGAACGGCAGCCGAAGGCGATTCGGTGCGCAGGAAGGCATAGTGGCCCTTGCGGTTCTTGTTGATCTTGTAGGCGAGGGTGCGGACACCCCAGTATTCGTTGTCGACGACCTTGCCGCCATTGTCGGCGAGAACGGTCGAAAAGTGTTCGATCAGCCCTTCGGCCTGCGTGTTCGACAGGTCCTGGCGGGCGATCAGCACATGCTCGTACAGAGGCATGGCATCCCTTTCATCATGGGCGACTTCACAGGCGGGGTTTGGCCTTCCGCACCCGCCACGAGAGGTTGCCGGTTGCAAAAATCTCGGCGGAAGGATGCGGCCTTATAGCGGCAAATGCTGCAGATGCAAGGTAAAAGGGGCAGGGCGCATGCCGATACGCAGATATACGCTTTACGGGGGGCACGCAGGGCATTACATCCGCATGTCATGCTTCCCGAAGATCGCCTTCACCAGATTACCCAACGGTTCGAGTTTCTCGAAGCGCAGTTGAATGCCGGCGCGGCCGCTGATCAGATCGCGAGGATCAGCCGCGAATATGCGGAACTGAAACCCGTTGTCGAACAGATCACCCAATGGCGCAATGCACGTGATGCGATGGCCGAGGCCAAGGCCATGCTGACCGATCCCGAAATGCGCGAACTGGCCGAGGATGAGCTTGCCGGTCTGCAAGAAGATCTGCCCCGTATCGAACAGGAGTTGCGGATTGCGCTTCTGCCCAAGGACGCGGCCGATGCGCGCCCCGCCATTGTGGAAATACGTCCCGGCACGGGTGGTGACGAAGCGGCATTGTTTGCGGGGGATCTGCTGGCGATGTATCGCCGCCATGCCGAGGCACAGGGCTGGAATTTCCAGCTTCTCGAACTGTCCGAGACCGAGCTTGGCGGCGTCAAGGAAGCCATGGCCCGAATCGAGGGCGAGGGCGTTTTCGCGCGACTCAAATATGAATCGGGCGTTCATCGGGTCCAACGTGTGCCCGAAACTGAATCGGGTGGCCGCATTCACACCAGTGCGGCGACCGTGGCGGTGCTGCCCGAAGCTGCCGATGATGTCGAAATCGACATTCCTGCAGGCGATATCCGCATCGATACCATGCGGGCCAGCGGCGCGGGCGGCCAGCATGTCAACACGACCGATTCCGCAGTGCGCATCACGCATATCCCGACCGGCATCGTTGTGACCAGTTCGGAAAAATCCCAGCACCAGAACCGCGCCAATGCGATGGCCGTGCTGCGCGCGCGCCTTTATGACATGCAACGTCAGCAGGCCGATGCGGAACGCGCCGCAGACCGGAAATCCCAGGTCGGCAGCGGGGATCGCAGTGAACGGATCCGGACCTATAATTTCCCCCAGGGGCGCATGACGGATCATCGCATCAATCTGACATTGTATTCGCTTGATCGGGTCATGGCGGGTGATCTCGGCGATATCATCGATGCGCTGACCTCGCACGATCAGGCCGCGCGGCTGGCCGCGCAGGAATGACCATTCAGGACGCCCGGCGACGATACGCCGCCATGCTGCGCGACGCGGGAATCGAGGGTGGCGCACGGGATGCCGAGCGTATCCTTGCAGCGGTTCTGGATGTCGAGCCGGGCCGCCTGCGTGTTATGGACGACCGGGATCTGACCCAGATGGAAACGGCACGTCTGGATGCGGCCATGCAGGCCCGCGCGGCCCATCAGCCGGTCGCGCAAATCGTGGGGTTTCGTGATTTCTACGCCCATCGTTTCAAGGTCACGCCCGATACGCTGGATCCGCGCCCCGAAACCGAAAGCCTGATCGAAGCAGCGCTGGCCCTCGATTGGTCGTCGGTTCTGGACATGGGGACCGGCACGGGGGCGATCCTTGTGTCGGTGCTGGCGGCCCGCCCCGGCGCCGCCGGAACGGGCAGTGATATTTCATCGGCCGCATTGGCGGTAGCACGGGAAAATGCCCATCGGATCGGCGTGAAGGCCCGTTTCGTCACATCCGATTGGTATGACGGCCTTGAAGGTCGCTTCGATCTGATCCTGTCCAACCCGCCGTATATTGCCCGCGCTGAAATGGCGGGTCTTTCGCCGGATGTGCTGGATTGGGAACCTCATCTGGCACTGACGGATGGGGCTGACGGGCTGACTGCCTATCGTGCGATCGCCCAAGGCGCGCGCGCGCATCTGACCCCCGGCGGACATGTGCTGGTTGAAATCGGGCATACCCAAGGGGCGGCGGTTTCTGCGTTGTTTCAGGCTCAGGGCGCGCGAACTTGTGTCATCCCTGACCTTGACGGGCGGGATCGTGTCATTCAGGCTTCATTTGACGGCTGAATCCCGCGAATTGCAGCAATTTTCAGGAAAATGACAAATTTCTCCTTGTAACGCTGCCTTCTGCATGATTAGTCAACGACGTGCCGGGGGCCAAAAGCCACCGCACAGTCCAGCCTGACAAATGCCGAGATTGACAGGGCGCAGACGGCGCCCCGCAAGGCAAGAGCCGGGTTTGAACGGTAGGCCGCAAGGAATTGCAGCCCCTTCCGTCGGAAATGCCTTCCGGACCATTCCGGATCCCCAGACGACCCTGGAACCATAACAGACAGACTGATGAGATCATCGAAATCCCGTTCGCGTAACAAGTCGAATCGCCAGCGCTCGCTGGGGAACATAGTCAACCGTGTGTTTGACAGCTCTGGTCCGGAAGGAAAGGTCCGGGGCACCCCCCAGCAGATCATCGATAAATATCTGACGCTGGCGCGGGACGCGCAGCTGTCCAATGACCGCGTGGCCGAGCAGAGCTTTTTCCAGCATGCCGAACACTATACGCGAATGTTGGGCGAGGCGCAGCGCGAAATGGCGGAACGTCAGGCGCAGCAACAGCACCATCGACATCAGAATGATGACGATCGCGATGGGCAGCAAAACAACAATCGCGACAATAACAACCGTGACAACGGTCACCGCAACCGTGACCAGCATGGCCAGCGCGAGAATGCGTCGAACGATCGCGGCAATCAGCCCGAGCGCAGCCAGCCCGAGCAGGCGCAGGCCCCCGCCGATCAGGCACCTGCCGCCACGGTCGAGGACAAGCCTGCTACCGGCGAAGGAAACCAGCCTGCCACCACGGAAAAGCCCGCGACGCCGCGCCGTGGCCGCAGCCGGCGCAATGCCGATGCCGAGGTTGCCAAGACCGAGGCCCAGCCCGATACGCAACCGCAGCTTGGCTTGCCGGACGCCGTGACCCCAGAGGGTCGGGAAGGTCCGATCGAAACCCCCGAAGCCGCGCCTGCGAAAAAGCCGCGGGCAAAGTCGACCCGCCCGCGCAGCACGACCGGTCGCAGCCGGCGCAAGGCGGATGAACCTGCCGCAACGCCACCCGCCGCCGAAGGCGCGGCAGAGAGCGGTTCGACCCCGGAAGGCAACACCGAACAGGGCTAACCCGCCCGACAGTTTCGCACATGTGTCAGGGCCGCTATTGTGGCCCTTTCCTATATGCCTCGTGGCAAAGCCCGCCGATAGTCACGCGGGTTCAGGATGTTGCACGTGCGTGCTGTAGAACACGGGCGAGCGCACAGAAACGTTCCAGTTCGATCTCTTCTGCGCGTGCGGTCGGTGCGATGTCGGCCTGTGTCAGCAGGCTTTCCATGTCGGGATGCAGGCCGCGCAGGCTTGCGCGAAGCATCTTGCGTCGTTGATTGAAGCCGGCGGCCGTAATCTGCGACAGGGTGGCCGCATCGGCGGGAAAGCGCGGTTCGGGCAGCGCATCCAGATGTACCACCGCCGAATGGATCGAAGGCGCGGGAACGAACGCCTCGGGTGGCAGGGTCATGACGATTCTTGCGTCACTGCGCCATTGCGACAGCAGGGCAAGCCGGCCATAGGCCTTGCTGCCGGGCTTTGCGACGATCCGCTCGGCCACCTCTTTCTGGAACATCAGCGTCAACGATTGCCAGAAGGGCGGCCATTCGCGCGGGGTCAGCCAACGGATCAGCAATTCGGTTCCGACATTGTAGGGCAGATTGGCCGCAATCCGGATGGGCGGTGTCAGGTGTTCAAGCGGATCAATTTCAAGCGCATCGCCATTGATAACCCCTAGACGCCCCGGATAGGCTTGGGCAATCTCGTCCAGGGCGGGCAGGGCGCGCGCATCTTTTTCGATGGCAAGAACGCGCCGTGCCCCTTCGGCCAGCAGGCCACGGGTCAACCCGCCCGGCCCGGGCCCGATTTCGAGAATGTCGCATTGCGAAAGGTCGCCAGCCTGACGCGCGATCTTGGCGGTCAAGTTTAGGTCCAGCAGAAAATTTTGTCCAAGCTGCTTTTTCGCGCGCAGATCGTGGCGCGCGATCACCTCGCGCAGCGGGGGAAGGTTGTCGATCGTGCTCATCCGCGCGCCCTTGCCATGTCCTGCGCCATTTTCAGGGCCGCGATGGTCGAGGTGGCATCCGCGCGGCCTTGTCCGGCAATATCAAAGGCGGTTCCGTGATCGGGCGACGTGCGCACGAAGGGCAGACCCAGTGTAACATTGACGCCACCGGCGAAATCCAATGTCTTGATCGGGATCAACGCCTGATCGTGATAGGCGCAGATTGCCGCGTCATATCCGGCCCGCGCGGCGGGGTGGAACATCGTGTCCGCAGGCAGCGGCCCGGAAATATCCATCCCTTCGTCGCGCAAGCGCGCAAGCAGCGGGCGCAGGAACAAATCCTCTTCGTGGCCCATGGCCCCACCTTCGCCGGCATGCGGGTTCAGACCGGCGACCGCCAGCCTTGGCGCGGAAATGGCGAAGTCGCGCTGCAGGCCCGCATGGGTGATGCGAATCGCCTGTTCCAGACGCTCTGGGGTCAGGCTGGCGGGCACGGATGCCAAAGGGATGTGGATCGTCGCGGGCACAACCCGACAAGGCGGTTCGACCGCTGTGGATGCCAGCATCATGGCCACCGGAACGTCACCCGCCAGATCGGCCAGATATTCGGTATGCCCCGGAAAGGCGAAACCGGCACCTTCCTTCAAGGCCTGCTTGTTGATCGGCAGGGTTGTCATGGCCAGCGCTTCGCGACGCATCACCAAATCGACGGCGCGGGCGATGACCTCGATCACGGCCTGTGCATTTTCGGGGTCCGCGCGGCCCGGTGTGGCCGGGGCCGGAAAGTCATGGCGCAGCACCGGCACCTGACCATCAGGCACGGCATCTCCGGGGGCCGCGATTTCGCAATAGGGGGTGCCAGCGGGCAGGTGGGCGGGGTCGCCGATCCAGGCGAAATCCACGCCCGAGGCCATGGCCGGTCCGACCAGTTCGGGGCCGATTCCGGCAGGCTCGCCACAGGTCAGCAGGACACGACGGGCCATCGTGTTACGGACGCCGGATCACGGCATCGGCGCGCAGTTCCGCCAGATAGGCCTCGGCGGCGGCGTTTGCCTTGCGGTTGAAGATGTCCTCGCGCACCATTTCCCGGCTTGGAATTCCCTGTTGGTCGGGAACGGCGGCTTCGACCCCGTCGTCGGGAAGTGCGGTGGTCGCCACATCTGCCTGCGCTTCGGCCAACAAGGCCGGCTGGCGAGAACACAGGACGACGACATCCGCCGCATTGCCGTAATTCACAATACCCGCTTCGTCGTCATCCATTGATGCCAGCCGCGTTGCGATCAGCGTTGGAATGGCATTTTGCGACTGGGTCTGGCGGTTGACCATCGGCGCGGCTTCGCTGCCCGCCTGCACATAGAGGTCATCGCAACTGCGCGTGCGTGCGGCCAGTTGCGCGGCCTCGCTGGCCGAAGGCATGCGCAACGTCATGTATTCCAGAACCTGTTCCTTTGCGCCGGGTCGCAAGGTGCCTTGGGAATCGCGCATGAAGAACAGCACCACGGCCCCGGGCACCGTCAGCGGTTGTGTGATCTGGCCTGTGGACAGATTGGTCAGGACGGGGCGCAGTGAAGGTGGCAGGTTGTCCAGCGCCACCCAGTTCAGCCGCCCACCAGCCGCGGCGGAGCCGGCGGCCGAATACTGGCGTGCGGCGGCTGCAAACTGGGCCTCGTTCGGCTGCGATGCGGCAATCGCGTTTGCGCGATCCATCGCAGCCTGTTCCTGACCGGGAGGGGTCGGGATGATCAGCTCGGACAACAGAACCCGGTCGATGATCGGTGTTTCGATCTGGCGTTTCATTTCCTGATCGATTTCGGCGTCGGTCACGTTCAGCTGTGGCAACAGGCGTTGACGGATCACGGCCCGCCATGCAACGCCGGCGCGCACGAAATCGCGATAGGCTTGCGGTTCGACCCCCGATTGTTCCAATGCGGCCGTGAACTGCGCGGCGGACATTCCGGCACGGCTGGCGAATTCCTCAAGCCCCGTTTGCAGGCCCTGATCGGTGACTTCGATCCCCAATTGCTGGGCGGCATACATGCGCAGACGATCCAGAACCAGCGCATCTTCGGCCCCGGCTTCATCCGCAGGTGATCCAAGGATCTGCATGAAACGCATCCGCTGCTGGACCTCGTAGCGGGTCACGGCCTTGTCATTGATATACACGACCGGAGCGAAAAGATTCTGCGCAATTGTCGGCTGCGCCGCGCCGAGGATCAAGGTCGCCGCCACGGCGACGCCGGAAAGAATGTGCCGCATCTGCTGGCCCCCAAATCACTTGTCGCGGCGAGACTAGCGCATGCAACTGCGACGCGCCACCGTGCCTTGCCCGTCTTTCTGGCTGCCAAAGCCGCCCAGACGCACGGACAGGTCGAAGCTGGTTTCCGGGCGCACGCTGTAACTGTCGGTGAAACGGCGTGAAAGCCCCATCTCCAGCGTCAGGCATTCATTGCGATAGGCGACATCAAGCGTGGCCTTTTGCGCTTCGTCTGCGACGAAATCATAGCGGGTTTCCGCATTCGCCCACCAGCCGTCTGCAATTTGCCAGCCGATCATCGCGGTCAGTTCATTGGTATCCTCGTCCCGGCCTTCGTCTTCGTCGCTGTCGATCCACAAATAGCCTGCCGACACCTCAAGATTGTTGCGCAGCCAGCCGAGACGCAGCTCGTTTCGCGAAAAATTGAAAGAGTCATTGAACAATGACCGGTTGGCCAGCGCCAGGCCGGTGCCGCTGTCGTAATGCGCGGCCAGCAACCAATCGGAACGTTTGCCTGCCAGCGGCGAATCGACCGGAAAATCCGGATCCGCATGGGCGCGAATGACACGTCCGCCGGTCAGCCCCAGCGACCATCCGTTCGGATCGATACGTGTCCAGCTGACCCCGATATTGGCCCGCAGTCCGGTTTCGCGCGCATCCCAGCCGGGAAAGCGATTGTCCGAGAACAGATTGCCTTCGTCGAACTCGATCAGGCGGCTGTCCTCGTTCGGGATGTCATCATCCTCGCCCCGGGGCGACCACAGCAATTGAACCACCGGTTCGACCATATGCGTGGCGCCTGACGAGGTTGCCATCAGCGGCCAGCGCAGTTCCACCCCCAACAGCGGATCCACGCGGGTGACAATCTCGTCGTAGCGGCTGTCCTGAACGATATGATACAGATCCGCATCCAGTCCGGCGATCGCCGAGCCGACGAAGCCGCCGGGCAGGATTTCGGTCCGCCGCCAATCCAGCCCCAGCGAACCGCGGACTTCGTCCTGGCCGATAATGTCTTCATCGGAGGGCCGGCGATGGGCGTGGACCGACCATTCCATCAGGCCCTCGCCGCCAATTCCGCGCGGCGTGAAACGCCGCTGCCACAGGACATCCGCGACCTGATTGGGCGAGGTGTCGTTGTCTTCGTCGTCGCGCAATGAATGATAATTGCCGACACGCCCGACGAACAGCCGGTCGCGGGTCACGCGTTCCAGGGTGATCCCGCTCCAGAGCCGGTCTGCATCGGTGATGTCATAGTCCAGCAGATAGCCACGATCCGATGCGACCTGAAGCTGAATTCCCATACGATAGCCACGCGGCAGGCTGTAGATGGCATTGCCGAACAGGTAGCCGCGCGTTTCGCCGGGTTCGATGTCATCGCGGCTGACGGCACCGTCCCATTCGGCCACGCCATTCGCCCATGCCTGCCGATAGCGAAATTCCAGCGTCCGGGTGCGATTGGCCGAGACATAGGGCGTGATCGTGACGTCGGCGCTGTCTCCGAGGGTTTGGAAATAGGGTATCTTCACGCCGAAGCCCAAGCCCGATGTCGTGCGAAACTCGGGGCGCAGAAACCCAGAGCGGCGCTCGACCGTGGGGTCGGGTGCGGTGATCGTGAAAGGCGCTGCCGCAATGGGCACGCCAAAGGCACGCAGTTGCGGGCGGTCCAGCGTCAGCAGGCTGGTTTCGGCATCATGAGTGATGCTGCGCGCCCGGATTTCCCACAGCGGTGTCGGATCGCTGGCGCAGACCTGACAGCTAGAGGCGACAACATGGGTCAGGCTGGTCATGCGTCCATTGCTGCTGCGCGTCAGCTCATCCGCGGCCAGTTGCAATTCACGGGCGATCACCAGTCGGGCGCCACGAACGACACCATCCTGCAATTCGCGGTCAAGCTGCGCGGAATCGGCAATCAGGATTGCTTCACTGTCAGGATCGTTCGCCCCGGGCTGGGACAGGTGAATCGGGCCTTCGATGGTCAGATCGCCGGTTGCGCCATCCACGATCAATCGCGACGCGACCAGTCGCGCGCCCTGATACCAGACCACCACACCACCGGCGGCGATCAGCGTGCGATCCCCCTGCAGGATCATGTTGTCGGCCAGTACGGTTGCAGCCTCATCGGTGTTGTCGGAGACCGGGCGGCTGCCGGGCAGGGTGACATTGGCCGTCGGTTCAACTGCGACCAGTTCGGCGCGTGCGGGCGTGCCATCGCCAAGCAGATCATTGTTCAGGGCGGGCGCGGCGGGTGCCAGCGCGGCCTCGCCTGCCGATGTGGCAAGGGGGGCCGCCGATATCTGGGCGTCGGTCATCGGCTCGTCATCGAATATCGTTTGGGCATGCAGGGCTTGTGGCATGCCCTGCCAAACGGCGATGCTGGCGCAAAGGCTTGTCGCTGTCGTCAGACGCTTCAGCATCATCCGTCCTCTCGTTGCAGGATCACCCCCAGCGCCAGCAATCCGCCCACCAGCGGCGGTGCCCACGCGGCCATGATCGGGGTGATCTGACCGTTATCGCCCAGCACCTGCGCCAGATTGCGCAAAAAGAACAGGCCGATTCCGGCCGCAAAGGCGATCAGGACCGCGATTCCAGTGCTGCGGCCGCGGACATGTTGCATTGTGAACGCAGCCGCAATCAGGATCATGGCCCCCATCAGGAACGGGCGCGCCAGTTCCATCTGAAACCAGACACGATGACGCGCGGCGGTGAAACCTGCGCGTTCAAGCCCGGCGATAAAGCCGGGCAGCTGCCAGACCGGAACGGCCTCGGGGCGGCCAAAACCGTCGCGGATGCGCTGAGCTGTCAGGTCTGATGCCAAGGTCAGTGTCTCGCGCGCTTCGGCCAAGGCTTCGGGATTGGGTCGGTTCAGCGCATAGTCGCGCACATCCAGCAATTCCCATTCGCCCGGCGACAATCTTGCTTCGCGGGCCTCGATGCGGCGCACGGGACCGTTATTCTGATCAAAGACCAGGAACGAAGCGTCATACAAGGTCGTGGCATCAGGGCTTGCGCGTCGGGCACGGATCACGATCTGGCCTGCCTCTTGGCCCTGTTCGATCACGGCCTGACGCAACCACATTGCGCTGTCGCCGATTGAAACGGTCTGGCTGCCCTCGCGTTCGATATTGGCCACGGCCTGATCAAAGCGTTTGCCCGTGACCGCGACCATCGGATTCAGAAATGCGACCGTAATCGCGCCAACCAGAATGGCCGCCACCGATGGCGCCGTAACAACCTTCAGCGCCGACCGCCCGGAAGCCCGGATCGCAACCATTTCCGAGCTTCGTGCAAGCCCCAGAAACAGCGCAATCCCTGCCAGCACCGTGATCAGCGGAAGAATGGAATAAAAGCTGCCCGCGATGTTCAGCCCTGCCAGTTCCGCCGCGCCCGACAATCCGATATCGCGATCGGAAAAACGGCGGATCATCTCGATCATGTCGATCAGCAGCAGAATCATCAGAAACACCCCCGCAATCAGCAGGAAGCTGCGCAGAAACCGGCGTCCGACGTAGCGTGCAAGGATCATGCCATGCCCCCCTTGGCCGTCGGTTTGTTGGCCGCCGGTCGATTGGCAAGCGCGACGCGGGGGCAAATGCGCCGCGGTCGCGCGGCCAGCCACAACAGGACCACGCAAAGCACGATGCCAAACAGCGCAGGCACGTAAAGCAGGGGCCACAGTTCAGTATCCCGTCCGACCTGATTTGCCGCCGCGTTGGTCAGGAACTGTACCGCGATCAGCCCGACGATCGCCCATGTCACCTGCCGCCACACCCCGAAACGAGAATAGCTGCCGATCAGCAGGGTGGCAAAGCCGATCATTGCGGCAATTGGCGAAAGCAGCGGCTGGGCAAGTCGCTCATGCGCCTCGCGCCGTGCATCGCCAGCGTCGTCGGATCTGGTCGCGTCCAGCAACGACTGATCCGGCGACAGCAGCGCAAGCGTGCCGAATTCTCGCAGGTCACGCTTTTTGCTGCCGGTCGTGGACAGCATCGCCCCCAGATCGTAACTCAGCTGTTCGAACCGGGTTACTGACAGGTTTCTCTTGTCATGCTGATATCGCAGGTTTTGCGTCATTCCACGCAGCAGGATCAACACCGGCCCCGTATCGTTGCGCACCACCAGCGCCTCTTCCGAGGTATAGGTCGTCTGATCCTCGGGATTGCGTGCATCCTCGATGAACAGATCCAGCAACCGCCCGTCGCTGGCGATGTCGCGAATGAACAGGGTGATCCCGTCGGTCGGATATTGGAATGTGCCCGCCCGCAGGAATTGGGCGGTGATGTTCTGCGTGATCTCGTCCTGTCGATCCGCCAGCTTGGTTCGCGCCATAGGCACAAGGCCGTGCACAAGCACCGCAACCAAAAGCCCGACGAACAGGCCGAAAACCAGAACCGGCCGCGCCATGCGCCACGGCGATAAACCCGCTGCCTGCATTGCAACCAGCTCCGACTCGCCCGACAGCCGGTTGGTTCCATAGGCGGTGGCCGCGAATGCCGCGACAGGCAACACGACCGAGATCACCAATGGCAGGGTCAGGACGGTGAATTCCAGCACCACCAATGCGGATTGGCCGTCATTCAGCAAATCATCAAACAGGCTGACGGCGCGGTTGATCCAGTAGACTGAAACCAGCACCAACGCGAAGAAGCCGAACAGGGTCAGCAACAGGCCAAGTAAATAGCGATCAATCCGGGGCATGATGGGCATGGGCTTTCTGCGCGGGTGTTCCGCCCTGATTAGCCCGAAGGGAGGCTCTGGAAAAGGGTCGGCAGTGTGTCTAGGTTCCATGACAACAACTCTTGAGGAGCAGACATGACCAAACCTGTCGAAATCGCATTCACCGAAACCGACGCCGATCAGGTCGCCGCGCATGACGGTCGTGTGGCCCTGATCATGACGCCCGAAGCCAAGTTGCCCAAAGGCCTGCCGCGCCACGCACGTGATGCCGTCAAGCGCGCGACCCAATCGGAAGCCTGGAAAGCGCTCAAGCCCGGCGCGGCGCTGGAACTGGCCTTTCCCGCAGGCATGTCAGGTGACGCGCTGCAATTGGTGATGCTACCCAAAAACGCCTCGGTCATCGAGGCCCGCAAGGCCGGCGCAACGATCGGGGCCGGGTTGGGGCATCTGCACACGCTGGTCCTGGCCGGAAATCACAAACGCGCCGATGAGGTCGCACTGGGCATCGCGTTGCGCGGATATGATTTCGGCGTGTACCAGACCTCTGACAAGGCCGATGACGCCAAGGTGGCGCCACGCGTGACTTTCATGTCCAGGGATCCCGAAGCATTGGCCAAAACCGCCGGCGCGGCGGCTGCCGTTGCCGAAGGGGTGTTTTTTACCCGCGATCTGATCAATGAACCGGCCAATGTCCTGACCACCAGCGATTTCGCCGACCGCCTGAAGGCGATGGAGGAAATCGGTCTGAGCGTCGAGGTTCTGGACGAGGACGAACTGGCCAAGCTGGGCATGCGCGCGCTGCTGGCGGTGGGGCAGGGCAGCGAAAGCCCGTCCAAGGTCGTTGTCATGCGCTGGAACGGCGGCGGCGACGAAGCGCCGCTGGCGCTGGTTGGCAAGGGCGTGGTTTTCGACACCGGCGGAATTTCGATCAAGCCCGCGGCCGGCATGGAAGACATGACCATGGATATGGGCGGCGCGGGGGTCGTTGCGGGCGTCATGCGCACGCTGGCCCTGCGCCGGGCCAAGGCGAATGTTGTCGGTCTGGTCGGTCTGGTCGAAAACATGCCTGATGGCCGCGCACAGCGCCCTGGCGACATCGTGAAATCGATGAAGGGCGACACGATCGAGGTTATCAACACCGATGCCGAAGGGCGCTTGGTGCTGGCCGATGTGCTGTGGTATGCCCAAACCCGTTTTGAACCTGCCGCCGTGGTCGACCTTGCGACGCTGACGGGCGCGGTCATCATTGCGCTGGGACATGACAATGCCGGCGTGTTTGCCAATGACGACAAGCTGGCAAACAACATCCTCAAGGCTGCGGATGCCGAAGGCGAAGGCGCATGGAGACTGCCATTGGCTCCATCCTATGACAAGCTGATCAAATCGCGCCTTGCCGACATGAAGAATACCGGAGGCCGTGCCGCCGGATCGATCACGGCGGCGCAGTTCCTGCAACGCTTTATCCGCAAGGATCAACCTTGGGCGCATATCGACATCGCCGGCGTCGCCTTGCCGCCATCCGCCACGACCCTGGCCCCCAAGGGCGCGACCGGCTGGGGCGTCATGACGCTGGATCGCCTGGTGCGCGATCAGTTCGAGGCAGATTGATCCGACACCCCCGCCGGGACATATCATGGGTAACGCACTTTTCTATCACCTGACCCGTTCGCCGGCCGAGCAACTCTTGCCGATCCTGATCGGAAAATCGTTGCAGGCCGGCTGGCGGGTCGAACTACGCGGAACCCATGCCACCCGGCTGGACCGTCTCGACCTGCATCTCTGGCAGGGCAGTGGTTTCCTGCCTCATGGGCTGGCAGGCGGTCCGCATGACGAACGCCAACCCGTCCTGCTGACGCGTGTCGGGCAACCGGCCACGAACCGACCCGAATGCCTGATGGCGCTGGACGGGGCCGAGGTCGACCCCTCGGAATGCCCACCGCTGCAACGTTGCTGCATCATCTTCGACGGCGGTGACAGCCAGGCCACCGCCCATGCGCGCGGGCAATGGAAAAAACTGACCGCGGCAGGAATTACCGCTGAATACTGGTCAGAAGAATCGGGCCGCTGGGAACGCAAGCGCTAGGCTTCTTCTTCGCGACAAATACCCATGAACGGGGGCAACGCCCCCGTTCCTCAGGCCGCCGCGTGCCCCGCCAGCCGGGCGTGCAGATCCTCGCGGCGCAGCGCGGATTTCGGCCCCTGCGCCACCGCGCGCCCGCGTTCCAGAACCAGAAACGCATCGCCCAGATCCCAGGCGAAATCGAAATACTGTTCCACCAGCACGATGGCCATGTCGCCCCGGTCGCGCAGGGCGGCGATCACCCGGCCGATCTGGGCGATGATATTGGGCTGGATCCCCTCGGTCGGCTCATCCAGCAACAGAACCCGCGGGCGGGTGATCAGCGCCCGCGCGATCGCCAGCTGCTGTTGCTGGCCGCCCGACAGGTCGCCGCCGCGACGATTGGCCATCTCGGCCAGCACGGGAAAGCTGTCGAAGATCTCGTCGGGGATCGCACGGTCCGACCGGGGCAGGCAGGCAAAGCCGGTTTCCATGTTCTCGCTCACGGTCAGCATCGGAAAGATCGCGCGCCCCTGCGGGACATAGCCAACGCCCAGCCGCGCCATCATCTGGGCGCTTGCACGCCCCAGATCCCTGCCGTCGAAACGCAGCGTCCCGCCTGATCGTGGGTGCCGCCCGGCAAGCAGGTTCATCAACGAGGTCTTGCCGACCCCGTTATTGCCCATCACGCAGGTCACCGATCCGGGCTGCGCGGCGATGTCGATGCCATGCAGGATCTGGCTGCCGCCATAGTGAAGGGTCAGGTTTGTCGCGTCCAGCATCTCAGCGCCCCAGATAGACTTCGATCACGTCGGGATTTCGGGTCACATGGTCCAGTGACCCCTCGGCCAGAACCGCGCCCTGATGCAGCACGGTCACCTTGCAATCCAGCCTGCGCACGAAATCCATGTCATGTTCGACGACCACGACCGCCCGCGTCTGTGCCAGACGTTTCAGCAGGGTCGTGGTCTGTTCGCGCTCGGCCAGCGTCATCCCCGCGGCGGGTTCATCGACCAGCAGAAGTCGCGGCTCCTGCGCCAGCAGCATGCCGATTTCCAGCCATTGCTTCTGGCCGTGGCTCAGTTCGCCCGCCCTGCGGTCGGTCTGATCGGCCAGTCCGACCTCGTCGGCCAGTTCGGCGACGCGGCGGGCGGTGTCGCGGGAGGGCTTCCAGAACAGCACCGCGAAGGGACCGCGATTGGCGCGCAGCGCCATGGTCAGATTGTCGGCGACGCTTTGATCCTCGAACACGGTGGGGCGCTGAAACTTGCGGCCGATCCCCGCGCGGGCGATCTGCGCCTCGTTCAGCTTCAGCAGCGAGATCGAGGTTTCGCCCCACAGCACGCGGCCCTCGTCGGGGCGGGTCTTGCCGGTGACGATATCCATGAAGGTGGTCTTGCCCGCGCCATTGGGGCCGATCACCGCGCGCAATTCCGCAGCGCCGATGCTGAAGGACAGCCCGTTGATCGCCTTGAACCCGTCAAAACTGACCGATATCCCGTCCACTTCCAGAAGCGCGCTCATGCCTTGGCCTCCTGTTCCTGCAAGGCACCCTGATCGGGGCCCAGATCGCGCCCGTGACGGCGCGGCGGCATGACGCCGCCCAGCCAGTCGACGATCCCGGCGATGCCGCGCGGCGCGAACAGCGTCACCAGCACGAAGGCCACGCCCAGCAGGACCTGCCACCAATCGACCCAGTTCACGCTGTAGAAGGGCAGCTCGATCGCGGGGGCCCGCCCGCCGGTGAACCAGCTGGACAACAGCGACACGACGACCGCGCCGATGATCGCGCCATATAGCCGCCCGCGTCCGCCGATCGCCACCCAGACCGCCAGATAGATCGAGGCGATGGGCGCCAGCTCGGCCGGGTTGATGATGCCTGCCTGCGGGTAATACAGCGCGCCCGCAATCGCGGTCATCATCGCGGCCAGCGTAAAGACCGCCAGCTTGAACCCTTCGACCGGATAGCCAAGGAACCGCACGCGGGTTTCGTCATCGCGGATCGCCCGGACGACGCTGCCGAACTTGCCGCTGATCACCCAGGCCGCCAGCAGATAGGCCAGCCCCAGCGCAAGGGCCGAGGCCCACAGGAACCAGACCGACAGCCGCGCCTGACCGACGCCTTCCAGACCGGGAATGTTCTGCAGGCCCGACAGCCCGTTATTGCCGCGAAAGCCGCTGTCGTTCTGAAACAGCCACAGCGCCAGCGCCAGCGTCATCGCCTGTGTCAGGATCGACAGATAGACCCCGTTCACACGGCTGCGGAAGGCCAGCCAGCCAAAGACCAGCGCCAAGACCCCCGGCACCAGCACCACCAGCGCAAGCTGGATCGGCAGGGAATGCGCAAAGCTCCAGACCAAGGGCAGGTCCGAGGATCCGACCACGCCGAAAATCTGGTTGGCTACGCCGGTCTGAAGTTCGGCCGGGGTGGGCGGGATCGGGTTCTGGGCCATGGACGCGGCCACGATGGCCTCGGTCCGCGCATACATCAGCCACTGGCCGATCATGTAGCCGCCAAGCGCGAAGAACGCCATCTGACCAAGGCTGAGAATGCCCAGATAGCCCCAGACCAGATCCATCGCCACGGCAGCCAGCGCAAGGCACAGCGTCTTGCCCAGAACCTTGACCATCGAGGTGGGGATCACCCCGCTGCCATAGGCTTGACTGAGAAGGGTGACGGTCAGGGTGAAGCCGGCCAGAACCGCCAGCACGATCAGGATCGAGGGGTTGCGCAGGATCAGGGGTTTGCGGGTCATGTCAGGCCTCGGCTGCGCGGCCACGCTGCGGGATGATCCCGCGCGGCCGGAACTGGATGAAGATCACGATGAACAGGATCATGAAGGTCTGCGCCGCCAGCGTGTTCGAGGGGTTGAAGCTTTCGATCACCTTCGACAGCACGCCGATCAGCCCCGCCCCGGCAAGGGTGCCCCAGATATTGCCGACGCCGCCCACGACCACGGTCATGAAGCTTTGGACGATATATTGCTGGCCCAGTTCGGACGTGACCTGCGCGAACAGCCCGATGGCGACGCCCGCGATCCCGGCGATGCCCGACCCAAGGCCAAAGGTCATCATCGCGATCCGGTCGGGATTGATGCCCATGGATGCCGCCATGCCGGGGTTCTGGGTCACGGCCCGCACCTCCAGCCCCAGCCGGGTGCGCTTCATGATGAACAGGAACAGGCCCAGAAACAGCACCGCCAACACAAAGATCGCCACCCGGATCGTGCTGATCGAGATGACGTCGTTTACCGTGATCGCGCCCTCCAGCCAGCCGGGCGCGGTCAGCGGGCGGGCCTGCGTGCCGAAGATGTTCTTGGCCAGCTGTTGCAGCGCGATCGACACGCCGAAGGTCGCCAACAGCGTTTCCAGCGGGCGTTTCGCCAGATGCCGGATCACCAGACGGTACAGCGCGACCCCGGCGATGAAGGTCACCGCAAAGGCCGCGGGCAGCGCCACGATCAGCGACAGCGTGCGGTCGCTGATCAGCCCCTGCACCACATAGCCGGTATAGGCACCCATCATGATGAATTCGCCATGGGCCATGTTGATCACACCCATCACGCCAAAGGTGATCGCCAGCCCGATCGCCGCCAGGAAATAGATCGAGGCCAGCGACAGCGCGTCCAGTCCCAGATCGACGCCCCGCATCGCCAGCAGGCGCGTCTGCGCGCTGCGTTGGGCGGCGGTGGCGGCATCGGTGACGGCGCTGTCCGGTTCGGCATAAACCTCGTAGAAGCGATGGGCGTCGATGGCGGCCTGCGCCTCGGCCTCGGTCGCGGCGGGGGTGACCTGACCGGCAGCCTCCAGCGCCTTGTAGGCGCTGTCGCGGGCGGCGGGGTCGGACAGATCGGCGACCGGAATGCCGCCGACCGTGCCATCCGCGATATGCGCGGCAAGCGCATCGCGTTGCGCGTCCGCGGTCAGGCGCGGCTGGGCGATGCCCTGCGCCTTCAGCAGATCATAGGCCGCGTCGCGGGACAGCGCGTCGTCGCCGGGGGACAGTTCACGCGCGATATTCGCGCCTTCGGGCGGGGCGGTCGCGGCGATCTGACGCATGCTCAGCAGCGGGTTCAGCACCGCGCGAAAATCAAGCCCGACATCCCCGCCAAGCGATTCGATGGCCGCGATCCGGGTGGCGGAATCGTCGTCATGCTGGATCGTCAGCAGGGTCCGCAGCCGGTCGCGCCGCGCCTGCAGGGTCGGGTCCGGATCGGCCGCTGTGGCGGTCAGTGCGGCCAGATGATCCGCCGTCCCCGACCGGGCGATGCTGTCCAGTGCGGCGCTGCGAATGGCGGGGTCGGGGTCGGAAATCTGGCTGGCGACCAGCGCCGATTCGATCACCCCGCGCACGCCGGAATTGGGGCGCAGCATCTTGGGGTCGGCACCGGGCACCGGCGCACCGGTGACGGCATCCGTCACGTTGTCGCCATCCACGATCAGCACGCGCCCATCCGTGGACAGGCCCAGCCGCCGATCCGCCCAGGCGCCCAGCAGGGCCACACCTTCGGCCCCGGTCGCGGCGATCTGGTCGATCAGCGGGCCGACCGTCCGCCGCGACGGCTTTTCGATCTGATCCATGTTCTGCGCCACAACGGCCCGCAGCGCGTCATTGGCACGGGCGGGCAGGGCCGGGATCAGCAGAAGGAAGGCCACAAGGGCCGCAATCAGCGGGCGGGTCGCATGGGTCACATCAGCGTCTTTCCAACAGGGAAAAGGCGAAGGGGCGTGGCCGCCCCTTCGGGTCGCGCGGGATCAGTAATTCGACTGAACCTGCACGCAGCTTTCGGTTTCGGTGTTGTACATGCCGCAGTCCTTGCCCGGCCAGTCGGCGTCCAGAACGGCGGATTCGGGCAGGAAATCGGTCCATGCGTCACCGGGCACCGGTTCGGTCTGGCTGACGATGTCGAACTGGCCGTCCTCGCGGATTTCACCGATCAACACGGGCTTGGTCAGGTGGTGGTTGGGCAGGACCTGTGCGGTGCCGCCGGTCAGGTTGGGCACCTCGACACCGACGATGGCGTCCAGAACCGGATCGACATCGGTGGTGCCGGCCTTTTCGACCGCCGCGACCCATGCGTTGAAGCCGATCATCGTCGCCTCCATCGGGTCGTTGGTCACGCGGCTTTCATCGGTGAACTTCTGCCATTTCTCGATGAAGGCGGTGTTTTCATCCGACTCGGCCGTCTGGAAATAGTTCCATGCCGCCAGGTGGCCGACAAGGTTCGCGGTATCCAGACCGGACAGTTCCTCTTCCCCGACCGAGAAGGCCATGACCGGGATGTCATCGGCGCTGACGCCCGCCGCCGCCAGTTCCTTGTAGAAACCGACATTGGCATCGCCATTGATGGTCGAGACGACGCCGACCTTCTTGCCATCGGCGCCAAGCGCCACGACATCGGCGACGATCTTGGACCAGTCGGAATGGCCGAAGGGGGTGTAGTTGACGAAGATCTCGTCCTCGGCCAGCCCGTTTTCCTTCAGATAGCTTTCCAGAATGTTGTTCGTGGTGCGCGGATAGACATAGTCGGTGCCCAGCAGCGCCCATTTCTCGACGCCCAGTTCCTCGGCCATGTAATCGACCGCCGGGATCGCCTGCTGGTTCGGGGCGGCACCGGTATAGATCACGTTCTTCGAGGATTCCTCGCCCTCGTATTGCACGGGATAGAACAGCAGGCCGTTCAGTTCCTCGATCACCGGCAGCACGGACTTGCGGCTGACACTGGTCCAGCAGCCGAAGATCGCGTCAACCTCGCTGACGGTCAGCAGTTCGCGCGCCTTTTCGGCAAACAGCGGCCAGTCGGATGCAGGATCGACAACCACGGCTTCCAGCGGGCGGCCAAGCACGCCGCCCTTGGCGTTCTGCTGTTCCACCATCATCAGGACGGTGTCCTTCAGCGTCGTTTCCGAAATCGCCATCGTGCCCGACAGCGAATGCAGGACGCCGATCTTGATCGGTTCGCCGTCCTGCGCATGGGCCGCGCCGGCCATGGCCATGGCGCTGGTCATCATCAGAATCTTCGTGAATCTGGTCATCTTCATCACCCTTTCCGCACGGCGCATTGGCCGGGGTCCCTGTTGTGATTTTCGGGAAGGTCGTTGCCTTCGCAGATGCAGAAAATGACGAAATGGTGATGCTGAACAGGATTCGGGCAGGTTTCGCACGGCGTCCTTCAGTAGTGGCGCGATGCTGGGCAGGCAGGGACGCCACTGCCTGCCGCGCGGGCAGTTTCAGGCCGCCTGCGGGGCCAGCCCGCCTTCGCGGATCAGAAAATCGACGATCTGATCGACGCCGGTGCCGTGGCGCAACGCGGCCATGATCACCGGACGCGCACCGCGCGAGGCGCGCGCATCTTTTTCCAGCAGCGCGGCATCCACGCCGACATGCGGGGCCAGATCGGTCTTGTTCACCACCAGAAGGTCGGACCGCGCCAGCCCCGGCCCCCGCTTGCGCGGGATGTCCTGCCCGGCGGCCGTGTCGATGACATAGATCGTCAGATCGGCCAGTTCGGGGCTGAAGGTCGCGGCCAGATTGTCGCCGCCCGATTCGATCAGCACCAATTCCAGGTCGGGAATGGTCGCGTTCAGATCGGCGATGGCGGCCAGGTTGATGCTGGCATCCTCGCGGATGGCCGTATGCGGACAGCCGCCGGTTTCCACGCCCCGGATGCGGTCGGCGGGCAGGACCTGCGCGCGCATCAGGGCCTCGGCATCCTCGCGGGTATAGATGTCGTTGGTCACGACCGCCATCGACAGGCGGGGCGCAAGGGCGCGGGCCAGCTGTTCGGTCAGGGTGGTCTTGCCCGCGCCGACGGGGCCGCCGATGCCGACGCGCAGGGGACCGTGGTTCGGGGTAGCGTTCGAGCTCATGATCGGAAGATCCTCGTGGTCATGGTTTCGTGGCGCATGGCGGCGATGTCGGCCCCCCATGCGGCGCTGTGCAGGTCGTCGCGCGTCGCGGTGGCGGCACGGTCGGCGCAGGCAAGGATCGCGGGTTGCAGGCCGGTCAGCATCGCCTGCCCCTGCATGGGGCCAAGCGGAAGGAACCGCACGGCGGCGCTGATCAGGGCGGCGGCCTGCGCCTGCAGGAAGACCGCGATGATCTCGGGCGCGGGCAGGGGCATGTCGGCGCAGGCGCGACCGAAGGCGACGGGCAGGGTGGCGGGCAGGGCGGCGGGGGCCGCATCGCCACCCGTCAGCGCGGCGATATTGGCGGCAAAGGCCGTGCCTTGTTCCACCGTCTCGGTCAGGCGCTGAGAGGACGGGCAGGCTGCGCGGGCCAGGTCGTCCGGTTCGGGACCGGCATCGCGCAGGGCCAGCGCGACCAGCACGGCATCGGTCCAGCCCGCACCGTGATCCAGCCAGTCGGCCAGCCATGCGGGCAGGGTCGCGCGCGTCGCGATGCCCTGATCCATCGCGTATTCCAGCCCCTGCGACCATGCGAAACCGCCCACCGGGAAGGCGGGCGACAGGTATTGCGCCAGCCGCAGGCGGGCGGCCTCAGGCGTGTTCGTGATGGTGGTCATGGTCGTGCCCGTGCCCATGTCCGTGGTCATGCGAATGGCCGTGATCATGTCCGAAGGTGCGACCATGGCCATAGGCGCCGCCTTCGGGACTGAAGGGCAGATCGGCGCGTTCGACCGCCGCGCCCAGCTGGCGCAGCATCGCTTCCAGCACGTGGTCCTGACGGATGATCAGACGGTCGGCCTCGATCCGGCAAGGGGTGTGGCGGTTGCCGATATGCCACGCCAGCCGCGCCAGATCGCCGGTGACGACCAGCACGGGTTCAGGGGCCGCACGCATGACGACCAGCCGCCCGTCGGACAGGGCGAAGGCATCGCCATCCTCGACGCTGACGACCTCGGGCAGGTCCAGCATGAAATCGCCCGCCGCGCTGGTCAGACGCTTGCGGCGCAGCAGGCGGGATTCGTAATCCAGCGCGATTTCCGCGGCGAAGGGGCCTTGGGCGTTACGGATGATGCGGTGGCAGTGAAGGGTCATGGCGAACCTCAGAACAGGAAATAGCGCTGCGCCATCGGCAGCTCGGTCGCGGGTTCGCAGGTCAGAAGCTGACCGTCGGCGCGGACCTCGTAGGTTTCGGGATCGACCTCGATCTGAGGCATCCGGTCGTTCAGCGCCATGTCGGCCTTGCCGATGCCACGCGTATTCTCGACCGCGATCAGCGATTTCGACAGCCCGTCGCCCGCGCCAGCCTCCAGCCCCGCCTGGCTGACGAAGATCGACGAGGCGCGGCCCGTATGCCCCCACATCGGGCGGCTGAAGACCGGCTGCACAGGGATCGAGCCGTTGGGATCGCCCATCTGCGCGACGGCGATTTGGCCGCCGACCAAGACCATCTCGGGCTTGACGCCGAAGAAGGCGGGGGACCACAGGACCAGATCGGCGCGCTTGCCGTCCTCGATGCTGCCGATATGACGCGAGACGCCATGCGCGATGGCCGGGTTGATCGTGTATTTCGCGATATAGCGGCGGGCGCGCAGGTTGTCGTTATGGCCCTGCTCGTCCTCCAGCCGTCCGCGCTGACGGCGCATCTTGTCGGCGGTCTGCCAGGTGCGGATGATGACCTCGCCCACGCGGCCCATGGCCTGGCTGTCGGACGAGATCACGCTGAAGGCGCCCAGATCGTGCAGGATATCCTCGGCGGCGATGGTCTCGCGGCGGATGCGCGATTCGGCGAAGGCGACGTCTTCGGGAACGCGACGATCCAGATGGTGGCACACCATCAGCATGTCCAGATGTTCCTCGATCGTGTTGCCGGTATAGGGCCGCGTCGGGTTGGTGGACGACGGCAGCACGTTCGACATGCCGACCATGCGGATGATGTCGGGGGCGTGCCCGCCGCCCGCGCCCTCGGTGTGATAGGCGTGGATCGTGCGCCCGCCGATCGCGGCCATCGTATCCTCGACAAAACCGGATTCGTTCAGCGTGTCGGTATGGATCATCACCTGCACGTCCATTCGGTCGGCGACGGTCAGGCAGTTGTCGATCGCGGCGGGCGTGGTGCCCCAATCCTCGTGCAGCTTCATCGCGCAGGCGCCCGCGCGGATCTGTTCCTCCAGCGGTGCGGGGACAGATGCGTTGCCCTTGCCCGCGATGCCGATGTTCACGGGCAGGTCGGCCACGGCCTCGATCATGCGGGCGATGTGCCAGGGGCCGGGGGTGCAGGTCGTGGCCAGCGTGCCATGCGCGGGGCCGGTGCCGCCGCCCAGCATGGTCGTGACGCCCGAATGGATCGCGTGATCGACCTGCTGGGGGCAGATGAAGTGGATATGGCAGTCGAAGCCGCCGGGCGTCAGGATGCGTCCCTCGCCCGCGATGATTTCCGTGCCGGGACCGATGATCAGGGTCACGCCGGGCTGGGTGTCGGGGTTGCCCGCCTTGCCGATGCCCGCGATGCGCCCGTCCTTCAGGCCGACATCGGCCTTCACGATGCCTTGGTGGTCGAAGACGACGACCCCGGTGATGACCGTGTCCATCGCGCCGCCCTCGCGGGTGACCTGCGACTGGCCCATGCCGTCGCGCACGACCTTGCCGCCGCCGAACTTGACCTCTTCGCCGGGGATGGTCAGGTCGCGTTCGACCTCGATCAGCAGTTCGGTATCGGCCAGCCGGATGCGGTCACCCTTGGTCGGGCCGTAAAGCGCCGCGTAATCGGCACGGGACAAGGTCTGGGCCATGGTTACAGCGCCCCCATGATGTCTTGGCGGAAACCCTGCACGACGCGCGCGCCGGCAAGGGGGATCAGGCGGATTTCCCGCGACTGGCCGGGCTCGAAGCGGACGGCGGTGCCCGCCGGGATCGACAGGCGCATGCCGCGCGCGGCATCGCGGTCGAAGCGCAGGCCGGGATTGGTCTCGGCAAAGTGGTAGTGGCTGCCGACCTGGATGGGACGGTCGCCGGTATTGGCGACCATCAGCGCGATCTCGTCCCGCCCCTCGTTCAGGGTGATGGAACCCTCGGCGGGCAGGACCTCGCCCGGGATCATGACCGGCTCCGGATCCACAGCCACGCACCCAGAGCTACGACGACCACAACGCCGATCACGCCCAGATGGTCGGGCTGCGTCAGCAGGTGATCGGGGCCGACATGGCTGTGATCGCCGACATGGGCCGAGGCGAGGGTCGGCAGAATTGCGGCAGTAATGGAAAGCTTTTTCATTCAGGCCTCGTGACGGATGGGGTGATGGACGGTGACCAGCTTGGTGCCGTCGGGAAAGGTCGCTTCGACCTGCACGGATTCAATCATTTCGGGGACGCCGGGCATGCATTGGCCTGCGGTGATCACATGGGCACCGGCCTGCATCAGGTCGGCCACGGTGCGGCCGTCGCGCGCGCCCTCGACCACGAAATCGGTGATCAGGGCGATGGCCTCGGGGTGGTTCAGCTTGACGCCGCGCGACAGGCGGTTGCGGGCGACCATCGCGGCGACCGAGACCAGCAGCTTTTCACGCTCGCGGGGGGAAAGATTCATGTCAGACCTGCCAGATACGGGGAAGGGGATCGGGGCGCAGCGCCCCCAGAAGGCGGTTCACCTGCCGCCGCAGGGGCCAGTCGCCCTGCGCCAGAAGGCGGATGACCAGGCGTCCGGGCGGGGCGCTGGCCGCGCCCGTCACGCCGGGTTCGTCCAGCACGTCGCGCGCACGGGTCAGAAGATCGGGCGCATGGGGCGCGATCACGGCCAGCGTCGCCAGCGCGCGGGCGGTGCCGGTCAGCGCGGGCCCGGTCAGGCGCGGCAGGGTGGCATCGTCCAGCGCCAGCGCGTCGTGATGCAGGATGCGACCGTCGCGCCAGACCTCGCGGCGGTCGCGCAGATGCAGGCGGGTCGGAACCTCGTCCATGGCGATCCGGCCAAGAACCACGGTTTCCAGCAGCATGCAGCCCGCATCACCCGAAAGGTCGATCCGCGTGTGACGGTCCAGCTTCGATCCGTGAAACAGGATGGTTTCCTGCGGCAGCCAGTCCAGCCAGCCGCCCGCGCCCACGGTCAGGGTCACCTGCGCCTGTGCGGGATCGTCTGTCGCGCGATAGGCGCGTTCCGCCGTCTGGGTCGTCGCAAGGGCGCGCGTGCCGGGGCGCAACTCGACCGCGAAGGCCAGCCTGTCGCCTGATGCCAGCCCCCCCGAGGTATTCAGGAACACGATTTCGGGCAGGCCCGCCGTCATGCGCGGCAGCATCGCCTTGGCCGAGCCGCGCTGCGACAGGTCGATCAGGCCATGCGACCCCATGACCACGGAGGCATTGCCGCGGCTGCGTTGCATGACTGGATCGAGGGCATCGCTGTCGAACATATGGGCAGAGGGCGCGTCCGCATGGGCCGGGTCAACGATTGGCGCGCCCTAAACTGCGTGTCAGACAAGCAAAGCTGCAACATCTGCCCCTTTCCGGGGCTGGCTGCTGAATAAATGAGCGGAATCCGAAAATCAGGTTTCGTCAGCCAGCCACTGCCCGCATCAGGCGGCGGCGTCCGGGGGGAATCGCGCGGATCTCGACCCCGGTAAAGACATGCATGGTGCGTAAGGCCGGATCGACCACGGCGTGATCGCTGACCCAGCCGCCCATCGCCAGATAGCTGCGCAGCAGGGGCGGCATCGCGGCCATGGCGCGTTTCGGATCGGGCTTGCGCAGGCGCAGAGCGCGGGCAAAGCGGAACACCTTGGGCGCCTTGACCCGTGGCAGCCAGCGGCGCGGGGCCAGATGGCGTTCCTTGAGCATGGCGAAGGCGTCGGCATGATCTTCGGGTTCGGTGCCAACAAAGCTGGAACAGCCGAACAGCATTTCGATCCCGGCTTCGTCAACGAAGCGTGTCATGGCCGCCCATGCCGTGCGGATGATGTCGGGGTCGCGAATTTCGGGATGGATACAGAAGCGCCCCATCTCGACCATCGGACCATCAAAGCTTTCGAGCGCGGCAAGGTTGTAGAACTGGGCCGAGTAGCTGCGCGCGATCTCGGATCCGCCCGCAAGTGGCAGGAAACGAAAGCAACAGATCAGTCGGCCGGTTTCGACCTCTTCGATCAACATGTGCCGACAATGGGAATCGAGATCGTCGCAATCGATCTGCGTGCCGTCGTCGGACACATCATTGCGGGCCACAAAACACAGCCAGCGCAACCGCTGCGCGGCAAGGATTTCATGGTCCGTCCTGGCCAGTCGCGCCTGATAGCGCCCCCTGATGAATGGCTGCATGGCGGCAACCCCTCTGCTGTCACGTGGCGGACATTAACGTTATCTTGTGTCGAATTTACGAAAGATCAATGTCAGAATTGCATCCAGGTTCATGATCAGGCGTCTCCGCCGCCTTGAAAATCGCCAAGCACGTCCTCGACATACAGGCGCTGAACCAGAATGATCGAAACCAGCAACAGCGGTGTGGCCAGAATGACGCCAAACAGTCCGAACAACCCGCCAAAGGCCACGATCGCCAGGATGGTCAGCACTGGTGGCAGGTTGGCGGCATATTGCTGAATCATCGGCATCAGGATGTTGCCCTCGATCTGTTGGATCGCGATGAACAGCAATGCGACCGAAACCGCCTGATCGACACCCTGGGTCAGGGCGAACATCACGGCCGGAACGCCGGACATGAACGGGCCGACCACCGGAATGATGTTCGTCAGCCCTGCGATCAGACCCAACACCATTGCCAAGGGCACGCCCAGCAACCAAAGCCCCAGCCCCGTCAGCAGAGCCACGATCACCATGTCCAGCAGCTGCCCGCCCATCCAGCGCGCCAGCGCCGTGCCGCATTCGTGCAGGATCTCGGTTGCGCGGTCGCGATATGACAGTGGCACCAGGCGCAGAAAACCACCTGAATAGACGGGGGCGTCCAGTGCCAGAAAGATCGCCATGGTCAGCATCAGGACCACATTCGCCAGACCGCCAAACACGGTCGTAATGGTTCCCGTCAGATAGCCGAAGATCGACGGGATGCTGGTGCCGCCGGAATTGCCACCCCCGTTGCCGCTATTGGTTTCGATCCTGCGTTCGATGAACTGGCCCACGCTGCTCATGTCCAGCCAGTCATTCACCTGCTTCCATGCCGAAGGCAGGCTTGCGAGTAGCTGGCTGAATTGCTTGGAAATGGCCGGCCCGATCGCCCCCAGGATCGCGATCAGCAGCGCCGATACGATGATGGCGGTCAGCAGGATGGCCATCTTCAACGGCACGCCCAGATGTCGATGCAGCATTGCGGCGGTCGTGCGCAGCGCGATTGCCACCAGAACCGCGGCGAAGCCCAGCAGCAACACGGAGGACCATGTCCATATGGCCGCGACCAGCAGGCCCAGGCCAAACACGGTCAGGATGGTGGCAAAGGGCACGCCATATTTCTTTGACAGGCTGAAATGCACCACTGTCTCGTTCTGATCTGTCGATGAGTTTTCGGCCATGTTCTGCCCCTGTGCCGGTTCTCTGGCTGTCGCGTCTGTTCCTTGGGACTGTGCTATCACGGCAGGCGTGACGCAACAGTGTCTCTTTGCGTGCAATCGACCCCGGGGCGGGTGCTTGTTCTTGCTGCCAGCGGGCAAGCCTGCTAACGGGACGCGGATTTCAGAACTGGCGGGCCTGCCCCGCCGCAGTCAGACAAGGTAAAGCCATGGCCACCGAACGTACCCTTTCGATCATCAAGCCCGACGCCACCAAGCGCAACCTGACCGGCAAGATCAACGCCAAGTTCGAGGATGCCGGCCTGCGCATCGTCGCACAAAAGCGCATCAAGCTGTCGTCCGAGCAAGCCGGCAAATTCTACGAAGTCCACAAAGAGCGTCCCTTCTATGGTGAACTGGTGGAATTCATGGCCTCCGAGCCGGTCGTGGTGCAGGTTCTGGAAGGTGAAGGCGCGATCGCCAAGAACCGCGAAGTGATGGGCGCAACCAACCCGGCGGACGCAGCCGAGGGCACCATCCGCAAGGAATTCGCCCTGTCGGTCGGCGAAAACACGGTTCATGGTTCGGACGCACCGGAAACGGCCGCACAGGAAATCGCGTTCTTCTTTTCGGGCCTGGAACTGGTCGGCTAAGGCTGACAGGTATCGTTGAACGTGGAAAAGGGGCCTTTGTGGCCCCTTTTTCGTGGCCCGGGAACGGGTTCAGTTGCGGCGCAGGCCCCTGCAGGGTAAGGGCTGGGACAAGGGAAACCAGAACAGGGGGCCGCGATGCGGGCATTCGTCTTTCCGGGACAGGGGGCGCAAACCATTGGCATGGGGCGCGAATTGGCCGAGGCCTATCCGGCTGCGCGCGATGTTTTCGATCAGGTCGATGACGCATTGGGCGAAAAGCTGTCGGATCTGATCTGGAACGGCGATATCGAGACATTGACGCTGACCCAGAATGCCCAGCCCGCGTTGATGGCTGCGTCGATGGCCGCGTTCCGTGCGCTGGAAGCCGAGGGCATCGGGATCCACGACGCCAGCTATGTCGCGGGTCATTCGCTTGGCGAATATTCGGCACTTTGTGCTGCAGGGGCACTAACCCTGGAAGATACTGCGCGGCTGTTGCGTCTGCGCGGGCAGGCAATGCAAGAAGCCGTGCCTGTCGGGCAGGGCGCGATGGCGGCAATCCTTGGGCTGGAATTCGAAACGGTGGACCGAATTGCGCGTGATCTGGCCGGCGACGAGGTTGTTCAGGCCGCCAATGACAATGATCCGTCTCAGGTGGTGATTTCGGGGCATAAGGATGCCGTCGAACGTGCTGCCGCCGCCATGAAAGAGGCCGGTGCGAAGCGGGCATTGATGCTGCCGGTATCTGCGCCGTTCCACTCGGTGCTGATGCAACCCGCGGCGGCGGTGATGGCCGATGCCCTGGCGGGTGTCGATATTCAGCCCCCCGCGGTTCCACTGATCGCCAATGTTCGTGCCGAAGCCGTGATCGAGCCGGGTGCGATCCGCCGGCTGTTGGTCGAACAGGTGACGGGAACCGTCCGTTGGCGCGAATCGATGGCCAAGCTGATCGAAGCTGGCGTGACCGAATTCTGGGAAATCGGCTCTGGCAAGGCATTGTCGGGCATGATCAAGCGAATCGCCAGGGACGCACAGTTGCGCAATATCGGCACTCCGTCAGATATTGCTGCGCTGAAGGGCTGAACCGGACCTGAAAGTCATGACACAACCAAAGAGGCAGACATGTTTGATCTGACGGGTAAGAATGCACTGGTTACCGGTGCTTCGGGCGGTATCGGCGGCGCGATCGCCAAGGCATTGCATGCGGCCGGGGCCTCGGTCGCGCTGTCGGGCACGCGCGAAGCACCGTTGCAGGAACTTGCGGCTGAATTGGGTGAACGCGCCCATGTGGTTCCCGCGAATCTGTCCGACGCCGATGCCGTGGCAGCATTGCCCAAGGCGGCGGCAGAGGCGATGGGATCCGTGGATGTGCTGGTCAACAACGCAGGTATCACGCGCGACAACCTGTTCATGCGAATGTCGGACGATGAATGGCAACAGGTTCTGGATGTGAACCTGACCAGCGTTTTCCGCCTGTCACGCGGGGTTTTGCGCGGCATGATGAAGGCCCGCTGGGGGCGGATCGTCAATATCACGTCGGTGGTGGGAACGACCGGCAACCCGGGGCAGGGCAATTACGCGGCTGCCAAGGCGGGCCTGGTCGGCATGTCGAAATCGCTGGCCTATGAGGTTGCAAGCCGGGGTATCACCGTCAACTGTGTTGCGCCGGGCTTTATCGCGACGGCCATGACCGACAAGCTGAACGACGAGCAGAAGGGCAAGATTCTGACCCAGATCCCCGCAGGTGCCATGGGCGCCCCCGATGATATTGCGGCGGCGGTCACATATCTGGCAAGTCCGGCGGCAGGTTACGTGACAGGGGCCACTTTGCACGTCAATGGCGGTATGTCGATGGTCTAGACGGAATGTGCCGCGCTGCAGCGCGGCGCGAGAATCCGTTGAAAACAGGTTGCAAGAGGGTTCTAGGGTGCTATATCCCCGCCCTTAGCTGCAGGGGAACCGCCCTGTGCTGAACCGGGCAATGTGCCCGCGCAAAACTTGGGCGGATGCCCGTGAGAATGAGGATGTGACATGAGCGATATCGCTGATCGCGTAAAGAAGATCGTTGTCGAGCATCTGGGCGTCGACGAGGACAAAGTGGTTGAATCCGCTTCGTTCATCGATGATCTGGGCGCAGACAGCCTCGACACCGTCGAGCTGGTCATGGCTTTCGAAGAAGAGTTCGGGATCGAAATCCCTGACGATGCTGCCGAAACTATCCAGACCGTGGGTGATGCGGTAAACTTCATCAAAGGCGCGGTCTGAACTGTTTCGACGGTCTGATCGACAGCTTTTAAGAAACGGCGCTTTCCTGTTTGGGAAAGCGCCGTTTTTCTTTTCGGGGGATGCATCGCCAAGCACGGAACCCGATCGCGGCGGGTGGGTTGTCTGGGCGGATGAATAACAAGGAGCTGACAATGGCTGTGAATGTCAAAGGTCTAAGCGACAACGCCCGGAAAACCGCTATCTCGGAACTGAATGCCCGTCTGGCCGACAGTCTGGCGTTGGGATTGGCGATCAAACAGGCGCATTGGAACGTCAAGGGTCCGAATTTCATCGCCGTGCACGAGCTGTTCGATACGGTCTATGCAAATCTGCAGGAACAGATCGACGTGATGGCGGAACGAGTGCAAATTCTGGACGGCGTGGCGCTGGGGACCGCCGAACTCGTCGCGAAGAATGCAACACTGGATGAATATCCGACCGATCTGACCAAGGTGGCCGATCACCTGACCGCCATCTGCGCCCGCCTGCGCGATCACGGCGCAAATCTGCGGGCGGCGATCGACGCCACCGACGACGCCGGAGATGCGGATACCGCCGACATCTTCACCGCTGCATCGCGCGTTGCGGACAAGGATCTGTGGTTCATGGAAAGCCACCTGGAATGACGGCCTGACCCATGGCCGGAACAGGCGCGGCCAAACGGCTGCGCCTTTCTTCTGTCTAGCGACCCAGCTTGGCGTGAACTTCGTCCAGATCTATGTCCGAAATGGGCAGCTTGTTGTCCGGATTGTCAAAGTCGTAACGGAACAGCTGGAAATCGTTCTTGTAGATTTCCCAGATCAGGTGCCGCGACAGATCGTCGAAATATTCGCTGACCTTATGCGCGCGTTTGGGACCGTGGCCCTCGGATTCGTTGAACCGGGGCACCGTGTCCAGATCGACCTGCACCGGTGTTTCGCTGGCGTCCAGAACGGCCTGCATGCCCGCGTTGAACTTTTCGGTAAAGAAGATCTGGTCGTAGCGACCACCATTCACGATAAAGGTCGATATATGACCCGACATGGCGGACCAGTGAATATCGGGCTCCATCGGGCGGCGAAAGCGGATCGTGTCACGTGCGAACAGCAGGAACCTGCGAAAGCTGGCGATCTGGTCGAATTCAAAATTGTTCTCGGGGCTGCCGACATCGATCCCATAGCGTTGGATCAGCTGTGGCACCAGATTGCCGCGATAGCGCCGCCCATTGCGCTGGATGCCTGCGATCTTGTCAAAGAAAGATGACAGGATGCGGTTATATGGATTGCGCACGCAGGTATAGGTCAGCGCCGCATGATTGCGCACGGCACGCTGGATCAGCGGTTGGCTTTCGTCTTGGGACCATTTGTGAAGGCCGGCGGTCGAATCGTGGATGTCTCCGTCGAAGAACCGACCATGATCCGAATAATACATGATCTGACCGATGGTCGAGCAGGCGCATTTGGGCACCACGCGATAGATCATGCTTTCGCTTTCTGTCATCCAGACGCCGGGAAATCCCATGATTGCAATACTCCTTTGCGCGTAAAGCCCCGGTTCGGCGGTCGGTGCGGTTCGCGCGCCTTGTTCACGCGCTGAAAATGGTTAGAGACAGAAAGCAAATGATGGAAGGATTATCAACGCCTTCCGAATAACCGATACGATTTGACAGGAAAAATGATCCGTCATGGCACGCATCGCCTTTATCCTGCTGACCCACAAGGACCCGCAGGGGGTTATCGATCAGGCACGGCGTCTGACCGCTTCGGGCGATTTCGTTTCGATCCACTATGACAAGAGTGCTCCGACCGAGGATTTTCGGATGATCCGCGAGGCACTGGCCGGAAACCCGTCGGTGGTTTTCGCGCGCCGGCGCCTGAAATGTGGTTGGGGTGAATGGTCGCTTGTGGCCGCCACGTTAGAGGCGTTGCGCGCGGCCGAGCGCCAGTTTCCGCAGGCGACTCATTTCTACATGCTTTCAGGCGATTGCATGCCGATCAAATCGGCAGAATATACCCATGATTTTCTGGATGCCGATGATTGCGACTATATCGAGAGCTTTGACTTTTTTCGCAGTGACTGGATCAAGACCGGGATCAAGGAAGAGCGTCTGATCTATCGGCACTGGTTCAACGAGCGCAACCAGAAGGGCTTGTTCTATGCCAGCATGAAACTGCAGCGACGCCTGGGCCTGTCGCGGCAGGTGCCCGAAGGATTGCAGATCATGATCGGATCGCAATGGTGGTGTCTTCGCCGCCAGACCATTGAAGCGGTGTTGCAGCTGATCGAGGAATGGCCAGCGCTGGTGCGCTTTTTCCGGACGACCTGGATTCCGGACGAGACATTCTTTCAGACGCTTGTGGCCCATGTCGTGCCAAAGACGCAGTTGCGCAGTCGGACACTGACATTTCTGTTGTTTACCGATTATGGCATGCCGGTCACCTTTCATAACGACCATTTCGACCTGCTGCTGCGCCAGAACTTCCTTTTTGCGCGCAAGATCTCGGCCGAGGCGCAAGAATTGCGGCACAAGCTGGGCATGACCTGGCAAGAGACGGGGCAAGAGTTTCCGATTTCTGCCGAGGGGCCGCGCCTGTATTACTTTTTGACCGGACGCGGACGGATCGGACGCCGGTTTGCGCCGCGTTTCTGGGAAACGGATGGCAGCCTTGGGCGGTCGCGCGTGGTGCATCTGATCGTTGCGAAAAAATGGCATGTGGCCAAACGGTTGTCGGAACGCATCCGGGCAACCACGGCTATTCCCGCAGTTGATTTCGTGTTCAATGAACAGGAAGCGGCCCTGCCCGATATGGGTGGTATCGCCTCGACTGTGGCCAAGCGGGAAAGGCATCGCCGGGCGCTGATCAAACTGTTGTTCGAGCAATTCGAAACCACGAATCTGGTGTTGTGCCTGGACCCGTCAGCATTGAACCTGATCAGCGATTTCGCCGCGGACCGCGCCGAGACCCGCATCCTGTTTGTCGAAACCGAGTTTGATGACACCTATCTGCGGGGCCATACCCGCCGGATTGGCCTGGCAAATGACACGACGCCGCCGGAATTGTTCGAGCGGTTGTTGCCTGCGGTCAAGGGTGATCTGGACCATGAGGCCGAGCGGCTTCGCGACATGGAATTCGACAATTTCGAAACCATTGCGGCGGATCGCGCGATCGAACGAAATGCAGCCGCACTTGCCCGCTTTCTGGACCTGTCGCCCGAGATGGCGCAGGATCTGGCCGCGATACCCAATCTGTTCGACTGACAAGGACTTAGCGCGCCCATGACCTATGACTATGATGACCAGAATATCTTTGCCAAGATTCTGCGCGGCGAAATTCCCAATGATACGGTTGCCGAAAACGACCACGCATTGGCGTTCCGCGATATCGCGCCCAAGGCACCGACCCATGTCCTGGTGATTCCCAAAGGACAATATGTCAGCTTTGACGATTTCTCGGCAAATGCATCCGAGGCCGAGATCGTCGGCTTCATGCGTCTGTGTGCCAAGGTGTGCGCCAGCGAGGGTGTTTCACTGGGCGACGGGCATGAGGGCTTCCGGGCGATCGCGAATTCCGGGCCGCATGGAGTTCAAGAGGTGCCGCATTTCCATCTGCATATCATGGGCGGGCGCATGATGGGACCGATGGTCAGCCTGCGTGACTAGCAGCGCGGCCTAGCGGCCGCGTGTCATTTCGACAAAGACGTCTTCCAGATCCGGTTGTTCGGTGGCCACGTCAATGATTGGCACGCCACCGGCCCGCAAGGCGTCGAGCAAGGCATCCGCGCGTATCGCGGAAGGCGGATAGCTGATGGCGAGCCTGCCGTCATCGCGCCATTCGGGGCGCGCGCCTGTCGGCAGGTCGGGCAGTTCGGTCGTGCCGCCCGTATCGATGACAAGGGTCTTGCCGTCGGTGCGGGCCAGCAGGTCGCGGGTGCCTTGGCGGACGATCAGTTCACCGTGATTGATGATGGCGATTTCGTCGCACATTTCCTCGGCCTCTTCGAGGTAATGCGTGGTCAGGATGATCGTCATGCCGGCCTGATTGAGCTTGCGCACATTGTTCCACAGCATCTCGCGCAGCGTAATGTCGACGCCCGCCGTAGGTTCATCCAGCACAAGGATATGCGGGCGGTGCACCAGTGCCTTGGCCAATAGCAGGCGTCGGCGCATTCCGCCCGAAAGATTGCGCGCATAGGCGTTGGCCTGTTCGGTCAGGCCGACCAGTTCCAGCAATTCATCGGTCCAGCGTTCGGATTTCGACACTCCGTAAAGGCCGGCCTGCACTTCGAGGCTGGCGCGCGGGGTGAAGAACGGGTCCATGTTCAGTTCCTGGGGCATCACGCCGATGGCGGCACGGGACTGGCGCGGGTTCACGTCCTGATCGAAACCCCAGATCGACACCTTGCCCGCAGTTTTATTGACCAGCCCGGCCAGAATGTTGATCATCGTCGATTTCCCGGCGCCGTTCGGACCCAGAAGGCCGAAGATGCTGCCGGTCGGGATGGTCAAATCAACGCCTTTCAATGCCTCTTTGGCGGGGGCGTTGCCCTGGGCGGCATAGACCTTGCGCAGGCCCGAAATTTCGATCGCATTTGTCATTGGTCTTCCTAGCAGAGCTTGCGAAGGCAGGCGGCGCTGCGCTAATGGGGTTAGAGCAGATCACGCACGTCGCGACAAGAAGGCCAGACATGACCGAATATGTGATGCCCGAAAACCCGCTGTCGACCGGCCAGGACGCCGACGCGCTGAAGCGACCCGCGCCCGAAGAAGTGATCGTGACCAGCCGCCGCGTCGCCTGTGACGGCGATGACGCCGCCGGTTTGGGCCATCCGCGGGTCTGGCTGGCGATTTCGGCGGATACGGGGTTTGTCGATTGCGGCTATTGCGACAAACGCTTTGTTCTGGATCGCGACCATGCGGGCGACGATCACTGATCAGGCCGTTGCCGCCGGGTTCCGTCCCGGGGCGGCGAAGCCTTGACGCCCCCCATTGAGGGGGACGGCAAGGCTGGGGCTTGCGCCCCGCGCATACGCACCCGAATGACATTCGCGACTGTTGCTGCCCCTTTGCGCCCGTCGAAGGATTCTGTCAGAACGGTCGGCGACATCTCGTAAAGGATCGCCTTATGACCTCGGACGCGCCTGCCTTTGGCAAGGGTTGCCATCTGCATCTGATCGATGGCTCGGCTTTTATCTTTCGCGCCTATCATGCGCTGCCGGCCTTGACGCGCAAGTCCGACGGGTTGCCCGTCGGGGCTGTTGCCGGGTTCTGCAACATGTTGTGGAAATATGTCTCGGACGAACATGGCAGTGCCGCGCCGACCCATGCCGCAGTGATCTTCGACCATTCCTCGAAGACATTCCGCAACGAGATCTATGATCTTTACAAGGCGAACCGTCCTGAATTGCCGGAAGATCTGCGCCCGCAATTCCCGCTGACGCGCGACGCGACGCGGGCGTTCAATATCTCTTGCATCGAGTTGGAAGGATATGAGGCTGACGACATTATCGCGGCACTGTCCTGCCGGGCACGCGAGGCCGGGGGATCCGCGACGATCATCAGCAGCGACAAGGACCTGATGCAGCTTGTCGGCGAGGGTGTGGACATGCTGGACCCGATCAAGGGCAAGTTGATCGGCGTTGAAGAGGTGCAGGCCAAATTCGGGGTGGGCCCGGATCGTGTCGTGGATGTCCAGGCGTTGGCCGGTGATTCGGTGGACAATGTGCCGGGTGCGCCGGGCATCGGGATCAAGACCGCCGCGCAGTTGATCAATGAATATGGCGATCTCGAAACGCTGCTGGAACGCGCGGGCGAGATCAAGCAGCCCAAGCGCCGCCAGACATTGATCGATCATGCCGAACAGATCCGTATTTCCAAACGGCTTGTCGAATTGGACCGGAACACGCCGCTGGATTTCACCCTGCAAAGCCTGGAAGTGCGTGACCCGGATGCCGATGCCTTGCTGGGTTTTCTGACGCAGATGGAGTTTCGCACCCTGACCAAGCGCGTGGCCGAGCGGCTGGGCGCCGAAGCGCCGGTGGTGGCCGCGCCGGCGTCGGCGGTCGCTGTGACTGCCGCCCCGGAAATGCCGGGGTTCGATCATGCTGCGTATGAATGCGTGACCGATGCCGAGGCTTTGGAGCGTTGGGTCGGACGCATTCGCGACGCCGGTCACGTCGCCATCGATACCGAAACAACCTCGCTTGACGAAATGCAGGCGGATCTGGTCGGCGTGTCGCTTTGCGTACGTGCGGGTGAAGCCTGTTACATTCCAGTGGGACATGTCGAGGGCGGGGACGACCTGTTCGGATCTGCCGCCCTGGTTCCGGGACAGCTTGGCCTGACCGGGGTGCTGGGCGCATTGAAGCCCGTGCTGGAAGATCCGGCGATCCTGAAAATCGGGCAGAACATCAAATATGACTGGAAGATATTCGCGCGTCTGGGGGTTCGCATGGCCCCGATCGCGGATACGATGTTGATGTCATATGCGCTGAATGCAGGCACCCATAATCATGGCATGGACGAGCTGGCCGATCGCTATCTGGATCACAAATGCATCCCGATCAAGGAACTGATCGGTTCGGGCAAGTCGCAGATCAGTTTTGATCAGGTCGCCATCGACAAGGCTACGCCCTATGCTGCCGAGGATGCGGATGTCACCCTGCGGCTTTGGCAGCATTTCGCGCCCCGGCTTTCTGCGCAGAAGGTCACCACCGTCTATGAAACGCTGGAACGCCCGATGGTGCCGGTGCTGGCCGATATGGAAATGGCCGGTATCCGCGTCGCGGGCGAGACGTTGAAGCGCATGTCGAACGCGTTTGCCCAGAAGATGGCGCAGCTCGAGGATGAAATCCACGAATTCGCCGGCGAAAAGTTCAATGTCGGCTCCCCCAAGCAGCTGGGCGAGATCCTGTTTGACAAGATGGGGCTGCCGGGCGGGAAACAGGGCAAAACCGGCGCCTATTCCACCAGCGCGGATGTGTTGGAGGATCTGGCGGCCGAGGGCACCGACCTGGCGGCGCGGGTGCTTGACTGGCGTCAGGTCAGCAAGCTGAAATCCACCTATACCGATGCGCTCCAGACCTATGTGAACGCGGAAACCGGCAGGGTTCATACCAGCTATTCCATCGCCGGGGCGCAGACCGGGCGGTTGGCTTCGACCGAGCCGAATTTGCAGAATATTCCCGTGCGCAGTGAAGAAGGGCGACGAATCCGCGAGGCTTTCGTTGCCACTGAAGGGCACCGGCTGGTCAGTCTGGATTACAGCCAGATCGAGCTGCGCATCCTGGCGCATGTTGCCGATATACCGGCGTTGAAACAGGCTTTCAGCGAGGGCGTGGATATTCATGCCATGACCGCCAGCCAGATGTTCGGCGTGCCGGTCGAGGGGATGGACCCGATGATCCGCCGTCAGGCCAAGGCCATCAATTTCGGCGTGATCTACGGCATTTCGGGCTTTGGTCTGTCGCGCAACCTGCGGATTCCGCGGGCCGAGGCACAGGCGTTCATCAATACCTATTTCGAACGGTTCCCCGAGATCCGCGCCTATATGGACAAGACCGTTGCCGACGCCAAGCAGGATGGCTTTGTCAGGACATTGTTCGGTCGGCGGATCAACACGCCTGCGATCAATCAGTCAGGTCCGGCGGCGGGCGGGGCCAAGCGCGCGGCGATCAACGCGCCGATTCAGGGGGCCGCGGCCGATATCATCCGGCGTGCGATGATCCGCATGCCTGCCGCGATCAGCGATCTGCCGGCACGAATGCTGTTGCAGGTGCATGATGAACTGGTTTTCGAGGTCGAGGAAGGCGCTGTGGACGCACTGATTTCTGCGGCCCGGCAGGTGATGGAGACGGCGGCGGAACCGGCGGTGAAGCTGTCGGTTCCTCTGGTTGTCGACGCGGGCAGCGGCGACAACTGGGCCGAAGCCCATTGATCTGACCTGGTTGGGCCGCCCCGGGGGCGGCCTAGATCGCTTGGGAATGGCTATCGGGGTGTGTGGCGTAGGTATCGAAATGCTGTGCGATCATGCGGGTCAAGGGCCGGCCTTCGGCGGTGATTTGCAATGCATGTGGGGTGATTCTGACCATGTTCTTGAACCGCGTGCGCAGTGGCGCGTAAAGATGGGCCAGCTGGCTGGGGGATATCCCGAAATCGCGCAGCATTTCCCCATTGTCGATGTGAAAGTGGCACATCAGTGATTCGATCATTCTGGCGCGCCAGCGATCTTCGCGGGTGAAGGCGTGGCCGCGGGTTGCGGGGATGCGCCCTTCGCGGATCCGTGCCGTATAGGCCCCCGTGGCCGGCGCGTTCTGGGCGTAACCCTGCGGAAAGCGGGAAATCGACGATGCGCCCAACCCTAAAAGGACCTGGCTGTGATCGTCGGTATAGCCCTGAAAGTTCCGTCTCAGCTGACCAAGATTGCGCGCGCGCGCCAGATTGTCGCCGGGCCGGGCAAAGTGGTCGATGCCGATTTCGGTGAACCCATCCGCGACGAACAGATCACGGGCGGTTTCGAACAGATCCAGGCGATTGCGGGCGTCGGGCAGGTGTTGTTCGGGTATCATCACCTGCCGTTTTGGACATCCATGGCACATGGGCATAGCCATATAGCGCCACCCGATCCGGCGACAGCGCCATCAGCTTCTGAACGGTTTCGGACATGCGCGACCGGCTTTGATGGGGCAGGCCATACAGGATATCGGCATTCAGGCTGTTGATGCCCGCTGCCCGGATCATCTCGACGGCTTTGGCCGTGACCTCATAGCTTTGCGGGCGCCCGATCGCGGCCTGAATGTCAGGGTTGAAATCCTGCACCCCGATCGAGGCGCGGGTCATGCCCGCCGCCGCCAGGGCGGACATGCGGGCCGGGTCGATTTCGGTCGGGTCGATCTCAACCGAAAACTCACCGCGTTCTGTCAGCGGAAAGGCGTCAAATATCGCCGTGGCAAGGCGGGTGATCTGGTCGGGGGGCAGCAAGGTCGGTGTGCCGCCGCCCCAATGCAGGCGCGACAGCCGCACGGCGTCGGGCATGCGTGCGCGCAATTGCCGCAATTCATCCAGCAAGGTTTCAACATAGATCCGCACCGGATCCAGCGATTGGGTTCCCTGCGTGCGGCAGGCGCAAAACCAGCAAAGTCGGCGACAGAATGGCACATGCACATAAAGCGAAACCTCGCTGCCCGGCGCGATTGAGGCGATCCAGTCACGGGCAAGGTCGGATATGCCATCTGTGGCAAAGTGATTGGCGGGCGGATAGCTGGTGTAACGCGGCGCTCGCGCGTCAAACAGACCATAATCCTGTAGTTGCGAAACCTGTTTCATGACCATACAATTATCAATGATGAGCGCGCAGTCCTTGACCCAGATCAAAATGCCTGGACCCGGGCGGGCGCCTACGGGGGTCGAAAGCTGTGACACCTGCCCGATCCGGCATCGCGCTGTCTGTTCGCATTGCGTGGACGATGAACTGATCGCGCTTGAGAAAATCAAGTTCTATCGCAGCTTCGAGCCAGGGCAGGTCATTGCCTGGGGCGGCGATCGCATGGATTTTGTGGCATCGGTCGTGTCCGGTGTGGCATCCTTGTCCCAGCGGCTTGAAGATGGGCGCACGCAGATGGTCGGGCTGCTTTTGCCCAGTGATTTCATGGGCCGTCCGGGACGCGATGTCGTGCCCTATGACGCGGTTGCCACGACCAAGGTCAAGCTTTGCTGTTTTCGCCGCGCTCCGTTCGAGGACATGATTCGCGATATTCCGCACCTGTCGCAGCGCCTGCTCGAAATGACCATGGACGAACTGGACGCCGCGCGTGAATGGATGTTGCTGCTGGGGCGCAAGACCGCGCGTGAAAAGATTGCGTCTTTCATCGCCATTATCGCCCGCCGTCAGGCATCCGGCAGTCCCGTGCCGATGAATGGCCAGATCGAGATTGAATTGCCTTTGACCCGCGAAGCGATGGCCGATTATCTTGGATTGACGCTGGAAACCGTCAGCCGTCAGATCAATGCGCTGAAACGCGAAGGCGTGGTCGAACTGTCGGGCAAACGCCATGTGACCCTGCCAGATTTCGCCCGTTTGCTGCAGGAAGCGGGCGATGATGCCGATGGCGGCTGGATCGGTTAAGCCGTCAGGCTCAGTGCGCCATCAATATCGGCAAGGTGGTTTTTTCCAGCATGTTGCGGGTCGCGCCGCCCAGGATCGCTTCGCGAAAGCGTGAATGCCCATAGGCCCCCATCACGATCATGTCGGCGCCGATCTCGGTCGCGCGGCGCATCAATTCATCGCTGATCGCCGGTTCCATCCGGGCAAGCACCGCGATCTCGGCGCGCACCCCGTGACGCGCCAGCATTTGCGTCAGCGCACCTCCGGGATCGGAACGTTCCGGGCCGCTGCGCCGGGGATCGACCAGCGTGACCTCGACCGTTTCCGCCTGTTTCAGCATGGGCAGTGAACGGCGCACGGCGGTCATTGCCTCGGCGGATTGGTTCCAGGCGATCATGATATGACGTGGGGCAGGGGCGGGCAGGCCGGATTCGGGCACTACCAGAACCGGGCAACTGCCTTCGAAAAGGGCGGCTTCGACAACGGCCTCGGTATCGGCGTCAGCGCCATCGCAATAGGGGCGCCCCAGCACCGTCAGATCCGAGAACCGCGCACGCATTCCCACCAGTGACGAGATGCTGCCGATCTGGGCGACGGCAGATTCGGCCGCCCATCTGAGGTCTGTCGAGGGGGCCAGATGGGTTCGAACGACCTCTTCCAAACGCTTTGCGCGAACTATCGCCTGATCTATCACATCCTGATAGGCATAGGGCGTCGCGCCGGGAAAGTAATACCCGGCATGGCTGTGATCGATACCGATGCACATGACGTCGAGATGGGCATCCTCGCGCGTGGCCATGATCGCGGCGGCGTCCAGTTGCGGGATCTGTTCGGGTGCCGTCAGCACCGTCAATATGGTCTTGTATGCCATCATGCTCTCCTGTGCCTTTATCCGGGACCACTGTGGCAGGTTGGTCGATTGCGTCCTTGATCCGTGTCAAATCGCGACCTTGACCCAGATCAAGGTTTGTTTCCCGAAACTGTCCTAATCGTGAACAATGCGAACAGCAGGGCCAACACGCGTGATTCGTGCGGGCCGGAACACATGGGAACGGGACGCGGAGTATCATGGGGAATTACGTCAAGCTGATACTGCTTGGGGTTGTCGCCTTTGCGGCAGCGATCGGAGCAAACCTGGCGCATGATCCGGCCTATATGGTCAATGCGCTGATCATCATGGTTGTGGCAGCCGGCATGTTCATCTGGGTGCTTCGCCAGATAGACGAGCCGGTGAAGAAGCCAAATCCGAACGAATACATGGATGACGTGGTGCGCGCCGGGGTGATCGCGACCACATTCTGGGGTGTGGTCGGATTTCTGGTCGGCGTGGTCATCGCCTTTCAGCTTGCCTTTCCGGCCCTGAATTTCAGCGATCTGTTCAACGGCTATACCAATTTCGGCAAGCTGCGGCCGCTGCATACCAGCGCGGTCATTTTTGCGTTTGGCGGCAACGCGTTGATCGCCACGTCTTTCTATGTCGTGCAGCGGACCTCGGCGGCGCGGCTTTGGGGCGGAAACACGGCCTGGTTCGTGTTCTGGGGTTATCAGCTGTTCATCGTGCTGGCGGCGACCGGCTATATCGCCGGGGCAACCCAATCCAAGGAATATGCCGAGCCGGAATGGTATGTCGACTGGTGGCTGACGATCGTCTGGCTGGCCTATCTGGCCGTGTTCCTTGGCACCGTCGTCAAGCGCAAGGAACCCCATATCTATGTCGCGAACTGGTTCTATCTGTCCTTCATCGTGACCATCGCGATGCTGCATGTCGTCAACAACCTGTCGATTCCGGTCAGCATCTTCGGCAGCAAATCCGTGCAGGTATTCTCGGGTGTGCAGGACGCGATGGTGCAGTGGTGGTATGGCCATAACGCCGTGGGCTTTTTCCTGACCGCAGGGTTTCTGGGGATGATGTATTACTTCATCCCGAAACAGGCCGAGCGACCGGTCTATAGCTACAAGCTGTCGATCATCCATTTCTGGGCACTGATCTTCCTGTATATCTGGGCGGGTCCGCACCACCTGCATTACACCGCTTTGCCTGAATGGGCTGCGACGCTGGGAATGGTGTTCTCGATCATGCTGTGGATGCCCAGCTGGGGCGGCATGATCAACGGTCTGATGACCCTTTCCGGTGCCTGGGACAAGCTGCGCACCGACCCGATCATCCGCATGATGGTGGTGGCCGTGGGCTTTTACGGCATGGCGACATTTGAAGGGCCGATGATGTCGATCAAGGCCGTGAACAGCCTGTCGCATTACACCGACTGGACCATTGGTCACGTGCATTCCGGTGCGCTTGGCTGGAACGGCATGATCACCTTTGGTGCATTGTACTATCTGGTGCCGCGTCTTTGGGGTCGTGAAAAGCTGTACAGCCTGAACCTGGTCAGCTGGCATTTCTGGCTGGCGACGATCGGACTGGTTCTTTACGCGGCGTCGATGTGGGTGTCGGGCATCATGGAAGGGCTGATGTGGCGCGAGGTCGACAGTCAGGGCTTCCTGGTCAACGCCTTTGCCGACACCGTTCAGGCCAAGTTCGCCATGAACGTCGTACGTGCACTGGGTGGTGTGCTGTATCTGACCGGTGGCATCATCATGGCATGGAACCTTTGGGCAACCGTCGCGCGTCAGCCAAAGGCGCATGTCACGGCCATCGCCGTGCCGGCCGAATAAGGGGATCCGAACATGTCAATTCTGTCCAAGCACAAGATCCTCGAGAAGAACGCATCGCTTCTGCTGGTGTTCTCGTTTCTTGTCGTCACCATCGGCGGCATCGTCGAGATCGTGCCGCTGTTCTATCTGCAGAACACCATCGAAAAGGTCGAGGGCGTGCGGCCCTATACGCCGCTCGAACTCAAGGGGCGTGACGTCTATGTCCGCGAGGGTTGTTATGTTTGTCACAGCCAGATGATCCGCCCGATGCGCGACGAGGTCGAGCGTTACGGTCATTACAGCCTGGCAGCGGAATCGATGTATGATCACCCTTTCCAGTGGGGGTCCAAGCGTACCGGGCCGGATCTGGCGCGGGTCGGGGGACGCTATTCGGATGAATGGCATATCGACCACCTGGTCGATCCCCAGTCGGTCGTGCCGGAATCGATCATGCCGAAATATGCCTTCCTGCGCGATCGCGTCATCTATCCCGATCATATCGAGCAGCGGTTGAAAACCGATGCCCTGGTCGGCGTGCCCTATGACGAAGAGATGATCGCCAATGCGGTTTCGGATTTCCGGGCACAGGCAAATCCCGATGCCGATGCCTCGGGTCTGGAAGAACGTTATCCGGGGGCGCAGCAACGCAATTTCGACCGGCAGCCGCAACTGACCGAGATGGACGCGCTGATCGCCTATCTTCAGGTGCTTGGCACGATGGTCGATTTCTCGACCTTCGAGCCGGATGACAACCGCTGAGGAGGTCGCGATGGAAACCTATAGCTTCCTGAGACAACTGGCCGACAGCTGGGCGCTTCTGGCTTTGACGCTGTTCTTCGTGGGGGTGATCCTGTTCGTTTTCAGGCCGGGATCGCGCGCCCTTCAAAAGGACGCCGCCGAAAGCATCTTTCGCAATGAAAGCCGTCCCGCCGAGGCGGAACACAAGGAGGACCGCTGATGGCCGACGAAAAGGACCAAAAGCCGGGCAAGGACGATCAGATCAGCCTGGGGCGCGAAGCCGCCGACAGCGAACATGCCGCCAAGATCGCGGGCGAGATCCCGCCGCGGGCCGCACCTGACAAGCCCGAGGCGCCCAAGCACCGCCGCAAGGGCCGTCATGGCGTGGCGATGCACGAGGTTCCCTCGACCGGTCACGAATGGGACGGGATCACCGAATACGACAATCCGATGCCGCGCTGGTGGCTGTGGACCTTCTATGTCACGATTGTCTGGGCGATCGGCTATGTGATCGCCTATCCGGCCATTCCGTTGATCACCGGTGCGACGAGCGGCTTGTTGCAAACCAATACGCGCAAACAGGTCGCCGCCGAGATCGAACGATTTGATCAGGCAAACGCTCCTGTCGCCAACAGGCTGGCCTCGGTCGAGTTGACCGAGATCGCAGGTGATGACGAATTGTCGAACTATGCCACCAATGCAGGCGGGGCGGTGTTCCGGACATGGTGTGCGCAATGCCACGGTTCGGGCGCTGCCGGGGCAAAGGGTTATCCCAACCTGCTGGACAATGACTGGCTGTGGGGTGGAACCTTGGAAGACATTCACACCACTATCCAGCATGGCATCCGCGATCCGCTGGATGATGACAGCCGGTATTCCGAGATGCCGCGCTTTGGAACCGATGGTTTGCTGGATCGTGGTCAGATAAGCCAGGTGGTGAACTATGTGCTGTCGCTGTCGGATCGTCCGCATGACGATGCCATGGCCGCCGCCGGGGCCGAGATCTATGCCGATAATTGCTCGGCCTGCCATATGGATGACGGCACTGGCGATCGGATGCAGGGCGCGCCGAATCTGGCCGATGCCGTCTGGCTTTATGGCGACGACCCGGCAAGCATTACCCGCATCGTGGCCGAAGGGCCGTTCGGGGTGATGCCTGCCTGGGCCTCGCGGCTGAGCGAGGCTGATATTCGCGCCGTCTCGGCCTATGTTCACGGGTTGGGCGGGGGCGAATAGTCCGGCCAATCCACCAGCTTCACCTCTTGTTCCATGGGGTGAAAAGGGCCGCTCCCTGTCCTGTTCGCGCGTTTCATGGGGGCGGCCGTCCATTCGGATCCGGGCTTCGGCCAGAATGCCGCCGCCATGTGATCACAGGCTTTCGCGCAGGCTGGTCCGCGTGAAAGATGCCGGTCCCCTCCTGTTCGCGCGTTCCATGGGGACCGGCATTCTTTTCCGGCGCGTGCTAATGGTTGTGACCGGGTTCAGGTCGCGGAAACGATCTTGCCGTGCAAAGAGTTCGACGCGCTTTCGATGATCCGAACTTGCAGCAGATCACCGATTTGCGCCGTGGTCGTGTCGACAAAGACCGAATGCAGGTAATCCGATTTGCCGATCATCTGCCCGGCCTCGCGCCCCTGTTTTTCCAGCAATACACCGACTGTGCGCCCGACCATGCCTTCTTGGGCGGCCTTTTGCTGGCGCGTCAGCAATGCCTGCAATTCCTGCAGGCGGGCGTCTGCAACCGCGCCATCGACCTCGGCGCGTTCATAGGCGGGGGTGCCGGGGCGGGGCGAGTACTTGAAGCTGAAGGCGGTGCCAAAGTCGACCTGTTCGATCAATCGCAACGTATCCTGATGATCCTGATCGGTTTCGCCGGGGAAGCCAACAATGAAATCGCTGGTCAGCATGATGTCCGGGCGCGCGTCGCGAATGCGATCGATCAGGCGCAGATACTGTTCCGCCGTATGTTTGCGGTTCATCGCCTTCAGGATGCGGTCGCTACCCGATTGCACCGGGAGATGCAGATAGGGCATCAATTGCGGCACGTCGCGATGCGCCTCGATCAGATCATCGGCCATGTCATTGGGATGGCTGGTCGTATAGCGGATCCGTTCGAGCCCCTCGGCCTCGCCCAAGGCGCGGATCAGCCGGCCAAAGCCCCATTCACGCCCATCCTCGCCCATACCATGCCAGCCATTCACGTTCTGGCCCAGCAGGGTGATTTCGCGCACGCCGCGGGCCACCAGATCACGTGCCTCGCGCATGATCCGTTCGACCGGGCGACTGACCTCGGCCCCGCGGGTATAGGGAACCACGCAGAAGGCGCAGAACTTGTCACAGCCTTCCTGCACGGTCAGGAACGCGGCCGGCGCGCGACGCGTGGCGCGCTGTTGGGGCAGGTGATCGAATTTATCCTCTTCGGGAAAGTCGGTGATGATCTTGGGCGCTTCGCCCCGCACCATGGCGGGCAGGCGGTGATAGGTCTGCGGCCCTACGACCAGATCCACCACCGGCATGCGGCGCACGATTTCCTCGCCTTCGGCCTGAGCAACACAACCTGCAACGCCGATTTTCAGATCGGGTCTTTCCGCCTTTAACGGTTTCAGGCGGCCAAGGTCCGAATACAGTTTCTCGGCGGCTTTTTCGCGGATATGGCACGTGTTCAGCAGCACCATATCAGCCTCGGACTGATTTTCGGTCAGAACATAGCCTTCGGCACCCATGGCTTCGGCCATGCGCTGACTGTCGTAAACATTCATCTGGCAGCCGTAAGTCTTGATGAAAAGCTTCTTGGCCGCCTGGGCGGGGGTGTCGTGATCACTCATGCCGTGCTGTCCTTGAGGTTCCGGGGCTGATACAGGAAAGCAGAGGATTTGGGAAGGTCGGGATGGATAGCGATCTGGTCACAATCAAGCATATCGGTCCATCGACTGCCAGGGCGTTGATCGCGGCCGGGGTGTCCGATGCGGCGACGCTGCGCCGGATCGGCGCGCATGAGGCATATCGGGCGCTGTTGATCGCCGGGGAAAAACCTCATTTCATCTGGTATTACGTCATGCATATGGCGTTGCAGGGGCGCCCGTGGAACGATTGTCGCGGCGATGAAAAGAAAGCGTTGCGGCAGCGATTCGATAGTCTGGTGGCGGAAACGCGCGGGCCGTCGCTGACCGGTATCGAAGCGGCGCTTGATGAAATCGGGTTGCGCAAACCCTGATTATCGATCCTGTGTCTGCGGGGAATCCGTCTGGGTCAGGATCGGCCCCGATTTGCCAAAGTTGATGGCAATCGCGCCGGTCTGACGCATTTTTCTGGGATCGAGCATCAGACAAGCTGCATCGGCGGGAAGGTCGAGCGGCTCGGTGGAAACCAGGATGGTCTTTTCACGACATTTCGGTCTGGCCCGTTCGCTTGCGCCCTTGCCCGTCAGGTGCCAGATTTGCCAGCCGTCCGGCAACCCTGCCTGGCGGTCGCGTTTGTCGCCCCGCCAGGCAGGGCGCTGCGCGGCCTGCGCCTGCAGGGCGGTGTCCCCGTCCTCGCGAAGCCACGACTTGACGACGAACGCCCCCCCACCCGGTTTGGAAATTGCACGGCCCGCTGGTGTCATCAAACCGACGGCCTCCCCCTGTGGCGCGATCAGCAGCAAGGGACGTTCGGCGCCAAGCCAAATCACGGCCGAGGTCAGCATCATGGCTGTTCCGCAAACAAAGCCCGCGCGCAACAGGCGTGAATGGCTGCGTGACAGGTTGTGCCGCCAACACAAGACGCAAATCACCGCGCCGAATTCCATCAAGGCGACGGTCGGGCCGGGGGGCAGGGGAATGGCCGTCACCGCCCCCCCAAGCCCGGCAACGAATTCGGCGACTTTCAGCATCCATGCCGTGCCAAGCCCCATCACCCACAAGGCTGGTCCCGCCAACCCCAACGGCGCCAGAATTGCGCCGATCACACCGGCCGGCATCACGAATGTGCCCATCACCGGCACGGCCAGCAGGTTGGCCAGCAACCCGTATTGCGCCATTCGGTTGAAATGTGCCGCCGCAATCGGCGAAGTCGCCAGCCCCGCCACCAATGACGATACCAGCAGCATCGCCACAGGGCGCAGCCATATCGGAACATGTGGGGCAAGCCGCGACCAGGGGCCGTAGGACAGGATAAGGGCGACCGTGGCGGCGAAGCTCATCTGAAAACCCGGCGAGGTCAGGGATTCCGGACTGTAGATCAGGATAATCGCCGCCGCGACCGCCACTGTGCGCAACGAGATCGCGCGCCGATCCACCAGAATGGCACCCAGCATGACCGCGACCATGACAAAGGCACGCTCGGTCGCGACACCGCCGCCCGACAGCCACAGATAGGCCGTTGCCGCCAGCAATGCGCCACATGCCGCAATCTTGTGCGCCGCGAGGGACGCAAAAGCCCCCCAGGCCATCGCCATGACCAACCCGATGCGCAGCGCCGCATAGACAAAGCCGGCCAGCATGCTCATATGCAGTCCCGAGATCGAAATGATGTGATACAGGTTCGATGCCCGCATGATCTCATTCGTGGATTCGTGAATGCCGGACCGGTCCCCGGTCATCAGCGCGGCGGCGACCGCACCCTCTTGACCGCCGATCCGGGTGGCGATGGAGTCGCTAAGTGCAAGGCGCGCGCGGTGCATCCACCACATGCCGTCTTGCGCAGGTGCAACCGCCAGAACCGGGGTTCGGGTGTAACCGACGGCACCCAGCCCCGCAAACCGGGCATGGCGGCGAAAATCGAAGCTGCCGGGCGATGCAGGCCCCGGCGGCGGCCCCAGATGCCCGGTCATCATCGCCCGCTGCCCCAATGATGGCAGGCTGTCCTCATCGACGCCGATCAGTGACAGGCGAACCCGCCTAGGGGTGCGTTCCGGCGGCAGGTCACGCAGGTGCACCTGATCCAGCGTCAGGCGAATCCGGTCGCGCGCAGAGCGGTCGATTTCAACCAGCCTTCCCTCGACCGGCCCGTAATAGCGCCATTCCAGAACCGGCGCGGCGACGCGTGCCGAGCGCAGCTCGGACAGGCCGATGCCGGTTGCGACAAGGGCAATGCCCATTGCCCCTATCCGCAGGCCGTCTGCCATTCCTGCACCGATCCAACCGCGCTCGGCCCATGGCATCGCCCTTTGCGCGCAGAGACCAGCGCACAGGATCACCACGGCGATTGCGAACCACAGGATCGCGCCCCTTGGCAATGGCAGTCCTGACCAGATCGCGATTCCCAGCGACAGACAAACCGGCAGCCACGCCACAAGCCCCGCCCGGCCGGCGGCAGGCGGGCGGGGCTTTCGCGGCGTTTCATGCCCGGCCCTGCCGACCCCGACCGGAGCAAAGCCGGGGCCGGTGCCGAGCGTGGCATGGGGTTGGGCCGCCCCGCCCGAACCGTGCTTCGTGCCGGTCTGGGTGGTCATTCTTGTCCTTTCCACAGCGGTTAATTATGTCAGCACCAGAAAGATGGCATGGCCTGCTTACCAAAGCGTTAATGACGCCATGTCCCTCAGTGAAATTGTCCCATGAAGGTCCAAATGTCCGACAACGCCCAGATCGTTACCCGTTTCGCTCCGTCACCGACGGGTTATCTGCATATTGGCGGGGCCCGCACGGCCTTGTTCAATTGGTTGTATGCGCGCGCACGGGGGGGCAGTTTCCTGTTGCGGATCGAGGATACCGATCGTGCCCGCTCGACCCCCGAAGCGACCGAGGCGATTTTGCAGGGGTTGAAATGGCTTGGGCTGGATTGGGACGGCGAGCCTGTCAGCCAGTTCGCCGCCAAGACCCGCCACGCCGAGGTTGCCCAGCAGATGCTGGACGCAGGCAAGGCCTATAAATGTTTCTCGACCGCCGAGGAAATCGCGGCCTGGCGTGAAGCCAATCCCCGTCAATCCTTTCAAAGCCCGTGGCGCGACGCCACCGAGCTGCCCGATACCCCTTTCGCCATCAGGCTGAAGGCGCCACGCGATGGCGAGACCGTCATCGCCGATGCCGTGCAGGGCGATGTGCGCGTTGCCAATGACCAGCTGGACGACATGGTTCTGTTGCGCAGCGATGGTACACCGACCTACATGCTGGCGGTTGTTGTGGATGATCACGATATGGGTGTGACGCATGTCATTCGGGGTGATGACCACCTGACCAACACCGCGCGCCAGATCCAGATCTATGACGCAATGGGGTGGCCGCGCCCGGTTTTCGCCCATATCCCGTTGATCCATGGTGAAGACGGCAAAAAGCTGTCCAAGCGCCACGGAGCGGTTGGTTTGCACGAATTTGCCCAGCTTGGCTATCCGCCGGCGGCGATGCGGAATTATCTGGCGCGGCTGGGCTGGAGCCATGGTGATGATGAGCTTTTTGACGACCGGCAGGCCCGCGAATGGTTCGATCTGGACGGGATCGGCAAGGCCCCGGCGCGGCTCGATTTCAAGAAGCTGGAACATGTCAGTGCCCATCATTTGAAAACCATGCCCGAGGCCGATCTGCTTCAGGCGTTGGAAGTTTTCCTGTCCGATACCGGGCAAGAGCCCCTGACCGCCGAGCAAAAAGGGCGGCTGGTCGCGGCGTTGCCGGCGTTGCGCGAAAAAGCCAGGACTTTGCCGCAAATGCTTGATCAGGCGCGCTTTGCCCTGACCGCCCGGCCGATAGAAATCGAACCCAAGGCGGCCAAGTCGCTGGATTCGGTATCCCGTGGTATGCTGAAATCATTGACTGCCGCAATGCAGCATGCTAGCTGGACGCGAGACGAGCTGGAGCAGGCGGCCAAGCAGGTTGCCGAAGAGAACGGCGTCGGGTTGGGCAAGGTTGCGGGGCCCCTGCGCGCCGCCTTGGCTGGCCGAACCGCGACCCCCAGCGTATTTGACATGATGACGGCGCTTGGCCGCGAGGAATCGTTGGCACGGCTTCGGGATCAGACAGAATTGGCAGGCTGAAACCTGCTCTCACTCGCCAGGGCTGGTCGATGCGATTTCGCTGCGGTCGGCCCGGCTCAGCCGGAAAGGACGTTTTGGATGGCCGATACGAAGACCGCCAAACTACTGCTCAGGGATTCCGAATACGAGCTGCCGATCCTCAGCCCCACCAAAGGGCCTGATGTTCTGGATATCCGCAAGCTCTATGGCCAGTCGGATGTGTTCACCTATGATCCCGGGTTCACATCGACCGCCAGCTGCGATTCGACGATCACCTTCATCGATGGTGACAAGGGTGAGCTGTGGTATCGCGGCTATCCGATCGAACAGCTTGCCGGTCAGTCGAACTATCTCGAAGTGTGCTACCTGCTGCTTTACGGCGAATTGCCGACCGCAGAGCAGATGCAGGATTTCGAAAGCCGCGTCACCCGGCACACGATGGTGCATGAACAGATGCACAACTTCTTCCGTGGTTTCCGTCGCGATGCGCATCCGATGGCGACCATGGTGGGCGTCGTGGGCGCGATGTCGGCATTCTATCACGATTCGACCGATATCAGCGATCCGTGGCAGCGCGAGGTTGCATCGATTCGCCTGATCGCGAAACTGCCGACCATCGCGGCGATGGCATACAAATACTCGATCGGACAGCCCTTCGTGTATCCCAGCAACGAACTGGATTACGCGTCGAACTTCCTGAACATGTGCTTCTCGGTTCCGGCCGAGAAATACAATGTCGATCCGGCGCTGGCGCGTGCCATGGACCGCATCTTCACCTTGCATGCGGATCACGAACAGAACGCCTCGACCTCGACCGTGCGTCTGGCAGGGTCGTCGGGCGCGAACCCCTTCGCCTGTATCGCAGCGGGCATTGCCTGCCTGTGGGGTCCGGCGCATGGCGGCGCCAACCAGGCGTGTCTGGAAATGCTGCGCCAGATCGGCAGCGTGGAAAACATCCCGGAATACATCGCCCGCGCCAAGGACAAGGACGATCCCTTCCGCCTGATGGGCTTTGGCCACCGTGTCTACAAGAACTTCGACCCGCGCGCGAAGGTCATGAAGGAATCGGCGGACGAGGTTCTGGACCTGCTGGGCATCCACGACAACCCGACGCTGCAGGTTGCCAAGGAACTGGAAAAGATCGCGTTGGAGGACGACTACTTCGTTTCGAAGAAGCTGTATCCGAATGTCGATTTCTATTCGGGCATCATCCTTGAGGCGATGGGTTTCCCGACCTCGATGTTCACGCCGATCTTCGCGCTGTCGCGCACCGTCGGCTGGATTGCGCAGTGGAAGGAAATGATCGGCGATCCGCAGAACAAGATCGGCCGTCCGCGCCAGCTCTATGTCGGCTCGGACAAGCGCGACTATGTCGAGCTGTCCAAACGCTGAGACGGAAAGATCCGGTTTTGGGGCCCCTTCGGGGGCCCCTTTTCTTTGGGTATCTTGCATGGATGCAAACGCGGTGGCATGGGATGGCGCATGAATGACATGACACAGAAACTGGCGCTGGTGACCGGCGCATCACGCGGGCTGGGCGCGGCAATGGCCGAAGGGCTGGCCGCGCAGGGTTATCACGTTCTGGCGGTTGCCCGCACTGTCGGCGCGCTGGAAGAGCTGGATGACCGTATCCGTTCGGCGGGCGGGTCGGCCACGCTTGCCCCGATGGATATTGGCGAGGCTGCGGCTATGCAGCAGCTTGCGCAGGCCATTCAGGGTCGCTGGGGCGGGCTGGATGTCTGGGCGCATTGCGCCGTGCATGCCGCTCCGCTGTCGCCGGCGCCCCATATCGACGGCAAGGACTGGTCGAAATCGATGTTGATCAATGTCGAAGCCGTGCGCGGCATGATCGCATTGCTGGAACCGGCGCTTCGTGCCCGGTCGGGCATCGCGGTCTTTTTCGACGACAAGCGTGCAGGCGAAAAATTCTTCGGTGCCTATGGGGCGACCAAGGCCGCCCAGATCGCATTGGCGCGCAGCTGGCAGGCAGAAAACCGGAACATCGCGCCGCGTGTCATCATTGCCGATCCCGCGCCGATGCCGACCGCTGTGCGCGCGCGGTTCTTTCCCGGAGAAGACCGCGACAAGCTGGGCAATTGCCACGATGAGGCAGCCAAGATCATTGCCGCGATGTCATGAAAGGCAGGTCAGGCGCGTCGTCATTGCGCCTGACCTCGCCGGACGGGTCTAGTCACGCAAGGGACGTGTTGCCCGATCAAGCCAATCACGTTCGGCCGGGTCCAGATACGGCGACAGGGCATCGCGCACCATGGCATGATAGGCATCCAACCAGCCGATTTCGTGACGTGCCATCGCCCCCCGATCGACACAGCGCGTGTCGATCGGGCAGAGCGTCAGCGTTTCAAAACCCAGCATACTGCGGTTTTCTTCGGCCTCGACCTCGGTGACGATTACCAGATTCTCGATTCGGATGCCGAAGCTGCCTTCGCGGTAATAGCCTGGTTCGTTGGACAGGATCATCCCGGGTTGCAATGCCAGATCACTGGCGCGGCTGATGCGCACCGGGCCTTCGTGAACACATAGGGCCGCGCCGACCCCGTGGCCGGTTCCGTGGTCGTAATCCATTCCTTGCTGCCACAGATACTGGCGCGCCAGCGCATCCAGATGTGCCCCCGTCACCCCGACAGGAAAGCGGGCCTGGGTTAGCCCGATCATTCCTCGTAATACGGCTGTATAGGGCGCAATTGTCTCTGCGGGTGGGCTGCCTATCGGCAGCGTCCGGGTGATGTCGGTCGTGCCATTGCGATATTGGCCGCCGGAATCCAGAAGCAGCATGTCATCGGTGCCGATCTTGCGATTCGATCCTTGCGTGACACGGTAATGGACGATGGCCCCATTCGGCCCGGCGCCACAGATCGTGTCGAAGCTGATGTCGAAGACCCCGGCTACGCGGCGATACTCTTCCAGTTGCTTGACGACATCGATCTCGGTCAGGGTGCCGGCGGGTTGACGATCCAGCCAGGCCAACAGGCGCACCATTGCCACGCCATCGGCAAGATGGGCCTCGCGCATCCCCCGCAGTTCTGCCGGGTTCTTGCGGGATTTTGGCATGATGACCGGGTCGGGGGCGGGCATGATGCGTGTGGATGCACGTTCCAGTAATCTGAACGCGGCCTCGGGCGCGGTGGCGGGGTCAATGCGCACTGGCCCCGTCAGGTCCAGCAGCGCGGCTGTCAGACCATCGGGATGCAGAATCGACACCTCATCGCCAAGAAACCGGCGGAGATCATCGTCGAACTTGGCGGGATCGCTGAACAAGGTGACATGGCCGCTGTCGCTGAGCACTGCGAAGCCCTGCACAACGGGGTTCTTGGGCAGGTCGTTGCCCCGGATGTTCAGCAGCCAGGAAATCGAATCCGGCAATGACAGGAATGCCGCCGCCTGACCATGCTTGCGCAAATCGGCGGCAAGGCGCGCGCGCTTGTCTGCAGCAGTCTCGCCTGAAAACGCGATTTCGTGCGGGCGGGCCTGGCCGACAGGCGGGGCGGGGCGATCGGCCCAGATCGCATCGACAGGGTTGTGTTCCGCGGCGATGAGGCCAAGGCCGCTGCCCGCAAGGCCCCGTTCCATCGCCTCTATTTCCTTGCGGGTATGCAGCCAGGGATCAAACCCGACCCGCCCGCCCGCCGGCATCGATTGGCGCAGCCAGTTCGAGGGCCGGGTTTCAGGCCAGGGAACCGGCGTGAAATGGGCCGGATCGACCTGTTCCTTGACCTGCACCCGATACCGCCCGTCGATGAACACCCCAGCCTGATCGCGCGTGACAATTGCAAACCCTGCGCTGCCGGTAAAGCCGGTCAGCCAGGCCAAGCGCGCATCGGCATCGGCAACATACTCGCCTTGATGGGCGTCCGCGCGCGGCACGATAAAGGCGTCTATTCCGTCTTGCGCCATCTGGCTGCGCAGCTGGGCAAGACGGGCGGCGTGATCGCCCTGTCCGCCGGGGTCGTCAAACGTCTGGAATGTCAAAGTTCGATGGCCTTCATGACTTCGGGTTCGATGATCTGAACGCCGGGCAGGCCGGCGCGCAAGGCATCAGCCGATTGTTCCAGCAGCGGAAAGGTCTTGTAATGGCAGGGGATGACGGTTTTGAAATCAAAGTACTTTTTCGCGGCATAGGCGGCGCGCTTCATGTCCATGGTGAAATGGCCCCCCGCGCAAAGAATACCGATATCGGGCTGGTGATATTCACCCATCCATTCCATGTCGGCCATGATGTCGGTATCGCCGCTGACATAGATCGTGTGACCTTCGCCGGCAATCATGAAGCCCGATTCATGCCCCGCATAGATCGGCCCATCGGCCCCGTCCAGTGAGCTGGAATGGGAGGCATTGACCATGGTCACCTGCGCGCCCCCCAGATCAATCGTGCCGCCCTTGTTAAAGCCGATGCCTTCGATCCCCTGATGATTGGACCAGCTGTTGACCAGATCATAGATGCCTGCCACCGGTATCCCAAGCTCTTTCGCGATGGAAAGCGTATCGCCGGAATGATCGCCATGGCCATGCGTCAGCAGAATATGCGTTGCGCCCCGGATCGCATCGCCACGCTGGTGTTCAGGGAAGACCGGGTTGCCCGAAAGCCATGGGTCGATCAGGATCACGGCGTTTTCGATTTCCAGGCGAAAGCCGGAATGTCCAAGCCAGGTCAGTTTCATGTCTGCCTCCTAGGGGTGTCAGGATGTCTTCGGCAGGTTAGCTGCGCGACCGGATGCTGGCCAGCACCCGATGGTGGATAATTCACGCAGGTGCCGCGTCGTCCAGCCGCAGGCGCAGCCGTTCGCGCCCCCCCCAGGTCGAAAGTTCCAGCTTGCCCGCCAGATGAAAGCGACGCCCCTTGGCACCGATCAGCGCCGGCCCAAGCGGGCTGTTCATCGCCCCCCAGGCCACCGCCTCCATCCTGGCCGACCCAGCACTGCGGAAATTCAGCCGCAAGTGATTTTCGCCCATCGTACTTGCGCTGTCGATCAGCTGATCGGCGAAAACGAAACGAGGCGCGGGCGCTGCCTGGCCATAGGGGCCGGCATCTTCCAGCTGGCGAAGCATCGCGGGTGTCGCCCCTGAGGGTTCCAGCAGACCGGACACCCGCATTTCGCCAACGGCATCGCGATTCTCAAGATCATGTTTCAGCAATTCGCCCAGCCGATCCATTGCGGCCTCGATCTTGTCCGCCTCGACCGTAAGGCCGGCGGCCATTTCATGCCCGCCCCCCTTCAACAGCAAACCTTCGCGGGCGAGACGTTGTATTGCACGGCCGAGATCGACACCCGGCACTGATCGTGCGGATCCCTTGCCGATGCCATGTTCGATGCCGATCACGACAGAAGGGCGGTCCGTGGCCTCCTTGATGCGTGCGGCGACGATCCCGACCACGCCGGGGTGCCAGCCATCGCCCGCGGCCCATGACAGGGCGCTATCGCCGCGCGCCTCAACCTGTGCCAGGGCCTCTTCGCGCACCGCAGCCTCGATCGCGCGGCGGTCGCGGTTCAGGTCATCCAGCTGGCCCGCCAGCCGAACGGCTTCGGTCGCGTCACGGGTCGACAGGCACAGCGCACCCAGATCCGCGCGACCGACGCGCCCCCCGGCATTGATCCGCGGGCCCAGCAGAAAGCCAAGATGAAACGCATTCGGCGGCCCGTCCAGCCGCGCCACATCCGACAGCGCGACCAGACCGGGGCGCTGCCTGCGGGCCATCACATCCAGCCCCGTGCGCACAAAGGCGCGGTTCACACCGATCAGCGGCGCGACATCGGCCACGGTCGCCAATGCGACCAGATCCAGCATCGGCATCAGCGCGGGCTCGGGCCTGCCCAGACGGCGCAGAACGCGCCCGGCCTGCACCAGTGTTAGAAACACCACCCCGGCAGCGCACAGATGCCCAAGGGTGCCATCCTCGTCCGCACGATTCGGGTTCACCACGGCAAGGGCAGGCGGCAGCGTCTCGCCGCCCAGATGGTGATCCAGCACGATCACATCCGCCGCGCTGGCGGCTGCCAGTGCTTCATGACTCAGGGTGCCGCAATCGACGCAGATGATCAGATCGTGCCGTGCTGCCAGATCGGTCATCGCAGGCACGTTCGGCCCATATCCCTCATCGATCCGATCGGGGATATACAGTGTCGCATCGCGACCCTGCTGGCGCAGCCAGTCCAGCAACAGCGCCGCAGAGGTGCCCCCATCCACATCATAATCGGCAAAGATTGCGATCCGCTGATCCTGGGTGGCGGCGGCCACGATCCGCTCGGCCGCCGCTTCCATGTCGCGCAGCGTCAGGGGGTCGGGCAACAGATCGCGCAGCTTGGGTGACAGGAACCCCTCGGCATCCTCTGCTTCGACGCCGCGTTCGGCCAGAACCCGCGCCACGGGAAGGGGCAGCGCGGCTTTCTGCGCCAATCCCTCGGCCAACCGATCCAGCGTCGGCTCCGGCCCGACCCAGCGTCGCCCGGTCAGCGACTGTTCAACGCCCAGAAATGCCACGCGATCTCTTCTTCTTTGTCGAAATACCCTGGGGGAGTCCCGGAACGGGACGGGGGCAAAGCCCCCGATACCCCGCCTTACTTCACCGGGTTGCGATAGATCATGCGACGGACCGATCCGGTCTTGGACCGCATCAGGATCGTCTCGGTCTGCAGATAGCCCGGCTCGCGCTTGACACCTGCCACGATCGAGCCATTGGTCACGCCGGTCGCGGCAAAGATCACATCCGCGGTCACCAATTCGTCACGCGCATAGATCCGGTCCAGATCGGTGATCCCGGCCTTCCTCGCACGGCCCTTTTCGTCGTCGTTGCGGAACAGCAGGCGGCCCCACATCTGGCCGCCCATGCATTTCAGCGCGGCCGCCGCGAGAACGCCCTCGGGTGCGCCGCCGGACCCCATATACATGTCGATGCCGGTCATCTCGGCCTCGGCACAGTGGATCACGCCGGCGACATCGCCATCGGTGATCAGACGGATTGCGGCACCGGTCTCGCGGACCTCGGCGATCATGTCCTCATGGCGCGGACGCTCCAGGATGCAGACGGTGATGTCGCTTTCCTTGCAGCCGCGCGCGGCGGCCAGCGCGCGCACGCGTTCGGCCGGGCTCATGTCCAGGCTGACGACATCGACCGGATAGCCCGGCCCGATGGCCAGCTTGTCCATATAGACGTCGGGCGCGTGCAGCAGCGTGCCGCGCGGGGCCATGGCGATCACGGTCAGCGCGTTCGGCATGTCCTTGGCGGTCAGCGTGGTGCCTTCCAGCGGGTCCAGCGCGATGTCCACCTCGGGGCCCTGGCCGCTGCCGACCTCTTCGCCGATATACAACATCGGCGCTTCGTCGCGCTCGCCCTCGCCGATGACGACGACGCCCTTGATGTCCAGCATGTTCAGCTGGTCGCGCATCGCATTGACGGCGGCCTGATCGGCGGCCTTTTCGTCGCCGCGCCCGATCAGGCGTGCCGAGGCATGGGCGGCGGCTTCGCTGACGCGGGCCAGCCCCAAGGACAGCATACGATCATTGAAATCCTTGGGGGCGGTCATGGGCGTTATCCTCTTTACAACAAATCCGCTGGGGTTCTACGCGCCGCGTGTGACGCGGGCAAGACTGGGGGCGCTAACTGATCAGATTTCTGTCAGTTCCAGCGCAAGCGCATGGATGCGCGGCACGATATCGCCCAATGTGTTGTGGACCAGGCGGTGGCGCTGGATCCGGGTCAGATTTGCCAGTTCGGGGCTGGCCATCCGAATGCGGAAATGGCTCTGACCGCCTTCGCGGAAACCGGCATGGCCGCGATGGCTTTCGCTTTCATCGATTATTTCCAGTTGCGTGGGCCTGAGGACGGCAAGCCGTTGGCGCATCTCGTCAGCAATCATCCGCATAATCCTTAATCAAGACCTTTCATGTCGCTCGAAATAGATTAAACTGCCGCCTCCGAGTCGCAAAGGTGCCTAAGAATGAGCAGTAACGACCCGTTTGGTTTCGACATTTCCGCGGCCAAAGACAAGAAGCGTCGGTCCAAAGGCCGGCGCGGCATGTCCGGTGCCTTCGAGACGTCTACCCGTATATGTGACAAGGCGGGCTGCAACGAGCCTGCGCAATATCGCGCGCCCAAGAACCCGCGAAATCTGGATGATTATTTCTGGTTCTGCAAAGAACATGTTCGCGAATACAACGCGAACTGGAATTATTTCCAAGGCCAGAGCGAGGAAGAGTTCCAGGACTTTCTGGACAACGCCACCGTCTGGGAACGCCCGACCAAGCCCTTCAGCAAGGGGGCAAAGGAACAGGCCTGGGCGCGCCATGGTGTCAATGATCCGCTGGAAATTCTGGGAGCGAACGGCACCTCGGTCGAATCGCGTGCCAAGGTCAGCCGCAAACTGCCCCCGGCCGAACGCAAGGCGATCGAGATCCTCGAAGCCAAGGACAACTGGACCCGTGCCGAGATCCGCAAGCAATACAAGGCATTGGTCAAGGTGCTGCACCCGGACATGAATGGCGGAGACCGTTCCGACGAAGAGCGTCTGTCCGAGGTGGTCTGGGCATGGGATCAGGTGAAGGACAGTCGCTTCATCCGCGACTGATCCCTGTCGGGTCAGGCCGTATCGCGTTTGGCGCCGCGCGATACGCCAATGGCCAGAACCAGCGTCAACAACGCGATCATCACCACTGGCCAAGCCCCCCACCGCAGCCACATTGTCGGTTGCAGAGGGGCGGGCAATGTGGCGTCGATCTTGCCGGTGACGCCAAGGGGCAAGGTTTCGCGCAATTGCCCGCGCGCATCAATCACCGCGCTGACGCCGGTATTGGCGGCCCGCACCAGCGGCAGCCCTGATTCGATGGCGCGCAGCCGTGCCTGGGCTAGATGCTGATAGGGGCCGGAAAACGTCCCGAACCAACCGTCATTCGTGACCTGCAGGATCCAGTCGGGGCGTTCGGGCAGGTTCCGGATATGCTGGGGAAAGATTGCCTCGTAACAGATCAGAGGTTGAAAACCCGGAATGCCGGGCACTGACAGCAGTCGCGGTCCAGCCCCCGCAGAATAACCGTTCCCGGCCTGCGCGGCGAATGCCGAAATGCCCAGTCGCGCCAACGCATCCCCCCAAGGCATGTATTCACCAAACGGCACCAGGTGAAACTTGTCATACAGGGTTTGCAAATTTCCTTGGCGATCCAGAATCGCAAGGCTGTTGTAGAAGCGTGCGCCGTCGCGGCGCTGGATGCCAAGCGCCAGTGGCGCGGCGGCGTTTTCGGTGATTCGGGGCAGCAGCTCTGGCGCGTCATCCAGCAGGAAATTCACGGCCGTTTCGGGCCAGATGACCAGATCGCGCCGACCGGGTTCCGATGACAGGTCCATCAGTCGGCGAAAGAACACCGTGGACCATTCCGGGTCCCATTTCCGGTGCTGTTCGGCGTCGGGTTGGACGATACGCAGGATGACATCGCGATCCGGCGGCATCGACGATGAAAGCCGCGCCAATCCCGAGGCCCAACCCGCGCCCAACAGGATGATAGACATCAGGACACCGGGCAATATCCCAAGCAGGGAAGGTGACATACGCCGCCAGAACAGCCCCGGCAGCAGGGCGACCACCATCGTTATCAGGCTAAGACCGACCGCGCCGGCATAGGAGGCGAGCTGGGCGATCGGCGTGTCGATCCAGATATGCCCGCTGAGCGACCAGGGTAGCCCGGTAAAGATCCAGCCTCGTAACCAGTCCGAGAGAACCAGCGCCGCAGCCAGTGCCAGCATTCGGCTGCGCCAGTGCCCCGCCATGCGGTTGCTCAGCCAGGCCGGCAGGGCCCAGAACATCGCGCCGCCCGAAGCCATCAAAAGCAACGCAAACGGGGCCATCCAGCCATATCGTTCGGGTTCGACCAGAAAAGGTTCGACGATCCAGCTCATTGACAGGCCGAACCAGCCCAGCCCGGCTGCAAAGGCGTGCCAGAATGCGGCACCGGACTGGACACGGGCCAGACGCCACAACAGCACCGAAAAAGCTGCGATTGACGCGCCCCAGACCCCGAATGGCGCCAGACCCAACGCCGCGACCATGCCCAGCAGCAGATCCGGGAACAGTTGCATGGCGGAAGGTCGCCGCCCGCGCGACAGGCGCGGCGGGCTTGTCAGGTTTTTATGCGAAACACGCATTTGCGGGATCAGGCGTCGGCCTGATCCGCGCCTTCACCCGTTGCCTTGTCGGTTTCGGCGGGCGTGTCCTCGGCGGGTTCGGCCTTTTTGCGCCGTGTACGCTTTGGCTTGGGTTTTGCTTCTGCCTCTGTTTCCGTGGTCTCGGCGGCGGGCTCGGCCTTTTTGCGGCGCGTGCGCTTGGGTTTTGGCGCTTCTTCGACCGCCGGCTCGGCCGGGGCGTCGGAGACGGTTTCGGCGTCCGGGGCGGTGCTGTCCGCAGCGGGTTCAGGTTTGGCCTTGGGTTTGCGCGTGCGGGGTTTGCGGGCCTTGGGCTTGACCTCTTCGGTGTCGCCGTCCTGCTTGGGCGCACTGGCCGTTTCGGTTGCGCCAGCGGTGTTTTCGGCTTCGGCGGTGTCGGCTTTCTTGCGCCTGGTCCGCTTGGGTTTGGATTTTTCGGCGGGTGCCGGCTCGGTCGTGGTGCTGTCCGAGGGGGCGCTTTCCGTGGCCGATTCGCCAGATGCGTCTTCCGTGGTGACGGCAGGGGGCTCAGGTGCGTTCTCAGCTGGCGCGGTTTCAGCCGTGTTTTCGGGGGTCGCGTTGTCCTCGGTCGTTTTGGCGCGCCGACGGCTGCGCGAACGGCGCGCCGGCTTCTCCGCTGGTGCCGGTTCGGAGGTTTCCACCGAAGTGCTATCGGAATTGTCGGTGTCATTCTGCTCGGTGATCTCTGCCGATGCAGAGGGGCGCAGTTCGACCAGCATGAATTGCGGAACATGATCGCCCATGCCCATGACGGCAGGTCCACGGCTGTCATCATGGCGACCACGCCCGCGACGGCGGTCATCGCGATTCTGGTCGCGACGGTCCGAACGGTTCTGATCATCGCGGCGATCGTCACGGCGATTGCCGCGTCCGCCGGTATCCTTTTTCACCGAATCATCGCTGCGGCTGTCAGTGGCCTCTGCCGTGCGGGTTTCCTGGGGCTTGTCATCGTCGTTGCGATTGCGCCGACGCTTGTCGCGCCCACTGCCGCGACGGTCGTCGCGTTCAGGGCGATTGCTTGCAGACACGGTAAAGCCCTCGGGCACATCACTGCGCGGCAGGGTCTGCTTGACCAGGTTTTCGATCGCCGACAGGTATTTTTCGTCGGCGGGCGAGGCGATGCTGATGGCAGTGCCCTTGCGGCCCGCACGTCCGGTGCGGCCGATCCGGTGCACATAGTCCTCGGCGTGGCTGGGCAGGTCAAAATTGAAGACATGGCTGACGGCAGGAATATCCAGACCGCGTGCCGCAACATCCGATGCGATCAAGAGTTTCAGATTTCCGTCACGAAAGCCTTCAAGGGTTTTCGTACGGTGGTTCTGGTCGAGATCGCCATGAATCGGAGCGGCGTCATAGCCATGCTTTTTCAGCGATTTGGCGACGATATCGACATCGGTCTTGCGGTTGCAGAACACGATGGCATTGGTCAGGGTTTCGCCTTCGGCATCGATCAGGGCGCGCAGCAGGTCGCGTTTGTGCTTGGCTGTCTGGTCGCGGCGGGCAGGCGCGATTTCGATCAGTTTCTGGGTGATCGTTTCGCTGGTCGTGGCTTGGCGCGCAACTTCGATACGTTCGGGGGCGTGCAAGAAAGTATTGGTGATCCGCTCGATCTCGGGGGCCATGGTGGCGCTGAAAAACAGCGTCTGGCGCGTAAATGGTGTCAGCTGGAAGATGCGTTCGATATCGGGAATGAAGCCCATGTCCAGCATCCGGTCGGCTTCGTCCACGACCATGATCTGAACACCGGTCAGCAACAGCTTGCCGCGCTCGAAATGATCCAGCAGGCGGCCAGGGGTGGCGATCAGAACGTCAACACCGCGATCGATCAGCTTGTCTTGTTCGCCAAAGCTGACCCCACCAATCAACAGCGCCTTGGTCAGCCGCGTGTTTTTTGCGTAGATGTCAAAATTCTCGGCGACTTGCGCGGCCAGTTCGCGCGTCGGGCACAGCACCAGCGAACGTGGCATCCGCGCGCGCGCGCGCCCACGCCCAAGCAGGGTGATCATCGGCAGGGTAAAGCTGGCCGTCTTGCCGGTGCCGGTCTGAGCGATGCCCAGAACATCGCGCCCTGCCAGAGCGGGCGGAATGGCGCCGGCCTGAATCGGGGTCGGATGTTCATATCCCGCATCGGCCACAGCCTGCAGGACCTTGGGGTCAAGTTTCAGATCGGTAAATTTCGTCATTCGGAGCTTTCCGTGCTGCCGCGCCCGATGCGCGATGCGTTCCATGCCGCCCGGCAATTCCGGCTGGGTGGCTTCGGTGGGACGCAATTCCGCACGCCCCTTCGGTCGACACGCCGGATGCGTGCCATGTTTCGCCTAGACCAAAGCGTGAATAAGGTCAATGATTGCGCAAGAAACCTCGCCCAAAGGGCAGGTTCGGCGGAACCATTCGGTATGATGCGGGTTCGCTTTCATCATCAGGGCAGGGGTATCCATGGCGACAGAGCTGACTGGCGGACTGAACCCGATGCAGGCATTTGCGGTGATCGGAATCGCGGGTGTCGGCGCACAATGGCTGGCCTGGCGATTCCGACTTCCGGCGATCGTGCTGATGCTGGCGGCGGGGTTGTTCCTTGGGCCGGTGACAGGGATTTTCGTCCCGTCGCGCGACATCGGCGATCTGGTCGCGCCGATGATTTCGCTGGCCGTGGCGGTCATTTTGTTCGAGGGCGGCTTGACGCTGAGCGTCAAGAAGCTTGCCGATGCGCGCCCCGGTGTCCGCAGGCTGGTTTACATCGGCGCGCCGCTTGGCTGGCTGATTTCCGCGCTGACGCTGGTTTTCGTGGCGGGGCTGGGCTGGGAATCGGCCATCGTGTTCGGTGGCATCATGATCGTGACCGGGCCGACGGTCATCGCCCCGCTGTTGCGGCAGGCCAAGCTGCGGTCGCGACCCGCCCAGATCCTGCAATGGGAAGGCATCGTCAATGACCCGATCGGCGCGCTGGTTGCTGTGGTGGCGTTGGAAATCGTGCTGGTGCGCAACACGGGCGTCACCTGGGGCGAGGCTTTGGCCCAGCTGGTATTGGGCATTGGCTTTGCGGCGGTGATCGGTGTGTTGGCGGGCTATCTGGTGGTCCAGTCATTCCGTCGCGGCTGGGTGCCTGAATACATGAAGGTGCCGCTGCTGTTCGTGGCGGTTCTTGGGGTTTTTGCCGGCTCTGACAGCCTGTTGCATGAAAGCGGGTTGCTTGCGGTCACAGTGATGGGGCTGGTGGTCGCGAATGCCGATTTGCCCAGCTATCACGAGTTGCACCGGTTCAAGGAACACGCGACGATCCTGTTGGTTTCCGGGGTGTTCATCCTGCTTGCGGCGGGGATCCAGTTCGAAACGCTGGCACAGCTGGATTGGTGGCGCGCGGGTCTGTTCGTGGCGGCGGTGGTGCTGATTGCACGACCGATCACCGTGATGCTGTCGCTGGTCGGAACGAACCTGCCGCTAAAGGAACGGCTGTTGATCGCCTTTACCGGGCCGCGGGGGGTGGTTCTGGTCGCGGTTTCGGGGATTTTTGCAGAACGTCTTGTCGGAGAGGGGATCGAGGACGGCGCGCTGATTGCGCCCTTGGCCTTTGTGCTGGTGCTTGTGACCGTGGTGCTTCACGGCTTTACGCTGGCACCGCTGGCGCGGCGGATGGGGCTGACCTCGGGCGATCGGCCGGGCCTTCTGGTCGTTGGCGGGTCGTTATTCGCGACGGGCTTGGCGAAGGCGCTGGAAAAGGCCGATGTGAATGTGCTGATCACCGATACCAACCGCGACCACCTGCGCACGGCAAGGGCCGTCGGCGTCCAGACCTTCTATGGGGACATCCTGGGGGATGCGGCCGAGCATAATGTCGAATTCATCGCATATGGGGCGATCCTGGCCGCTTCGGACAATGACGCCTATAACACCCTGGTCGCCACTGACCTTGCGCCGGAATTCGGGCGCGACGCGATCTGGCAGCTGGCGCGTCACAAGGAAGACCGGGCGCGTCACGCATTGCCCTCGCAACTGGGCGGCCAGACGATCGATGGCAACCGGACGCTGGCGCAATACCTTGACATGCTGGGCGAGGGCTGGGTTTTCCGTACCACGCGACTGACCGAGGAATACCGGTTGGACGCATGGCGCGACGCCCGGCCCGGTGCGGTTCCATTGGCCGTGGTGCAGAACGAACAGCTTTGGTTCGTGACCGCAGAGGAAGATCTGGTCGACAAGCCGGACATCAGGATCGTGTCCATGTTGCCCCCCGATGTGGCCGAACAGATCGAGAAGGAAAATGAAGCCCAGGCCAAACCCCATGACACGGCCAAAGAGGTCGCGCGCGCCGAGGCCGAGGCCGTCAAACGCGGCGAAGGCAATGGTAGCGTGCCGGGCGGAGAAAGCCCGGATGCGGCAAAGAAGCTGCGCGATGCCAACCGCGACGATCCCGATCTGATCCAGACGCAAGGGGATGCCACCGGGGCGAAAGGCGCAAAGCGCGAGCCACCCCAGTCGGACCCGGACGCCGACCTTGACGATGATTGAACCGGCACCCGAGCGGGCGAAGGCGATTGCGCCCTGTTGACCTTTGCCGCTTGCAGGCGTTAACCCCCGAGGGTCAGTCAGGAAGCCGATCATGAACCTTTTCACCGATCTTCGCGGCGTCGTCGTCGAGGCGCTGGATCAGATGTCTCTTGCCGGAGAGCTGCCCTCGGGGCTTGATTACCGCAATGTCGCCGTTGAGCCTCCGCGCGATCCGGCGCATGGCGACATGGCCACCAATGCCGCGATGGTTCTGGCAAAACCCGCCAGGATGAAGCCGCGCGATATTGCCGACAAGCTGGCGGCGCGCCTGACCGATCCACGAATCGCCAGCGCCGAGGTGGCCGGGCCGGGCTTTTTGAACCTGCGCCTTGCGCCCGCCGTCTGGCACGGCGTTCTGACCAACGCCATCCGTCAGGGTGCGGATTTCGGGCGCTCGGACATTGGCGGCAACCAGAAGGTCAATGTCGAATTCGTCAGCGCGAACCCCACCGGGCCCATGCATGTCGGTCATGTGCGTGGCGCGGTATTCGGTGATGCGCTGGCCAATCTGCTGGCTTTCTCGGGGCATGATGTCACGCGCGAATATTACATCAATGATGGTGGGGCGCAGGTCGATGTTCTGGCGCGCTCGGCCTTCGAGAGGTATCGCGAAGCCAACGGGCTGGAACCCGAGATTCGCGAAGGTCTCTATCCCGGTGACTACCTGATTCCCGTCGGCGAGGCGCTCAAGGCCAAATACGGCGATTCACTGCTGGATAAGCCCGAAGATGACTGGCTGATTGAGGTTCGCGAATTCGCGACCGAAGCCATGATGCAGATGATCCGTCAGGATCTGGAGGCTCTGGGCGTTCGCATGGATGTCTATTCCAGCGAAAAGGCGCTTTATGGCACCGGCAAGATCGAGGCGGCGATCGAGCGGTTGAACAGCCTTGGGTTGATCTATCGCGGTGTGCTGGAACCTCCAAAGGGCAAGCTGCCCGAAGACTGGGAAGCCCGTGAACAATTGCTGTTCAAATCCAGCGCGCATGGCGATGATGTGGACCGCCCGATCCAGAAATCGGATGGCGCATGGACCTATTTTGCGCCCGACATCGCCTATCACTGGGACAAGATCGACCGCGGCTTTGATCAGCTGATCGACGTGTTCGGCGCCGATCACGGCGGCTATGTCAAACGTATGAACGCGGCGGTGAAGGCGCTGTCGAACGGGCGTGTCCCCTTGGATGTCAAGCTGATCCAGCTGGTCAAGCTGTTCAAGAATGGCGAGCCGTTCAAGATGTCGAAACGTGCCGGCACTTTCGTGACATTGCGCGATGTCGTCGAAGAGGCGGGGGCCGATGTGACCCGCTTTATCATGCTGAACCGCAAGAATGACGCATCGCTTGACTTTGACTTTGCCACGGTTCTGGAACAGTCCAAGGATAACCCCGTCTGGTATGTGCAATATGCCAGTGCGCGGGTTCATTCGGTGCTGCGTCGCGCCGCCGAAGCGGGAATCGATGTGTCCGACACGGCGCTGACCGGTGCCGATCTGACCGCAATTTCGCATCCCGCCGAGCTTGACTTGGCCAGAAAAGTTGCCGAATGGCCACGCTTGGTCGAACACGCTGCCCGCGCGCATGAGCCGCATCGGATCGCATTTTTCCTTTTCGAAATCGCATCCGACCTGCATTCCTTGTGGAACCGGGGCAATGATGACGTCAGTCTGCGCTTTGTGCAGGATGGTGATTCGGCAACGACACAGGCAAAAATCGCGCTTGTTCGGGCAGTTGGCGTTGTCATTTCAAGTGGTCTCGCTATCCTTGGCGTCACTCCGGCGAAAGAAATGCGCTGAACAAACGGCGCCGCCCCGGGGTGTAAGAGCAGTCAACGGTAAAGTCGGATTAACCGGCAGACAGGCAGGCTATGGCAGTGATGGATTTCCGCGAAGGCGGGTATGTGTTTTCGCGTCACAAGGTGCGGCGCGAGTTCTCGTATGATCAACATGGTGCGGATGGCGGTCAGGCCGATGACGATCACAGCCGCTTTGTCGCCGACCCCGACGGCGCAGACAGCTTTTCGGCGCGTATCGGCCGTCTGACCCATTATCTGGGCGCGCTGGCCTCGGTGGCGCTGATGGTCGGCTTGCTGGCATGGGGCTGGCAGCTGGTGTCGCGCGACGTTTCCGGCGTGCCGGTCATCCGTGCCGTTGCCGGCGATGCACGCACCACCCCCGATGACCCGGGCGGAGAGCTGGCCAGCTATACCGGATATGCCGTGAACGGTGTTGCCGAAGGCGCGCTGGAACAGCCGACTTCGCAGGTTGCCATCGCCCCGGCGGCGGGTGCGCTGACCGAAGAAGACGTCGCCATGGGCGAATTCGGCGCGGCAGCCCACGAGCCCGCCAACCCGTCCGATGCACCGTTGAATTTCGATGGCGAGCCGATCGTCCCGCTTTCCGACAGCGAGGCGCAGGCATTGGCCGAGGCGCAGGTCGCTGCCGAAGCGGCGCGTCTGGCGCTGATTGCCGAAACCGAAGCCGCCATCATTGACGCGCCTGCCACCGAAGGACCGGTGAACGAGGTCGTTACCGACGAAAACGGCGATCCGGCCCAGACCGACGCCATCACGGCGGCACTGGCCGAGGCCCAGGCAGCCGCGAATCCGGGGCTGTTGCAGGCTTCGACGCGTCCCGCCCCGCGTCCGCGCACCATGCGCGTGGCGTCCGCCGGAACCACCGCGACCGATGCGCGCCCTGTTGCGCCCGAACCGGCCCCGGCTGCCCCTGTCGCTGCGGCTTCGGCAAATGGTCCGCTGGTTCAGATCGGCGCGTTTGACAGCAATGCCATCGCCGGAAACGAATGGAACCGTTTGACGGGCAAGTTCGGTTCGCTGTTCTCGGGCAAGGGGCAGGTGATCCAACAACATCAATCAAACGGGCGCACCTTCTGGCGCCTGCGCGTGGCCGGCTTTGATTCGATCGGCGAAGCACGCCAGTTCTGTTCGGCGCTGAAATCTGGCGGCACGGATTGTCTGGCCTTGGCACGCTGAGGGACGGGAAGATGACGCATAGCGCCACGATCCTGGGCGGTATCGCCGGAACCGAGCTGACCCCGTCCGAGCGCGACTTTTTTCGCGCGGCCGATCCCTGGGGGTTTATCTTGTTCGCGCGCAATGTTGCTTCGCCCGAACAGATGCGCCGCCTGACCGGGGATCTGCGCGATGCCGTGGGCCGCGATGCCGTGATCACCGTTGACCAAGAGGGCGGGCGCGTTCAGCGCCTGCGTGCGCCGCATTGGCAGGAATGGCCGGCACCATTGGATCAGGCCGCTGCGGGCGCCCGCGCGATGTGGCTGCGTTATTACCTGATCGGTCGCGAATTGCGCGATGTCGGCATCGATTCGGACTGCGCCCCGACGCTGGATGTCGCGCAACCGGATACGCATCCCTTCCTGCGCAACCGCTGTTTGGGAAGCGACCCGGAAACAGTCGCATGGCTGGGTCGCGAGGTCGCCGATGGTCTGTTGGCTGCCGGTGTCTTGCCGGTCATGAAACATATGCCTGGCCATGGACGGGCGATTGCCGACAGCCACCATTCCCTGCCGCACAGTGCCGCCGAGCTGGCGGATCTTGATGCGCTTGACTTTGCGCCGTTTCGTGCGCTGGCGGATTTGCCGATGGGCATGACCGCGCATATCCGGCTGGATGTCGTTGACAGCAGGCCCGCCACGGCCTCGGCACCGGTTGTGAAGCTGATCCGCGAGAAGATCGGATTTGACGGTTTGCTGATGACCGATGACATCACCATGCAGGCCCTGTCAGGAACCGAGGCCGAACGCGCGCAGGTGGCGATCGAGGCCGGGTGTGATCTGGTTCTGCACTGCAATGGCGACATCGCCAGCATGGAACCCGTTGTGGCCAGTGCCGGACCTATGGCGGCGGCCACGCAACGGCGCGCCGATGCGGCGCTGGCGATGCGGCGGGAACCGCAGGACTTGGACCGGCAAGCGCTGATGGCGGAATGGCGGTCGCTGACGGGTGATCTGGCCGCGACTTGACTCGCGCGGTGCTTGGGCTGAACCTGACTGCCTGATCTGAAGGAGGTCACGTGAACCGCACTGGCAGAGATGTGCCCTATCTGAAACCTGTCCCCGATTCGCCCGCACAGGCCGGTGGGGAACAGGACTCCGTTGCGCAGCGGCGCGCGGAAGAGGCGTTCATCATCGATGTCGATGGTTACGAAGGCCCGCTCGACCTGTTGTTGACGCTGGCGCGCACCCAGAAGGTCGACCTGATGAAGATCTCGGTGCTGAATCTGGCAGAGCAATATCTGAAATTCGTCGATCAGGCGCGCAAGCTGCGCATCGAACTGGCGGCGGATTATCTGGTCATGGCGGCATGGCTGGCATTTCTCAAGTCGCGGTTGCTTTTGCCGCCCGACCCCGAGGCCGATGGGCCATCGGCCGAGGATATGGCCGCCCATCTTGCCTTTCAGCTGGAACGGCTGGATGCCATGCGGCAGGCCGCGGCGCGCCTGATGGCCCGCGACAGGTTGGGCATCGACCGGTTCAGGCGTGGGGCCCCGGAAACCGTGGCCCGCAAGCGGCGCACGGAATGGCGGGCAGGCCTGATCGATTTGATGCGGGCTTATGCACGGCTTCGCACCAAGGATGAATTTCGTCCCTATGCCTTTGATCGCAAGGACATCTACACGATGGAACAGGCACTGGACCGGCTGCGCAACATGATTGGCTATGCGGGGGACTGGACCGGGATTTCCGATTTTCTTCCCGAGGGTTGGGGCGGTCAGGATGCGCGGGGTCGCTCGGCCACCGCCGCCACCTTTGCGGCATCGCTGGAACTTGCGCGGCAGGGACAGTTAGAGATACGCCAAACCGAAACCTTCGCGCCGATCAGCTTTCGGCGCAGACCCTCATCCGACCAGAGTTGACGTGACCGACGATACGCATACCACGGATTCCGATGCCGCCGATCTGGCGCGCAATGCCGATTTCCCGCCCCCGTCCATGCCCGATCAGGTGCGGATGGTCGAAGCCGTGCTTTTCGCAGCGGCACAGCCGATATCCGTGGCCGAGTTGAAGGACCGCCTGCCCGTTGGCAGTGATCCCGCCGAGGCCCTGTCCGAATTGCGGCGTCAATATGAGGGCCGGGGCGTCGTGGTCGAGCGGATCGGCGATGGCTATGCGTTTCGCACCGCCGTTGATTTGCGGTTCCTGATGCAAACCGAAACGATCGAACAGCGTCGCCTGTCGCGAGCTGCTGTCGAAACACTTGCGATCATTGCCTATCATCAGCCCGTTACCCGCGCCGAGATCGAGGAAATTCGCGGTGTCAGCGTCAACCGCGGCACGTTGGATCAACTGATCGAGATGGAATGGGTGCGCATGGGACGTCGCCGGATGACCCCGGGCCGGCCGGCAACCTTTGTCGTGACAGAGGCGTTTCTTGATCATTTCGGATTGGAATCGGCACGCGACCTGCCGGGTCTTGCCGAACTACGCGCTGCGGGTCTGCTCGAGTCGCGGCCGGCCGAGGATGGGTTGCCCAAACCCGAGTCCGACAGCGACGATCCACCCGATGCCGAGGTTGACGAAGATCCCGCGGAAGATTTCTTCGAAGATTGAATCGGAAAGAGGCGCAATGGGACAGATCATCAATATCATTCTTCGCCTGCTGGTTCGGCGGGGAATGCAATGGGGCGTCCGCAAAGGGGTCGGCAAACTTGCCAGAAAACCAGGCGCGACAGGGGCCAAGCCATCGCCCGAATTGGCCAAGGCGGAACGGCAGAATGCGAAACGTGCACGGCAAGCCATTCGCTTGATCCGAAGAATCGGGCGCTAAGCCTCGCCAATGGCGCGTTCAGCGGCTAAAGCCGAGCAATGAGCGAAAAGAATTTCGAGATCTTTCTGGTGGCGACGCCTGGGCTGGAACAGCCTTTGGCCGCCGAAGCACGTGCATTGGGCTGGGCCGACCCAGAGGTGCAGCCTGGCGGGGTGACCATTCACGGCGGTTGGCCGGACGTCTGGCGTGCCAATCTGATGCTGCGCGGCGCGACGCGGGTCTTGGCCCGAATCGGCAGTTTTCGCGCGCTGCATCTTGCGCAGCTGGACAAGCGTTCGCGCAAGTTTCCCTGGGCGGAAGTTCTGCGCAAAGATGTGCCTGTGCGCGTCGAGGCCACGTGCAGGGCCAGCCGGATCTATCACGCCAAAGCCGCTATCCAGCGCGTCGAACGCGCGATCTCGGAAGAGTTGGGGGCACCGATCACCCCGGACGCGACATTGGTCGTCAAGGTGCGCATCGAAGACGATCTGGTGACCTTCAGCCTGGATAGCACGGGCGAATCGCTGCACAAGCGGGGCCACAAGGAGGCCGTGGCCAAGGCCCCGATGCGCGAAACCATGGCCGCGATGTTCCTGCGTGAAATGGGCTATGATGGCACTCAGCCAGTGCTCGATCCTATGTGTGGTTCGGGCACGTTTCCCATCGAAGCCGCCGAGATCGCTGCCGGGTTGGCTGCGGGTCGGTCGCGTGGGTTTGCATTCGAAAACCTTGCCAGTTTTCAACCGGCTGTCTGGCAGGAACTGCGGGCGCGCCAGCAGCCCGCGTCAGCCGTTGCCCCGCGCTTTTTCGGCAGCGACAGGGATGCAGGCGCCATCCGCATGAGCGCAGCCAATGCCACGCGTGCGGGGGTTGGGGACATTATTCGCTTTACCTGCAACCAGATCGCCGATTTGCAGCGCCCCGATGGCGACGCGGGTCTGGTCATCGTGAACCCGCCCTATGGTGCGCGGATTGGCAACAAAGGGCCGCTATATGGGCTGCATGCGGCGATGGGCGAGGTGTTTCGCGAACGTTTCCGCGGCTGGAAGATCGGCTTCATCACAAGCGAAGGGGGGCTGGCCAAGGCCACCGGATTGCCATTCCTGCCTGCCGGCCCGATCGTGGCGCATGGCGGCCTGAAGATTCGCCTGTGGCAGACAGGTCCGCTGGATTGATCGGTCAGACGAACTGCTTGGCCAGCTTCAGGCCCTGACCCTGATAGTTCGACTTGATCCCGGCCCCGTACAGCCGGTCGGGGCGGGCGGCCATCCGTTCGTAAACAAGACGACCGACCACCTGCCCATGTTCCAGAACAAAGGGGGCTTCGTGGCAGCGAACCTCCAGCACACCGCGGGATCCGGCACCGGAACTTCCAATGCCAAAGCCCGGATCGAAGAACCCGGCGTAATGCACACGAAATTCACCGACCATCGCCAGATAGGGGGCCATTTCTGCGGCGCAATCGGCCGGTATGGCAACCGCCTCGCGGCTGACCAGAATATAGAAGGCCCCCGGATCCAGGATCAGCCGGCCGTCGGATGTGCGAAGTTCATCCCAGAAATCCTGCGCGGGATACTGGGCAATGCGGTCAAGGTCGATGACACCGCTATGGGGGCGTGCGCGATAGCCAACCAGATCATCCCGAAGCGGGCGCAGGTCGACCGAGAAACCCAACCCGTTGTCGATCAGCGCCTGGCCTTCGACCAGCGGTTCACGGGCATTTAATGCGCGCAGTTCGCCATCATCCAGAACGGCCTGACCACGGCGCAGGCGCAGTTGGTTCAGCCGCATTCCGGGCCGGACGAGAACCGAAAAACTGCGCGGGCATATTTCGGCATATAGGGGGCCGCTATAGCCATCGGGCAAACGGTCGAACTCGGTCCCGTCATCGGTGACAAGCCGCGTTAAAAGGTCAAGACGCCCGGTCGAGGATTTGGCGTTGGCGACCGCAGTCAATCCCGCTGGCAGGCTGAGATGCTCGATCAACGGCACCAGATATACACAGCCCCGCTCAAGGACGGCACCACCGCTCAGATCCATTTCGTGCATCTGAAAATCGTTTAGGCGGTCCTCGATCCGTTGTCCCCGGCCGGCCAGGAAACTTGCGCGCAGCCGATAGGCCTTGTGCCCCAGCCGCAAGTCCAGGCTTGCGGGCTGGATTTGTTCGGGGATGATATCCACCTGCGCGGCAATCGCCCCTTGTTCGATCAGGCTGCGGATTTCGCTGTCAGGCAGAACGCCATTCATGACTTTTCTCCGGGTGAACGGGCTGGCGGATATGGAAACGCCCACCCCGAAAAGGAGTGGGCGTTTTCAGATTGGTCGGGCCGGCGAGATTCGAACTCACGACCTTCCGTCCCCCAGACGGACGCGCTAACCAGGCTGCGCCACGGCCCGACGCTGGCCATATAGATCGAAGCGGCAGGGATGCACAAGGGCTGCAAAGCGGAAATCTGTAATCCCGTGCCATCAAAATTTAATAAAGCGTGCCAATGCTGCGGCTAAGCGCGGAAACGAGGTCACGGGCGGCAGGCATCCTTGTGTCGTTCCGTTGCAATTGACGCAGAATCACAGCGGTGGACACCAGCTGCGCCAGCCAATCGGCCTGGCTGCCGGCTTCTTTCAGATCGGGAAAGAGCGGCAGGGCATCGCTCTGGGCCGGCGCTGGACGACGGACCCGGCGGCGCGGTTTCGCGTTTGGCGAGGGCATGTCGTCATCGGGGCTGGTGCCTGGCTGCGCCGGGGGCTGCATCGGGGCAGGGACGCCATTGCCTGCGGGATCAAAGGTTCGGCTGTCGGGCGTTGGCGTTTCTGGCTGTTGTTGCAGACGTTCGTTACCCCTGCGGCGCACGGCCTCTCCACGGTCCTGGGCCAGCAGCTTCTTTGCGCCCCGAATTGTCAGGCCGTCTTCGCGCAGAACCTCGCATAATCCCGCGGCCAGACGAACATCGTCGGGGCGGTAGTAGCGGCGTCCGTCAGGCCGTTTCATCGGCCGCAATAGCGAAAACTGTGTTTCCCAATAACGCAGGACATGAGGAGCGACACCGATCAGTTTGGCCACCTCGCCGATCGAGCGGAATGCATCTGCGCCTTTATTCATGCCTTTGAACGCGTCCTATCGCTTGTTGCCGGCGGCAACCCGATCCTTCATCAGGTGTGAGGGGCGAAAGGAAAGCACCCGGCGGGGGGTGATCGGAACCTCTTCCCCGGTTTTCGGGTTGCGGCCGATTCGCTCATTCTTGTCGCGAACGCTGAACGTGCCAAAGGACGAGATCTTGACCTGTTCGCCTTTGACCAAGGCGTCTGACACATGTTCAAGAACGCTTTCGACAAGCTGCGCAGATTCATGACGCGACAATCCCACATCGCGGAATACGGCTTCGGCCAAATCCATCCGGGTCAGCGTTTTTTCGCCCATGATCTATCCTCTTTTAAGCTCACAGGATGGGGCCCAAACGGGCTTCTGTCAACGAGAAGGGCGGGGAAATCGTTCCCCGCCCGACACTTGCATGAAAAAATGCGCGGATTACTGCGCACAAGCCTCGATCTTGGCCAGATCCGGACCGTTCGGCGTGCGACCAAGGTTGAAGGGGGCCGATGCGTCGCGCCAGTTCGCGTAATCCTGAAGATAGCTGATCTGGCTGGCATAGACCTTGGCCGACATCGGGTTTTCGCAGGCGACCTCTTCGATGGTTTCATTCGCCAGGGTCTGGATGTGTTCCAGCGTCGCATCGTCGAGCCGGTTGATTTCGGTGCCGGCTTCCTTGAACTGGGCAACGGCTTCGGTTGCGCGTTTCTCGGTGAAGGCAAGGCTCCACAGAAGCGTCGCATCGGCGGCGATTTCAAGGCGTTCACGGGTGTCGTCGTCAAGTGCGTCCCATGAAGCCTTGTTGATCATGACGCCGAAAATCGAGGATGACTGATGCCAGCCGGGGGTCGACCAATATTTGGTGACCTGTTGGAACCCGCCGGAAAAATCGACATTCGGGGTGGAAAATTCGGCACCGTCAATCACACCGCGTTCAAGCGACTGATAGATTTCACCGCCTGCCATGCTGACCTGATTTCCGCCCAGTTTTTCCAGCAGTTTTCCTTGTTCCAGACCGGACAGGCGCAATTGCAGGCCCTGCAGGTCGTCGGTGGTGCGGATGGGCTTGTCCACGGTCCGAAAGCCGGATTCGTTGTTGGTCACGCCATAGGGCAGATAGACCATGCCGAATTTGCCATAGACCTCGTTATACAGATCGGCACCGCCCCATTCCTGGATCCAGTTTACATAGTCGACGGCGTTGAACAGGCTGGCTGTCGTTGCCAGCGGAGAAAAGGCGCTGTCGCGGCCCGCCCAGTATCCGGGCCAGTCGCCGCCCGCCTGGATGGTGCCCGATTCCACCGCGCCGAACACTTCTCCTGCCGGGACAAGGCTGCCGCCTTCATAGAATTCGATCGTCAGCTTGTCGTCATCGACCAGCTTGTTGGCCAGGTCGACCCAGTGCTTGTCGAATTCGATCAACTCGAGGCTGGATGGCCAGGTGGTGGTCATGGTCCAGTTTTCCGCCATAGCGGGGGCCGCAGCCACAAGCGCCAATGCGGCAGTCGCCATCAATTGCTTCATTTCGGGAACCTCCTCAGTTTTTCATGTAATCGGGTCGGCATCAGCCGCCGTAAAGCGTTGTCGGCAGCCATGTAACAAGGCCGGGGAACAGGATGATCAGCGCACACATCAGGACAATCAGCCCGATAAAGGGCAGCACACCCCGGATGATATCGGTTGTCTGAACCTCGGGCGGGGCGATAGCGCGCATGTAAAACAGCGCATATCCGAAAGGCGGCGACAGAAAGCTGGTTTGCAGCACGACTGCCATCAACACCACGAACCACAGGGGCTGAATCCCCATTTCGCTCACAAGTGGAAGGAATATCGGGAAGGACAGCAGGACGATGCCCGTCCAATCCAGAAACATGCCGAGGATAAAGACAACCAGCAGCATCACGGCAATCAGCGTATAGGGATCATCCGCAAGCCCGCGGATCAGATCCTGGCTGGCACGCAGCCCGCCCGTGATGTTGAACACGCCCGTAAAGGCCGTTGCACCGACCACGATAAACAGGATCATCGCCGAGGTCCGACCGGTTTCCAGCAGCGCAGAGTAAAATGTCTGCCATTCAAAGCGCCCGCGCAGAATGACGATCAGCAGGGCCAGAACCGCGCCGATCGCGCTGGCCTCGGTTGCGGTCGCGACGCCCGCCAGCAATGAGCCCAGAATGCCAAGGATCAGCACCAGTGGCGGGACCGCCTCGACGATCAGCATGCGCCACATCGCGCCCCGGCTGATCTGTTCCTCGTCGCGGACCGGGGGGGCCCAATCGGGCCGCATCCATGCGATCACGGCCACATAGGCCGCATACATCAGGCCAAGAACCATGCCGGGGATCATTGCGCCTGCAAAAAGCTGACCGACCGACAGCCCCGGTGCATAGGACGCCATGAGGATCAGCATGATCGACGGCGGGATCAGGATGCCAAGGCAACCGGACGAGGCGATCAGCCCGGTCGCCAGCCTCTTGTCATAGCCATATTGCAGCATCGGCCTGAGCGCCATCATTCCCATGACGGTGATCGAGGCGCCGATGATGCCGGTCGTCGCGGCCAGCAGGATCGAGATGAATACGACCGCCAGGCCCAGCCCGCCGGTGACCCGCGCCATCAGGTGTCGCAGGGCCTCGAACATCTTGTCGGTGACGCCGCTGTCGGACAGGAACCGGGCCATCAGCACAAAGAGCGGAATGGCGATCAGAACGTAATTGTCCAGCACATCCCCGAAGATCCGGTTGATGATAATGCCCAGGACCATGGGTTTGCCGGCAATAAGCGCGCCCAGAACAGCGGTGCCGCCAAGGACGAAAGCCAGCGGGTGTCCCATGAACAGGCCCAGAAGCAGCAGGCCCGACATGATCAGTGCAATCGTTTCACCGGACATCCATGGGCTCCTTGCTGTCAAGATGCGTCGTCGTGTTCAGGACCAGCTTCAGAACCTCGCTTGCGCCCTGGATCAGCAACAGCACCGCAGCAACGAACATTGCGATTTTCAGCGGATAAACAGGCAGTTGGACCGCGCCGTAAGTCACCTCGCCCTGATTGTAAGAGGTGATCGCGAAATCCAGGCTGCGCCGCGCAAAGACCCAGGCGAAGGGGAAGAAAAAGATGAGATATCCGGCAACTTCGACCCAGCGGCGCAGCTGCGGCGCCATGCGCTCGGTCACCAGGTCAACTTTGACATGCGACTGGTGCCGCAATGCGTAGCCACCAAGCATGATGAAATAGAATCCGTATAGCTGCTTGGTCAGGTCAAAGGCCCAACGCGTAGGCTCGCCCAGGAAATAACGCATGGATACGTCATAGATAATGATACCGGCAAACACGATCGCAACGATCGACACGATCCGGCCGACGACTTCATTGATGCCGTCGATCATGCGGATGATCGGCAAGTTGTGGCCCCTCCCAAGGTCTTTGACGCAGCTTGGCAGCGCCGCCTTCAGGGGCAGTGTTCCGATTGGCGGCAAGGCTGTCAACCGATTGATTGCAGACCGTGAAAATTTGAAGGCAGCGGCACGGATGCCTATCTACCTCGTGAAAGGAGACATGAATATGGCAGGTGGATGGGCCCGCGATGACGCGGTGAATGACCAGATAGAAATCAGCACGGCCGAAGCGATTGCCCGGGCACGTCAGCGCAACAATCCGGGTGTGCGCCCCTCGGCCGAGTTTTGCGCCGAATGCGACGATCCTATCCCCGAGGCGCGCCGCCTCGCGGTGCCCGGTGTGCAATTATGCGTGAACTGTCAGGCGGGGCGTGACCGCAACCGCCATATGACCAGCGCGATCAATCGCCGCGCCAGCAAGGATTCACAACTGAAATAGATAGGGTGGTCCGGCTGACCGAACCTTACCAGCGCAGGACGACCGAACCCCAGCTGAGGCCGCCGCCGATCGCCTCGGTCACCAGAATGTCGCCGGACTTGAAGCGATTTTCGGAATCGGCGATCGAAAGCGCGAGCGGAATCGACGCCGCCGACGTGTTGCCGTGATCGGCCACGGTCAGCACCACCTTATCCATCGGCAGGCCCATTTTCTGCGCGGTGCCGCTGATAATACGCTTGTTGGCCTGATGGGGCACAAGCCAGGTCACATCTTCGGTGCCCAGCCCTGCTTTTTCCAGCGCCGCATGGGCGGTTCTCGTCAGCTTGTCGACGGCGTGGCGGAAAACCAGATTTCCCTGCATTCGCAACTGCCCAGCCGTGCCTGTGGTGGAAACCCCCCCATCGACATAAAGCAGGTCGCGATAGGTTCCATCGCTGTGCAGGTCGCTGGACAAGATGCCCCGATCCTGTGAATCGCCGGTGCCTTCGCGTGCTTCCAGCACCACTGCGCCGGCGCCATCGCCAAACAGCACACAGGTGCTGCGATCGGTCCAGTCCATGATTCGTGAAAATGTTTCGGCGCCAATCACCAGCAATCGCTCGGCCAGGCCGGCGCGCAGCATGGCGTCGGCATTTGCCAGTGCAAAGACAAAGCCCGCGCAAACCGCCTGAACGTCATAGGCATATCCGCGCGTCATGCCCAGACCGGACTGAACCATCGTGGCCACGGCGGGAAACGTGAAGTCAGGTGTCGAGGTCGCCAGAACGATACCATCGATGTCATCGGCGGTCAGACCGGCCTTGTCCAGTGCGGCCTTGGCTGCGCGAATGGCCAGATCGCTGGTGGTCTGGCCCTCGGCCGCGAAATGGCGCCGTTCGATTCCGGACCGGGTTCTGATCCATTCATCGCTGGTGTCCAGCCGTTCTTCGAACCAGCTGTTCTCGACAACACGTTCGGGCAGGTAATGGCCCGTGCCAACGATGACGGATCTGCGAATCATGATGGTACCTCGGTCTGGTCAGCGTCGCCCGAACCAGCCACCGCACTTTGGGCAACGCGCGCCGCCAGCCGGTCCTGAAAACCGGATTGCGTCAGTTTGAAGGCCAGCTTGATCGCAGCTGACACGCCCGTGGCGTCGGCAGAGCCATGCGATTTGACCACCGTTCCGTTCAGGCCCAGAAAGATGCCGCCGTTCACGCGACGCGGATCGATCCGTTTTTGCAGGCGCCGCAGCGACGTCATGGCAAGAAGGGCGGCGAATTTGGACATGAATGAATTGGCGAAAGCGGCCTTGAGAAAATCTCCGACCAGCTTGGCCGTCCCTTCGCCGGTCTTCAAGGCGACATTGCCGGTAAAGCCGTCGGTCACGATCACATCTACGCGTCCGGACGGCAGATCACCGCCTTCGACAAAACCGATATAGTCGAATTGCCCGGCATCCGCGGCCTCGGCAATCAGGTCATTGGCCTGTTTAAGTTCGGCGCGACCCTTATGTTCCTCGGTGCCGACATTCAGTAGCCCGATTCGCGGGCGCTCGACCCCAAGACCGTTGCGGGCATAGGATGTGCCCATCAAAGCATATTGCAGCAGATCATGCGCATCCGCCCGGATGTCGGCGCCGACATCCAGCATGATGTTGAAGCCCTGCGGGCTTTTCGATGGCCACAGGCAGGCGATGGCGGGGCGGTTCACGCCCGGCAGCTTGCGCAGCCGCAGCATCGACATCGCCATCAGCGCGCCGGTGTTGCCGCAGGATACGGCGGCCCCGGCCTCGCCCTGCTTGACCGAATCGATCGCCGACCACATGGACGTCCCCGAGCCCTTGCGCACAATCTGGCTGGGCTTGTCTTCCATTGTCACGACGTCGGCGGCGTGACGGATATCGCAGCGGCCCGCAAGATCCTTGCGACGACCGATAAGGCGGCGAAGCTCTGCTTCGTCGCCATGGACGATGAACCGGATCTCGGGGTTCTTGCGTGCACTTTCGGCCATGCCGGCGACGACGACCGAAGGCCCTCTGTCGCCACCCATCGCATCAACCGAAATTACCACGCTGCCCCCTGATTCGGGGGCGCGCGGGTCCGGGTTGGTCGCGGAATCGACGGTCATTTATTGGCGCGAACGGCGCGGATCAGGCCGCGTCGTCGTCCAGGTCGATCTCGTTTGCCTGCGCGATCACTTCACGATCGGCATAGTGGCCGCAGGACGGGCAGACGTGATGCGGACGCTTCAATTCGCCGCAGTTCGAGCATTCGTTCGGGTTTCCCGCAACCAGCGAATCATGCGCGCGGCGCATGTTGCGTTTCGAGCGGGTTACGCGGTTCTGAGGGACAGCCATGTCACAACCTCGGTTCTGGGTGCGGCGATCAAACGCCTTGGCACCGTGTGTTTGGAATTCGAAAATGAACCGCGCAGATACGCGATGAAGCGCGGGCCCGCAAGCCCTTGCAGCAGGCGGTTCGGCCTAAATGCACCGAGACGGGGGCGAATTGCCAGTGAATTGACCTGATCGGGGTGGGGAAAGGCCCGATTGTGGTCTTGTTGCAACGCCATGCCCCCGCGGGATTGCGGAATCACTCTTGCGGATCGTCATTGCCAAGCAACTTGTCCAGCCCGGCAAAGGGACGTCGTGTGTCGGGGGTTGCGTCCTCGATTGCAGTATCGCCCAGCATGGCATCCTTGGCGCGGGGGTATTCCGGCAAGGCAAGCGCGAGGGCCTCGATCATCACGGCGGACAGGTCGATGAACTGGCCCAGTGGTTCCAGTTTTTCATCGGGCATTTCGATTTCTTCTTCTTCGGGGGGGCGAAGATGGGGCGAAAAGATTCGTTCCACGGGATCGTCTATCGTCGTGCTGACAGGTTTCAGCGTGATGACGCAGGGCTGAACGACCTTTGCGCGAAGCCGGCCATCAAGCGCCCAGGCATCGCCACCTTCGGCGCGGATTTCACCCTGAAAGGTCAGTTTCGGCAATTCCTTCAGGTCCAGCTCGGCGGCGATCGCTTCGCGGGTGGCCTGATCCGGGGTCAAGGCGAAGGGCGTTGCAGAGCGCGGGTTCAGATGCGCGACCCGCAGGCGCTGCGGGTTCTGGGTCGGGGCGGGCATTTATATGTCTCCGGGGTTCTTGTGACGGTTGGCGGTCCGGCTTATTGCCGACAAGCCCCCGCCGCGTTTGGATATTCTTGAGCGCGGTGTCCGAGTTTGCTAAGGCAGGCGGGCCGCGTCAACCGCACGAGCAAAGGAAACACGTTATATGGCTACCATCAGGAACCTGCTGATCCTGGCTTTCGTAGCCGCATTTGGCCTTGCGGCCTGCACGGCGGTTTATCGAAATCACGGATTTGTTCCCCCCGAGGAAAGTTTGCAACAGGTCGTTGTGGGCCAAACCTCGATGGCCGAGCTGGAAGGGCTGGTCGGGCGCCCGTCGGCGCAGGGGCTGCTGACCGGTTCGGGCTGGTACTATGTTGGTTCACGCTGGCGCCATTATGGACCCTATGAACCAGAAGAGGTCAGCCGCGAGGTCGTGGCAGTATCCTTTGATGCATCGGGAACCGTCAGCAATATCGAAAGGTTCGGGCTGGAGCGCGGCCGGGTTGTCGTTCTGTCGCGCCGTGTGACCGAGGGCAGCATCACCGAGATTTCGCTGATCGGGCAGCTTCTGGGCAATCTGGGTAACTTCCAAGCCGGCGATATCGTCGAGTGAGCGCGCTGGACGATCTGGCGCTTACGCCTTTTCACGACGCGGGCGAAGCGCAACGGGCGCGGATGCTTTCGCGGTTGGCCGATACGCAACTGTCGGTCGCGCTGGTTGCCGAACCCGCCGATGATCAGGTCGAGTTGCGGATTTTCCCGCTGGATCACGGGCCGGTCGCGCTGGCCTGTGATTCCGAAGACCGGTTGGCGGATTTCTTTGGCGAAGCGGTGGCCTATGTCGCAATGCCTGGTCGGGTGCTGGCCGGGCTGTTGCGCGATGAGGGGGCCGGATTGCTGGTCAATCCGGGGCATCCGTCGGAAATGATGCTGGATACCGCCATGCTGGACTGGCTGGCCGGTGCGCTTGCTGCATCGCCCGAGGCGGGTGAGGCCCGTTTGCACCTGATGGCGCCCCTGCCTGATGTCGTCTCCGATCTGGCACAGCCCCTGGCCGAACGCCTTGAAGACATGCGCGGCCTGATCAGCGGCGCAGCCCTGGCTGGTGTCGGGAATGAGGCAGCGCCCGCCGGGCATGTCATCGTTGTGGCCGGGGCAGAGCCACAGCATCAGGATGCGATCGCCAAGGCACTGGCCGAGGCGCTGGCCTTCTTGCCGCCCCAGGATGGTGGGGTCGACATTACCTTTCGCGATGGCCCGCTGCCCAAGGTCGCGCTTCGCTTTGAGTTGAGCATACCGGAACCCGTCGCCCCAAAGCGCCGTGACGGCCCGCCGATCCTGCGCTGAGCCGGCGATCGGTTGCGTCGGGGGGCGCAAACTGACAGAAGATGCCGATGGACATTCGTTACAAGGCCCTTTCCGTTCACCTGCTGACCGCCACCGGCGCCGTTCTGGCCATGCTGGCCATGCTGGCCGCAGTGAAGGAACAATGGTCGTTGATGTTCCTGTGGCTGGTGGTGGCATTTGTCGTTGACGGGATCGATGGCCCGCTGGCGCGGCGGTATGACGTAAAGAAGAACTGGGCGAATTATGACGGGGTCCTGATGGACCTGATCATCGACTATCTGACCTATGTCTTCATTCCTGCCTTCGCCTTGTTCGAATCGGGCCTTTTGTCGGGTTGGACAGGATGGTTCGCGATTATCCTGATCGTGTATGGCAGCGTTGTCTATTTTGCCGATTCACGCATGAAGACCACCGATAACTCCTTTGCCGGCTTTCCTGGCTGCTGGAACATGGTCGTGATCGTGTTGTTCGCGACCAAGCCGCATTGGATAGTCATTCTGGTTATCGTGATCGCCCTGACGGCGGCGATGTTTTCGAACATCAAGTTCATTCACCCGGTGCGTACAGAGCGCTGGCGAGCGATTTCCTTGCCGGTGGCAATTGCCTGGGTCGTATTCGCGGCTTGGGCGGCATGGGTGGATTTCCACCCGGCAAGCTGGGCGATCTGGGGGTTGGTCGTGACCTCTGTCTGGCTGTTGCTGGCCGGTGCCGCCCAACAGATCTGGCCCGCGCGGCGCTGACGCTGCAGGGTTGCCACTTGCGTCCGAACAGCAGATGATCCCGCCCGACTGGCAGTAGGGGGGCAGCAAATGCGGGGTATTTTCAGATCGACGGTCGCGGCGACCGCGCTGATGGCGGGTGCGGTATGTGCGCAGGACGGGATCACGATCGGAATGGTGCTTGAACCGCCCAATCTCGATCCGACAGGTGTTGCCGCCGCGGCGACAGATGAGGTCGTCTATGCCAACCTGTTCGAGGGCCTGACCCGTTTTGCCTATGATGGCACGATCCGGCCCGCGCTGGCCCGCGATTGGCGCATCGAGGATGAGGGCCGAAGCTATGTCTTTGATCTGCAGGATGGTGTGACCTTCCATGACGGCAGTGTCTTTGACGCCGAGGACGTGCGTTTCAGCCTTGATCGGGCGCGGGCCGAGGATTCGACCAATGCGCAAAAGCAGCTTTTTGCGGGAATCGAATCCGTCGAGATCATCGATCCGCTGACGGTGCGGATTCGGTTGACGCAGCCGGATGGCAATTTTCCCTTCAAGATGGCGTGGGGTGATGCGGTGATGGTCGCCGAAGAGAGTATCGGGGATATTGCGACCGCGCCGATCGGCACGGGGCCGTTTCGCTTTGACCGCTGGGTGCAGGGCGATCGGGTCGAGCTATCGGCATATGACGGGTATTGGGGCGAAAAGCCCGCGCTGGAACGCGCAACCTTCCGTTTCATCAGTGATCCGACAGCGGCATTCGCTGCGGTCATGGCCGAAGATGTCGATGCATTTCCGAATTTCCCGGCACCTGAAACCCTGATCCAGCTAGAGGCGGATCCGCGCTTTGCGGTGATTGTCGGCACCACCGAAGGCGAGACGATTCTGGCCATGAACAATGCCCAGGCACCGCTGGATGACATCCGGGTTCGTCAGGCGATTGCCCATGCGATAAACCGTGCGGATATCATTGACGGTGCGATGTTTGGTTACGGCACCCCGATTGGCAGTCATTTTGCGCCACATCATCCCGATTACCTCGATCTGACGGATATGTCGGCGCATGATCCGCAGCGATCCCGGGACCTGCTTGCCGAGGTCGGATCCGCGCCGATCTCGTTACGGCTGGCCCTGCCTCCGCCTGCTTATGCGCGGCGAGGGGGGGAAATCGTGGCCGCCCAGCTGCGCGCGGTCGGGATTGAGACCCGGATCGTCAATATGGAATGGGCCCAATGGCTTGAAACGGTGTTCAAGGGGGGCGATTACGATCTGACCATCGTCAGCCATACCGAACCGCTGGATATCGATATCTATGCCCGCCCCGATTATTACTTCCATTATGACGGCGACAGGTTCCATCAACTGATGGATCAGCTTGAAAGCGCCGCTCAGCCCCATCAGCGCAGCGAACTTTACCAACAGGCCCAAAGGCAGATCGCCCAAGATTATGTAAACGGCTTCCTGTTCCAGTTGGCCAAGACCGGCGTGGCCAACAAGCGGATCGAAGGGCTTTGGGTGAACGCGCCGACGCAGGCCAATGACCTGACGGATGTGCGCTGGGGCGATTGAGCCGATAGGTCGCAACAAGAAACGGGCGCATCTCTGCGCCCGTTTCTGTGTTCATGGTCGTGCCGGGTTTCAGACGAATTTCTTGATCTCGCCTGAACGCAGCCGCGACATGTAGCTGTTCATTTCTTTTTTCACGACAGGCATCAGGAAATACAGCGCAAAGATATTGACCACGGCCATGGCAAAGATTGCCGCGTCCGAGAAGTCGATGACCGGACCCAGGTTGGCCGCAGCGCCGATAACCACGAAGATGCAGAAGATGACCTTGTAGGTGACTTCCTTGGCGTGCCCTTCACCGAACAGGAAGGTCCAGGCCTTCAGGCCGTAATAGCTCCAGGAGATCATGGTCGAGAAGGCGAACAGGATCACCGCAATCGCCAGGATGTAACGGAACCAGCCAAAGACACTGCTGAAGGCCGCCGATGTCAGCGCCACACCGCTGTTTCCATCAATGGTCTGAATTGCGGTGCCGGCCTCGTTCAGGACCAGAAGGCCGGTTTCGGGGTCGGTCACAAGCTGTCCGGTGATGATGATCACCAACGCGGTCATGGTGCAGATGACAACCGTATCGATGAACGGTTCCAGCAGCGAGACATAACCTTCGGTGATCGGTTCTTTCGTGCGCACGGCCGAATGTGCAATCGCGGCCGAACCAACGCCTGCCTCGTTCGAAAAGGCCGCGCGACGGAAGCCCTGGATCAATGCGCCGACCATGCCGCCCGCAATGCCCAGCCCGGTAAAGGCGCCTTCGAAGATCTGGCCGAATGCGGTGCCGATATACTGGAAGTTCATCAACAGGATGATCAAGGCGGCACCGACATAGATGATACCCATGAACGGCACGACCTTTTCAGTCACGCTCGCAATGGATTTCAGGCCGCCGATGATCACCGCGAAGACGATTCCGGCAAACACGACCCCGGTAATCCAGCCGGGATAGTCGCCGACCACATTTGCGATCTGGGCATGTGCCTGGTTGGCCTGGAACATGTTTCCGCCACCCAGGGATCCCAGGATGCAGAAAATCGCAAACAGAACGGCCAGAACCTTGCCGCCGGGCAAGTTTCGTTCTGCAAAGCCCTTGGTCATGTAATACATCGGGCCACCGGACACGGTGCCGTCGGGATATTCGTTGCGGTATTTGACCCCCAGCGTACATTCGGTGAATTTCGAAGCCATGCCCATCAGGCCGGCCAGGATCATCCAGAATGTCGCGCCGGGTCCGCCGATGCCGACAGCAACGGCCACACCGGCGATATTGCCCAGACCGACAGTCCCTGAAAGTGCGGTGGCAAGCGCCTGGAAATGGCTGACCTCGCCCGCGTCATTGGGGTCGGAATAGTCGCCCTTTACCAACGCGATGGAATGGGGAAAGGCGCGGAACTGAACAAAGCCGAAATAGAAGGTAAAGACGGTCGCGGCGATCACCAGCCATGCGACGATCCACGGGAAGGACGTGCCGGGAAAGTTCGAGAAGATAAAGCTGACGAACCAGCCGGTCGAACTGGCGAAGATCTCATTCACCTTGTCGTCCAGGGTCTGCGCGGCGACCGGTGCGGCGGCCAGCAGGCCGGAAAGCATGACGGCCGGGAAAAGACGAGTTGCGCGTGTGCTCATGTCGGGTCTCCTATTGCCGTTGCTCAGGGAACGATGGTCACGGGAACGGGTGCGATCTGTGCCAGCGTGCCGGCGACCGATCCGAAGATGCGCGAGGACAACCCCGAGGTCCCCATTCGGCCGATGATGATCAGCTCGGCCTTTTCGGATTCAGAGATTTTGCAGATGGTCTCGGCGATATGGCCGTATTTCATCATCGCGGTGACCGGCACGCCTTCGGCTTCGATAGCCTTGATGACCGGTGTGATGATGGCGCTTTCCGCGCGTTCCAGTTCTTCCTTGCGGCGGCGATGCCTTTCCTCGATCTCGCTGGGTGTCAGGAAGCTGTAGGGCGACCATTCAAGAATATGGGCAATCAGGATGTTGTCCCCCTGCAGCTTGGCGCGTTTGACCGCGAAATCCAGTGCACGGCGCGATGCCTCACTGCCGTCGAAACCGACGACGATTTTACGCGACATGTTACCCCCTGTGGTTGGTTTATTCTTTATGTCCGTGATCAAATGATAGGCACGGCAAAGGCGCTCCGGCTAGAAAAAAATGTGACGGGAATGTGAATTGCGGCAGCTGATGGCGCAATTTGACACCGTTGCGGCCACAAATGGCAGGGTTTGCGCCGATATTGATTTTTCTCTTTTCAAAGGCCGTCATCGCGGCCATATTCGCCCCATGACTCGGATGCGCCATATCGCCGCTGCCTCGACCGCACCTTCTGGTGCGCTTTTGGCCGTGAACCTCCGTGGTCTGCTGCTTCTTACGCTGCGCTGAGCGGGTCTTTCCGGGCCGCCGCTCAGTCAGGACAGGGCCCGGATTTCCGGAATATGTCAGCGTAAGAAAGACCGAATCATGACCGACAAGAACCGCGTATTCATTTTCGATACGACCCTGCGTGATGGCGAACAATCGCCCGGCGCCACGATGTCCCATGCTGAAAAGCTGGAAATCGCGGCGATGCTGGACGAAATGAATGTCGATATCATCGAGGCCGGTTTCCCGATTGCCTCGGAAGGCGATTTCGCCGCCGTCACCGAGATCGCCAAGCAAAGCCGCAATAGCGTTATTTGCGGCCTTGCCCGTGCCCAGCTGCCCGATATCGACCGCTGCTGGGAGGCGGTGAAACATGCCAAGCGCCCGCGCATCCACACCTTTATCGGCACTTCGCCGCTGCATCGCGCGATTCCCAATCTGGACAAGGACCAGATGGCGGAACGGATCGAGCAGACCGTGACCCATGCCCGCAACCTGTGCGACAACGTGCAGTGGTCGCCGATGGATGCCACGCGCACCGAACATGATTATCTGTGCCGCGTGGTCGAGATCGCGATCAAGGCCGGGGCGACCACGATCAATATCCCCGATACGGTCGGCTATACCGCGCCGCGTGAAAGCGCCGATCTGATCCGGATGCTGCTGGAACGTGTGCCGGGCGCGGACGAGATCATCTTTGCCACCCATTGCCACAACGATCTGGGCATGGCGACGGCAAACAGCCTTGCCGCCGTCGAGGCGGGTGCCCGCCAGATCGAATGCACGATCAATGGTCTGGGCGAACGCGCCGGCAACACCGCGCTGGAAGAGGTGGTGATGGCCCTGCGCGTGCGCCACGACATCATGCCTTTCGACACCGGCATCGACACCACCAAGATCATGAACCTGTCGCGCCGCGTGGCGCAGGTGTCGGGCTTTCCGGTGCAGTTCAACAAGGCGGTCGTCGGCAAGAACGCGTTCCTGCACGAATCGGGCATCCATCAGGACGGCGTGCTGAAGAATGTCGAGACCTTCGAGATCATGCGCCCCGCCGATATCGGTCTGAACGAAACCAATATCGCCATGGGCAAGCATTCTGGCCGCGCCGCGCTGCGCGCCAAGCTGAAGGATCTGGGCTATGAAGTCGGTGACAACCAGCTGAAGGACATCTTCGTGCGGTTCAAGGCCTTGGCCGACCGTAAGAAAGAGGTCTATGACGAGGATATCGTTGCACTGGTTCAGGACGCCGCCGCCAATACCGGCGACGACTATCTGCAGGTCAAGCATCTCAAGGTCGTCTGCGGCAGTGACGGCCAGTACGCCGATCTGACCATGATCGTCGATGGCGAGGAAAAGACCGTTCATGCCACCGGCGACGGGCCGGTCGATGCCTGCTTCAACGCAGTGAAGCAGATCTTCCCGCATGATGCGCGGCTGCAGCTGTATCAGGTCCATGCCGTGACTGAAGGCACCGACGCGCAGGCCACCGTCAGCGTGCGGATGGAAGAGGACGGGCGCATCGTCAACGGTCAGTCCGCCGATACCGACACGATCCTGGCCAGCGTCAAGGCCTATGTCGGGGCGCTGAACCACCTGATCGTGCGTCGTGCACAACTGGGTCGTGACGACAAGCAGATCAGCATGTATTCCCATTAGGTCGTTTGGCCGGCGCGGCAGATCACGCCGCGCCGGCCAAACAACGGCATGACATTGCGCATCTTGGTGTGACAGGGCTTTCGCGGTTGCATTTACCCATTTATATGGGGCAACGCCTTCAGGCGTCGCGATTCCGCATTTGCGGGCATTTGAATCGCAAAGAAACGGGCAGGCCGGAGAAACCGGCGCGAAAGGGATACAGGCATGGCATTCGGCGGTTTGTTTTCGACCGACATCGCAATCGACCTCGGAACGGCGAACACGCTGATCTATGTCAAGGGCAAGGGGATCATCCTGAACGAGCCCTCGGTGGTCGCTTATCACGTCAAGGATGGCAAACGGCAGGTTCTGGCCGTGGGCGAGGACGCAAAGCTGATGCTGGGCCGGACCCCGGGCAGCATCGAGGCGATCCGCCCGATGCGCGAAGGTGTCATCGCCGATTTCGACAGCGCCGAGGAAATGATCAAGCACTTTATCAAGAAAGTGTTCCGGCGCACGACTTTTTCCAAACCCAAGATCATCGTCTGTGTGCCCCATGGCGCCACGCCGGTCGAGAAACGCGCGATTCGTCAATCGGTCCTGTCGGCCGGCGCGCGCAAGGCGGGGCTGATCGCCGAACCCATCGCGGCGGCGATCGGTGCGGGCATGCCCATCACCGAACCGACCGGCAGCATGGTTGTTGACATCGGTGGCGGCACCACCGAGGTCGCGGTTCTGTCACTGGGAGATGTGGTTTATGCGCGTTCGGTCAGGATCGGCGGCGATCGCATGGACGAGGCGATCATCAACTATCTGCGGCGCAACCAGAACCTGTTGATCGGCGAGTCCACGGCCGAGCGGATCAAGACAAGCATCGGCACCGCGCGCATGCCCGATGACGGACGCGGCGCAACGATCATGGTGCGCGGTCGCGACCTGCTGAACGGCATCCCCAAGGAAATCGAAATCAGCCAGGCAATGGTCGCCGAGGCGCTGGCCGAACCCGTGCAGGCGATCTGCGAGGCCGTGATGGTCGCATTGGAAGCGACGCCACCCGATCTGGCGGCCGATATCGTCGACCGCGGCGTGATGCTGACCGGTGGCGGCGCGATGCTGGGCGAACTGGATCTGGCGCTGCGCGAACAGACGGGCTTGTCCATCAGTCTGGCCGACCAACCCATGAGCTGTGTTGCCCTGGGCACCGGCAAGGCGCTGGAATACGAAAAGCAGCTTCGTCACGTCATTGACTACGACAGCTGATCCTGACCGCGCGGAGGCCGTGAATGGCGCGCAAGGGACCTGATTTCGCAAGTCCGATCCGGCGTGTGCTGATCACGCTGCTGACGATTGTGCTGATTGCGCTGTTCCTGTTCTGGCGCATTGACAGCCCGCGCGCCGAACGGATGCGCACGGCGCTGATCGACCGTTTCGTGCCCAGTTTCGAATGGGCGCTGGCGCCGGTGACCAAGGCCAGCCAGATGATCGCCGGCTTTCAATCCTATGCGCGTATCTATGAACAAAATCAGGAACTTCGCCGCGAGCTGCAAAAGATGCAGGCTTGGAAAGAGGCGGCTGTTCAGCTTGAGCAGGAAAATTCGAAACTGCTGGCGCAGAACAATGTGCGTATCGACCCCGCCCTGACCAGCGTGACTGGCGTGGTCATGGTGGATAGCGGATCGGCCTTTCGCCAATCGGTATTGGTCAATGTTGGTGCCCAGGATGGCATCGTGGATGGCTGGGCGACGATGGACGGTCTGGGGCTGGTCGGTCGGATCTCGGGGGTTGGGCAGCGCACAAGCCGCGTGGTGTTGCTGAATGACCCGTCGTCACGCATCCCGGTCACGATCCAGCCCTCGGGCGATCGGGCCCTGTTGACGGGCGACAACACTGCCTTGCCGTTTCTGGATTTTATCGAAAGCATGGACAATGTGCGACCGGGCGACCGCGTTGTGACATCGGGCGATGGCGGGGTGTTTCCGCCTGGTCTGCTGGTGGGGCAGGTCGTGCAAGGCAGCGACGGGCGCATGCGGCTGCGGATGGCGGCGGATTACGGGCGGTTGGAGTTTCTGCGCGTTCTTCGGGCACATCCGGCCGAGCAGGTTCGCGATTCCGGTGCGATCATTACCCCGGCAGATCAAGGGCTGATCGGACCGCAATTGCCGGCGGCAATCGGGCTGGATCCCGCAAATGATTGAGGGGCCGGGCAAAGAGGCTTTGATCGGGTCGGCGGTTTTCGCGCTGTGTATCGGGCTTTTGCTGTTTCTTCGCCTTTTGCCGCTGTCATCCGGTCTTGTGGGCTGGCCGGGGCCGGATATCGCGGTGTGTCTGGTCTTTGCATGGGTGCTGCGGCGCCCGGATCAGATCGCCGCGCCCATGATTGTGGTGATGTTTCTGGTCGAGGACATCTTGCTGCTGCGGCCCTTGGGGCTGTGGACCGTTCTGGTTCTGGTCGGAACCGAGGCCGCACGCTTGCGTGAGCCCCGTTGGCGCGAGCAGGCGTTCATGATTGAATGGATGCGGGTCGGGATCCTGATCGGGGCGATGATGCTGGCCAATCGTCTGGTCCTGTTGCTGTTCCTGATGCCGGTTCCGGCCCTTGGGCAGGTCATCCTGCAATTTCTTGCCACGCTGGCCGCCTATCCGGTGGTCGTGTTCGTTGCCCGCTGGACAATAGGATTGCGCAGGATCAGCGCGTCGGATGCCGAAATGATGAGAAACAGGTGATGAAGAAATCACAACGCGAGGCACAGGACGGATCGCGGCGTGTCGGACGCCGGGGGCTTTTGCTGGGCGGCATCCAGTTGGGCGTCGTGACAACGCTGGCCTTGCGGTTGCGATCCATGCAGTTGGAACATGCCGAGGAATATCGGCTTCTGGCGGATGGAAACTCGATCAAGATTCGCCTCTTGCCCCCGGCGCGCGGGTTGATCCACGACCGCAACGGGTTGGTGATTGCCGGAAACGAACAAAACTATCGCGTTTCCCTGACCCGCGAAGAGGCCGGTGGGGATGTCGCGCCCGTCCTGCGGCATTTGTCCACGCTGGTTCCGATCAGCGATGAACGTATGGCAGAGCTATTGGAAGAGTTTTCCAAACGCAGCGCGATCACGCCGATCATTCTGGCCGACCGGCTGACATGGGAACAATTCGGCTCGATCGCGGTGAATGCGCCCGCGTTGCGTGGGGTGACACCGGAATCCGGCCTGTCGCGGGTTTACCCCCGTGCGGGCGATCTCGCCCATGTCATGGGCTATGTCGGGCCGGTCTCTGATTATGACCTGTCAAAGATCGAAGACCCCGATCCGGTCCTGATGCTGCCGGAATTTCAGTTGGGCAAGGTTGGTGTCGAGGCCAAGCTCGAACCCGTGTTGCGCGGCAAGGCTGGCGCCCGCCGGGTCGAGGTGAACAGCGCGGGCCGCGAAATGCGCGAGTTGAGCCGGCAAGAGGGCGAGCAGGGCGCAACCGTGCAACTGACCATAGACGCGCAATTGCAGAACTATGCGGCGCAGCGGCTGGGCGAGGAAAGCGCCGCCGCCGTCGTCATGGATACCCAGACCGGCGATCTGCTGAGCATCTGTTCGTCACCTAGTTTCGATCCGAACAAGTTCGTTCGCGGAATTTCGACAACCGATTATCGCGCATTGACCGAACATGACCATCGACCCTTGGCCGACAAGACGGTTCAAGGGGTTTATCCGCCCGGTTCGACCTTCAAGATGGTGACGCTGCTGGCGGGGCTTGAATCTGGCGTCATCAACGGCGGCTCTCGCTTTTACTGTCCGGGTCATACCGAGGTTGGTGGGCGTCGCTTCCATTGTTGGCGGCGCGGGGGGCACGGATCGATGGATGCCTTGCAAAGTTTGCAACAAAGCTGCGACGTTTATTATTACGAACTGGCGCAGCGGGTTGGCATCGACCGTATCGCCGATATGGCGCGCCGGCTGGGTCTGGGCGTGCGCCATGATCTGCCGATGTCCGCTGTGGCCGAAGGCATTGCGCCCGACCGCGCCTGGAAACGGGCGCGATACGATCAGGACTGGTTGATCGGGGACAGTCTGAATGCCTCGATCGGGCAGGGCTTTGTGCTGGCTTCGCCATTGCAGTTGGCGGTGATGACCGCGCGCATCGCTTCAGGGCTGGACATCAAACCGCGTCTGGTCAGGTCCGTCGATGGTGTGCCCGAGCCAATACCGGCGGCGCAATCCCTTGGTCTGGATGACGCGATTCTCAATCAGGCGCGCGCCGGGATGGATGCGGTCATGAACAGCACCCGTGGCACCGCCCGTCGCGCCCGTATCCTGCCGGACGAATGGCGCATGGCCGGCAAGACCGGCACGAGCCAGGTTCGCAACATCACGGCGGCGGAACGCGCACGCGGCGTGATTTCCAATGATCAGTTGCCCTGGAACCGGCGCGATCACGGGCTTTTTGTCTGTTATGCGCCGTATCAGGCGCCACGCTATGCGGTTTCGGTGGTGGTTGAACACGGGGGCGGAGGCTCGACTGCGGCAGCCCCGATTGCGCGTGACATCATGCTGTTTGCGCTTGCCGGAGGGTTGCCGCCACTGGATGCGGTGCCATCGGATCAGCGCGGCGCGATGGAGGCCCGCCACAGCGCCATGCAGCTTTATACGCCAGACCCACCCAAGCCGGGCAGGACAAGGGCATGATGACGGCCGGGGGGATGGATGTCCTATCTTGATTACAATGTCACGGCGGCGCCGACCGGATTTCGCAAGGCGCTATACCTGAACTGGCCGCTGGTGCTGTTGCTGAGCGCGGTGGCCTGTATCGGGTTTTTGATGCTGTATTCGGTCGCCGGTGGCGATGCCGACATCTGGGCCAAGCCGCAGATCTATCGCTTTGCGGTCGGTATGGCCGCAATGTTCGCGCTGGCTTTCGTGCCGATGTGGTTCTGGCGCGGCGTGTCGACGATTTCCTATGTGATCTGCCTGTTATTGCTGATCGCCGTGGAGCTGATCGGTGATATCGGTATGGGCGCGCAACGCTGGATCGAGTTCGGGCCATTCCGGTTGCAGCCGTCCGAGTTGATGAAGATCGCGCTGGTTCTGGTTTTGGCGGCCTATTACGACTGGTTGCCGATCAAACGGGTGTCGCGCCCGCTTTGGGTGCTGACTCCGGTAGCGATGATCCTGCTGCCGACGGCGCTTGTGCTGAAACAGCCCGATCTCGGCACGTCGATCATGTTGATGGCTGGCGGCGGGATCGTCATGTTCGCGGCCGGGGTGTCGTTGTGGTATTTCGGTGCGGTCATTGCTGCCGTGGTGGCGCTGGTGGTCGCCGTCTTGGAAAGCCGCGGGACCGAGTGGCAGTTGCTGAAGGATTACCAGTTCCGCCGTATTGATACGTTCATCGACCCTTCGGTGGACCCCCTTGGCGCCGGCTACAATATCACGCAGGCCCAGATTGCCCTGGGGTCCGGGGGATGGTCGGGGCGCGGGTTCATGCAGGGTACGCAATCGCGGCTGAACTTCCTGCCGGAAAAACACACCGATTTCATTTTCACCGTTCTCGCCGAAGAGTTCGGCTTTGTCGGCGCGATTTCCCTGCTGGTTCTTTATGCGCTGATCATCGGGTTCTGCCTGTATTCGGCGCTGACCAATCGGGATCGTTTCGGTGCCCTGTTGACCATCGGCATCAGTGGAACGTTTTTCGTCTATTTTGCGATCAATATGGGGATGGTGATGGGGCTGTTGCCCGTGGTTGGCTCGCCGCTGCCGTTGGTCAGCTATGGCGGCACGGCCATGATGATTTTGCTGATGGGCTTTGGCATGGTCCAATCGGCTCATGTCCATCGACTGAGGTAAGTTTATGAAAGTTCTGTTCGCCGCCCCTGATGATGTCAAATCGCTTTGGACCGACACGCTGATTGCAGCCTGTCCCGAAATGGATCTGCAGGAAGCGGGTGATCCGGCGCAATTCGATGCGATCATCTACTGCCCCGGTGGCGAGATCGAGGACCTGTCGCCCTATCGCAACGCGCGCCTTGTCCAAAGTCTCTGGGCCGGAGTCGAAAGCATAATCGACAATCCGACCCTGACACAGCCCCTGGCGCGGATGGTGGATCCGGGGCTTGCAAAAGGCATGGCCGAATTCTGCACCGGGTGGGCAATGCGGGCCCATCTGCAGATGGATCGCTATCGGCAGGATGGGATCTGGCGCGGATCCGATGCGCCGCCATTGGCCGATGCGCGCGCGGTGACGATCATGGGCATGGGTGCGTTGGGGCAGGCGGTGGCCGCCATGTTGCGGCCCATCGGCTTTGACCTGGCGGGCTATAGTGCGTCGGGTCGGGCAGTAGAAGGCGTCCGGGTCTATGACCGTCATGGGTTGGGGCAAGCACTGTCACGAGCCGAGATTTTGATCTGCCTGTTGCCCGATACCGCTGAAACACGGAACCTGCTGAACGAGGAAACGCTGGCGATGCTGCCTGAAGGGGCTTGGATCATCAATGCAGGGCGCGGCACCTTGATCGACGAGGCCGCCTTGCTGGCCGCGCTTGAGAGGGGGCATCTGGGCCATGCGGTGCTGGATGTGTTTCGCAAAGAGCCTGTTGCCCGGAACAACCCGTTCTGGGATGCCCCCGGCGTCACGATCACCCCGCATATCGCAGCCGCCACGCGCCCGGAAACCGCCGCGCTTGTCGTCGCAGAGAACCTGCGCCGCGCGATGGCGGGGCAACCCGTCCTGCATCTTGTCGATCGCTCGCGGGGTTACTGAGGCTGGTCGGGCGGGGCCGGTGGTCGCGGCGTGGTCGCGGCGGCATCCTGCACGCGGGCGATGCGTTCGGCCATTTTCTTGGTGCGACGACGGTGATAGGCCCGGATCACGGGCACGGTCAGGTAATGTGCCGCGATACTGGCCACCAACCCGATGATCACCCCACCAACCACATAGGGCCAGTAAATCTGGGTGAAAAACTCGGCCAGATGCCCCCAATGCGCCTTTTCAGGACCAAAGATTGACCGGATATTATGCCAGATTTCGGCGCTGGCGCGGGCAAATTCGCCAAAGATCTGCTGTGGACCAAGATCGCCGTCCAGTCTCAGGATCTTGCGGCCGAGGCTGACCGCCAGCACGGCGATGAAGGGAAAGGTGATCGGGTTGCCGATGAAGGTCGCAAGCAATGCAGCCAGAAGGTTGCCGCCGATGATCCAGGCGCAACCGGCGGCGGACAGGAAATGCAGACCGAACAGCGGCGTGAATGAAACGAACACCCCGGCCGCCACCCCGCGCCCGATGCGATGGGGCTGATCGGGCAGGCGGCGGACGCGATGCAGGACATATGTGCCCGCGCGGCGCCAACCGCCCCGCGGATAGATCATGTCGCTGGCCATCTGGCTGTAACTGCGAGGTTTACGGCGCTTGAACAAGACTTCACCCGATTTTGCGCAACCCGTCTATGGGTCGCCGCGACCTATGGCTTTAGCGCCGGGTCCCGGATCCTTGCGATCTGCGCAACATCGCTATCCGCCTCCAGCGCGGTTAGCAGGTTGTGCAGATGTTCGTGGTCCCGCAACTCGACCTCGACCTCGATCCGGTAAAAATCCGGCTTGCGGTCGATAAACTCAAGGTTCGAGATATTCGCCCCTTGCGTCCCGATCAACCCGCAGATGCGCCCCAATACACCGGCATCATGCCGGATCGTCATGCTGAGCAGCGTCGAATAGGCGGCGGGGTGGCGCCCTTCGCGCCATTGCAGATCAACCCAGCGATCAAGGCTGTCTTCAAATTCGGCCAGAACCGGGCAATCGATTGCGTGAATGACGACGCCTCGTCCGCGATAGGTGATGCCGACGATCCGTTCGCCCGGTAACGGATTGCAACACGGCGCACGCTGGAATTCGGCATCGGCCTCCAGACCGGCAAATGGACGTTCGCTGTCAACTTCGTCTTGCTGATCGGCCAGTTCGGGATACAGCACCGCCAGAACCTCTTTGGCCGAATTTTCGGCGCTGCCGATTCGGGCCAGCAATTCATCGGCGTTGGGAATGCCCATCTGTTTGGCGGCGGTGCGCAATGCCTTGTCCGTCGACTTGCGACCGACATGTTCGAAGCTGACGCGCACCAGTTCCCGGCCGAGGCGGATGAAGCGGTCACGATCCTCTTCGCGCAGCGAACGGCGGATTGCGGCTTTCGCCCGCCCGGTGACGACGATGTCCAGCCAGGTGGTCTGCGGGCGCTGTCCGGATGCGGCGATCACCTCGACCGACTGGCCGTTCTTCAGCCTTGTCCACAGGGGAACACGGATGCCATCAACCTTGGCCCCGACACAGCTATTGCCCAGCCTTGTGTGAATTGCATAGGCAAAATCGATGGGCGTGGCCCCCTTGGGCAATTGCATCACATCGCCCTTGGGCGTGAAGCAGAACACCTGATCCTGATACATCTCAAGTTTGACATGTTCCAGGAATTCGTTGTGATCCTCGCCTTCAAAGCGATCGGCAAGGCTGTCGATCCAGTTCGCGGGATCGACAGCAAAAGGGTTCACCGTTCGAACGCCGTCACGATAGGCCCAATGCGCGGCGACGCCTGCCTCGGCAACCTCATGCATCTGGCGGGTGCGGATCTGTACCTCGACCCGCTTGCCGTCGCGCCCCGATACCGTGGTATGAATCGAGCGATAGCCGTTGGATTTCGGCTGGCTGATGTAATCCTTGAACCGGCCGGGAACGGCGCGCCAACGATGGTGAATGACGCCAAGCCCCCGATAACAATCCATTTCGCTGCGGGTGATGATGCGAAAACCGTAGATGTCGGACAGGCGCGAAAAGGCCAGCTGCTTTTCCTGCATTTTCCGCCAGACAGAAAACGGTTTCTTCGCGCGCCCGAAAACATCGGCGTCTATGCCTTCCTTTTCAAGTTCGATCCGGATGTCGGCAGTGATCTGCCCGATGATGTCGCCTGAATCCTTTTGCAAGCTGACAAAGCGGCGAATGATCGAGTTGCGGGCCTCGGGGTTGATCACCTTGAAGGCCAGGTCCTCCAGTTCTTCGCGCATCCATTGCATGCCCATGCGCCCGGCAAGGGGGGCATAGATGTCCATGGTCTCGCGGGCTTTCTTGACCTGCTTGTCGGGGCGCATCGACCGGATGGTGCGCATGTTGTGCAGGCGGTCTGCCAGTTTGACCAGAATGACCCGCAGGTCGCGTGACATGGCCATGAAAAGTTTGCGGAAATTCTCGGCCTGCTTGGATTGGGTGGACGAGAGTTCAAGATTGGTCAGCTTGGTCACGCCATCCACCAGCTCGGCAATTTCATTGCCGAAGCGGGTGCTGACATCTGCCTTTGTCGATCGCGTGTCCTCGACCGTGTCGTGGAGCAGGGCGGTGATGATGGTGGCATCATCCAGCCGCATTTCCGTCAGGATGGCGGCCACGGCGATGGGATGGGTGAAATAGGGTTCGCCCGAGTGGCGAAACTGACCCTCATGCATCTGCATGCCATAGGCATATGCATCACGGATCAGATCGGCGTTGCAGCGCGGATTGTAGTTGCGCACAAGCGCGATGAGGTCTTCGACGTCGATCATATTCTGTCGAAAACCTCTTTTCTGTTTTGGCTCAGCGCTGGTTGGCTTCCAGCATCATGCGCAGCATCCGTTCTTCGGATTCTTCGTCCGCGGGCTTGGGCCGGTCGGTTTCCGCACCCAACAACAGCGCCATCGCATCCTCTTCGGGTTCATCGACCTCGATCTGGGTCTGGCTGGATTCGATCATCCGCTCGCGCAGATCATCGACGGGCTGGGTTTCATCGGCAATTTCGCGCAGGGCAACGACAGGATTCTTGTCGTTGTCGCGGTCCACCGTGGGGGCGTTGCCCGATGCAATTTCTCTGGCGCGATGCGAGGCCAACATCACCAGATCAAAGCGGTTGGGAACCTTGTCGACGCAGTCTTCAACCGTTACGCGGGCCATATCTCACCTGTGCAGTTGCGAATCGGAAATCCGGGGCGAAACCGGATTACTGATGGTATGAGTGAAGATTGTCAAGGAAAAGCCGGTAAAATCTGGCCCGCGACAGGGTGCAGGCCGATCATTGCATCCGTTCCCAGGGCGTCCAGCATCTGAACGATTGTCCGGCCAAGAATCGGATGGCGCCAATCCGGCGCAATTTCAGCCCATGGCGCAAGCACGAAGGTGCGGTCCTGCAGGCGCGGGTGGGGCAGGATCAACTGTTCCGGTGTCTTGCTGCGCTGAAGCCCGGGGGCAAGGTCGCGCCAGTGGTTTTGAGTGGCCGGGTCGGGCAGGACAAGGTGATCCATGGCCAGCAGATCCAGATCAATGACACGCGCCGACCAGCGGCCGGTGCTGCGATCCCTGCCAAGATCTGCCTCAATTCTGTGCAATCGCGACAAGAGCGCCTCGGGAGACAGCTCTGTTTGTAATTTCGCCACGGCATTTGAGAAATCTGGGCCTGACGTAACGGGAAAAGCCGGTGTATGCCAAACTCTGCTGAATGCGGATATTGAAATATTCGGTTCAGCGTGCAGAATACCGGCTGCCGTGATCAGCGCCTTGGTTGCGCTGCCTTCGGCCGATGGCAGGTTTGCCCCCAGACCAATGAATGCGAAAGAAGAACTGCTCATATGTACCTGCCCATCATCGAATTCGCGCATCGTGGCGAAACCCCAAGGCCGTCTCCTTGGCTGACCACCCGGCACGACAATAATAAGGCTGAATGAAGGCAACTTTAATGTTTTACAAGGACGACCGACTGGCGATGTTCATCGACGGCGCCAATCTTTACGCCGCCGCGAAATCGCTGGGGTTCGACATAGACTATAAGCTGCTGCGCAAAGAATTCGACCGGAGGGGGAAGCTGCTGCGCGCGTATTACTATACCGCGCTTATGGATAGCGAGGAATATTCCCCGATCAGGCCGCTGGTCGACTGGCTGCACTACAACGGCTACTGCGTGGTGACGAAACAGGCCAAGGAATATACCGATGCCATGGGCCGCCGGAAGGTCAAGGGCAACATGGATATCGAACTGACCGTCAGCGCGATGGAACTGGCTCCAAGGCTGGATCATGCGGTGCTGTTCTCGGGCGATGGCGATTTCCGGCCGCTGGTCGAATCGCTGCAACGTTCGGGCGTGCGCGTGTCTGTCGTCTCGACCATCCGCAGCCAGCCGCCGATGATCGCCGATGACCTGCGTCGGCAGGCCGACAATTTCATCGAGCTGGACGCCCTGCGCGACATTATCGGCCGTCCGCCGCGTGAAACCACAGCCGAGGACTAGGATGTCCCCCCGGCAACCTGCATGACATTGGCGGCGCGTGGCCAATGGGCGTCTTTGGCGCTGATCTGTGCCGGGGTCGTCGGGGCGATGACCTGCTGGTTCTCGGCAACGGCGATCCTGCCCGAGCTGATCCGGGATTGGTCCTTGTCGGCAGGGCAGGCGGGCTGGTTGACGAATGCCGTGCAAATCGGCTTCGTGTTGGGGGCGATGGCCGCGTCCCTGGTGAACCTGCCCGATATCATGCGCCTGACGCGACTGATCGCCATTTCCGCGCTGTTGGCGGCGGTTTCAAATGCCGCGCTGTTGCTTGAGCCGGGTTTCACGGGGGCGGTGACGGCACGTTTCGTTACCGGTGTCGCGCTGGCAGGGCTGTATCCGCCGGCGATGAAGCTGATGGCGACCTGGTTCGTGCGTGGTCGGGGACTGGCGATGGGCTTGTTGATCGGTGGTTTGACCCTGGGTTCTTCAATGCCACATCTGTTTCGCGCCTTGGGCGGCGGATTGGATTGGCGCATCGTCGTGATTGCCTCGACGCTGGCCACAGTCAGTTCTGCCTTCATCTTCGGATGTCTGGTGCAAGAGGGGCCGAACGCCTTTGGCCGGGCCACCTTCAACCCGCGCGAAGCCCTGGCCGTGTTGCGCAATCGTCCGGTGTTTCTGGCGAATTTGGGCTATTTCGGACATATGTGGGAACTCTATGCGATGTGGGCCTGGTTTCTGGCCTTCGCCACGGCGGCCAGCCAATCCGGCGTCACGCCGTTCGGGTCGCCCTCGTTGTTCGTCTTTGTTGTCGTTGCGTCCGGCGTGGCGGGCAGCGTTCTTGGTGGGGTGCTGAGCGACAGGATCGGCCGTTGCCTGACGACTGCGGGCATGATGGTCGTATCCGGTGCCTGCGCCTTGCTGATCGGCTTTGCCTTTGACGGACCTGTCTGGTTGCTGGCCTTGATCGCAATTGTCTGGGGCGTTTCGATCATCGGCGACAGCGCGCAGTTTTCGGCCGCCGTGACCGAGCTTGCGGATTCGCGTTTCGTCGGCACGGCCCTGACCCTGCAGGTCAGCATCGGCTTTGCGCTGACGGTTCTGGCCATCTGGCTGATGCCGCAGGTGGCGGCCCTTTTGGGGGGCTGGCGATGGGCATTCGTGATCCTGCTTCCGGGGCCGGTGATCGGCGCATGGGCCATGATGGCCTTGCGCCGCGCCCCCGAAGCCTCGCTTCTGGCAAGCGGGCGGCGCTGATCGAAATTCGTGACTGCGTTTCCGGCCTTTGTGATACGCTCTCTCCCATGACGCATACGGAGGAGGGACGATATGCAGATTGCGCGTAGAAACCTGATGTTGGGTGTTTCGGGAACGGCGCTGGCGGTTGCCGCATCTGGCGGCGCGGCGGACGCTCAGCTTTCCGAAATACGCCAGAGATTCGCCGGGCTCTTTTATGATCTTCTGAATCAGCTGGAAGATGCGATCGACCGGTTGACCAGTTTGCTGAATCCGGACGGCGTGCCCGATGAGGATGGGGCGGCCAATGAGATTCGGGATGTCATCAAGGGGCTGAGCGAGGTTCAGAACGCCGACGACATGCAGGAACTGACCCGAACCGAATACACGGATCTGGCAGAGCAAATCGTTGCGCGAGATGCCTTCACGCCGCCGGACCCCGAGGCGCTTGACACCGCGCTTGCCGCTGGTGAGGCTGACAGGTCCGCAGATGATAGCTGGCAGGAGGCGATTGCGGATATTCTGCTCGAATCGATGGGTTTCGAAGCAGACGAGATCGACCAGTTGCGGAATATCTTGCCCTTTGCGGATCTGGGATCAGAATTCCGACAATTGCACAGAGCCTTGGCCGAAGGCGACTGGGCCAGGGCCAAGCGCATTCTTGAACGAATTGTCCGAAAGGTCTTTTCACGTTCGGTCATCGCCAGCGTCGTCGAAACGGTCGATGGGCCATTGGCGCAAAAGCTGATGCGTGCGCTTGCGGCGCGGGCTGTGCCGTTGTTGGGCTGGGCGTGGTTCGTGGCTGCGGTCTGTCTGGCGATTTTCCGCAACCGCGAACGACTGTTGGAGTTGTCGGTCGGAAACGACATCTGACCGACAGGGGCGAAGGGCGTCAGACCAGACGCCCTTCCTCCATCGCCGCGCGCACAAAGCCCGCAAATAGCGGTGCCGGAGCAAAGGGCTTGGATTTCAGTTCGGGATGCGATTGGACGCCGATGAACCAGGGGTGGTCGGCATATTCGATCACCTCGGGCAGCTTGCCATCCGGCGACATCCCCGAAAAGCTGAGCCCGGCCTTTTCAAGCTGTTCGCGATAGGCGGCGTCGACTTCGTAGCGGTGACGGTGGCGGTCTTCCATTTCCAGCGCGCCGCCATAGATCCCGCTGATCTTGGAATCGGGGGCCAGAACGGCAGTATAGGCGCCCAGACGCATCGTGCCGCCCTTGTCGTCGCCGACCTTGCGCTGCACCGTGTAATTGCCCTGCACCCATTCCTTGAGGTGATAGACGACGGGGGTGAAGCGGGTCTTGCCGGCCTCGTGGTCGAATTCCTCGGACCCCGCATCCGGCATCTCGGCAAGGTTGCGCGCCGCTTCGATCACCGCCATCTGCATGCCAAGGCAGATGCCAAGATAGGGGACCTTTTTCTCGCGCGCATAACGTGCGGCGGCGACCATGCCTTCGGTCCCGCGTTCGCCAAAGCCTCCGGGCACGATAATGCCGTGATAGCCGTCCAGCAGATGCGCGCCTTCGCCTTCCAGCTTTTCGCTGTCGACCCAATTCGCGCGGACGCGCACGCGATTGGCCATGCCGCCATGGGTCAGGGCCTCGGCGATGGATTTATAGGCGTCTTCAAGCTGGGTGTATTTGCCGACGACGGCGATGCGCACTTCGCCTTCGGCATGTTCCAGGCGATCCATCACATCTTCCCAGCGCGACAGGTCGGGGCGCGGGGCAGGGCTGATCTGGAAGGCATCGAGGACCGCCCGGTCCAGGCCCGCGCGATGATAGGCCAGCGGGGCCTCGTAGATGGATTTCAGATCATAGGCGGGGATCACCGCATCAGGGCGCACATTGCAGAACAGCGCGATCTTGGCGCGTTCCTTTTCCGGAATCGGATGTTCCGAGCGGCAGACCAGCACATCGGGAGCCAGACCGATGGATTGCAGTTCCTTGACGCTGTGCTGGGTGGGCTTGGTCTTCAGTTCGCCGCTGGCCGCCAGATAGGGCAGCAGCGTCAGATGCATCAGGATGCATTCGCCGCGCGGGCGCTCGTGGATGAACTGGCGGATTGCCTCAAAGAAGGGCAGGCCCTCGATATCGCCGACCGTGCCGCCGATCTCGCACAGCATGAAATCGACCTCGTCATCGCCGACGGAAAGGAAGTCCTTGATTTCATTGGTGACATGCGGAATGACCTGAATGGTCTTTCCCAGATATTCGCCGCGACGTTCCTTTTCCAGGACATTCGAATAGATCCGTCCCGAGGACACGCTGTCGGTGCGTCTTGCGCTGACGCCGGTGAAGCGTTCGTAATGGCCCAGATCCAGATCGGTTTCGGCGCCATCATCGGTCACGAAGACCTCGCCATGTTCAAAGGGCGACATCGTGCCGGGGTCGACATTCAGATAGGGGTCAAGTTTGCGCAATCGCACGGTGAAGCCCCGCGCCTGCAACAGCGCCCCCAGCGCCGCGGATGACAGTCCCTTGCCAAGGGACGAAACCACCCCGCCGGTGATGAAGATATAACGCGCCATTTGGACCCCGTGATGAGCAAAAATTCAAAATCTGCGGGCCGCCGAACGACCAGCATCACGGGACTAAAGCTATAGGCGATTCGCCCCGTGGCCGCAACGGACCGCAAGTTGATACGGGGCAGAAAAGTTCTGCCCCTCTGGATATTCGTGTGGCTTAGTTCGACGTCTCGTTCGCGGGTGCGGTTTCCGCAGCCGGAGGCGTGATCGCAGCGCCGGCCGGCGCTTCGGCCTCGGGGGCCTGTGCTGCGGGTTCCTGTGCTGCCGGTGCGGCGCTGCCGGCCGCAGGCGCATCGGGCGCGGGCGGGGTCAGCGGGTCGCCGCCGGTGGAAGGCGGAGGCGTGTAGGTCGGCAATGACGGCAGGCCGCTATCCGTGTTTCCTTGCTGTTCGGGAACGCCAAGCTGATCCATGATCGAGCTGTTCGCGGATTGCCGCGCTGCAATGATGGTCAATGCGATAGACGTGCAGAAAATCGCGATGCCGAACACCCAGGTCAGGCGTGTCAGCGCGTTCGCGGCCTGACGGCCGGACATGACGCCGCCGCCGCTGCCGCCACCCACGCCAAGGCCACCGCCTTCCGAGCGTTGCAGCAAAACGACCCCGGTCAACAGCACCGCCAGGATCAGATGTATGGTCAGCACGACGTTTTCCACGGAATTCGGCCTTTCATTTGCGGACGGGCCTATCTAGTCACCGATACAGGTGATGGCAAGCAGAGTGTCCCCAGATGCCGGCATTAATGATACAGGGAACCGGTTCCAATGTCGGTAAGTCGCTGCTGGTGGCAGGATTGTGCCGGGTTGCGCGGCGTCGCGGTATGTCGGTTGCGCCCTTCAAGCCGCAGAATATGTCAAACAATGCCGCCGTGACCTGCAACGGAGGAGAGATTGGCCGCGCGCAGGCGTTACAGGCACGCGCCTGTGGCCTTGAACCCCATACGGACATGAATCCGGTCCTGTTGAAGCCCGAAACCGATACGGGCGCGCAGGTCGTCGTGCAGGGCAGGGTAATTGGCCGGGCGCAGGCGCGCGATTACGGCGGTTTGAAGCCTCGCTTGCTTGACGCGGTTCTGGAAAGCTATGGCCGGTTGCGGCGCGATCATGATCTGGTCCTGGTCGAGGGCGCGGGCAGCCCGGCAGAGGTCAATCTGCGTCCGCGGGACATTGCCAATATGGGATTTGCGCGGGCCGCGAATGTGCCGGTCGTGCTGGCCGGGGATATCGATCGCGGCGGGGTGATCGCCCAGATCATCGGCACCCAGAACGTTATCGACCCGCTGGACGCCGAAATGATTCGCGGATTTCTGATCAACAAGTTCCGTGGTGATCCGCGTCTGTTCGATGACGGCTACCGGTTTATTCAGGAACGCACGGGCTGGGCGGGGTTCGGCGTCGTGCCCTGGTTTGCCGAGGCCCATCGTCTGCCCGCCGAGGATGCTGTCGACTTACGCGCCTCGACCGGCAAGGGCCTGAATGTCGTATGCCTGACATTGTCACGCATTGCCAATTTCGACGATCTCGATCCCTTGGCGGCCGAACCGGGCGTGGCGCTGACCATGCTTGGGCCGGGGCAGCCGATCCCGGCGAATGCCGATCTGGTCATCGTTCCGGGCACGAAATCCACCACGGGCGATCTGGCGTTCTTGCGCGCACAGGGTTGGGACATCGATCTGATCGCCCATAGGCGGCGGGGCGGGCATGTGCTGGGCATCTGTGGCGGCTATCAGATGTTGGGTCAGGTCATTGACGATCCGCAGGGCGTTGACGGAGCCAAGGGGCGGGTCGAGGGCCTGGGTCTGTTGCAGATCCGGACAGTCATGGCCGGTGACAAGCGCCTGACGCGTATCAGTGGAACGGCCATGGATTGCCCGGTGACAGGGTATGAAATTCACATGGGGCGCAGCGAGGGTGCCGATTCCGTGCGTCCATTTGCCCATATCCCCCAACCTGATGGCGCGGTCAGCCCGGATGGTCGGGTCGCCGGCACATATCTGCACGGGCTTTTTGCGGATGACAGGTTTCGCGCGGCATATCTTGGGCGGTTGGGCGTTGCGTCCCGTCCGGGATATGAAGCCGGTGTTGATCAGGCGCTGGATCAGCTGGCCGATCACCTCGAACGGTATCTGGATGTCGGTGCATTGCTGGCCTGTGCGTCCTGACACGGATCGCCACTCCGCCATGCGCAATCGTGACGTTGCTTTCACTGGACGAAGGAAGGTTGTCGCGTTAACTCGACGATATGGAACACGCGAAATCGCCTCTTACCCTGTATCTTGCTGCGCCGCGCGGATTCTGCGCCGGTGTCGACCGCGCCATCAAGATCGTCGAAATGGCGCTGCAGAAATGGGGCGCGCCGGTCTATGTCCGCCACGAGATCGTCCACAACAAATTCGTCGTCGATTCCCTGCGCGAAAAGGGTGCGGTCTTCGTCGAGGAGCTGGACGAATGCCCCGATGACCGCCCGGTGATCTTTTCGGCGCATGGTGTGCCCAAGGCGGTGCCCGCCGAGGCCCGCCGCCGCGAGATGGTCTTTGTCGACGCGACCTGTCCGCTGGTCAGCAAGGTCCATGTCGAGGCTGAACGTCACCACGCCAATGGCCTGCAGATGGTCATGATCGGACATGAAGGCCACCCCGAGGTGCTGGGCACCATGGGGCAGCTGCCTGAAGGCGAGGTGATCCTGGTGGAAACCGCCGCCGATGTGGCGACGATCACGCCGCGCGATCCCGAACGGCTGGCCTTCATCACCCAGACCACCCTGTCGGTTGATGATACCGCGGCGATCGTCGCGGCGCTGCAGGCGCGGTTTCCGGCGATCATCGGCCCGGCCAAGGAAGATATCTGCTATGCCACCACCAATCGCCAGGCGGCGGTAAAGGCTGTTGCGCCCAAGATTGATGCGCTTCTGGTGATTGGCGCGCCGAATTCCAGCAACTCGAAACGTCTGGTCGAGGTCGGGCGGGCCGAGGGCTGCGCCTATTCGCAACTGGTGATGCGGGCGGATCAGATCGACTGGCGGGCGATTCAGGGCGTGCGGGCGGTGGGCGTGACCGCCGGTGCCAGCGCCCCGGAAATTCTTGTGGACGAGGTGATTGCGGCGTTCCGTGATCGCTATGACGTGACCGTCGAGATCGTCGAGACGGCGCAGGAGAATGTCGAATTCAAGGTGCCGCGCGTGTTGCGCGAACCGGCCTGACCCGACAGCGCAAGGAACGCCCGATGCGTCTTTATTCGATGCCTTCTTCCGGCAACAGCTATAAGGTCAGGTTGCTTCTGGCCCTGACCGGGCGTGCCTGCGATTTGGTCGATGTCGAAGATGCCTCGGACGCCATGGCGCGGGCAAAATCCGCGCAGGCCCTGCCGTTCGGCAAGGCCCCTGTTCTGCATCTGGATGACGGGCGGATGCTGCCGGAATCGAATGCGATCCTGAACTGGCTGGGTGAGGGCACCGATTTCGTGCCTGACGATCCGTTCCAGCGCGCGCAGATGTTGTCATGGATGTTCTGGGAGCAGAACCAGCATGAAGGCGTGATCGCCGTGCGCGCCTCGCTTCGGACCTATCCGTCGCGCGCGCATCTGGCCACGCCCGAGCGTATGGCCGAATTGCTTGCGCGGGGGCATGATCTGCTGGGCGTCATGCAGACCAGATTGGCCGAACATGACTGGCTGGCCACCGATGAGGTCAGCCTCGCCGATATTTGCCTTTATGCCTATACCCATACGGCGGGCAGCCGGGGTGGGTTCGATATGAAACGGTTTCCGGCGGTAAATGCCTGGATCGACCGCATTGCTGCCTTGCCGGGATATGTGGGGTTGGATGGCTGAGTTGTTTGCATGGACCGACGGGGCCTGCAGTGGCAATCCCGGGCCGGGTGGCTGGGGCGTTCTGCTGCGCGCGATGGATGGCGACAAGATCGTCAAGGAACGCGAGTTGCAGGGCGGTGAAGCCGCGACCACGAACAACCGGATGGAGCTGATGGCCGCGATCAGCGCGCTGGAAACCCTGTCCCGCGCCAGCAAGATCGTGATCACCACCGACAGCGCCTATGTCAAGAATGGCGTGACCCAGTGGATCCATGGCTGGAAGCGCAATGGCTGGCGCACCGCATCTAAGAAACCGGTCAAGAATGTCGAGCTGTGGCAGCGTCTGGACGAGGTGCAGCGCATCCATGATGTCGAGTGGCGCTGGATCAAGGGCCATGCCGGGCATGTCGAAAATGAGCGCGCCGATGAACTGGCGCGGGCCGGAATGGCACCGTTCAAATGACACCGGAAACCCTGGTTGCGGGTCTGGATTACGGATCGGTGCTGATTTTCGCACTGACCGGGGCGCTGGTCGCCAGCCGGTCGCAGCTGGATCCGGTCGGGTTCATCTTCATGGCCACCCTGACGGCCGTGGGCGGGGGCACGCTGCGTGACCTGCTGCTGGGGCGCGAGACGGTTTTCTGGGTGGCGCAGCCGGCCTATGTCCTGCTTGCGGCAGGGGCAGCATTGCTGGTGTTCTGGACCGCGCATCTGTTCGAAAGCCGCTATCGGGTGCTGATCTGGTTGGACAGCATCGCCCTGGCGGTGGCCGTGGCAGCAGGGGTGGGGGTGGCCACGGAAGGCGGTTTCGGGCCGGTCGTGATCGTGATCATGGGTTTTGTTACCGGCACTTTTGGCGGCTTGATGCGCGATGTCGTCGGCAACGAGGTGCCTTTGGTGCTGAAACAGGGCGAACTGTATCTGACGGCGGCGTTTGGCGGTGCGCTGGCAGCCGTGTTGCTGGGATGGTTGGGGTTTGAACGCAATCAAAGTCTGATTGCTTGTGCGCTGGTGGTTTGGGTGCTGCGTGCGGGCAGCCTGATCTGGGGCTGGCGGTTGCCGACCTACAAGCCGCGCCCGCCACGCATGCGGGGCTAACTCAGGCGGGGTGGGGCGCTTGTCGATCGGGACAGATCCTCGACGCCCATGCGCAACCCGCGGCCGATCCGATGCGCCAGCGCCGACCAGCCGCGGGCGGTATCGCCCGGCAATGCACGGTCCAGCGTCTGGTCGAACAGCGCCAGCCAGATCGCGAAATGATCCCCCCGGACATCACCTGTCGCCATATGGACCTGCATCGGGTTCCCGTCATAACCCGCTTCGTGAAGGATTGCCTTTTTCCAGAATCCCGCAATCTTGGCTTCGTGGGCGGGCCAGTCTGTGACATGGGCGGCAAAGATCGGACCCAGAACCTCGTGTCGGCGCACCGAGGCATAGAAAAGCGCGACGACATGATCGATCTGCGCTGCGTTGATCGGGAAGCGGGGCGGCAACATCGCGGTAATCTGTTGCCCTTTGCCCGTGTTGGCAAGGCGCAATATGGAAATCGAGCAATCTTTGGTGGGCTGTGCTTGCAGCCATGCCGTCGCCTTTCTATAGAGGCTGCATGGAATTTCCGGCGTTTGAACATCGAATTAGCAGCCCGGTGGCGTAAGGTTTTACGCCGCCGGGTTACGCCTGTTCAAATGCATGACGAAGGATCACCCCGATGAGCGCCGAAACCCCCTCCGACGCCCCAGATTACCGCGATACCGTTTTTCTGCCCAAGACCGATTTCCCGATGCGTGCCGGATTGCCTCAGCGCGAGCCCGAATGGCTGGATCGCTGGGAGCGGATCGGCATCTATGATCGGTTGCGCGAACGTGCCGAAGGGCGCAGCCCGTTCATCCTGCATGACGGCCCGCCCTATGCGAATGGCCATCTGCATATCGGGCACGCGCTGAACAAGACCATCAAGGACATCATCGTGCGCAGTCACCAGATGATGGGGCGCGATGCGCGCTATGTGCCGGGCTGGGATTGCCACGGCCTGCCGATCGAATGGAAGATCGAGGAAAAATACCGCAATGAGGGCAAGGACAAGGATGCCGTCGATGTGGTCGAGTTCCGTCAGGAATGCCGCCGCTTTGCCGATCATTGGGTGAATGTCCAACGTGACGAGTTCAAGCGGTTGGGTATCACCGGCAAATGGGAAGATCCCTATCTGACGATGGATTACCATGCCGAGGCGGTGATCGCGGCCGAGTTCATGAAGCTTTTGATGAATGGCAGCCTGTATCAAGGCAGCAAGCCCGTGATGTGGTCGCCGGTCGAAAAGACCGCGCTGGCCGAGGCCGAGGTCGAGTATCACGATCACACCAGCCACACCATCTGGGTGCGGTTCGAGGTGGTGAGCGAGCAGGGTATTTTCGCGAAGAAGAAACCTGTCAATGTCGTGATCTGGACCACCACGCCCTGGACAATTCCGCAGAACCGTGCGGTCGCGTTCAATCCTGACATCGCCTATGGCTTGTATGAGGTTGGCCAGGTGGCCGAAAATGCCACCGCAAGAACCGGTGAACTTCTGGTTCTGGCCGATGCGTTGGCCGACAGCGTCAAGACTTCGGGCAAAATCGAGGATTGGACCCGCGTGGCTGATGTTGCGGCCGCCGATCTTGATGGATTGGTGCTGGCCCACCCGTTGCGCGGGGTCGAGGGGGCTGAAGGCGAGTGGGACTATGACGTTCCCATGCTGCCGGGCGATCATGTGACTGACGATGCGGGCACGGGTTTTGTGCATACCGCGCCCAGCCACGGTGATGACGATTATCAGCTGGGTCTGAAATACAAGCTGCCAATGACCTATAATGTCGAACCGGATGGCAGCTATCGTGCCGATCTGCCGCTGTTCGGCGGCGAGGCCATCGTTGCTTCGGATGGCAAGGACGGCCCGGCCAATGTAAGTGTCATCAAACAGTTGGCATGGGCGGGCAGGCTTCTGGCCAAGGGCAAGATCAAGCACAGCTATCCCCATAGCTGGCGCTCGAAGGCTCCGCTGATCTATCGCAATACGGCGCAATGGTTTGCCGCAATCGACAAGCCGCTGGAAGACGGAATGGGCGATCACGGCGACACGATCCGTGCGCGCGCATTGAGCAGCATCGACAAGCTGGTGAAGTGGTGGCCGCAGACCGGGCGCAACCGCATTCATTCCATGGTCGAAGGTCGTCCTGACTGGGTGTTGTCACGCCAGAGAGCCTGGGGTGTGCCGCTGACCTGTTTCGTCAGGAAAGGGGGCAAGCCGACCGATCCCGATTTTCTGCTGCGCGATCAGCGCGTGAATGATCGGATCATCGAAGCCTTTGAGGCCGATGGTGCGGATGTCTGGTATCGCGACGATTTCAAGACGCGGGTGCTTGACGGGTTGGTCGATCCGGATGCCTATGATCAGGTCATGGATGTGCTGGATGTGTGGTTTGACAGTGGTTCGACCCATGCCTTCGTGCTGCGCGACCGTCAGGACGGGGTCGCCGACGGCATCGCCGATGTCTATATGGAGGGCACGGATCAGCATCGCGGCTGGTTCCAGTCGTCATTGTTGCAGGCCAGCGCGACCAAGGGGCGCGCGCCCTATCGCAACGTGGTGACGCATGGGTTCACCCTGGACGAAAAGGGCATGAAGATGTCCAAGTCGCTGGGCAATACCGTCGTTCCGGCCGAGGTCATCAAGCAATATGGCGCCGATATCCTGCGTCTGTGGGTGGCGCAGGCCGATTACACGGCGGATCAGCGCATCGGGAAAGAGATCCTGAAAGGCACCGCCGACAGTTATCGCCGGTTGCGCAATACGCTTCGCTTCATGTTGGGGGCGCTGGCCGATTTCGACGAGGGCGAGAAGCTGGCCCCAGGCGAAATGCCCGAGCTTGAGCAATGGGTGCTGCACCGTCTGGCGCAGTTGGATCATGGGGTTCGCACCGGCTATGACCGCTTTGATTTCCAGGGCGTGTTCCAGATGCTGTTCCAGTTCTGCACCGTCGATCTGTCGGCCTTTTATTTCGATATCCGCAAGGATGCGCTGTATTGCGATGCGCCGGACAGCACCCGCCGCCGCGCGGTGCGGACGGTTCTGGACATCCTGTATCACCGTCTGGTGACATGGCTGGCGCCGATCCTGCCCTTCACGATGGAGGATGTCTGGCTGTCGCGCTTCCCGTCCGAGGATGACAGCGTACATCTACGCGATTTTCCGACAACGCTGGCGGACTGGCTGAACGAGCCTCTGGCCGCGAAATGGGATCACGTCCGCCGCGCCCGGCGCGTTGTGACTGCCGCGCTGGAGGTCAAACGTTCGGACAAGACCATCGGTGCCAGCCTCGAGGCCGCACCGGTCGTCCATGTCGAGGATGGCGACATGCTGGCCGCGCTGAAATCGGTGAACTTCGCCGATATGTGCATCGTGTCGGACCTGTCGCTGACCGGGGATCCGGTTCCGAATGACGCGTTCCGCATGGCCGAGGCGCCGGGGATCGGTGTGGTCTTCGAACTGGCCGACGGGCAGAAATGCCAACGCTGCTGGAAGATCCTGCCAGATGTCGGCACCCATGAACATCCGGGTGTCTGTGCCCGCTGCAACGAGGTTCTGAGCCATGGTTGAGGAATTGCGCTATCAGCCCGCGGGCGACCGCTATGACCGGATGCAGTATCGCCGCACGGGGCGTTCGGGGCTGAAACTGCCCGCGATCAGTCTTGGGCTGTGGCACAATTTCGGCCAAGACACGCCGCATCAGACCAAGCGCGACATCTGCCGCAGGGCTTTTGATCTGGGGATCACCCATTTCGATCTGGCCAATAACTATGGCCCGCCGCCCGGCAGCGCCGACGAGGCGTTCGGGGATATCCTGCGCAACGATTTCGCGGGATATCGCGATCAGCTGATCATCAGCAGCAAGGCCGGCTATGACATGTGGGTCGGCCCCTATGGCGAATGGGGCAGCCGCAAATACCTGATCGCCAGCTGCGACCAGTCGCTGAAGCGGATGGGGGTCGATTATGTCGATATCTTCTATTCGCATCGCTTCGATCCCGAAACGCCGCTGGAAGAGACCATGGGCGCGCTGGATCACATCGTGCGGTCGGGTCGCGCGCTGTATGCCGGGATCAGCAGCTATAACAGCGAGCGCACCGCCGAAGCCGTGGCGATCCTGAAGGATCTGGGCACGCCCTGCCTGATCCATCAGCCCAGCTATAACATGCTGAACCGCTGGGTCGAAAATGACGGGCTGCTGGATACGCTGGACGATTTGGGCGTCGGCAGCATCGTGTTCACCCCGCTGGCGCAGGGGATGCTGACCAACAAGTACCTGAAGGGCATCCCGCAGGACAGCCGGGCGGCGCAGGGCAAGTCCCTGTCGCAGGACTGGCTGAGCGATGACATGATCGCGCGGCTGAACGGGCTGAACGATCTGGCGGCGTCGCGCGGTCAGACGCTGGCGCAGATGGCCGTGGCCTGGACGCTGCGTGGTGGTCGGGTGACCAGTGCGCTGATCGGGGCCTCGCGCCCCTCGCAGGTTCAGGATTGCGTCGGTGCGCTGGACAATCTGGACTTTTCCGATGCCGAACTGGCGCAGATCGACGACCTGACCGCCAAGGGCGACGTCAATCTGTGGGCGCGGTCCTCGGAAGGGGCTGGCGAGGCGTGATCGCCTAGACCAGCCACCAGCCCTTCTTGCGCAGCTGCCCGCGGATCGGCTGTTCGCGGGCGGGCAGGTTTTCGCGATCGAACAGGGGGCGTATCTTGCTGCGCCCCTTGCCCTGATAGATCAGCTTCCGTGCAGGTTCCCATTCGCGCAGGCATTTCTTGATCCTGTTTGGCGCGACAGCCTGTTCCAGAACGTCCAGCACGTGATCGGCTTCACGCGCATATAGCAAGGGCAGCTTGCGATAATGGCAGGTCACCTGACCATCCATCCCGTCCAGTGTGGAATCGGGGCGTCCGCCGCCAAGTGAATGGATGACCAAGGGCAGGATGATCTGATCCAGCCACGGGTTCAGGCTTTGGCAGGCCAGTGCGTCACCGGGGTGCTCGCGTACAGCCAGCGCCCATTCCAGGAATCTTTGTCCGAACTGGACAGCATCAGCACCGAAGAACCAGCCCGCATTGAAATAGAGATAGCGTTCCCAGTGTTCATCGGGCTGCGACAGATCGAGCGAGCTTTCGAAATCCAGATCGAACCGATCATAGAGCGATTTCCAGATCGCGCCATATCCCGGCCCATATAGCGGTGGCTCGGGCCATGTGCCCTCGCGGCGCATCGATGCGGCGGGCCGGTTGAAATCAAAGCTGATCCTGTCCAGTGCTCCGGTGATCAAGGTGTCACTGTCAAGAAACAGGAACGGTTGATTTTCTGGCAGGACGGACAATGCCTCGATCTTGTTGCCCTGGGGGTAGGCCGCGCCGAAATGGCGTGCGGTGAAGGGACGGATGTCTGCCCCCAGAAATTCCAATGCCTCGCGGGCCGGGGTGGAAATCATCGTGTCATGGCCTGCCCAGGCGGCTTCGGGCCGTGGCACCGCGACGATCAGCCGTCCATTGAAATCGGCTGCGCTGTAGCGCAGGCTAGCCGCCAGAATCAGGGCCTCGTATTCCAGCCGGCCGGCCTGTGCCACGATCAGCAGGTTGGGTCGGGTAGTTCCTGACGGAGTCGGGCGGATCTTTAGGGGTTTCGCGGGCATCAGGTCCGTTCCGTTGCTTTGCCGGGACAGTAGTTTGTAATCGCGGCAGGGAAAAGGCGGCGGTCGCTCGGTTTTTGCGAAACTGCATTGCTTGCAAATGCCCATGGCTTGGCAGCACAATATCGCAACGCCGTTTAGGAGGAAATCGATGTCCACGAAATCGCACAAGGGCGCTGCCTTCACCTGGGACGATCCGTTCCTGCTGAACGATCAGCTGAACGAAGAAGAACGCATGATCCGCGACAGCGCGGCCGCCTTTGCGGCCGAAAGCCTGGCCCCGCGGGTGCAGGACGCCTATCTGAACGAACATACCGACCCCGATATCTTTCGCGAGTTGGGGGCCGCCGGGATGCTGGGCGTCACCGTCGCCGAGGAATATGGTGGCGTCGGCGCGTCCTATGTGTCCTACGGGCTGGTGGCGCGCGAAATCGAACGCATCGACAGCGGCTATCGCAGCATGGCCTCGGTCCAGTCGTCGCTGGTGATGTTCCCGATCGAGGCCTATGGCAGCGAGGACCAGAAGCACAAGTTCCTGCCGAAACTGGCATCGGGCGAATTCATCGGCTGTTTCGGCCTGACCGAACCTGACGCGGGATCTGACCCCGCCGGCATGAAGACCCGCGCGAAAAAGACCGAGGGCGGCTATGTCCTGAACGGGTCCAAGATGTGGATCAGCAATGCCCCCATCGCCGATGTCTTCGTGGTCTGGGCCAAATCCGAGGCGCATGGCGGCAAAGTGCGCGGCTTTGTTCTGGAAAAGGGGATGAAGGGCCTGTCCGCCCCCAAGATCGGCGGCAAGCTAAGCCTCCGCGCCTCGATCACCGGCGAAATCGTCATGGACAATGTCGAGGTCGGCGAAGACGCGCTGTTGCCCAATATCGAAGGCATGGGCGGCCCGTTTGGCTGTCTGAACCGTGCGCGTTACGGCATCAGCTGGGGCGCGATGGGCGCGGCCGAGGATTGCTGGTTCCGCGCCCGCCAATACGGTCTGGACCGCCATCAGTTCAACAAACCGCTGGCCGCAACGCAGCTGTATCAGAAAAAGCTGGCCGATATGCAGACCGAAATCGCGCTTGGCCTGCAGGCCAGCCTGCGCGTCGGGCGCCTGTTCGACGAAGGCAGGTTCGCGCCCGAGATGATCTCGATCGTCAAGCGCAACAATTGCGGCAAGGCGTTGGACATCGCCCGCATCGCCCGCGACATGCATGGCGGCAACGGCATTCAGGTGGAATATCATGTGATGCGCCACGCCCAGAACCTGGAAACCGTGAACACCTATGAGGGCACGCATGACGTGCATGCCCTGATCCTTGGCCGCGCACAGACGGGTTTGCAGGCCTTTGGTTAGAACGGCGGGCATTGTCCGGCTGCCTGAATTTCGGGCGTTCCGGCGTGGGTGTCCCAGCATGCCTGGGCTTTCTTCTGCCTGAAGTTGCGGCGGTCAGGATATGCACTGTCCTGCCCGCACCCGCGCTGGCGGGAAGACAGGCCGATTGGGGCGACCCGCGCACGCGGCTCTTGCCAGCGCGTCTGGCATGGGCCAACCTGCCCGTCATAAATCCCCGAATAGTGGGGAATAAACAAGATCACAGGGAACCCACATGAAACATCTTATGACATCGCGTGCGTTGTTGCTGGCATCGGCCATCGCACTTGCCCCTGCGGCCTATGCCGAGACCCCCGCCGATACGCTGGTCGTGGCGGCGGCGATTGATGACATCATCAGCCTCGATCCGGCGCAGAGCTTTGAGTTCTCGGGCAATGACGTCAACAACAATACCTATGACCGGCTGGTCGATTTCGACCCGCTGGATCTGGACAAGGGCTTCCAGCCCTCGCTGGCCGAAAGCTGGGAGGTGGCCGAGGATGGCCTGTCCATCACCTTCACGATGCGCGAAGGTGTGACCTTCCATTCCGGAAATCCGGTGCGCGCCGAGGATGCGGCATGGTCGCTGCAACGCGCCGTCAAGCTGGACAAGACCCCGGCCTTCATTCTGACCCAGTTCGGATTCACGGCTGATAATGTCGAGGAGAAGATCAGCTTTGACGGCGACAAGCTGACGCTGACGCTGGACAAACCCTATGCGCCGTCCTTTGTCCTGAACTGTCTGACCGCCAATATCGCCAGCGTCGTCGACAAGGAAACCGTCATGAGCCATGCCGAGGGCGATGACATGGGCAACACCTGGCTGAACACGAACGAGGCCGGTTCAGGCGCCTTTGAACTGGCGGCATGGCAGCCCAATCAGGCCGTGCAATTCACCGCCTATGAAGGGTATTGGCAGGGCGCGCCGGAAATGAAGCGCGTCGTGGTGCGCAATGTCGCCGAATCAAGCGCGCAGCGCCTGTTGCTGGAAAAGGGCGATATCGATGCCGCCCGCAACCTGACGCCGACCGATGTCGATTCGCTTGGCGATGTCGATGGCCTCAAGATCAAGGATGAGCCGCGCGGCCGTATCCTGTATATGGGCCTGAGCCAGAAGGACGAGCTGCTGTCCAATCCCGCCGTTGTCGAGGCGATGAAATACCTGGTTGATTATCAGGGCATCACCGACAGCTTCCTGAAGGGCATGTTCATGACCCATCAGGCCTTCCTGCCCAAGGGGTATCTTGGCGCGCTCGAAGATCAGCCCTGGACCTATGATGTCGCAAAAGCCAAGCAGATCCTGACCGATGCCGGTATCGAGGGTGGCACCATCACGACCAAGGTTCGCGATCTGCGTGAATATGTCGATGTGGCACAGGCGCTGCAGGCTTCTATGGCCGAAGCCGGCCTGACGCTGAACATCGAGATGATGACCGGTGCGCAGGTTCTGGATGCCTATCGCGCCCGCGAGGTGCCGATTTTCCTTGGGGAATGGGGGCCTGACTATTCCGACCCGAATACCAATGCGGCGACCTTTGCCTATAATCCCGACAACAGCGACGAAGCCATGGCGACCGGCCTTCTGGCATGGCGCAATTCCTATGCCGTGCCCGAAGCCATGAACGAGGCAACTGTGGCCGCGACCCTCGAACAGGATGGCGACAAGCGGGCCCAGATGTATCAGGACATCCAGCGCCAGTATCAGGCCGAAGCCCCCATCGTTCCGCTGTTCCAGCGCATCGAGAATACCGGTCTGCAAGAAAATGTGCAGAACTGGAATTCCGGCGGCTCGGTGACCTCGGTCATCTATCGTCAGGTCACCAAGGGCGAATAGGCTTTGGCACATAGCGACTCTGGCGGGCGGAGCCAGTCTCCGCCCCTTTCCAATGCAGACAGGCGCGCGGCACGACATCGGCGCCTGCGCAACCTGTCCGGCACGGTGCTGTCACTGGCCCTGACCCTTCTGGGGCTGCTGCTGGTGACATTCATCATCGGGCGGGTCATGCCCATCGACCCGGTGCTGAAAGTGGTCGGAGACCGCGCGACCCAGGCCCAGTATGATGCCGCCTATCGCGCAATGGGTCTGGATCAGCCGCTCTACATCCAGTTCGCAGGCTATATCCGCGATGTTCTCAGCGGCGATTTCGGGCGCTCGATTTCGACCGGGCAGATGGTGATCGATGACATCAAGCGGGTCTTTCCGGCCACGCTGGAGCTGGCCACCCTTGGCACGTTCATCGGGGTTTTCGTGGGTGTGCCGCTTGGGGTCATCGCCGCCGCGCGCCGTGGCGGCCTGATTGATCAGATAGCCCGCGTCGTGGCCCTGGTTGGCTATTCAATGCCGATCTTCTGGCTGGGTCTGATGGGGCTGTTGGTATTCTATGGCATCCTTGGCTGGGTCGGCGGGCCGGGTCGTCAGAGCATTATCTATGACGGCATGGTCCCCTCGGTCACGGGGCTGATCCTGGTCGATTCCCTGCTGGCCGGCGACTGGCCCGCCTTCAAGGACGCCTTCAGCCATATCATTCTGCCCGCCAGCCTTCTGGGCTATTTCAGCCTTGCCTATATCAGCCGCATGACCCGCAGCTTCATGCTGGAACAACTGAGTGCGGAATACATCACCACGGCACGGGTCAAGGGCCTGTCCGAACGCGCGGTGATCTGGCGACATGCATTTCGAAATATCGCCATCCCGCTGGTCACCGTGATCGCCTTGTCCTTCGGATCGCTGCTGGAAGGTTCGGTCCTGACCGAGATCATCTTCAGCTGGCCGGGCCTTGGGCAATATATCACCAAATCGCTTCTGGCCGGGGATATGAACGCGGTCCTTGGTGGCACGATCGTCGTCGGGACCAGCTTCATCGCGCTGAACCTGCTCAGCGATCTGCTCTATCGCGTTCTGGACCCGAGGTCGAAATGAGCCAATCCCGCGACATGACCCGACGTGAATGGCTGCTGTCCGATGCGCCCCAGACCCGCCGTCAGGCAAGGCTTGGGGCAATCTATCAGGGATGGCTGACCTTTCGCGCCAACAAACTGGCGATGCTGGGGCTGATCATCCTTGTCATCCTGATCGGCATGGCGATCTTTGCGCCCTGGTTGGCGCCTCAAAGCCCGTTCACGCAAAACCTAGCCGGGCGCTTGCAGCCGCCTTCGGGCGAACATCTGCTCGGCACGGATGCGCTGGGGCGCGATATCCTGTCGCGCCTGATCTATGGCTCTCGGATCACCTTGTTCATCGTCGGAACCGTGGCGCTGATCGCGCCGATCATCGGGCTGTTCATCGGCACCGTGGCAGGGTTCACCGGCGGCTGGACCGATCAGGTCCTGATGCGCATCACCGATATCTTTCTTGCCTTCCCCAAGCTGATCCTGGCGCTGGCCTTCGTTGCGGCATTGGGGGCCAGTATCGGCAACGCGGTGCTGGCGCTGGCACTGACCGCCTGGCCGCCCTATGCACGCCTGGCCCGCGCCGAAACACTGACCATTCGCAATGCCGATTACATCGCCGCCGCGCGTCTGCAGGGGGCAGGGCCGATGCGCCTTCTGATCCGTCATGTCTGGCCGCTTTGCATCAGCTCGCTGATCGTGCGGGTCGCGCTGGATATGGCGGGCATCATCCTGTCTGCTGCGGGACTGGGCTTTCTGGGGCTTGGCGCGCAGCCGCCAATGCCCGAATGGGGCGCGATGATTTCTGACGGGCGCACCTATATCCTCGATTTCTGGTGGGTCGCGGCGATGCCGGGGCTGGCGATTTTCATCGTCAGCCTTGCCTTCAACCTGCTGGGCGACGGCTTGCGCGACGTGCTTGACCCGAAAGGAACCAAGGAATGACCTCGCCGCTTCTGTCCGTGCGAAACCTGCGGGTTACCTTCCCGACCCGGCAAGGCGCGTTTCAGGCCGTGCGCGGCGTGAATTTCGATCTGGGGCGCGAAAGGCTGGGCGTGGTGGGGGAATCAGGCTCGGGAAAATCGATGACCGGCAGGTCGTTGCTGGGGCTGATCCGTCCCCCGGGCAAGGTCGAGGCCGATCGCATGGAGTTTCACGATCAACCACTTCTGGATCTGAGCGAAAGGCAGATGCGCAAGATCCGCGGCAGCCGTATCAGCATGGTCATGCAGGATCCGAAATTCAGCCTGAATCCGGTCATGAAGATCGGCGACCAGATCATCGAGGCCTACCGCCTGCATGCTGGTGGGGGCAAGGCAGCAGCACGCCAGAAGGCGCTGGAAATGCTGGATGCCGTGCAGATCCGTGATCCCGCCCGCGTGATGGAAACATATCCGCACGAAGTATCGGGGGGCATGGGGCAACGGATCATGATCGCGATGATGCTTGCGCCAGATCCTGAAATCCTGATCGCCGATGAACCGACATCCGCCCTCGACGTCTCGGTCCGCACCGAGGTGCTGAATATCATGGACAGGCTCGTCCGTGATCGGGGGATGGGTCTGATCTTTATCAGCCATGACCTGAATCTGGTTGCCCAGTTCTGTGATCGCGTGCTGATCATGTATGCCGGGCGGATCGTGGAAACCCTCGCCGCGCAAGATCTCCATCACGCGCGTCATCCCTATACGCAAGGGCTGCTGAACAGCCTTCCTCGACTGGATGCGCCGATTGATCGCCTGCCGGTCCTGCAACGTCAGGACAGTTGGCGCGATGCCGAGCCGATGCCCGACATCCAGAAAACCGAGTTCCCCGGAGGTCTGTGACCGATGCCGCTTCTTCTTCGTCTAAATACCCTGACACCCGGTCCCCGATCATGTTGACGGTGGACCAACTTGACGTCTGGTTCGGTTTTCCCCCAGACCGGGTCGACGCCGTGCAACAGGCGACGTTTGCGGTCGCACCGGGCGAAAGCTTCGGACTCGTGGGCGAATCGGGTTCGGGGAAATCCACGATCCTGCGCGCGGTCGCCGGGTTGATCGACACCTGGTCCGGACGGATCGGCGTCGACGATCAACCTGTTTCAGGCACCAGGCGGGACAGGAATTTCTACAAGACCGTGCAAATGGTCTTTCAGGACCCCTATGCCAGCCTGCATCCCCGTCACTCGGTCGATGCTGTCCTCAGCGAGGCCCTGCGCCTTCAGGGCATGCAGGACATCGATCGGCGCATTGCCCGCCTGCTCGACGATGTGGGTCTTGGCCGCGGATTCCGCTTTCGCTACCCTCATCAACTGTCGGGCGGGCAGCGTCAGCGTGTCGCGATCGCGCGGGCTCTTGCTGCCGAGCCGCGCTTGTTGTTGCTGGATGAACCGACCAGCGCGCTGGATGTCAGTGTTCAGGCCGAGATCCTCAATCTGTTGGCGGATCTTCGTGCCGAACATGACCTGACTTATGTCATGGTCAGCCATGACTTGGCCGTTGTCGCCCATATGTGTGACCGCTTGGCCGTCATGCAGCACGGCCGCATCGTCGAGATCATGTCTGGCGCTGCGTTGAGGGCCGGTGCCGGGCAGCAGGACTATACCAGGCATCTGATTCAGGCGTCTGCCGGCTATTCCCGCGCGTAGCGGACCTGTGGCGGACGGGCCCTTCAGGGGCGGGGGTTGCGTCCTGCAGTGTTATCGCTAGCTTGCGGGCCGAAACGCAAGGAATGGTAAAGATGACAATGAACCGCGTTAGGCTTGGCGGCAGCGATGTCGAGGTCAGCGAAATCTGCCTTGGCACGATGACCTATGGAAACCAGACGCCACAGCCCCAGGCCCATGCGCAGATGGATCGGGCTGTCGAAATCGGCATGACTTTCTTTGACTGCGCGGAAATGTATCCCGTGAACCCGGTCAAGACCGAAACTTTCGGCATATCGGAACAGGTGATCGGCGAATGGCTTGCCAAGAACAGCCGGCGCGATCAGGTGGAAATTGCCACCAAGATCACCGGCCCGACGCAATTGATTCGTGACGGTGCGCCCTTCGATGGCAAGACCGTTCTGGAATGTATCGACAAATCACTGACGCGACTGCAATCCGACTATATCGACCTGTATCAGTTGCACTGGCCGGTTCGCGGATCTTATGCGTTCCGCCAGAACTGGACCTATAATCCGTCGCAGCAATCGCGCCAGGCGACGCTTGATCATATGGCCGATGTGCTGGAGGCACTTGCTCAGGCACGCAAGGCAGGCAAGATCCGCGCGGCGGGCTTGTCCAACGAAAGTGCCTGGGGATTGACCCGTTGGTGCGATGTTGCCGATCGTTTGGGGGCGCCACGTATTGCGGCGATTCAGAATGAATATTCCCTGTTGTATCGCCAATACGACACCGACCTCGCCGAAACCGCAGTCAACGAAGATGTCACCCTGCTGGCCTATTCGCCCTTGGCGGCGGGATTGCTGACGGGGAAATATGCCGATGGGAACATCCCGGCGCAAAGCCGCGTCGCGGTGGACAAGGCCGCCGGGGGCATGGGCAATCTGGGGGGACGCAAGACCAACCGGGCCGAGGCCGCCGTTGCTGCCTATGTCGACCTGGCCCGCAAGCATGGTTGGGATCCGGTGCATATGTCGATCGCCTGGCAATTGACGCGTCCCTTCAAGGTCGTGCCGATCATCGGCGCCACGGATTTCGATCAGCTTCAGCACATGGTTGCGGGGTTCGGGAAACCGCTGCCCGAAGATCTGGCCAAGGCCATCGCGCGACTGCACCGGGAACATCCGCTGCCCTATTGATGAAATATCCCCGCGACCTATGTTGCTGATATGCAGGACAGGAAGCGGGGGTATCTGACATGGCGGCTGATCCATATGCTGCGCTGGGGCTGACGAAATCGGCCACCGATGCCGAAATCAAGAAAGCCTATCGAACGATCGCCAAAGAGGCACATCCGGATCTGAACCCCGATCCGGTTGCGGCCGAACGTTTCAAGACGGCCTCCGCCGCCTATGATCTGCTGAAAGATCCTGACCAGCGCCGCCGCTTTGATGCGGGTGAGATCGATGGCCAGGGTCAGGAAAACCCGCAACGCCGATATTACCGCGAACATGCAGAAGCATCGGGGCATCCCTATTCGCAGGGCTATGGGTTCGAGGGCGATCCCGATCTGTCAGATGTTTTTGCGGATCTGTTCGGTCGCCGTGGCAGAGGTTTCGGTGCGCATCCGGGGGCGCAGGACATGCGCGGTCAGGACTATCGCTTCAATCTGGAGATCGATTTCATCACGGCCGCGAAAGGTGGCAAAGCCCGTGTCAGCCTGCCCGAAGGGGGTGATCTGGAGGTGGCCATCCCCGAAGGCGTGCGCGACGGTCAGACCATCCGCCTGCGCGGCAAGGGTGGCAGGGGAATGGGGCGGGGCGGCGCCGGTGATGCCTATCTGACCATTGCCATCGCGCCTCATGCCCAGTTCAACCGCGATGGCAATGATGTGTCTGTGACCCTTGCAATCGCGATGGATGAGGCGGTGCTGGGCGCCAAGGTTCCGGTGCCGACCATCGATGGTCCCGTGAACCTGACCATTCCCAGGGGGGCGACGACGGGCCAACGGTTGCGATTGCGCGGGCGCGGCATCAAGGGCGGCGACCAGCATGTCGAATTGAAGATCGTCATGCCGCCCGCGATCGATGAGGATCTGGCCCGGTTCATGGAGGAATGGCGCAAGGATCATGCATATGATCCGCGCAAGGGGGGCGCGTCATGACCCGGCATTACACAGCCGCCGAGGTTGTCACTCTGGTGGATGACCTGACCGAGCGGCGCTTGCAGGTCTTTGTTCGCGAACAGATCGTGCAGCCCTTGCAGACCGACAGCGGACCCGCCTATCGAGATGCCGATATCGCCCGGCTGCGACTGCTGTGCGATCTGCTGGAAGGGTATGAGCTGAAGGGCGATGCCATGCATCTTGTCATGTCGCTGGTGGATCAGCTGAACACAGCGCGCGGGGATATGCGCGCCCTGATGCATGCCGTCGCCGAAGAGCCGGACGAAGTGCGTCTGCGCATCCATCGGATCGTTCACCGCCTGCGCGATTAACACTGCCGAGACATGAGACATGGGGCAGGGCGCGCCGGCCATTCGCCGCCGCGCCCCGGTATCATGGGTTAAAGCAGATCAAAGCGATCCGCGTTCATAACCTTGGCCCAGGCACGGGCAAAGTCCTTCATGAAACGGGCCTGATTGCCATCGCAGGCATAGACTTCGGCCAGGGCTCGAAGCTGTGAATTCGACCCAAAGACCAAGTCGACCCGCGTGCCTGTCCATTTGGCATCGCCCGTGCTGCGATCACGCCCTTCGAAGATGTCCCTGGACCCTTCGACGGGTTTCCATTCGGTGTCCATATCCAGCAGGTTGACGAAGAAATCATTCGTCAACTGACCGGGGCGATCGGTAAAGACGCCATGGCCGGAATTGCCGTGATTGTTGCCCAGCACACGCAATCCGCCGATCAACACGGTCATTTCCGGCGCCGTCAAGGTCAGCAATTGCGCACGATCGACCAGCAGCTTTTCGGTCGGGACGTTGTAATCGGCCTTGAGATAGTTGCGGAACCCGTCGGCCTCGGGTTCGAGGAACTGCATGCCCTCGATGTCGGTCTGATCGTCGCCCGCATCGACGCGTCCGGGTGTGAAGGGCACCTCGATTGCCCCGCCGGCGGCCTGTTCGATCGCGGTACCGCCCGCAAGCACGATCAGATCGGCAAGGGAAACCTGCTTGCCGCCCGTCGCCGAGGCATTGAAATCGGATTGCAGCTTTTCAAGCTGTGCGATTACCCGAGACAATTGCTCGGGCTGGTTTACATCCCAATCCTTTTGGGGCGTCAGGCGGATGCGCGCACCATTCGCGCCGCCACGCTTGTCCGAGCCACGGAACGTGGCCGCGCTGGCCCAGGCGGTCTGCACCAGTTCGGCGGTGGTCAGTCCGCTGCCCAAGATCCGCGATTTGAGATCCGCGATGTCCTGCGCGTCGATTGCGGGGTAGTCTGGCCGGGGCAGGGGGTCTTGCCAAATCAAGTCCTCGGCCGGGACATCAGTGCCCAGATACCGCGCTTTCGGACCCATGTCGCGATGGGTCAGCTTGTACCACGCGCGGGCAAATGCTTCTTTCAGCTCCTCTGGATGTTCGTGGAAACGACGCGAGATCGGTTCATAGATCGGATCCATCCGCATCGCCATATCGGCGGTGGTCATGATGGTCTTGACCTTTGCAGAGGCGTCATCGGCGGCCGGAGCCATGTGATCCTCGCCCACGTCGACGGGCGTCCATTGATGTGCGCCGGCCGGGCTTTTGGTCAATTCCCAGTCATAGCCGAACAGCATGTCGAAATAGCCGTTGTCCCATTGCGTCGGATTCGGCGTCCAGGCACCTTCGATGCCTGAGGTAATGGTATGGCCGCCCTTGCCGCTTTTGAAACTGCTGAGCCAGCCAAGCCCCTGTGCGGCAATATCCGCAGCTTCGGGTTCGGGGCCGACCAGCGCCGCGTCGCCTGCGCCGTGGCATTTGCCGAAGGTGTGGCCCCCTGCTGTCAGCGCGACCGTTTCTTCGTCATTCATCCCCATGCGGCCGAATGTCTCGCGGATGTCGCGGCCCGACGCGACCGGGTCGGGGTTGCCGTCCGGACCTTCGGGATTCACATAGATCAGCCCCATCTGCACCGCGGCCAGGGGGTTTTCCAGATCGCGATCGCCCGAATAGCGGCTGCCGGTCTTGTCGCTGGTGGCCAGCCATTCTTCCTCGGCGCCCCAATAGATGTCTTCTTCGGGTTCCCAGATGTCTTCGCGCCCGCCGCCAAACCCAAAGACCTTGCCGCCCATCGATTCAATGGCGCAATTGCCGGCCATGATCAGCAGATCGGCCCATGACAGGGCGTCGCCGTATTTCTGTTTGATCGGCCACAACAACCGCCGTGCCTTGTCCAGATTGCCATTGTCGGGCCAGCTGTTCAGGGGCGCGAAACGCTGCGACCCGGACGAGGATCCGCCGCGACCGTCCCCGGTGCGATAGGTTCCCGCGCTGTGCCAGGCCATGCGGATAAAGAACGGGCCGTAATGCCCGTAATCTGCGGGCCACCAGTCCTTGCTGTCGGTCATCAGCGCGAACAGGTCTTTCTTGACGGCATCGAGGTCCAGCTTCTGAAACGCGGCCCGATAATCGAAATCATCCCCCATGGGGTTCGACAATGGCGTGTTCTGATGCAGGATTTTCAGGTTCAGCTGGTTTGGCCACCAATCGCGATTGCTGCGACCGTCCAAGCTGACATGGCGTGCACCGCCATGCATGACCGGGCATTTTCCGGCAGGTGTATCATTTCCGTCCATCGTGGCCTCCCATCGGGCTGTTGCTGCGGAACGAGTCTGTCCCAAGGTGATGACCTGAATGTATCAGGGCATTGCCATAGGGGAAAATTGTAGTTTCTGATATTTTCAATAAACAACACTGATATTGCGGTCCTGAAACCTGCTGCACGCCATCGCTCGGGGCGTTGGTGCTGCTGGTATTCATGGTTTTTTGCGGCAATAACCGCGCCGACCTAGAAGGAGATTTTCATGACCCTCAAGACCATGCTGACCGGCGCGCTTTTCGGGTTTGTCGCCGCTGGGGCGGCGCTTCCGGTTCTGGCTGACCAGTTGGCCGACATCCAGGCGGCGGGCAAGATCGTGACAGCCACCGACATGCATTATGCACCTTTCGATATGCTGACCAACGGCACCTATGAGGGCATGACCAAGGATCTGTTTGATGAGGTCAGCAAGGAATTGGGCGTCGAACCGGTCTATCAGGATATTCCCTGGCCCGCCGAGTTGCCCGGGCTTGAGGTCGGCAAGTTCGACATTATCATCGCGCCGGTAACCATCACCGCCGAACGGCAGGAACGCTATACCTTTACGCCGCCGATCGCAGATGCGACGGTGTCGCTGGTCAGATCCGCGCGCAGCGAGGATCTGCAAAAGCCCGAGGATATTGCCGGCAAGACAATCGGCGTCCAGCAAGGCACGGCGCAGTTTCGTCAGCTGGAGGCATTCGGCGAAACCTTGGGCGGGATCAGCATCAAGGAATACGGCACCACCGATGAAGCCTATGCCGATCTGGCCGTGGGGCGATTGGACGCGGTTGCCGGCTCTTTGCCGAATCTGACCTATCTTGTGAAAAACCGCCCCGAGACCTTTGCCCTGTTCGAACCCGCACAATTCGGCGAGCCCACCTATTTCGCCTGGGCGTTGCGCAAAGAGCCCGACAGCGAGGCATTTGCCAAGGCGATCGAGAACGCGATTGCAAAGATGACCGAAGACGGCCGGGTGCAGGCCATTCAGGAAAAATGGCTGGGCACATATACCGAACTGCCATTGACGGCCCCGGCGAGCTGATTTTTGCCGCAGGCGGGGCTTGACCCTGCCTGCGGCTTCGCGCAATCGACGCCCTGATGTTCAGTATCCAGACCTTCATCGACAGTTTCGGCCCGCTGCTGTGGGCCGCGCGATACACGTTGCTGGTATCGGGCCTCGGCATTGCGCTGGGTCTGGTTCTGGGGGCTGCGATATGCGCAGCGGCCTTGTCCCGGAACGCGTGGTTGCGCAAATTCGCGGCGATCTGGGTCAGTTTTCTGCGTGGTGTGCCGCTTTTGGTGCAATTGCTGCTTCTGTATTACCTGTTGCCGGTGGTGGGCATCAATGTGCCGGCGATTGCCGCAGCGGTGATCAGCGTCGGTATCTGTGCCAGCGCCTATATCAGTGAAATCTGGCGGGGCGCGATTGCCGCGCTTCCGCCTGGCCAGACCGAGGCGGCCGAGGCAATCGGCATGTCATCCGGGGATATCTGGACGCGGATCATCCTGCCGCAGGCCGTGGTGATGTCGCTGCCTGCGCTGATCAACGAGCTGATCCTGCTGGTCAAGGCGTCGTCACTTGTTTCGGTGGTCGGCATTCTGGAAATCACGCGCGCCAGCCAGGCACAGGCGGCAACGACATTCCGTCCGCTTGAGGTTTATCTGGCTGCGGCCTGTATCTATCTGGTGATCAACCTGTGCCTTGCGGCTATCGGGCGCTGGCTGGAACACAGGGCGGCGGTGTGATGGATTTCGGGGTGTTGCAGCAATACGGACCGCTTTTGTTGCGCGGTTTCGCAACCACTGTCTTCTGCTGGCTGGTTGGCACCCTTCTGGGGATGGCGTTGGGTCTGCTGATCGCGCTGGCGCAACGCTATGGGGGCAGGCCGCTGCGCTGGATCTTGCAGGCCTATATCGAGGTCATCCGGGGCACGCCCTTTCTGGTTCAGCTTTTCGTTCTGTATTATGGTGGACCGTTGATTGGCCTGCGTCTGGACGCTGTGCCTGCCGGTTTGCTGGGGCTGACGATCTATGGCAGCCCCTATTTTGCCGAGATTTTCCGATCGGGCTTTACTGCGGTTCCGGTCGGGCAGATCGAGGCCGCGCGGGCCATCGGCATGGCCGAGCCGGTCGTTATCCGTCGGATTCTATTGCCGCTGGGATTGGTTTCGGCATTGCCGGCCCTGGTCAATTTTTCGATCATTCTGACCAAGGAAACTGTGATCCTGTCGATCATCACCGTGCCCGAACTGATGTATCAGGTCAGCCGGATGTCGACCGAAACATTCCGCTATCTCGAAGCGAATCTGGTTCTGGCGCTGTTTTTCTGGGGGCTGGTCGAGGCGATCTCACGCTTGGGGCGCCGATTGGAGCGTCGTATTACCAAACATCTGGTTGAAAGGGTCTGAGATGGTTCAGGCATCCGCAGTCGAGATCCGCAAGGTCAACAAGTTCTATGGTCCGTTTCAGGCGCTGAAGGATATTGACCTGTCGATACCTCCGGGCAAGGTGACTTGCCTGATCGGCCCGTCGGGTTCGGGCAAGTCGACGCTGCTGCGATGCATCAATTTTCTCGAACCTTACGAGTCGGGTAAAATCCTGATTGATGGGCAGATGATCGGCTATGATGCGCCGGGCAAGCCGATGTCGGGACGCAGGTTGCGTGATATGCGCCGGTCGATCGGCATGGTGTTCCAACAATTCAATCTGTGGCCGCATATGACGGCCCAGCAGAACGTGGCCGAAGGGCTGATCCGCGTGCGCGGGCTGCGCAAACCCGATGCCGAGGAACGTGCCGCCGAAGCCCTTCGCAAGGTTGGCATGGCCGACAAGATGGGCAATCACCCCGCGCGCCTGTCCGGTGGTCAGCAACAGCGGGTCGCAATCGCCCGCGCCATTGCGATGGAACCCCGGTTGATGTTGTTTGATGAACCGACCAGCGCGCTTGACCCGGAGCTGGTCGGCGAAGTTCTGGGCGTCATGAAGACATTGGCCAGCGAAGGAATGACGATGGTGGTCGTCACCCACGAGATGGGCTTTGCGGCGCATGTCGCCGATCAGGTGGCCTTTCTCGAAGGTGGTGAATTGGTGGCGGTCGATACGCCTTCGACGATCTTGCATCATCCCCGTGACGCGCGGATCAGGGCATTCCTGCGCACCTATCACGAACGCAACGCGTTCTAGTTTCGCGGCCACCGGATTGGCGGATCTAAATCCCGGTATCCTGCGATCCGATGCTGGCACAAGGCGTCCGCAGCCACTATCTGTTGATCAGGATGGGGCGGTCCGGCATGGGTGATATGGACGACAGGCAGCTTGCACGACGAAGGGCAGTCGATGCGTTCGTGGCCCGGCAGTTTGGCATCAGGGGCACGGTCAGATTGCATCGTGCCGCGATCGGTCTGGATTTGCTGCGTGCGCCCGCAAATGTGGCGTTGTCCCCGGTCTTTCTGTTGACCCGCCTGGGCGCGGTGATGCTGGGCGTGCTGCGATTGTGCCGGGCAGCGCGATGGCTGGGCGCGCGGCGGATCTTCCTGCCCTCGGATGTCGGGCGCAGGCTTGACCTGGAGCTGACGGCCTTTCTGGACGGGCTTGTCGAACAAGGCTTGCTGGACAAGCCTGCCCCTAAGGCCATGCGCCGGGCCGTGAGTGGTTATACGGAAACCCGGAACGCGATTGCTGAAATCACCACGTCGGCCATCGTTCTTATCCTGGGCGCGTTCATGTTTCGCGCGACCACGCCGGGGGTCATTTCCCTCGCCGGCCCCATAGCAGAGCTGCGCGCCCGAACCCGCGCGATCGAGGAATTCGCGCTTGGGTCAGGGCTGGGGCGTGTGTGGAACGGGCTTTTCCCGGCCGAACCCTCGACCGCGCAGATCGTGATGACAGGCGTGGGGTTGGCGGTAGCGGCGTCTTTGATCACCACCTTTGCCGGTTTGCTGGCCGATCCGTTGCAACGCTGGAGCGGAACACATCGCCGCCGGATGATGCGGTTGCTGGATCGTCTGGACCGTCAGGCCGCTACCCCGACGCTGGAACGGGAACATGTCCTTGCCCGTGCCGGTGATATTGTCGATGCGTTGATGGTGACATGGCGCGGCCTGCGCTGATCGCGGCCTGATCGTTCAGGTCGGGCGGCGCGCCGATTTTCCGCCACGCCGCTTTTTCAGCAGGGATTTGCGCGCGGGCAGTTGCGCCATGATGTCCCGCCTGGTTTCGGCGGGCATGCTGCCCCAACCGGCGATTTCGTCCAGCGTGCGCAGGCAGCCGACGCAGATCCCTTCATGCGGGTGCATGACGCAGATATTCACGCAAGGGCTTTGAGGTTCATCCCTCGTCCAGATCGGGGTGCTGTCTGCCATGCGAGTGTTTCCTGAAAAGGCATGGATGCCGTGTGCTCAGCCCAGATGCCGCAGCCGGTCCAATGCACCCTGAAGAATATACCCGGCCGCAACCTGATCGATGACTTCGGCGCGTTTGCGGCGTGACGTGTCCGCCTCCAACAGGGCGCGTTCGGCGGCAACGGTGGAAAGCCGTTCGTCCCAGTAGGAAATCGGCAACTGCGTAAGCCCTGACAGGTTTCTGGCAAAGGCACGCGTGGATTGCGCACGCGGACCTTCGCTGCCATCCATGTTGCGCGGCAGGCCCAGGACAATTCCCGCAATGTCACGCTCGGCCACGATCTTCAGCAGTTCGGCCGCGTCCAGCGTGAATTTCTTGCGCCGGATCACCGTCAGCGGTGAAGCCACCTGGCGCATGTTGTCGCTGATGGCGACGCCGATGGTCTTGGTGCCAAGATCGAGGCCGGCCAGCGCCCCAAAGGCGGGCAGTTCGGCGTGGAACGGGGCAAGGTCTTCGTGGATCATTCAAGCAGTCCTGCGTCTTGTGCCGCGGCGCGGATCGGGGCCAGAGCCTCGGCCGAGGCCGCAAAGCGTAGCTGGGCTTCGCCCCAGATGTCGCGTGCATGGTCGGTTTGCCCCAGAATGACCAGCGAGGAAATCAGGCGCGCCCATTCTTGCGGCGTGCCGCCTTCTTCGGCAAGTCTGGTTTCCAGCTGGCTGACCATGTTTTGTATCATATCCTGCCGTTCTTCCGGGCTGAGATCACGGGCGGCAGCGATGCTGTCCTGATCGGGGCCGGGCAGGGTGGGCATGCTGCCGGCCGCAGGCGCGGGGGGTTGGTAATTCGGCTCTCCGGCAAGCCAGGCAAGATCGGGAATGCTGTTGCGGATCGGTCCGATCCATGGCGCATCCTCGGGGCCGGCCTCAAGCAGATCGCGCCAGATCGGGAACGCGCGGTCCGGGCGCCCATTTTGCAGTTGCAACATGCCCAGAAGATAGCGTGCCTGCGGTTGCGACGGGTCTTTTTGCAGCGAACGGGCCAGCACTTCCTCGGCCTGTGGGGTGATCAGCCCACCAGCGGCTTCCATCATCAATGCGGCAAGCTGCATCAGTTCCTGGGCGCTGGCTTCGTCTTGGCGCAGATCGACCAGTTTTTGCTGCGCATCACGCGCGGCGGGAATGTTTCCCAGTCTCATTTCGCTATTGGCCAGCAGGGTCAGGCCCTGAGGGTCGTCGGGCTTTTCCGCAACTGCGCGGCGCAGCTGTTCGACCAGATCAAGATATTCCGGGTCGGCCTCGGCCTCGGTCACGGGCGCGCGGGCGGGCGCCTGCGATTCCGCGGTGGCCTGATCGGGGCGTTCATCATAGGCGCGTTGTGCCTGGGCAATGCGCTCGGCGATCGGCAGGTCCGGCATGCCGGGCGCACCTTCGCGCAGGTACAGCGCGACCGCTCCGCCCGATATGATGGCCATCACCGTGATCGCGGCAATGACGGCGCCTCCCTTTCTTTGGGTCGGTGCATCGGCCATTCTGCGATCGGCATCCAGAATCTTGCGCCCGATCTCGGTGCGCAGACGCTCGGCCTCGTCCGGGGCGATCACTCCCCGTTCCAGATCGCGTTCGACCTCTTGCATCTGATCGCGATAGACCTTCATGTCGAACGAGGCCGCCGGCGCGGTCTCGCCATTGTCGCCACGCTGACGCCAGACAGGGGCAAGAATCGCCACCGCAACAATCAGCAACAGTGCGGCGCAGATAATCCAGAACATCGCATCCCTCCAGTTGCCACACCTGTAATAGGCTTCGCGCCTGTCTGAAAGCGTCGGCTTGCCGCATGGGGCGGAATTTGGGGGCGGTGTCGCGGGTTTCACGCCTTTGTCATGGGATCCGACGATTCCCGGGGCGTCAGAACCGGCAGGATGATTTGCGCCGATGTCGCATTTTGATTTGATCTGCCGCATCATGCCTTGAGCGACATCGGGCCTGCGGCCATTGTGTCGTTAATTTAGCCAGGGGGGATGCCCATGCCGACCGCGCCACGCTCAGGCCGCTATTCCGTTTTCGCCATTGCGCGCGAGGCGTTGCGTCAACATCAGGGCTGGAATCGGGCCTGGGCCAATCCTCAGCCGCGCGATCGCTATCAGGTCGTGATTGTCGGCGCGGGGGGGCATGGCCTGGCCACCGCCTATTACCTTGGCAAGAATTTCGGCATTACCGATGTGGCGGTTATCGAAAAAGGCTGGCTGGGCGGCGGCAATACCGGTCGCAACACCACGATCATCCGGTCGAACTATCTTCAGGATCCATCGGCGGCCATCTATGACAAGGCGCTGAAACTGTATGAAAATCTGTCTCAAGAACTGAACTACAACGTCATGTTCAGCCCGCGCGGGGTGATCATGCTGGCCCAGACCGAACATGAGGTGCGTGGCTACAAGCGCACGGTATATGCCAACAATCTGCAAGGTGTCAGCACCGAATGGATCGACCCCCAGCGCGTCAAGGAACTGGTGCCGATCATCAACCTGGACGGGCCGCGCTATCCGGTTCTGGGGGGATTGCTGCAAGCACGTGGCGGCACGGCGCGCCATGATGCCGTGGCCTGGGGCTATGCCCGCGCCTGTTCGGATATGGGGATGCATATCATCCAGAACTGCGAGGTGACCGGCGTCGAGACCGAAGGCGGTCAGGTGCGCGCCGTCAATACCTCGAAAGGACGAATCGGCTGCGAAAAGCTGGCCATGGTGGTTGCCGGGCATTCCAGCCAGTTGGCCGAGATGGCCGGGTTCCGCCTGCCGATCGAAAGCGTCGCGTTGCAGGCGCTGGTCAGTGAACCGATCAAGCCCTGCATGGATGTGGTGGTGATGGCCAACACCGTCCATGGCTATCTGTCGCAATCGGACAAGGGCGAAATGGTGATTGGTGGCGGCACCGACGGGTTCAACAACTATACCCAGCGCGGCAGCTGGCACCATGTCGAGGAAACCGTCCGCGCGCTGGTCGAGACCTTTCCGATGATCAGCCGCCTGAAGATGCTGCGCCAGTGGGGCGGGATCGTGGATATGACGGGCGACCGCTCGCCCATCCTGTCAACGACGCCGGTCGGGAATGTCTTTGTCAATTGCGGCTGGGGCACCGGTGGGTTCAAGGCGATACCCGGGTCGGGCTGGGCGATGGCGGAACTGGTCGCCAATGGGCAGCCGGGTGCACTTGCTGCAGATTTCGGTCTGAACCGGTTTCGCGAAGGGCGCTTCATTGATGAATCGGTGGCCGCCGGTGTGGCGCATTAGGCGGAGAGTTGCGCATGCAAAACATCGCGGGAACCTTGGCGCGGGCGGTCGGATTGGGTGTTTACCAACCCTATGACCGAAAGGAATTCCGATGGCCGAAGGAAAAAACAACGGATTGTATTTCATCGTCGGTGCGGTCGTTGTCGTGGTCGCATTGCTGTTCTTCTTCATGGCAGGCGGTGACGGCGATGTTGCGACCGATGCCGAGGCGCCTGTCGCCGAGGGGGCAGCACCCGTCGAAGGCATGCCCGCAGATACCGCTCCGGCACAGCCCGAGTCTGCGACACAAGACAACTGATCGCTTCGCAAGCTCATGCGATCTTCCGCGCATGGGCCTGCAACGACACTGGCCGGGGGCAGCCCGTCCCCGGCCTTGTCATGTCTGCATATCATCTGCCCCCATTCTCCAACCGCACAAGGATTCCTGAATGCTGGCCCTGACATGTCCCTGTTGCGGCATCACTGCCGAAGAAACCGAATTTCATCCCGGCGGCGAGGCGCATCTGAAACGCGTCGGACCCGAGGGTGCGGATGATGAATTCGAGGCCTATCTGTTCGCCCGAAAGAACCCGAAGGGCGCCCATATCGAACGTTGGCGCCATTCATATGGCTGTGGAAAATGGTTCCATGTTGCACGTGACACCGCCACCCTGAGGGTTTTCGGCGCATATACGACCCAATCATATGGGCCACCCGAAGACATCGTGAATGCCATCCGCCAATCCTATCCCGACTGGACCTTTGACCGGAACGCTGCCGAATGACACACACGCCTCCTTTCCGCCTGCCTTCGGGTGGCCGCCTTATCGATCGCGCGTTTCAGATCCCGTTCCGCTTTGACGGTCGGACGCTGCGTGGACTGCAGGGTGATTCCCTGGCTTCGGCGCTGTTGTCGAATGGCCAGATGATGATGGGGCGGTCGTTCAAGTATCATCGGCCACGCGGTCCCGTTGCCAGCGGCGCAGAGGAGCCCAATGCCCTGTTCGGTCTGGGGCAGGGGGGACGCTTCGAACCCAACCAACGTGCGACCACAACGTCGCTGGTGCCGGGTATGGCCCTGAAAAGCCAGAACTGCTGGCCGTCGCTGGATGCCGATATCGGTGCGGTCAATAACTGGTTGTCGCCGATGCTGCCGGCGGGGTTCTATTACAAAACCTTTATCCATCCGCGGCCCTTCTGGAAACATGTGTTCGAGCCGATCATCCGGCGCAGTGCCGGTCTTGGCGCCGCGCCGACCGAGGCCGATCCTGATCGATATGAACAGGCTTATGCCCATGCCGATCTGGTCGTTGTCGGGGGTGGAATTGCAGGGTTGGGTGCCGCCGTCGAGGCCGCAAGGAACGGCCAGACGGTCGTTGTGCTGGAACAGGACCCGGTGTGGGGCGGACGCAGCCCGGTCGATCATCCCGAAGGTCAGGCCCGGATCGATGCGTTGTTGGCGGATTTGCGGGCCATGCCGAATGTGACCATGCGTCGCAATACGATGGCGACCGGTCTGTATGATCATGGCTATCTTCTGGCCCGCGAGGCGCTTGCCGACCATGATCCCCAACAAGGTATTCCGCGTCAGCGCCTGTGGAGGATCAGGGCGGGGCATGTCATCGTGGCGACCGGTGCTTTGGAACGTCCGCTCAGCTTCGCCTGCAATGATGTTCCGGGCGTGATGCTGGCATCGGCTGCGCGTGACTTTATCGCAAACTATGGTGTGGCGCCGGGGCAAAGGATCGTGGTGGTCACGAATAATGACGACGCATATCGCACCGCGCTGGTGGCGCATGATGCCGGACTGGATGTGGCGGCGGTCATTGATGCGCGCAATGTCGCGGATGGCGATCTGCCTCAGGCCGTGCGTGCCCGCAACATCGCGGTTCTGACCGGCAGCGCAATCGCCAAGGTAAAAGGCGGGCGGCATGTCGAAGCGGTCGTGCTGTGCGATCAGGCCGGCGATGGCAAGCCGACCGGCGCAATCGATTGTGATGTCGTGGCCATGTCGGGCGGCTGGTCGCCGGTCGTGCATCTATGGAGCCATTGCGGCGGCAAATTGCTGTGGGATAAGGATCAGGCGATGTTCCGCCCGAATTCCGAACGCCCGCCGCTGGGGGGCGATGGTCGCGGCAATGTGACGGCGGTTGGCGCCGCGAATGGCGAGCTGCGCTGCGCGGGCAACCTTGAACGGCGCGAAGCTGCGACCAGGCCCGTCTGGTGCATGCCGCAAGGTGCGCCCTACAAGCTGCGCTCGAAGATGTGGCTTGATTATCAAAACGACGTCAAGGTCAGCGATGTCGAACTGGCCGCCCGCGAAGGCTATGTCAGTGTGGAACATACCAAGCGCTACACGACGCTTGGCATGGCAACCGACCAGGGGAAGGTCAGCAATATCAACGGGCTTGCGGTGCTGTCCAAGGCGCTTGACCAACCCATTCCGGCAACCGGGACGACAACTTTCCGGCCGCCATATACACCGCTGACACTGGCCACGATCGCCGCTGATGCACGCGCCGATACGTTTCAACCACTGCGCAAGACCCCGATGCATTCCTGGCATGAACACCATGGAGCGTCCTGGGAGCCGGTGGGTCAATGGCGGCGCGCCTATTGCTATTGCGCCGCGGGCGAAGATCGGCATGCGGCGGTCAATCGCGAAATCAAGGCTGTGCGACAAGGGGTCGGCACATTGGATGCCTCGACCCTTGGCAAGATTGTCGTCAAGGGGCCTGATGCCGGGCGCTTCCTTGACATGATGTATACCAACATGATGTCCACCCTGCCGGTCGGGCGCTGCCGGTACGGGTTGATGTGCAATGAAAACGGCTTTCTGATGGATGATGGCGTGGTGGTGCGCCTGACCGAAGATACCTGGCTGTGCCACACCACGACCGGCGGCGCGGATCACATCCATGGCCATATGGAAGACTGGCTGCAATGCGAATGGTGGGACTGGCAGGTTTACACCGCCAACGTGACCGAGCAATGGGCGCAGATTGCCGTCGCCGGACCTCAGGCGCGCCAGCTCTTGCAGCGGCTATCGGGCAGCTTTGATCTGTCGCAGGATGCGTTGCCCTTCATGTCTTGGGGCGAAGGCGAAATCGCTGATATTCCGGCGCGGGTCTATCGGATCAGCTTTTCGGGCGAACTTAGCTATGAAATCGCGGTGCCCGCCAATCGCGGATTGGAGCTGTGGGAAAAACTGCACGAGGTCGGGCGCGATCTGGGCATCACGCCTTACGGAACCGAAGCCATGCATGTCATGCGGGCCGAGAAGGGCTTTATCATGATCGGGGATGAAACGGACGGCACGATCATTCCGCAGGATCTGGGCCTTGGCTGGGCGATCTCGAAGAAGAAGACCGATTATATCGGCAAGCGGGCGCAGTCGCGCAGCCATATGACAGATCGGTCGCGCTGGCAGCTGGTCGGGTTGGAAAGTCTGGACGGCCGGGTCATTCCTGACGGTGCCTGTGCGGTGGACGAAGGGGTGAACGCGAATGGTCAGCGCAAGACACAGGGGCGCGTGACCTCTAGCTATCATTCGCCGACGCTTGGGCATCCGATTGCCATGGCCCTGGTGCGCCACGGTCCCGAACGCATGGGGCAGGTGCTGGAGTTTCCCCTGCCATCAGGAGAGGTGTTGAAGGGGCGGATCGTGGATCCGGTCTTTTATGACAAGGAAGGGAGCCGTCTGAATGGCTGAGGCATTGGCAACCATTCGCCGTGTGGAAGGCATGGGCATGATCACGCTGCGCGGTGCGCTGGAACAGATCGGCCCCGTTGTCAGCGACGTAACAGGCATTGCCCTGCCGGAATGCCGCAAGATCACCGGGGCGGGGGATCGGCAGCTGGGCTGGATGTCGCCTGATGAATTGCTGTGCGTCATGCCGGTTGCGGATCTGCCCGCGATACTTGCGGCATTGCAAGACGGGCTGACCGATCGGCATGCGTTGGTTCTGGACATGTCGGATGCGCGGGTGATCTATGACATCATCGGGGCGCATGCCGAGGATGTATTGGCCAAGCTGAGCCCCGCGGATCTCGGGGCGGTTGGGTCAGACGATCTGCGCCGCAGCCGTGCCGCGCAGACGGCGGCCGCGTTCTGGCGCATCGAGTCCGGGTTTCGGGTCATCGGGTTTCGCTCGACCGCTGATTATCTGGGGGCGTTGTTGCACAACGCCGCGATGCCGGGCAGCCAGTTGGCCCCGCGCTGAGGCGAGGTCGTTTCGAAAGATGGGGCGCGGCGGGTCGGAACCGGTCTGCCCCCCTTGCGTTGACCCGGCGAATGCGGGACTGTGCGCCCGGATATACGGAGCGAACCTTTCAGAAAGGAGAGGACAATGGCTTTTACCCTTCCCGATCTTCCTTACGCACATGATGCGCTGGCTGCAGGCGGCATGTCCAAGGAGACGCTGGAATTCCACCATGACATCCACCACAAAGCCTATGTCGACAACGGCAACAAGCTGATCGCCGGCACCGAATGGGAAGGCAAGTCGCTGGAAGACATCGTCAAGGGGACCTATCAGGCGGGTGCCGTGGCGCAGAATGGTATTTTCAACAATGCCAGCCAGCATTGGAACCACACCCAATTCTGGGAAATGATGGGTCCGAACCCGGGCGCAATGCCGGGCGAGCTGGAAAAGGCGCTGACCGAATCCTTTGGCTCGGTTGACAAGTTCAAGGAAGAATTTGCTGCAGCAGGTGCCGGACAGTTCGGTTCGGGCTGGTGCTGGCTGGTCAAGGACAGCGATGGCAGCCTCAAGGTCACCAAGACCGAGAATGGCGTGAATCCGCTGTGCTTTGGCCAAACCGCGTTGCTGGGCTGCGATGTCTGGGAGCATTCCTACTATATCGATTTCCGCAACAAGCGTCCGGCCTATCTGACCAACTTCCTCGAGAAACTGGTCAACTGGGAAAACGTCGCTTCGCGCATGTAAGGCGCAAGACAGTTTGCATGCAATTTACGTCCGCCAGTGTCAGACTGGCGGACGTATTTTTTTGCTGATCCATAAGGTTATGGCAGCACTTCATCCGTGATTCGAATGTCAACGCCCTGTGAAGACGGGGCGCTGCGGCTAAAGCGAATGAACGCAAGACAACCGCACCAAGCGCCCGAACAGGATCGCAGGTTTTACTTGATCTTGGGGGAAATGGTGGGCGACCCTGGAATCGAACCAGGCATGGGTCTCCCCGGCGGAGTTACAGTCCGCTGCCGCACCTTGCAGCACGTCGCCCGCCGATCGCCGTCGGCGTGGGGCGTGATTAACTGCACCGAAAGGGGGCGTCAAGCGGATTTCTGGGACTTGCGTCAAAGCTTTTGCACGCGCACAGAGAGGGGGCGAGATAAGGATGGCAAAATGGCTGAGAATTCGGGCAAGAACAGGAAACCCGCTTGGGTGATCGACAAGGAACGGGCACGCAGGGCGGGGGCGGCTGAAACCGTGTGGCTGTTCGGTTTGCATGCGGTTCGCGATGCCCTGACCAATCCCCGGCGCGAGAAATTGCGACTGGTCGTCACGCGCAATGCGGTGGATCGGCTGGGTGATCTGTATGGGATGACGCCCGAGATTACGGACCCCCGGGTGTTTGGCAAGACCGTCCCGCTATCTCCTGACAGCGTTCATCAGGGCGCGGCGCTGGAAGTGCGCCCGCTGAAATGGGGAAGCCTCAGCGAAGTCGCTTTGCGCGAGGCGCCGGGCGAAACCCGGCCGCTTCTGGTCGCGCTGGATCGCGTCACCGATCCGCACAATATCGGCGCGATATTGCGCTCGGCCGAGGTCTTTGGCGCCCGTGCGGTGATCGCCCCGTCGCGTCATTCGGCCCCCGAAACCGGTGCTTTGGCCAAGACGGCTTCGGGCGCATTGGAGCGGCAGCCATATCTGCGTGTCCCCAATCTGGCCGAAGCCCTGACGCAACTGAAGAACATGGGCTTCATTCTGGTCGGGCTGGATGGGCAGGCGGAGCGAACCTTGCCGCAGGTCATGGATGACCTGTCAGGGCGCGCGATTTGTCTGGTCATGGGGGCCGAGGGGCCCGGGATGCGCGATCTGACCACGAAGAGTTGCGATCATCTGGCGCGGATTCCGTTTGCGGCGGATTTCGGCTCGTTGAACGTGTCGAACGCGGCGGCGGTGGCGTTGTTTGCTGCGGCGAACGGATAAGTTCACATCCCCGCGAAGCCATGCATCGATTCGTTGAGAATCGCGGCAAAGGCTGCCATGCATGAAGATCAGTTCCCCGTCGGTCCGCCATGAAACATCTTGCCTTTCCATTTCTGCTTTCACTGTCCACCACCCTTCCGGCTGCGGCCGAGGACTGGGCGGTCGGCGGTTATGATGTGGTGGCCTATTCGGATCGCGGCCATCCAATCGCAGGGCGGCGCGATATTGCAACCATGTGGCACGGCAAGCTGTGGTATTTCGCGAATGAGGAAAATCGCGCCCGGTTCGAATCGGACCCACGTGGTTACGCGCCCGCTTTTGGTGGCCTGTGCCCGGTCAGCCTTGCCGAAGGCCGGCGCGAGGCCGGAGATCCCGATCATTTCATGGTTATCGGGAGCCGTTTGTATCTGATGCGATCAGGTGTCGCTGAAAGGCGAATCAAGACCGAACCGCGGTCAATCCTTTCAAAAGCGCAGAAAAGCTGGTCGGGGATGCGTTGATTCCATTGCGCGAATGTTCGCGTTTTGTTATCACAAAATTGCGATCACTCTGGAACTTTTGACGGGTGATGCACATTTGTCTCTCAGGACATGACCCCGGAACGGTCATGTTCGGATCACTGTCCCTCGTTCCGCGACTTGCGCCCGGCCAGGAATCTGGACCGGGCGCCTTTTCTATGCAAGGGTGCGCGCAACCTATGGCTGAGGAGGGGAGGCCCGCCATGCAGATCGACCTTGATGACGATACCGGAATCGCAAATATCGCCCGGATGGTGAAGGTAATCGCGATGGTTGGGTCGTCACCGAAGGAAGCGCGACCCAGCTGGGGCGTGACCCGATTTCTTCAGGCGCAGGGGTATCGTGTGATTCCCGTCAATCCCGGTCATGATGGCGCGATGATTCTGGGTGAGCGGGTCTATGCCAGCCTGTCCGACATTCCCCGCGAGGCTGGCGTTCAGATGGTGGATATCTTTCGTCGGTCCGAAGCCGTGGGCGATATCGTGGATGAGGCCTTGTCCACCCTGCCGGACCTGCAGGTGATCTGGACACAGCTGGGGGTCAGAGATGACGCCGCCGCTGCACGCGCACGCGCACGTGGCATTACCGTCGTGCAGGATCGCTGCCCCAAGATCGAGTTCCCGCGCTACTTGTAGCTTTGCCGGTAATCGCTCACGGATTCGACCCTTTCCGGCAAAAGCCCGCATGAATGCAGAGCACCCGCCATTCTTGCGGGGTAAGTCCACAACGCAGCCCAATCCATGGGATCAAACAATCAGCGCCCCCGTATGCGCGGGTCCATCGCATCGCGCAGCCCGTCCCCGATGTAATTGACGCATAGCACCGTCAACGAGATGAACAGCCCCGGCAATATCACCCGGCTGGGATAAAGAACCATCTGATCGACCGCATCGAACAGCAACCGCCCCCAGGTCGGAAAATCGGGCGGAAATCCAAGCCCGAGAAAGCTCAGTGCGCTTTCGGTGATGATGGCGGTCGCGATCCCCAGCGTTGCCGCAACCATGATAGGGGACAGCACATTGGGCAACACATGCCGCAGGATCATGCGGCGCGACGATGTGCCGATCGATCGGGCGGCAAGAATGAACTCGCGCTCTTTGAGGCCCAGAACATCGCCCCGCACGATCCGCGCCGACTGCATCCAGCTGGTCGCGCCGATGGCGGATACGATCAGGATGAATATGCCCATCGCCGGGCCAAATGTCTTGGACAGCGGTTCGCGGAACAACGTGACCATCAACAGCAGCAAAGGCAACAGCGGCAGCGCCAGGAACAGCTCGGTCAGGCGCATCAGCGGTGCGTCAAGGCGTCTGAAATAGCCCGACATCAACCCGACAAAACTGCCAAGCGTGATTGCGATGGTCATGGCCGTCAGCCCCACCGCGATCGAAACCCGGCCCCCGGCCATGAGCCGCGCCAGAATATCGCGGCCCAGCTGATCCGTTCCCAGCGGATGCGCGGCGACGAAACCTGAATTTCGCGCCCGGATATCCACATAGGTCGGATCAATCGTCCACAGATAGGGGCCCACCGAAACGAACAACAGGATGCCCACGAAAAGGATCAACGCGATCACGGCGCCGCGATGACTGCGAAACTGTCGCCAGACATCGCGCCACTGGCTGCGGGTTTCACCGATCATTTCGGGCTCGATGGGCATGGTGGCGGGGATGTCGCTTATCCTGTCTGCATCCGAACGGCGCGGCATGTCTGAATCAGTCATAGCGGATCCTCGGGTCCAGAATGCCATACAGGATGTCTGCAATCAGGGTGAAGGCGACGATGAGGATCGCAAAGATGAAGGTCAGCGTCAGAACCATCGGGATGTCATTGGCGTGAATTGCACTGATCAGCAATTGGCCCAGGCCGTTCACCTTGAAGACCTGTTCAGTGATGATCGCGCCGCCAAATACCGTGGGCAGCCCAAGCGCGATCACGGTGATCACCGGGATCAGGCTGTTGCGCAACACATGTTTCAAAACGACCTTGCGTTCGCCCAGCCCCTTGGCCCGTGCCGTGCGGACATAGTCCTGTCCAAGATTGTCTAGCATGGATGCCCGCATGAAACGGCTGATCTGGGCGGCATTGTACAAGGCCAGAACGGTGACCGGCATGACCATCTGACGGATCTGCGCGACAAGGCTGTCCCAGTCGCGCACCTGCAACGTGGTGTCATAGACCGATGGGAACCATTGCAGCTTGACCCCGAAAATGATGATCAGCACGACCCCTGTGAAGAAGGTCGGCATTGAAAACCCGATCATCGACACAAAGGTGCCCAGCTGATCGAACCAGCTATATTGTTTATAGGCGGACAGGATGCCGATCGGGATCGCGATCAGGATGCCGACCAGATAGGACATGCCGACAACGGTCAGTGTCTGAGGCAGACGTTGCGCAATGACGTCAAACACCGGGCTACGCGACTGAAAGCTGATGATGCGCTGCGCATCCTGGCTGAAATCCGTGCCAAACACCTGATCCCACCAGTAGACTGGCTCGACCCAGAAAAACTGTTTCAGCCAAAGGGCATAGCGAATGTACCACGCCTGCCCAAGGCCCAATGCCTCGCGCATCTTTTCCTTGACCTCGGGGGGGATGGTCAGGGGCACATTCCCCAAGGGATCGCCCGGCGATGCCTCGAGCAACAGGAAAATGACCAATGAGATGAACAACAGCGTCGGAATGGCCAACAGCAACCGGCGGATCGCGAAATTCAGCATATGGACCTCGGGCGTTGGCGTGTGGTCATTGGACGCGGTGCCAGTCGGCAATGTTCCAAAGTTGCCCTTCCCAGCCATTCGGGCTGATGCCGCCAAGCGTGTCGACATGGGCGGACACCATGCCGCGATGGATCAGGGGCAGCATGAAATGGCCGTCCCGGGTCAGGGTCGCTTCAAGGTCACGGGCCAGATCCTGACGTTCGGTCGGGTCGGCGGTCTGGTGCAACACCTGTATCTGTTCATCGAAGGCAGGGTCGCAAAAGCGTACGGGGTTCTTGCCCTGCCACTGGTTGTCCGGCGATGGAATGCTGGCGCAGACGAATTTGTTCAGGAATGATGCCGGGTCGGGCAGGTAGAATGCGTCCGTATACATCTGTGCATCGGCATGGAATTTTTGCAGCGAGTCCGGGTTTTCCTGATCGCCGCCGAAAAAGACCGAACCTTCAACGGTCTTGAGCTGGGTCTCGACACCGATTTCCGACCACCATTGCTTGATCAGCGCCTGCACGTCCTGACGCACAGAGTTCACCGAGGTCTGGAAATCCAGCGACAGCGCAACGCCGTCTTTCTCACGCGTGCCGTTTGCGCCGGGCAGCCAGCCGGCCTGATCCAGCACCTCGTTCGCGCCGGCGATGTCCTGTGCGAAGCAGCTTTCGGGATCGGCGGGCGCAAAGCCGGGGGGAACGGGAACGATGCTGCAGGTGGCCTTGCCGGCGGGTCCATAGGTCAGCTCGGCCAGCAGCGGGCGGTCGATGGCCATTGACAGGGCCTTGCGCACCGCAGGATCGGTCAGGAACGGATGGGGATGCGCGATTGTCGAACGTTCGTCGGCGGGCAGGTCATATCCGGGGTCGGTCTGGTTCAGCTCGATCCGTTCCACCATCGATCCGAACGAGGCGACAATGCTGCCTTTGCCCTGGTCAACCATCGGGGCGATAATGTCCGGCGCCAGTTGCAGGTTCCAGGCGAAATCGAACTCGGCGGTTTCCAGAACTGCGCGGGCCGCTGCCATGGCGTTGCCGCCGCCCTTGATCGTGACGGTGGAAAAGGCTGGTTTCCCGGCCTCTCGGTAATGGGGGTTGATTTCGAATTGCACGACATCGCCGGGCCGGAAATTGGTCACCTTATAGGGACCGGTGCCGATCGGCCCGAAATTCTGATCTGTGCAGCTGGCGCCTGCGGGGCCAAGACAGGCTGCGAACTGGGCCTTTTGCAGAATCGGTGTGCGCTGACCGACAAATGCCTGCAGGGGCTTGTATTTCGGTTGGTCGAAATGGATGCGCACGGTCGTCGGGTCGATCACCTCGACCGAGCTGATATTTTCGAACTCGGACAGGACAGCACACCCAAACCCGGGTGTCATACAGTAGTCCGCGGTGAATTTCACGTCATCGGCGGTGACGGCGGTGCCGTCGGACCATAACAGGCCGGGCTTCAGTTTCCACGTGATCGATCGATAATCATCGGCGATGCCGCCATTCTCGACGCTGGGAATTTCCAGCGCCAAACGCGGGGTCAATGTGCCGTCATCCTCGACGATGGCCAGGGGTTCGACCGCAAGGCCGGCGGGTTCGACATCCTTTGCACTGGTCGAAAGATAGGGGTTCAGAACCATCGCGGCCTGCCAGTACAAGGCGCGCAGCTGGCCATCGCTGCCGCGTTCGGCAAGGGCAGGGCCGGCCACCAAAAAGGCCAGGGCGGATGCGGCAAGACGGTTCATTCCAGATCCTTTCGGTTTGATTGGATCGGCATGGCCCGGTTTGCACAGGCCATGCCGGTCGGGATTATTGACTGATGCGATACCAGTCTGCCGCGTTCCAGATTTCGCTGTCCCAGGTGTTCAGCAATACGCCGCCCAGATCGTTGGCATGCGCAGAGACGCGCCCACGATCGACCAGAGGCACGATCACCATGCTGTCCTTGGTCAGCATGTCGTTCATGGCCCGCGCCAGCGCGGCGCGCTGTTCGATATCGCCGGTCTTGCCCAGCTCGACCAGCTTCGCGTCATAGGATTCGTCACAGAAGCGGTTGATATTCTCGCCCTGCCACTGATCATCCGGGCCGGGAATCTTGTCACATGTGTATTGCGCCAGATATGGTTCGGGGTCGGTGCCGTCGAAGTTGTTGGCATACATCTCGACATCGGCATAGAACCGCTGGAATGTGTCGGGCGATCCGGCGTCACCGCCAAAGAAGACCGATGGATCGACCGTCTTCAATTCGGTTTCGACACCGATCTCGGACCACCATTGCTTGATCAGGGCCTGAAAATCCTGTCGCACGGCATTCACGCTGGTTTGAAACAGCAACGACAGCTTCATGCCGTCCTTTTCGCGGATGCCGTCACCGCCCATGGTCCAGCCCGCTTCGTCCAGCAGCGCCTTGGCACCTTCGACATCCTGCGTCAGACAACTGGTGTTGTCGGACGCGAACAGTTCCGGTGCCGGCACGAGGTTGCAGGTCGCGCGGCCGGCCTGCCCGTAACCGATTTCGGTCAGCAATTCGCGGTCGATGGCCATGGACAGCGCCCGCCGCACGCGTTCATCCGACAGGATGGGATGTGGGTGGCTGGGCGTGGACCTTTCGTCATCGGGCAGGTCCGAAGATGGGTTTGTCAGGTTCATTTCGATCCGCTCGACCAGGGTGCCGAAACCGGTGACAAGCTGTCCGCGTCCGGCCGTTTCCATGCTGGCCAGCACGTCGGGCGCAAGTTGCAGGTTCCAGGCATAGTCGAATTCGCCGGTTTCCAGCACCGCACGGGCCGCCGCCGTGGCGTCTCCGCCGCCTTTCAGGGTCACGGTCGCAAAGGCGGGTTTCACTGGGTCGCGATATTCCGGGTTTGCCTCGAGGGTAACGACGTCATTGGTCTTGAACTCGACCACCTTGAAAGCCCCGGTGCCGATCGGGTTGAAGTTTTCTTCGGTGCAGGTCGAGGCGGCGGTGCCAACACAGTTTTCAAACTGGGCCTTTTGAAGAATCGGCGAGGTTGCGCCGGTAAAGGCCGTGAACGGGTTGGGCCGCGGTTCGGTATAGTTGACGATGACGGTTCTGTCGTCCGGGGTGTCGACCGAAGCGATGCCCTGATAACGGGCGGCCTGGGCGCAGCCGCCTTCGGGATGCAGGCAATAATCCGCAGTGAATTTCGCGTCGGCCGAGGTGACGGGTGTGCCGTCCGACCAGCGGGCATCTTCGCGGATCTTCCACGTTACGGTTTTCAGATCCTCGCTGATGCCACCATTGTCGATGCTGGGAATTTCAACCGCAAGGCGGGGAATGACCTCGCCCTTTTCGTTGAAGCCGGCCAGACCTTCCAGCACCAGGCTGGATGCCTCGGCATCCTTGGTTCCCGACGACAGATATGGGTTCATCGTCGACGGAGCCTGCCAGTAGATGATCTTCAGGTCTCCGTCGCTGCCACGTTCTGCCATCGCGGCCGGAGCCAGCGCAATCGAGGCCGCGGCCCCCAAAAGCAATGTCTTCGGTGTCATGATACTCTCCTGTTGGCGTTGAAAGGTCGCCGGGTGCGCCCCTGGCGATGGCAAGCCCTTGTCAGGCCTGTGCTTTTCATCCCGTGTTCCCCGTTTCCCGGGCAATCGTTCCTGCGGCAAGATGCCCTGCGTCATGAAAACAATTCAAACGAAGGTCATTTCAAAAGCAAGACCTATCGCGATCCGGGAAAGACGGGGTAATGTCTTTGACTTTCGTCCTGCCGCCGCTAGCCTCGGGCGGGGAACAGATCGCGAGGGTGCCGGATGCTGGATGACAAGCCGCTTGTTTCGATCGAACAGCTTCGGGTTGAATTCCGGACCAATGATGGGGTCGTGGTTGGCGTCAGGGATGTCAGCTTCGACATCAGGCCCGGCGAATGCGTCTGCGTCGTGGGTGAATCTGGCTCGGGTAAATCGGTAAGCTCGTTGTCCCTGATGCGCCTGGTCGAGTTCGGTGGCGGCGAGATCACCAAGGGCAAGCTGATGTTTGACCGCGGTGACGGTCAGGCAATCGATCTGGCGCAACAGTCGACGCCGGCCATGCGCGATATCCGGGGCAATCAGATCGGCATGATCTTTCAGGAACCCATGACCGCGCTGAATCCGGTCTTTACGGTGGGGGATCAGCTGGCCGAGGGGCTGATCGCCCATCGTGGTCTGGGTCGCAGGGCCGCACGCGCGCAGGCGTTGGACATGCTGAAACAGGTGCGGATCCCCGAACCAGAACGCCGGCTGGATCAATATCCGCATGAATTGTCGGGCGGTATGCGCCAGCGGGTCGTGATCGCGATGGCGATGTGCTGTGAACCTCGTTTGCTGATCTGCGATGAACCGACAACGGCGCTGGACGTGACCATCCAGGCCGAAATCCTTGCGCTGATCGATCGGCTCAAGCGTGAAAAGCAGATCGCCGTCCTGTTCATAACGCATGACATGGCGGTCGTGGCGCAGATGGCAGATCGTGTGGTCGTGATGTATCGCGGAAACAAGGTCGAGGAAGGGCCGGTCGCGCAGATCTTCGAGGCGCCCGCACAGGATTACACCAGAATGCTTCTGGCCGCGGTGCCCAGGCTGGGCGAGATGACCGGCAAACCTGCCCCCGAACCCATGCGTGTGATGCGCAACGGGGCGAAGATCCGCGCGGAACATGTCGCTGCCCGGAACCCCCAGCCGCTGTTGACGGTCAAGAACCTGACGACGCGTTTTCCCGTCAAGGGCGGAATACTGCGCCGCACCATGGCGCATGTGCATGCCGTCGAAGATGTCAGTTTGACGATCAATGCGGGGGAAACCTTGTCGCTGGTCGGGGAATCGGGCTGCGGCAAGTCGACTTGCGGGCGTTCGATCCTGCGACTGGTCGAACCATGCTCGGGGCATGTGCAGTTGGGCGATGTGGATGTTCTGGCGCTGTCACAAGCCGGTTTGCGCCAGGCCCGACGTGATATGCAGATGATTTTTCAGGATCCGTTCGCCAGCCTCGATCCGCATATGAAGCTGTTTGATCAGGTCGCCGAGCCGATGCAAAACTATGGTATTGGCAATCGCGCCGAGCGCGAGGGTCGGGTGGCCGAGCTGTTTGACCGGGTCGAATTGCCGCGCAGCTTCATGCGGCGCTATCCACACGAAATGTCGGGCGGACAGCGCCAGCGGATTGCGATCGCGCGCGCGCTGGCGCTGAACCCCAGATTGCTTGTCGCGGATGAGGCCGTTTCGGCGCTGGATGTTTCCGTGCAGGCCCAGGTTCTGAACCTGTTGCTGGAACTGCAACATGATCTGGGGATTTCGATGCTGTTCATCAGCCATGACATGGCGGTGGTCGAACGGGTCAGCCACCGCGTGGGGGTCATGTATCTTGGCCGTATCGTCGAGATGGGCAGCCGCGGCCAGGTATTCGAAAACCCCCAGCACAGCTATACCAAGCAATTGATGGCGGCCGTTCCGGTGGCCGACCCCCGCAGGAAAAAGATCAACGAGGATCTGCGGTTCCGCCCAATTCCTTCGCCAATTCATCCGGTTGGCTATCAGCCCCCCCGCTCGGTCTATCACGAGGTCGCTGCGGGGCATCATGTTCTGGTCGAGCCGAGCACACATGACTGAAATCATGCGGGTCTGCCGGTTGCCCTCTTGCACGGTCTGCACAAAGGAATAGGCTGTCGCGCGAAGGAGACCGATCATGCCCGTCAAGAACCGTTTCGCCGAACTTCTGCCCGAAATCACCGCTTGGCGCCGTGATTTCCACGAAAATCCGGAGCTGCTCTACGAAGTGCATCGAACCGCCGGAAAAGTGGCCGGGCTGCTGCGGGCCTTCGGGTGCGACGAGGTGACCGAAGGTGTCGGCAGAACGGGTGTGGTCGGGGTGATCAGGGGCAGGTCCGACAACAGCAAGCGCGTGATCGGCCTGCGTGCAGATATGGATGCCTTGCCGATCCATGAACGGACCGGCGCCGATTACGCGTCGAAAACGCCGGGCATGATGCATGCCTGCGGCCATGACGGGCATACCGCCATGCTGCTTGGCGCGGCGAAATACCTTGCGGAAACCCGGAATTTCGATGGCACCGCAATCGTGATCTTTCAACCCGCAGAAGAAGGGGGCGGTGGCGGTGATGCCATGATCAAGGACGGGTTGGTGGATCGCTGGGGTATCCAGGAGTTTTACGGCATGCACAACATGCCCGGTATTCCTGTGGGCCAGTTCGCGATCAAGCCGGGTGCGATCATGGCTGCTGCGGATCAGTTCGACATCACCGTGACCGGCAAGGGGGGGCATGCGGCGAAACCGCATGACTGCATCGACACGACCCTGACCGCGGCCCAGATCATCGTTGCGCTGCAATCCGTGGTTTCGCGCAATGTGGATCCGTTGAAGAATGCCGTCGTTTCGGTTTGCGTCGTGTCAACCGACTCGACCGCGCATAATGTCATCCCCCAGGAGGTCAGGCTGAAGGGCACTGCGCGCAGCCTTGATCCGGCCGTGCGTGCCCAGCTGGAAGAGGGGATCAACCGCGTCGCGACCAATGTTGCCGCCGCCATGGGTGCGACGGCGAAGGTGGATTACCAGCGCGGCTATCCCGTGACCGAAAACAACGATCAGGCAACCGAATGGGCGGCAGATGTCGCACGCGGGATCGCGGGGGACGTTGATGTCAATGTCCAACCGATGATGGGCGGCGAAGATTTCAGCTATATGCTGAACGAGCGCCCCGGCGCCTACATCTTTCTGGGCAACGGTGATTCCGCGATGGTGCATCATCCGGAATACAATTTTAACGATGACGCGATACCGGCCGGCTCCAGCTGGTTCGCGGATATGATCGAAACCCGCATGCCCGCAGCGTGATCGCGGCGGCGCAATTGTCGCAGCAATCGCCGGTGATGTCGGAAATGCGATGCAAGGGCTGCGGAAAACTGACGAAATGCGTGTGTGGCATCGGCAGATGCCGCGCTCAGCATGAAAAGGACGATGTCATCAAATGAACAGCTTTACCTTGCGTGTGACCTGCGCGACCGCGCGCGGCATCGTGGCGGCAATTTCCGGATTTCTGGCGGCACAGGACTGCAATATCACCGATAGTGCGCAGTTCGACGATGCCGAAACGGGGCGCTTTTTCATGCGGATGAGCTTTCGTTCCGAGGGCGGTGCAACGCTTGAACAGCTGCGCAAGGATTTCGCTGCGGTTGCCACTGAATTCGGGATGCAGTTCGAGATCAGCGACGATTCCGTCAAGAAAAAGGTGCTGATCATGGTGTCGCGTTTCGGGCATTGCCTGAACGATCTGCTGTATCGTTGGCGGATCGGGGCGCTGCCCATCGATATCGTCGGGGTCGTGTCGAACCATCACGAATACCAGAAGGTCGTGGTCAATCACGACATTCCCTTTCACATGATGCGCGTCACCCCCGAAACCAAGGCCGATGTCGAGGCGCGCCAGATGGCACTGATCGAGGAAAGCGGCGCGGAGCTGGTCGTTCTGGCCCGCTATATGCAGGTTCTTTCGGACCAGATGTGTCAGAAGATGTCGGGCCGGATCATCAATATCCACCACTCGTTCCTGCCCAGCTTCAAGGGCGCCAACCCCTATAAGCAGGCCTATGAACGCGGGGTAAAGCTGATCGGGGCGACCAGCCACTATGTCACCGCCGATCTGGATGAAGGGCCGATCATCGAACAGGACACGGTGCGCGTGACCCATGCGCAATCACCGGGCGATTACGTGTCGCTGGGGCGTGATGTGGAATCGCAGGTTCTGTCCCGCGCGGTGCATGCCCATATTCACGGCCGCGTTTTCCTGAATGGCAGCAAGACCGTGGTGTTCCCGGCTTCGCCCGGCAGCTATGTGTCCGAGCGTATGGGGTGATTGGACAATTGCGCAGGTGATGCGGGCTGGGATATTGTCGCGCAATGGCGACCAAACCTCTCCGATTCATCCATCTGCGCACCCATTCCGAACATTCGCTTCTGGAAGGTGCGATCCCTGTCGGCAAATTGCCGGCTCTTGCCGCCGATGCGGGCATGCCCGCGGTCGCGCTGACCGATACCAACGCCATGTTCGCGGCGCTGGAATTCAGCGTGAAGGCGATGGACAAGGGGGTTCAGCCGATCATCGGCTGTCAGGTCACCCTGCAGGCCGACGTGACCGGCCCCATCGTCCTGCTGGCGCAGGATCAGCAGGGCTGGCTGAACCTGATGTCGCTGTCGACCTGCCTTTACATGCGCGACGGGCCCGATCTGCCGCATGTCACCCTGGATGAGCTGTGCGACCGGTCCGAGGGGCTGATCTGTCTGACGGGCGGTGCGCAGGGGCCGTTGGGCCAGTTGATCGCGCAGGGGCAAAAGGACAAGGCCGCGGTGCTGGCCGAACGGCTTGCCAAGGCGTTCTCGACGCGGCTTTACGTCGAGTTGCAGCGCCATCCGGGCGAAAACGGCAAGCTGCCCGAACCCGAGGCCCTGTCCGAGGCCGGGTTGATCGAACTGGCCTATGCGCAAGAATTTCCGCTGGTTGCGACCAATGATGTCTATTTCCCCAAGCCGGATCTTTACGAGGCGCATGACGCGCTGATCTGTATCGCCGAAAAGGCCTATGTCGATCAGTCGCAGCCCCGCCGCCGTCTGACCCCGCAGCATTACTTCAAATCGCCCGAAGAAATGGCCGTGCTGTTCGCGGACCTGCCCGAGGCGCTGGACAACACCGTCGAGATCGCCCGGCGCTGTGCCTTTGCGGTTGCCAAGCACGCGCCGATCCTGCCCAAATTCGCCGATGACGAGGTGGCCGAGCTGCGCCGTCAGGCCAATGAGGGGTTGCAGGCCCGTCTCAAGGTGATCCCCCACGCGGTCAGCGTCGAGGATTATCAGAAGCGGCTGGATTTCGAACTGGGCATCATCGAACAGATGGGCTTTCCCGGCTATTTCCTGATCGTGGCCGATTTCATCGGCTGGGCCAAGGAACATGACATTCCGGTCGGGCCGGGGCGGGGGTCGGGCGCGGGCAGCCTTGTGGCCTATGCGCTGACCATCACCGATCTGGATCCGCTGCGCTACAGCCTGCTGTTCGAACGCTTTCTGAACCCCGAACGCGTCAGCATGCCGGATTTCGACATCGACTTCTGCATGGACCGCCGCGAAGAGGTGATCCGCTACGTTCAGGAAAAATACGGCAAGGACAAGGTCGGCCAGATCATCACCTTCGGCGCGCTGCTGTCCAAGGCCGCCGTGCGCGATGTGGGACGGGTGCTGCAATTGCCGTTCGGGCAGGTTGACCGGCTGTCCAAGATGATCCCGGTCGAGGGCGTTAAACCCGTCAGCATCACCAAGGCCCGTGCCGACGAACCCCGCCTGCGCGAGGCCGCCAAGGAAGAGGTCGTCGGCCGCCTGCTGGATTACGCCGAAAAGATCGAGGGGTTGTATCGCAACGCCTCGACCCATGCGGCCGGGGTGGTGATCGGTGACCGCCCGCTGGACCGGCTGGTGCCGCTGTATCGCGATCCGGCATCCGACATGCCCGCGACCCAGTTCAACATGAAATGGGTCGAACAGGCTGGTCTGGTCAAATTCGACTTTCTGGGCCTCAAGACGCTGACTGTCATCCAGAACGCCGTCGATCTGATCAATGGCGGCGGGCGGCCCCTGCATGTCGCCGCCGACGAGCGCGAACTGTACCAGCCGCCCGAGGGCGCGGTGAACCAGATCAACGCGATCCCGCTGGACGACAAGGCCAGCTATGACCTGTTCGCCAGCGCCCGGACGGTCGCGGTGTTCCAGGTGGAATCCAGCGGCATGATGGACGCGCTGCGGCGCATGCGCCCGACCTGCATCGAGGATATCGTGGCACTGGTCGCGCTGTACCGTCCCGGCCCGATGGAGAATATCCCGACCTATTGCGACGTGAAGAACGGCGCGCGCGAACTGGAATCGATCCACCCCAGCATCGACCATATCCTTGCCGAAACGCAGGGCATCATCGTCTATCAGGAACAGGTGATGCAGATCGCGCAGGTCATGGCGGGCTACAGCCTTGGCGGCGCCGACCTGCTGCGCCGCGCGATGGGCAAGAAGATCGCCGCCGAGATGGCCAAGGAACGCCCAAAATTCATCAAGGGCAGCGTCGAGAACGGCGTGTCGGAAAAGAAGGCCGGCGAGGTCTTTGACCTGCTGGAGAAATTCGCAAATTACGGCTTCAACAAATCCCACGCCGCCGCCTATGCCGTGGTCAGCTATCAGACGGCATGGCTGAAGGCGAACCACCCGGTCGAATTCATGGCCGCGGTGATGAATTGCGATATCCATCTGACCGACAAGCTTGCCGTCTATAAACGCGAATGCGACCGCATGGGGATCGAGATCGTGCCCCCCTGCGTCAACCGCTCGGCCCCCAGTTTCACGGTGAAGGATGGCCGCATCCATTACGCGCTTGGGGCGCTGAAGGGCGTCGGGCTAGAGGCGATGCGCCTGATCCACGAGGCGCGGGGCGATCAGCCCTTCCGCGATATCAATGATTTCGCCCGCCGCGTCGACATGAAGCGCGTCGGCAAGCGGCCCCTGGAAATGCTGGCGCGTGCCGGGGCGTTCGACCTGCTGGACGACAACCGCGCAAGGGTGCTGAAATCGCTGGATGGGCTGGTGGCGTGGTCGGCTGCGGTGCAGGAACAGGCGGCCTCGGCCCAGACATCGCTGTTTGGCGGGGGCGAGGATCTGCCACCGCCGCGCCCCGCGCTGGCGCAGGTCTGGCTGCCCGCCGAAAAGCTGGGCGAGGAACACAAGGCCGTCGGCTTCTACCTGTCGGGGCATCCGCTGGACGATTACCTGCCCGCGCTGAAGCGCAAGAAGGTCCAGACGCTGGCTGAAATCAGCGCCGATGCGGCGGGTGGGCCGCTGGTCACCTCGATCGCGGGGACGGTGGCGGCGCGCATGGAACGGAAATCGGCCAAGGGCACGCAATACGCCTTTGTCAGCCTGTCCGATCCGACCGGCCTTTACGAGGTGACCGTGTTCAGCGATCTGCTGAACGCGGCCCGCGACCGGCTGGAACCGGGCGAGAATGTCGTGTTGCAGGTCAAGGTCGAACCCTCGGGCGATCAGGTCAAGATGCTGGCCAATTCCGTGGCGCGGCTGGATGATGCCGTGGCCGATGCGGGCGCGGGCTGTCTGGCGGTGGAAATGCAGGGCGCCGACACGATCCCGCGTCTGGCCGAGGTTCTGGGCCGCATCCAGACCGAGATCACCGTATCATCGCGGTCGCGCGGGCCGGTCCTGCTGCGCATTCGCGAGGGCGACGAGCTGATCGAGATCGAGGTCGCCAATGACGCGCCCCTGACCACGCCCGCCCGTCAGGCGCTGCGCGCGGTGCCCGGCGTTCTGGACGTGATCGAGGAATAATCGCTCAGACATGCCCTGTGCCGGTTGATACCGGCATGGGGCGATTATTCGTGATGGTCGCGTTCGTCCTTGCCGTCCTCGGCCGTGGAATCCATGAGGCTGCGTTCCGCCGAATTTCCAAAGGTCGCCCAATGCTTGTCTTCGCCACAATGTGGCAGTTCATCCGGGCTCCAAGTGAGATGCATGTTGACCTTGGCGATCATCAATCCAGTGATTGGCGCAGTCAAGAACAGGAACAACGCAATCAGCAATTCGTGCCAGCTGTAGTGATCGCCGAAAAAGGCGAACCATAGCAGGGACGCGATCAGCACACCGCCAACCCCCAGCGTTGCGGCCTTGGTCGGACCGTGCAGGCGGGTCATCTGGTCCGGCAGCTTGACCAGCCCGAAAGAGCCGACAAAACCGAAGAAACCCGCAAGGACCAGCATGGCTGAAATCAGAAGTTCTGCATAGAATTCCATTGTCCGGTCCTTTCTATTCGATCACATCGCCGCGCAGCAGGAACTTGGCATAGGCGACGGTCGACACGAAGCCGACCAGCGCGAACAGCATCATGATCTCGAAATACATGGTGGTGTCGTGTAAAATACCAAACAATGCGATCAGCGCGATCATGTTGATCGACATGGTGTCCAGCGCCAGCACGCGGTCCCCGACGCCGGGGGCAAACACAACGCGATACAGGCAGAACAGCTGGCCGATACCAAAACAGGCGAAGGCGAAATACAGCGCATATTCGATCATTCGAAAATCTCCTTCAGCCGGTCTTCATAGCGTGACTTGATGTCCAGAATGACCGATTCCGGGTCGGGTGCATGCAGGCAATGAACCAGCAGGGCATGGCCGTCCTGTGACAGATCCGCGCTGACGGTCCCCGGCGTCAACGTGACCGTGCTTGCCAATACCGTGATCGCCTCGGGCGAGCGCAGCTCAAGCGGGATCGTGATCCATGCCGGGTGCAGGTTCCGGTTGGGTTTGAACAGCACGATCATGGCGACCTGAATATTGGCCTTGATGATGTCATAGATCACCATCAGGCAATATCGGACGATCTTGAGCGGGTGGCGCAGGCGCGCGCGATCGGGCCAATAGGGTTCGGTCAGCGCCGGCACCGCGATCGCAAGGATCACGGCAAAGACCAGCGATCCCCAGGCAAAGCGGTTGACCAGCAACATCCAGATGACGACCAGCAATGCCGAAAGATAGGGGTGGGGGAAAAGGCGACGGATCATCTTGAACCCTCCTGCTGGCGCAAGACCGAGTCATAGTAAATCTGGGGTGTGGTCAGCTGATCCGCGGTATTCTTGAGATAATCGGTCATCGGGCCTGCAAACAGCGTCAGCGCCGCCAGCCCGGCCAGCAAGATGCCCACGGAAACGAAGGACAACCAGGGGGCAGCCGAATCCCCGACATCCTGAATAGGCTCATCCGTTTCCAGTTTGGTCGGAATCGGGCCGCGTTCGGGGGTATCACCTTCATCGGTGTCATTGCCCGGTTCGGGGTCCATCTCGTGTGATTTCCAGAACAGGATCGAACCGGCACGCGAAAAGCCCACGATTGCAATCAAGGAGGTCACAATGATCGTGGACCAGATCCCGATCATCCAGGGATCATCGGCGGTTGCCTCGAGGATAAGCAGCTTGCCCAGGAAACCGGACAGCGGCGGCAGGCCCGCAACGGCAATCGCGGTCAGGAAGAACATCGCCGACACAAGTCCGGTATTCAGGATCGCGGGACGCAGGCGCAACCAGATATCGCCACCGCGCCGCGCGGCGATCATGTCAACAACCAGGAACAGCGCCGCCGTCGCCAGGGTCGAATGAATCAGGTAGTACAGACCCGCCGTCAGCCCCTGGGCATCAAACCGGGCCAGCGAGATCATCAGTGTTCCGATTGATGCAATGGCGGCATAGGCCGCCAGCCGGGTCAGGCTGCGCGTTCCCAGCACGCCGATCTGGCCAAGCGCCAATGTGATCAGCGCGGCAGGCAGGATAAGGTCGGTGGCAAGGGTCTCGGCAACCGAGTCCTGCGGAAAGACCAGCGTGAAAAAGCGGATGATCGCATAGACCCCGACCTTGGACATGATCGCAAACAATGCCGCGACCGGTCCGGGCGCGTTCGCATATGTGGCTGGCAGCCAGAAATGCAGCGGCACAAGCGCGGCCTTGATCGCAAACACGATCAACAGCAGCACCGCGCCCGCCCGCAGCAATGCGGTATCCTCGACGGGCATGGCGGCAACGCGCTCGGCCATATCGGCCATGTTCAGCGTGCCCGTCACCGCATAAAGCGTACCAAGCGCGGCAAGGAACAATGTCGATCCGGCCAGGTTATAGGCGATATACTGCACGCCCGCGCGCAGCCGCATCGGGCCGCCGCCATGGATCATCAGGCCATAGCTGGCGATCAGCAGAACTTCGAAGAACACGAACAGGTTGAATGCGTCACCGGTCAGAAACGCCCCGTTCAGCCCCATCAACTGGAACAGCCAAAGCGAATGAAAATGCCAGCCTTTGCGATCCCAGCCCGAGCCAATGGCATAAAGCTGTACCACGACGGCCAGCACCGATGTCAGCAGAAGCATCATCGCCGACAACCGGTCCAGCATCAGCACGATGCCGAAAGGTGCCGACCAGTTGCCCAGCCGATAGACGAAGATCTCGCCGCCTGCGGACAGGTGGCTGAGCTTCAGCGCAACGGCCAGCGTCAGAACGCTGCCGATGATGCCGAAAACGCGTTGCTGCAACAGGTCATGCCGCATCCACAGGATCATCAGGGATCCAAGCAGGGCCGGGACAAGGACCGGGGCGATCAGCAGGTGGTTCATGCGGTCTCGTCCTCGGGCTTCTGGTCGTCAACGGTTTTCAGCGGCGGCATGATATAGTCGTCGTCAGGCATGTTGATGCGATCATCGCCCCCTTCGATAAAGGAACCCAGTGCCATCATCACGACCACGGCGGTCATCCCGAACGAGATCACGATCGCCGTCAGCACAAGGGCCTGGGGCAGCGGGTCGGTATATGTTGCATGCCCGCCCGCTGCATGGTCCTGCAAAATGGGTGGCAGGTTCACCACCAGGCGGCCGGTCGTGAACAGAAAGGCATTGATCGCATAGGTCAGCATCGTCATGCCAAGAACGACGGCAAAGGTTCTCAGCCGCAAGATCAGATAGATTCCGGCAGCGGTCGTCGCGCCGATCGCAGAGGCCACAAGCATTTCCATCACTGGGCTCCTTCTTTGGGTTCGTCGCGAAGATTGATGTCCATCGGGTTCTTGTTCACGGTTTCTCCGGCGCGCCGTGCGATCCGGCTGAGAGAGTTCAGCGCCAGCATCACCGCCCCGACCACACAGAGGAACACGCCCAGGTCAAAGCCCATCGCGGTCGCAAGTTCGAATTTTTCGAGGAAGGGCAGTTTGAAATAGCCGAAATCCGAGGTCAGGAAGGGCAGCCCGTTGAACCAGGCGCCGATGCCGGTGACGCCTGCGGCGACCACGCCTGCACCGATCAGTGCGTGATAGGGAATGGTCTGGCGTTCTTGCGCCCACGCATAGCCCGAGGCCATGTATTGCATCAGCAACCCGATCGCGACGGCCAGGCCGGCGATGAACCCGCCGCCCGGCTGGTTATGGCCGCGCAGGAACATATAGACACCGACCACCAGCGAAATCGGCAGGATCACCCGTGTCGCGATGACCAGCATGACGGGGTGACGGTCGCCGGCGCGGCGCTGATCATGCACCCAGTTGGTCAGGCGTTTGGCGGAATTGCCCTGCAGCAGGGTCTGGGTCAGCGCAAAGATCGCCAGAGCCGCAATCCCCAGGACGGTAATTTCGCCAAAGGTGTCATAACCACGGAAATCCACAAGGATCACGTTCACGACGTTGTCGCCTCCGCCTAGGGCGTAGCTGTTTTCAAGCATGTAGCCCGATATCGGATCAAAGGCGAAATCGCGCCGCAGCATCGCATAACACAACGAGCCCATGCCGATCCCGGCCAGTGTGGCGATGAACGCGTCCCATCCCCGGTGGATGGTCGATGTCTCGGTTGCGGTGCGCTTGGGCAGGAAGTGCAAAGCCAACAGCAGCAGGATGACCGTGACCACCTCGACCGAAATCTGTGTCAATGCAAGATCGGGGGCCGAGAAATAGGCAAAGAATACCGAGGTGACCAACCCGACAACCCCGACCAGAACCAGCGCCAGCACACGGATGCGATGAAAGAAGACCATGCACCCTGTCGCCACCATGACCATCAGCCAACCGATCAGCGGCACAGGCTCGATCGGCAGCATCGGCCGCGTGGCAGGCCCGACGCGGCCGGTATACCAGGCGACAGAGCCGGCAAACAGCGTCGCCAGCGTAAAGGCCGCAAGCGCCCGCGGCATCGAGCCGTTGGTCAGGTTGTCGCTGATACCGCGGGCGGCAAAGACGATGCGCAGGACCAGCCAATCAAAAATCGCCTTGGCTTCGGGGCGGGGGGCGCTGTCCCAGGCGGCCTGAAATGACTTGTGCAAGGACAGAAGCGCCGCACCCCCGGCAATCGCGATCAGCGACATGATCAATGCCGCATTAACCCCATGCCACAGCGAAATATGCGCATGCGGATGCCCGCCGGTCACGGCCGCCGCCGAGGCGTCGACCAGCCACCCTGCCAGCGTGTTCGGGAACAACCCGATCAGAATCACCAGCGTCACAAGAAGCGCGGGACCGGCCCACATGCCAAAGCCTGGATCGTGGGGCTGGTGGGGATAGTCATCCCGTTGAGGGCCGAGAAACACGTGAAAGATGAAGCGCAGCGAATAGGCCACGGAAAACAGCGCCGCCAGGGTTGCAAAAATCATGAAACCTTGCCGCGCCACGGCCAGATGGCTGGCTTCGTAGAGCATCATTTCCTTGGACAGAAAGCCGTTCAAGGGCGGTATGCCGGCCATGGACAATGCCGCAACCGTGCCGATGACAAAGGTCACCGGCATGAGTTTGCGCAAACCACCCAGTCGCGCGATCGACCTCGTATGGGTTTCATGGTCGATGATGCCGGCTGTCATGAACAGGGCGGCTTTGAATGTCGCGTGGTTGATGATGTGGAACACGGCGGCGATCGCGGCCTCTTCGGTGCCAAAGCCCAGCAGCATCGTGATCAGGCCCAGATGGCTGACGGTCGAAAAGGCCAGCAGCGCCTTGAGGTCATCCTTGAACAGCGCGATCGACGCACCCAACAACATTGTGATCAGGCCCGTGGTCGACACGATCCAGAACCATTGCTCGGTTCCCGCCAGAACGGGCCAAAGGCGTGCCATCAGGAACAGGCCGGCCTTAACCATGGTTGCGCTGTGAAGATATGCACTGACCGGGGTTGGTGCGGCCATGGCGTGCGGCAGCCAGAAGTGGAACGGAAATTGTGCCGATTTGGTAAAGGCCCCGATCAGGATCAGGATCAGCGCCGGCGTGTAATAAGGGCTGGCCTGAATGGCGTCTTTCGCATTCAGGATGTCACTGATGTCATAACTGCCCGCGATCTGCCCCAGCAAAAGCATACCGGCAATCATCGCGAGGCCACCCATGCCGGTCACGGTCAGCGCCATCCGGGCACCCTGCCGCCCGGCCGGAAGATGGCGCCAATAGCCGATCAGCAAAAAGGAGGAAAGTGACGTAAGTTCCCAAAAAACAAGCAAAAGCAATATGTTGTCTGAAAGAACGATGCCCATCATCGCGCCTTGGAACAGCATCAGATAGGTATAGAACTTGCCGATCGAATCCTGGCGAGACAGGTAGAAGCGCGCATAGGTTATGATCAACAAGCCTATGCCCAGAATCAGAATGCCGAACAAAAGCGAAAGCCCGTCGATCCGGAAATTCGCGTTCAGCTGGATCAGTGGAAGCCATTCGAAACGTGCGATCAGTACCTCGCCCCGCAGAATGGCGGGAATGTGCAACAGCAATCCCAGCAAGGCGACAAATGTGGTCGTTCCACAGGCGGTCGCGGCAACAGTTCGTCCCGAACGGATCAAGAGGCCGGGCAACAAGGCCCCGATGAAAGGCAGCAGAGCGATAAGTGCTGGCGACATGAAACCTCGTTCCTGTGGGCGTTAACGACTTGTTGTTTAACTTTGTGTTTCTAATGACAGGCCCCGTGTCAAGCAAATGACCTGTGCGCGGGCATCCACTCTGGCCGATGTTCGCCTTTCGTGCTAGTGCAGGAAAAAACAAGGGGGCAGCCATGCGGGTCATGGGCATCGATCCGGGATTGCGGAATATGGGCTGGGGTATCATCGACATGGATGGGCCAAGGCTGCGGCATGTCGCGAATGGTGTCGTGCACAGCGTCGCCGATGGTAGCAAGGCGGATCTGGCGGCGCGGTTGTCGCTTCTGTTTCAGGGGCTGAACCGCGTCATTGCGCAATACCGTCCCGAAGCTGCGGCGGTTGAGCAAACTTTCGTCAACAAGGATGCGACGGGCACGCTGAAGCTGGGTCAGGCACGCGGTATCGCATTGCTCGCGCCCGCCGAAGCGGGTTTGCAAGTCGGTGAATATGCCCCGAACGCGGTCAAGAAAACGGTTGTTGGCGTGGGACATGCCGGCAAGGAACAGGTTCAGCACATGGTGCGCGTGCAACTGCCGGGCGTCAAATTCGAGACAGCAGATGCCGCTGATGCGCTGGCTATCGCGATATGTCACGCGCACCATCTGCAGGGACGCGTGATGCGTGTGGCTGCAAGCAACAGGGGAACGATATGATCGGTCGTATTGCAGGTGTGATACTACACCGAGGACAGGATCAGGTGCTGATCGATGTGCGTGGTATCGGCTATATCGTGCATGTCAGCGAAAGAACCGCCGCCAGCCTGCCACCGGCGGGTGAGGCGGTCGCGCTATATACGGAACTTTTGGTGCGCGAAGATCTGCTGCAGCTTTTCGGATTCGCGACCATGCTGGAAAAAGAATGGCACCGGTTGCTGACCAGCGTGCAGGGTGTGGGTGCCAAGGTGTCGCTGGCGGTGTTGGGAACCCTGGGGGCCGAAGGATTGTCGCGGGCTATTACATTGGGGGACTGGTCGGCGGTTCGAAAGGCACCGGGAGTGGGGCCAAAGCTTGCGCAACGCGTGGTTCTGGAACTGAAGGACAAGGCGCCGGGCATCATGGCTTTGGGAGGAAACCTGACAGTTGATGCAGGACATCCGCAGATAGGGGGAGCGGTTTCTACGGGCATCGAGCCCGCAGAAACCGCCGCCGCGGCATCGGCCTCGATGGCCGATGCCGCGGCGCGCCCCGCCTCTGATACGGCGCAATCGGCAACTGCGGCAGCAGAAGCACTGTCTGCCCTGATCAATCTTGGATATGGTCACGGTGAAGCCGCCGCTGCGGTTGCCGAGGCCCAGACGGATCAAGCTTCGGCGCAAACCCCGGCATTGATCCGTGCGGCGCTTCGGTTATTGGCGCCGAAAGGCTAAGGGTGGAATGAAGTGTTCGATGTCTTGCAATTTGAACGGGTGCCACTTGCCTGGTCACATTCGCTTTCTGGGCCGGATCGAAAATGACGCAATCTGATCCCACTCTGCGACCCGAGCCTATCGAGGGCGAGACGGAAGACCGCGCGTTGCGTCCTCAGGCCCTGACGGATTTCGTTGGTCAGGCAGAAGCACGCGCCAATCTGCGTGTTTTTATCGACAGTGCCCGCATGCGTGGCAAAGCGATGGATCATACATTGTTTTTCGGCCCGCCGGGATTGGGCAAGACGACGCTCGCCCAGATCATGGCACGTGAATTGGGGGTCAGTTTTCGCATGACCTCGGGGCCGGTTCTGGCGCGCGCGGGGGATCTTGCGGCGATCCTGACCAATCTTGAGGCGCGTGATGTGCTGTTCATCGATGAGATCCATCGCATGAACCCGGCCGTAGAAGAGGTTCTTTATCCGGCGATGGAGGATTTCGAGCTGGATCTGGTTATTGGTGAAGGTCCTGCCGCGCGCACTGTGCGGATCGAATTGCAGCCTTTCACACTGGTCGGGGCGACGACGCGCTTAGGATTGCTGACGACCCCTTTGCGCGACCGGTTCGGGATTCCGACGCGCCTGCAATTCTATACGATTGCCGAGTTGAACCAGATTGTGCAAAGGGGCGCGCGCATGCTGGGTATCGATGCCGATCCGGACGGCACGCATGAAATTGCGCGGCGGGCCCGTGGCACACCGCGGATCGCCGGGCGGCTGTTGCGCCGGGTCGTCGATTTTGCTTTGGTCGAAGGGGATGGTCGCCTGACCCGGGAGATTGCCGACAGTGCCCTGACCCGCCTGGGCGTTGACGACCTGGGGCTGGACGGTGCTGACCGGCGCTATCTTCTGCTGATGGCGGAACATTATGGCGGCGGTCCCGTGGGTGTCGAGACATTGTCCGCTGCGCTCTCGGAAAGCCGAGATGCGATCGAAGAGGTGATCGAGCCCTATCTTCTGCAGCAAGGTCTGATTGCAAGAACGCCGCGCGGACGGATGCTTGCACCTCGGGCATGGGCGCATCTGGGTCTGGCTGCGCCCGCGCCGACTGGTCAGCAAAGCCTGTTTGGTAACTGATCGGGGCGATGCCCCGATCAGTTACCATCACGTTTCCGGCGCCGTCTTCAGGATCAGGGCGTCAGGCCCTCGGGGTCCGGCAAGCCGTTCGCGCGTGCCGTGGCGGTCAGGGTATTGGCCAGCAGACAGGCAATGGTCATCGGGCCAACGCCTCCGGGAACCGGCGTGATCGCGCCTGCGACCTGCGCCGCGGCTGCGAAATCCACGTCTCCGACCAGCCCGTCATCCGTGCGGTTGATTCCCACATCAATCACAGTTGCGCCGGGTTTCACCCAATCGGCCTTCACGAAATTCGCCCGGCCAACTGCCGCCACAAGGATGTCGGCCTGTTGGCACAGCTGCGGCAGATCGACGGTGCGGGAATGGGCGATCGTCACCGTGGCGCTGTCGCGAAGCAGAAGCTGGGCCATCGGTTTTCCGACGATATTGCTGCGCCCCAGCACCACCGCACTTTTGCCCGAAAGATCGCCAAGCTGGTCACGCAGCAGCATCAGGCATCCCAAGGGGGTGCAGGGCACCATCGCGTTTTGCCCCGTTGCAAGGCGCCCGACATTCTGGATGTGGAAGCCATCGACATCCTTGTCGGGGTCGATCGCGTTGATGACTGCCGCTTCATCCATATGGGAGGGCAGGGGAAGCTGCACCAGAATACCGTTCACCGCCGGATCGGCATTCAGCCGCTCGATCAGGGTCAGCAATTCATCCTGCGAGATGTCCGCCGACAGCTTGTGTTCGTAAGAGTTCATGCCGACCTGAACGGTCTGCTTGCCCTTGGAGCGGACATAGACCTGACTTGCAGGGTCCTCGCCGACCAGAACGACCGCCAGACCCGGTGTGATGCCACGGTCCTTCAGTGCCTTGACCTCATCGGCGATCCGTTCGCGCAGCCCGGCCGCAAAGGCCTTGCCATCAATCAGCGTCGCGGTCATCAACATTTCCTTTCAAATGGCTGTCTTCCTGGGCAATGGCGGCCTCGACAAGAGCGCGCCAGATCGGGCCGATCAGATCGGGGTCCAGCCCCGCCGCGCGCGCATTGCGCCGGGCATTCTCGACCACCTCTTCGACGCGCCAGTCGATGCGTGCAGGCAGGCCTTCACGCGCCTTGATCTGTGCCGCCCTGTCGATCAGCTCGCGCCGCTGCGCGAGCAGCGAGATAAGCTGACCATCGACCTCGTCGATTTTCAGGCGCAATGCGGTCATGTCGGCGATGTCGTCAAACTGGTTCATGAGGGCGTAACTTGCACCTGATCGTTTCTGATGGGTCTGTCGCACCGTGATACGCATTTGCCGGCGATGCGGGCAAGTGGATTTCACGGCCTTGCGACGACATGAAAAAAGCCCCGTCCGGATGGGCGGGGCTTTGTGCGGGTCAGGCCGGAGCCGGATCACCGCCCGGAGTGGGCTTGCCGGTCTTTGGAACAGCGGTCACCGAGGGGATTGCGCTGCCCGGCGTATCGTCATCGCCGCCCAGCTGTTCGCCACGGATGATCTTGCCGATCTCTTCGCCAGTCAGGGTTTCATATTCCAGCAGGCCCTGAGCAAGGCGTTCGAATTCTTCGTTCTTTTCGATCAGGATGCGGCGGGCTTCGGCATAGCCTTCTTCGATCAGGTCATGCACTTCCTGCTCGATAAGTTCCTTGGTTGCCGCAGAGACCGAAAAACCGCCCGTGCTGCCCGAATATCCCTCATGGGCTTCGGCATAATCGATATTGCCGACCTTGTCCGACATGCCCCAGCGCATGACCATGGCGCGAGCAAGGCCGGAGGCTTGCTGAATGTCACCGGCGGGGCCATTGGACACGCCTTCCTCACCGTATTTGATGATTTCGGCGGCCTTGCCGGCCATGGTCATCGCCAGTTTCTGCTTGGCTTCATCCTTGTGGAAGTTCAGCCGATCCATTTCGGGCAGGCTGACCACCATACCAAGGGCGCCGCCACGCGGAATGATCGTCGCCTTGTAGACCGGATCGCATTTGGGCAGCGACAGTCCGACGATGGCGTGACCGGCCTCGTGATAGGCGGTTTTTTCCTTTTGCTCGGGCGACAGAACCATGCTGCGTCGTTCGACGCCCAGCATCACCTTGTCCTTGGCGTTTTCGAAATCTTCCATGCTGACAAAACGCCGTCCGATGCGGGCAGCCATCAGCGCGGCTTCGTTCACGAGGTTCATCAGATCGGCGCCGGAAAACCCGGGCGTGCCGCGCGCGATGATGCGCAGATCGACATCGGGGCCGACCGGGACCTTGCGGGCATGGACCGACAGGATCTTCTCACGGCCCTTGATATCGGGGTTCGGCACGTGGATCTGACGGTCGAAGCGGCCCGGACGCAACAGGGCAGGGTCCAGAACGTCCTTGCGGTTCGTCGCGGCGATGATGATGATGCCTTCATTCGCCTCGAAACCGTCCATTTCGACCAGCAACTGGTTCAGTGTCTGTTCGCGTTCGTCGTTGCCGCCGCCGATGCCGACGCCGCGCGAGCGTCCGACCGCGTCGATCTCGTCGATGAACAGGATACAGGGGGCGCTTTTCTTCGCCTGTTCGAACATGTCGCGCACACGGCTGGCGCCGACGCCGACGAACATTTCCACGAAATCAGAGCCCGAGATGGTGAAGAACGGCACACCGGCTTCGCCTGCGATGGCGCGGGCCAGCAGCGTCTTACCGGTGCCCGGAGGGCCGACCAGCAGCGCGCCTTTCGGGATCTTGCCGCCCAGACGGCTGAATTTCTGCGGATTGCGCAGGAATTCGACGATCTCTTCCAGTTCTTCCTTGGCTTCGTCGATGCCGGCCACGTCGTCAAAGGTCACGCGGCCATGCTTTTCGGTCAGCAGCTTGGCGCGCGATTTGCCAAAGCCCATCGCCCCGCCTTTGCCACCACCCTGCATGCGGTTCATGAAGAAGATCCACACACCGATCAGCAGGATGAAAGGCAGCCAGACCCCCAGCATCGACATAAAGCCCGATTGCTGTTGCTTGACCACCTTGACGTCGACATTCTTGTCGATCAGCCGGTCGGTGATTTCCTCGCCCAAGGGGCGTACGGTGGAATATTGCTGCCCATCCGCGCCGGTGATCATCAGGTCTTCGCCATCTATGGTCACGGCAGAAATCTGATCGTTGTCGACGCGTTCGACAAAATCGGAATAGCTGATCTGCCGGCTGTTCATCGTCGCTGTTCCGTCGCTGAACAGGTTGAACAGCGCCAGGATCATCAGGAACAGAACGACCCAGAAGGCCAAGTTACGTGCGTTGCCCAAAACGGGTCCTCCGGCGGAATTCGGTTTGCAATGAAAATAGGGATTATTGCCGCAGGTTCAATGCGCCATGACAAGACTGCGAAAATCCGTCGCGCTTCGCAGCGGAGTCACGCGAAATGCGCCCTGTGGTTGCAGCAATGGCGCCTCGATCAGCTGATTCCGGTCATAGATTGCCGGGCTTGCGATGGCTTCGTCATGCGACAGCCCATGGTCGCGCCAGTTCAGGCCGGACAGGTTGCGCAGCCCAAGGGCCGAAATCCGGAGATGCGCGGGAAGATCGGTGATTCGCCAGCGCCCGTCCCAGGTCGTGCGACCCGCTGCGGCCCGCAGTGCCGCAGCGGGTTCGCGGATGATGTGCAACCGGTCACCCCGTGGATGGATCAGCACGCCGTCAAGCGTGACCCGTTTGCCTGCGTTCACTGCGTCCATTGCGTGGGAAACCGTGGCGCGACGCGCCGGATAGGGCGCCCCCGTCACCCAGCGGGTCGCGGCAATCAGGATGCGCCTGCGAATTTCGGCGGGTGCGTCATGAAAGGCAACCACGTCCAGATCGACTGCGGCGTTGGCAAAATTCGCGTCGGCACAGGTTTGCAAAGCATAATATGACAGCGCGGAGCGAACCTCGCGCAGATTGGCGGCTGATTCGGCGATCCGGGCGATCTGCCATCCCGATGAACGCAGCACCTTGCGCACCCGGACCCGTTCATAGTCGTCGTTCTCATTGCTGGGATCATCTATCCAATCGAGATGCTCGGCCTGCAACCAGTCGCGCAGGTCATCGCGGGTCACGTCCAGCATCGGGCGCAGCCAGATCGTGCCGTGCGCCTGACGAGCGGGGGCCATGGCCGCCAAACCATCAACCCCAGCGCCGCGATCAAGCCGCATCACCAACGTTTCGGCCTGATCATCCGCGGTGTGACCCAATGCAATCATGGCCAGATCATTGGCTTTGGCCCAATGTGACAACAGGTGCAGTCTTGCTTTACGCGCCTCGGCCATCAGGTTGCCGGATCCCGTGACCGGTCTTTGCCAGGTCAGGATGTCGTGGCGCAGGCCCAGATCTGCCGCTTGCCGGGCCACGGTGTCGGCCTCGGCGCGGCTTTCGGGACGTAATCCATGATCAACTGTCGCCACCTGAACGCGCCGGTTGATGCGCCATCGCGCGATCATATGCATCAGCGCGACGGAATCGCCCCCGCCCGATACGGCCACGCCCAATGCGGGGCTGGACCCGGCCAGACGGTCCAGGTTGGCGCGAACCCTGACGAAAGGATCGACAGCCACGGTGTTTATGTCGTCGAAATCATTGATAATCGGCCAGATCGGCAGCCGCTTCGGGGTCCAGGTTGCCGAACTCGGAAGGGGTTGCAAAGCCCTGATCCAGATCCACATGGCCAAGATCGATTCCACCACAGTTCAGAACAGTCATGCGACGCTCGGCCTCTTGGGCGGCGTCGCTGCCGGGAAACCGGGCGGGGATCTCTGCCAGATACAGGCACGAGGCCGTCGCATCACCATCAGATGCGATAACCCGGGCAAGACCAAGCAGGCTTTCTGCTGCCCGGGGGCCGTCGGGCGATGCGGCGAAACCTTCCAGCCACGCAGCCGCCGCCCCTGAGGAATCGCCAAGACTGTCCAGCGCCGCACCGCGCAGGAACAGGGCTTCGGCGGTCAGCGGCCCGCCCGCATGGTTTTCCGCGACTTCGCCGAACAACTGCGCGGCCCGTTGAAAATCCCCATCGTTCAGTGCTGCGCGTGCCAGATCGAAATCGGCCTGTTCGGCATTGGTGGTTGCCTTGCCGGGCGGGGCAGTTTCAACCCCGGATTGGGCCGGCCCAACCTGAGGCGAGGCCGCGCCGCCTGCCGCCAGCCCCCCAAGATCCGGCGTCGTCAACGCCCCCAGATCACAGGTTTCGTCCATCTCGCACAGGCGGAACTCGATATCGTCAATGCGGCGTGTGCCGTCCGCCACGATACGCCTGACGCGGTTTTGCAGTTGTTCCACCCGATCCGTCAGGTAGGTCAGGTGGCGTTCCATCGCATTCATGCGGTCAATGGCCGCATCGCCACCCGCGGCCTGAAAGCCCGCCGCCCCGGAGGCCACCAGCTCCGAGCGCAGCGATTGCAATTCGTTGCGCAGCTGGTTCAGATCGCCGCGCAAATCGGCCAGGTTCGGTTCTTGCGCGGCGGCAGGCGTCAGGCATGCCATGATCAGCGTCAGCAGCAGGGCGGCAAGATGTTTCATCAGGATGCGGGTCCGGTGTCAGTGACGACGGTCACGGCGCGACGGTTCTTGGCATAACATGCCTCGTCCGAGCAGGTCTCGACCGGGCGTTCCTTGCCGAAGCTGAGGGTCCGGATGCGTCCTGCGGCGACACCCTGGGCAATCAGATATTCCTGAACCGCGCTGGCGCGGCGTGCGCCAAGGGCCAGGTTGTATTCACGGGTGCCGGTTTCCTCGGCATGGCCCTGAACGACCGCATTGAAGTTGGTGTATTTGTTCAGCCATTCGGCCTGACGTGTCAGCACGCTGCGTGCCTCACCCGTCAGGGTCGTCTGACCCGAAGGAAACAGGACCGTGTCCCCGATCGAGCTTGCGAAATACTGCGCCGTGGCCTCGGCGCCCAACGCGCCGCCGGCCAGTTCGCCCTGATACAGCGCGCCGGAGGTGGTGTTTGCATAGGGATCATAGATTTGCTGGGGTGCTTGGGGTTGCTGGGCGCAGGCGGCCAGCCCCAACAGGCAGACGAGGGTAACGGGCTTGATCCAGGCTTTCATCTCGGATTCCTTCGGGCATATTCCTTACGGCATCAACGGACCCCAAGACGGGTCCGAGGCGGCAAAGTCAAGGTCCAGCGGTCGCATATTGCGCCCGGTGATGTCGACGGAATGCAATCGCGGCTGACCGTTTCCGCCGGGCGTGACACGGGTGAACATCACGACGCGGCCATTGGGCGCCCAGGTCGGGCCTTCGTCAAGGAAAGATTCGGTCAGATTTTTCTCGGCCGAGCCATCCGTGCGCATGACGCCAATATGAAAACGTTCGCCCAATTGCTTGGTAAAGGCGATCATGTCACCTTTGGGCGACCATGCCGGGGTGCCATATCTGCCCTCGCCAAAGCTGATGCGCTCGGGCTCGCCGCCTTCCAGCCCCACGATATACAGCTGGGGCGTGCCCGAGCGATCGGATTCAAATACGATCCGCTTGCCATCGGGGCTGAAGCTTGGCGAGGTTTCGATCGACGGCGAAGATGTCAGCGGTCGTTGCGCGCCGGTGGCCGAGTCCATCAGCCAGATATCGGTATTGCCGCCTTTTTCCAGCGAATAGACGATCCAGCGACCATCCGGGCTGTAGCGCGGGGCGAACGCCATGCTGTCGCCCCCTTGCGTTAGCGGCCGCGATGTGACGTTGGCCACATCCATGACCCGGATCTGAGGAAAACCGCTGTCAAAGCTGGTGAACAGAATGGTCTTGCCGTCGGGCGAAAAATTGGGGGCCAGCACCAGGGATGAACTGTCAGTCATCCACAGGATGTTCGCGCCATCGTAATCCATGACCCCGATGCGCTTGATGCGTGCATCCTTGGGGCCGGTTTCCTGCACAAAGGCGACGCGGCTGTCGAAATAGGGCGCCTCACCGGTCAGGCGGGTATAGATCTGGTCGGCGATCTTGTGCGCCGCCCGCCGCCAGTCACCGGCGCGAGCATCGAACTGCATCCCGTCACCCTGCGGCTGTCCGGCAAAGACATCGAACAGGCGGAATTTGACGCTGATCTCATTGCCCGATCCGATGACTTCGGCCGTGACCAGTGCCTGTGCATTGACCGCGCGCCAATCTTCATAGGCAATCGCCTCGGCAAAGCTTCCGGGGCGCGCTATATGGGCATCGGACGGAATTTCGCGGAACAATCCGGTGCCGGTCAGATCATCTGCGACGACCTTGCGGATTTTGGCGGCAACTTCGCTATCGCCAAAGAAATCCGGAATCGCGATCGGCATGGGTTCGACCACACCGTCGGTGATTTCAATGCGCAAGGGGCCATCCTGCGCCGCTGCGGGCAGCGGGGCAATGGGTGCGGTGGCCAGACCAAGGGCAAGCAGCAATGTCAGTTCGCGGAACATGTTGTCCTCTCTAACCTTTTTTGCGGGGGCGCAAAAGTACGGTGAAATACCTATGCACCATTAGTTGAATCCAATGCCTTCGGGGCGGAAATCGACGATGACTTCTTGCCAGCGGCCATATTTTTCGGCGGGCAGCGGATAGCCGTTGCGCCCGCACATCAGGATCGCGCGGCGGGCCACTTCGAAGGCATTCTGGGCGGCGAATTGCGATCCGCCGCGCTGATCGACCAGACGCAGGCTGTTGGCATCGGGGCGACCGTCCGGGCCCATCCGGAATTCGACCGAAACCGACATGCGGGCAGCCTCGAGGGACAAGGCCCCGACATTCCAGCATTGCTGGATCGCCGTGCGAAAACCATCACGTTCCGAAAGTGAAAGGGGCTGGCCAAGCGGCGCAGCCCCAGGGTCGTTCTGTCCGGCATCCGAACGTTCGTCAGGTGCGGGAAGTGGTGTCGGTGTAATCGGCACCGGGGCCAGCTGCATCGGGTCCGGTGCCGGTTCCGAAGGGGTGGATTGGGCGCCGGACAAGGCACCGGACAGTGCCGCCCCCAGTGCATCCTGCGTTGCCGAGGCTCCGCTGCCGCCTTCGATACGCTGGCGATCACCGGCGAAGGCATCGCCAGTTGTATCGGAATCGGCGGTGCCATCGCCCTGTTGCTGGGCTTCGCGCAATGCATCCTCCAGCGCCTGGCGATCCGCGGCTTCCTGCTCGGCGGCGCGACGTTCTTCTTCCTGCCGGGCCTCTTCGGCCAGCCGTTCTTGTTCGGCGCGTTGGGCAGCCTGCCGTTCGGCCTCTGCCTGCCGTTCAGCCTCTGCCTGCCGTTCGGCCTCCGCCTGCCGTTCGGCTTCCAGTCGTTCCGCGTCGCGTTCGGCCTGTTCGGCAGCTTGCCGTTCTGCTTCTTGACGGGCCGCTTCCTGCCGTTCAGCCTCTGCCTGCCGCTCGGCCTCTGCTTGCCGCTCGGCTTCGGCCTGACGTTCGGTTTCCAGTCGGTCCGCCTCGGCTTGTCTGGCTGCTTCCGCGGCGCGCTCGGCTTCGCGGGCGGCTTCTGCGGCGGCAGCTTGCGCAGCCAGTCGCGCGTTGCGGTTGGCAACAAGGTCTTCGGGCCGCGGCTGAGGCAAGGCGGACCTGTTCAGGGCAAGGGCCGAGCTTGGCGGGACGGGTGGCGCGACCTCATCAGGTTGGGTGATGCTGGGTGGGGTTGGGCTGGATGGGGTCGACTGTGGTGCTGAAACCGGTGCGGTGGCCGCGTCTGGGATAGGAGGCGTGGTTTCCTCGATCTCAGGCGTTTCGGGCGCCGCCGGCAGCGAACTGGCCGCCTCGACACGGGGCTGGGCGTCAAAATCGCTCAGATCAGGGCTGGAATCCGAAATGTCAGGCTGCGCCAGCTCTTCTGCGTTCGATTCGGCTGCGGGCGAGGGCAAGGATTCGGGAACCTGCCCGGCATTGTCCCCGGTTTCGGGTGGGGGGATGGTGGCGACGGTCGTGGCGTCCTGCGACACCGGTCCCGCCCCCCGCGAGGCTGCTGCATAGGCTTCGAATTCTGCGCCGCTCATGGTGGCGACCTCGGTGCTGCGCACCGGAACCGAGGGTTGAGGACGAAACAGAACCCCGCCCAGCAACGCCCACAGGATCAGCCCGGCATGCGCCATGCCCGATACCCAATATCCAATTCGGCGCTCGCGGTCCTCCATCGATCAGCGATCCAGTCGCGGGCCGCCGGTATCGGTGACCAGAACGATATTGGTATAGCCTGCCGCGTTCAGTGCACCCATGACCTGAACGACACGCGAATAGGGAATGCCGCCGTCAGCCCGCAAAAAGATCTTGTCTGTCTGGCGTTCGGCCAGAACGGCGCGCAGGCGTGCGACGACCTCGTCATCTGCGACGGGTGCGTTCATCAATGTGATGGCGCCATCGGCGGGAATGGAAATGACCAGCGGCTCTTCGGGTTCCGAAGGCACGGCCGTCGCGGCCGTCTTGGGCAGGTTGATCGGAACCCCTGCGGTCATCAACGGCGCGGCCACCATGAAGATGACTAGCAAAACCAGCATCACGTCCACGAAAGGCGTCACGTTGATTTCTGACATGGGCGCGTTGCGACGCCGACCGCGCCCCTTGCGTCCAACCCTTTTGACGACATCGGCCATGTCCGCGCCCTCAGCTTTCGCCGTCGAGCTGACGTGACAGCAGCGTCGAGAATTCGTCGGCAAATGCTTCCCAGTTGCCGACGACCCGTTCGGCATCACCTGAAAGCTTGTTGTAGAAGATCACCGCCGGAATGGCCGCCAACAACCCCAGGGCGGTGGCCAGAAGCGCCTCGGCGATGCCTGGCGCAACCACGGCAAGGCTGGTGTTCTGAGACATCGCGATGCCTTCGAAGGCGGTCTTGATCCCCCAGACGGTGCCGAACAGACCGATGAAAGGCGCGGTTGATCCGACCGTTGCCAGAAAGGACAGCCCTTTGAACAGGCGCGATTCCTCGCGCTGGATGGCGACATTCATGGCGCGGTCGATACGTTGCACGCCGCCGGGAATGAGGGCGCCGTCGTCGCGATGGCTGCGGCGCCATTCGATCATGCCCGCCGCGAAGATGCGCTCTGACGCGCCCGAAGGGGTTTCGCCCAGCCGGTCGAACAGGTCGTCCAGCGGTTCACCTGACCAGAAGGCCCGATCAAAGCGGTTTGCTTCGCGCCGTGCGGCCGCAAAGCTGATGAATTTCTGGATGATGATGGCCCACCCCCAGAAAGACGCGACAATCAGCAAGATCATGACGATCTTGACCGTCAGCGATGCGCGCGCAAACAGCGCCACCAGCGAAAAATCGAGGGCCTGTGCGGCCTGAATGGGTTCCATAGTCACTGCCTCATCGTCAACGGGCCGGGTTGCCGGGCCTTTTAGCGCCTCTGTAGCAGGGCTTTTAGTCCCCTGCCTAACACAATGGCGTCACCAGAACTGCCATTATGTTTCAGGAAAATGTCAACCGATGGCACCGGGATTCACAAGTTTGCTGTTGTCGCGCATCGCCCGGGCGCAGGATATTCACCCTTGCACGGAGGCGTTCAGCCGTGTCGCCAGCAAGGCTGGCAGGCGTGTGGGACGTCCATGGCCGTCAAGGCAGGCGATCGTGACCTTGGCGTCGAACAACCTGTCTTCATCGCGCCACACTGTCTGGTCCATGATGATTCGTGCGGGGCTTAGTCTGGTCAGGCCGGTCTGCACCACCAGGCGATCGTCAAAGCGCGCGGGCCTGAGATAATCGGCCTCGATCCGGCGCACGGCGAAGACCTTGCCTTCGTCCTGCTTCATGGCGACCTGATCAACGCCAAGATCGCGCAGCCATTCCGACCGGCCGCGTTCGATGAATTTCAGGTAATTCGCGTAATAGACGATCCCGGCAAGGTCGGTGTCTTCGTAATAGACGCGGATATTCATTCGGTGCTTCATGGATCTATCCTAGGCAGAGGAATGATCCGCGGCAATTGCGCAAACGGTTCATCTTTCCAGCCTTGCGAACAGGCGCAGGGCATGGCTCGCGTCGGTCGCGGCGACTGGCATCGTCGGATCATAGGCCGCGCGGATCAAGGTCGCCAACCCGGCCGAAGGTGTAATGTCGGTTGCAAAGCTGAGGGTCGAACGCATCGTCAATGCCTCGGCCAGTTCGGCTGGATGCGCTTTTGACAATGCGCCCGACATGCGGATGAAATGCAGGCAGGCGCGGATCGCGCCGTCCGGATCAAATCGGAACAGGCGATACTGGTCGGCATTTTGTGATTGAAGGCGGGTCGGCAGATCGTCGCTGCCGGTCAACCGGTCCAGATCGGGCACGTGGTCAAGTTCGGACCAGTCGCGCACGAAAAACATCATCAAATTGCTGCCCAATTCAGGGTCGGTATCCGTCACCGGATGCCCGGCATGGGCAAAACCGGTGCGAATGACCTCGCGAAAGATGTTCAGGCTCTCATCCGCCAATCCGAAAATAACCGGCGCGACAGGGCGGCCCCAACGAGCGCAGAGATAGGTCCCGTCCTTGCGAGTGAACAGCGCGGTGATCTCTTCTGGCGTCATCAGCTTTCTTCCTGCGCTCGGTTGCTGCGTGCGATCGGTCGGTTCGACGTAAAACGGGGGGACTCGCCCCCCGTTTTCGTGTTGTCAGTGGTGGTCGTGATCAGTTGACGATGGTGGCTTCGGTTGCGGCGCGCAGTTCTTCTTCGGTCACGCCATCGGCGAGTTCGACGATCTTCAGGCCGCCCTCGACCACGTCCAGAACGCCCAGATTGGTGATGATGCGATTGACCAC
>NZ_JAQBIE010000002.1 GCF_028294535.1 Paracoccus onchidii | reverse complement strand
GCACCATCGGACCCAAAGCCCCGGGCGCGCTTCACTTTCACCGTGACGCAACCAGCCCGTCACCGTGGGCAAAGCCCGAAAACCCCAGCCTCGGGTGGTCCAGAGTTGGAAGGCAGAGCTGAATGATTGGCTGACCGTTGCACCGGATCAGCGCGCAAACCAGTGCAGGGGTAGCTGTCGACCGAATAACTCGCCTGGGACGTCGCTTGGGATGCGGGGCTTGGGATAGGGGGCAGGGAGAATATTCTTGCTCCGTATCCTTCCTGCGAACTTGGCGCGTCAAAGGTTACGCGCGATCACCAATCTTTGGACCTCGCTGGTGCCTTCGTAGATCTGGCAGACCCTGACATCGCGATAGATCCGTTCGACGGGATAATCCGCCAGATAGCCATAACCGCCATGGATCTGGATCGCGTCTGAACAGACCTCTTCGGCCATCTCGGATGCAAACAGTTTGGCCATGGATGCCTCGGTCAGACAAGGTTGGCCTGCGTCACGCAGTGCCGCGGCCCGCTGCACCATCAGCCTTGCGGCATCGATGCGTGTGGCCATATCGGCCAGCTTGAACGCGATGGCCTGATGCGTGGAGATCGGCTTGCCAAAGGTGATCCGTTCTTTGGCATAATTCAATGCGGCCTCATAGGCGGCGCGTGCCATACCCACCGCCTGTGCCGCGATGCCGATCCGGCCGCCCTCCAGATTGGCGAGTGCGATCTTGTAGCCTTCGCCTTCCTGCCCCAGAAGATTTTCGACCGGGATACGCATCTCGTTGAACGCAAGCGCACAGGTGTCGGACGAATGCTGGCCCAGCTTTTGTTCGACGGAAACCACCTCATAGCCCGGCGTGTCGGTCGGCACGATAAAGGCCGATATGCCTTTTTTGCCCGCGGCGGGATCGGTGACCGCAAAGGCAATGATGACCTGACCGTTCTTGCCCGATGTGATGAACTGCTTGGTGCCGTTCAGGATGTAACTGTCGCCATCCCGCCGCGCCCGCGTTTTCAGCGATGACGCGTCAGAACCCGCTTGCGGTTCGGTCAGGGCAAATCCGCCGATCCATTCGCCGGACGCCATGCGCGGCAGAAACCGTGCCTTCTGGGCTTCGCTGCCAAAGCGCAGGATCGGCACACAGCCGACCGAGGAATGGACAGAGACAATGGTCGAACATGCGCCGTCCGCTGCCGCGATTTCCTCGAGCGCAAGGGCATAGGCCACCATGCCCGTCTCGACGCCGCCATGGGCCTCGGGGACCAACATGCCCAGAAAACCCAGTTCGCCCATCTGGGTCAGCTCGGCGCGTGGAAAAGCGTGGTCGCGATCGCGTTGATGGGCGCCCGGTGCCAATGCATTCTGGGCGAAATCACGCGCTGCGTCGCGGATCTGCTGCTGCTCTTCGCTCAGGTGCATCAGCTCAGCCTTTCGATTGCGATTGCCGTTGCCTCGCCGCCCCCGATGCATAGTGAGGCCACGCCCCGGTCGAGGCCGTGGGTTTCCAGCGCGGCCAGCAACGTCACCATCACCCGTGCACCGGATGCGCCGATCGGATGGCCAAGCGCACAGGCACCGCCATGGATGTTCACGATGTCATGGGACAGGTCCAGATCACGCATTGCGGCCATGGCAACCACGGCAAAGGCCTCGTTGATCTCGAACAGGTCGATCGCGCCAAGATCAAGCCCCGTGCGGTCCATCAACTTGCGGATCGCGCCGATTGGGGCTGTGGGAAACAGGCTGGGTTTATCGGCATGGGTCGCATGGCCCAGGATCCGGGCGCGTGGCGTCAGGCCCAGGCTTTCGGCCTGCGAGGCCCGCATCATCACCATTGCCGCGGCACCGTCGGAAATCGAACTGGAATTTGCGGCGGTGACGGTCCCGCCCTCGCGGAATGCCGGACGCAGGCCGGGGATCTTGTCGATCCGTGCCTTGCCCGGCTGTTCGTCGATGTCCACGCGTGTTTCACCCTTGCGCGACGTGACCGTGACCGGCGTGACCTCGGCGCCAAAGGCCCCGCTTTCGATCGCCTTCTGGGCACGGGTCAGGGACGTGATGGCGTAATTGTCCTGTTCTTCGCGGGTGAACTGATAGGACTGGGCGCAGTCTTCGGCAAAGGTGCCCATCAGACGTCCCTTGTCATAGGCGTCCTCCAGCCCGTCAAGGAACATGTGGTCCATGACCTGACCATGCCCCATGCGATAGCCGCCGCGCGCCTTGGGCAGCAGATAGGGCGCGTTCGACATGCTTTCCATGCCGCCGGCAATCGCGATCTCGGCGCTGCCGGCCGCGATCAGATCATGAACCAGCATGGCGGCCTTCATCCCCGATCCGCACATCTTGTTCACGGTTGTCGCGCCGGCAGACAGCGGCAGGCCGGCCTTCAGTGCGGCCTGACGGGCCGGGGCCTGTCCCTGACCTGCGGGCAGGACACAGCCCATGATGATTTCCTGCACCTGATCGGCGTTCAATCCTGCCTGCGCCATCGCGCCAGCTGTGGCCGTTGCGCCCAGCTGCGCCGCCTCGACCCCTGCCAGATCACCCTGAAAGCCGCCCATGGGGGTGCGCGATGCGCCCACAATGACGATCGGATCCTTTGCATTTTCCATCTTCTGATATCCTTTCATGCTTACCGGGGCGCCATACGCAAAGCACCGTCAAGCCGGATGACCTCGCCGTTCAGCATCTGGTTTTCGACGATATGGCGGACCATTGCGGCGTATTCCGCAGGACGGCCAAGTCGTTGCGGGAAGGGCACCGTCTTGCCAAGGCTGTCCTGAACTTCCTGAGGCAGTCCGGCCATCATCGGCGTGCCGAAAATACCCGGCGCAATCGTCACGACCCGCACACCATGGCATGCCAGTTCGCGGGCGGCGGGCAATGTCAAAGAGGCAACGCCCCCCTTTGAAGCAGCATAGGCGGCCTGTCCGATCTGGCCGTCATACGCGGCGATCGAGGCGGTGTTGATCACAACCCCCCGTTCGCCGTTCTGGTCCGGATCATTCGATGCCATGGCTTCGGCGCCAAGGCGCAGCATGTTGAATGTGCCGATCAGGTTGATGGTCACAGCTCTGGCAAACCGGTCGAGATCGTGGGGACCATCGCGCCCGACGATCTTTTCACCGGGTGCGACGCCGGCGCAATTGACCAGAACGTCGATCCGGCCGAATGCCTGACGCGCCTGCGCAATGGCGACCATACCGTCTTCGGGGCTGGTCACATCGGTGCGGCAGAATTTCGCCGCATCGCCGAGTTCTTGTGCCTTGGCCTGTCCGGCATCGGTGTTGATATCCAGCAAGACGACCTTTGCACCGGCCTCGACGGCCATCTCGGCAACTGCGGCACCCAGACCGGATCCTGCGCCCGTAACCAGGAGAACCTTGTCTTCAATCTGCATGTTGATGGTCCTCAGCTTTGCTGTTGTTTGGCGATTTCGGCCTTGCGCAGAATAAATCGCTGGATCTTGCCGCTGGGGGTCTTGGGCAGTTCGGCAACAAATTCGATCTCGCGCGGATAGGCATGGGCTGACAGGCGCTTGCGCACGTGCTGCTGCAACTGTTCCGCCAATTCCTGACCCGCCATGTGCCCATTGCCAAGAATGACGAAGGCCTTGACGATTTCGGTACGTTGGGGGTCGGGAACCCCGACGACGGCCGCTTCGGTCACGGCGGGATGTTCGATCAAGGCGCTTTCGACATCGAACGGCCCGATGCGATACCCCGATGAGGTGATCACATCGTCCGAGCGTCCGATAAAGCTGATTGATGCGTCCGGCTCGAATTCATTGCCTTCATCATCCAGCACCGCAATGCGATAACCCGGCATCGCCAACCCAGCCGATCCCGCCCGGACAGGGTGATCAAGCCCGTGGTGATTGTTGACGCACATGCCCAATTCCGTCTGACCGTAATGGTCATGGATCGGCGCATCGAGGCTGGCGGCAAACCAACGGATGATTTCGGGGTTCAGCGGCTCGCCGGCGCTGCTGACGACACGCAGGCGCCCCTTGGCCCCGGCCGCAGCCGCGTCACCGGCCGCAATCAACAACCGAAATGCGGTCGGGGATCCTGCAAGGCTGGTCACGCCCAGCTTGTCGATGATGCGATAGGTGCTGTCGGCGGTGAACCCGCCTTCGAACAGCGTTGTCGCCTGCCCCAGAAGCAAAGGGCCCGTCAGCGCGTAATAAAGGCCATAGGCCCAGCCGGGATCGGCGATGTTCCAGAATACATCGTCGTCGCGCAGATCAACCGCATCGCGCATGTAGGCGGCAAATGACAGCAAGGCGTGCAGAGGTACCGGCACGCCCTTGGGCAGGCCGGTGGTCCCGGATGTCGACATCATCATCATCAGGTCGTCACCCCGGCGCATGACCGGTGCAAAGTCCGGGGATTGCGCAGCGATGCCGCTACGAAAATCGGTGTCGGCCTCAGCAACATGTTCACCTTCGGATGCGACGGTGACGATGGCGGGGCAATGGGAAATATCGTCCAGCTTGGCGCGGTTGGCGTGATCGGTCACGATCAACGAGGCTTCGCTGGTGGTCAGGCGGTGTTCGATTGCCTTGGGACCAAAGGCGGTGAACAGTGGTTGATACACGGCCCCCAGGCGCCAGGTGCCCAGGATGACGGCGACCAGATCTATCTTGCGCGGTAACAGGCCGGCGACGACATCGCCCGGTTTTACGCCGAGGGATGCAAACAGATTCGCTACGCGGCCAGACAGATCCTTCAACTGTTCAAAGCTGTATTCAGTAAGATTTTCTTCGCCATCAAGGCAGCGCAGGGCCGTCCGGTTGCTGCCGGTATGACGATCACAGCATTCGACACATGCGTTCAAGCCGTCTTGCAGATCGCCCTGCAACCCGGCGATGGCCTCTTGGATGCGGAAATTCCCGGCGGCGTGCTGATAGCTGGGGCGCGTGCGCGCCTGTTCGGATACGGACATTGGCTCCTCCCTGCCAAGAATCGTTCAGGCCGTCGGCCCTCGGTTCGTCACGATTATGGCCATGTCCGGCATTGCAAACAATGACAGAGCCGGCCAAAATCACTGATCGAATTTACCAGAAAGGCGCATATGCAGCGATCGGTCATCTTTCCCGGTTTTGTTCGTGACGCGTTGGGACCGTTGTTATCACGTGGCATGGATACGGCGCCGGTTCTGGCCGAGGCCGGGATCGATCCGGCATTGTCCGGGCCGGTATCGAACATGCAGTATGGCCGTTTGTGGCTGATCATCAGCGAGCGGATCGAGGATGAGTTCTTCGGGCTTGCCGCACGGCCCATGCGTCCGGGCAGCTTCAGCCTGATGTGCCATGCCATCCTTCATGCCCCGACATTGGAACGGGCGTTGCGCCGCGCCCTGCGGTTTCTGAATGTCGTGCTGGATGATCCCCGTGGGGCGTTGCGGTTGCGCGATGGACAGGCCGAGATCGTGCTTGCAGATCGCGATGGTCCGCGCCCGGCATTTGCCTATCGAACCTATTGGCTGATCCTGATGGGGGTGCTGTGTTGGTTGGTGGGGCGGCGTTTGCCCCTGATACGGGTCGATTTCGCCGGTTCTCCGCCACCTGACCGCGCCGATTATCACCAGTTTTTCGGCGCGCCGGTCATGTTCGGGCGACCTCAAAGCCGGATGATCTTTGCAGGCGAATACCTGACATTGCCGACGATACGCGATGAACAATCGCTGAAGTCCTTTCTGCGTGCCGCCCCGGCGAATATTCTTCTGCGGTATCGCCATGACCAGGAACTGACGATGGCGATCCGCAACCGGCTGCGGGCCGATCAGCCGGAAGACTGGCCGGATTTCAACGAGGTCGCGCATGATCTGGGCTTGTCTTCGGCGTCGCTGCGGCGTCGTTTGCGGGGTGAAGGGCAAAGCTTTTCGGCCATTCGTGATGAAATCAGGCACCGCAAGGCCCAGCAGATGCTGGCCGGTTCCGGCCTGCCCGTGGCAGAGATCGCGACCCTTCTTGGGTATCGCGAACCCAGCGCATTTTATCGGGCCTTTCAGAAATGGTCGGGGGTGACGCCCGGCGCGTATCGCCAGACATGTCAGGGCCGACAGCGCGACGATTGAGGCCTTGCCCCCGACCCCGACGCGATGCAATGTCGCGCCATGATTCCCGAGACAGATGTTACATTCGCAGGCAGCTTTCTGGATCGTGCCGACAGGCTGCGCAGTAATCCGACCGAGATCGCGGCACGACTGGCCGATCCGTCCAGCCTGGTGTCACCGTTCTGGCGCGGAAAGCCATTGTTTGACCGGACAGCCGATGGCCCCCGGCTTGCGTGGCTGTCCAGCCGGGATCGTTTGATCGCCGATTGCCCCGAATCCCCAATCTTCATGGGGCTGGATGGTGACGGATTGGCGCATTTCGCGGCGGATGTGTCCTATATCGCGCCCGCCGATCAGGAACCTGCGGCGTTCATTGATGAACGGACGCTGGACCTGTCTGACACGCGTGCATTCGTCGAACTGCGCAGCATCATGGGCGAGATCGACCATCGCGATGCCGGTATTGCCGCCGCAGCCAAGGGCATCTTCGAATGGCGCGCCACACATGAGTTCTGCGCCAATTGCGGGCACCGCAATCAGGTCTCTCATGCGGGCTGGCGGTTTGATTGTCCCAATTGCGGTCGTCAGCATTTTCCCCGCACCGATCCGGTGGTGATCATGCTGGTGCTTGACGGGGATCGGGTCTTGCTGGGGCGCCAGTCCGTCTGGCCAGAGAAAATGTATTCCCTGCTTGCCGGGTTCATGGAGCCGGGAGAAACCGTGGAAGAGGCCGTCCGGCGCGAAACTCAGGAAGAGGCTGGCGTTGTTGTTGGTGATGTGCGCTATGTGACCTCGCAGCCCTGGCCATTTCCCGCTTCGCTGATGATCGGCTGTGTGGGGTGCGCGCAAACGACGAAGATCACCTTGGATACGCATGAGCTGGAAGATGCGATCTGGGTCAGCAAGGCCGAGGTCGCCGAAGCCCTGGCAGGGCGACATGATCGGATCTCACCTGCGCGCAAGGGCGCGGTTGCTCAGGTGATGCTGCAAGCCTGGGTCGATGGCACTGTAGCGGGATTTGGTCCCGTGCCGACGCAAGCGGTGGCATCCGCTTGACCTTGGTGCCCGCCGCTGCAAAGACCAAGGGAACAGAGGCAAGGGCATTGAAATGAAAGAAAACTCTTATCCCAGCCTCGCCGAGGCCGTTTGGGTTTGGGCAAGGATTGCGGCGCTCAGTTTTGGCGGACCTGCGGGTCAGATGGCGGTGATGCACCGTATTCTTGTCGAGGAAAAGCGTTGGATAGGCGATGACAGGTTCCTTCATGCGTTGAATTTCTGCATGCTGCTTCCTGGTCCCGAGGCCCAGCAGCTTGCAACCTATGTTGGTTGGCTGATGCATGGGGTTCGTGGCGCATTGGTTGCGGGGCTGTTGTTCATTCTGCCCGGGGTCTCTGCGATCATGGTGCTTAGCTGGATCTATGCGGCACATGGTGATGCAAGTTTTGTCGAGGCGCTGTTCTTTGGCCTGAAGGCCGCAGTGCTGGCAATCGTGATTCAGGCCGTCATGCGCTTGGCGGCAAAGGCCCTGCGCAACAATACCTTGCGTGTTCTGGCGGTTGGCGCTTTCATTGCATTGTTTGGCTTTGCCGCGCCGTTCCCGCTGGTCGTGGCGCTGGCAGCCCTTGTCGGCTGGGCCGGGGCCGCGATGGGGTTACAGGCCTTTGACAAGGGCAAGGGGGGCGGCAGCACTGCCACCGGGCATGTTATGGATGCTGAAACCCTGTTGGGTCAGCTGGGGCAGGGTGCTGGCCCGGACAGACGGACTGCGCATCTGGCCGGTCTGGCTGCGCTGGTGCTGTGGCTGGCGCCGGTCGCGTTGCTTGTGATCTTTGCGCCGGGCAATGTGTTCACGGATATTGCGACATTCTTTTCCAAGCTGGCATTGCTGACCTTTGGTGGCGCATATGCGGCGCTGGCCTGGGTGGCGCAAGAAGCGGTCGGGACCTATGGCTGGTTGCACCCGGGCGAGATGCTGGACGGCTTGGGCCTTGCGGAAACAACCCCGGGGCCGTTGATCATGGTATTGCAGTTCGTCGGCTTTCTTGCGGCATTTCGCGAAGCTGCCTGGCCGATGGCGCTGCTGGCGGGAACTGTTGGCGGTTTTCTGGCAACTTGGGTCACGTTTGCGCCCTGCTTCGCCTGGATTTTTTTCGGTGCGCCTTACATGGAGCAATTGCGTCACAATCAAAGATTGTCCGCCGCACTTTCGGCGGTAACGGCTGCTGTGGTCGGCGTCATTCTCAATCTGGCGGTCTGGTTCACGATCCACACGATCTGGCGCGAAACGACCTTGCTTGATGCCGGCCCGCTGCACATGGAGCTTCCGGTCCTGTCTTCGCTGGACTCGTTTGCGGCATTGCTGTCGGTTTGCGCGCTGATTGGCGTGTTCCTGTTGCGGCTGGGCATGACCACATTGCTGTTTGCATCCGCCGTTGCGGGAATCGCGCTGCATCTGGTCGGGTTCGTCTGATCGGATGCCCGTATGTGATCATTGTCGGTCGGTATCAGCGTCAGAGCCAAAGCAACCTTTGCGGGAACTGGAAAACCTTGCTGCGATATGCTTAGACCCCGGAAGATCAGCGGGGAAATCGAATTAGAATGGCTTTACAGCAACGTGGCAAGATTTTCGCGGTTCGCAACGACCGGCTTGGGGGACGGCTTGGGGCATTGCTGAATGCCAAGCGGATCGCCGATGATTATTCGGCGCGCTTCGCCTTTACCTGGTCCAGCCATGCCAATGTCAGCCCGGAACTTCAGCACCCCGAGCAGCTGTTTTCCGAGGACTTCCTGCAGGAGTTCCGCGAAACCGAGCTTGGTTTCGGCGAACTGCAGGAAAAGGCCCTGGCGCTGGAAAGCCTGCCCGCAGGGGCGGATCGGGAATGGTTGGTGAACCAGCTGTCGACCCGGAACTTGCGCTGCTCCGAGGCGATGAAAGTCGTGAAGATGCCGTGGGAGGACCCGGATGATGTGGCCGAGCGTCTGGTCAGGACGCTTGACAGCATCCGGTTCAATCCCGTGGTCGAACGGGCCATGACCCGCATCCGTGCCAGCCTTGGGGATACCGCGTTGGTGGCCTATCACCTGCGCCGGGGCGACATCATTGACCCTGCGGCACGTCCCTCGAATGTTCTGTGGCCCAGCAAATACATTCCACGGGTGTATTATGAGGAACATATCAATCGGGTTCTGACGAACGAGCCGGACGCGCGCATTGTCATCTTCTCGGATGCGCAGCACGAGGTCGATGCATTCTGTGCCCTGTCGCCACGCGTGATACCGGCGGCAGAGCTGATCGATGATGAGGAACTGGCCCCGCTTCAACGCGATTTTCTTGAACTGTTCACGATGTCACTGTGCAAGCGCATCATCGCACCGGGGGCCAGCGCGTTTTCAAGCCTCGCGGCGCTGTTGGGGAACAGTCGGATCGTTCCGATCACCGCGGATCTGAGTCAAGAGGAACGCGAACGCGCATTGACGCGGCTGACCATGCAGCTGGACCAAACCCCCGAGGTCTTTGCGGGGGACGCGGATCTGGGGCAGAATTTTCCCGAACTGATCGCGTTTCACGGACGGCGCAAGACACCTGATGTCGCGCGGGCTATTTTGCAAAAGCATCACCAGCGTGGCTTTCACCTGTCATACATCCATGACCTTTTGGCCGAACAGCATTTCTGGGCAGGTGATGCCGACGCGGCCTTGAAACTTGCGCAATCCCTGAAAGACCGGCCGATCCTGACCGATCTGGCCAATGCCCAGGTCTATGCCTGGGCCGGGCTGGCGGCATTGGCCGATAACCGTCTTGCCGAGGCATCGCGCATGGCCCATATCGCCAGCTGGCTTCAACCCAATCTGCCGATATCGCGATTGCTGGTGGGGGCACTGGCGGCGTCGGATGCCGATCAAAGGCATCTGTATCCTGTTGCTCCCGAGTTCGTCGTCCTGAAGATGACCATCGTCGCACGGTTTCAGGCCATCGCCGCAAGATTGCCCGTTCAGGGGAATGCGCGGGGCCGGTTGAATTTCATACCGTTCGAACTGGACATCCGGGATTGGCGCGATGTGCAATCGCTGCGCCTGCCATCGGCATTCTGGAACCTGCCAAACCAGCAGAAGATGATCGGGTTCTATCGCAGCAGCTTTCGCAAGCAGCTGGATAATCCACAAATCAAATCGCTGTTGGGACAACTTTACGTGCAGGCCGGGGAACGGGATCAGGGCCTTGAGTTGATCCGGACTTCATATGAGGAAAGCGGTGATGATCCCTTCGTTGTCCTGCGCCATGCGCGAATGCTTGCCGCCGATGGTCAAATGGCGAAGGCGCTGAAAGGCTTTGATCACGCAAGCGAGCTTTCGGGCCGCCACACCTGCTTTCAGGCCGAACTGGGTCTTGCGATGATGCGGGTTGGCAAAAAGGGGGCTGCGGCCGATTTGTTCAGCCAGCTCTGGGATCGCGGACATGATTTCATTGAAATCCATATCCTGACCGCCGATGTCCTGAGGCGTCAGGGCAAGACCCGTGACCTTGCGTTGCGTGTGGCGGACCATGTGGATGACATGGTGCCCGGTGCCCTGCGCACGGCTCAGATACATCGCAAGGTTCTGGAACAGTCCGGTCAACAGGAACAGGCCGATCGGATTGTTGCACGCTTCAAGCAGTGGAACCGTTCCTGCGGCAAGTTTTCATCGCGGATCGGATCGACGGGTTAGGAAAACACGACTGGCGAGGATGCAAATCTCGCCAGTCCTTGTTGCTTGCCGGTTAGGCCAATTGTCGTGCATAGCCGCGTTTGCGAAGGGCCTGCGCAATTTCTTCCAGAATTTGGGGGTCGTCGATTGCTGCCGGCATCTTCCATTCCTGGCCATCGGCGATTTTCTGGACCGTCCCGCGCAACACTTTTCCTGAACGGGTCTTGGGCAGGCGTTCGACCTCGATCGCCGTCTTGAACGCGGCAACCGGGCCGATCTCTTGACGCACCAGCGAGACTAGTTCACCTTCAAGATCGCCGGACTCGCGATGTACGCCCGAATTGACCACGTAGAAGCCGACCGGCATCTGGCCTTTCAGTGCATCCGCAACCCCAACGACCGCACATTCCGCGATGTCGGGATGGCTGGTGATGACCTCTTCCATGGCGCCGGTGGATAGACGGTGGCCAGCCACATTGATGATGTCATCAGTGCGCGCCATGATGAAAACATAGCCGTCCTCATCGATCATCCCGGCATCTGATGTGGCGTAATAACCCGGGAACTCGGTGAAATAAGCGCTGAGATAGCGTTCGGCGGCATTCCATAGCGTCGGAAAGCAACTGGGCGGCAAAGGAAGCTTCAGCGCGATATTGCCAAGCGTGCCCGGCGCAACCGGTTGTCCGGCATCATCCAGCACCTGCACGTCATAGCCGGGCATGGGTTTGCCCGGACTGCCCAGGCGGATGGGAAAGGCGCCAAGGCCAACGGGATTGCCCGAAATGGCCCAGCCTGTCTCGGTCTGCCACCAATGATCGATGACCGGACGATTCAGTTTGGACTGAGCCCATTTCACCGTGTCGGGATCGGATCGTTCGCCTGCCAGAAACAGGCTGCGGAAATGAGAAAGATCATATTTGCCAAGCAGATCGCCGTTCGGGTCTTCCTTGCGGATGGCGCGAAAGGCCGTCGGGGCCGCAAACAGCGCGCTGACCTTGTGATCCTGAATGACGCGCCAGAATACGCCAGCATCGGGGCAACCCACGGGCTTTCCTTCGAAAACGACCGTGGCGCAGCCCTGCAGCAGCGGGCCGTAACAGATATAGGAATGTCCAACGACCCAACCGACATCGGATGCCGCCCAGAACACATCCCCCGGGCGGGTGCCGTAATGGTTTTGCATCGACCAGTGCAGCGCGACCATATGCCCGCCATTGTCCCGGACAACACCCTTTGGCTGACCTGTGGTGCCGGATGTATACAGGATATAAAGCGGGTCGGTGGCGGCGACGCTGGTGCATTCGGGTCGGCGGTTGTCCTGTTTGGCCCGTGCAACTGCGGCACCCATGTCGATATCGCGGCCCGCAATCAGGTCGCACGGGTGGGCGTTTCGTTGCAGGATGATACAGGTCTCGGGTTTGTGCGTCGCCGAGGCGATCGCCTGATCGAGCAGCGGTTTATATTGAACGATACGCCTGGTTTCCAGGCCACATGACGCGGAAATGACCAGCTTGGGGGCTGCATCATCAATGCGCGCCGACAGTTCATGGGCGGCAAATCCTCCGAATACCACCGAATGAACCGCGCCCAGACGCGCACAGGCCAGCATAGCAAAAACCGCCTCGGCGACCATCGGCATATAGATGATGACCCGATCCCCCTTGGTGACACCATGATCCTGCATCACCGCGGCTAGCGCGCAAACTTCGTCCAGAAGCTGGGAATAGCTGTAGCGCGCAACCGAGTTGGTGACCGGGCTGTCCCAGATCAGGGCGGTTTGCTGGCCGCGCCCGTTGTGAACATGGCGATCGACGCAGTTCCAGCAGGTGTTGCATTCCGCATCGGAAAACCAGCGACCGAATTCGCCCATGTCCGGGTCGAATACCCGTGTTGGAGGCTTGTTCCAGTCAATGGCTTCGGCGGCTTGTGCCCAGAACGTCTGGGGGTCCGCCTGCCAGGCGGCATAAGTCTGATCGTATCCCGACATTGGACGTTCCTCAGCAGACATAGTTCAGGCCCAGCCGCCCGCCATCGACATAGATGGTTTCGCCGGTGACGTAGCTGGCCTTGTCCGATGCCAGGAATGCGACGACGTTGCCGATCTCGCGGGCGGTGCCCATGCGTTGCAGCGGTGTGCGCGACATGGCCATTTTCATTGCTTCGGGATTCGCATTCACCCCGGCCATCATGTCGGTGTCGATCGATCCCGGCCCGACCGCATTGACGCGGATCCCATGGGGTGCCAGCGCCAGGGACATGGATTTGGTCAGCTGCATGACCCCGCCCTTCGATGCGCAATAGGCCGGAATGGCGGGGATGGCGACGACGGCATTGATAGACGACATATTGACGATGGAACCGGGGATCTTGTGCTGCGCCATTGCCTTGGCGGCCCGTTGTGATGCGTAGAACACCCCGGTCAGGTTGACGTCGATCACCTTGCGGAAATCCTCGATGGAATAGTCCAGGAAATTGCCGGGCAATGCCACACCGGCATTGTTCACCAATGTATGCACATGGCCCAGATCGGCCTCGATCTGTTCGAACATGGCGTCGATCTGTTCGATGTTGCCCAGATCGCAGCTCAGCCCGACGGCGCCATTTCCCAGTTTGGCAGCTGCGGCCTCGACACCTTCGGCGTTGATATCGGCCAGGACCAGTTGATAGCCATCCTCGGCAAGCGCCTCGGCACAGGCATATCCAATTCCTTGTGCAGCACCGGTCACCAAAGCAATTTTGCGCGTCATATCATAATTCTCCTTCAGTCTTTCAGACCGTAATCGTCGCGGGCCTGTTCAGATGTGATATATCCAGCCTCCAGATCGGCACGCACCAGTTCACGGTTGCGCTTGCTCGGGTCGCCATAGCCGCCGCCACCGGGCAGCCGCAGGACCAGGCGCTGATTTTCGGCGATTTTCTGGCGACCCTTGCCCTTCAGTCGCGTGCCGTCCGAAAGTTCGACACTGCCGTTGCCGCCACTGCCGCCGCCATCGCGACCGCGGGCGGGGTGATCGATGCGATCGAACATGGCGTTGAAGAACAGATCGTATCCCTGACGGGGTTCGATTTCGATCGTCTGGCCCAGGCCGCCACGAAAGCTGCCCGCGCCGCCAGAACCTTCGCGCAGATCCTTGCGCCAGACAGTGATGGGGCCGACCTGTTCGGTCACTTCGACGGACATCGTTGACACACCGGATGGGAAGGCGGTTGCCGACATGCCGTCCAGTGTCGGGCGCGCGCCTGTCCCGCCGGAATTGAACATCAACACCTCGCGATTGGGAAGATCGCTGTCGGGGGAGGATGGGCGTGCCGAGATCTGGATATTCCACAACGCCGACGCACCTTCCGCAGGCACGGTATTTGTCATGGCCTGATGCAGTGCCCCCATCACGACATCCGGGACCAAATGTCCCAGCACGTGACGCACCGAGACCGGGGCAGGGCGTCGGGCGGCAAGGATGCAACCCTCGGGGGCGGTGATGCGGAACGGTTCAAGCGATCCGGTATTGTTGGGCACCTCGGGCGCGATGGCGCATTTCAGCGCATAGCAGGCATAGGCGCGCGTATAGACCTCGGGGCAGTTCACCCCGAATTTTGACATGCCGCTGGTTCCGTCGAAATCGGCCAGCAGACGATCGCCCTCGACAGTCAGGCGCACCTGAAGATGCACAGGCGCTTCATATCCATCAACGGTCATCGAGGATTCATAGCTGCCGGCCGGAACATTGGCGATTGCGCGCAACGTGGCCCTGCGGCTGCTGTCCATGATGAATTCGGACAAGGCGTCAAGATCGTCGATGGCGAATTCATCCATCATATCCTGCAATCTGCGGTTTCCGGCCTCGTTGCAGGCGGCAAGGGAATACATGTCGCCCACGGTCTGGTCGGGGGTGCGCACATTGGCGCGGATCATCTGGATCAGCAACGCGCTGACCTGTCCTTTTTCTGCGAATTTCGTGATCGGAATCAGCAGCCCTTCCTCGTAGACTTCGCCAGCGTCCGGACCAAAGCCGCGCCCACCGATATCGACCACATGCGCCGTACAGGCGAAAAAGCCGATATGCGTGCCCTTGCGAAAGATGGGTGTGACAACGGTGATGTCATGCAGATGCCCGGTGCCCATCCAGGGATCATTGGTGATGAATACATCACCTTCAAAGATGTTCTGTGCGCCGATCTCGCGGGTGAAATGGGTGACGCTTTCGGCCATGGCGTTGACATGGCCGGGCGTGCCGGTGACGGCCTGGGCCATCATGCGCCCCTGCCGGTCGAACAATCCGGCCGACAAATCGCCGGCCTCGCGGACACTGGTGGAAAATGCGGTCCGGATTAGTGTGGTGGCCTGTTCTTCGACCACGGCGATCAGGCGGTTCCACATGATTTGCAGGTCAATCGACGATACGCTCATTTTCCCGTTCCTTTCCGCTGCAGCAACAGGCTGCCATCGCCCTGTCCGATCGCCGCATAACCCGACGTGACGATGGTCGAAGTTTCATTTTCGGTAATGACAGCGGGGCCGTCGATCACCGTTCCGGGCGCGATCTCATCGCGCGGAACCTCTTGCGCGGTTACAGTCTGACGCAGCGCCGAATCGAAGAATTGTCTGTTCTTGGCGGCCCGCAATGAAGTTCCCGACAGGAAGCGTTTCGCCTTGGCCATCTCTGGCAGGACTGACGCGACGGTGAGCGACCAATTGGTCACCTCGACGGCAAGATCATCAATGGTCCGGCCGAACAATGTGCGATAGGCGTCCTCGAAGGCGCGCAACAATGTATTGTGATCACCTTCTGCGAATGGGCCATAGGGCAGGACGACCGGAATTTCCCAGCCCTGACCGGTATAGCGCATGAAGGCGGTCAGCCGGATCGTCGTGGCGCCATCACCGGCGCCTTCTGCGACAAAGGCCCGCGCCTCGACCTCCAGCTCATTGAGGGCCGCGTTGACGGATTCGGCGTCAAATGCGTCCAGCCGTTGGAACAGGCCGCGCGTCGCTTCATAGCTGAACGGCGCCTTGAGAAAACCAATGGCCGAACCCACGCCAGCGCCCGGCGGGATCATCAGATTGTCGATACCCAGCTTTTCGCACAGGCGGCACGCATGTAGCGGTGCGCCGCCCCCGAATGCGATCATGGTGAAATGTTCGATGTCGCGACCGTTTTCGACCGTATGGACGCGTGCTGCATTGGCCATGTTTTCATCGACCATTTCGGTCACACCGAAAGCTGCATCCGCGACAGGCATGTCCAAGGTTTCGGCCAGATTGTCCCGCAGCGCCGCATGGGCGCATTCGGTCGAAAGGGTGATCGCGCCGCCTGCGAAATTATCCGGGTCCAATCGGCCCAGGGCCAGGTTGGAATCGGTTACGGTCGGTTCGATCCCTCCGCGCTGATAGCAGGCCGGACCGGGTTCCGAAGCCGCCGAGCGTGGGCCGACCTGAATGCGGCCCATTGCATCGATCGACGCGATTGAACCGCCGCCGGCACCGATTTCAACCATTTCAACGACCGGCGTCGAGACCGGCATGCCCGAGCCTTTCTTGAAACGATAGGTGCGCGCCACCTCGAAGGTGTTTGCGGTTTTCGGGCGACCGTCTTCGATCAGGCAGATCTTGGCCGTCGTGCCGCCCATGTCAAAGCTGAGCACCTTGTCCAGACCATGGGCGCGCGCAAATTCCGCAGCAAAGATGGCGCCCCCCGCCGGGCCGGATTCCAACAGGCGGACCGGTTCCGCGCTTGCGGTTTCCACCGAGATCAGCCCGCCCCCGGAATGCATCATGAAGACCGGAGCCTGGATTTCCGTTTCGCGCAACCGGCGAACCAGCCTTCCCAGATAATCTGCGACCTGCGGTTGCACATAGGCATTGGCGATTACGGTGTTGAAACGCTCGAATTCGCGCATTTGCGGTGAGATGACCGAAGACATCGAAACCGACAGATGCGGGGCCACCGCCTTCAGGGCATCGGCCATCATCTGTTCGTGGTGTGGATTGGCATAGGCATGCATGAAGCCGATGGCGACGGCCTCATATCCGCCGGCAACGATCCTGGCGGCCATTGCTTCGACCTCGGCGGTGTCCAGTGCCAGCAGGACCGAACCATCGGCGGCCATGCGTTCATGCACTGTAAAGCGGTCCTTTCGGGCGACCAGCGGCTTGGGCAGCGTCAGGTTCAGATCATACTGCTCGAACCGGTTCTCCGAGCGCATCTCGACCACATCCCGGAACCCCTCGGTCGTGATGAAGGCAAGTTTCGCGCCGCGCCTTTCGATCAGGGAATTGGTAACCAGCGTGGTGCCGTGAATGACCTGCCCGATGCGGGCGGGATCGATTGCGCCCGTTCTGGCGGCCTGCAGGATGCCGTCAAGAATGGCTTGCTCGGGCTGGGCATAGTTTGTCAGAACTTTCGCGGTTGCCATGCCGCCGGGATGTTGCAACGCGACATCGGTAAATGTTCCGCCGATATCAACGCCGACACGGATATTTGGATCAGTCATGCAGACCTCGGATCAGAAGCTTTTCAATAATTGGTTCATGGTAAAGGCGGATTCGTAGAACCCGGCCTTCAACGCGCGATGAGACACGCGCTTCATGCCGCTTACCGGAACGGGCAGAACGGATTCGTCCGCGCCGGTCATCAGCTCGGCCAGGGCCTTGCCGAACATCGTGCCGGTTGTGATCCCGCGACCGTTATAGCCGATGGGCGTGAACAATCCGTCGGCCAGTTTGTGGATCCGGAACAAATGGTCAGGGGTCATCGCAATCTGACCATGCCAGGCATTGTCGAATTCGACCTGGCCAAGTTCTGGAAACAGGCGCTTCAGGTTGGCCTTGGCCCAACGATGCGAAAGACCATTCATACCACCGATCGCAGACCCCATCGAGCCGATGATCAACCGCCCGAAATCGTCACGGCGCAAGGAAAACATGATCTGGTTTGTGTCCCATAATCCTTGTCTTTCGGGCAGGATATGATCGGCTATCGCGCCAAGGGGCTTGGTCGAAAGCTGGAAGAAATGGATGTTCGTGAATGTTTGGCGCAGCCCCGGCCACAGGTCATCGGAATAGGCGTTGGTCCCAAGCACGACATATTTTGCGCTGATTGTTCCGCGATTGGTTCGAACCAGCCACCGATCGCCGCTGCGCGACAGGTTCGTCGCCTTGACGCCAGTTGAGATCCTTGCGCCGGCTGCAAGCGCTGCCCGTGCAAGCCCGCGGGCATAGCCCATTGGGTTGATCGTGCCCGCACGGCGGTCAAGCAACCCACCGTGGAACTTGTCCGTGCCGGTCTTTTTCGCAGTTTCGGATGCATCCAGAAGATCAACCGGCGCCCCGATCCTTTGCCATTGTTCCGCGCGTGTCTGCAGGTCTTGAAAGCCTTTTGCGGAATGTGCTGCGTGAATCGTGCCGTTTCGTGTCGCCTCGCAACGGATCTGGTATTTTTCGATCAGCGAGAAGACATATTCCGGCATCTGCCCAAGTTGGTCGACCAGTCGTGAGCCTGTTGCCTTGCCCAATGTGTCTTCGACATCCCGGGGGGGCAACCAGACCCCGGCATTCACCAGACCCACATTGCGCCCTGACCCGCCATAGCCGATATGCTTGGCTTCCAGAACATGGCAATCCAGCCCCAGATTGGCGGCGTGCAAGGCAGTGGACAGGCCTGTAAAGCCCCCTCCGACAATGGCGACATCACATGTCGAGTCACCATCCATATCGTTTTGATATGCGTGTTCGGCGGCTGACATGTCCCACAAGGAAATCGGCTTGTCTGGTGCCACGGCTCTCTCCTGGTTGGTGCGGTATGGCGGTCGATTCATGTCGGCACGCCCTTTGGGTGAAAGCTTGATGCACATAAAAGGATGTGTCAATATACATTATGATTGTTCTGAATAGCGATACAAAGGAGATGGCGAATGCCAGAACTGAACACATCGGTCAAGAAAATGGTCGAACAAGCGCGCGCACGCATCCAAGAGGTCGAAACAAAAGACGCCATAGCGATGGTCGATGATCCCGGTGTGGTGATCGTGGATCTGCGGGATGTGCGGGAACGGCAGCGATCTGGCTTTATACCGGGCAGTTTTCATTGCCCGCGCGGCATGCTTGAATTCTGGGTGGATCCCGAAAGCCCGTATTTCAAGGAGATCTTTGGCGAGGACAAAAAATTCGTCTTCCACTGCGCAAGTGGCTGGCGGTCGGCATTGTCCGTCGCGCTGCTTCAGGACATGGGTTTTGAGGCAGCCCACCTGAAGGAAGGTTTCTCGACGTGGGAAAAGCAGGGCGGGCCGGTCGAATTTCCCGCCCCCAAATCGTAGCTCCGGACTGGCTAGCTGCGACCCAATTGTTGTGACACCGACTCGGCTGCCAGCCTGACCAGCTGGCAGATCATTTCTTCATCGCCATCTTTCAGATTGATTTCGGGAACCGAAACGCCGAAGGCCGCAATCGCGGTTCCGTCGGGCATGCAGATCGCGGCCCCATAGCTGCGGATCTGGTCGCGGAATTCACCGGTGTCGATGGCGTATCCCTTGGCCCGGATCTGTAGGATCTCGTCATCCATAGCCTTGATCGAGGTGATGCTGTGTTCAGTGTGTCTGGTCAGGTTGCCGGTCAGAAGATCCCTCATCCTGACATAGTTTGCCGCCAGGATTGCCTTGCCGGTCCCGACGCAATGTATAGGTGCCGAGCCTGATACCGGGTTCCATGATCGGATCGGCTGGATACTGTCGATCTTGTCGATATAGACCACGTTCAGCCCTTCGGGCACTGCCAGATAGACGGCTTCGCCCGTCTTGCTGGCCAGCATTTGCATCGAGGGTGCACAGATGTCGCGAAGGTTGAAATGTTCGACAACAGAACGGCCAACCTGCCACGCCTTCAAGGTCGCGCTGTAGCGTTTGTCATCGGTCGGGCGTGCATAGCCCAGGGTGGATAATGTCTGCAGTAGCCGGAACACGTTCGATTTCGTCAGCTCCAGCTCTCGGGACAGTTCTGATACGCCGCGAGGGCCTTTGGATTGGGCCAGCGCCTCAAGTATCTGCAGGCCTTTGGCTAGAGTGCTGTCGACTTTTGGTGTCTTTTTGGGTTCTGGGGCTGTGTCTTGTTGATCCACCCGTTCCTCCTGTGTTTGTCCGGCGCTTGTTATCGATCATCCGCGAAATCGCTTGCGAAGTGAATGTCGGTGCCGCATTCGCGGCGAAGCTCGTTATGCAAGTCAATCGGTGTGCTGATATAAAGAACATATATCACATATATTGACACGAAAAGACCTATTCGTCACAGTCGGAAAATCCATTGCCGCAAAGGTATCTCCGATGACTGATCGTCCTTTATTTTCCGACGCGCTTGTTCACCTTGGGCGCGGAGTGCAGGCCAATGGGCGCCCCGTGAACCTGCCGATATCGCAAGGGTCGACAATGCTGTTCAACAGCCTCGCTGAATTCGAGGCGGCGCGTGACGCCCGGCACCAGCATGGGACATTGTATTACGGGCGCTATGGAACCCCTGCCAGTTTCGAACTGGAGGCTGCGATGACGGCGTTGGAGGGCGGGGCAGGTTGTGTCAGCGTTTCGGCCGGGCTGACTGCGGTGACACTTGCCCTGATGGGGGCTGCAAGATCCGGGGATCATCTTCTGGTTGCCGACAACGTATATATGCCGACGCGCAATTTCTGCGACAATGTGCTGGCGCGCTATGGCGTCGAAGTGACCTATTTCGATTCAATGCAGGACATTTCGCCGCTCTTGCAAAGCAATACCAGCGCCGTGATGTTCGAGGCCCCCGGTTCGGGAACCTTCGAAGTGCCGGACATAAGGGCAATTTCCGCCACCGCGCGGGCGCATGGTGCGCTTGCGATCATTGATGGCACCTGGGCGACGCCGATTTTCTGCCGCCCGCTTTCCCTGGGGGCGGATGTCGTCGTGCATTCCGGTTCAAAATATATCGGGGGACATGCCGATAGCATGATCGGGTTTATCGTTTGCAATGAAGCGACCTATCCCCGCATGCGGCAAATGGCACTGGCCTTTGGGGACAAGCCCGGCAGCCAGGACGTGTTCCTGTCCTTGCGCGGATTGCGGACATTGGAAATGCGCATGAAAGCTGCCGAGTCTTCGGGGTTGCAGGTCGCGCGCTGGCTGGCGGAACAGCCGCAGGTGCTGAAGGTCCTGCATCCAGCTTTCCCGGAATGCCCGGGGCATGACACATGGAAACGCGATTTCGAAGGATCTGCGGGCCTGTTCAGCATCGTGGTTCGCGATTGCTCGACAGACCGGTTGCATGCATTTGTCGATGCGTTGGATCTGTTCGGGATTGGCGTCAGCTGGGGCGGATTCGAAAGCCTGATCCTGCCGGTGCGGCCGCTGCGCACGGCGACTCGATGGGATGAGGCCGGGCATCTTGTCCGGTTGAATATCGGCTTTGAAAATCCCGATAGCCTTTGCGCGGATCTGGCGCGGGCACTACCACTTTTGGACTGAGGACAGGATCATGAACAACAGGATCGACCATATCGCGATTGGCGCGGCCAATCTGGAACAGGGGCAGGCGGCGCTGCGCGACATTTTGGGGGTGACGGTGCCCCCTGGCGGCAAGCATGAAGCGATGAGCACCCATAACTGCGTCATGCAGACGGGCAACCAGACCTTTCTTGAAATCATCGCCATTGATCCCGACGCTCCGGCACCCGGGCGCGTCCGTTGGTTTTCGCTGGACGACGACGCCACAAGGGACCGGATCGCGCAACGGCCACGGGCCTTGTGCTGGGTGGTGGGGACCGACGATCTGGACGCTGTTGTTGCCGCCAGCCCTATCGATCTGGGCGAGGTGATCGAGCTGAGCCGCGGGGGGCGCAGCTGGCGCCTGACAGTGCCGCGTGACGGCCATTTGCCCGAAGGCGGTCTGCTGCCGGCTTTCATCGAATGGTCGCCGGGTCCGCATCCGTCACAAGGTCAGCAGGACCTGGGCGTTCGCCTGCAATCCGTGGTTCTGACGCATCCCCGCCCGGCTGAGTTGAACGGGACACTGGTCGCGTTGGGAATCGACCATCTGGCCCGGGTCGATCAGGGGCCGGCTGGTTTGTCATTTGCCGTCGATACACCTGACGGGCCGGCTGTCATCGATTGAGTGTGACGCCGGACCTTGACGCCCGCCCGGACCCTTGCTGACATCTGGTCCGGGCGGGCGAATGCCATGCCTTGAAACAGCGAGTGACGGGTTGTCGGTCGAAATCCGGACCTGATCAGCTTGGGGGTGATTGTCGAACCCCGCCGGATGGGCCTAAGCTGCAGTTGGGCACGATAGGCACAAGATTAGGAGGCGACGATGACCCTGGACCTGACGCAAAACGATATCTCGGATGTGGTTGCCGCGGATCGCGCCCATGTCTGGCATCACCTCAGCCAGCACAAGCCATATGAAACGACGGATCCCCGCGTGTTTGTTGAAGGCAAGGGGATGAGATTGTGGGATGCGACGGGCAAGGAATATCTTGATGCGGTCTCGGGCGGGGTCTGGACGGTCAATGTCGGTTATGGCCGCGAAAGCATTGCGGATGCCGTGCGCGAACAGCTTGTGCGGCTGAACTATTTCGCGGGGGCCGCAGGCAATGTGCCGTGCGCGCTTTTCGCGGAGAAACTGATCGAGAAAATGCCGGGCCTGAGCCGTGTCTACTTCTCGAATTCCGGGTCTGAGGCAAACGAAAAGGTCTACAAGATGGTGCGCCAGATCTCGGCGCGTCATCATGGCGGCAAGAAGGGCAAGATCCTGTATCGCGAACGTGACTATCACGGCACCACGATTGGCACGCTTGCAACCTCGGGGCAGGCGCAGCGGGCCGAACAATACGGTCCGTATCCCGACGGTTTTGTCATGGTCCCCCATTGCCTTGAATATCGCAAGCAATGGGATGTCGAGGCTTATGGCGTCCGCGCCGCCGATGCCATCGAAGAGGTGATCTTGCACGAGGGGCCTGACAGTATCGGCGCGCTGGTGCTTGAGCCGGTCACTGCCGGTGGCGGGGTGATCGTGCCGCCGGAGGGGTATTGGCAACGTGTTCAGGAAATCTGCCGAAAACATGACATTCTGCTGCATATAGACGAGGTGGTCTGTGGGCTGGGCCGTACGGGCAAGTGGTTCGGATATCAGCATTACGGGATCGAACCTGATTTCGTGACGATGGCCAAGGGGGTTGCCTCGGGTTACGCGGCGATTGCCTGCACGGTCACGACCGAACGGGTTTTTGACATGTTCAAGGACGACGCCAGCGATCCGATGGGCTATTTTCGCGATATATCGACCTTTGGCGGATGCACGTCCGGGCCGGTTGCGGCATTGGAAAACATGCGCATCATCGAGGATGAGGGATTGCTGGAGAATACCCGCCTGATGGGTGAGCGTGTCCTGAAAAACCTGCGAGAGTTGATGGACCGTCACGACGTCATTGGCGATGTTCGGGGGCTGGGCCTGTTCTGTGGTGCCGAACTGGTTGCGGATCGCGATTCCAAGGAACCCCTTGAGGAAAAGCTGGTGCAGGCCGTGGTTGCGGATTGCATGGGGCAGGGGGTGATCATCGGGGCGACCAACCGGTCACTGCACGGGCTGAACAATACGCTATGCCTGTCGCCGGCTCTGATCGCGACCGCAGAGGATATCGACCGGATTACCGACGCGATCGATGCGGCGTTGACGCGCGTCATGGGTTGATCTCAAAACCATTCGATGCTGCGGGATATCATGTTTCGCAGCATCAATGTCATACAATAGCGGCCAATGGCCGCTATTTTTCTTTGACATCTGCGATATTCAGCGCCATGAAGGCATTTATGGTATGACCAAAGGCACATGAGGGCAAAGTTAATGGAACGGCGCGATATCTTTATCGGCGGTGAATGGATCAATCCTTCGGGCGCTGGCAGGATCGAGGTCGAAAACCCGGCGAACGAGCAAATCATCGCCAGCGTTCCAGATTGCGGTGCTGATCTTGCGCTCGAAGCGTTGGAAGCGGCAAGGAAAGCCCAAACGAGCTGGGCCGCGATGCCCGCGATTGCCCGTGCGAAGGTGGTTCATGCATTGGCCGCCAGCGTCCAGAAGAATTCCGAGGCATTGGCGACATCACTGGTCGCGGAACAAGGCAAGCCGATCGGGCAAGCGCGCGGAGAGGTGCAGGCCGCCGCCAATTTCCTGACCTATGCCGCGGAAAATGCCCGGCGTATCGAAGGCGACATCATGCCTTCGGACAACCCGGATGAGGAAATCATGATCAGGCGGGTCCCGCGCGGCGTGGTCGTCGGGCTGACAGCGTGGAATTATCCGCTGGCCCTTGCCGCGCGCAAGCTGGGCCCGGCCTTGGTTGCGGGCAACAGCTTCGTGTTGATGAGCCATGAAATCACGCCGCTTTCCGGTCTGAACCTCGCCCGATTGGCGCAGCAGGTCGGCGTTCCTGCCGGGGTGTTCAACGTGATTACCGGGCGTGGTGCCATCGCGGGACGGGCGATGGTCGAAAGTCCGCTATCCGACATGATCACCATGACCGGCAGCACGCGCGCGGGGCGCGAGATCTATCGGTCGGCGGCGGATCGCCTCAAGGTGATCAGCCTCGAATTGGGTGGCAAGGCGCCCTTTATCGTGATGGAAGATGCTGATCTGGACAAGGCTGTCGAGGCGGCAATTGTTGCGCGGTTCACCAATTGCGGGCAGGTCTGCACCTGCAATGAGCGTATGTATCTGCATCGCGACATAGCTGATCGTTTCATGCAAAAATTTATCCAGCGCATCGGGAAGCTGCGGATCGGTGACCCCATGGATGATCCGGATCTTGGCCCCAAGGTCAGCGGCGTGGAGATCGACAAGATCGAAGCATTGGTGGAACAGGCTATCGCCGCGGGTGCCAAGGCGATCCTGCCCGGTGGGCGATTGCGCGAAGGGTCCTTTTCCAAGGGGCATTGGATGTCGCCCACGGTGCTGGAACTGGACAGAAATGACAATCCGATCATCCGCTCCGAGGTTTTCGGACCGGTGGTGCCGTTTATGCGCGTCGACAGTTTCGAAGACGCGTTGACCAAGGCCAATGACAGCGATTATGGGCTTTCGGCCTATCTGTTCACCCGAGATATCCAGCGGATGATGCGTGTCAGCCGCGAATTGAACTTTGCCGAGATCTATTTCAATCGCGCCAATGGCGAGCAGGTTCAGGGCTATCACGCCGGTTGGAACCAATCTGGCATCGGCGGCGAAGACGGCAAGTATGGCTTCGACAACTATCTGAAAAAACAGACCATGTATGTGAACTGGTCCTGATCCGGAGGGAAGATCTATGGCAGCAATCACCGATGTTACGGTGCGCTATTTCCAAGTGCCGCTGGATGAGGTTCTGGTCGATGCAAAACATGGTGCGCATACGCATTTCGAACTGATCACCTGCACGATTACCGATGCAAATGGGCGATCCGGGACGGGCTATACATATACCGGCGGCAAGGGCGGCAGCGCGATCGTGGCGATGCTGCAAGATGATCTTGCCCCTTTTCTGATAGGTCAGGACGCCGACGGGATCGATCAGCTTTATGATGAAATGCAATGGCATATGCATTATGTGGCGCGTGGCGGCATCGCGTCATTTGCCATTTCCGCGGCCGATATAGCGTTATGGGATCTACGAGGGCAGGCCGAGGCGATGCCGCTTTGGCAAATGGCGGGGGGCGCGCAAAACACCTGCCGTGCCTATCGTGGTGGCATTGATCTGAATTTTCCATTGCCGAAGTTGCTGGATACGATTTCGGGCTATGTTGCCCAGGGGTTCGACGCGGTAAAGATCAAGGTGGGCCAGCCGCATCTTTCGGAAGATGTCCGGCGTGTGCGGGCGGTTCGCGAGCTGATCGGACCGGATGTGGCCTTTATGGTCGACGCGAATTACTCGATGGATGTCGAGGGTGCCATTGCAGCGGCGCAGGCATTCGCACCCTATGATATCACTTGGTTCGAAGAGCCGATCATTCCCGATGATTATCAAGGTTTTGCAAAGATTTCCGAGGCGACGGGAATGCCGTTGGCAATGGGCGAAAACCTGCATACCGAGCATGAGTTCGGATACGCGCTTGCGCAATCGCGGCTGTCCTTCATTCAACCTGACGCGTCGAATTGCGGCGGGATCACGGGCTGGTTGAGGGTGGCGCATATGGCAGCAGCGAAAGGCGTTCCGGTTTGCAGTCACGGAATGCAGGAACTGCATGTCAGCCTGGTGTCCGCACAGCCCAATGCGGGCTGGATCGAAGTTCACTCTTTTCCCATCGATCGCTACACGACCCGACCTCTGACCCTGGAAAACGGGCGCGCGGTCGCCCCGGATTTGCCGGGAACTGGTGTCGTGTTCGATTGGGACCTGTTGAAGCAAAGCTGCGACCGCGCAGCGTGACGGAGGATAGCATGAAGATTGATGCAGCATATTATACGGGCAATGGCAGTTTCGAGCTGCGCAAGGTCGAAGATGTCGCGCCCGGCCCTGGCGAAGTGCAGGTTGAAACGGCATTTTGCGGCATTTGCGGGACCGATCTGCATGTCTATCTGGGCCATATGGAGGCGCGGATCGGCGATAATCGCGTGATCGGCCATGAGATGTCGGGCCGGGTCAGTGCGGTTGGCGACGGGGTCGAAGGATACAGGATTGGTGATCCCGTCGTGGTCAGGCCCTTGGCGCATTGCGGGCACTGTCCGGCCTGCAAGGCCGGTCATATTCACGTTTGCCACAAGTTGAAATTCCTGGGGCTTGATACCGATGGGGCGTTCCAGAACCGCTGGACCGTTCCCGCGCATGTGTTGCACAAGCTGCCGGCGGACATGCCGCTGGATCAGGCCGCATTGGTCGAGCCGATGGCGGTTGCCGTGCATGATGTCCGTCGGGCCGGCGTTGCGGTGGGCGAAGATGTTCTGGTTATCGGCGGCGGACCCATCGGCATGCTGGTTGCGCTGGTCGCACGGCATGCGGGCGCGCAGGTGACGATATCCGAGGTGAATGAGAGCCGGTTGAAACTGGCCCGCAACATGGGCTTTGCGACGGCGAACCCGCGCAATGAGAACGTCGCCGAGCGGATCATGGCCGAAACCGGCGACAAGGGCGCCGATGTCGTCTTCGAGGTGTCCGGCACGCAGCCCGGTGTCGACCTGATGACCGAGGTTGCCGCAACCCGTGGGCGGATTTGCATGGTCGCCATTCACGCGCAAAAGCCACAGATCGATCTGTTCCGGTTCTTCTGGCGAGAGATCGAGCTGATCGGTGCCAGAACCTATGAGATCGGCGATTTCGACGCTGCGATTTCGCTGCTGTCACAAGGGATCGGGGCCGACAGGCTGATCACCGATATTCGTCCGCTTGCAGAACTGCCCGATGCTTTCAAGGCGCTGACCGAGAACCCCGACTCTATGAAAACCCTGATCCGCGTCACAGAAGAGGCCGTATGATGTTCGATCCCAAAGCATTTGACCTGACGGGAAAAACCGCGCTGGTGACCGGCGCAAAACGCGGTATCGGCCGTGGCATGGCCGAAGCCTTGGCCGCGGCAGGGGCGGATATTGTCGCCGTCAGCGCCTCGATGCCCGAAGATGGCGCGGAGTTGGGTCGCGCCGTTACCGCGCTGGGTCGAAAGTTCAGCGCGTATGCCTGTGATTTTTCAGATCGCAAGTCGGTCCATGAATTTGCCGACCGGGTGCAGGCTGAACATCCGGCGATTGATATCCTGATCAATAACGCCGGCACAATTCGTCGTGCCCCTGCGGCCGAGCATGGCGACGACATCTGGGATGAGGTGATCGAGGTCAACTTGTCCGCTCAGTTCGTCCTTACCCGAGAGATCGGGCGGGGTATGGTCAAGCGCGGTCGGGGCAAGGTCATTTTCACTGCGTCCCTGCTGACCTTTCAGGGTGGCATCACCGTTCCGGGGTATGCGGCCTCGAAAGGCGGGATCGGCCAGTTGACCATGGCGTTTGCCAATGAATGGGCGGGGCAGGGCGTCAATGTGAATGCGATCGCGCCCGGCTATATCGCGACCGATAATACCCAGGCGTTGCGTGATGATCCCGAACGCCATGATGCCATTCTTGGGCGTATTCCGGCGGGTCGCTGGGGCACGCCGGATGATTTCGGCGGTCCCGTCGTGTTCCTTGCTTCCGATGCGGCCAGCTATGTGCATGGCGCGATCCTGACGGTGGATGGCGGCTGGATGGGGCGCTGATCACCATGCTTTGCGTCATCCGCAAGTTGCGGGTGGCGCATGCATCGCGGACCTAAGCGTCGGGCATATCGGCAAAGAAAGTGCTGCTTACGAAATCCCAGGCAGCATCGAGATGGCGAACAAGCGCGGCCTCGGCGGCATCCGGATCGCGTTCGAGAATGGCAGTATAGATCTGTTCATGCGCGGCGAAATTCCGGCGATTGCGTTCAGGCAGCCGTTCCATCCGTTCCCATTGGGGGGCAAGCCAGGACACAAAGCCTTCATGGGTTGCGGTGAAAACGGGATTGTCGGCGATCTCATAGAGTACGCGGTGAAAGGCGACATCGGTCTGATAAAAACGTTCCGAGTTGTCGATCGCCTCGCCGTTTTCGGCCAGTTTTTCCTTGAGCCGGCGGATGTCTTCGCGATTTGCGCCTGTCGCTGCGTCGCGAACCAGAAGGCGCTCGACGAAAACACGGGCCTTGTACAGATTGCGAACCCCGACCGGATCATGCAGCAGCCGTTTGATGACGGGGCTGGTCGTGTCCAGCACCGAGTCATAGCCGATGCGGCGCACCACGGGGCGAAACCTCGGGCGTGCCTCGATCAGGCCCCGGTTGGACAGCGCGGTAATCGCTTCGCGCACGACGGTGCGGCTGGCGCCGAATTCCTCCATCAGCGAACGTTCGGCGGGCAGCGGTGCGCCATCTTTCAGTGCGCCGGATGCGATGCGCGTCTCGATTGCGTCCACGATTGCATCTGCGGCGCGGGCGGATTTTCGAATGGGTTCTTCATTTTCCATATGTCGGCGCCCTGCTGCTGATCCTGTCATCCGGTTTGGTCCTGTAGCATCCCCGGCGCCGCAAGTGAAATCCCATGATTTCGGTTCTCGCGTGGCACCAAAAGAGTGAACGTGACCTGTAGGTCATGCGGATTCCGCCGCATTTCCAATATCGCCCGGAGCTGTTTGGTATGTCAATAACTTCTCTTTTCGCATTCTCCATGCGTTTTTTGTTGACATACAGCCAGTATTGCCGTCCATTGCACTGTGTTTAGTCATACAAAAATGGCATGCAAGAGGAAGCAAATGCCATTCAGGGGAGGACAAGCAATGAAGAAATATTCGACGATCAGTCTGGCATTGGCAGGTGCGATGGTGCTGGGGGCGCTGCCATCACTGGCGGACCTGCCCAAGCTGGAGCAGAAAGATCGCTACAAGGTCGGTTTCTCGCAAATGGAAAGCAACAATCCCTGGAGGATCGCCGAAACGAAATCCTTCAAGGACACGGCGGAAAGCTGCAACTGGGATCTCATCTCGACCGACGCGGCGGGTTCGGCGGCCAAGCAGGTTGCCGATGTCGATTCGATGATTGCGCAGGGCATCGATGTTCTGTTCCTGCCGCCCCGTGAAGAAAAGCCGTTGATCCCGGCCGTCAAGAAGGCCAAGGCCGCCGGCATCCCGACCTTTCTTGTCGATCGCTCGGTCGACCCCAATGCGGCAAAAGCCGGTGAGGATTTCGTTGCCTTCCTTGGATCGGATTTCGTCGATCAGGGACAGCGCGCCGCAGAGTGGCTGATCGAGAATTTTGACGGTGACAAAGGCGTTATCGTCGAATTGGAAGGCACGACGGGTTCCTCGCCCGCAAATGACCGCAAGAAGGGGTTTGACGACCGGATACTTCAGGATGACCGTTTCGAGATCGTTGCGTCGCAATCGGGTGATTTCGCACGGGATCTGGGTCGCCAGGTCATGGAAACGCTGTTGCAGGCGCATCCTGACGTGAATGTGGTCTATGCCCATAACGATGAAATGGCCATCGGGGCGATTCAGGCGCTGGAACTGGCCGGTCGCAAGCCGGGCGATGACATCACGATCGTGTCGATCGATGGCACCCGCGACGCTTTGCAGGCAATCATCGACGGCAAGATGGGCGTCACGGTGGAAAGCTCGCCGTTCTTCGGGCCTTTGGCCTGCGAGGTGATGAACCGATATGCCGCCGGCGAGGAAATCGAACCCTGGGTTCAGGTTCAGGATCGCATCTTCACCGCCGACAACGCTGCCGATCATATCGACGAAGCCTATTGAGGCCGGCGCGCCGGGACGGGTTCGTTCCGGCGCGAGCCACGAATACCGGGGGGGAGACGTGCAACAGCTTGTGTCAATGCGGCAGGTCCGCAAATCATTCGCGGGCGTGCCAGCCTTGCGCGACGCCTCGCTCGAGATCGTGCCGGGAGAGGTGCATGCCCTGATCGGACAGAACGGGGCGGGAAAATCGACCTTGATCAAATGTCTGACCGGGGTGCATCGACGCGATGGCGGGCAGGTTTCGCTGTCTGGCAGGGAATTTGCCGCCGATAGCCCGCGTGATGCCCAGGATTCCGGAATCGCCACGATTTACCAAGAATTGAACCTTGTTCCCCTGCGCAGCGTGACCGAAAACATCGTCATGGGGGCCGAGCCGAAAAACAGGCTTGGGCTGATCGACTGGCCGGCGGCCCACCGCCGGGCTGGCGAGATGTTGTCGCGCTTTGGCATCGATATTGATGTGCGCCAGCGATTGGGCCGATATCCGGCCGCAATCCAACAATTGGTGGCGATTGCGCGGGCCGTTTCGCTGGACGCCCGTTTGGTCATCATGGACGAGCCGACCTCGTCATTGGATGATCGCGAAATCGAGACGCTGTTCTCGGTTGTGCGCAACCTGCGTGCCGAGGGTATTTCGGTTCTGTATGTATCGCATTTTCTGGACGAGCTGTTCCAGATCTGCGACCGGGTGACGGTCATGCGGGACGGCTGCACGGTTGCTGTGCGAGAAATCGCCCGGACCGACAAGCTGGGCCTGATCGCAGACATGCTGGGGCGCGACCGCAACGAAATCTCGGCCTCGGGCATGACGGCGCTGGATGGTCCGCGTGGCGAGGTTGGCGCCGAAATCCTGTCGCTTGGACATGTGGCCACCGGGCGGTCGTTGCGTGATGCCTCTTTGACCGTGCGGCAGGGAGAGATCGTCGGGCTGGGGGGCTTGTTGGGTTCGGGGCGAACAGAAACCGCCCGCGCCATCTTTGGCCTGGACAGTCTGAAGCACGGCGAAATCACATTGCCCGGCGGTGGTGGCGCGCCGCGTTCCCCCGCGGACGCGATCGCCGCCGGAATCGGCTTTGTCGCCGAAGATCGCAAGGCCGAGGGAATCGTGCCCGATATGAGCGTGCGCGAAAATCTGACACTGGCCTTGCTGCCAAGGCTGCGTCATGCGGGCGGCATAGATACCCGGCGCGAACGAGAGATCGTCGATCACTTCATTCGGGCGCTGGGGATCAAGCTGGCCAGTGCCGATCAGCCGATCCGGCAATTGTCGGGTGGAAACCAGCAAAAGGTGCTGTTGGCGCGATGGCTGGCAACCAGGCCGGACCTGTTGATCCTGGATGAACCGACACGAGGGGTCGATGTCGGCGCCAAACGTGAAATCCAGGCCATCATCCGCGATTTCGTGGCCGATGGTGGGGCGGTTCTGCTGATCAGTTCCGAATTCGAGGAAATCGTCGAAGGTGCGGACAGGGTGATCGTGATGCAGGAAGGGCGGTCGGTATCCGAACTGCCGGGCGAAGGACTGACGGAATCGGCATTGATCGCCGCAATCGCTCATGTCCCCGATGAGGTGCCGGCATGAGTGACGAAGGAATGACAGTGGAAAACAGGGTGCGGGGCAAACGGGAGCCAATGGCGATGATTTCCCGCCACGGGGGGCTGGCTGCCCTGGCGGTGCTGTTGATCTTCAACTTGCTTGTCACGCCCAATTTCCTGCAGGCGCAGACATTGGCGGTCAATGTCAGTCAGGTTGCCACCATTGCCCTGGTTGCCGTGGGAATGACACTGGTCATCGCAACCGGGGGCATCGACCTGAGCGTTGGTGCGGTCATGGCGTTGTCGGGCGCGATGGCACCGATCATATTCACCTCGGAATTCGCGCAAGCCTATCCGGTTCCTGGCCTGGCTGCGGCCTTTTTGCTGCCGCTGGTCGCGGCGTTCTGTTGTGGCATGTTCAACGGGGCACTGGTCGCGCTGCTGGGGGTTCAGCCGATCATCGCGACGCTGATCTTTTTCATCTCCGGGCGCGGCGTTGCGCAGGTTTTGACAAATGGCAATCTGCAGACATTCACCAACCCTTCGTTCAGTTATATCGGCACTGCCCGCCTGTTGGGGATTCCGGTTCAGGGTTGGCTGGTCGCATTGATCGCGGCGGTGATCTGGTATGTCATCCGCTACACGGCCAGCGGGCGTTATCTTCTTGCGGTGGGCGGAAACGAACGCGCAGCGCGGATGGCGGGGGTTCCAGTGACCCGCGTCAAGATCATGGCCTATGCAACCTGCTCGGTTCTTTCGGGGCTTTCGGGGTTGATCGTGGTTGCGATCAATTCGGCCTCTGACGCGGCGCGAATCGGAAATCTGATGGAGCTGGACGCGATTGCCGCCGCAGTTGTCGGAGGTGCGGTCCTGTCGGGTGGTCGCGCGCCGATCTGGGGGGCGATTCTGGGCGCCGTGGTGATCCAGCTGGTGAAATACACCCTGTTGGCCAATGGCGTCGCAGACGAGATCGCGCTGATTGCCAAGGCAGGAATTATCGTTGCGGCCGTCTATGCGCAGCAGATGAGAAAGGGTTGAACGATGGCAAATACTGACATGTTTGACTTGCGCGGGATGGTGGGACGCCATGCGCAGATGTCAGGTGTCTGGGTGGCGCTGGCAGCGATGATCATCTTCGGGCTGTTGCGATACGAGAATTTCGGCAGTGCCTATAATCTGGGATCGTTTCTCAACTATAACTCGATGTTCATCATCATTTCCCTGGGCATGTGCTTCGTGATCATGACCGGGGGGATCGACCTTTCGGTCGGCTATGTGGCTGCATTCACCTCGATCGTTGCGGCCTATCTTTCACCTTGGGGTATTGTTCCAGCGCTGATCGGTGGCGTGGCTGCCGGGGTGGCCTTTGGCGCGGTGAACGCGATCCTGATCGTGCCGATGCGTCTGCCCCCCTTTATCGCGACGCTTTCGACGATGCTGGCCGCCAAGGGCGGTGCCCTTGTGATTTCGGGCAAGCAGACGGTTGCCGTTGATTGGGAATCAAGCTTTACCAAGCTGGGCATGGAAAAGGCGTTTGGCCCCATCCCCTGGACCATCGTTCTGGTGGCAATTGCTGCCGTTGTGCTGTGGATCATATTGGAACGCACGGCGCTTGGTCGCACGGTTCTGGCGATCGGTGGCAGCGAAGAAGCGTCAGGACTGATGGGGCTGAAGGTGACGCGCGCCAAGGTCTTTGTCTATCTGCTCAGCGGTGGCTGTGCGGGTCTGGCCGGTGTGTTCCTGGCCAGTGGCTTTGGCGCCGGACAGCCGCTGGAAGGCACGGGCTGGGAGCTGACGGCAATCGCATCGGTGGTCGTGGGCGGCACGTTGCTGACCGGCGGGCTGGGCTCGATTCCGGCAACCGTCGGCGGCGCGCTGTTGCTGGGCCTCGTATTCAACCTGCTGAATTTCGAGAACGGGCGCGGCACGATTTCCCTGTCTGCCTATTGGCAGATGGTCATTCGCGGTGGCGTTCTTTTTGCGGTGATCCTGTTGCAGGCCCGCATGAACAAAAGCGCGGATCGCGCGAACTAGAAACCAGACATCTCAATCAAGTCCAACGGAGCTATTTCATGAAAATTACCCTGACCACGACCGCCCTTGCACTGGCATCGACCCTGATGACCGCCTTGCCGGGCCTGGCCGAAACGCTGAAATTCGCGCATGTGTATGAAACCGGGCATCCGCTGCATCAGGGCGCATTGCGCGTCGCGGAAGAGGTCGAGAAGGCCACCGAGGGGCGCGTCACGATCGAGGTCTATCCAGCCTCTCAGCTGGGCGAAGAGCTTGCGCTGAGCGAAGGGCTGACACTTGGCACGATGGACATCATCTATACCGGCATCGGGTTCGTGTCGTCCTATTACGCGCCGATCGGCATGACCGACTACCCGTTCACATTGCGCGGGATGGATCACTGGCGGGCGTTTCGTGGAAGCGATCTGTTGACGGAAATGAAGTCCGAGCTTTCCAATGCAATGGGAGGGGTCGAGGTCGCGGCCGTCAGCTATTATGGCGCACGCCACGTCACCGCGAACAAACCAGTGACCACGCCTGCCGATATGGAAGGCCTGAAGATCCGCGTGCCGAACGCCCCAGCCTACCTGATCTTTCCCGAGGCGACCGGAGCCAACCCCACCCCGATGGCATTTTCCGAGGTGTACCTTGCCTTGCAACAAGGTGTTGTCGATGCGCAGGAAAACCCGCTGACCACGATTCAGGCAAAAAAACTCTATGAGGTTCAAAGTGATATCAGCCTGACCGGGCATATCATGAACAGCACGCTGACCCTCTTGTCTCCGATGACGGTTTCCAAGATCGGCGAAGATGATGCTGCCATCCTGCGTCAGGCGTTGGTCGACAACGCGACCCGTGTCACGGACCAGATCGAGAAGGCCGAAAACGAACTGGCTGACTGGTTCACCGAACAGGGTACCAACGTGAATGTTGTCGATCGCACCCCCTTTATCGAGGTCGTGCAGCCCGCCTTGCTTGCCGCTGATGTGCCCTTCTCGAAAGAGCAGTTCGACCGCCTTCAGGCACTGCCCGGGAATGAATGATCAGCCACGGGTCGCCCTATTGGGCGGCCCATCCAAACATCGAGGCGGATATGTCCGACGATAATATCGATTTCGAGGAAATCACCGACGACATTTCGGTCGTCAGGCCAGAAGATATTCCAGCGCTGTTGCTGTTCGCCTTTCTGATCGTGATCGTCGCGCTGCAGTTCTTCACCCGCTATGTGCTGAACGACAGCATCAGCTGGACGGAAGAAGTGGCGCGCTATTGCCTGATCGCGCTGACGTTTCTGGGCAGCGCGATCTGTTCGCGCCGAGCATCGCATTTGGCGCTGGGGCTGATCTACCGCTATGTGCCGATGCGGGCAGTCAAGCCGCTTGCAATGGCAAGCGAGGCCTTGACCTGCGGGTTCTTCATCTGGATGGCCATCATCGGCACCCAGATGATGCAGCGGACTGCAGCGCAGATGATGATTTCGGTGCCGGTGTCCAAATCGGTCCTTTACACCGTGATAACCGCTGCCAGTGCCCTGACCGCTGTCTATTGCGCAATCAATATATGGCGCATTTCGCGCCAGAGTGCCGCCGAGATTTCCGAAGCGCGGCTTGGAACGGGCTGATCACATGGAACTTCTAGTCTTGTTTTTCGTATTGGCGATCACGCTGATCGCCGGGCTGCCCGTCGGGGTGTCGCTGGGGCTGGCGTCTTTAGCCTATGTCGTCCTTGCCGGGCTGCCCGAAGCCGTGGTGTTGCATCGGATGGTCGGCGGGGTTGACAGCTTTCCATTGTTGGCGGTTCCGTTCTTCATTCTGGCGGGCCATCTGATGAATACCGGCGGGATTACCGAAAGGATCTTCGGATTTGCCCGTGCATTGATCGGATGGTTGCCCGGTGGTCTGGGCTATGTGAATGTCGGCGCAAGCGTGATGTTTGCAGGCATGTCGGGTGCGGCGGTCGCCGATGCCGGCGGGTTGGGCAGCGTCGAGATCCGTGCCATGCGCCAGGCCGGTTATGACAGCGATTTTGCTGTCGGGGTCACGGCTTCGTCCTCGACGATCGGGCCGATCATTCCCCCGTCGCTGCCATTGATCGTCTATGGGGTGATGGCCTCGGCTTCGATCGGCGAGCTGTTCGTCGCAGGTTTGTTGCCGGGGCTGTTGATGGCTGTTGCCCTGATGGTCATGGTGGCCTGGTATTCACACCGTCGTGGCTATCCGCGTGACGGCGCATTGACCCTTGGGCGGGTGTCTCAGTCATTCGCGCGTGCGTTTCTTCCGCTTTTGACGCCGGCGATCATCATTGGCGGCATCATGACCGGGGCCTTCACCCCCACCGAAGCCGCGGTTGCGGCGGTGGTGTGGACCCTGGTCCTGGGCATGTTCGTCTATCGGTCCCTGACCTGGCGGCATCTGGTGCGTGTGATGTTCGATACAGTGGAAACCACGGCGTCGATCTTGCTGATCGTTGCGGCATCGTCGATTTTCGCATGGATCCTGATTTCCAATCAGATCGCTGCGCATCTTGCAGCTGGCCTGTTGGGGATTTCCAGCGATCCCATGTTCGTGATGATGGCTATTCTGGTCATCGTGCTGCTGCTGGGGCTGTTCATGGAAACGGTTGCCGCCATCACCATTCTTGTGCCCGTTCTGTTGCCAGTGGCGACGCAGGCAGGGATCGATCCTGTGCATCTGGGCATCGTTGTGGTTCTGGCGCTGATGATCGGATTGCTGACCCCGCCGGTCGGATTGGTGTTGTATGTTCTTGCAGGGGTTTCGGGCGTCAGTTTCGAGCGCTGCGTCAAGGCCACGATGCCATTCCTTGTTCCCTTGCTGATCGTGTTGTTGATGGTGGCGTTCATTCCCCAGCTTTCGCTTTGGTTGCCTCATACGCTTTATCGCTGAACTGCATGACATGCGCCGCCATCCACGACCAGGCTGGCGGCGCAATTGAAGTCTTGACGGATGCAGGCATCATGGGAAACGATCACGCGCATCTTGGCCGGGGATTGTTCAACGGGATGAAAGGAAGGTCGACATGCACGAGGTCGCATCATTGCCTGATGGTCGCGTCGTTCATGCCATTTCATTGCGTGGCGGAGGGCTGCGGGCGACTGTCTTGACGCTCGGGGTGACTGTTTGCGATCTGCGATTGGATGGCACTGCACATCCCTTGGTTCTGGGATGTGCGAATATCGCCGACTATTTGACACACGGGCGTTATGTCGGGTCGGTGGTCGGTCGCTATGCCAACCGGATCGCCGGCGCGCGGTTCGAACTGGATGGTCAGGCCCATCAGCTTGATGCCAATTTTCGTGACCGCCATATCCTGCACGGCGGCAGTGATGGGGTAGATGGTTGGATCTGGCAGGTCCGGGACATCGGCGTCGATCGCGTGATCTTTGAACTAAGCTTGCCGGATGGGCATATGGGCTTCCCCGGGAATTTGCAGATCGTCGCCGAGCTGTCACTGCAAGATGGTGCGCTTTGCTTTGATTTCTCGGCGGTTGCCGACAAGGCGACCCCATGCAGTCTGGCTCATCATGGGTTCTTCAACCTCGACGGTGGCAAGGATATTTGCGATCATGAACTGCGGATTGATGCGGAAAGCTATCTGCCCGTGGATGATGACCTGATCCCGCTGGCCGATCCATCTATGGTCCGGAATGGTCGTTTCGACTTTCGCGCACCGAAACGGATCGGTGGCGATGGGTACGATCATAATTTCTGTCTGCGTGATAGCGGCGGTGAATGTCCGGTGGTGGCCGAACTAAGCGGCAAAGGCGGTCTGGTGATGCAGGTCGAGACCGATGCCCGGGGCCTGCAATTGTATGACGGTGCGCATTTTGACGGCTTGCGCGGAATTGGAGGGCGCGTCTATGGCCGCAATGCCGGGTTGGCGCTGGAAACGCAGCACTGGCCGGACGCGCCCAACAGATCGGATTTCCCGGATGCGATCTTGCGTCCCGGTCAGACCTATCGCCATCGTGTGAACTATCGCTTCCAGCAGCGCGCGCCGCGTCGTTCATAAGGTCCGGCAAATATCCTCGATCGTGCTGGCGGAATCGCTGTTCAGCGCCAGTTTCAGGAAGCGTGGAAATTTATGCAGATGACGGGCGAATAGTTTCTTCGATGTCAGTGTCGGATCCGCTTCGACAAGCAGCGACAATTCGTTTGCATCATTGCGCGCAGCAAAGCTGAGGTTGAACCCGTCGCCAGGCCCCGCGGCCAAGACCTCGCGCGTGGTGTCGCATCCCTTGAAGCGCGGCGGCTCGAAGGGCAGAACATTCACCAGCGGAGAAAAGAAGAACCTGTACCCGCTGTCGAGACCACGATCAGCTGTCATTTGTTCGATCCGATAGCGGCCGTGACGACGTGCCTTGCGCAGGTCGCGCGCCATAGTGGTCATCAGATCGGGCAGTGGAATTTGGGCATCTGCCCGCACCTGAAACGGCAGGATATTGACGACCATGGCTGGTATCGTGGCGCTGACACTGCCCAGACGGCCCATGAATGGCAACCAAATCGTCATCGGCTGACGGGGCAGGCGGTTGTCCTCGCCCGGGCACGACCACAGCCAGATTCCGCTCAACAGGGTCAGTAATTCGGGCCATCCGATCCCGGTCCGTTCTGAACAGAGCCGCAGGGCCGGAACCAGATCTTGCAGATCGACATGACCTTCGTGCGGGGCTTGCGGGTAATCCTCATCACCTTTTCGCAGAACCTTCAGGTCGTTGGCATCCCCAAGATAATCTTGCCAGAACTGGCGATCCCGAACATGCCGCGACCCATTGCGATAGCTGTGTTCCTCGGCCAGAAATGTATCGAAATGCGCGAACTCCCGACCAAGATCACCGGCCGAAATATACGCGTCATAAAGCCGAGCGACCCGACGTTCGATCAACGCCATCGAATACCCGTCCAGAAAGATGTGATGGCCGCGAAAATACCAATGCCATTCTTGATCATCTGTTTGTAGCAGCCATTGCGCCGCCAATGGACCGCGCGTCAGGTCAATTGGGGCTTCGGTATCGGCGCGCATCAGTTCCGTGGCTGCGGCTTGCGGGTCGGTTTTCTGGCGAAGGTCACAATATTGCACGATCGGGGTCAGACGCGGATCAATCACCTGCTTGGGGGATCCGTTGCAATCATGACCAAATCGCAACGAGAGAACCTGCGCCTCGCGTGACATCTGGTTGATGGCCCGTTCCAGCGCAGGACGGTCGATCACGCCCCGCAATCTGGTGACATGCGCGACAGTTGAAACCGGCTGTCCGGGATGGGCGCATGCCTCTTGCCAGAAGTCCAGTTGTCCAAGGGTCAGATCGTGCCAGGTGGCTGTCGGGCTATGCAGGTTCATTGAATTTCGCCTTGCGGGTTCAATTGTGGCGCGATCCGGCAGGTGCCGGATTGACAATTTCCGACAAAAATACTTAAGAATTATGTGGCGTCAATATCTGGCCTACGCCACTGGACGCTGCAACGGCACGGAACTGCTCAGGGTATTGAAAAAATGATAGAATTCACGCCGTGGCCAAAGTGTTTCGCCGATCTTTACCGGCAACGCGGCTATTGGGCGGGGCGTCCGCTTTCTGCGGTATCAGAACAGGGCGCGCGGGAACATCCGGATGCTGTTGCCATTTTGTGCGGTGAGCGGAGCTTTACCTACAAGCAATTTGACCAGACGGCTTCAAGGCTGGCTGCCCGGCTAGCTGCCGCGGGGTTGGGGCAGGGCGACACGGCATTGGTGCAACTGCCGAATGTCGCAGAATTCTACGTTGTTTTCATGGCCCTGATGAAGATCGGGGTCGCTCCGGTCAACGCCTTGTATAGTCACCGTCAAACAGAATTATCTGCCTATGCAGATCAGATCGGTCCACGCTTGCTGATCGCCGATCGGGCCAATTCGTTGTTTGCCGACGAGAGCTTCCATAAACAGTTGATCGCCAAAGGCACGATCCAGCTTTCGTTGATGTTGAACGATGGCAATTCGGATCGGGATCTTGGATCCTGGCTGTCCGATGGCCCCAACCTAACCTGCGCTTTCGCGCCGACACCTACGGATCAGGTGGCGTTCTTCCAGCTGTCCGGTGGCAGCACGGGAACCCCAAAGCTGATCCCGCGCACGCATGACGATTATGACTACAGCGTTCGGGCCAGCAACGAGATCTGTGGCGTATCTGCGGCGACGCGCTTGTTGGTGGCTTTGCCCGCCCCGCATAATTTTCTGATGAGTTCACCTGGCGCGCTTGGCGTGTTTCTTGCGGGCGGCACCGTTGTGCTGGCCCCGAATCCGCAACCGAATATCTGCTTTGCGCTGATTGCACGTCATGGTGTCACCATGGCTGCGCTTGTGCCTGCGGCGGTTGGTCTTTGGGTTCAGCTGGCCGAAGAACAAGGGCCGCCGGCATCACTGGCGCATTTGTTGGTTGGGGGAGCCAGCTTCTCTGAAACGCTTGCACGCAAGGTGCCCACCGTTCTGGGATGCCGCTTGCAGCAGGTCTTTGGCATGGCCGAGGGGCTTGTCAATTATACGCGTCTGGATGATCCCGACGAAGTCGTGTTCACGACCCAAGGGCGCCCGATCAGCCCCGATGACGAGGTAAAGATCGTCGATGAAACCGGAAAGCCGGTTCCGGCAGGGATGCCGGGGCAACTGGCCGTGCGCGGCCCATATACGTTTCGCGGATATTATCGGGCACCGGAACAGAATTGCCAGGCATTTGACGCCGAGGGCTTTTATTACAGTGGCGATCTGGTCATGCGCACAGCTTGCGGCAATCTGCGGGTTGTTGGCAGGTTGAAGGACCAGATCAATCGGGGTGGCGAAAAAATCGCCTCCGAAGAGATTGAGCATCTCTTGCTGCGTCATCCCGACACCCGCCAAGTCGCATTGGTCGGATATGCCGATGAAAATCTGGGTGAGAAAAGCTGTGCCTTTGTCGTCGCGGGGCGGGAAATGCGTGCTTCTGAACTGCGGCGTCATCTGATCGGTCTGGGAATCGCGGATTACAAGCTTCCTGACCGGTTCCGGTTTGTAGATCGTTTGCCGCTGACTGCGGTGGGCAAGACGGACAAGCGCCAGTTGCGGATCACATTGCAAACCGCGACGGCCTGACGAAAGGAAAAACCATGAATGATTTGTCATCACGTGCAATCGACCGCGACTGGCTTGCCGCGCAGATTGTCGCGATCATCGAGGACGAGGAAGAGATCTGTCCGGATGAAAACCTGATGATGTATGGCCTGGATTCTGTTGGCGTCATGAAGCTGATCGCCACACTGGAACAGCGCGGTGTAACGCTCAGCTTTGATGAACTGGCTGCGGAGCCGTCGGTCAATGCATGGTGGACGTTGATAGAGGCCCGGATGCAGCCATGAAGGGCGCGAGGTGTCAGGCCCGAAGGGTCGCGCCTCCGTCAACATACAGGTCGGCCATGGTGATGTGGCCCGCCTGATCCGACAACAGGAACATCGCGGCCTGGGCAATATCAACCGGCGTTGCCAGCTTGCCAAGCGGGATACCTGTCCGGAACGTTGCCAGATCCCCCGCGATGACCTTTTCGGCACCGCGCTCATCCGCCCACATTCCCGTTTGCATCGGCGTCAGGGTGGATCCCGGAGCAACCAGATTGCAACGAATGCCGAATTCGGCAAGCTCTAACCCGGCGCAACGTGTCAGCATCGCCGCAGCCGCCTTCGAGGCCGCATAGCTGGCCATTCGATGCCGTGGAATACCCCCGGCATTCGACCCGATGACGACGATGGCGCCCTTGCGTTGGGGGCACATCGCCTGACCGGCCGTGCGAAGAACGTGAAAGGTGCCGTCATTATTGATCCGGGAAACCCGCGACCATTCCTGCGGGGTCGTTTGCAGGATCGGCATATTGGAAAGCGTTCCGGCCGCGTGAATTACTAGTCCGATTGGTCCGAAATCGCGTGTGGCCTTGGCAAACAGGGTTTCGGTCGCGCTTGCATCGCTTACGTCCAGCGCCTGCCATGATAGCCCGTCCTCGTCTTGCTTGTCTGCAAGCGCTGCGGTCAGGTCGGTTGCCACGACCAGGCTTCCTGCCGCGCGCAACAATGTAACCAGCGCCAGACCTATGCCGCCAGCGGCGCCGGTGACAACAGCAGTCCTGCCTTTGAAACCTGTCAGCTGCATGTCATTTCCCCATGGTGTTCAAGGCAGTTTGCGTCGAGATCACGCCCCCACAGCATGACGCGACCCAATCCATGGCCATCAGATGACGCTCTTTGCTGAAATCGGCCTGCGCATCCGCCGCGGCAAAGGGCTGGATGTCGCGTTGAAAGGCCTCGGCGGCGGTGCACAGGCAACCGATATGGGCGTAAATTCCCGTCACGATCAGCTGGTCCCGCCCTCGCGCGCGCATCAGATGTTCAAGATTGGACCGCTGAAACGCGCTGTAGCGATGCTTGACCAGAACGATATCACCCTCGTGCGGGGTCAGTTCCGGCAAGATGTCCTCATGTGCGGCGATGGCCTGCATTCCTAGCCCCCAAAGGTCGGCTTGCAACCCTCGATCCGGTCGGAACTGATTGCCCTTTTGTGCCGTGTAAAAGACCGGAATGTCCGCGTGCCGCGCTGCTGCTGCAAGCGCCGCGATATTGGCGGTGACGGTCGCAAGGGGCGCGCCCTGATCAGGGAATGGACGACAGAAATAGCGTTGCATGTCATGGATCAGCAATGCACAGCGCGAAGCGTGCAATTGCCAATCACTGCGCGATTCTGGCAACGGTTCGGCAGGTGGCGCATAGGCGGCGATGGTCGGCAATGCCATAGGTGGTCCTTGGGTTCTGGTTAGTTCAGCCCGGTCAGCGCAGTGTCGGCAGGCAGGCCAAGTGCGTGCAAAAGGGCCGCGAACTTGCTGCCGGTCTCTTGTGCTTCGGCCTTCGGGTCGGATCCGGGGACGATCCCGGCCCCGGCGAACAGCGTGGCATCGCAATCACTGATTTCGGCACAGCGAATGGCCACATGCCATGCACCATCGCCATTCTTTGCCGTCCAGCCGACGGCACCGGCGTAAAAGCCGCGCGAAGTTGGCTCCAACTGCCGGATCAAATCATCTGCCCGCTGACATGGCAGGCCACAGACGGCGGGTGTCGGATGCAATGATGCGGCCAGCACCGCTGATGGCACATCGCGGTCCTTCACGTGCCCGATGATACGCGTGCCCAGATGCCACATGCTGCGGGTGCAGGTCAGTCGGGTTCCGTCAGGGCAGGACAGCTGTTCGCAATATGGCGCAAGCGTGTCGAGAATATATTCCACGACAATGGCATGTTCGCGCCGGTCCTTGTCGGATTGGGCAAGATCCGAACATGCGTTGCAATCCTTGACCATATCCGGGGAACGTCGCGCTGAACCCGCCAGCGGATAGGACAGGATATGTTTGCCCTGTTTTTCCAACAGCAGTTCCGGGGTTGCACCCACTAATGCGCGCGGATGCGGCCCGTCATCGGGCAGGGCGACACGAAATGCTGTCGTACCCGGATCGATTGCCAGGCGCGACAGCAATGCATCCAATGAAATCGGGTGTCGGGTCCGCACTTTCAGCACCCTTGCCAACACGATCTTGCGCAGGGCATCGGCCCGGCCGGTATCCTGTTCCATGATCTGGAGGGCATCTGATACCGCGGCTGCATAATCGGCAATGCCGGGTTCTGCCCATATACGCTCGGCGACGGCGCATGCCTGATCCCGCTCTGTGTTCCACATGCCGCGATTGCAAGAACGCGAAAGCCACAAACAGTCCCGGTCGCTGCGATGAAACGGCATGGCGCCGCCGATCAGGGCATCGTCATCGCTATCGGCGAACGCGTCGGACAGGCGTTGTTCAAGCGTCTGTGCCGTGCCCTGTTGCAACGGGATGGGGGCGCCTGCGGCGGCAACATGTCCGGTTGGCCCACAGAACCGGAAATGCCCACGGTCGGTGGCGCTTGCATATTGCTGTGCATCATGAAGCGGAATGTTCATGGATAAGCCCTTCAGCCTGTCATTCGACATTTATAAACGCCGGACTTGCTGGCCGAGGCTGGCTGTCCAATGGCTGTGCGACATGCACAGCGTGATCAGAGAGCGGGCTGCAAAGGGTCTTTCGACGCGCTGTGCAACCCGCGCCACGGAGGGAACCGCAACTTCTGGCGGGAATAATCTGCAACCTCAGATATAGTCAACTAAAAAACTCGGATATATAGGGTGGGGCGCGGAACTTCGCCGTCATCATGATTCCACCAACAGGTCAGGCCGATGCGTGCCGTAAAGATCAACACCCGGATACCGTTCGCAATTGCCGGCATTGTCTGGGCGGAATTGGATTATGCGCAGCTGAGGGACGTGGCCCAGGACAGCTTTCTGGTATCAGAAACGATTCAGCCGGTGCGCAGGATATGCGTGCCGTCGCAACTGAGCCGGGCGGGTTTCCGACGCCGGCGCGATTGGATGTCGGGCAGGTTATGCGCGATGCGCGCGCTGGAACAGATTGGAAGATCGGCCGACACAAACGCAACGAAGCTTCCCATCCATTGGCCTGCCGGGGTTGCAGGGTCGATTAGCCATGATCGGTTAGGGGCGGTCGCCGCCGTCTCGACCAGGTTTCGGCGGATTGGCGTGGACAGGCAATGCGTCTTCGATAACGACGAGGCCACGCTGCTTGCGCCAATCATACAGGCGCCGGGTGATGACGGCTTTAGACCAGATTGTATTTCAAGAGAAAAATTTCTGACAATCCTGTTTTGTGCCAAGGAAGCTGCTTACAAGGCTATGCCGATGAACATGCAGCACGGCCAAACAATGGACCGCTATTCGCTGCGCGCCTTCACCCCCGATTACTTGCAGTTGCTTGGCCCCAGAGGCAGCTTTTTTCTTTGGTGGCACATCAATGAAACCGGGGCGACCAGCCTGGCCATCGAAACCTGACAGAAATACTGCGATATATATGCAACAGAGATTTCATACGGAGTTTATTCCCAAGTAAAATACTTGGATTCCAGCGTTTATGCTCCTAGGGGGCGGATACTGGAATTCATAATTGGGTGACCGAAATGACGCTTCGACGCGTGATGCCCCTGGCCGGGGTTTCGCTGATGGCAATGTCCACTGCGCTGATGGCGCAAGATTTGCAGATCTCGCAGATACCGGGGACGATCACACTTGATCCGATTACCCTTATCGCAAACGGACAGGAAAACGTCGAAGCGACCGGCGGTGTAGTGGTGTCCTCGGAAGACATCGAGCGAATGCAACCTGCGGATGTGTCCGAGCTGTTCGCGCGCGATTCCGCGATCACAGTTTCGGGTGGGGCCGGTCCGTCCAAGCGCATCCATGTCTTCGGCATGGAGCAGTCGAACCTTGCCGTGACAGTTGACGGCGTGCCGCAGGGTGTGACCAGCTGGCACCATACCGGCTCGAACGTGATTGATCCTGCATTCCTGAAATCGGTCGAGGTCGAAGCCGGTGCAGCCGCCGCGGATGCCGGTTTCGGCGCAGCGGCCGGGGCGGTTCGCTATGAAACGGTCGGCGCGCGTGACCTGTTGGATGACGGGCGCACGCAGGGTGGTCGCGTCGGGTTGTCATATGGCAGCAACGGGCGCGGTGTTTCCGCCGATCTGGCCGGATACGGCGTCTATGAAGGTTTCGACTGGTTCGCGATGATCCACACCGCCGATGGCGATGATTACGAGAACGGTGATGGTTACACATTGCCGGGAACCGCGCCGGCGACGCAAGGGGCGCTGGCCAAGGTCGGGTATGAATTCGAAGGCCATCGCGTCGAACTGGCCTATGAATACAGCAAGGATGACGATGACCGCGTCATCAAGATGAACATGGATCTTGGGCGCAGCACGGACACCTATCCGCTGGAAGTGTCGCGCAATACGTTCAGCCTGAAATACACCGAAGTCGCCCCCACCGATTTGTGGGACCCCGAAGCGATGCTGTATGTCAGCCGCGACGAATACTGGCGTCCGAACTATGCCACCGTCGAAAGTGGCCGTCCGATCAATGGCGACATGGATCTGGAAAGCAATGTCTTTGGCGGCCTGATGCAGAACACCTTCACGCTGGGTGCAGGCACCGTGACGGCCGGGGTGGATTTCAACAGCACCGATTACCAGATCGACAATTATGGCGATCTTGCGCCGGGCCTCCGCAATATGGAAACCCAGCAGATCGGCACCTTCATCCAGGGGCGCTTTGCCTTCGAGAACGGGATCGACCTGTCGACAGGTCTGCGCGTCGACCAAAGCAAGTTCACCGATTGGAACAACCGTCGCCTGACCGATCAGGGCATCAGCGTGAACGGCACCGCATCCTATGAATTCGCCCCTGGGTTCGAGGTTTTCGCGGGCGCGTCCAACACCTGGCTGGGCTATGATGTCGGCGAATACGGGCTGCTGCATGCACGTGATGATGCGTTCGTCACCGATCCCGATTTCGAACCCGCGACCGCCGAAAACGTCAAGGTCGGCCTGAACGCGGCTCAGGACAACTGGACCGGTAATCTGACCTTCTTCGATACCCGTCTGGATGGTCTGGGCGAATATGACGTGGCCGCCGGCATGCTGACCAACGCCGATGAATACCGCAGCAAGGGTGTCACCCTGCAGGGCAGCTATAGCTGGGGCTCGGGCCGTATCGGCGCCAGCTATACCAAGGCCGATGTCACCCAGGATGGCGAAGATGTCCTGCCAAATGGTGGAACGGTCATGCCGATCGGAGACATGGCGACGCTGTATGTCGATCAGGAACTGCCGCAATATAACCTGACGGTCGGCGGCACGCTGGAATGGGCGGGCACGCTGGACGGCGATTACCTGACCGAGGCCGGGTTCGAGGATCATTCGTCCTACACGGTGCTGAACGCCTATGCCGAATGGCGCCCCGAGCGTTTCGACAATGTCGTTGTCCATTTCACCGTGGATAACCTGCTTGACGAAACCTATTACGAGCGCAGCAGCTATGTTCAATACAGCCCGCGCGATGTCTATCCGCTCTATGCGCCGGGTCGCACCGCGACGCTGGGTCTGACTGTCGACTTCTGATCCCTGCGATCATCGCAAGATACGAAAAAGGCCCGGTTTCCTACCGGGCCTTTCTGTTTTTCGACCGGCGCGGGATCAGTCGATCTGACCGAGGTTCCAGAACAATGTCTCGCCCGAGCTGTCATCAACGCCGTCATTGTCGGTCACGACCCAGGCATCGCCCGCCGCATCGAATGCCAGCCCCTCGACCTTGTCGACGGCATAGCCATTGGTCAGCGATGTCAGTTCCGGCAGCAGGTCGCGGACCTCGGCCTTGGCAACGACGGGCAGATCGCCGTCCAGCGCCGCCGGCTGCATGTCGGACAAGGCGACCCGAAAGATCTTTTTCAGCGCAGCGGCCTTGCCGATCTGGTTGTCGCGCTCGATCACATAGGCATGGTCGCCTTTCACGGCGATTTCAGACAGACCGACCCAGCCCACGCCCTTTTCTTCGAGCGGATAGCGCAGGCCGCCCCAACTTTCGTTTTCAAGATCATAGGCCAGCAGCTTGACCTGACCTTCAGGATCGTCGCCCCATTCACGCTGCATCGCGATCCAAAGCGTCTGTCCGACCAATGCGATGCCCTCGGCCCCAAAGCGGCGCTGATGGGCCAGCACTTCGTCAGGCAAGGCGATTTCACGGGTGATCTCGCCCTGCGCATCGACATGGACGATGGCATGGGGCACCAGCTTTGCCGCATTGCCTTCGATGGCCAGCCAGAAACCGCCCTCATTGTCACTGGTCACGCCTTCGATATCCAGCTTCTGCGCCGCTTCGCCGCCGCGTGTGATGACGGTCTGGGCCGTGATCCGGGCCGGGGTCTGGCTTGCATCGATATGATAGAGCGAGGGCATCATCGAATAGACGCTGTCCGAGGCCGCAACCAGCTGTCCCGGCTGATCGCCCACTGCTGTCAGCGCCCCCAGCGCACCCCACCCGATCAGGCTGTCAGCGCCCTTGGATGTCAGCATCGGGTAAACCGGTTCGGATTCCTGCAAGCTGTAAAGCATGACATGGGCGCGTGCGGCACCATCCTCGCCCAGATCGGCCTCGTTGGCGGTGGCCAGAAGATTGCGCGAGGGGATCGCGACCGCGCCTTCGGGGCTGATGCCAGAGGGCAGCAGTTGCACCAGTTCGGGTGCGGTCGGATCGGTCAGGTCATAGACACCGACGACCGAGGCACGTTCCGACACCACGAAAAGATAGGGGGTCTCTCCGAAGCGGGCGAATTCGATATTCTCGACCTCGACGCCTTTGGACTTCGAACGTTTTTCGGGATAGTGCCCGATCTGGATGATCGCATGTTCAAGCGTATTGCCGGAATCATAGACCACGGTGCCATCCTTGTTGAAGATGGTGAAGCCGCGGCTACCGCCATTCCAGTCACCTTCATTGGCCGTCGCGAAATGATCGTTGTCGATCCAGCGCACCCCATCGGGTTCGCGCAGCATGGGGGCAGGGGATTCATCAAAGCGCAACCGCCCATCGCTGCGCGTGTCAATCCCGTCCAGCGCGACCTTGCCCGCTGAGAAATGGCTTGTGACTGCGCCGTCTGGGCCGATCACCACGATATGGTTGTTTTCCTGCAGCGTCACGACGATCTCGCCGGCCTCGTTGATATCGACGAATTCGGGTTCGGGATCTTGGCCGCCGATCTCGGCCAGGCCCGTCAGGTCGATCTTTTGCAGCGCGTCACAGGCGACACCTTCAGCCGAGACGGGCATCTTGACCACGAAACCCGCAGGCATCTGGGGCAGGCCGCCATCACCCAGATCCTCGTCACGCTCGTTCTCGATGGCGACGGCGATAAAGCTGCCATTGGGCGCGACAGCCACGGAATCCGGCTGCCCGCCCAGATCGCAGGAACCGATCTCGGTTGCAGATGCGAGATCGATCACCGCGATCCGTCCGGCAGGGGCCGTATAGCTGTCAGAGGTGTTGACGCCGACAATCGCCTTGTCGCCGATGATATAGGCCGTGGTGGGTTCGCCCTGCAGCGCGATATGGCCCAAGGGCTTGGGGTTTTCGGCATCGGTGATGTCGATCAGCCCGACCCCGCCAAGCGGACTGTCGGTATAGATCAGCGTGTTGCCATCATCCGAGACCGAGATGATCTCGGCCGATGTTTCGCGGCTGCGGTCTTCATCCGCGCCCATATTGGCAAGCACGGGAAATGTCGCGATGCGGTTGAAGCTGTTGGCGAAGGATGGCGTGGCCAGCAGGGCCAGGACCGAGACTGCTGAAAAAAGTTTGACCGACATGGATTGCCCTTGATGTTGGATTCAAGGGGGCATGGCGTGCGCTTGTGTCACCGATATGACGGTTGCGCGAACATTTAGTGTCGGCCAGCGCAACCTGCCGGCAACCCGTCAGAAGCTGACCGCCAACCCGATCCCGTAGCCGTTCAGATTTTCACCCATCGTGTAGCGCAGCACAACGCGCCCCTCGGTGATCCAGGGAAGCTTGGTCTTGGTGGTGTTGACCTCAAGTCCGACGCCGATCTGCGCCAGCCAGTCGGTATGCAGGATTTCGCCCTGATCGCCCGCCAGCCACGAGGCCGAAAATTCATAGACCGTGCGCATCGGATTGTCGAAGGCCCGCAACGAGTTGGGCTGTCGCCAGCGCGACCACAGCGCCAGCGAACGTGCATCGGCCGATGCAATGACATCCTTGTCGCCGCCGATGGGTTTCAGGTGGATATCGGTATAGCGCAGCACCGCGTCGGCCTCGGCACCATTTTTCCATTGCTGGTTATAGACCAGCGCCAGCGACCCGCCATAGCCGCCGACTGTCAGCCCTCCTTCACGCAGATACCGCGCATCTTCATTGCCGATATGGTTGGCGATAAATTGCGCCACGACCTGCGTATCGGTGATGACCTTGCCATAGGTCAGGTTCAGGATAGGGCGGATCTTCAGGGTCTCGGTCAGTTTGAAATCCCAGCCGATGCCGCCTGTCGCCGCGATGCCGGTCCATTTCGGTCGCAACCGCGCGGATTCTCCTTCCTCTGTCAGCAGCAGGTCGGGATTATATCGGTTATAGCCGATTGATCCTTCCAGATAGAGCGGGAAATCATCACTGAATGTGAATCCGCCGCTAAGCTGAGACGAGCCGAACTCGGCCCGAGAGCCGCGCGCGATATTTCCGCGCAGCTGAAGGCTGCTGGAGGTGGAATCCGGGATGGCGGAAATGCCCATCATCGACAACACCCCCTTGGCCTGCCGTTCGACCGAAAAGCTGAGTTCATTGCCGATTTCGAGAGCATGTGCGCGGGGGGGCGCAAGCGCGGTGATGATGATCATGCCCGTGCCGACCAGCGATGCACGCGCATATTCGCGAATGCGCGATGCGCGTGGCACGCTGATGAATGATACTGACATGCCCATGGCCTATCCCGTGCAGTGGCTGAAAACCTGACCTCCCGGCATGTCCGGGCAATATGGCCTGCGCAAAGTCCTAAGAGGTGGGCCGTGCCGGAATCCAGAAAATTCCAACCATCGCCAGCGCGCTGACCAGTTTGGCAGGCAGGGCGCGACAAAAAGGTCGCGCTTGCCGGGTGCCGAGGCTAGAGATGAAGGGATATGGAGACACAGCCCCAAAGACCGATTCGCGGTATCCTGTTGAAATGCAGCAGCGTCACGGTGTTCACCGTGATGGCGGCACTGGTGAAAACAACGTCGGATGGCGGATTGGGAATTCCCCCCGGCCAACAAGTCTTTTTCCGCTCTTTCTTTGCGTTGCCGGTCATTTTGCTGTGGCTTGTGATGCGGGGCGAGATGCGCGTTGGCCTGCGCACGTTCCGTCCAATGGGACATTTCTATCGTGGGATCGTCGGCACGGCCGCCATGGCGTTGAATTTCTGGGCACTCGCGCTCTTGCCATTTCCCGAGGCCACGGCGATCGGTTATGCGGCACCACTGTTGGTGGTGATCTTCGCGGCTATGTTCCTGGGGGAAAATGTACGGATATTCCGCCTTGGCATGGTCGCCATGGGGCTTGTGGGTGTGCTGATCGTGTTGTCACCCCAGTTGCTGGCGGGTGAGGGGACGGGTGACGATCTGTTGCGCACGCTTGGGGCCGTGGTGGCGTTGGGCGGGGCGTCATGCGCCGCTCTGGCCCAGATCTTCATTCGCAAGCTGGTCGTGGAAGAACGGACCTCGGCGATCGTTTTCTGGTTTTCGGTAACCTCGTCCGTTCTGGGATTGATGACCTTGCCCTTCGGATGGGCAGTCCCGACGCCAAAGACCTTTGCCCTGCTTGTCACCATGGGGCTTCTGGGCGGTGTCGGGCAAATTTTGCTGACCTCGGCCTATCGCTATGCGGATGCGTCGCTGATTGCCCCGTTCGACTATGTGTCGATGATCCTTGCGATCGCGATCGGTTGGTATGTCTTCGGCGAGGCACCGACGGCGGTTGTCCTGACCGGTGCGGGGATCGTCATCCTTGCCGGCATTCTGATCATTCTTCGCGAACGCCGTCTCGGGCTCGAACGCAATCGCCAACGCAAGGCAATGACGCCGCAGGGGTGATAGGCGCCTAGGGTGCGCGGCAGGCGATCAGGTCCGCCACCGTGTCAATGTCGCGCAAGCATTCGGCAGAGGCTGGTACAAGACTGCATCGCGGCGCCGATAACAATAATTGACGTGCACCACGATCCCCGCTGATCTGACCCAGCGCATCAAAATGCGCCGAGGTAAAGCAAGCCGGTGGCATCGGCCCCTTGTCAACACTGGCCGCGCTGGGGGCTTCGGGGTTGGCCGCCGCCAGAACGCGCTTCAAAAGTTCGGCGGTGACGAATGGCATATCGGCAAGCGCAATCAGGCATCTGGTCGCACCCAGATCGCGGGCCGCGGCAATGCCGGCGCGCAAGCTGTCCGATTGCTGGCCGTGGCTTGTCACGATCTGAAAACCGGCAGGCAGCAACGGGGCAAGCGCCGGGTCCGAGATGACCGCAATCAAGGCATCAGCCCCGCATTTCGCCAGATTGTTCGCGCTATGGGTCAGGATCGCGGTTCCCGAAATTTCAGCCCGCAGTTTATCAGTGCGGCCAAAGCGGCTGGACTTGCCCGCCGCCAGAAGCACCGCAACAGAGGTCATGGCTGCGCCGCCGCGATTTCCGCCAGAACCGAGATCGCCAGGACGCGCGGATCCCGCGCCTGAGAAATCAACCCGATGGGGCCGTGAATCCGCATTAGCGCTGGTTCCGGGATGTCACGTGACCGCAGGCTGTCCAGACGCCGCTGCTGCGACAATCGACTTCCCTGCGCGCCAATCCAGAATGCGGGTGATTTCACGGCTTGTTCCAGAATTGCGATTTCGCGGCTGTGGTCGTGAAAGAACAGGGCGATTGCGGTAAAGCTGTCAATGGTTGCAGGATCCGGCTTTGCCGCCAGAACGACATCATATCCTGCAGATTGCGCCAGCGTTTGAAAGCAGCGGGTTTCTTCGCCTTCGCCAAATACCAAGATCCGGATTTCCGGTTGAAGCTGCACCGGAGGCAAGGTGCCAAGTGAAAGCGTCGTCGGGTGTCGCTGCGCCAGATTGCAAAGCGCCGGTTCGATTTGCGCGGGCGTGACCCGCAGCAAGGAAACCTCGATTCCGGATCCACAGGGCAGCCGAATGTCGAAATAGGGCGAACCCGCGCCATAGCGCAATGTCTTGCCCTGTCCGGTTTTGACAAGCTGGGTCGCGTGCAGCGCAATATCGCCTTCGACGCAACCGCCCGACAACTGACCAACCTGGCGTCCGTCCGGCAGGATTGCCATCATCGCGCCGATTGGCCGATAAAAACGCCCCTCGATACCTGTCAGCATTGCCAACACGCCTCCGGCCTTGGCCAGTTCGGCCAGAACGGGCCACGCCTCTGCGGCGGGGATCTGAGGCAAGGACGGGCTTGTGCCGATGGTGGCGCGTGCAGCAAGGGGCATGATCTGACCGGTTTCCGGTGGCTTGACTGACCTTACGGCCAGAGGTGACGTGGTGCGGTGGACCTTCCCGCAGGCAAGAAGCCCGGAAAGGCCCGATTTCAACAAGGACGACAGGCGGTCACAGATAGAAATCCGTCGATGAGATCATTGGCAATTCAGTGATGCGCTGACCCGTCGCGCGTGCGATGGCATTTGCCAACGCCGGAGCGGCAGGCGGGGTTCCCGGCTCTCCGATCCCCGAAGGGGGCAGGGCCGAGGGAACGATATGAACGTCAATCGCCCCGATATCCGCGATCCGCAAAGGTTCATAATCGGGAAAGTTCGACTGAACGATTTCGCCCTTGTCCAGCGTGATTTCGCCGCGCATCGCGTGGCCCATCCCCCAGCCGATCGCCCCTTCGACCTGCGCTTTGATGACATCCGGGTTGACCGCGATTCCGCAATCGACGGCAGCCGTCACCTTGTCGATCCTGATCGTGTCGTCGGGTGTCGAGATTTCACAGACCTCGGCGATATAGGTGTTGAAGGATTTATGAACCGCAACGCCAAGGCTGCGACCGTCCCCTTGCTGCGCCCATCCGGCCTTTTCCGCGGCGAGTTTCAGAACCTGCGCGGCGCGCGATCCATCATCGCTGTTCTGGTCAAGATGGTTCAGTCGAAATTCGACCGGATCGATGCCGCTGGCCTCGGCGGCAAGGTCCATCATGACCTCCATCACATATGCTGTATGGCTGTGCCCGACCGACCGCCACCAGTTCACCGTGGTTGCCTTTTTGGCATCCGACAGCATCAGCGCCATACCGGGGATGGTATAGGGCCCGTCCGCGATACCTTCGATGCTGGAACTGTCGACACCGTCACGAACCATCGCCTCTTCGAACGGAGAACCCTTGAAGATCGACGGCGTGGCAACATGATGTTCCCATCCGATGATCTTGCCCGCATCATCCAGCCCGACACGCACCCGGTGCAGCGCCATCGGGCGATACCAGCCACCTGTTACGTCGTCTTCGCGCGACCAGACCAGCTTGACCGGGCGGGTGCGGTCGGTCAATGCATAGGCCATGGTCAATTCGACAAGGTAATCGGATCCACCATTCAGCCGGCGACCAAAAAACCCCCCGGCATACAGTGACTTGACCTCGACTTGTTCAGGTGAAATCTCAAGTATCTGCGCCGCGACCATCTGGTTTGCGGTGGGACCCTGCGCACCATCATGATACCGCACTCCGCCGTTTTCCAGTGGTTCGATCGTCGCGTTGATCGGTTCCATGGGGGAATGAGCCAGAAGCGGAAAGTAAAATTCCTGGGACAATGTCGTGGCGGCGCCATCAATCGTGGCAGCAACGGCGGCCTGATCGGCATTGTTGACATTATAGTCCGGTTCGCCATCCAGCTGCATACGCAGGTCGGCAAGAATTTCGTCTGATCCGCGGGCTTCGGCCTTGCTGAAATCCCATTCGACGCTCAATGCATCACGTGCCTGAAACGCCGCCCATGTGTTTCTGGCATAGACCGCGACGCCCGCGCCGTTTGGCAGGGTGGCGGCATGGTCGAAACCGTTGATGTCTTTCGCGGCGCTATCATCAAAAGAGATCACGACGCCCCCCATCCGCGGGGTGCGCTTGATCGCGACGACCAACATGCCATCCAGATGGACATCCATGCTGAACATGGCCTGACCATTGATCTTGTCGCTGCTGTCGCGGCGCGCCCGCTGGGGGTTGCCGATCTGGGTCCATTCGGATGGATCCTTCAGCGTCGGCTCGGCAGGCACATCCATCTTGGCGGCGTCACCGACCAGCTCTCCGATCGAGACGGATTTTCCATCCCCCGAGATGATGCCCTCTTTCAGCGCAAGGCTTTCCGGGGCCACCGACCATTGCTGTGCGGCGGCTGCGATCAGCATTTCGCGAGCAGCGGCACCGGCGGTGCGATACTGCATGAAAGAGTTGGCCATTGCGGTCGAACCGCCGGTTGCCTGAACGGGACCGAATAGCAGGTTGTTGTAAACAGCCGCATTTGCCGGAGCCATCTCGAACCGAATATCGGTCAGCTGCATGTTCAGTTCTTCGGCGATAAGCGTGCTCAGGCCGGTTGCCGCGCCCTGGCCACCTTCGAGATGCTTGACAATCGCGGTGACCGTGCCGTCACCTGCGACCTTCAGAAATGGCGTCAATTGCTGTGTTTGCGCAGCTTGCGCCAGCGCCCCTCTGGGTGTGAATCCCAGGGTCAGGACGGCGCCGGAGGCAACGGCTGTCTGCAGGAATCCGCGACGGGACAGGGTTGTCATATCTTCAGCCCTCCAGAATTTCCGAAGCGCGCTGAACAGCGGCCCGGATACGTTGATAGGTGGCGCAGCGACAGACATTTCCCGACATGTAATCGTTGATCTGGGTGCTGTCGGGTTTCGGAGTCTCGCGCAGCAGCCCAATGGCCGACATGATCTGCCCGGATTGGCAGTATCCGCATTGCACCACATCCAGCTCACCCCAGGCTTGCTGGACGGCTGCGCCGACAGGGTCATCTGCTGCAGCTTCGATGGTGGTGATCTCGGCGTCTTCGATGTCCTCGATATAGGTTTGGCAGGATCGCACCGGTTCCCCGTCCAGATGAACCGTGCAGGCGCCGCAAGATGCAACGCCGCACCCGAATTTGGTGCCGGTCAGGCGCAATTCGTCGCGGATGACCCACAAAAGGGGCGTTCCGGGTTCTGCCGCAACCTGCCGCGTTGCGCCGTTGATCTTGACTGTATAGTCCATCGGACCTCCTGAAGCTGGCTGGGACGGCGCGCAGGGTTGGTTAGGGTCCGCAAATGACATGCACATGCTGCAAGCCGAACCAGACCAGCGCGCTTGTCCGTTTCGCTGACTGGAAACCATATTAGCCCGAAACTATATCGGGCGGAACTTGCGGAACACGTCAAATCACTAACGATCGGTGACAGGGGTCACAGCCTGCCGAGACCATGGAAGGGACAGCAATGGTCGAGAACAGACTATACAAGATCGCGGCAGGGATCAGGCACAGTTGCAGCATTCTGGGTATTTCGCCGGCGCGTGTTCTGGCGCGTTGCGGGCTGGATGCGGCGTATCTGGACCTCGAAGCGAACGGACACGCACGGGGGGTCGATGCCGCGGGTTATTTCAGGCTGTGGTCTGCGTTGGCCGAGGAAAGCGATCATCCCGAACTTCCGCTGGCCTTGGGGCAAGGGGCGTCAAAAGGACCGTTCCAACCTGCGCTTCTGGCATGTTCATCCAGTCCCGATATCTATACCGGATTGAACCGCTTGCAGGTATTCAAGGCGTTGATTGCGCCGATCCGCCTGGACTTTATCGAAACCGCCAACAGTTTCTCGGTTCGATTTGAAAGTGTGGTGTCGCAGCCTATTCCCGAAATCATGGCCGCAAGCGAGATTGCCTTTTTTCTGGATTTCGCCCGTGCCTTTACCGCGCATCCCGTGCAACCGCTTGGGGTTACGCTGCCGGGGGCAACTTTTGTGACGCCAGCCTATCAGAGCTTTGTCGCGGCGCCGATCACGCAGGGGGCGCACGCGGTGCTGACCTTTGCGATGGAGGATGCGCGGCGGCCATTGATTTCGGCCGATGCGGATCTCTATCAACTGGTGGCGACCGAACTGACATCGCGGCTACGCAACGCGCAAGCAGACGCGGCCTTCGTCCCGCGCGTGCGACGAGTGTTGACCGAATTGCTGCCAACAGGGCAGATTTCGGCCGAGCAGGTCGCGTCCCGACTTGGAATCAGCAAGCGCAGCCTGCAGCGCAGGTTGAAGGACGAAGGCACGACCTTTCGCCATGTGCTGGATGAAACGCGCGCGGAACTTTCGTTGATCTATCTGCGGGACCGGAAGCTGAGCACCGAGGAAACCAGCTTTTTGCTGGCGTATCAGGACCCGAACTCATTTTATCGTGCATTTCATGAATGGACAGGTATGACCCCCGCACAAGCGCGCAATAGTGAAGGAGCGCCGCGCCGTTCCGAGGTGAATTAATGGCGGCAGTGTGTTACTTCACCGTCTCGCAATCCCTGTCCTGTGGCGGCTATCAAGATGTTCGATAGTCCGGTCCAATTGATCTTGCCTCTGACGGTCATCCCATTTTAGAATATTTGCGCAAATAATTGAAATATTGTTAATATCTCTAATCGATAGACTTCCTGTAACGGCCAATGGGGTGCGCCGCATCACAAGGTCTTGCAGATCCCGGACCTGTTCATGCCCGGTGATCCAGGCCAGCTCAGCGTGACTGAAATCGATTGCGTCTTCCAGCATGACGGGGGTTTCCCCCTCGGCCGCGGCAATTTGGGCAGCCGTACTGCCATATCGTGACAGCAGTTGATCTATTCGCTTCGGGTGCGCTCCGGTCGCTTGGGAAAGCCGGGCAATCCAGTTTTCGCGCTGGTCTTGCGCGGGCAGGTCGCGGCCGCCTCCGATCGGCAGGTTCTGGGTGCTGATCAATCGTTTGGATTCAATCAGATCCAGAACCATATCCGCAACTTCTTCGGAAAATCCGCGAAACGTGGTCCATTTGCCGCCAACCAGCGATATGATCGGCCATTGCCGGTCTGCGTCACGCGGGGCGACCGGGGCGGAATGGTCGCGACTTATCAGGCCGGGGGCAGTTCCGTCGCTGGCAGGCAGGGGGCGGATGCCGGAATAGGCATAGACGATCTGACTGTCGTCAAAGCTCAGGCCCGGCAACAAGCTGCGCAGCGCTGACATGAAATAGGTGACTTCGTGATCTTCGCATCTCACCTTGTCGGGGTCATCGGCGCGAATGTCCGTCGAGCCAACCAGCGCGCGGCCGAGATAGTCGAAAACCAGACAGATACGCCCATCATCGGCTTCGAAATAGATCATCCGGCCTTTGAGGGCACGGATCAGCTCCGGGTGGTCCAACAGAATGTGGGATCCTTTGGTTCCGCCGATCAGATGTGAAGATGCGCCAAGTTGTGCGTTGACCCGATCAATCCATGGCCCGGCCGCATTCACCACGACGCGTGGTCGTAGCGCGATTTTACCTTCGGGTGTAGCAAGGTGAATGATTTCGCCATCTGTCGCGGCGATATGCGTATAGTTCAGGGCCGTCGCATCGGTGTTCGCACGCAGACCATCAGCGACCAGTTCCCAGACCAGTCGCTCGGGCTGGGTGACCGTGGCGTCGTAATACTGACCCGCAGCAACGATCCGAGATGTCAGGGGCGGAATTTCCTTCAGGGCGCGGGCCTTGGACCAGATTTGGTGCCGGGGCATCACCCGATGACGTCTTCCGTAAAAATCATACATCATCATCCCGATTTTCATCAGCACGGCGCCGCGGCTGCGCGGTGCCGTCGTCGAGCCGATCAACGTTCGCAGCGCAGCTGGAATGCCTTTGAGCCAAGAGAATATCGGGATGACGGTGGGTAGAGGCTTGACCAGATGAGGCGCATTCTTCAGTAGCAAATTGCGTTCAAGCGTAGACTGAGAAACAAGTCCTAACTCTGCGGTTTCCAAGTATTTAATTCCGCCATGTATTAGCCTGGATGGGGCGGATGACGTGCCGCCGCCGAAGTCCCCCTTGTCCGTGATGACGCAGTTCAGACCCTGTTCGCACAGATCCCGGAACAGACCCGCGCCGTTGATGCCCGCGCCGATGATCAGCACGTCGAGATCGCGGATTTCGCTCATCATGCGGTTCCTTCCAGGGCATCGATGCGGGGCCAGATGGGCTGCAGGGCTTCAGCCAGTTCCATAAAGACGCGATAGCGTTGGGCCAGCGCCTCGCTTTGATGCGGGTCCGGGGTGTAGGTGGTGGTCAGGTCAGCCAAATTTCGTGGATCATCCGTGCATCGTGCAAACAGGCCAACGGCTTCGCCTGCACAGAGGGCAGCCCCCCATGCTGCGGCTTCATCCGTCGCGCTTACCTCGATGGGGATTCCAAGCGCGTCGGCAAATAGCTGCGAAAACAGACTGCTACGGGATATTCCTCCGGTAAGAACTGCTTTCTGCGGGGCAAAGCCGTCGCGCAGGGCGTCGACGTGAATGCGGTGATTGAAGGCGATGCCCTCGATCACGGCACGCAGGGTCTGTCCCCGATCCTGCCAGCCACGCAACCCGAAGAGCGCGCCGCTTGCATGTGGTCCCATCGGCGAGCCAAACAGGAAGGGATGAAAGATTGCGGTTGATGGACTTTCCATAGCTTTTTGGATTTCTGGAATAATATCTACATGCAAAGATCGCCCTGCATCTTCGGCCGCCCGCTTTTCATGTTGGCAATAAGTATCCAGAAACCAATCGTAATTCGCTGCGGATGCGGGCGAGATGGACATGTTGTTCCATTCTCCACGGGTCAAGCCATTGCGGCAGAACCAGCGTTTGTCCGTGCGCGGCCTTAGTGAGACGGTTTCATTGATCGAATAGGTGCCGGCGACGATGGCAACACGATCCGTTCCATAGCCTCCGGAGCCAAGCGATGAGGCGGTCACATCATGCAGACCGGCAGCGACGGGCGTCCCTTCTGGCAATCCGGTTGCGGCCGCAGCATCGGCGGTGACATGTCCGGCAATCGATGCAGGGGCAAGGACCGGCGGCAAAGTGCCGGCCAATTCCTCCAGGTCGAAGATCGGCAGGATTTCGTCATCGTAATGCTGTGTCGCGACATTGGTAAAAGAGGTGCTGGCCTCGGTCAGGTCCGTGGCAATCTTTCCGGTCAGGCAAAAACGTAACCAGTCTTTGCAGGCCAGCACATGGGCAATCTGTTCAAATCGCTGAGGTTCGTTCTTGCGGATCCAAGCCAGCAACGCCGAAGGGGCCGAGGCATGGGGCGTCTGCCCGGTCTTTTCCAGGGCGATGCGTGCTGTTCCATCCTGTTCCCATTGATCTGCGACGTCGGCGGCGCGGCTGTCCAGTGACAATATTCCCGGACCCAGCGGACAATGAGCGGCATCAAGCAGATACAGACCATCACCATGAGCGGTTGCCGCGACCGCTACGATTTCGGTTGCGGCAACCGGGCAGGTCGAGATGGCCTCGGCGATTGCGGCAGCCGTTTGTTTCCATAACTCTCGCATGTCGCGTTCGACATGACGGGGGTGCGGCATTGATTGGGGCACCCTGCGGCGGGCAAGTGACAGGACATTGCCCTTTTCGTCAAAGATGACCGCTTTGGTTACGGTCAGGCCATTATCGATGCCGAGTAGCAGGGGCATGGTGCCTGGTCCTTGCGTCCGATGGTCGTATGATTTGCAGTCAGGCAATGATGTTCCATCCATCCGACCGGAGTGGGTCGATGGCGATCATCGCGTGACGCATGTGATGTCAATTCAAACGAATGGGCGCGACCCCAAGGCCGCGCCCGCTTTTGCGGTGTTACTGATCCAGCACGAAGGCTGCGCTGTATTGGTCAACATTGTCTTCGGTGATCAGCAGGCAGTCGAACAATTGCTTTTCTGAATCAGCGCCGGTTTCACCGGTCTTGATGAAATTGTCGGCCTGGCGAACCGCGGCCTCAGAGAAGACGGCAACCGGCTGAAGGACAGTGTATTGCATCTCGCCCGACTTGACGGCATCGACCGCATCAGGGGACCCGTCGAAACCGCCGACCTTGACCTGATCCAGCTTTCCGGCTTCTTTCAGGGCGGCAATGGCGCCTAGGGCCATTTCGTCATTGCCCGAAATGACACCGGTGATGTCGGGATTGGCCTGCAGCAGCGACTGCATCTTTTGATAGCCCTGCGTGCGGTCCCAGTTCGCGACCTCTTGGCCCACCTTGTTCAGGTCGGGATATTGCGTCAGCACGGTTTCATATCCGTTCGAACGGGTCGCGGCATTGTTGTCAGAGGGGTTGCCGAACAGTTCGACATAGTCGCCGCTGTCCCCGACCGATTCAACCCATTGCTGCGCACCCATCGCCGCGCCTTGCGCATTGTTGGAAACCAGCTGCGATTTTGCCAATCCCTCTTGGTTGATTTCGGCATTCACCAGAAAGACGGGAATGCCTGCATCGACGGCTTTCTTGACCGCGCCAACTGAGCCATCGGCATTGGCCGGGTCAAGGATGATCGCGACCGATTTATTCGTGATGGCGGTGTCCACCAATGTGCTTTCGGCATTCGTGTCACCCTTGTGGGCCGCGACATTGGCCGAATATCCCAGCTCTTCCGCGGTTTGCTTGGCGATCTCGCCTTCGGTGAACCAATAGGGGTTCGCCGGATCGTTCACGATGATCGAAATCAGGCCATCGGCCCATGCCGAAGATGCCATCAGTGGAACGGTCGCGGCGGCTGCCAACAATGTGCGGCGCGTCAGATTGAACATTTCGTTTCTCTCCCTTGGGTTGGTAGTGCTGCCGTGGTTTTCGGCAGGTATTCCGCCCGGATGGTGCGTGGTCCGCGTCCGGGCGGGAATGCTTTGGGGGTCAGGATTTTCGCCCCCCGCCATATTGAAGCGAGTTCATCAGGACAGCCAGAACAATGACTGCTCCGGTAAAGACGGTTTGCCAGTATGACGACACGCCAATGATCACCAGGCCGTCCGACAGGAAGCCGATCACGAACGCCCCGAGCATCGTGCCCCGCATTGTGCCGCGTCCGCCCGTCAATGCCGCCCCGCCGATCACGACCGCGGCGATTGCCGTCAGCTCATAGGTAACGCCGGCCGTCGGTCCCGCCGAGGTCAGCTGGGATGCCAGCACAAGGCCGGCAACAGCAGACAGCATCCCCGACAATGTATAGACAGTGATCTTGACGCGGCGGGTCGGAACGCCCGACAGTTCGGCCGCGCGCTCGTTTCCGCCCGATGCATATAGCCAGCGGCCAAAGGATGACCGCGACAACATCAATCCGCCCAGAATGGCCAGCAGCGCCAGAACAATCACAGAGATCTGCACGCCCGCGATCCGGCTGAAACCCAGCCAGTCAAAGCCGGTATTTCCCAGCTCGGCACGCCCCGAGAGGTTGTTGTAGGTCAGGCCATTGGTCATCAGCAACGCGATCCCGCGCGCCACATACATGACACCCAAGGTCGCGACAAAGGCCGGAACCTTGAAAACGGCGATCAGCACGCCATTGACCGCGCCCACCAATGCCCCCAGCACACAGGTCAGTATGACCACCGCCCAGACAGGAGGATACAGGATGACCCCCATCGCCTGAAGCTCGATCCCCTGCATCATGGCCCCCGCCGTGACACCTGCCAGCGCCAGGATCGACCCGACGGACAGATCAATGCCGCCATTCAGGATCACCAGCAACATACCGATGGCAAGGATCCCATAGATCGCGACATGGCTGGCCATGGTCAGAAAGTTGCTGACGGTTAAGTAGTTTGGAGAAAGTATTGAAAAAACGACAATAATCGCAATCAACGCAAAGAATGCTCGACCTTCCAGAAGCAGGCGCGCGATGCTGAAGTCGCTTTTCTTGTCGCTGGGTCGTGCGGCGGTTGTGTCCGACATGGTTGGTTCTCTCTCGCTCTCGTCCATCAGGCGGCCACGGACTCGCCCGAGGCGGCCATGATCTGTTCCTTGGTGACGGTGGAATCGAATTCGGCCGAGATGCGGCCCTTGTGCATGACGATGATGCGATGCGCGATGGACAGGCATTCGCTGACTTCGGAGGTCGAATAGATGACAGCCAGCCCGTTTCCGGCCCCTTCGGACAGCAGCCGAAAGACCTCGGCCTTGGCGCCGATGTCAATGCCGCGCGAAGGTTCGTCCAGCATGATGACCCTCGGTTTGGTGGCCAACATCTTGCCGATCACCACCTTTTGCTGGTTGCCCCCGGAAAGGGACCCGATCGCGGCATTCCCCCCAGAGGTTTTGACCGTCACTTCGCGGATGCTGTCATCGACCAGCTTCTGTTCCAGGCGTTTCTGCGTAAATAACCCGCGGGTAAAACTTGCAATCGAGGCCAGGGACAGGTTTTCGCCGACGCTCATGGTCTGAACCAGTCCGTCGCGCTGGCGATCTTCGGGCACCAGGGCAAGACCCCGGGCGATGCGCTCGGCGATGGACAGATGCGAGACCTCTTTGCCCTCCAGCACGATTTGGCCGTCACTGGCCTGCAGTCGCCCGGCACAGGTTTCCAGCAACTCGGTGCGTCCCGCACCCATCAATCCGTAAATGCAGACGATTTCACCCGCACGCACGTCAAGCGACAGCCCGTCAACCAGATTGAAGCCTCCGGCGGGGTCGGGCAGGGTCAATTCGCGGATCGACAGCGCGACATCGCCCTGACGGCTGTCGGGCGGGCTGCCAAGATCGTAATTCTCGCCAACCATATTGCGGACGATCCATTCCAGATCGATTTCGGCGCGCGGGGCATAGGCCGTCATGGTGCCGTCACGCAGGACAACAGCATGATCGGTGATGGTCAGTGCTTCTTCGAGGTGATGAGAGATATAGACGATGCTGACGCCGCGTGCGGTCAGATCGCGAATGACCTTGAACAGCACCTCGACCTCGCTGGCGGACAGGGCGCTGGTCGGCTCGTCCATGATCAGGATTCGACTGTCCACAGACAAGGCGCGTGCGATCTCGACGATCTGTTGCTGGCCCAGTCGCAATTCCTCGACCGGGGTCAGGGGGTCGATGTCTTCTTCCAGTTCGCTCATCAGCGCGCGGGTCTGGCGTTCTTCTTCGGCGAAATTGACGCCGGTGGCGCCCATGATTTCGCGGCCCATAAAGATGTTGTCACGCACGGACAGATTGGGGGCCAGCGACAATTCCTGGTGAATGATCGAGATGCCCAGATCGCGCGCCTCGGTCGAGTTATTGAATGCAACCGATTGACCATCAAGGATTATTTCACCACTTGTTGGTTGAATGACACCCGAAAGGATTTTCATCAGCGTCGATTTCCCGGCGCCGTTTTCACCAAATAGCGTTGTCACCTGCCCGCGATGGATGTCGAAGTTGACACCTTTCAATGCGTGGACCTGACCATAGGATTTCGCCACGTTGCGCGCGGCCAGAACCACTTCGCGCGTGTCAGGGTCACCGGTCGGCATTTCGCCCGCAATGTTCATTGATGTGCTCATTCGACACTGACCTTCACCGGGGTGATCATCCAGTTCTTGGGATTGATCAGACGAAATGCGCCGGTAACCGACAGGGTTTTGCCCGTCAGCTCCGCATTGTCGATGTTGTCGAGGACCGCGGCCTTCATGGCACGGTTGATCCCTGAACCCGCGTCCTGATATTCGATCTGGTTCTTGAACTGCCCGAACTCGATGTCTCCTGGTGCGTCCCGCAGGTCCGTGCCAATGACGGCCGGGCCGGTTTGAACGCGCAAGGTTATGTCTTCGGGGACCCCTTCGACCTGCAGGTTGTAGATTCCGGATTTGCCTTCGCCCACGATTCCGGTGGCGGTGACAAACATGATCGTGCCGGTGGATGCCGGGGTTCCATATTTCTCGGCCGCGGCATTCTTGTCGCCAAGAACTTCGGGTGCCAGTGTCGCGGCTTCGATCGCCTTGTCGGTCACAAAGGACTGGATCCGCGGAAATTCGGATTCGCCATAGCTGTCAGGTGAGAATGCCTGTGCCCGCACATCCTGGTCAGAGCCGATGTGAACCACGGTCGTATCCAGCGCGATACCCGCCGCTACCAAAAGCGTCAGGGTAGCGCTGAAATAAAGCCCCCGCCGCGGGGATGCCGGCGCTTTTGGCGCGGATGCGGTGTGTGTTGTCATGACGCAGCCTCGTATTGATGGAAGCAAGTTGATCAGGCGCGGTGCGCCGCCGGACAGGTGAAGGCTACGATGTTTGCACAGCCTTTTTCCATATGGATGCAAAGGGAATCCGGGCCTGAATGCGACATGTATATTCCTCCTCCGTTAACTCAGCTTAACTGAAAAAAATTACTCTGTCCGTAAAAAAATACGTTTCATGCCGAAAATTCGTGATATAGGGTTGAGGCAAGCGGCAGAGGCGTGGCCAAGGCTGAGCATGTCGCGAATTTCCGGGGGGATCATGGTCGCTGATATTGTAATCGGGATTGATGCAGGCACATCCGTGATCAAGGCCGTCGCCTTTGATCTTACGGGCAAGCAGCTGGCATCGTCGGCGGTTCGCAACCGCTACACTTCCGGTCAGGATGGCGCGGCCACGCAATCGCTTGCGCAGACATGGCGCGATTGTTCGACTGCATTGCGCGGCCTGGGCGACAAGGTTGAAGGCTTGGCACAGCGCACGGCGGCAATGTCGGTTACGGCACAGGGCGATGGAACCTGGCTGATCGGCGCGGACGGACCGGTGGGGGATGCGTGGCTGTGGCTTGATGCGCGCGCGGCGCCGACCGTGGCGCGGCTGGCGTCTGGCGCGGGCGAGCGGGCACGGTTCGAAGCAACCGGCACCGGCCTGAATACCTGCCAACAGGGCAGTCAGATGGCGCATATGGATGCCCATCACCCCGAGTTGCTCGATCGTGCCGAAGTCGCGATGCATTGCAAGGATTGGCTGTATCTGAACTTGACGGGTATGCGGGTGACCGATCCGTCCGAGGCCAGCTTTACCTTCGGCAACTTTCGGACCCGCAGCTATGATGACACCGTGATCGAGTCGCTTGGCTTGCGCCATCGCCGCCATCTGTTGCCAGAGATTGTCGATGGATCGCAGGTCACGTATCCGCTGTGCGCCGCCGCGGCCGAACAGACCGGATTGCTGGCAGGGACGCCGGTCAGCCTTGGATATGTTGATATGGTGATGACCGGCCTGGGGGCAGGGGTCTATGGCGGGGTTGGTGACATTGCCTGTTCGACCATCGGCTCGACCGGGGTTCATATGCGGGCGGTCCGTGCAGACAAGGTGAATCTGAACGCCGCAGGCACCGGATATGTGATCTGCCTGCCTGTGAATGATACGGTCACGCAAGTTCAGACGAATATGGCGGCGACGCTGAACCTTGATTGGCTTCTGGGTGTCGCGGCGGATCTGTTGTCCGAAATGGGGCATGGGTGCGATCCGCGCGATCTGATGGGCCGGATAGAAGGCTGGCTGGCGCAGTCACGGCCCGGCCAGATCGTCTATCATCCCTATATTTCCGAGGCTGGCGAGCGCGGCCCCTTTATCAACGCGGATGCGCGGGCGGGGTTCATTGGCCTGTCGGCAAACCATGGCTTTCCCGACCTGTTGCGCGCTGTCGCCGAGGGTCTGGCCATGGCCATGCGCGATTGCTATGGTGCGATGGGGCCGCTGCCATCCGAGTTGCGCCTGACCGGCGGGGCCGCCCGCTCTGGGGGACTTCGCGCGATATTGGCGGCGGCGCTGAACGCCCCGGTGCGCGTCTCCAGCCGCGACGAAGCCGGTGCGGCGGGTGCCGCGATGATGGCAGCCGTCGCGATTGGCGCCTATCCCGATATGGATGCATGTGTTGCCCAGTGGGTGACCCCGTTATTGGGGGCAGCCGAAACCCCTGACCCCGGGTTGGTGGAGGTATATGACCGATTGTTTCCGGCATTCTCCGCGTCTCGCCACGGCATGAACGATAGCTGGAGCGCCCTCGCGGCTGCCCGCGACGTATTTTCGAAAGGATTATGACATGACGCCCGAACAACGCCCCCCCGAAAGCGACATCGTCGACCTGTTCGTGATCGGTGGTGGGATCAATGGCGCCGGAGTTGCGCGCGACGCGGCGGGGCGCGGACTGAAAGTCGTGCTGTGCGAAAAGGACGACTTGGCCGAGGGAACATCGTCGCGATCGGGCAAGCTGGTTCATGGCGGGTTGCGCTATCTTGAATATTACGAATTTCGCCTGGTGCGCGAGGCGCTGATCGAGCGTGAAGTCCTGCTGAAATCGGCCCCTCACATCATATGGCCCATGCGTTTCGTGCTGCCTCACAGCCCTCAGGACCGTCCCGCCTGGCTGGTGCGGCTTGGATTGTTTCTTTACGACAATCTGGGGGGGCGCAAGAAACTGCCCGGCACAAGAACGCTGGACCTGCGCCGTGATCCCGAAGGTGCGCCCCTGCGGGACGAATATGTCAAGGGCTTCGAATATTCCGATTGCTGGGTCGATGATTCACGCCTGGTGGTCCTGAACGCATTGGATGCGGCAGAGCGTGGCGCGACTGTCCTGACCCGCAATCCATGCGTTTCCGCACGCCGGGAAGGCGGAATCTGGCACGTCGAAACGCGCGATACGCACAGCGGTCAGATCCGGGTGTTTCGCGCCCGTTGCGTGGTGAATTGCGCGGGTCCGTGGGTGACGGATGTGATTGACCGCGTGGCCGGTGCGCAATCAACGCGCAAGGTGCGGCTGGTCAAGGGCAGCCATATTATCGTGCCGAAATGGTGGGCCGGGAGCAACGCCTATCTCATTCAGAACCACGACAAACGTGTCATTTTTGTCAATCCCTACGAAGGCGACAAGGCGCTGATCGGGACGACGGATATCGCCTATGACGGACGGGCCGAGGATGTGGCCGCTGATGAAGGCGAAATCGACTATCTTCTGGATGTCGTGAACCGGTATTTCAAGGAAAAGCTGCGTCGCGATGATGTCGAACACAGCTTTTCGGGTGTCCGACCGCTGTTTGATGACGGGCAGGGCAATCCTTCGGCCGTGACACGTGACTATGTATTTGATCTGGATGTGACTGCTGGGGCGCCGTTGCTGAATGTCTTTGGCGGCAAGATCACCACATTCCGTGAACTGGCCGAACGCGGCATGCATAAATTGTCCGGGATCTTCCCGAAGATGGGCCCTGACTGGACCGAGGAAGCAACGCTTCCGGGTGGTGAAATCGCGAACGCCGATTTCGAAAGCTATGCAAACCTGCTGCGGGAACTTCTTCCGTGGATGCCCCGACCCTTGGTCCTGCATTACGGCCGCCTTTACGGGGCCCGCACCAAGGATGTCGTGGCGGGGGCGAACTCGGTCGCGGATCTTGGTCGCCATTTCGGGGGACTGCTGTATGAGGCAGAGATCCGCTATCTTGTGGCGCACGAGTGGGCGCGTCATCCCGATGACATCCTGTATCGCCGCACCAAGCACTATCTGCACCTGACGCCCGAGCAGCGCGGTGCCTTTGCCGAATGGTTCAGCCATGCTGACCTTGTGCACGCAGCCTGAGGAATTTCGCATGCCCCTGACGCTGTCCCTGAATACCAATCCCTTGGTCAACCGGTTTGCCGACCCCGATGATCTGATCGACATGGTTGCACGCGATCTGAAAATTCGTGACCTGCAATTGACCCATGAGTTTATCAACCCGTCGTGGCCTGCGCCGCTGATCCGACGACTGACGCGCCAGATGGACGCTGCGTTAAGGCGCACGGGCGTGCGCGTTACGAGCGGGATGACCGGCCCTTATGGGCGCTTGAATCATTTCGGACATCCTGATCGCGATGTCCGGCGTTACTACGTGGATTGGTTCAAGACCTTTTGCGACATCATCGCCGATCTTGGCGGGCGCTCGGTTGGCACGCAATTCGCGATTTTTACCTATCGCGACTTTGATGATCCGGTGCGGCGCGAAGAATTGACATCCATCGCGATCGAATGTTGGGCCGAAGTGGCCGAACACGCCCGTTCGGCCGGGCTGGACTATCTGTTCTGGGAACCGATGAGCGTGGGCCGCGAATTCGGGGAAACAATCACCGGCTGTCTGGCATTGCAGGATCGGCTGACTGCGGCAGGGATGGCGGTTCCGATGTGGATGATGGCCGATATCGACCATGGCGATGTGACCTCATCCGATCCAGATGATTATGATCCTTATGCATGGGCACGTGCGGTGCCCCGTGTCAGCCCGATCATTCACATCAAGCAATCTCTTATGGACAAAGGTGGTCATCGCCCCTTCACCGCCGAGTTCAACGCCAAGGGGCGTATTCAGCCCGCCCCCTTGTTGGCTGCCTTGCAGGAAGGTGGGGCCGAGGACAACGAGATCTGCCTTGAACTCAGCTTCAAGGAGCGAGAACCAAATGACAGACAGGTCGTGTCGCAGATCGCGGAAAGTGTCGCGTTCTGGGCACCCCATATCGATAGCGGCGGCGACAAGCTGAAATTGTAACGCTATATCCACAGGATAGACCACCCAGCGAACGAGGCAGAAAACATGGCACGTCGTGGTGCAACCGACCCGGAAGAAGACCTGTCGATCAGGGCTGCGTGGCTGCATTACGCGGGCGGCTTGACGCAGGCAGCGGTTGCCAAGCGTCTGGGCGTCCCCTCGGTCAAGGCACATCGGTTGATCGCGCGGGCTGTGGCGGATGGGGTGGTCAAGGTCAGCATCGATGGCGAAATCGTCGCCTGCGCCCGGCTCGAGGCCGATTTATGCAGCAAATACGGCTTGGATTATTGCGAGGTCGCGCCCGATCTGGGTGAAGAAGGTCTGCCTTTGCGGGCGCTGGGGCTGGCCGGTGCCGCGTTCCTGCGCCGCCAGATCGAACGCGGCGAGCATCCCGTGATCGGGGTCGGGCATGGCCGGACATTGGCCGCCGCCGTGCAGCAGATGCCGCGCCTTGATGCCGGGGGTTTGCGGTTCGTATCGCTGTTGGGCGGCTTTTCCCGCAACTATGCCGCCAATCCGCATGATGTCATGCACAGCCTGGCCGAAAAGACCGGCGCAGTGGCCCATGTCCTGCCGGTGCCGTTTTTCGCGCGATCCGAATCCGACCGCGCCGTTTTGCTGGCCCAGCCCGGCGTGCGCGAAATTTTCGATCTGTCCAATGGTGCAACGCTGAAATTCGCCGGTATGGGGCCTGCGGATTCAACCGCTCAGCTTGTGTCGTCGGGAATGATCGAACCTGATGAAATCGCGGAAATCAACGCCGCCGGTGGTGTCGGAGAAATCCTTGGGAACTTTTTTGATGCCGAAGGTCGGGTGCTGGAAACCGGGCTGAGCAGCCGCACTCTTTCTGTCGATCTGGACGGACCGGCAACCAGTCGGATCATCGCGATTGCCGGAGGTCGCGAAAAGGTCGCCGCGATCCGTGCTGTCCTTCGCAGCGGCCGCCTGTCCGGATTGATCACAGACGAGGCCAGCGCCCGCGCAATCCTTGACCAGGACGGATAACCGTTCGGGTTCTTGAACGAAGCACCTCTTCCGGTCAGGGCTGCACTGCGGGGCCTCGATCCACGAATCTTGCCGCAAAGCGATGGCATGCGGCGGCATCGTGATCCTTGTCCTTCAGGATCGCCAGTGTCTGATGCGCCAACCGGTCCACCGGGACCGCAATGGTAGAAAGCCCGCCATTCAGCCAGGTGTAGAAGGACGGATCCCCATAACCGACAAATGCGGTTTCGGATCGGGCTGCAGGGGCAAGATCCATGAAGGCATTCAATGCCCCGTTGGATATTTCGAACCCGCCGCAAATCACCGCCGTCGCACCGGAAGGGCGCAGGATGCGGCGGCCTTGTTCGCGGCCGGTCGTGAAATTGGGGGCGCCGGTGCAGATCAGGTCCGGGTATTCGTCAAGGTCGGCGGTGCAGATCCCCTGACGAAAGGCAGCAAGTCGGTTCCGCCCCGAGGACAGGTGATCATGGGCACCGATATAACCGATGCGTTCATGGCCCTTTCTGGCCAGATGTTGAACGGCCTGAACGATCGCCGCCTGGTCATCGACCAATATGGCAGGGGCCGGTTCGCCGTCTTCCCGCTGGCGGATCAGCTGAACCTGCCGCATCGCGATGGACGGGCGGGCAGGCGGTGCTTTGGGTGACGGTGCGGGAACCATGACGGCCGCCATGGCCTGGACTTCGTGCAGGCGGGCAATCGCGCTGGCCTCGGCCTGTGGGTCGTCATCGGTCAGGTGGATGATCAGATGCAGCCCGTTTTCACCACATGCCTTGGCTAATGTATTGGCAAAGCGCGCATAAAACTCATTCACGATATTTGGCAGCAGCAACCCGACGATTTGCGTTTCCTCTCCGCGCATGGCGCGGGCCGCGGCGCTTTTGACATAGCCCAGTTCGCGGGCGCGGGTCTGGATTGCCTCGCGTGTTTCGGCATGCACGTTGGGATGGTCCGACAATGCGCGAGAGACCGTCATATGTGAAATGCCAAGGTCTTTTGCGATGGATTTGATCGTCACACGCTTGGACATTCTGTCTCCTACCGGTTGTTCTGCGCGCAAATGCGGTGATCCGCCCACAGAGGCAAGTGCCACGACACAAGTCGTCGGGATTTTTCCAAGTAAAGCGTTGACAGGAACTTTCTGCAACACTTATTGTTCACGTGAACACTGGCGGTTGATCCAGTTTGACGATTGGGGGCAGGAAATTTGAATCTGACTGAACGCTGCACGGCACTGATACAGGCGCTGGATCTGGGGCATCCGGATCAGGTGACGCTGGTGCGCCCGCTGACCGGGGGCGTCGCTTCGGACATCGCCGAGGTTCGGGTCGCGGAACTGCGCCTATGCGCGAAATTCGCCTTGCCCAAGCTGCGTGTTCAGGCCGAATGGCTGGCCCCTGTGCATCGCAATCGCGCCGAGTTCGAATGGCTGTCCTATGTACATGGAATCGCGCCTGAAAACGCGCCAAAACTCTATGGCCGGTCCGAGGATATGCACGGCTTCGCGATGGAATTTCTGACCGGAGAGGACACCTATCTCTGGAAGGACGCGTTGCTGGCAGAACGACCCGAGCGGGGCGAGGCCGCCGCCGTTGCCACCTTGTTGGGGCGGATTCACAACGCATCTGCCAAGCCCGGTTTCGATACATCCGCGTTTCAGAATCACGATGATTTCCGCGCTTTGCGGATCGAGCCGTATCTGCTGTTCACAGCGACGCGCCATCCTCAGCTAGCGGAGAAACTGCAAGGGCTTGCCGATATGCTTTACAGCGCATCGATCGCATTGATTCACGGCGATGTCAGCCCAAAGAACATCATGTTGCGCAACGGCGCACCCGTCATTCTGGATGCGGAATGTGCCACAATGGGGGATCCATGTTTCGACGTGGCATTCTGCCTGAACCACCTGATGTTGAAGGCGGTTCACCTTCCACAATCCGCACCGGATCTGATCGCCCGGCTCACGGAATTTCGAGACAGCTACCTACCCTTTGTCGACTGGGAAAACCCGGACCAGTTCGAGGCACGCGTTGCGGCGCTGCTGCCGGCGCTGTTCCTGGCCCGTGTCGATGGCAAATCGCCGGTCGAATATCTGGATGACGCAGCACGCGATCATGTGCGCCGCATCGCCCTTGCCTTGCTGAATGCCGGTCCGGGCAATCTGGACGAGGTCGCGGCGGGGTTTCTTAAAGAACGGAACAATATATGAGCCAGTTTGATATCAGGAATTTGCATGCCCGACGCGTCTGGGACAGCCGGGGGCGGCCGACTGTCGAAACCGAAATCACCCTGCAAGGTGGGGCGGTCGGACGTGCGATTGCCCCTGCGGGGGCATCCCGTGGCAGCCGCGAAGCCCTGGATCTGCGTGACGGCGGCAAGCGGCTTGGCGGAATGGATGTGTCGCGTGCATTGGCCGCGGTCAATACCGAGATTGGGCCATTGCTGACGGGACGCGATGTGCGCGATCAGCAAGGCCTTGACAGCGCCATGATCGAGCAGGACGGAACCGAGCTGAAATCCCATCTGGGCGGAAACGCGCTGGTGGCGACATCTTTGGCGGCGATCCACGCGGCAGCCGCAGCCGAGGGGGTCCCCTTGTGGCGATACCTGTCGCGGATCACCGGGCGCCAGGCAAGTATCCCCTTGCCCGAGATCCAGATTTTCGGCGGTGGCGCCCATGCCGGACGACGTGTCGACATTCAGGATTTCATGGTCATGGTTCCCGGCGCGAATGATTTTGCCGAAGCTATTGAAATCAGCTCTGAAATCCATGCGGCGGCGGGATCGTTGATGGCCCGGCAGGGGCGGCGCGCCGGTGTCGCGGATGAAGGCGGCTGGTGGCCGTCCTTTGACAGTAACGAGCAGGCCTTGGAAACCCTGATACAGGCGATAGAGCTGGCCGGCGAAACACCGGGTCGGCGGGTGGTTGTCTCGCTCGATATCGCGGCATCTGAATTCGGGAACGACGGTCAATATCAACTGGCACTGGATCAGCGAAAGATGGACACGGGTGGAATGATCGACCTGCTGGCCCGCTGGATAGACGATTACGCAATCGCGTCGATCGAAGACCCCTTGGCCGAGGATGACACCGCGGGCATGATCGAGTTCACCCGGCGTTTCGGTTCAAGGCTGCAAGTCATTGGCGACGATTATCTGGTGACCAATGCGGCGCTGCTGAATCACGCGGCGCGGGAAGGGGCCTGCAACGCCGTTCTGATCAAGGTCAATCAGGCAGGAACCGTCAGCGAAAGCCTTGAAACAATGCAGGCGGCCGAGACATCTGGATACCGCTGCATCGTGTCCGCGCGTTCGGGGGAAACCGAGGATGTCTCGATCGCACATATGTCTGTCGGGCTTGGCGCTGGACAGTTGAAGGTCGGGTCGATGACCCGTTCCGAGCGGATGGCAAAATGGAACGAGGTGTTGCGGATCAGCGAAGATCCCGATGCCGGAAAATTCGTCGGCGGAGCCCCCTTGGGGAACGCCTGGCAACAAAGCGGAGTATGACAAGATGAAACTTATGCGTCTGGGTGATCGCCATGCGGCCAAGACCCCTTGCATTGTCGATGATGATGGTGCCTTGCGCGATGTCAGCGGCATAGTTGACGATTTCACCCCCGAGACGATCTCTGCCGATCTGTTCGTAAGGCTGCGAGCCACGGACCTGTCATCCTTGCCGGTCGTCGATGCCGGTGGACGCCGGATCGCGCCGCCTGTGGCGCAACCTCGAAATATCTGGTGCGTGGGCCTGAACTATTCCGATCATGCCGCCGAGGCCGGCATGGAAATTCCGTCGGAACCGATCCTGTTCAACAAATCTTCGGCGACTTATTGCGGGCCGAATGATCCGATCCTGTATTCGGCGAAGATGACCAAACTGGATTGGGAAGTCGAGCTGGGTATCGTGATTGGAACCGCGGCTCTGGATGTTGATCGCGAACGGGCCATGGATCATGTCGCGGGCCTTGTGCTGGTCAACGATCTTTCCGAACGCGCCTGGCAACTGGAACGGGGCGGGCAATGGGTCAAGGGCAAAAGCTATCCCAACTTCTGCCCTACGGGTCCGGTTCTGGTCACGCCGGATGCAATCGGGAATTTTGACGATCTGGATATGTTGCTCGATGTGAACGGGCAACGGATGCAGACCGGCTCGACCGCCAAGATGATCTTCGATGTGCCCACCATCGTCTCCTACATGAGCGAATTTTGCCAGCTTCTGCCCGGAGACCTGATCTGCACGGGAACGCCCCCCGGTGTCGGTGCCGGGATGAAACCGCAGGTGTGGTTGCAGCCCGGTGACAAGGTGCGGCTGTCCATCGATGGGTTGGGCGAACAGAACCAGACAGTTGTTCATGCTGCGGATGCGAAATCATGAACAGCTATGATTTCAAGGACCGCGTCGCTGTCGTTACCGGTGGTGCAAACGGAATTGGGGCCGCTGTTGTCGAACGTCTTGCGCAATCCGGTGCGCGGGTCGCGATCTGGGATATGGATATCTCTGCACCTGAGGCCCGTGTGACCGGGCTGCCGTCGGATCAGGTGCTGTTGGTTCAGACAGATGTCAGCGACCTGGACAATGTGCTGGCGGCAGCGCAGGCGACCGAAGAACGCTTTGGTCTGATTGATGTCCTGATAAACAGTGCCGGTATCGCCGGACCGGCGGCACCGCTGGCCGAATACCCGGTGGATATGTGGCGCAAGGTGCAGGCGGTGAATGTCGACGGCACGTTTCACACATGCCGCGCGGTCATTCCGGGCATGGTCGCGCGGGGCTATGGCCGGATCGTGAACATCGCGTCGATTGCGGGCAAGGAAGGCAACCCCAACGCTTCGGCCTATTCCTCGTCCAAGGCTGCGGTCATCGCGATGACCAAATCGCTCGGCAAGGAAATGTCGCAATATGACATCGCGGTGAACTGCATCACGCCGGCAACGGCGCAAACACGCATACTCGAACAGGTTTCCGCCGAGTTCATCGAATATATGCGCGGCAAGATTCCCCGCGGTCGTTTCGTCACGGTTGATGAGGTGGCCTCGATGGTTCTGTGGATCGCCTCGGCAGAAAATTCCTTCACCACGGGTGCGGTATTCGACCTGTCTGGCGGGCGCGCAACCTATTGAGGTGATCATGGATAGCGCGAAGATACAGGAGGCACAGGATGGCCAAGGCTGAACAAGGCAGATTGTCGGGACGCGTCGCCGTCGTCACCGCAGCCGGGCAAGGCATCGGGCGGGCCGTGGCGGAACACCTGACAGCCGAGGGCGCTGTGGTGCATGCCAGCGACATCAATGATGCGCTCCTGCGGGATCTGGAGGTGGCCTCGACCACGGTCGTCGATGCCAGTGATGGCAGCGCGGTTCGCGATTGGATTTCGGACATCGCGCATATCGACATCGTCGTGCACGCGGCAGGTTGGGTGCATCAGGGGACCATTGTGGAATGCAGCCCCGATGATTGGCGCAAAAGCATGCAAATCACCCTGGACAGTGCCTATCTGCTGTTGTCCGAGGCCGTGCCGCGCATCGGGGAACGGGGTGGCAGTGTCATCGCCATTGCATCGGTGGCATCGTCGCTGCGTGGTTTTCCACGTCGTGCGGCCTATTGTGCCGCCAAGGGCGGCGTCATCGGGCTGATCAAGGCCTGTGCCGCGGATTATCTTTCGCAAGGAATCCGGTTCAACGCTGTGTGCCCCGGAACCGTCGACACCCCTTCGTTGCGGCAGCGGATCGAAGAGTTGGTGCCGCAACTGGGAAGTCACGAAGCCGCGCTCAGGTTCTTTACCGATCGACAGCCGGCCGGGCGTTTCACCCACGTGGACGAGGTGGCGGGACTGGTGGCGATGCTGGCCAGTGATGAGGCCGCGGCCATCAACGGGCAGGCGTTGTGCATCGATGGAGGAATTTCGATCTGACTGCGACCAAATAAGACGACAAATCAGGGAGGAAGAAACATGACAACAATCAAAACCACCGGCCTCGCCGTAACCAGCCTGCTGGCCGTGATCGCCAATACGGGAACGGCGCTTGCAGAACCCAAGACCAACATGATGCACCAATGGGCGCAAGGCTCCGAGGCGGCGGCCATCGCCAAGCTGGGCGAGATGTATGAGGCCGCGGGAGGCACATGGGAGCAGACGGCGATCTCGGGGCATACCTCGAATACGCTGGCCAAGCTGCGTTCGGATGTCGTGGCGGGCAATGCCCCTGCGGCAGTGCAGTTGAAAGGCCCGGAAATCATTGAGTGGAACGAAACCGGACAGACCGCGAATATGGATGAGCTGGCCAGTGCGGAAGGCTGGGATGATGTCGTCGCCCCCGAATTGATCTCGGTCATGAAGCCGACCGGGCATTGGGTCGCGGTGCCGATGAACATTCACCGCGTGAACTGGTTGTACAGCTCCAAGAAGTTGCTGGACGAAATGGGCTTGGCCGTCCCGACGACCTGGGCGGAATTCAACGCGGCTTGCGACAAGATTGTCGAAGCAGGCAAAACCTGTATCGCCCATGGGGCCGCCGACTGGTCGGATACCACCACCTTTGACAGCGTTGTCTATGGGATGGATATCGACCTGTATCGCAAGGCTTTCCAGGAGGCCGATATCGATGCGATGCGCAGCCAGGGAATGATCGACGCCTTTGCGCAACTGCGCAGGATGGTCGGCTACATGGATGATGGTATCAATGGCCGGTCCTGGGAACAATCGATGACCATGACCATGACCGGCGAGGCGGCGTTTTTCCTGATGGGGGACTGGACGATCGCTTCGGCCAACCTGGCCGGCTTCGAAGAAGGGGTGGATTACCTGTGCAACCAGACACCAGTTGATTGGGGTGGCACCGGATATATCCTGAACGCCGATTCCGTCGTGATGTTCAAACAGAACGAGCCCGACTATGTCGAGGGTCAAAAGCTTCTGGCCAAGACGATCATGTCGCCGGAATTCCAGGTGACCTTCAATGTCGCCAAGGGGTCGATCCCGTCGCGCACCGATGTCGACCTGTCCGAGGGCGGGTTCACGCAGTGTCAACAAAAAAGCCTGAGCGATCTGCAGGCCTCGGTCGAGGAAGGAACGCTGGTGCGTTCGATGGCCCATAACATGACCGTACTGCAGAAATTCCGTGGCGCAATGATGGAAGTCATCACCGAATATGTCGCCGACGACTCGATCACGCCTGAAGAGGCCGCGAACCAGTTGGCGGATGCCGTCGAACTGCAGATGTGATCCAGGCATGGCTCCGGTCGCGCGTGCGTGCGGCCGGGCATCCCCACCCTCAAGGAAAGGATCTCGCCATGCCGCCCGAACGGGCCAGTGTGCCGATATACCGCCGGCTTGCCGGAATGACGCCGCAAATGGTGCTGGTGCCCACCATTCTTGCGTCGGTAATTTACGTCGTGCTGTTTTCGCTGTGGACGATCTGGATTTCGCTGTCCCAGTCGACCTTGTTGCCGGACATGACCTATTCGGGTTTCGACGCCTATTTCACGCTGTGGCAATCCAAGCGATGGACAGTCGCGTTTACCAACCTGTTTGTCTTTGGCACTTTATATGTCCTTGGTGCGCTGGCGATGGGCACATTGCTTGCCATCCTGATCGACCAGCGGGTGCGCTTTGAGGCGTTTTGGCGCACGATTTTTCTGTATCCGCTGGCCGTGTCTTTCATCGTGACCGGAACGGTGTGGCGCTGGATCTTTCACCCGCAAACCGGGGTCGAACTTGCGCTGAAGGATCTTGGCTGGATCGGCGCGAAATTCGATTGGATCAGCGATCGCGACATGGCGCTTTATGTAGTTGTGTTTACGGCGATCTGGCACGCTTCGGGTTTCGCGATGGCATTGATCCTGGCGGGGTTGCGTTCGGTCGACAGCGATCTGATCAAGGCAGCGCAGATCGACGGAGCTTCGATGCCGCGCATCTACCGCCGTGTCGTCTTGCCGACGATCTGGCCCATTTTCGTGGCGGTCGCGGTCGTATTGCTGCAATTCGCCATCAAGACCTATGACCTTGTCGTGGCATTGACACAGGGCGGCCCCGGTGTCGCGACCACGGTGCCGGCAATCGTGGTTTACGACCTGATGTTCCAGCGGGGCCAGATCGCCGAAGGGGCCGCCGCCGCGGTGATGATCCTTCTGGGGCTGGTCTGCGTGCTGATCCCCTATGGCCTGTGGTCATCCTGGCGCCAGCGCAAGGAAGGCGGAAAACATGGCTGATATGACACAACGAACCGAGTTCGACCCGCTTGCAACCGGGGGCAAGGGCCGCCAGCGGCGCGCACGGCTGACGGTATACGGGCTGTTGGGCCTGTTCGCTGCCATTTACCTGATGCCCGCAGTCATCATTTTTCTGAACACGTTGCGACCGCTCGAAGAAATCGTACGCCAGGGCTTTATTTCCTGGCCCGGCTCGATGTCGCTGCATCATTGGAGCGAGGCCTGGTCCAGTTTCTGCATCGGTGGCACCTGTGAGGGTGTTTCCCGATACTTCACCAACTCGTTGTTGATGGCCGTTCCGGCGACGGCATTGTCCACGGCCCTGGGCCTGGTCAACGGCTATGTCCTGTCGAAATGGCGCTTTCGTGGCGATGCCTGGGTCTTTGGCGTGATCACGCTTGGTGTGTTCCTGCCCGCGCAGATGACGTTGCTGCCCTGGGCATTCGTGCTGGGCAAGCTGGGCCTTTCAAACACGATTTCTGGTCTGGTGCTCGTGCACACAGTGCAGGGTGTGTCGTTTACAACTTTGTTTTGCCGAAACTATTTCCTGAATGTGCCGGATGATTTGATCAAGGCGGCCCGCATTGACGGAGCCGGTTTCTGGCGAATTTTCCGACGCATCATTCTGCCACTGTCGCCACCAATCCTGATCGTCACCGTCATCTGGCAATTCACCGGCATATGGAATGAATTTCTGTTCGGCACGGTTTTCACCTCGGGTGCGAACCAGCCGATCACCTCGGCGATCGTGGCATTCTCGGGGTCGGGAACCGGCGAGCGGCATTACAACGTCGAAGCCGCATCGGTGATCATGGCCGCCTTGCCACCTTTGTTCATCTATCTGGTCGGTGGAAAATATTTTGTGCGCGGGCTGACCCAGGGCGCGGTCAAGTAAGGAAGGCAATCTCATGTCCACACTTGAAATCAACGATCTGCGCAAAAGCTTTGGTGCGGTCGAAGTGCTGAAGAACATCAACCTCTCGGCGCGCTCGGGCGAATTTGTCGCCCTGGTCGGGCCGTCGGGCTGCGGCAAATCGACCTTGCTTTCGATGATCGCCGGGCTTGAGTCCGTTTCATCGGGTGAAATCCGTATCGACGGCCATCTTGTCAATGACGAGGCACCAAAGGACCGCGATATTGCCATGGTTTTTCAAAGCTATGCCTTGTATCCAACCATGAGCGTTCGCCAGAATATGACCTTTGGAATGGAATGTCGGGGCATCGCGAAATCAGAACAGGAACGCGAAATCCAGCGGGTCGCGACGATGTTGCAGATCACACCGCTGCTGGATCGCAAACCCGGGCAATTGTCCGGTGGGCAACGCCAGCGCGTGGCGATGGGGCGCGCTTTGGTCCGCGACCCCAAGATGTTTCTCTTTGACGAACCACTATCCAATCTGGATGCCAAGCTGAGAATCGAGATGCGCAGCGAAATCAAGAAGCTGCATCAGAATGTCGGAAAAACCACGATCTATGTCACCCATGACCAGATCGAAGCGATGACATTGGCAACCCGCATCGCGGTGATGAACAAGGGGGTGTTGCAGCAATATGATACGCCTGATGAAATTTATCGCCGTCCGGCGAATATGTTCGTGGCCGGCTTCATGGGGTCGCCGACGATGAACTTTCTGAACGCGACGGTCGTGCAGGGGCGGATGCTGCGCCTGGAAGGTGCGGAGGGCGTGTTGTTACCGTTGCCCGAAAACGCCGAGGTCGCCGATGGCAGGTCAGTCGTGCTTGGGGTGCGGCCAGAACATTTCAGCCCCCTTGTTGCACGCAGGTCAGTGCGCAAGGGCCTGAAATCCGTTCCAATCAGGGCTTTTATCGAGATGCTTGAACCGACCGGCGCGGAAACGATCCTGATGGGACGGGTGGCGGGGCAGCAGGTGGTCCTGACATGTGAACCCGATGAGGCCCCGACCGAAAATGTCGAGGCCGAGTTCGAAATCGACATGGATCGTGTTTGCCTGTTCGATCCCGATACTCAGGTGCGGCTGTGACCGGCCGCCCGGTTTTTCCCGACCTCGCGGGAAGGCATGTCGCCGTGACGGGCGGAGCGTCGGGGATCGGCGCCGCGATCGTGCGGGCTTTTCGGGATCAGGACGCCATGGTCACCTTTTTCGATATCGATAAAGACGCGGGCATGGCGCTGGAGGCGGAACTGGCATCGAATATACGCTTTCATCGGCTGGATCTGGCGCAGACAGGTCACATCGGGGCGACCTTTTCCAAGGCGGCAGCGGATCGGCCATTCGATGTCCTGATCAACAACGCGGCCCATGACGATCGCCATAAAACCGCAGATGTGACCCCGAAGTATTGGCGCGATCGATTGTCGGTCAATCTCGACCATCACTTTTTCTGCAGTCAGGCCGTCATTCCGCAAATGAAGGCGCGCGGGTCCGGCGTGATCATTCACTTGGGGTCGATCGCATGGCGCGTCGGATTGCAGGATGCGCCAGCCTATGTGACGGCCAAGGCCGCCATCGAAGGGCTGAGCCACGGGCTGGCCCGCGAACTGGGACCGTCGGGTATTCGCGTGAATTGCGTGTTGCCAGGATTCGTGCGGACGCGCCGCCAGGTCGAGAAATGGGTGACGCCGGAATTCGAGGCCCAGGTGCTTGAACGGCAATGTCTAAAGCGATTTGTCATGCCTCATGATGTTGCTGCCGCAGTCGTCATGCTGGCCTCGGACAGTGCAGCGGCAATTACCAACCAGACCCTGATCGTTGACGGGGGCTGGTCCTAGCGCGTGCCCGGAACGAAGCGGCCGTCATCCGGTTTCCTCGGAACGGTCGGTGGCCGGATCGGGTGTCTTCGAAAGGGCGGTAACAGCTGCATAAACATCATCGACAAGGTTCAATCCCATCGCCGCCAGCGACGGGGCAAGTTGCTCGGGTGATCTTGCGCTGATGATCGGGGCGGCGATGGCTGGATTGCGTGCGATCCAGGCCACCGCCAGCGTCGCCGCGTTGTGGCCCAGTTCCGCAGCCAGATCTGTCAGCTTCGACGCACAATCCCACATCCAGTCTGCACCATAGCGCGCGGCATACACCTGATCGCTGGACAGCCGTCCGGTTCCGCCACCCCGGTATTTCCCTGTCAGCAAGCCGCCTCCAAGCGGAGAATATGGCAAGACGGCAATATTCTGGTCCAATGCCATCGGCAGGATTTCGGCTTCGGCCTGACGCTTGACCAGATTGTACATCGGTTGAATCGCATCAATGCGCAGACCGAAGCTTTGCGCAACATGGTTTGCCTTCATCACCTGCCATGCAGCAAAATTCGAGACCCCGACATGTCGCAGTTTTCCGTCCTGCTGCAGCCCGGCCAATGTTTCGAATGTTTCGCTAAGCGGTGTGTCCGGGTCCCAGCGATGCAGGTAAAGCAAGTCGACGCAATCCAGCCCGTGCCGCCTTTGGCTGATGTCGAACTGGGCCAGAATATTCGCGCGGGCCGATCCACCTGTTGCCGCCAGCTTGGTGGCGAAGAACAGGTCCTCGCGTTCAGCCTGCACGAAGCTGCCCAACCATTCTTCGGACAGACCGTCATTATAGCCATGAGCGGTGTCAAAGACATTGATACCCGCGCTCCGACATTGCTGAAACATGGCGGCAGCCGCGGCGTGATTGGCCCCGCGGCCGAATTGCATGGCACCAAAGCACAGCGAAGAAATCGGGGTTCCGCGCATGGTTTTCAACATCTTACAGGTCTTTCCGGTATTGTTTCGGTGTCATAGCTGCCGCAGGCGATGGCGTTCCAGAAGGTCAAGGATCATGTCGCGGGCCTGCTGCCGATGCGCCCGATGCAAATTGCGGGCTGCGGTATAATCACCGCGCAATATGGCTTCGTAGACGCCTTGATGGTCGCGGTTCGATTGGATGGGCAGGGGGCGCATGAACAATGTCACGGCGCGCGCCCTTCGCACCTGATCCCCCAGCATTGCCGTGATCGCAAGGACGCGAGAGTTGCGACCCAGCCGCACCAGTTCGGAATGGAACCTGTCATCGGCCTGCGCCCATGCCTCGAGGTCACGCTGATCCAGAGCATGATCCATATCTGCGATCGCCGCAGCCAGATCTTGCAATTCATTGGCAGAATAGCCTTGTTCGGCGGCGCGTTCGGCAGCCAGACTTTCCAGCTCGGTCAGGACGTCATAGATCTCGCGCATGTCATCGGGCGAGACAGACAGGATGCGGACCCCTTTGCGCGCGCGCAATTCCAGCAAACCCTGGCTTTCCAATGTACGCGCAGCTTCGCGGACCGGTGTGCGCGACATGCCCAGCATCTCGGCCAGTTCACTTTCGAGGTGATCCGACCCGGCCGCCAGTTCACCCGAAAAGACCAGGCGACGCAGCTCGGCGATGGCGCGTTCAGTGTTCGAGACCGGTTTTTCACCTTGTTTGTTCACATGGCCTCCAATGGCAGTTTCTGTGCGAGTTCGGCCGATCGATAGATCGCGGCCTCGGTCCGCATAACCGAAAGATAGTCCTGAGCAAGGTTTTCCAATGCCTCGCCATCCAAAAGCCCGGAAATGACATGCGACTGCAAATTGTGGACGCAATCGCCGCCAAAGCCCGGATGCCCGTCGGCGGGGAGCAGGGTCGAGACCTTTTCCTGACCAAATTTGCGCAAATGAACCGCGCCGTCACCGGTCAGCGTGATGGTCCCCTGCGTGCCTTCGACCAGACCCTCGCCCATGGTGCGACGCGTATTTTCGGCCTTGTGATCCAGGCTGCGATTGCCGTCCAGCAAGGCCCGGACGGATTTCGAATGTTCAAAGATCACGTATCCGGCATCTTCGCCGGCAATGACAGGATTGATCTGACGCAGATCCGCATAGACCGAGACCGGTTCACCCAACAGGAACCGGAATGTATCGATCCAGTGGACGCCCGTTTCGCGTATCAGAAAACGTGGCATCGTCTGGAAATATGGCTGACGATCCAGATAGGCGCAGGGGCCCTGACCATCGCCGGGGCGTAAGCGGAATGTGACCTGCAGCACATCGCCGACGGCGCCCTTCTGCAGGGCGGATTTGATGGTGCGATACCAGGGCTGAAAGCGAAAATTCTCGTGGATGATGATCTGTGCGCCTGCTTGGTCGGTCTCGGCCAGAATGTTCTGAGCCTGATCCAGATCGATGCAGAATGGTTTCTGGCAGATCAATGTTTTCACGCCTGCCGCAAGTGCCGTTCTGATGGCATCGGCGTGTTGGACCGGGGGCAATATGATGTCGAGCAGGTCTGGCTTGGTTGCGGCCAGCATCGTGGCCAGGTCATCAAATGCCGGCAGTCCGGTCGCCCTGGCTTTGGCAAGATCAAGATCGCAACTGCCGACCACACTCGCGCGATCCATACGTGCCCAGCTTTCATAGTGGAACTGGCTGAAATAGCCCGCGCCAACACAGGCCACGCGCAGGGTCTTGCGGTCGGTCATCTGGTCCTCCGTCCATCCCGGTCTTCACATTTGCCGCCCGATCTTGGCCCAAAGGCGATCGTGGCGTTGACAGACATGATAATAGCGTATACGTAAAAAAACGCAATATCGTACACAACTGCTGGGAGGAGGGGTTGATGAAAAAATTGCTGACGGGCGCCACATGTGCGGCCATGCTTGTCGCAGGAATTGGCACATCGGTCATGGCGCAAGAATATCCCTATCGTGATATCACGAATGCGGTGGTTTGGGGTGCCGGAGGGGGCACTGACTCGATCAACCGCATGATCATGGCCGAAATGGAAGAACACCTGCCAGTCTCGATCAATGTGATCAATCAGACTGGCGGCGTCGCGGGATCAAACGGCATGGTCTATGTCATGAACCAGCCCGATGACGGATACACGCTGGCCGGTATTTCGGAATCAAATGTCACCGCCGCAGTGCAAGGCGGCTGGGACAAGAAATTCGATTTCTGGTATCCATTCATCGTTGGCGGTTCACCCGATCTGATCTCGGTGCCGGCTGACAGCCCCTATGGCACGCTGGAAGATCTGGTCGAGGCTGCGAAGGCCGATCCCGGCAGCATTCCCGCCGCTGCATCGGGGGCCGGATCGATCCATCATCTGAACCTGTTGGCGATAGAAAAGGGTGCCGGCGTCGAGTTCAAGTTCGTTCCCTACAAGGGATCGGCTGCGGGGCAAGAGGCCGCGATGGCTGGCGAGGTTGCCGTCGTCGTGACATCGCTGGCAGAGCAGGCCCCCTTGATCGAGGGCAGAGAACTGAAACCCCTGGCAATGTTGACCCCTGACAAGGCGCAGATTGCCGGAATGGACGTGCCTTCGGCGTTCGATCTCTATGATGGGCTGGACGCCTATTTGCCCTTGAAGCAGGCCATCGGGTTCGCCGTCCACAACTCGGCCTCAGATGAGGTCAAGCAGGCGCTGACAGAGGCTTTTGATGCGGCGATGGCGGGCGAAGCCGTCGCGCAATGGGCGGCGGCCAATCACTATGACATTGGCGGACAGTCCGGTCCGGAAGCACAGGCCCTGTTTGCAAATCTTGAAAGCAACTTTGCCTATACCCTGCAGGAATTGGGTGTGGCCACCGTCGATCCCGCCACATTGGGCATCGACAAGCCGTAAGGGCGCTTTGCCAGCATTGCAAATCCGGGGGCGCTGGTCCTGCGCCCCCGATGACGCCGGGGAGAGCGGGTTTGGACATCCATGACGACAAGACGGTGATGCGGGCCCGCGATTTCTGGGCATCCTTGCTGTTGATCCTTGTGTCGGTGTTTTTCATCTGGCGCACATTCGACATTCCGTTGCTGGCCGGAACTCAGGGCGGAGTAAAAGGGGTCGAGTGGTTCAATTCGGCGGCGATCGTGCCGTTAGGTGTCTTCGTGGCCTTGCTGATCCTTTCGGTTGCATTGCTGGCCCGTTCCATTCGCGAAGGCGGCGCGGCCCTGGCGCTGGACAAGGTTGGGCTGGGCTGGAACCCGGCAGAGGCGCTGCGCTTTTGCACGCTGATCGTGATCTTCCTGTTCTATATCGTGGCGCTTGTGCCGCGAGTTGATTTCATCATTGCCTCGGGATTGCTGATTACCGCGCTGATCTATGGCTATCACAGTGGTCGCCCGAAGCGGATGTTGCTGGCCACCTTGGCAATGACGGTATCGGGCCTGGCCGCATTGATTTTGCATTTTCCGCAATCGGAATGGAATGCCCATGATGATGACTGGATCGCCTTGGGCGTCTGGCTGGCCCTGACCATCTGGTCATTGTGGAACGGACGCGGCGATCCCGTCGCTCGGGTGACGCCGGTGATCGCCATCGGTGCTCCGCTGGTGCTGATCTGCGCGATGGCCTTTGCCTTCCGACAGAATGTGCCCAATCGCAGCGGCCTTCTGTTTTCCAAGATCGAATATCACTACTATGTCACGCTCGCACCGATGTGGAGGCAGTGATGGATTTTCTGCTCTCGCAACTCATCGGTTTTGGCGGTGCTTTTGTCGCGCTGGTTTCTGACCCGCTGACATATCTGTATTTGATCGGGTCGGTCTTTCTGGGCATCACGTTCGGGGCGTTGCCGGGACTGACGGCGACACTGGCCGTCACCATCCTGACCGGCTTTTTCGGCAACAAGATCCCGCTGGATTATTCACTGATCGCCTTGTTGGGGGCCTATGTCGGTGCGATCTACGGAGGTTCTTACCCTTCGATCATGCTCAACATCCCCGGCACGGCCGCAAGCGCGGCAACCGCGATGGACGGGCATCCGCTGGCAAAGGCGGGCAGGGGGGGCGAAGCATTGGGGCTGACCACCACCGCCAGCTTTATCGGCACGCTGATCGGCACGACGGCGCTGCTGGTGTTTGTCTGGGCCTTGCTGCTGGTGTCAAAGAACATCGCCAGCCCTGAAAAGGCGCTGCTCGCATTGTTTGGAATTCTGCTGTCCGGCGCATTGATGAGCGAGGATCTGGTCATCAAGGGCTGGATCGCCGGGCTGATCGGGCTGGCCATGGCGATGGTCGGGCTTGACCCGCTGTTGTCCGAGCCGCGCTATACCTTTGGCTGGTCATATATGCTGTCGGGATTTCAGGTCGTGCCGGTTCTGATGGGGGCATTCGCAATCCCCCAGATCATCGCCGGAATGCGACACACGCAGCGCGCCAAACTGACCCAGCTGACCGGGCGCATCGTGCCCAGTTTCGCCGCAGTGCGCCGGTATTTGCCCACGATCACCCGTTCCGGGGTCATCGGCACGGGTGTTGGCGCTTTGCCGGGGGTGGGCGAAGATGTCGCCGGCTGGGTCAGCTATGGCGTCGGCAAGACGGTCTCGAAAGAGGGGGACAAGTTCGGCAAGGGATCGATCGAAGGGTTGTTGTCTTCGGAAACCGCGAACAATGCCTGCATCGGTGGGGCGCTGATTCCGCTTTTGGTGCTGGGCATTCCGGGATCGCCCCCTGCCACGGCGCTGATGGGCGCGTTCATGATCAACAATGTCATCCCCGGCCCGACGCTGGACCCGTCTATCATTTTGCGCGTGGTCGCCATTCTTGTGCTGGCATCCTTTACGATGTTCCTGATGGGGTTGTTCACCGCGCGGGTCTTTATCCGCATCCTGCGGATTCCGCAGACGGTGTTCTTGCCGGTCGTCCTGATCCTGACCACCATCGGGTCCTTCAGCGTAGGGGGCGGAATCAATGATCTTTACCTGATGCTGGGGGTCGGCGTGGTGGCCTATTTCATGAATATGCTGGCCTTTCCAATCGCGCCGCTGGTCATTGGTGTCATCCTTGGCGGCATGTTCGACGAGATGTTCCGCCGGTCGCTTTTCCTGTCGGACGGCGACCTGAGCGTTTTCGCATCGCGCCCCGCCGCCGCGGTGCTTCTGGCTTTGAACCTGGCCCTGATCGCAAGCCAGCTTCCCCCCGTAAAACGCGCCTTGGGGCGCATTCGTCGAAGGATCGTCTGATGTATGCTGTCACCGTCACTTTCGTGACCAAACCCGACCAGTTTGATATGTTTTTGCCGTTGGTCCTTGAAAATGCACGCACATCCCTGGAGCTGGAACGGGGTTGCCACCGCTTTGACGTCTGTACGGATCCAGAGCTGCCGGAGCGGGTATTCCTGTATGAATTGTATGATGATCGTGCAGCATTCGACCTTCACCTGAAATCGTCACATTTCAGGTCGTTCGACACCGCGATCGGATCGATGATTGCCGACAAGAGGGTTCATTGCTTCTCGAATGTCGAGGGCTGAACATGTGGGAAGTGCATGCCGTCAAATACGCGGATCGAAACGCCAGGACCCGCCGCGACAGTTTTATCTTTGATGACAATCATGATGCGCCACATGCAATGGATTACTTCATGTGGGTTCTGCGCCGGGGCGATCAGATCGTTCTGGTCGATACCGGATACGACAATGACGAGGCCGCGGCACGGGGGCGCCCCATTCGTCTGGATCCGCGCGCGGCATTACAGCCGCTTGGGATCGACCCGGCAGATGTCACCAACGTCATTGTCACCCATTTGCATTACGATCATGCGGGTGGGCTGCATCTTTTCCCCAATGCGACCTTGCATCTGCAAGCGGCCGAAATGGCCTTTGCCACCGGGCCTTGCATGTGTCATGACACGCTGCGCGCGCCCTTTACGGCGGGCCATATCTGCGAAGCGATCCAACGCTTGTATTCGGGGAAAGTCGTGTTCCACGACGGAGACGCCGAGCTGGCTGAAGGCATCACCGTGCACCGCATCGGCGGGCATAGCAGGGGCCTTCAGGCGGTGCGGGTCATGACCGGCGCAGGCTGGATGGTGCTGGCGTCGGATGCCGCGCATTTCTATGAAAACCTGTTTGCGCGAAAACCTTTCCCGATTGTTGTCGATATGCAGGACATGTTGGACGGGTTTGATCGTTTGCGACAGCTTGCCAGCAAGCCCGAATTGATCATTCCGGGGCATGATCCGCTGGTGCGCAACTATTTCCCCGCCGGGGTCGCCGATCATATTTTTCGACTGGATCCCGGACCTATACGAAAGATTCCGACATGAGCGAGCAATCCAGACAGCGCGAAGATATTTGCAGGATCGCGAAATCCATGTTCGACCGGGGGCTGACCTGCGGTGCGTCGGGCAACATTTCGGTGCGCTTGTCCGATGGCAGCCTGCTGATGACACCCACCGGCAGCTCGATGGGGTTTCTGGATCCCGCGCGCATCAGCCATCTGGACCGCGACCTGCAATTGCTGTCGGGGGACCCTCCGACGAAGGAGATCCCGCTTCACACCGCATTCTATGACACGCGTCATGGGACCGGGGCGGTTGTGCATCTGCATTCATCGCATTCGGTTGCCCTGTCGATGTTGCCTGATATCGACCCCAACGACATGCTGCCGGCATTGACGCCCTATGCGATCATGCGGCTGGGCAAGGTTCAGCGGTTGCCCTTTATCCTGCCCGGCGATCCCGCGATGGGCGATGCGGTGCGCGGGCTGGCGGGCCGCCGGTCAGCGGTTGTTCTGGCAAATCATGGGCCGGTCGTGGCGGGCAAGGATCTGTGGGCGGCCACCTATGCAATCGAAGAACTGGAAGAAACCGCCAAGCTTGCCCTGCTGACGCACGGCGCGGGTGCGATGGGGCTAAGCACGGCCCAGATCGCTGCGGTGGTCGAAAGATTTGACATTGACTGGTAAAGGGAAGGGGTGCCCGATGGGAACCGCCGCACGCATCGCGCTGATCAAGGGTGACGGAATCGGGATCGACGTGGCCGAGGCCGCCATGCAGGTCGCAGAGGCAGCCTGCAGCCATGTCAATGCCCCGGCGCTGGAGTTTGACGATATCCATGCCGGGGCCGGTTACTTTCGCGACACCGGCACAGATATCGAGCCGGGCGGCGAAGAACGTGCCGGATCAGCGGACGCCATTTTCCTTGGTGCCATCGGCCTGCCTGCGATCCGACACGCAGATGGGACCGAGATTTCCCCGCATCTTCGTCTGCGGGATCGATACGGGCTTTATGCCGGCATACGCCCTGTCCGCGCCTATCCGAATGCGCCCCAGCGCCTTGCCGACCCGCGTGCTGCCGGGCTGGATCTGATCATCCTGCGTGAAAGCACCGAAGGTTTGTTCTATTCGGCTGCTGCCCATGGCAGGGCGCAGGTCATCGGTGATGACGAAGTGCGCGAAACGCTGCGCATCACCCGATCTACCACCGAAAAGCTTCATCGGTTCGCCTTTCGTTTGGCGCGAAAGCGGCATGAGCGGGGCAAGCGCGCCCGTCTGACCTGTGTGGACAAGGCCAATGTGTTCTCGTCCATGGCGTTCTTTCGCAAGATCTTTGATGAAATTGCAGCCGATCACCCCGAGGTCGAAATCAGCTACAACTATGTTGATGCCCAGGCGCTGGACCTGGTGCGCAGGCCTTGGGATTTCGACATTCTGGTCATGGAGAACATGTTCGGGGATATTCTTTCGGATCTTGCCGGGGGGTTGGTCGGCGGTATGGGCATGGCAGCTTGCGCCGAAATCGGCGACAGCACCGGACTGTTTCAGCCCGCCCATGGCAGCGCCCCCGACATCATGGGCCAGGACAAGGCAAATCCTTTGGCCGCAATCCTCAGCGCCGCATTGATGCTGGATTACCTTTCCGAAAAGACGGGGAATTCAAGCTACGCAGAGGCCGGATTGGCCATTGACCTGGCCGTCGATGCCGGATTTGCTGCGAACGCATTGCGCCCGATGGAGTTTGGCGGCGATATGGGCACCCATGCGGTCACCAACGCAGTTCTGAAACATCTGGGCGGTTGATTGCCCTTTGCGCGACACGCTTGTTCAGGCTTCAGGTCCGGCGCGAGACCCAGCCCTTATACGTAAATGCGGCAAAGAACATTTGAACCTGTTCAAAGCCGGCTTTGTTCAACAGAGCTTCATCGAGGTCCGGGGCAAGAACCGGCAGGTGCTGTTTCATGGCCTGAGCGCCTCTCCTTGCCTGCGCAGCGGGAACCCCGGACGCTTCCAGCCAGGCGGCATTGCGTCCCAGCCAAAGGTCGCGCGCGGATCCATCTGTCGGAAAGCTGTGATGGGCTGTAACAAGGGGCGCGCCCGGTCGCAGGCGGCCTGCAATTTGCTGCAATGTGCGCAAACGCTCGTCACGTTCCAGGAAATGCAGCGTCAGCAGGCAGACCGCCCCGTCAAAGGGTCCGCTCGGCGCATCATCGATATATCCTTGGCACAATGACACCCGGTCGAGATGCGCGGCCGCAGTCTGACGCGCCTGGGCAAGCATTTGCGCGGATGGGTCGATCCCGCAGAAACGCCATTGCGGATGTTGCCCGGCCAATGCGCATAGCTCCAGCCCGCCGCCGGCCCCAAGAACCAGAACCGAGCCGGTTTGAGGCACATGTTCGGCCAGAAGCAACCCGGTCATACGGTGAAGATCCGTCAGGGCGGGAACATGGCGCGCAACGCGTTCAGCATAGCTTTCCGCATCACCGTGCTGATCTGTATCGTTCATGGTGTTTTGAAACATCTTTTCTGTTGCATGATGATGCTTGATTTCCGGCATCGGTCTGCCTGACATGTTTTTGTGCCAGTTCAGTTAGGGGCTATGTGAAAGCGATCGGCCTACCGGCGGTGGAACGGATATTCCATGCGGCAGTAATTGCCCGCAGCCATCGCCACCGAAACGGACCCATCCTTCGGCCCCGAGCCGAACTGGGACGGACCTGCATTGGCGGTCTTTTTCGCCGGATCCAACGTGAAGGTCATACCATGCCCCGCCTTTCGGGGTTTGGGCGAAGCTCGCCACATTCTGGTTTTACCGTCCAACCCCAAAGCGCGCTTTGCAAAATCACCGGCAGCACACCAATATTGGGTCTCGATCCGGCGAACATCCAGTTCGACGGCAATTTCGGTCGGACTGATTTGCTGAACCTTCATGCCATTGATCGCGGTGAACGCAGCGGCAGGCAGGGGAAGCAGCAGGGCGAAAAGACAAATCCAACGCATCGGGACCTCCGTTCTGTTTGGATCATCTCGAAACTATGCGCCATGCTCAAGCCCTGGTTGTCACATTCACGTCAGGGCCGGCACCTCAGGCGCGTAGAAACCCACAACCGGATTTTTTGGGAAAGCGCATCTATTCAAGACATTCAAGCAAGGCCGGTCCCAAGCGTTCACGCGTCAGCAAGCTGGTGAGAAATCACCAACTATATCCATTTTCAATAAAGTGAAGCCAATATTATGCGGATTTTATATTTGAGCGAGGCGCGTAAATACCGGGGCAAGCAAATTCAACAGCAGGAGTTGTCCGATGAAGGCCATGACCCTTACCGCCTATGGTGCCGACGCACCGTTTGTATCTGCCGATCTCGATCGCCCAAACGCGTCCAATGGACATGTCGTGGTCCGCGTTCACGCGACCAGCATCAATACGATCGATACGATGATCAAGGCCATGGGTTCCGACCTGCCTTTGTCTCCGGCATTGCCCGCGGTGTTGGGCATGGATTTTGCCGGGGTCATCGAGGAAATCGGAGATGGTGTCGAAGGGTATGCCGTCGGTGACGAGGTGTATGGCTGCGCCGGTGGGCTGGCCGACCTTCAGGGTGCCTTGGCCGAATACATGCTGGCCGATGCACGCCTGATTGCCCATAAGCCGAAATCCTTGTCCATGCGTGAGGCTGCGGCCATCCCTCTGGTTGGCATTACCGCCTATGAAGGGCTGGAACGTGCCGGCGTCGGTCCCGACCAGAAAGTGCTGGTTCAGGGTGGTGCCGGCGGCGTAGGGCATCTGGCGATCCAGCTGGCCCGACATCTGGGTGCGACCGTATCGGCGACAGGAACCGGTGACGTTCATATGGCGGCCATCAAGGCATTTGGCGCGACACCGATCGATTTCATGAAGGAAAAGATTGGCGACTATGTCGCATCGCATACGGCGGGCAAAGGCTTTGATATGATCTTTGATGCCGTCGGTGGTGCGAACATGACCAATTCCTTCGAGGCTGCGGCGTTGAATGCGCAGATGGTATCGACGGTTGCATTGCTGGAAATCGACCTGACGCCTGCGCATTTCAAGGGCTTGTCGCTGCATGTGGTGTTCATGCTGTTGCCTATGCTGCATGATCACCAGCGCCAGAAACATGGCGAGATCCTGGCCAAGCTTGCGCAGATCGTCGATTCCGGTGCCATGAAGCCCATGCTGGATGAACAGCGTTTTGGCCTGCAAGATGTGGGGGCCGCTTATGCACGGCTGACCAGCGGACAAGCCATTGGCAAGGTCGTGGTCGAAATCTGATCGGGCATGGCCTCCCTGCAGTTTGTGATCGGGCGGTTCCCGACCCGATCACAGACGTTTTTTTACGGCGTTGCGGGTGTCCTTGTATTCGGGTTGTGACCGGCATATGGGGCCTGGCGATGAAGTTTTCCGATCTTGCCGAAAGGCAGATCCGCAAAGCGTAGGCCGCAGGCACATTTGACAATCTGACCTATTCGGGAAAGCCACTGGATGGTTCGACGGGTGGCAGCCCGGAAATGCGGGTCATGTATCGCACAGTTACGTTCAGCAGTTCTGCCCGGAGACGAGCGGGCAACAGCGCGACCAGACGGCCCGCCGCCAGATCATCAGAAATCATGAGATTCGAGAATCGGGCGATCCATGGCGCGGTTAAAACCAAATGCCGGACGCCACTACCATTTGCAGCCGTCGCGCCGGATTTCAACAGCCTGATCGGTAAACAGTTCCTGACAAGGCTGGCCCATGTTGGCATGTTGGCCATTGCGCCGACCATCGAAACGGACCTGATAGATCGCGCAGGGCAAACCTTGCGATCGCGTTTGTGTTCATGGGGCTGACAGTTGCTTTGGTGGCGGGTGTTCCGCCTGGAACCTGGGTCGGTCAGATATTTGGGCGGGAATCGACATCTCTGGGGGGTCTTCCTGGGTCTGCCGGGGTGGATCGCCTATGCCCTATGGGTCCTCTCAACGCTGCCAGACATGGCTCAACCTGTCTCATTCCGTCCCACAATGAGACAGATCATGCTCTTTCGACGGGCGGGATGACCAGCATCGTTGATGCGTTTCGTCTAGGGGCGGAAACTCAGCTCATGTTGCATGGTGGTGCATAGCGCCGCAGGTATCAGGGGGAGAAACTTCATGTCACCAACGCGGGACGAACTGCATTGGATGTATCGCAACATGGTCACGAGCCGCAGCTTCGAAGAGGCCATCGCGAAAATCTATTTCGAAGGCAAGACGCCGGTGTTCAACATGGCCAACGGGCCAATTCCGGGCGAGATGCACCTGTCGGACGGACAAGAACCCGTCGCGGTCGGCGTATGCGCACATCTGAACCGGACGGATGTCGTGACAGCCACACATCGCCCGCATCATCAAGCCATCGCAAAAGGCGTCGATCTTGATCGCATGGCTGCCGAGATCTTCGGCAAGAGCACCGGGCTTTCCGGCGGACGGGGGGGGCACATGCACATCTTCGATCCCGAGGTGAACTTTGCCTGCTCGGGGATCATCGGGCAGGGTTTGGGCCCGGCCGTCGGCGCCGCGCTTTCGCGCCAGATGCAGGACAAGCCCGGTGTGGCCGTGGCCTTTATCGGCGAAGGTGCCGTGAATCAGGGGGCTTTTCACGAGGCGATGAACCTGGCCGCGGTGTGGAAACTGCCCTTCATTTGCGTGATCGAGGATAATTCATGGGGAATTTCGGTTCCCAAGCAAAGTTCGACCGCGATTGCCAACAATGCCGAACGCGCGGCAGCCTATGGCATTCCCGGAATGCGCGTCGAGGGCAACGATCCCTATGCGATTTACGATGCCGCAGGCGAAGCCATTGCACGCGCTCGTGCGGGGGAAGGTCCATCCTTGCTGGAAATCGAAACCTATCGTCTCGCCGGGCATTTCATGGGCGATGCGGAAGGTTATCGCCCCAAGGGCGAAAAAGACGCGCTGCAAGAGGCCGACCCGATCCCGCGCATGCGAACCAGATTGCTGACCGATGGTGTCGCAAGTGAATCAGAACTTGCCGCCATCGAATCCGAAAGTCTGGCGCGGGTCGAAGCCGCGATCAGATTTGCCCGCGACAGCGAGGATCCGGCCCCCGAGGACGCCCTGACCTGCGTCTTTGCGGCGTAAGTGAAGCAGCGAGGAATTCCAGATGAGCAAGACCAATGAAAGAAGGCTGACCATCGCCCGCGCGATGGCCGAGGCGGTGCAGCAGGAAATGCAGCTTGATCCATCCGTTTTTGTCATGGGTGAGGATATCGGCGCCTTGGGCGGTGTATACGGGAACACACGGGGACTGCTGGACGAATTCGGGCCACAACGCATTCGCGATACGCCGATTTCGGAAACCGCCTTCATCGGCGCGGCGGTCGGGGCTGCCCAGGACGGTATGCGGCCTGTCGTCGAGCTGATGTTTGTTGACTTCTTCGGCGTCTGTTTCGATGCGATCTACAATCTGATGGCCAAGAACAACTATTTCTCGGGCGGGTCATTCAAGGTGCCGATGGTGCTGATGACCTCTACCGGCGGCGGCTATTCTGACGCGGGACAACATTCCCAATGCGTCTATGGCACCTTTGCCCATCTCCCAGGCATGAAGGTGGTGGCCCCGTCAAACGCGTATGACGCCAAGGGTCTGATGACTGCGGCAATGCGCGATGACAGTCCAGTGGTCTATATGTATCACAAGGGACTGCAGGGCATGGGCTGGCTGGGAACCGAAGCGGGTGCCACCGTCCATGTGCCCGAGGAAAGTTATACCCTGGAAATCGGCAAGGCCAAGGTCGTGCGTCCAGGCAAGGATGTTACTATCGTCAGCCTTGGAATGGGGGTGCACAACGCCTTGAAGGCTGCCATGCGCCTGGAAGAACAAGGCGTCAGTGCCGAGGTTGTCGACCTTGTCAGCCTTGTTCCACTGGATCGCGACACGATCCGGGCCAGCGTCGCAAAGACTGGGCGACTGATCGTCGTGGACGAAGATTACATGAGCTATGGCGTCTCGGGCGAGATTATCGCGTCGGTGACAGAGCATGACATTTCGGTGCTGAAGGCTGCACCGAAGAGGGTCGCTTTCCCTGATGTTCCGATCCCCTTCGCCCGCGTCATGGAACAGTACTGCCTGCCCAATCCCGACAAGATTGTCGAGGCCTGGTCCCGGATGCAGGCGGCCTGAGCCAACCCGGTTTTCACGAACAACCAAAATTGCGGGGCGCGCCTGTGGCGGCCCCGAACAACGAAGGACTGTCGAAATGGCAACAGATATCATCATTCCCGCGGATCTTTGGGAAGAAGACGAAGATGCCGTCATCACGTCATGGCTGGTCAATGACGGTGCGGTCGTCGAGGCCGGCGCCCTGATCGCCGAGATCATGACAGCCAAGGTTCAATATGAAATTCATGCCCCCGCCGCAGGTGTGGTCAAGATCAAGGAAGGGGCTGATGCCGTCGTGCCGAAAGGTGCGATCATCGGAATCGTGGAATGAGCGGCGCGATCCGCGCCATTCCCCTGAAAGGGGTGCGTGGCATGATCGCCGATCGCATGGTGGCCAGCCTGCAAACCGCCGCGCAACTGACCCATCACGGTAGCGCCGACGCCACCGCGCTGCTGTCGCAAAAGGCGCGAATGGCAGCGGCGGGCACGAAGGTTTCGATCGAAGATCTGCTGATGCGCGCGGTCATCCGTGCGCTTGGGCATCATCCTGACGCGAATGGCCGCGTCGAAAATGGCGAGATCCGGCTGGCGCAGGATGTCGATCTGTCTGTTGCCATTGCGCTGCCCGGCAATCTGCTGGTTGCGCCGGCTATTTTCGGTGCTGCCGAACTGTCGGTGTCTGAACTGCGCGAAGCACGTCAGGACCTTGCTGCACGGGCGCGCGCCAACAAGCTGAGCGTGACGGAAATGACGGGTGGCAGTTTCACCCTGTCCAACCTTGGCCTGACGCGGGTCGAGCATTTCACCCCGATCATCAACGTCCCACAGATTTGCATTCTGGGTATTGGGCGCATGACTGACCGGGCGGTTCGCTCCGCCGATGGCGGAATCGAGCTGCGCCCCCATGTCGGGTTGTCGCTGACCTTTGATCATCGGGCTCTTGATGGGGCGCCGGCGGGTGACCTGCTGACCACGATCTGTGCGGAAATCGAAGGTCCGGGCGAATGACATGCCTTGAGGTTGCATCCGCGGCAGAAGGGATCGCCCGCGAAGAGTCCCTGTTTTCGGCGTCTCGTCCGGCGGCATTCCTGTGGCGGGCGCAACAATGTTCAATCGTCGTGCCCCGAGCCCGTGCCACACGACCGGGCTTTGACAAGGTTGCCCGACGCGCCGCACAGGCAGGGTGGCCGATATTGATGCGCTCAACCGGGGGCGGTGCGGTGCCGCAAGGGCCAGGAACGCTGAACCTTGCGATTGTCGCGGCCATGCCCGCCGGGGCGCATATCCAGGACGGTTATGACCTGATTTGCGGCGCGATCTCAGAGGCGCTTCGTCGATTTGATGTCATGACGGATACAGGCGCCGTGGATGCCGCGTTTTGCGATGGAGACTGGAACCTTGTTGCGGGTGGCCTCAAGCTGGCGGGCACGGCGCAGCGTTGGCGCCCCATCGATCGGGGCGCGTCGATTGCCCTTGTGCATGCAGCGATTCTGTCGGACCCACCGCCGCGATCCGCATGGCCGGTGCTGCGCACGGTCGAGACCCTGGCCGGGGCCATCACGCCGCCGCGCCGGGACGTCCATGTCAGCCTGACAGATCTGCTTTCGGATGCCGTGAACCCCGCCAATCTGCATGGTGCGTTGCTGCGTGCGGCCAAGGATCGCCTGCAACGGATCACGCAGCTGTCCCCAGCAGCCGCACCAACCCACCGATCAGGCAACCGGCATAGCCGCGCTGTCGCGTCGGCATGAACCTGTCTCTCGAAGCAAAAAAGGAAGGAAACATGACCTATTACTCTGTGCTGGCCGTCACCCCGACCGATGAGGGTTGGATTCCCGATTACGTGCCAGTGGCCAATGAACTGGTGGCCAAACATGGCGGTCGCTATCTGGCGCGCACAACCAGCCATCAGCAGATCGAAGGCGCTGACAGCCCGGCTGCTCTTCGGATCATTCTTGAATGGCCGTCAAAAGAAGCCGCCGAGGCCTTTGTCGCGGATCCCGAATACGCTCCGCATCTTCGCGCCCGGACACGGGGATCTGACAGTGTTCATTTCCTGATCGAAGGAAAAGACGTGCTGGCCTGAACCACCGGCAACCTCCGGACTGAGGAGGCCGAGGTTGCCGCGAAGAACACACCCATAGGGAGGCAATAAGACATGAACATCCGATTTCACAGGATGAAACCGCCCCGCCAAGACCATCTTGGTATCAGTCGCCGCATGTTCCTGATGACCACGGCGATGGCCGGGGTAACCACGGGTGCCATGCTTGGCAGCGCGGGGCGTGGCGTGGCGGCAACGCTGGCCAACGGGCAGGACGCTACGTTGCTGCAAATGATTCAGGACATATACCCCCATCCTGATCTTTTGGACCCCAGTCACTATCAATCAATTGCGGATTCGATCATCTCGGATAGCGAAGGAGATTCGCAGGTCGGATCCGATCTGCGCAACGGCCTGTTGCGGATTGATGAACAGGCGCAGCGGTTGTTCGGCCGCCCGTATACGGCAGTGGAGGATCCCGATGCGCGCGAAGGCGTGTTGCGGGCCTTCCAGCACGATGCGTTCTTTCAATCGGTGCGCTGGACTGCCTATTTCGCGATCTACAACAATGTCGAGATCTGGCCGCTCTTTGGATATCAGGGCTCTTCGGTCGAAGAGGGCGGGTATCTCGACCGCGGCTTTTCCGACATCACTTTCGTTCCACAAGGGCCAACCCTTGAAGAACGAATTGCAGAAGTTCAGGGCTGAAGGGGGGGGGCGGAATCATGACAAGCTATGATCTGGATGATGACAGCGTGGTCGTTATCGTCGGTTCTGGCGCGGGGGGCGGCACCCTGGCCAACGAGCTGGCGCAAAAAGGCATCAAGTCAGTCGTTCTCGAAGCGGGAAACCGGCTTGAAACCTATGACATGGAAAATGACGAATGGACCATGTTCCGCAAGATATCCTGGCTGGACAAACGATATTCGGCCGGTGGCTGGCATGGCGCGGTCAACCATCCCAACCTGCCTGCATGGATCGTCAAGGGCTATGGCGGTTCAACCGTGCATTGGGCCGGGGTTGCACTGCGCTTCAAGGAGTTCGAGTTCAAGACGCGTTCGACCTATGGCGCGGTGAACGGCGCAAATGTCGAAGACTGGCCCATCAGCCTGGCCGAGATGACCCCTTGGTACGAAAAGGCCGAGCTGAAGATGGGGGTTACAGGTCCGGTGACGGGCATGCCGCACCTGCCCTGGAACAATGGCTTTCGGGTTCTGGCGGAAGGTTGTCGGCGCACCGGGCGCAGCGACTATAACTCGGGTCCGATGGCCATCAACTCGACCGAGCGCGACGGCCGGCCGGGTTGCATGCAGATCGGGTTCTGCATGCAGGGTTGTGCGATCGGCGCCAAGTGGTCGACCATGGTCAGCGAATTGCCCCGGGCCGAGGAAAGCGGTCTGTGCGAGGTGCGCACCAACGCCATGGCGCTGCAGGTCACTCATGACGCCGAGGGCAGGGTGAATGCTGTGATCTATGCAGATGCCGAGGGCAACCAGCATCGGCAAAAAGCCCGGATCGTCTGCGTTGCAGGGAATTCGATCGAAAGCCCGCGTCTGCTGCTGAATTCTGCATCAAGCCTGTTCCCCGACGGTCTTGCGAATTCTTCGGGACAGGTCGGCCGGAACTATATGTGCCACACCTCAACCGGAATCTATGCAGTCATGCCCGAAAAGGTGCATATGTTCCGTGGCACCTCGGTCGCGGGGATCGTCGGGGATGACGTCAAACATGATCCGGCACGCGGCTTCAATGGCGGATATTACCTCGAGTTCCTGTCATTGGGGCTACCCTTCATGGCAGCGTTCCTGGAACCCGGAAATACCGGATGGGGGCGCAGCTTTGCCCGCGCAATGGAGCAATATGACCATATGTCGGGCGTTTGGGCACTGGGCGAAGATCTGGCCCAGGAACAGAATGCCGTCACGCTGCATGACAGCGAAGTCGATCAGTATGGCCTGCCGGTGCCGATCGTCGCAAAGACGCCGCACAGCAACGATCATGCCATGACGGCCCATATGGTCGAGTCCACCTCGCAGATCTACGAATCCGTTGGCGCAACCGATATCTATGAATTGCCGCCATACCCGGCCAGCCACAACATGGGCACGAACCGGATGCATGCCGACCCCGCGAAAGGGGTCGTCAATGGGTTCGGGCAATCTCATGACATCGACAACCTGTTCGTCTCTGATGGAAGCCAGTTCACTTCGTCGGGGGCCTGCAATCCGACCTTGACGATTGTCGCGCTGGCCATTCGGCAGGCGGAATATATAGCCGGCGAAATGCGCGCCGGAACGATCTGACCTGACAGCGAACTTGCCGGGTGGGGTGCCGATGGTGGCGCCCGACCGCGCACCATTCACACATGAACCAATATTTCGGAGGATAACCATGAACAAGATGCTTCCTGCGCTGGCTTGTATCGCCGCGACCGCAACCGGCCTTGCGGCGCGTGTGCATGCCGAACTGCCCGGTATGCGCGGCACGCAGCATATCGGGATTACCGTTCCCGATGTGGACGACGCCGTTGACTTCCTTGTCGATGTGATGGGATGTCAGTCGTTCTTTTCATTCGGTCCCTTCGGGCCGTTCGAAGATGATTGGATGACCAGGAACCTCAATGTCAACCCGCGCGCCGTCATCGAGACGATCACCATGGTGCGCTGTGGAAACGGCCCGGCCCTGGAGGTGTTCAAATACAGCTCTCCCGACCAGAATACGGAGTTGCCGCGAAACAGCGACATCGGGGGGCATCATATCGCATTCTATGTCGACGACATCGACGAAGCGACGCAATATTTGCGAGACAACGGCGTACAGGTCCTGGAAAGTCCGCATGAATTGACCGGTACCGGCCTGGAGGGGATGGAATGGGTCTATTTCCTTGCGCCCTGGGGGATGCAGATGGAAATCGTCAGCGCCCCGGACGGGATCATCGACGAACGGCAGAACAATCGCAAATTGTGGGATCCCCGTTCGGATTCCTGAGCTGGCCGGATGCTGGAAACCATTGGCGGATGGCGAGTCCTGGTCTAAAATGAAAACAGGAGGAGACATGATCGGACGGCTTGGTGCCCCCGCCTATCAAGAGGCCATCGCGGCCTCTTGGCAGCGATGTGAACGGCAGCACAATCTGCTGCGGGATGCCTCATGGCCAATCATGCGTCTGCAAGCATCCGAAATCGCGCCCCGGCTGGAACAGATCGTCGAACAGACCGGCGGCAGGCAAGGCTTTTTTCGTCAACTGGCCGCAGTCGCGGGCCAGGTCGGGCATTGCCTCGTCGTGACCGATGCCGAAGGGGTTCTGATCCGGCTGGAAACCGGCACTGACAGCAATGGCCCAGAGGAATGGAATGGTATATCCTTGGGGTCTTGCTGGGATGAACGGATCGCGGGCACGAATGGGGTTTCCATGGCCTTGCGTTCGGGGCATGCCTTTACGGTGCGCGGCGCGGATCATTTTTACTCCCAGCTCAGGCAGTATGCCTGCACAGGCGTTCCCGTTCTGGATGCCAATGGTGCGGCAATCGGCTCTGTCAATCTTGTTTCGATCGATCGCGGAAACCGCTCGGATTACCTGTTCGGCCAGCAATTGCTGGCTACCGCAGCTCAGCGCATCCAGCGCAACCTGTTTGCGCGGCAGTTTTCAGATGCGATGATGGTGACGGTTTCCCTTGCAGGCCAAGGAGATGTCCTGACGGGTGACGCGCTGATCGCCGTGGACGAGGCCGGAATCATTCTGGGGGCCACATCGGCGGTTGAAAAGGTCGTTGGTCATGCCGCGGCCTCGACCCTCAAGGGACAGGCGTTTCAAGCGATATTCGATCTGGACAGCGAGGCGTTGGCAAAGGTGCCGGACCGGGTTCTGTCAATGCCTGCGCGTTCCGGTAAGGCGCTGAATTTTTCAATCAAACTGCCTGGCAAAGCCCGCCAGACAAGGCCGGCCGCAGCCATTGCGAACACCGCGCACCGATCTCGGCCACTGCCCCCCTCCTTGCGCCAGATGGCAACCGGCAGCCATGCCATGGCAGCCCTGTGTCGACATGCCGAGGCCGCGTTTCGACGCGGGTCTCCGCTTTTGCTTGAAGGCGAGACGGGAACCGGAAAGACCGCGATGATTGCCGCCCTGCAGGAATCGGAAATGCCCGCTGCTCAGATGATCCAGATCGATGGCGCGACATTGGGGCAATCAGACGCGGATCGCGAGCATTTGCAAATGATCCTTGGGCAGGCCCGTGCGATTGCGGCACAGCCCGATCCGCAGCAGGGAAACGTGACACTGGTTTTCGACAATGTAGATGAGTTGCCCGATCATGCACAGGCCGAGCTGCGTCGTCATCTGGACCAGATGGAGTCCCATCAACCCTGTTGCGCCGCAACTGGCAGACTGGTGATCCCCCGTCTTGTCTGCACCAGCAAGAAATCGCTTTTCGCCGCGGTCGAGCAGGGACGGTTCCGGGACGATCTGCTTTACTTGCTGACGGTGTCGCACATTACATTGCCACCGCTTCGACGACGCGAACATCCCGAAGTTTTGGCTCAGGTGCTGGCCAGCCAGATTGCCGGTCGCAAGATCGAGTTCAGCGATGAGGCGGTCGCCGCCATTCGGCACTGCAACTTCCCGGGCAACCTGCGCGAGCTGCGTAATGCGCTGGAACGCGCCTTGATGTTGATGCAGGGCGACCGGCTAAGCGCATTCGATCTGCGCGACACCTCGATCGCCACGCATACGCCGGCATCACGCCCGGCCAGCGCACCCTCAGAAGCAGCGCCGCGACTGACCTATGATGAACGAACGCTGATTCTGGATGCGTTGGAGAATTGCCGTTGGAATGTCAGTCAGGCGGCCCGCAAGCTGGGAATGGGGCGCGCGACCATTCATCGAAAGATGAAACATCACGGCATCATCCGAGCGAAACATCCGTGATCAAGCACAAGGCGCCAGGCGCCGTCTTCATCCCGCATCGGGCTGAAGATCTGGGCGACCTTCGCTTGTGACCGATGCCGCGCGCAGAAAAAAGTCAACCGCATTTCTCTGTTTGGCCAGCATTTCAGGGGTGATCTGCATCGCGTTTGGGTCAAACATCGCATCCCAGACGCGATGCACCAGAACCAGGTCGAAAAACATCTGGGCCAGATCCTCGGGTTTGCCGACCAGCTGACCTTCGGCTGTCAGGCGCTCCATCGCGAGGGTCATCATTTCAAAACCGGGCAATCGTGACTTCTGATGCATGATCTCGCTCAGCTCCGGTCCGCCATTGCTTTCGGAAACGATAAGACGAAGCATCATGATCGTTTCCCGCTGCAAGGCGGATTCCAGCAATGCAGCGGCCAGCTTTGTCAACGTTTCACGCGCTGGACCCGGAGTTGATGCAATCTGGCGCGGCACCTGCAGCCGACGTTCGGTAAAGGCGGTGACGACCGCCTCTGCCAACGCATGTTTATCGGGGAAACGCGCATAGATCGTTTGCTTTGATCCACCGAACTTGCGCGCCACATCCTGCATCGTGGTTGCGCCATACCCCTTGGCCAGAAACAGGCAGGTCGCGGCCTCGACGATCCTGCGGGTCGCATCCGCACAGGGCGGTCTGCCGCGAGAACGCACAAGTTTTTCCGATGGCTTCATTTTTGCTTTCCCCCCCTATCAAACCCTTGTAAGGGAATTTCGGAACTTTCCGGTTCCGTTAATATCTAGACTGACGCCGCACCATGTAAAAGGCCGTTTTCCATGCCTGTTCAGTGCCACGATCCAACCCCCGTCCGTCACAGGGTTGCGCCGCATCCTGACCAGTTGCTTCTCTCCGCATTCAACCGAAGGTTTATCATGAGACTTTCAGCCGCCTTTGTCCTGTGCGCTCTTGTCCTGAGCCCGTTATCTGCGGCCTATGGGCAGGACATCCGGGACGAAGCCCCAATACGCCCCGCCAAACTGATGGTGCTGGAACGTTCCGATGACGTTATGCATCGCCGCTTCTTTGGGCGCGTCACGGCACGAAACACCGTCAACCTGTCTTTCCGCGCCGGAGGGCAAATCGAGGAGCTACCCGTTCGTGAAGGGGAATTCGTCAGGGCAGGGGACGTGTTGGGAAAATTGGACCCGGCACCGTTCGAACGGGCCGTGCGGGAAACAAAAGCCCAACTGGATCAGACCGAACGGCAGCTGAAGCGATTGTCGGAACTGGGGGCCGGGATCGTGCCGCAGGCGGATATCGATGACGCACGGACCGCACGCGATGTCGCGCAGGTCGGCTATGACGATGCGATTGACAGCCTTGAGGACGCAACTCTTGTCGCGCCCTTCGATGCGCTGATTTCCCAGCGCGTCGCAGATCGTTTTGCCACGATTGCGGCAGGCGAGCCGATCGTGCGGGCCCATGACATGAGTGAAGTCCAGATCGAGATCAAGGCGCCGGAAATCCTGTTTCGCAAATTCGGCGAACAGCCCGTGTTTTCTGCCAATGCACAGCTCAGCCATGACGGGCCGTTATATCCGCTGGAGTTTCGCGAATTCACGGCCGAGGCGACCGAAGTCGGCCAAAGCTATCTGGTCACCTTCGCGGTGATGGCGGAAACGCCAGACTACCTGTTGCCGGGATCCTCGGCCACGGTCCTGACCGATATTAGCCGCGGTGATGGAAATGGCGTGTTGATCCTGCCCGCAAGCGCGCTGCGCTTCACGCCAGAAGGCGGGGCGCAAGTGCTGGTCTTTCAACCTGACGACGGATCAGAGGATATCGGAACCCTTCAAGCCCATGACGTCGAAATCGAACCTGCCGATGGCACGAGGTTTCGGATGCTGAAAGGCCCCGAGGTCGGTGCCACCATCGTGGCCGCCGGTGCGTCGATGTTGGCAGACAAGGCTCGGGTACGCCGCTTTGAGGGACTTTCGGGTGACGGAGGTCAACCATGACGCTTGCACGCAGGGCCATCGAGGCCTCGTTGCTGACCTGGTTGCTGATTGTCGGCTGCCTTGGCGGCGGGTTGTGGGGATATCTGAATGTCGGACGGTTGGAAGACCCGGCCTTCACGATCAAACAGGCTGTCGTCTTTACAAGCTATCCGGGGGCCTCGGCCGCCCAGGTCGCCCGTGAAGTGACCGAACCGCTGGAATCCGCCATTCAGCAAATGGCTGTTCTGGATACGGTCACCTCGTCCAACAAACCCGGCGAATCCCGGATCGATGTCGAGATTCTGTCAACCGTCAGGGGTAGCGAACTGCCGCAGGTCTGGGATGAGTTGCGCAACCGGGTTGCCGATGCGGCGGCACAGCTTCCGGACGGGGCAGGGCAGCCGATCGTCAATGACGATTTTGGCGATGTCTTCGGCATCTATTTCGCCGTGACCATGCCGGGCTTTTCGGATGCGGAGATCCATGAAATTTCCAGCTATGTCCGACGCGAGATCCTGACCGTGGAAGGCGTGTCCGATGTATCGCTTGCCGGATTGCCCGAAGAAGCTGTCTATGTGATGCCCGATATGGCAATCGCATCCAATCTGGGTGTGGCGCCTGACGCCCTGACCCAGCAGATCCGCACAGCTGTGCAGATTTCTTCGGCGGGGTCGCTGGCAACGGATGGCAAACGCTTTCAGGTCGACATACCTCGCGGCACCAACAGCGTGGATGCGCTGCGTGAACTGACCGTCAATCTGGGCAGCACCGTCGTTCAGATGACAGATATTGCCACGGTCGAGCGGGAACGCGTCGAAACGCCCAGCCAGTTGATCCGTTTCAACGGTCAAGAAGCTTTCACCTTGGGTGTTGCCGGCATCGAATCCGAAAATATCGTCGACATCGGCAAACGCGTCGATGCAAAATTGCAGGCATTGCAACACGACCTTCCTCATGGCGTGGAGTTTCATCCGATCTATCAACAGCACGTCGTTGTGGATGAATCTTCGAATGGCTTCCTGATCAACCTGGCAATGTCCGTTGGGCTTGTTGTGGCGGTGCTGGCTGTGTTCATGGGGTGGCGTTCTGCCGTCGTTGTCGGCGCGACCCTGTTTCTGAATGTGGTCGGCACGTTCTTTTTCATGGCACTGGGCGGAATCGAGATGGAAAGGATCTCGCTTGGCGCATTGATCATCGCGATGGGCATGCTGGTCGACAACTCTATCGTTGTCGCAGAGGCCATGCAGATCAAGATGCAATCGGGGCGATCCTCGCGCGAGGCTGCGGATGAAGGCTCCAGCCGCATCCAGATGCCATTGCTCGGCGCCACGGTGATCGGGATCATGGCCTTTGCCGGAATTGGCTTGTCGCCCGATGCCACCGGCGAATTCATGTTCTCTCTGTTTGCGGTGGTGGCAATTTCGCTGCTGCTGTCCTGGGTGCTGGCGCTGACGGTGACGCCGTTGCTGGCCCATTACGTGTTCAAGCGCGGGACCAACGAGGGCGATGAGTATTCCGGCCCGATATTCAACGCCTATCGCCGTGTCCTAGGAGGTGCGCTCAAGGTGCGCTGGCTGTTCCTTGCCGGGCTGGTCGTCTTGACCGTCTTGTGTTTTCGCGGCTTCGCTTCGGTGCCGCAGCAGTTTTTCCCCGACAGCAGCACGCCGATCTTTTATGCCCATTACAAGCTTCCCCAGGGCAGTGACATCCACGCGGTGTCCCGTGATCTTGAACTGGCCGAGGACTGGTTGCTGGCACGTGATGACGTCACATCTGTCGCGACTTTTGTCGGCAGCGGCGCGACACGCTTCATGCTGACCTATTCGCCCGAGGAATCGCTGTCGACATATGGGCATCTGATCATTCGCACTGAAACGCTCGAGGCGATTCCGGCCTTGCTGGACGATCTGAACGACTTTGGGCGCAATACATTGGTCGAGGGCGAATTCCGAACCGAGCGGCTGGCCTTTGGCCCCGGTGGGGGGGCGCCCATTCAGGCCCGTATTTCCGGCAGCGACCCCATAGTGCTGCGCGAGCTGGCGGAAACCATTGAAAACGTGCTGAAAGATCAGGATGCCCCATTGCTGGACATTCGCACTGACTGGCGCGAATACGAACCTGTGCTCATCCCTGATTACGCGACCGAACGCGCACAGACCGCCGGCATCACAAGAACGGACATTGCCGATGCCAGCCAGATGGCGACCGAGGGTCTGTCAGTCGCCACCTACCAGGAAGGAGATCGCAAGATCCCGATCCGGCTTCGGACGCGCGAAATCCATCAGACACCCGAATTGTCCCAGCAGCTTGTCTATTCAACAGCGGTCGGCGATTATGTGCGCATGGAGCAGCTTATCGAGGATATCGAATGGCAGCCTCGCGACACCCTGATCCAGCGCCGCAATCGCGTTCCGACCATCACGGTCGAGGCCGGTTTGCCAAGTGGCACGAACGCGGCTTCGGTCTTTGCGGCCATCCGCGGCGCCGTCGAGGCGGTTCCTATGCCCAATGGCTACCAACTGGAATGGGGCGGAGAATATGAGAGCAGCACCGAAGCTCAGGCCAGTCTCGGAGGTCAGCTGCCGGTCACGATCCTGATCATGGTGTTGATCTCGATCTTGCTGTTCGGGCGGTTGCGCCAGCCTTTGATCGTGTGGCTATTGGTCCCCATGGCGGTGAACGGGGTGGTGATCGGTCTGCTCGTGACCGGGTTGCCCTTTTCCTTCACCGCACTTCTGGGCTTGCTGTCGCTGTCAGGAATGCTGCTGAAGAACGGCATCGTTCTGGTCGAGGAAATCGACCTCGTTCGGGCCGAAGGTGTTCCGTTCCGCAAGGCAATCATCGAAGCATCGACGTCGCGTCTGCGCCCGGTCGTTCTGGCGGCGGCCACGACAATCCTGGGCATGGCGCCATTGCTGTGGGACCCGTTCTTCGCCTCGATGTCAGTCACGATCATGGGGGGGCTGGCATTCGCCACAGTGCTGACACTGATCGCTGCGCCCGCGCTCTATTATGTGCTGTTCAGCAAGAAGCAGCACCATTCCACCATCACAGAGCCGGCCACGACCTGACGCGAACCACATCGCCTGCCCCAAGCAGCAAGATGCCGGAGGCTAAGGTCCTTCGGCATCTTGTTTATCCGGGCGGGCCGATACGCAGGGCAGAAACGACTTTTCCAAGCTTTTTCTCAACCTCGACCAAACTTTTGGAGACGTCATGTCAGGTCATTGCCGCACCAACGACAGGACAAGGATCTGCAAGATTGCGCTGAATGTCAGCTACGCGGGCTGGTCGGCGACCCTTGACCTGCCCCCCGTAAAATCCCTCACCATGAAGTAGCGTCTGCCCAACCTATGTAGGAGCAGAGGAATGCGTAAAAGCCGTTTCACCGAGGCACAAATCATCGGGATGCTCAAAGAGCAGGAAGCCCGGATGCCGACAGCGGAGATGTGGCGCCGGCACGGCCTGAGCCCGGCGACCTTTTACAAGCTGAAGTCCAAGCATGGCGGCACGAAGGTAGGCATCGGAGGACGCGCGGCTGAAGGGCGCTGGAAGATGAGAACGCCAAGTTGAAGCAGCTGCTGGCAGACACGATGCTCGACAATGTGGTTTTGAAAGACTTGCCGGGAGGAAGCTGACGACACCGAAAGAGCGGCGAGAGGCCCCGCCCAGTGCAATGCGGGATCATGACCTCTCGCAGCGCAGGGCCTGCCGGCTTGTCGGAGTCGCCCCCAAGACGGTCCGGCGCGAACGCCCAACCGTCCCGAGATCGGCCAGGAAATGAGGGAGATCTCCATGAGTAACGGGCGACAGTTGGTGATGTCCTGAAGGGTGGCATATCAAGGCGGTGTTCAGGACGCCGTCAATTCTCGGCAGAGAAAAGGAGACGTCACATGTCATTGACTACCATCCAGCAGCTTCCCGAACGATCCGGATTCAGGGCCTGCACATTCACCGATATTATTCGCGAGGGCGCGCGCGAGCTGATCGAGCAGGCACTCCACGCGGAACTGGCGGCGTTGATGGCCGGATTTGGGGACGAGAAGCTTGGGAATGGGGCCCCCGGTTGGTGCGCCATGGGCACCTGCCCGAGCGCGAGGTGATGACCGGTATCGTCCCCGTGCCGGTGAAGGTTCCGCGGGTTCGGGACCGGGGCGCTGTCGAAGACAAGATCAGCTTCACGCCCAGCATCCTGTCGTGTCGCCTACTTCTCATCGATCGCTCACCCCGGCCTTGTGGCCATGTCGTGTCCTTCCCCTGCGCGGGATCGGATCACGCCATCCGGTAGTTCTTCTGTTTCGTTGTAATTGCCCGGATCATGCGGGCCATCTTGCTCGCTAGCGCTACGGCTGCGACCATCCTCGGGGTGCGCGCTACCAGCGCGGCCAACCAGCGGTTCGTGCTGCCGCCCTTGCGGATCACTTGGCGGATCACGCGCATGGCGCCGACGATCCGCAGGCGGATGTCGGTCTGGCCCATCTTGCTGATCGAACCGAGCTTGGTCTGTAAGCGTTTTCTAGGCCGCACCTTCCCAGTTTTCGGCTGAGCTGCGACTCCGCGTCTGACGGAAATTAGCAGGTGAGTTTCGCGATGGCGACTACGGTGGAGTTTCTCAGGGACTATGGGGTGGACATCCGTCCTAACGGGCAGCGCCGCTGGCCGGACGAGGTGAAAGCCCAGATCGTCGCGGAAAGCCTGAAGCCCGGGACGACTGTGAACGCGGTTGCGGCGCGCTATGGGCTTCGGGCGAACCATTTGTCGGAGTGGCGCGGCCGTGCGCGCGATGGTCGGTTGGTTCTGCCTGCGCCGGCAGAGGATGATCTTTGCTTTGCGCCCCTTGTGCTGCGCGCGGAAGAGGTGCCCGCGATGCTGATGGCCCGGGAGCGGTCAAGCCCTGACCCACAGGCCTTGGGTCCGGTGGAGATCGCCATAGGTCAAGTGATCCTCCGGCTGGATGGCGCCACGCCAGCCGGAGGATTGCCGAGATTGTGCGGGCGATCGGGCCCAAGCCATGATGTTTCCGTCCAACCGGGTGCGGGTCTTGGTCGCGACACGGCCCGTCGACTTTCGCAAGGGCCATGACGGCCTGGCGGCGCTGGTGTCGTCGGTTCTGCGCGAGGACCCGTTCACCGGCACGGTGTTTGTGTTCCGGTCGCGCCGCGCGGACCGGTTGAAGATTTTGTATTGGGACGGCACCGGTCTGGTGATGGCCTACAAGCGGCTGGAGGGTGGCAGCTTTACCTGGCCCGCCATCAAAGATGGGTTGATGGCGCTGAAGCATGCCCAATTCGAGGCGTTGTTTTCCGGGTTGGACTGGCGCCGCGTCAAGGCGCTGGAAGCACGTCCACCAGCTGCGCCAGAGTAGATCAACATATTGTTTTAGCGTATTTTTGCTGATGTTTTGTGCTAGTGACAGCCCATGACATCAGCGCCCTCCATCGACCTTTCCGCCATACCTGACGCGCAGCGTGCGGCGGTTCTGGCACTGATGGAAACGATGGCTGCGCTGACGGAAATCACCTGGCGGCAAGAGCACCTGATCGCCGAACTGAACCACGCGCTGCATGGCAAACGGTCGGAAAAGCTGTCTGAGGATGAGCGACAGCTGGCCTTTGAGGACCTGTCCATCGCGCTGGCCGAGGTCGAGGTGCGTAAGGACCATCTGGTCGCCCGCATCGGCGAAACGACCGCGGCCCGACCGGCCCCGAAACGCACCATCGGTAACCTACCAACTGCGCTGCCGCGCATCGAAGAGATCATCGAGCCCGACAGCCTGATCTGTCCCTGCGGCTGCGGTGTCATGCACAAGATTGGCGAAGACCGCACGGAACGGCTGGACAGTGTGCCGGCACAGCTGCGCGTGATCCTCACCGTGCGCCCCAAATATGCCTGCCGGACCTGCACAGACGGGGTGACGCAGGCACCGGCGCCGAGCCACCTGATTATGGGCGGTCTGCCGACCGAGGCGACGCTCGCCCATGTGCTGGTCAGCAAATATGCCGATCACCGTGTGTCCTGAATACCAACATGGAAAGGAGGTATGTAACTGCAAGAGAGATGAGGGCGGGCCCCTCGGGTTCGGCGATCAGGAGCCGGTCCCAAACCACCACAAGCTGCTGTCGTAAAGAGCGATGGTGGTGAGCGTTGTGGAAACGGCGGGGCATGACCCCGTCAGGTGCGATCCAGAGAGACGAGCGAAAGCGAACCGTCGATGAACTGCCGAAAGCGTATGGTTGATGTCAGAACCGGGGGTGGTGGTCGCCCCGGGATGAGTATGGGCGGTGCCCTGAAGTCCGGCCCATGCGGCATCCGGCTCGAAGGCGGCGTGAATCTGGATCAGGCTCTTTTGCGGAACAGGAGAACCTGTCGCCCCGATGCCAAGGGAGACGACCGACCGGGAAGCCCCCGGAAGGTCCAGAGTACCGATGCGGGACACAGGGGCAGAACAGCCCGTAGTAGGGACGAAGGTGCAGTAATGGCGCTGGACCGAAGGGGCTGTGGTGTTCAGCCGCTGCCGCTGGCCAACTGGTAACAGGATGAGCCGGATGACAGAGGCAAAGCCGTTTACGATTGAGAAGAGAGAGGTCTGGGAAGCGTTCCAACATGTGGACGCCAACCAGGGTGCAGCTGGTGTAGATGGGCAGACGCTCGAAAGCTTCGGGGAACGGCTTGGCCCGAACCTTTACAGGCTTTGGAACCGGATGTCCTCTGGCAGCTACATGCCATCGCCGGTACGCCGGGTGGTGATCGCCAAGGCAGATGGGGGCCAACGTCCGTTGGGCATTCCGACGGTCACGGACCGCATCGCGCAGGAGGTCGTCCGGCTTTATCTGGAACCGCTGATGGAACCGGTTTTCCACCCGGATTCCTATGGGTACCGGCCCGGACGCTCCGCCATTGACGCCATCCGGACGGCGCGCCAGCGATGCTGGCGCCATGACTGGGTGTTGGACATGGACATCAAAGGGTTCTTTGATACCATCGATCATGAGCTACTGCTCAGGGCGGTCCGCCATCATACGGATTGTCGCTGGGTGCTGCTCTATATCGAACGGTGGCTGAAGTCACCCGTGATGATGGAGGATGGCAGCCTTGTCCCGCAGGAATGCGGAACGCCACAGGGCGGGGTCATCTCGCCGCTGCTGGCCAATCTGTTCCTGCACTACGCTTTCGACAAATGGATGGATCGGGAGAACCCGCATGTGCCGTTCGAGCGCTATGCGGATGACATCATCTGTCATTGTCGGACGGAAGGCGAAGCACACAGGTTGTGGCGGCAGGTCGAAGACCGGCTCGCTGGCTGTGGCCTGACGCTTCATCCGCAGAAGACAAAGATCGTCTACTGCAAGGATACCAACCGGAAGGGGTCTTTCCCGACGGTTGCTTTCGACTTTCTCGGCTACAGGTTCCATCCCCGGCTGGCGATCTGGCGCGGAGGGTTGTTCGGCGTATCCTACCTTCCGGCGGCCAGCCCCAAGGCCCTCAAGGCGTTCCGGCGCCGGGTGCGCAACTGGGGGTTGCAGCGGCGCAGCGACAAGGGGCTGATCGATCCGGCCCGCATGTTCAATCGGCAGATTGAAGGGTGGATCGGTTACTTCAGGTGCTTCTACAAATCGGCGCTCTATCCGACACTTCGTCTGATCGACGCTCATTTGGCCCGATGGGTGATGCGGAAGTATAAACGCTTCAAGCAACGACCTCGGCAAGCGCGGCTCTGGCTTGCCAGACTCGTGAAATCCACGCCGGGATTGTTCGCCCACTGGTCTTTTCTCTACGCAAATGGCTGAACGCTGGGAGCCGTATGAGCCGAGAGGTTCACGTACGGTTCTGGGAGCGCGTGAGGGTGAAACTCCCTAGCGCGACTCGCTTGCCATTGTATCGCCAGAGCCAGATCCTGGCACGAGCGGGTCTTGATCTGCACCGCGCCGTGCTGGCCGATTGGGTCGGTAAAGCGGCATTCCATCTGAAGCCCGTCGTCGACCGGCTGGCCGAACATCTGAAACGATCCGGCAAGCTGTTCATGGACGAGACAACTGCACCGGTGCTGGATCCGGGGCGCGGGGCAACAAAGACCGGATATCTCTGGGCGTTGGCCCGTGATGACCGGCCATGGTGCGGCGAGGACCCGCCCGACGTGGTTTACTTCTATGCCCCCGGACGTGCCGGCGACAATGCCGAAACCTTCTTGACCGGCTTCGACGGCATCCTGCAGGTCGACGGCTATACCGGCTACAATCGGCTGACCAAACCCTCCCGCAAGAGCGGTGCCCCTCTTCAGATTGCCCATTGCTGGGCGCATGCACGGCGCAAGCTGAAAGAAGTCTTCGACCGCGACGGCTCCGAGATCGCCGCCGAGGGCTTGTGTCGTATCGCCGAAATCCATGCCATTGAGGCCGACATCCGGGGGATGCCGCCCGGCCAACGCCTTTCAGCCCGACAAGCGCGCACAGCACCATTGGTGGCCGCCTTCGGCGACTGGTTGCAGGCCCAACGCCGCAAGATATCCGCCAAATCCCGGCTGGGCGAAAAGCTCACCTATATCCATAATCACTGGAACGGGCTGCAAACTTTCCTGACCGACGGCCGGGTCGAGATCGACAGCAACAGGGTCGAAAATCTGATCCGTCCCATTACCCTCAATCGCAAGAATGCGCTCTTCGCGGGTCACGATGAAGGCGGCATAGCCTGGGGCCGCATCGCGTCTCTGATCGAGACCTGCAAGAGCAACGGCATCGAACCGTTTGCCTATCTCAAGGCAACCCTGACCGCGATTGCAAACGGGCACCCGCAAAGCCGCATCGACGACCTGCTGCCGTGGAACTTCAGGCCGTCAAGCTAAGCTAACCGTGATAGCCAGCGAACGCTTACCTTGGTCTTGCCGCCGCTCGGCCTTGGGTCTCAGCACTCTTGACGGCGACGAACCGCATGGCCGGACGTGAGGCTGCCTCGGCAATAACCTCGGCATCGGCCTTGTCGTTTTTCTGCTGTTTGACAAACGGCTTCACATACGCCGCCGGCATCAGACGCGCCTCATGGCCACGGGACTGCGCGACCCGACCCCAGTGATGCGATGTGGCACAGGCCCCATTGCCACAATGCAAAACGGCTGCTCGACCAAAGGCGTTGCCCGCCGCACTCGTGACAGCGGGTGATTCCATGGAACCGTCCCATCCGCCGCGACCGCGCAGACCTGAAAGCGTCCCTTTGCAAGGTCGATCGCCAACATGCTGATCTTTGGTGTCGAAACTGCAACCTCCTATTGGTTGCCATGCAACCATCATGTGCGACAGAGCGGTGATTTGCACATGGCTGGGTAAGGGGACGCATCTTTATCCGTCGGGCTGGCTACTGGGCGAAAAAACCGTGAATAGTTGTCTGAACCGGATCCATGGGGCTTTTGATCGTGCCGTTCGATTTTGTAACGCTGCAGCTTGTCGTCAATATCGCGCGAATGGGGGCGATCGGGCGCGGCGGGCGGCCATTGGGGCTGTCGGCGACGAATGCCAGTCTGCGCGTCAGGGAGCTGGAAGATGATCTGGGCGTGCAGCTGTTTAACCGGACCACGCGCAAGGTGTCGCTGACGGCCGATGGAGAGGAATTCCTGACCTATGCCAGCCGGATTGTCGATACCGCGATCGAGGCGCGTGCGGCCCTGTCGCAAAAGGCACAGGCGGTTGGCGGAAAGCTGCGGGTTACCGCCTCGGCGACCTTCGGTCAGCGCCATATCGTCCCGTATCTGCCCGAATTCTTCGCGACATTCCCGGATATCAAGCTGGACCTGTTTCTAAGCGACCGGGTGGTGGATATCGTGGATGACGGGTTCAGTGTTGCCTTTCGCATCGGCAGTCTTGCCCCCTCCAGCCTGCTGGCGCGCAAGATCGACGATAACCCCGTCTGGCTGGTCGCCGCGCCGTCTTATCTGGCCCGGCATGGCCAGCCTGAAACGCCACAGGATCTGGCGCGGCATCGCTGCCTGCCCTTGGGTGCGGAAAGGAACTGGACCTTTCGGGACCCCGAAGGGCAGTTTCACGAGGTTCAGCCCGATGGCCCCTTGCGCGTCAATCTGGGTGATTCCCTTGAAAGCATGGCTTTGGCGGGATTGGGGATCGCGCGTGCATCGCTTTGGGCGGCGGGCAAGGATATTCGTGAGGGACGGCTGGTGCCGATCATGCCTAGCTACAAGGTCTGGCCCGAGACCTGCATCTGGGCGGTTCGTCCGCCCGAACCGCGCCTGCACGCCCGCACCCGCGCCTTTGTCGAATTCATGCAGACCCACATCCGGGCGGCAAATCTGCGCGCCTATGGCGATCTGCTGAAGCGCTGATTGTCCCGATATCCGGGACAGTCATTGCCGCACCCGGCAGATGATATCTGCCAGTCCGCTTCCGATCTTTTGTTCAAGGATGACGCGCTGCGGTGCGGTCATCCCGATCACAGACAGCAAGACACAGGATAGGAAGACATGCCCAAGGATATCATCGACGCCGGTCAGACCCGTTATTCGACCAAGGTTTATGATCCGTCCCGCAAGATCAGCGACGACGATATGACCAAACTGCGCGAATTGCTGCGCCTGTCGCCCTCCAGCGTGAACCTGCAGCCGTGGTATTTCGTAATTGCCGAAACGGATGGGGGCAAGTCCCGCGTCGCCAAGGCCACCGACCAAGCCTTTCCTTTCAACTCGCCCAAGATCACGCAGGCTTCGCATGTCGTGGTCTTCGCGACCCGGATCGACGCTGATGATGCCTTTCTTGACGACCTATTGGACCAAGAGGCCCGTGACGGCCGCTTTGACGCCGACCCCGAACAGTTCCGCGCCGACATGGACCGGGGCCGCCGCATGTTCATCGACATCCACCGCAGCCAATTGAAGGATCTGCGCCACTGGATGGACAAGCAGACCTATCTGAACATGGGCCAGCTGCTGATAGGTGCCGCGACACTTGGCATCGACGCGACCCCGATGGAGGGTGTGGATACCGCCGTGCTGGACCGCGAATTCGGCCTGACCGACAAGGGGTATGCGGCGGTCGCGGTCGTATCGCTCGGCTATCACGCCGACAGCGACTTCAACGCGGATCTGCCGAAATCGCGTCTGGCGCAGGATCGAATCCTGGAGACCGTCTGAGGGCCCCGTGGAACGAAATTTCGATGAGGGCGCAGCAAATGGCCCCGATCATTGAAAAGGCCGTCCCGGGCACATTCACCGACTATCTTGCCATCACCACCGATCTGTAAAGGCACGCCATGTCCCAATCATTCCAGGCAGCGGTCATTCGCCAGCAAGGCGGCCCCTTCGCCATCGAAATCGCCCGGGTCAAGGAAATGCGCCCCGACGAGCTGCGCGTCCGCATTGTCGCTACCGGTATGTGTCACACCGACATGATCGCCCGCGATCAGGTCTTTCCCGTGCCCCATCCCATCGTCTTGGGTCACGAAGGGTCGGGTGTGGTCGAGGCAGTCGGTGACAAGGTAACCTCTGTCGTGCCCGGCGATCACGTGGTCCTGACCTTCCTGAACTGCGACCATTGCAGTGCCTGCCACGAAGGACACCCCGCCTTTTGCGAAAACTTCAACCTGCACAACTTCTCGGGTCAGCGGGTTGATGGCAGTCACGCCATCGAGGGCGATGCGGGCGAAGCGCTGCATGATCGCTTTTTCGGGCAATCCTCGTTTGCCCAGACCACCATCGCGCATGAACGCAATGTCATAAAGGTCCGCAAGGACGCGCCGCTGGACCTGCTGGGTCCGCTTGGTTGCGGCATCCAGACGGGCGCGGGAACGGTTTTCAACGCGCTGAAGGTCGCGCCGGGGTCCAGCTTCGTGGCCTTTGGCGGCGGCGCAGTCGGGCTGTCCGGCGTAATGGCCGCTGCGGCCATTGGCGCGACCACGATCATCGCGGTGGATATCGTCCCTTCGCGGCTAAAGCTGGCGAAGGACATCGGTGCAACGCATGTGATCAATTCCAAGGAAGAAGACGCACTGGCTCGCATCCACGAAATCACCGACGGTGGCGCGCATTTCGCGATGGACAGCACCGGTATCCCCGCCCTGATTGCACAGGCGGTTCTGGCCTTGCGCCCGCGCGGCACCGCTGCCGTGGTCGGGGCATCGAAACCTGGCAGCAAGGTCGAGATCGACCTGATTGACCTGATGCAGAACTGCAAACGCCTAATCGGCGTGGTCGAGGGCGACAGCGTGCCCCATGTCCTGATCCCTGCTCTGGTCGATCTGCACATGGCCGGGCGGTTTCCCTTTGACAAGCTGGTGCGCTTTTACCCGCTGGATCGCATCAACGACGCCGCCGAAGACAGCGAAAAAGGCGTCACCCTGAAACCCATCATTCGCATGCCGGAATGAAAGGACAGGCCATGATCCGACATTTCCCATTTTTCGCGGTCCTGGCGACACTTGTCGCGACCAACGGTGCCAGTGCGCATGAGGACGGCCATCACGACACCCCGATGATCAGCCAATACGGCCTGCCGCTGACCCTGATGAACACGATCTACGAAGGTACGATCACCGCCAGAGAAATGAAGAAGCAGGGCACCATCGGCGTCGGTGTGTCGAACCAGTTGAACGGCGAGCTGACTGTCGTCGATGGTGTCGTGTATCAAATTGCCGCCGATGGCACCTCGACCGTCGCGCCCGATGAATTGCAGGCCCCTTATATCTCGATGATCGATTTTCGGCCCGATCGCACCGTCACCATCGCGGATGTTACCTCGTTCAAGGATCTCAGCGACAAGCTTTCCCGGAACTACGGCGCGGTGAACAGCTTCTATGCCTTTCGCGCAACGGGTCTGTTCGATCATGTGAAAATGGCCTCGGCGCATGCTGTCGAGGATGGCGACACCGATTTCTTTGCCTATCTCGACAGTCGTCAGATGTATTCGGTCGACCGGACCGATGGAACGATGGTCGGAATCTTTACGCCGGAATATCTGGCGACCGTGTCGATTCCGGGCCTGCACTTCCATTTTCAGACGGCCGACAACAAGACCGGCGGCCATGTCGAGGATGTGCGCTTTGACAGTATGGTTTTCGAGGTGCAGCAATTGGATCGGATCGACGTGTCGCTGCCGATGGTGGACGAATTCCGGACCGAACCGATGCAGATGATCGCCCCACCTTCAGGTGCCGGTGCCGGCGGGGCCGAGTAGGCTGTGTTTCAGACTGCGGGGGTGGCCGTATCGCCCCGGCGCATCACCACGAGGAGCGAATGATGACGACCGATCTTGAACGCAACAGGGCCAATGCGATGGCCTTCTATGACCTGATGTTCAACCAGTGCCGCCCCCGCGACGCGATCGAACGTTATGCCGGGGACACCTATATTCAGCACAACCCCCATGTCGGCGACGGCAAGGAAGCTTTCATCGACTATTTCGAACGCATGGCCGCCGAATATCCCGGAAAATCCGTCAGTTTCAAGCGCAGCATCGCCGAAGGCGATCTGGTCGTGCTGCATTGCCACCAGCTATGGCCCGGCAGCGATGATTACGCAGGCATCGACATTTTCCGCTTTGACGCGAATGGCAAGGTCGTCGAACATTGGGACGTGTTGCAGGTCATCACCGATCAATCGAAAAATGACAACGGCCTGTTCTAGCCCGGTATCTGGCGGCGTCTTTCGCAAAGAGCGCGGCTGAACCGCGCATCACCCGGAGTGGCGCGGATCTGGAGGATTTCGGGTTCGCGCTGCCGGCCCTGATTCTATCGTGACGCGCCAAGCGCCACGGTGGTTTCCGTATCGTGATCATAATATTGCCTCAAAAACAATCACGTTCCAAGATTGCTTTGTATCTATCTGAAAAAATTAAACAATAACTTCTGATAGATCGTGCTTCTGGCCCATTTCTGTCGTTGATGATCTTGGTTTCTCAGCCCTGAAGAAAGTTTTTTCTTGCCGGAACGGAATTTTCGTGCAGCCTTGTGAACTAGTTTACTAAACCGGTTCACAAGATCGCGCGAAGCTGTTCTGACGCAGGCAAGGAGATGATCGGATGGCGAATCTTCAAGACGTTGCGAAAGCGGCCGGTGTCTCGAAAACAACGGTGTCGCGTTTCCTGAACGGTTCGCTCGAGTTGCCGGACAGGACCGTTCAGCAGATCGAAACTGCCATCCGCGCGTTGAACTATGTTCCCAATCCCCATGCCCGCCGCCTCAGTCTGGGCAGGTCGGATACGGTGGCGTTGGTGGTTCCCGACATCGCCACCCCGTTTTTTGCGACATTCGTGTCTGCCGTCGAAGAGGCGGCCGATGCGCGGGGCCTGACGCTGGCGTTGCATGCGACGCTGAACCGCTCCCGACGAGAGATGAAATATCTGGACTTCATTGCGCATGGACATGCGGATGGCTTGATTTTCGTGACCAACCACGCAAGCGATGCCGCTGTGGCAGCCAAGATCAACGCGGCAGGGCGTTGTGTTGTCGTGGATGAGGATGTGGTCGGCGCCGAAGTGCCGAAGCTGTTTTGCGACAATCTGCAGGGTGGCGCACTGGCGGGGCGGCACTTGGCCGAAGCCGGGCATCGTCACGTGTTGTTTGTCGGTGGGGTCGAGGAAATGATCAGCGGCGCGCGCAGGTATCAGGGTTTTCGGCGCGGGTTTGAACAATGTGCAGGCCCGCAGGCAAGAATAGATCGTATCTGCGGCCAGTATACCTATGAGGCCGGACATGCGGCGGCACGGCGTTTTTTGCAAAGCGATCCGCGACCGACCGCCATTTTCGCAAGTTCGGATGAGCTGGCCATCGGTACGTTGGAAGTTCTGCGCGAGGCCGGGGTGTCGGTGCCACGAGAAGTGTCGCTGATCGGGTTTGACGATGTGGGGCCACTGCATTTGTTCGCACCGGCCATAACGGCTGTGCGTCAGCCCGTTCGCGATCTGGGTCGCCGCGCGCTGGAACTGGTTTTCGATTCCGACTGGAAGGACCGTGAAAAGCTCCATTCAGAAGAGCTGTTGCCGGTCAGGCTGATTGCGCGGGAATCCGTTGCCCCGCCGATCAGGACAACGTGAAACGCAACGCCAACAGAGAGGAAACACCAATGAAAAAATCATATACCGGCGTCATGGGCGCACTTTTGGCTTCGGGCATTGTGGCGCATGCGCTGCCCGCATTTGCCCAGGAGGACAAGACATTCGCCCTGGTTCAGATCAATCAACAAGCGCTTTTCTTCAACGAGATGAACCGCGGGGCCACCGAAGCGGCCGAAAAGGCCGGCGTCAATCTGGTGATTTTCAACGCCAATAATGACAGCGCGCAGCAAAACAGCGCCATCGAGACCTATATTCAGGAAGGCGTCGACGGGATTGCGGTTGTCGCAATCGATGTGAATGGCATCATGCCTGCGGTCGAACAAGCGGACGCTGCCGGCATCCCGGTTGTTGCCATTGACGCGATACTGCCCGAGGACGGGCCGCAAAAAGCCCAGATCGGCGTCGATAATGCGCAGGCCGGTGCCGATCTGGCCGGCTGGGTCAACAGCCACACGGATGGCGATGTGAAGATGGGGGTTGTCGGTGCGCTGAATTCCTACATCCAGAATGTTCGCAAGGACGGTTTTGTCGATGCACTTGGCGACAACGTTACGGTCGTGAACACCGTCGATGGTCAGAATGTTCAGGATGTCGCGCTCGGCGCGGCGGAAAATCTGATCACGGCCAACCCCGATCTGGGGGCCATCTATGCCACCGGCGAGCCGGCCTTGATGGGGGCGATTGCCGCCGTTTCCAGTCAGGGCAAGCAAGATAGCCTTGCCGTATACGGTTGGGATCTGACGGCGCAGGCCATCGACGCCATTGACGACGGCTATGTCAAGGCGGTGATCCAGCAGGATCCGGCACAGATGGGTGCGTCGGCTGTCGATGCGCTGATGATGCTGGCCGGAGGCGATGAGGTCGAACGGGAAATCTCTGTTCCCGTCACCATCGTTACCCAGGACAATGTCGACGATTTCCGGTCGCTGTTCGAATGATGGTGTCCGATATTGTCCAAGAAGGAGGGGGGGCTGTCCCCCCTTCGCCACCGATCCTGCGGCTCAAGGGGATCGAGATCACCTTTGGATCGAACCAGGCATTGCGTGGCGTCGATCTGGATATCCGTGCGGGCGAATGTCTGGGGCTGATCGGCGACAACGCCGCTGGCAAGTCCACGCTGTCCAAGGTGATGTCGGGCACCTATGTGCCGGATGCGGGAATGATCGAACTGGATGGGCGGCCGGTGCGCTTCGCTACACCAGCTCAGGCCCGGGACCTGCAAATCGAAATGGTCTATCAGGATCTGTCGCTTTGTGACCACATCGATGTCGTGGGCAATTTGTTCCTTGGCCGTGAATTGAAACGGGGGCCATTTCTGGATCAGCCCCGCATGCTGCAAGAAGCAGAGGCGATGCTGGCTGCATTGGAAATTCGCATTCCCCGATTGACGGCCAAGGTGGAAAAGCTCTCGGGTGGCCAGCGACAGGCCATCGCCATCGCACGCGCGGCCAGTTTCCAGCCCAAGGTGCTGTTGATGGACGAACCGACATCGGCACTGGCCGTGGCCGAGGTCGAGGCCGTTCTGGAACTGATCAACCGGGTCAAGGCGCGGGGTGTCGCTGTCGTGCTGGTCACGCACCGGATGCAGGATCTGTTTCGGGTCTGCGACCGTATCGCCGTGATGTATGAGGGAACCAAGGTCGCCGAGCGCCGGACCGAAGACACGAATCTTCAGGAACTGGTGGACCTGATTGTTGGCAAAGGGGGGCACTGATGGTCACCTATACCGAACGCCAGGCGGGATCGAAGCTTGCCGATTTCGTGGCTGATCACGCGCAGGTTCTGTCGATTGCGCTGTTTTTCATCGCCTGCCTGATCTTTTTTGGCTCGACGACCTCGACCTTTCTGATGCCCGGCAATCTTCTGAACGTGCTTCGTCAGGCGGCACCAATCCTTGTGGTTGCGGTTGCAATGACGCTGGTGATTACGACTGCGGGGATCGACCTGTCTGTCGGTTCAATGGTTGCGCTGATCAATGCCTTGGCTGCGCTGACCATGGCGGCCGGGCTGGGATGGGTCTTGACGGTGCCGCTGATGCTGATCGCGGGGGCGCTGATCGGCGCGGTCCAAGGCTGGTTCATTTCGTATCAGAAGATTCCGGCATTCATCGTGACATTGGCCGGGCTGTCGATTTTGCGCGGCGCGGCGCTGTATCTGACCGAAGGCTATTCCATTCCGATACGCGATGCTGCGGGGTTTTTCTGGTTGGGTCGCGGAACATTTGCCGGTGTGCCGGTGCCTGCGTTGATTTCGATACTGGTCGCGATGCTTGGCTTTGTCGTCATGGCGCGCACGCAATATGGCAGGCAGGTGATCGCTGTCGGTTCGAACATGGAGGCCGCACGCCGCGTGGGGATGCCGGCCAAGCGGGTGCTGGCGTCGGTTTATGTCGTCTCGGGGGTGGCTTCTGCCCTGGCGGCGATATTGATCGCGGCGCGATTGGGGTCGGGGTCATCAAACGCCGCACAAGGGTTCGAGCTGCAGGTCATTGCCGCCGTGGTGCTGGGCGGGACGTCACTTATGGGCGGCAAGGCGTCCATGCTGGGGACCGTGTTAGGCACCATGACAATCGCCGTGATCGGGAACGGTCTGATCCTGATGCATATCTCGCCGTTCTTTACGCAAATCGTGACAGGAACGATCATCCTGATCGCGATCTGGATGAACACGCGGCTGTTTGACCGGCCGTGGAAGCTGCGCAGAAAGTCGGCATCATGACAGAGCTTTCCCTCTGCCATGTGCATTCAGGATCCGTGATGACGGTGGACGGCCCCGTAACGTCCGATCAGCTGGGGCATACCCTGATGCACGAACATCTGCAGAATGATTGTTCGTGTTGGTGGCATGAACCGGAACCGGATCGGGCCTGGCTGGCCGATGCGCCGATCACCCCATCCATCTTGTCGGAGTTGCGGCAGGATCCCTTCGTGAACCGGCACAATATTGCCCTGAACGAGATGGACACCGCGATAGACGAGGTGCGCGCCTTTGCCTCGTTGGGGGGGCGCAGCATTGTCGACCCTACATGCCGGGGTATCGGGCGCTCACCAACAAAGCTGCGCCGGATCGCCGCAGAAACCGGCGTGCAGATTGTCATGGGTTCCGGATATTATCTGGCATCGTCGATGCCGTCGGAAATATCCGGCATGTCGGTCGATGACATCGCCGATCAGATCGTCGACGAGGCGCTGAACGGCGTGGACGGCACCGATGCCAGGATCGGGCTGATCGGCGAGATCGGTGTTTCCGCCGAATTTACAACGGAAGAGGAAAGATCGCTGCGTGGCGCCGCGCAGGCCCAACGACGTACCGGCTTGCCTTTGATGGTGCATTTACCGGGCTGGTTCAGGCTGGGCCATCGTGTGTTGGACATCGTGGAATCAGAGGGGGCCGATCTGCGTCATACGGTTCTTTGCCACATGAACCCGTCGCATATGGATGCCGTCTATCAGGCGACATTGGCACAACGTGGCGCGTTCATTGAATTCGACATGATCGGCATGGATTTCTTTTATGCAGATCAAGGGGTTCAGTGCCCTTCAGACGATCAGGTTGCGGTGGCGATCCTTGGAATGATCAGCGCCGGATACGGCGACCGCATTCTGTTGAGCCACGACGTTTTCATCAAGATGATGCTGACCCGCTATGGCGGCAATGGCTATGGCTTCGTGACAAAACACTTTCTGCCCCGTCTGATCCGTCACGGCATGGATCCGGCATTTTGCGAAACATTGATGGTGACAAACCCGCGACGGGTCTTTGACGCCACGATCTGAATTATCTGAAAGGAAAAGACATGAACACCAAGGTCTTGTTGGTGGGGGAAAGCTGGACGACCTCTGAAACGCACTTCAAGGGGTTCGACCAGTTCGGATCGGTGCATTTTCACACGGGGGCAACGCCGCTGCTGAATGCGCTGAAGGGCAGCGCGTTCGATGTGGATTACATGACCGCGCATGAGGCCGCCGAAGGATTCCCTTTTGAGAAAGAAGGGTTGGCGAAATACGATATCATCATTCTGTCGGATATTGGTGCCAACACGTTCCTGTTGCCACCCGATGTCTGGCTGCGGTCGAGAACCGTGCCGAACCGGCTGAGAATGCTGAAAGAGTGGGTGTCCGAAGGCGGCAACCTGATCATGATGGGGGGGTATTTCTCGTTTCAGGGGATCGATGGCAAGGCGCGCTGGCGCAAGACGGCGGTTGAAGATGTCTTGCCCGTCACTTGCCTGCCCTGGGATGACAGGGTTGAAATCCCCGAAGGTGCCATCGCCGATCTGTTGATCGCCGATCATCCGACCCTGGAGGGGGTCGAAGGCGAGTGGCCGCCAATTCTGGGGGTCAATGAAGTCGAGGCACGTGAGGGCGCGACGGTGGTTGCGCGCCTTCCCCAGGATCAGGGGGGGCATCCCTTGCTTGTGGTGGGGCAGCACGGCAAAGGTCGAACGGCCGCATGGACCTCGGATATCGGGCCGCATTGGCTGTCGCCTGAATTCTGCGCGTGGCCCGGTTACAAGAGGCTGTGGGAAAATGTATTGGGCTGGCTTGTTGCGCGCTGAATGTCCCAGATGCGAGGCGCGCAATTCCGCGCGCCTCGCCTGCATTCGTGGGGATGGTATTGACGTGTTGCGCGCGCCGAACCGCGCTGGCCGGGCGGGTTACATCGCAAGGATCGCGGCCATTTCCGCGCGGTCGGGAAATGCCGTGACGGTGCCGGGGCGGCCGACGGTATGGGCCGCGGCGCGTGATGCGTGGTCCAGTGCGCGGGCATCAAGTGCCGTGCGTCGCAGGGCCGCAGATGCCAGCGCAACCGCCATGAAGCAATCCCCCGCGCCGGTTGTATCCACCACATCGCAAGGATGCGCCGGGGCATCGATCCTTCCCGTGGCATCGATCAGGGCCGCGCCCGCATCACCAAGGGTCAGGACGACCCGTTCGACCCCGGCTTCCCGCAATGCGGCGATGCCGCCCAGTGCTTCGGCCTCGCCTTCATTGACGAATGCCGTATGCACCAGGCCCCAGAGTGGTGCGAAACCATCTTGCAAGGGCGAGGGGTTCAGCGCGCTTTGCATTCCGCGCGTCTGCGCCATCTCTAGCGCCGCCTGGTTTGCCGCCAGGGTCAGGTTGCCCTGCAAGACCAGCAGATCACCGGGCTGCGCAGGCGCAAGGGCCCGGCGCACCTGGTCCGGTGTCAAGGACGTTGCCGCCTCGCGCGTCGTAATGATGGCGTTTTCATCGCCCGTCATGAGGATCGTCGAGAAATCGGTGCCGACATCCGCGATGCTGACCAGATCGGCGGCAACGGGTTCCGATGCCAGCCGCGCGGCAATTTCCCGGCCGCGGCCATCGGCACCAACCGCTGCTGTCAATGTACAATCAAGACCCGTGCGCGCCAGGGCAACGGCCTGGTTCAGGCCCTTTCCACCGAGGTCGCGCGACATCAAACGACCAAAGATCGATGCGCCGGGTTGGGGAAAATCCGTGATCGACAAGGTTTCGTCCAGTGCGGCATTGCCGATGACGAACACTCTCATGATGCGATCTCCTTCCAGCCGCGCAACCGAATTCCCTGTTTCGAAAGGACGTGACCAATGCAGCTAATATCGGACCGCACCTCTGGTGTGATAAAGGAAATTTTCCAACGAGACAAGGCACTTATCGGTATGATCCATTGCCCGGCCTTCCCCGGGTCGCCACGCTATCAGGGTGCAGATATGGATGATATCATTGACGCCTGTATGCGCGATGCCGAGCGATTGATCGAAGGGGGAATCCATGGGTTGATCGTGGAAAATCATGGCGATGTTCCCTTTTCGAAGCCAGATGATATTGGCTATGAAACCCCGGCCTGCATGGCGGTGGTCACGGATCGTATCCGAAAGGCCTTCGGCGTACCGTTGGGGATTTCGGTATTGGCCAATGCGGCCCTGCCTGCGCTGGCGACGGCTGTTGCGGGTGGCGCCCAGTTCATTCGCGTCAACCAATGGGCCAATGCCTATGTCGCCAATGAGGGCTTCATGGAGGGGCGCGCCGCAGAGGCCATGCGCTATCGGTCACTTTTGCGCGCAGAACGGGTCAGGATTTTCACCGACGCGCATGTCAAACATGGTGCGCATGCAATCACGGCTGACAGGTCGATCCCAGAATTGACGCGGGATCTGGCATTCTTTGACAGTGACTGCATCATCGCTACCGGTCAGCGCACGGGAAATGCCGCGACCGAATCCGAAATACGCGAGATCAAAGAGGCGACGCATCTGCCACTGTTGGTGGGTTCCGGGGTCAGTGAAGACAATATCGTTCAGATCCTGCGTCTGACCGATGGCGTGATCGTGGCGTCTTCGCTGAAAGAGGGCGGAGTCTGGTGGAATCCGGTTGATCCAGAGCGGGTGCGTCGTTTCGTGGACGCGGCGCAGGAGGGGCTAGGTGACTAAGTCGCAGCGGCCCCAGCTTACTGCGCGTATGTTGACGCAGGAAGCCGTCAGTTTCGAGGCCATGATCGAACATCGCTTTGTTCGCGACATCGAGGCCGATTCTCTGCCCGCGCCGGTTTTTGACCGCTACTTGTTGATCGAGGGCGCGTTTGTCGAAACAGCCATCGCGATATTCGGGTATGCGGTGGCCAGATCGGAGGATCTGGCCGACCGGCGCAAGCTGATTGCGTCGCTGGACGCGCTGGCCAATCAGCAGATGCCCTATTTCGAGATGGCATATGAGATGCGCGGGCTGTCGCCCGACCCTGACCTGCAGTCTGATCCCCGTGTCGCCGCCTTTCGCGACGGGATGTTGGACATCGCGCGGCATGGTAGCTTCGCCGAGATCCTGACGGCGATGTTTGCGGCGGAATGGATGTATTGGACATGGTGCCGGCGCGCGGCGCAGGCGAGCATTTCTGATCCGATGTTGGCCGATTGGGTGGGTTTGCATGCGGATGCGGGTTTTGCCGCCCAAGCGCAATGGTTGCGGGATCGGCTGGATAGGCTTGGGCATGACATGGACGACGCGGCACAAGATGCTGCCGTGACCGTCTTTGGTCATGTCCAGCGGTTGGAGATTGCCTTTCACGACGCGGCTTACGGACCGGACCAGTCAGAGATCAGCGCGCCATAAAGGCGGGTCGCCTGTTTCAGGCGGGAGACCAGCACATATTCATCGGTGCTGTGGGGCTGATCGACTGATCCGGGACCAAGGATCATCACGGGCGGGTTGCCCATTGCCGGTTTCAGGATGGACGCATCGGTGAAGTAATTGGCGCAAAGCGGGCCTGCCGCCGCGCCTGTCAATCTGCCCAACAGTTCCGATGCACGGGAAAACCAGCGCTGACCGGGCTCGGTCCAGACCGCGCCCAGATCCAGTAATGGTTCGATCGTGATGCCGGGGTCGCACAGATCCTGCACGCCCTTGGTCAGCACTTCATGCGACACGCCTGTCACTGATCGCAAATCAATGCACAGCTCGCACAGGTCGGGAACCGAATTGACGTTGATGCCGGCGTGCAGGGTTCCCAGATTGCTGGTTGCACGACCCATCAGCGGATGTTGGAAATTCGGGTCATGCTGGGCCAGTCTGGCCAATGTCGGCGCCATCAGCGCGATAGCGTTATGGCCCAGTTCCGGCGTGGCGCCATGCGCGGTCTGCCCTATGGCCGACAACTTTAGCCACAACACGCCCTTGTGGCCTGCCAAAGGCCGGTTGTCGGTCGATTCTCCGACGATCAGCGCCCCTGCTTGCGGCAGGTTTCCTGATTGCGCCAGCCATCGCGCACCGTCGCAGCCGGTTTCTTCGCCGGCTGTCAGAATGACGCCAATGCGATCCGCGTCCGGTCGCTGCGCGGCAGCGCAAAGAAATGCCGCGATTCCGCCCTTCATGTCGCTGCTGCCGCGTCCGTAAAGGCGATCGCCGTCCACCTGTCCGCCATGCGGGGATTTGCGCCAAGGCGCAAGCCCCAGCGGCACGGTGTCAAGATGGCCGCTGAACCACAGGCCCTGATCCGCACCCGTGCCTCGGGTGGCGATCAGGCTGGCACGGTTCTGGTCATGATCAACCAGCTTTACCTCGAACCCGATGTCACGAAGCAGTTCTGCACAGAATTGCATTGCATCCTTTTCGCGACCGGGCGGATTGATCGTGTCGAATGCCAACAATCGTCGTGTCAGCTGAATGACGTCGAGTTCGGGCATGATCAGCCTTTCCTAAGTTGCCGCAACGAGGTTTTGCAGTTTGTCCGGCGACGATCAATAACATCCGTCATCGCGGCCTTTCGTGGCGTCATTTGCCAGTAGATTGGCACGTTCGGCCATTTTCCTGATTGCATGATATCCGATAGGTTCAGCCGAAGGGCCAGCAGGAAAGGCAGCGAAATGCGACTGATCGTGAATGGCGGAACATATGAGGTCGATGTCGAGCCTGACATGCCTCTTCTGTGGATTTTGAGGGACGAGTTAAACATCACCGGCCCGAAATATGGCTGTGGCATTGCGCAATGCGGTGCCTGCACCGTCCATGTGGATGGCACGGCCGTGCGGTCCTGCCAGGTGGTGGCGGGCGATCTGGAGGGGGCAGAGGTAACGACCATCGAGGGGCTGGGCCAGCCCCGATCCCTGCACGCGGTGCAGCAGGCATGGATCGAACATCAGGTCGCGCAATGCGGATATTGCCAGGCGGGGCAGATCATGCAGGCGGCATCGCTGTTGAGTATGAACCCCGATCCCACGGATGGCGATATTGATGCAGCGATGTCCGGCAATCTGTGCCGTTGCGGCACCTATCCCCGTATTCGCGCCGCGATTCATGCCGCCGCCAAGAAACTGCAGGAGGTCTGATCCATGCCGAGTATCGGTAAAATCGCCCGACGTACCTTCCTGATCGGATCCGCTGCCGTGGTGGGGGGCGTTGCCTTTGGCGTCTATGCCGCGCGCCGACCCTTCGACAATCCCAATCTTGACGGCCTTCCTGACGGCTCGGCCAGTTTCAATCCGTGGGTGATCGTCGATAACCAGAAAATCACGTTGATCGCCAGCCATGCCGACAAGGGGCAGGGCATCTTTTCGGCACAGGCGGCATTGATCGCCGAAGAGCTGGACGTTGATCTCGATCAGGTCGACATTAGTTTCGGTGCCCCGGACAAGGCCTATTACAATCGCGCGGCCACGGACGCGATGGCAGGGTATCCGATGTATGACAACAGTCCGCTGGCGCAAGGCGTGCGCGGTTTTCTTGGCGGAGTCGGCAAGCTGGCACTGCCGATGATGATCACCGGCGGGTCGTCGGCCATTCCCGACAGTTATGACAAGCTGCGCCACGCCGGGGCCACCGCGCGCGAGACGCTGAAGCTGGCGGCTTCGCAACAAAGCGGTGTGCCGGTTGATCAGCTGCGGACGGCGCATGGTGCGGTGATCATGCCTGACGGGACCGAATTGGCCTATACCGCGCTGGCCGGCCTTGCTGCGAAGATCGAGCCGGTGACCGGGGTTTCGCTGCGCGATCCGAAAGACTGGACAATCATCGGCAAACCCCGGCAACGCGTCGACATGGTGGCCAAGTCGACCGGTACCCTGACATATGGCATCGATTTCCGCACCGAGGGCATGCTGCATGCCACCGTCAAGATGAACCCGCGACAGGGCGGCGCCATGCGCAGCTATGATGCCTCGGCCGCATCGGACATGCCCGGTGTCATTGAGATCCTTGAAATCACCGGCGGGGTCGCGGTGGTTGCAAACAACACTTGGCGCGCCATTCAGGCCGCGAACGCGATTGAATTCGACTGGGGCGATGCGCCTTATCCCGCAGAGCAGGACCAGCATTGGCAACATCTGGCGGGCATGTTCAACGACCAGCACCTGAATGCCGAGGCACGTGTCGAAGGCGATGTGGATGCAGCAGAGGGGCAAGAGGTGGCCGGCGAATATCGTTCACCTTACATCGCCCATGCGCCGCTTGAACCGCTGAATGCCACGATCCTTGTCACTGACGAGCGCGTGGATATCTGGACGGGCCATCAGGTCCAGATGATGGTTGAACAGAAGGTCGCGGACATTACTGGCCATGACGTTGACAACGTGCACCTGCACAACATGTTCATTGGCGGCAGTTTTGGTCATCGGCTGGAATTCGAATTCGTCAAGCAGGCCGCCGAGATCGCCAACCGGATGCGCGGCACGCCAATCCAGATGACCTATTCGCGCGAAGAGGATTTCGCCCATGATTTTCCCCGCCACATCACGATGGGGCGGGGTGTGGCCAAGCACAAGGACGGCAGGGTCACTTCTTTGGATGTGCAGATCGCCGGGCAATCGGTGATGCGCAGCCAGATGGGGCGGATGGGGTTAAGCCTTCCGGGGCCGGATGCTCAGTTGCATGAAGGCGCCTGGGATGCGCCGATGTTCAACCTGCCCAACCTGCGCGTGCGATCCTATCGCACCGAGGCGCTTGCACCGGTGTCGTCGTGGCGCGCCGTGGGTGCCGGGCCGAACGTCTTCATCTATGAAACCCTGCTGGACGAGGTCATCCACGCCGCCGGGGCGGATCCGTTGGAGGAACGTATCCGCCTGATGGGGCATGATGTTTCGGTCAAGGTGCTGGAAGCCGTGGGGGATATGTGCAGCTGGAATGGTGCGCAGCTGGGCGAAGGCAAGGGGCGCGGGGTGGCCTATGGCTTTGCTTTCGGGGTCGCCGTTGCGACGGTTGTCGAAGTCACCAATACCGATGCGGGCATCAGGCTGGATCACGTTTGGCTGGCTGCCGATGTGGGCAAGGTCATTGACCCGGTGAACCTGGAAAACCTTGCGCAGGGCGGTACGGTCTTTGGCCTTGGCCACGCGATCAATTGCGAAATCACCTATTCGGACGGCATGGCCGAACAAGACAACTACCATGCCCATGAAGGGATGCGCATGTGGCAATGCCCGCCGATCGAATTCCGCGCACTGGAAAATAATCCGCAGATTCGCGGTTTCGGCGAACCGCCCATTCCGCCATCCGCCCCGGCCCTCGGAAACGCGATCTTCGCCGCAACCGGGCAGCGCATTCGCGAAATGCCCTTCTATAACCATATCGATTTCGTCTGAAGGAATCATCTTGCGGTCAGGCGATCAAAGGCGACAAATGCCGATGTCGGGGCAATCCTGCCCGAAGATCCGGCTTTGTCGCCCTCAGGCATATGTGCGGCCGGATCAAAGCTTGCGCCCGATTTCCCGTCATGGTCATGCAGTGTCACGACAATCGACAGGGTGAAGTATCATGGATCCAACGCAACCTTCCACTCAGGACAGGGGTCGCTCGGAAATGCTGATCGAGGAATCGATCCTGCCAACCAGCCTCAATCAAAGACCGATCGGGATGCTGGGCTATGCCTGGATCTGGGTCGGTATCGCCGTCATCATCGCGACCTATTCGCTTGGTGCGGGTGGCGTCGAAGGGGGTATTCCCCTGATCAATGTCATTGCCATCATTGCGTTGGCGAACCTGGTGATCGGGGCGTTCATGTTATTGACCGCCGATATCGGCACCGAACATGGCCTGTCCTTTGCCGTGTATCTGCGCGCGCCCTTTGGTGTGCGGGGCACACATCTGCCGGCGTTGTCGCGCGGGGTGGTTGCCGCGATGTGGTTCGGTATCCAGACATATCTGGGCGCACTGGCATTGAACGGGATCGGACAGTATTTCCTGGGCTTTGACGGCTGGGCCCTTTGGTATGTCGTGTTCGCCGCGCTACAGGTCGCCAATACCGCCATGGGGATTAAATCCGTTGAACGTCTGGCCTCGCTGGCTGCGCCGGCGATTCTGGCCATATCGGTCTGGATGTATTTCACGCTTGAAGGTGTGGCGCAGACAGAAGGCATCAATATCTGGACCTGGCAGGGAACCGGCCAGATGAGTGTTGCGGTGCTGTTCGTTTCGAACATGGCTTTCTGGTCGACCCTTGCAATCGACATTCCGAACCTGACCCGCTTTTTGCAGGTCGAACCCGGCACCCGCCGGTTCACCCGCCGCAACCGCAAGGTGTTTCTGGCGCAATTGCTGGCTTTGCCCGTTACGCAGGGTCTGATCGCGGGGATCGGAGCGGTCAGCTTTATCGCGACCGGCAACTGGAACCCGGTCGAGGTTATTCAGGGCCAGGGTCAGGGTGTGTCGCTGGTCTTGCTGTTGGCGTTGGTTGTATTGGCGCAGTGGTCAACCAACAACTCGGCCAATCTGATCCCCTCTGCGCTGACATTCATCAATTTCGCGCCGCGTGTGATCAACTACAAGATGGCGGTGGTCATTGCCGGGATCGTCGGAACCTTGTGCATGCCATGGAAATTGCTGGATAACCTGTTTGTTTTTCTGGGGTATTACGGCGCGTTCCTGTCAGCGATCGGAGGAATCATGATTGCGGATTACTATGTGTTGCGCCGCCGCCGCCTGAATGTTCCCGCGTTATATCAGATGGACGGTCAGTTCAGCTATGCGGGTGGCTTCAATCCCGCCGGACTGATCGCGTGGTGTGTCGCGGGCGGCATCGCGGCGTGGTATTCGCAATACGCGATCCTGATCGGCTTTCCTCTGGGGCTGGTGCTTTATGTGCTGTTGATGAAGTTTTGGATATTGCCGGCCTATCCCCAGGCGGAGCTGCAGGCGGAACAGGATGACGCCTATCTGGCGACCTCGGTCGGGCTGAGTTGGTCCTATCGCAAGGGCACCGGGTTTGCGCGCGTCGACCTTGGGCATCTGAACCAGGTCGACAAGCAACGCGAAGACATCTGAACGATCACAGCCCATGCCAGATCACCGGCATGGGCTGTCTGTATTTTGTGCGGCCCATGCAAAATCTGGCCCGCTCAAAATCCGTCCCGTGTATATTTTGGGCGCGTATATCAGGCGAAGAATGTGTTTTTCTTCAAGATGGTAGCGACGAATTCAGATTCGCATCGAAACCTGATCGGAAAATTTGAAATGCAGTTTCTGGTCACTGGCGGCTTGCATGGCAGCCACGAATGATTTATCGAAAGTAATGTCATAACATAACATATCGAGCGATCATGTCAGTTTCTTCCCATTCCGATGATACACGCCTGCCGGTGACCGTCTTGTCTGGCTTTCTGGGTGCCGGAAAAACGACATTGCTGAACCATGTCCTGAACAACCGGTCCGGACGTCGGGTGGCGGTGATCGTGAATGACATGTCCGAGGTCAATATCGATGCCGATCTGGTCCGTGACGGCACCGAACTGTCGCGATCCCAGGAAACGCTGGTCGAAATGACGAATGGCTGTATTTGCTGCACGCTGCGGGACGATCTGTTGACCGAGGTCGGAAGATTGGCGGCCGAAAAGCGCTTTGACTATCTTCTGGTGGAATCCACAGGCATCGCCGAACCGTTGCCGGTCGCAGCTACATTTGATTTCCGCGATGCCGAAGGGCGCAGCCTTTCCGATGTGGCCCGTCTGGACACGATGGTCACGGTCGTTGATGCGGTCAATCTGACGCGCGACTTTTCCAGTCATGACTTTATCGCCGATCGTGGCGAGAGTTTGGGCGACGAGGATACCCGCACCCTTGTCGATCTGTTGACGGATCAAATGGAGTTTGCCGATGTCATCGTATTGAACAAGGTAAGCGAGGCGGGACCGGCGCGTCTTGATACCGCGAAAAAGATCGTGCGCGCGCTGAACCCCGAGGCCAGGATCATCGAAACCGATTTCAGCCAGGTGGATTCCGATCAGATCTTTGATACCGGGCTGTTCGATTTCGATCGGGCGCATATGCACCCGATGTGGGCCAAAGAGCTTTATGGTTTTGAAGAGCATATTCCTGAAACCGAAGAATATGGCATTTCGTCCTTCGTCTATCGCGCAAGGCGGCCCTTTGATCCCGAAAAGATCCATCAGGTTCTGAACGGAGATTTGCCCGGCGTGATCCGCGCCAAGGGGCATTTGTGGATCGCCACACGCCCGAACTGGGCGGTCGAGTTCAGCCTGGCCGGGGCAATGTCGACCGTGAAGCCCCTGGGCGGATGGTGGGCATCTGTGCCGCAAGAGCGTTGGCCTGATCATCCCGAGGCATTGGCCGAACTGCGCCGGAACTGGCAGGATCCTTGGGGGGACCGTCGCCAGGAACTGGTCTTCATTGGCGCCGGCATGAATGCCGCGGCCATTACATCGGCACTGGATGCGGCGCTGATCGGATCTGATGAGTTTACGCCACAAATGTGGCAGGGCCTTTCCGACCCGTTCCCCAAATGGGGACAGCGCAACGTTGCCTGAGGCTGGAACGATGACAGATCGGCACGCCATGACGGCAGAACCGGAAACCATAACGAGTGGGAACTGCCAAGAGGCATTGCAACATATCGGGGATGCCGATTGCGACGTGGCCATCTGGCGGCGTCGGCCGGGGCCTGGGTTCCTGCCTTGGCTTGCCGGCTTGCCTGCGGTCAATCTGCCGGATTTGCGCGCGGTTGTCGGGGTCGGAGACGTCCATGACTGTGTTCTGGCAGAACTGGAACGTGTCGGAATCGCCGATGCTTCCGGCGCCTGCACCTTTGCGCGGGACATCGCTGACCTCGCCGGCCTATGCGCAGACCTGACCCGCAGTCGCTTGTTGCGTCTGCGTTTGCAGCCCGTGACAACAGATTCCTGTCGCAGGTTTCACATAGATCGTGTCTATGCGCGGATGTTGTGCACCTATCGCGGTGACGGCACGCAATTCGGATATCACCCCGAGGGCGGGGCAGCGCATCAGATGGGTGTCGCAGATGTTGCCTTGCTGCGGGGCGCGTTATGGCCTGCACCCGAACAGCCGCGAACCTTGCACCGCTCGCCTCCGATCGGGGACAGCGGGCAGGTCAGGTTATTGCTGGTCCTTGACCCCGAATTTGCCGACGATCATCCAGACGAGCACAGGGGAACGCTGCGTTGAGCAAGGGAAATCTTGTCACGTCGCTGCGGTGCAGAAGTCGCGCCCGCCCGATGGATCGTTATGACCGGTTGCCCCCCGAACTGCGGCGCTGGGTCGCAAATGCCGCGCTTCCCTGGAGTGCGGCTTCGGTCTTGCGGATCTGGTCGCGGCTTCATCTTGAAACCGGCGGAAATGTCGAGCTTGTCTTGCATCGTCTCGATCAGGCCGAGCGGCGCATGTTGACCCGCGATTGTCGACAGGTCTGGGGCGAAACCTATGACGGTGTTGGCGGTTAGGTCAGGTTATGTGTGCGCATTGATGCGCGCAAAGTGTTCTTTGCGGTTGCCAGATGTGCACGCGCAGCGGCCAGCGCAGCCTGTTCATCACGCCTTTGCAGCGCGTCGATCAGTGCAAGATGTTCGTCGATTGCGGCTGCGTTTCGTTGCTGTTCGGTCTGTTTTTCCCATTGGTAATGATAATGGAAGATCAACGAGATCACGCGTTGAAATTCCTTGATGAACCGGTTGTTTACCGAGCTGCCGATGGCTTCGTGAAACTGTTCGTCCAGGCGCGAGAAATCATGATAGCGGGTCTCGATGGAGCGGGCGAGGTTCAGGTGTTCCCGGCGCAGGTCCTCGAGCCGCGTCCAGATGGGGTGATCCGGGGGGCAGACGATCAGATGTGAGATCGCGTTGAGTTCAAGAAGTGTTCGGAAATCCGACAACTCAACGGCAAACTCTTCGGTGAAGCCAAGCAATTCCCAACCGCCACGGTCGCGTCGCCGAACAAGCCCAAAGCGGCTGAGAGACGCCAGGAATTCCTGCAAGGAATGCGATGGCACCTGAAATTCCCGCGCAAGTTGGGCGACGTTCAGCGGTGTTCCGGCGGGGACGTCGAAATGAAGCACCCAGTTGAAAAATTGCTCTTCCAGAATTTCCTGGCTTGGCGGTGTCGCGCCGATTTCCAGCCGTTCCCGTGGGGCCGGCAGGCGCGTCACAGTCTTGCTGCGTCCCTGCCAGGAAATGACCCCGTCTTCGTCCATGCGCGCCAGCGCTGCGCGAATGACCGTTCGGCTGACGTCCAGTTCTTTGGCCAGCGACGATTCCGATTCCAGTCTGGCGCCGACGCCCAGCCTGTGGCAGCGTTCCAGAAGGCTGTTATACGCGTGTTTGAAGCGTTCGTCCGTGCGTGCCATCGGACATTCCTTTCCTTGTATTGTAGAAAATTATAAAAAACCGTTGACCGGTAGCAACCCATGCCATTAAAAGTTTTTAATAATTTAGAACTGCCGTGAGGGAGGTTTCATGGCTGAACTGGTTCAGCGTCTCAGACGGGCAGGGTCTTCGGCCCGGTTGTCCAAAGAGGCGTTCCACAAGTTGTCGGCCGTGTTAACGATGCTGATCCTGATCGTGGTGTTCTCGATCGGGAATGGCGCGTTCCTTTCGGTGAACAACGGTCTGACCATATTGTTGCAGACTGCCGTGATCGGCCTGCTGGGCATCGGCATGACGATGGTTATCATCACGGGCGGGATCGATCTGTCCGTGGGGTCGGTTCTGGCCTTGTCCGGTACCGTGACCGGGATGCTGGTGAAGGCGGGTGTGCCCGTGGTGCCCGCCATGCTGGGCGGGGTGGCGACCGGCGCGATATGCGGCGCGATCAATGGTCTGATCGTGACCAAAATGCGGATCACACCTTTTGTCGCGACGCTTGGCATGATGTTGATCGCGCGCGGAACAGCGCTGCAACTGACCGGGGCCGCACCGATATCGCAATTGGGCGAGGCATTTGGCGTGCTGGGCAATGGGTCATTGTTCCGGGTGGTCGAAATGCAGGCCAACGGCTTTCCTCGCGTTGTTTTCCCCGGCATTCCCTATCCCGTGATCTTGTTGGCGATCGTGGCGGTGCTGGCGTCATTCCTGCTTCGGCGGCGACCCTTGGGGCGGCATATCTATGCCACAGGGTCCAGCGAAGAGGCGGCCCGGCTGTCGGGCGTGAATACCGATCGCACCAAGATTCTGGCTTATGTGATGTCAGGCGGTCTGGCCGGGTTGGCGGGGGTCGTGCTGATGTCGCGGCTGATCACTGCTCAGCCCAACGAAGGTGTCATGTATGAACTGGATGCCATCGCGGCCGCTGTCATCGGTGGGGCATCGCTGATGGGCGGGGTCGGCAACATCTCGGGGACGATGATCGGTGCGTTCATTATCGGGATCTTGCGAAACGGGCTGAACATGTCGGGCGTGTCGTCCTTTGTTCAGCAGATCATCATCGGCGTCGTCGTCATCCTTGCGGTCTATGTCGACCAGTTGCGCAGCCGTCGCTGACAGCATGTTTCAGTAATTCAAAGGGAGGAGAAAGAAGAAGATGAGCAAATCCAGATTGATGGCAACAGCCGCCCTGTGCGCCTTGCTGCCTGCAGCCTCGATGGCCGGCGAAATCGCCGTCATCGTCAAGACGACGAACTCGAATTTCTGGCAGAACGTAAACAAGGGGGCCTCTGCCGCAGTCGAAGGGCAATCGGAACACACGATGACCTTCAATGGACCGGCATCGGAAAGTGCCGTTGCCGATCAGGTCAATCTGGTCGAGAACGCTATCAATCGGGGCGTTGCAGGCATCGTGCTGGCCCCGTCAGATCCCGAGGCCCTGACCCCGGTTGTCAAGCGCGCCTTTGAAAGCGGGATTCCGGTCGCGATCATCGATTCCGGTCTGGGTGACGCGGCGAAGGGCACCTATCAGACCTTCCTGTCCACCGATAATTGTGCTGCGGGCGAAGCCGTGGCCAAGTCGATGATCGATGCCGTCGGCACCGAGGGCAAGGTTGCCGTCATGTCATATGTGGCGGGCGTGGGTTCGGAAATCGGGCGCGTTGGCTGTTTTGTCGACTATCTTGGCGGCAATAGTCAGATCGAGATTGTTGGTCCGCTATATTCTCAATCGCAAATGGCCACCGCGTTGAACCAGACGACGGATGTTCTGGCTGCGAATTCAGATCTGGTCGGTATTTTTGGTGCCAACGAGCCAACCGCGGTCGGAATGGGCCGGGCGATCGTGCAGGCCGGCAAGGTCGGCAAGCTTGCGGCATTCGGGTTTGACGGAAATGGTGACCTGCAAGATTTCGTCAAGGACGGCACATTGAACGCGACTGCGGTGCAAGGGTCGTTCCAGATGGGCGAAATGGGGGTCAAGGCCGTGATGGATGTCATCGCCGGCAACGCGGTCGAGGATTTCATCGACACCGGTGTGGTCCTGGTGACCAAGGACAATATTGACACGCCCGAAGCACAGCACGTGCTTTACTGATCGTATTGGGCTGTCCCGGCGCGCCCCTGCATGGCGCGCCGGGTTCACACGACCGAATGAAAGCTGCATTCCATGAACCAGACCGCGAAAGATCAGGCGCCTTTGGTGGAACTGATCGGCATCGAAAAACGCTTCGGGGGCCTGCATGCCGTGAATGGTGTCTCGGTTGACTTGATGCCGGGCGAAGTTGTCGGTGTGCTTGGACATAACGGGGCGGGGAAGTCTTGCCTGATGCGGATGTTGTCAGGGGCGATGCTTCCCAATGCCGGGACAATTCGTGTCAATGGCCGGCCGGTGCAGATCGCTTCGCCTCAGGACGCACGAGACCATGGCATCGAGACGATCTATCAAACACTTGCCCTGGCCGATCATCTGGACGCACCTGCCAACCTGTTCCTAGGGCGTGAATTGAAAGACCGGTTCGGAAATCTGGACGACAAGCGCATGATGTCGGAAGCCCGCGAGGTGCTGCGCCGTCTGAATCCGAATTTCACCAATCTGGCAGATCCGGTTGCCAGCCTGTCGGGCGGGCAACGGCAGGTCATCGCGATTGCCCGGGCGATATATTTCGATGTGCGCATCCTGATCATGGACGAACCGACCGCGGCATTGGGGCCGTCTGAAACCGCGATGGTCGCTGACCTGATCAAGACATTGCGGGCCGAGGGCATCGGCATCTTTCTGGTCAGCCATGACATGCATGACGTGTTCGATCTGTGTGACCGCGTGATGGTGATGAACAAGGGCCGCAATGTCGGAACCCATCCGATTCATGATGTCAACAAGGATGATGTGCTCGGCTTGATTATCAAAGGTGCGCTGCCCGATGACTGGACCCCGCGGCACCTTGAGGTCGCAGGATGAAGGATGCCGGCATGAATGATGAACTGATGCGCTGCGGCACCTGCGTTGAACCCGGACGCTTTGAGCTGACGCAACGACCGCGCCCTGAAACCGCGGCGCCGGGGCAAGTGCTTGTTGATATTCAGGCTGTTGGTCTGTGCGGCACCGACTATCATATTTTGCAAGGCAAGCATCCGTATCTGGAATATCCCCGTGTCATCGGTCATGAACTGAGCGGGCGTGTGGCCGAGGGGTCGGATCGTTTCGCAAAGGGCGAGCTCGTCGTGGTCAATCCTTACTTGTCCTGTGGGGAATGCCGTGCCTGCCAGCGCGGGAAATCGAATTGTTGCGAACATATCTCGGTTCTGGGCGTTCATGGCGATGGCGGCATGTGCGCGCGCACCGCGGTTCCTGAAGGCAATCTTTATTCTGCGGACGGCTTGACGCCTATTCAGGCGGCGATGGTCGAATTCCTGGCCATAGGTGCGCATGCCGTATCGCGCAGCGGCGCGCAAACCGGCGACAGGGTTCTGATCACCGGGGCAGGGCCAATCGGGATCGGCACGGCGCTGTTCGCGCGTCTGGCCGGGGCCGAGGTGCATATGATGGATGTCAGTGCGCAGCGGCTGGACATGGTACGGCAACGCTTTGGGTTTGAGCGGGTTCATCGCAGCGGCAGCCCGCTTATGGAGGGCAATCTGGGCAGCGGTTTTGACGCTGTTTTCGATGCAACGGGAAATGTCGCCGCAATCGAGGCAGGATTTCAGTATCTTGCGCATGGCAGCAGCTACGTTCTGGTCAGTGTCGTCAAGAACGACATTCGGTTCTCCGATCCCGAATTTCACAAACGTGAAGCGCGTATCATTGGCAGCCGCAATGCGCTGGATGCGGATTTCCGGCAAGTGATGGCGGCGATCAGGACGGGCCAAATCGACTGTGATGCGCTTTGTTCCGAGGTGATCGCTCTGGCCGATCTTCCGGCCCGGTTTGCCAGCCTGGCCCAGAACCGTGACGCCTTGATCAAGGTGATCGTCACCGATCTGATATGATCGATCATGCGCCCGCATTGTGACCGAACCCCGATGCTTGATGGGGTGGCTGCCCTGTCGGCCAACGCTTTTGAGAGCGATGTTTCGTTTGGTCACAAGGTTACCGCCCGCGTGATCCCGCCGGGGAAATTGGTGCGATAATACGGGCAGGTCATTTGCGTTTCGCGGGTATCGGACGCGCAACCGCGTCGGCATGCTGACTTCGGTCAATGTTCGGGCGTAGTCACGCGAAAGTCTGCGCAAACCGGTCACAACACCAGATCTATCAGGCGCTGCCTGGTGGACGCAGGGGAAACCCAGCAAGCGCGCGGCTCAGGGCTTGGACGGGGTGTCGTTCGTTCCCTGGTCATTGTCTGGATCCATCCGATCGCGGATATGGGTGACAATCACCGAGCTGGATTCCAGCGTCTTGTGCACGGGGCAAAGATCGGCGATGCGCAGAATATCGGCCTCCAGATCGGCAGTCACACGGCCTTCGACCGTGATATGACGTTCGAAACGGTCGATCTTCGCGGTCTTGCCAAGGGTCAGGCCCTTGCGTTCGGCCCACATCCGCAGCGTCATGGAGGTGCATGCACCAAGGCCGATCGCGACGAAATCATACGGGCTGGGTCCGGTTTCATCGCCGCCATAGCTTTTGGGTTCATCCGCCAGCAGGTGATGGCCCCCTGCGGATATGCTTTGCTGAAATTTGCCGGAACGCGTTTCCGTCACCAGGACTGCACCTTCCTCACCCGTTGCCTGCATGTGCGGTCTTGGCCGAAGATAGCGCGAGGCCCAGCCGGCAATGACATTGGCGACGAATTCGGCATCCTCGGGGCGGGTCAGCAGGTGATCGGCACCATCCAGTGAAACGAAGCTTTTGGGGTGTTTAGCCGCTTCAAATATCTGCGCCGCGTTTTCGATGCCAACGGTGGCATCGCGGGGGGCGTGCATGATCAGAAGGGGTGTGTGCAGCTTTCCGATATGATCCGACATGCGGGCGTTGCAGGCATCGTCGATGAACTGGCGCTCGATGGTGAATTTGCGTCCCTGCAAGCTGACTTCGGCTTGACCATCAGCACGGATCCGTTCGAGGTCACTTCTGAAATTGTGCAGTACATGCGCGACATCGGCAGGTGCGCCGATGGTTGCTACGGCCTCGACGCCGGGAATGTCAGCGGCTGCGGCCAGCACCGCCGCGCCCCCGAGGGAATGTCCGATCAGCAGGCAAGGGGGCGCGAAGTGATCTGCCAGGTATTTAGCCGCCCGCTTCAGATCTTCGATATTGGATGAGAAATTGGTCGAGCTGAACTCGCCCTCTGATGCGCCCAGCCCGGTAAAATCAAAGCGCATCAATGCAATGCCATGTCGGGCCAGCCCCGCAGCAATGCGACGCACAGCCATCAGGTCCTTGGAGCAGGTGAAGCAATGCGCCAGCAATGCATAGCCCGATATGGTCCCTTCGGGCAGGTCAAGGCGCGTGGCCAGTTGACCGCCATCATGACCGGGGAATTCCAGTTTCAGCGACTTCATCCCGTGCTCCTTTCGCTGTGGCGCGTCCGGCAATGTGCCGAGGCGGTCAGCAATCGACGCTATTCTGGCATCAGCGTGGCGGGCAATTCAACAAACTGTCAGGCGGCATTTGTCGCAAGGCTGGCAATGGCCTGTTGCAGATCGTTCATGTCGTCGATCAGGCTATCAGGGTCATGCCCGGCCAGAACCGCAGCAAGGTCTGCGGGCTTTGCATGGCTGGCGCCGGCGAAACCGATCGTGCGCATGCCGGCCGCCTTGGCGGCAATCAGGCCGGCAGGACTGTCTTCCACCACGATGGCGTGATGTGGCTGGAAACCCATTTTTTCGGCGGCGTAAAGGAACACGTCCGGATGTGGTTTGCCACGAGCCACCTGATCGGTGCTGAAGATATTTTCTCCGAAGAAGGCATCAAGGCCTGTCAGGCGCAACGAGCGGTGGATGCGATCGGGGTTGCTTGACGATGCCACGGCCTTTGGTGCGTCGAGCCGCTTCAGCGCCTTGGTCACGTTATGCACGGGGTGCAGGTCGCGCTCAAAGCGGGACAGGATGTCGCGCTGAAAATCCTCCAGATCTATTGGTGGAATGGTGACGCCGAAATCGCGCTTGATATGCATTGCGGCGTCGCGAACCGGTTTGCCCAGAAAGCTGCGATAGGCGTCTTCGACCGAGATCGCGAACCGCGCCGCTGCGCAATATTCGACCATAAGCCCGATCGAGATCGGTTCACTGTCGACCAGCACGCCGTCACAGTCGAAGATTATCAGGGGGGCGGTCATGGCTGATCCTCGCTTCGTGTGAGCCGGGCGGCGGTTTGCAGCGCTTCGAACGCCTTGTAACGCTGGGTGTGCCGCGCGGCAGAAGGACCGCTTGCCGGGGTGTAGACCTTGCCCAACCGTGACATCGCCTGCATCGCATCGGGCACATTTTCATATGCGCCTGCAGCCACGGCCCCGAGCATTGCCGAGCCGAGCAGGACCGGTTCGTCACAAGATGTATCGGCAAGTGGCAGCCCGCATGAATCGGCCAGCAGTTGTTTGATAACCGGATGAGAGCCGGCCCCGCCGCTAATCACGACCAGTTCGGGCGCTACTCCGTTTTCGCGTTGAACCTCCAGGATTTGCCGCAGGCCGTATCCCAGACCCGAGATCCCGGCAATATAGAGCGCGATCAGCCCGTTCATGCTGTCATCCAGATCCAGCCCCGCGATCACGGCGCGCGCATCGGGATCGGCAAAGGGGGCGCGGTTTCCAAGGAATTCGGGCACGACGACCATCTGCCGTGCCAGTGAAATGATCTGGTCGGCAGGCAGGTCAAGCGCGTCGATTTCATTCAACAGGAATGACAAAACATGCAGGCCCGCAGCCTTGGCGCGTTCGCAGGCATCGGGATAAGCGGGGTGGCATCTGACAAGATGCGCAATGGCCTCGCCTGCTGCGGATTGCCCGCCCTCGTTCAGCCACAGGCCGGGGATCATCGCGGCATAATAGGGTCCCCAGACGCCCGGCACGAACTGACCTTCGCGCGACGATGACATCGTGCAGGCCGAGGTGCCGAAGACATAGCCGATCCGTGCGGTTGCATCGCCGTAATCGCCCTGCGCGCCGACGGTGCCGATCCCTGCCGCATGGGCATCGATGATGCTGACGGCTACCGGGGTCTGCGATTGCAGGCCCAGATCACGTGCGGCCTCGGCGGAAAGGCCCTGACCCAGCGCTGTTCCGACATCAAGGATGCGATTGCCGATGCGAGAGAACCCTTCCCGGGCAAGTTCGTCCAGGCCGACATTCTTGAAGAAATCCGCATCCCAACGATCTTCATGCCCGAGATAGGTCCATTTGCAAGTCACGCTGCACCGTGATCGCGCCAGATCGCCAGTGGCGCGCCATGTCAGGTAATCGGGCAGGTCGAAAAACGCACCGGCGGCATGATAGGTGTCGGGCATGTGGGTCTTTAACCAAAGCAATTTCGGCGTCTGCATCTCGGGTGAGATCGTGCCGCCGACATAGTTCAGCACCGTGTGGCCGCCGGCATTGATCTGCTGGGCCTGTTCGGTTGCTCGGTGATCCATCCAGACAATGATATTGCGGTTGTTGTCGCCCGTCTTGCTTATCGACAGGGGCTGCATGTCGCGATCCAGAACCACGAGGGAACAGGTCGCGTCAAAACCGATGCCGCCGATATCTGCAGGCGCGACGCCGCTTTGCGCGACGGCCTCGCGAACGCTTTCACAAACCGCTTGCCAGATATTCTCGCTGGATTGCTCGGCGATGTTTCCATCCTCGCGATACAATGCGATGTCACGCTTGGCATGTGCGATCAGTTCTCCGTCGGGGCGAAAAACGCCGGCCCGGGCGCTGCCTGTCCCGACATCTACCCCCAGGAAATGCGCGGCCTGTCCCTGTTGCGTCATGTTGATGCCTTTCCTCTGACCTGCCCGAGGTTACAGATCGACGCTGTTGGGCAACAGCACCAGATCGCGGATCGTTACATTGCGTGGACGTGTCAACATGAACAGCACGCATTCCGCAACCTCTGACGGTTGCATCAGGCTGCCATTCGCCAGGGCTTCTTCCATCTTGGCCTTGGGCCAGTCATCCAGCAATGCGGTGACGACCGGGCCGGGCAGGATTGCCCCGACGCGAATGCCATGTTCGGCCATCTGCCGACGAACGGTATGGGTAAATGCCTGGACGGCGTGCTTCGATGCTGTGTAAATCGGTTCCCACAATACCGGAATGACACCCGCGACCGAACTGGTCATGATGATGTCGCCGCTTTTTCGAGCCACCATATGCGGCAGGACCGCCCGCACGGATCGAAACGCCGAGTTGATATTCAGGTTCAGCATGCGGTCCCATTCGTCAGGGTCGCCTTCAAGCACGTTCCCGCCGACATAGGCGCCTGCATTTGCATGAAAAATATCCAGTCCACCAGCCTGTTGCAGGATCTGGGGAACCATCGTGTCGACGCTGGCCGGGTCCGTCAGGTCGGTGACGACCGGAAAGGCGCTCGGTCCCAGTTCTTCGCAGATCTGATGCAACCGGTCGGCTGCGTGATCCACCAGTGCGACCTTGGCGCCGGCATTCAGAAATGTCTTGGCGCATTCCAGACCAATCCCGGATGCGGCCCCCGTGACGGCGGCGACCTTGCCCTGCAGTTCGTTGCTCATCCTGTCCTCCGTTCAGATGTGCCGCATATCCGCAAGCGGCCTCCAATGTTCCTCGATTTGCGGTTGCAATCGGAGATACATTAGATGGAACGGCTATACAAATGTAAAAGAGGCCGAACGGCAAGTGAACGTCATTTTTGGGATTTGCGTGCGCGGATCATCGTGTGATGGCTGACAATTTCGTAACCCATGCGGCGCGCCAGTTCTTCGCGCAGGTGGTTGATTTCCTCGTTGGCCAGTTCGATCACTTCACCTGTATCGATATCGACCAGGTGGTCGTGATCGGCGGTCGGCGTGATTTCATAACGGGCGGATTCGTTTTCAAAGCTGAGGCGGCGGATCAACCCAGCCTCTTCCAAAGCTGAAAGCGTGCGATAAACCGTTGCCAGCGACACCGAGTCGTCGATGGCGCGGGTGCGGACAAACAATTCGTCCGCGTTCGGATGATCGGCGGAATTCATCAGCACCGACAAGAGGGTCATGCGCTGCTGGGTGGCGCGCAGCCCCGCATCGCGCAGCGCCTGTGTCAGGTCGTTGATCTCAGCGCTCATTGGGTATCCTTGTGTCGTCTTTCTTTCAGATAGCGCGAATGAACGGGCGCGACAACAAAATGCGAATGCGTATCATTTAGCTTGACTATTGCGAATGAGTTGCATTTACATGCGCCAGAGTTGTCTTGCTGGGAAGGAATACTGGATGCGTTCGGTGAATACGGCGGCGATTGCGCTGATACTGGCCACGAGCGGCACGGCCGCCTGGTCCGAAGACAAGATGAAGGTCGTGACCACTTTCACGGTATTGGCGGATATGGCGCAGAACGTGGCAGGGGATGCGGCAGATGTCGTGTCGATCACCAAGCCCGGTGCCGAGATCCATGGATACGAGCCCACTCCGCGCGACATTGTTCGCGCCCAAGGCGCGGATCTGATCCTGTGGAACGGGCTCAATCTTGAACTGTGGTTCGAACAGTTCCTGGGCAATATGCGCGACGTCCCGTCGGTGACGCTGACCGAGGGAATCAAGCCGATCTCGATTGCAACCGGTGCCTATGAGGGTAAGCCCAATCCCCATGCATGGATGGGATTGGAAAATGCGCAGGTCTATATCGACAATATTGTTAAGGCTCTGTCCGCGCAGGATCCCGAAAACGCGCAAATCTATCAGCGGAATGCCGAAAGCTACAAAGACGAACTGCGCGCCACTTTGCAGCCTTTGCGCGAACAGATTGCCAAAGTCCCGCAAAATCAGCGCTGGCTGGTGACCTGTGAAGGGGCATTCAGCTATCTCGCCCGGGATTTCGACATGCAAGAATTGTATCTGTGGCCAATGAACGCCGATCAGATGGGCACGCCACAACAGGTGCGCGCGGTGATCGATGGCGTGCGCATGCATGACATTCCTGTTGTGTTCTGCGAAAGCACTGTGAACAGTGCCCCCGCGCAGCAAATCGCCCGTGAAACCGGCGCTGCGTTTGGCGGTGATCTTTATGTGGACAGCCTGTCTGAACCGAATGGACCCGTGCCGACTTATCTGGATCTGTTGAAAGTCACGTCGACAACGATAGCGGATGGGCTTTCTCAGGGGCTGAAACAATAGGCCTCGAACTGATCGGCATAGGCAAAGGCTGACCGGGGCAAGGACACGAGATGATGGACGGAAATTCGAAACGGCCCATGGATGCGGCGCATGATGGGATCTGTGCAAAGGATGTGACCGTGACCTATCGGAATGGTCACACCGCGTTGCGTCATGCCAGTTTCTCGATCCCACGAGGCACCGTCACAGCGCTGGTCGGGGTGAACGGCGCCGGGAAATCTACGCTTTTCAAGGCGATGATGGGGTTTGTCAGGGTGGCCGGCGGTGAAATCAGCCTGCTTGGCCAAAGCATCTCGCAGGCGTTGCGGCAAAATCTTGTCGCATATGTGCCTCAGGCCGAAGAGGTGGATTGGTCCTTTCCCGTTCTGGTCGAAGATGTCGTCATGATGGGCCGTTATGGCCATATGGGGTTTCTGCGCCGTCCTGCCGCCAGGGATCATCAGGCGGTTGACGAGGCCCTGAGTCGGGTGAACATGCAGGACTTTCGTCATCGTCAGATCGGCGAGCTGTCGGGGGGACAGAAAAAACGGGTCTTTCTTGCGCGCGCGCTTGCGCAGGAAGGTCAGGTGATCCTGCTGGACGAGCCGTTCACGGGTGTCGATGTCAAAACGGAAGAGCAGATCATCGCCCTCTTGGGCGAGCTGCGCGCCGAAGGCCGGGTGATGCTGGTTTCGACGCATAACCTGGGCTCGGTGCCAGAGTTTTGCGATCGTGTGGTTCTGGTGAAGGGGACCGTGTTGGCATATGGCCCGACGGAAACGGTCTTTACCCGCCCCAATCTCGAATCTGCATTCGGGGGTGTCTTGCGCCATTTCACGCTTGGTGGCGAAACCCTGCATGACGATGAAGACCCCCGTCATGTCACGATCCTGTCAGATGATGAACGGCCTCTGGTCCAGTATGGAAACAAAACCCATACGCGCGAGGATGGCGAGGCATGAATATCCTGCTGGAACCGTTCTCATATGGCTACATGACGAACGCGATGTGGGTATCCGCACTGGTGGGTGCGGTTTGCGCGTTTCTGTCGGCCTATCTGATGCTGAAAGGCTGGTCGCTGATCGGTGACGCGCTGTCACATTCGGTCGTGCCGGGGGTGGCGGGGGCATATATGTTGGGCCTGCCATTCGCGCTGGGGGCGTTTCTGTCGGGTGGATTGGCCGCGGCGGCGATGCTGTTCCTGTCGGATCGATCCGGGTTGAAGGTGGATGTCGTCATCGGCCTGATCTTCACGTCTTTCTTCGGACTTGGCCTGTTCATGGTGTCGATCAACCCCATGGCGATTTCGGTTCAGACGATCACCATGGGCAATATTCTGGCCATCACTCCGGAAGATACGCTGCAGCTGGCCATTATCGGGTTCGTGTCGCTGGCGGTCCTGCTGCTGAAATGGAAAGACCTGATGGTAGTGTTCTTTGACGAAAGTCACGCGCGCTCGATCGGGCTGCGTCCGGGCGTTTTGAAGGCGGTGTTCTTTGTCCTGCTGTCTGCGTGTGTCGTGGCCGCGATGCAAACGGTCGGGGCCTTTCTCGTGATTGCGATGGTGGTAACGCCTGGCGCAACGGCCTATCTGCTTTGCGACCGGTTTGCGCGCCTGATCGCGCTGTCGGTGATGATCGGGGCCACGACCAGCTTTCTGGGTGCGTATCTGAGCTATTTCCTGAACGGGGCGACTGGCGGTATCATCGTATGCCTGCAAACGCTGATATTCCTGACCGTCTTTGTGTTTGCCCCGAAACACGGACTGTTGGCCGCGCGGGCAAAAGCTGCTGCGGCGTTGCGTCTTGACGGGGGTGCGTGATGTGGGAGCAACTGGTTCTGCCCTTGCAATTCGCCTTCATGCAAAAGGCCCTGCTGATTTCCCTGCTGGTCGCGGTGCCCACTGCCCTGTTGTCGTGTTTCCTGGTTCTCAAGGGCTGGGCACTGATGGGGGATGCCATCAGCCATGCCGTTCTGCCCGGCATTGTTCTGGCCTATATTCTTGGATTTCCATTGATTGTCGGCGCATTCGGTGCCGGCATGCTGACGGCTTTGGCAACCGGCTATCTGTCCGACAACAGCCGCGTAAAACAGGACACGGTGATGGGGGTCGTGTTCTCTGGCATGTTCGGTTTGGGCATCGTTCTGTATACTTCGATCACCTCCGATATGCATCTGGATCACATCCTGTTTGGAAATATGTTGGGCGTGGGTGCGTCCGATCTGTGGACTGCCGGGTTGATCGGCGCCGTCGTCGCCGGGGCTTTGCTGCTAAAATGGAAGGATCTGATGCTGCACGCATTTGACCCGGCCCAGGCACGGGCTTCAGGGCTGCGCGTCAATCTGTTGCATTACGGGTTGCTGACACTTTTGTCTCTGACCATCGTGGCGACCTTGTCTGCGACCGGGCTGATCCTTGCGGTGGGGTTGCTGATCGCCCCGGGGGCCATCGCATTTCTGTTGGTGCGAAGCTTTGGCGCAATGCTGGTCCTGTCGGTCCTGGTTTGCCTGTTTTCGATGCTGGCAGGGGTCTATCTGAGCTTTTTCCTCGATAGCGCGCCGGCCCCGACAATCATCCTGATCCTGACGGCGATTTTCGTCGCGGCATTCTTGCGCAAGATCATTCTGCATCGCCGCCCGCATGCGATTTGAGGGGCCGCCCCGGCATTTCTGCTGTAACTCGGATTTTTCGCGGAACATAATGGGGGGCGCCCGTGTTGTATGTGGCGGTCTGACCCGGAATAGCGAAACAGGAACGTGGCTATGAACTTTCGGAAACTCTTGTCGCTATGTGCGGCCGGCTTGGCGCTTGGAACCGGCATGGCATCTGCGCAGGTCGTCGTTTCATCCAAGATCGATACCGAAGGCGGCATTTTGGGGACCATGATCGTCGAGGCGCTGAACGCCGGCGGCATCGAAACCGAAAATCGCTTGCAGCTGGGCGGCACGCCAATCCTGCGCGAAGCGATCACCGCCGGCGAAATCGACATCTATCCCGAATATACCGGCAACGCGGCTTTCTTCTTCAACGAAGCCGACAGCCCGGTCTGGAAAGACCCGGATGCCAGCTATCCGCGCGCGGCCGAGTTGGATCTTGAGGCGAATGACATCGTCTGGCTTCCGCCGGCGGTTGCGAACAACACATGGGCCATCGCAGTGCAAGGGAGTGTTGCCAGCGACAACAACCTGTCCACCATGAGCGATCTTGGCGCCTATATCGAGGAAGGCGGTGACATCAAGCTTGCCGCATCAGCCGAGTTTGTGAATTCGGCGGCTGCCCTGCCTTCGTTTCAAGACACCTATGGCTTCGAGATGTCTTCGGATCAATTGGTCATTCTGTCCGGCGGGGATACTGCCGCGACCATTGCGGCAGCGGCGCGGGGCACAAGTGGTGTGAATGCCGCGATGGTTTATGGCACCGATGGCGGTATCGGGCCTTCCGGGCTGGTCGTGATGCAGGATGACAAGAATGTGCAGCCTCTTTATCAACCCGCGCCACTGGTGCGCGGCGAAGTGCTTCAGGCACATCCTGAAATCGCCGAGCTGCTGGCGCCCGTCTTTGCCAAGCTTGACCTTGAAACGTTGCAGGATCTGAATGCCCGGGTGCAGATCAACGGTGAACCGGTCGATACGGTGGTCAGGGATTTCATGACCAGCGAAGGCTTGTTGGACTGATCCGGCGGCCAAGTCGTGTCGGCCCGGCCCAGTCTGTTTTCCAGGCTCCCGGATAAGCTGGGCGTCTTGATCGCCGCGCTCGTTGCCGTGGGGACGATGCTTCCGCTGGCGCTGCTGCGCGCGAACCGGATCGTTCCGGGCGAAGCCTTGCCGATCTGGCAGGCGTTGCCGGCTTTTCAGGCGGGAATCCTGATCGTCGCCCTGCTGATCTGCGTCATCGCATCAATCTGGCTGCGTGTGCCCGGTTTGCGATTGGGGGGCGCGATCGGGGGCGTTGCGATATTGTTGGTGCTGATGGGCCAGGCGGGCGGCTATCTGACGCCTGCGGGCAATGATCTGGCCCGGGTATCCCCTGCTGCCGGTTTCTGGCTTTTGCTGTTTGCCCTTTCGCTGACCGTGACCGATGCGCTGGCAAAGATGAAGCTGAGGCCGATCTGGCGCATTTTGGGTGTGCTGTTGGCGGGCGTGGGGTTGTTGCTTTTGCTGGGGTCGGGGCAGTGGGACGATCTGTCCGTGCTGCGCGAATATCAGGTGCGCAGCGCCGCGTTCTGGCGCGAGGCCGAACGCCACCTGTTGCTGGCATTTGGTTCGCTGAGTGCGGCTGTTCTGATAGGGGTTCCCCTCGGCGTGGCGTGCTTTCGCGTGCCGCGGTTGAAATCTGCGGTGTTGAACCTATTGAATATCGTCCAGACGGTTCCGTCGATCGCCGTATTCGGCCTGTTGATCGCGCCGCTGGCCTGGATCGCAGCCACAATTCCGGGGGCGGCCAGGATCGGTGTTTCGGGCATCGGCGCTGCGCCGGCCATGGTTGCGCTGTTTGCCTATTCGTTGCTTCCTGTGGTTTCCAATACGGTCATCGGGTTGGAAAACGTGCCCGGCAGAATACGCGATGCGGCATTCGGCATGGGGATGACCCGTCGACAGGCATTCATGGCGGTCGAAGTGCCGCTGGCATTTCCCGTGATCCTGACAGGTATTCGCATCGTCCTTGTTCAGAACATAGGGCTTGCAACCATTGCCGGTTTGATTGGCGGCGGCGGCTTTGGTGTGTTCGTGTTTCAGGGTATGGGACAGACGGCAACCGACCTTATTTTGCTGGGCGCCTTGCCGACCGTGATCTTGGCGACCGCATCGGCGGTGCTTTTGGATGCCGTCGTCGAAATCAGTGAAAGCTCTGCAACCAGGACCATGCGCGCATGATCGAACTTCAATCCCTGACCAAGATCTATGACGGCGTGACCGTGGTCGACGATGTTTCATTGACCATCAACTCGGGTGAGATCGCGACCATCGTCGGGACCTCGGGGTCGGGCAAGACGACATTGTTGCGGATGATCAATCGGTTGGTTCAACCCAGCAGTGGACGGATCCTGATCGATGGCGAGGAAACGTCCAGCATCCCGGCGTATGAATTGCGGCGCAGGATTGGCTATGCGATCCAGGGGCACGGGCTGTTCCCGCATCGTAGTGTCGGGCGCAATATTGGCACGGTTCCCCGGCTTTTGGGCTGGAAGCAGGCGCGCATTGCGGCGCGGGTGGATGAGCTGCTTGACCTGTTCGGGCTGGAGCCGGGCGAGTTTCGCGACCGTATGCCGCATGAGCTGTCGGGTGGGCAGCAACAGCGCGTGGGTGTTGCCCGTGCGTTGGCCGCGGGGCCAAACATCCTGCTGATGGATGAGCCGTTTGGCGCGTTGGATCCGATCATCAGGGCCAAGGCGCAGGATGATCTGTTGGCAATCCAGCGACGCATCGGGACGACCATCGTGCTGGTGACCCATGACATGAACGAAGCCATATCCCTGGGTCACAATATCGCGGTGATGGATCAGGGCAGACTGCTGCAATTCGCGCCCCCGGCAGACATCATCGCGCGTCCGGGCACCCCCTTTGTCGAAGCGTTGATCGGGTCCGAAGATCGTCCATTTCGAATGCTGGCATTGCAACGGGTGCGCGACCTGATCGAAAAGGGGCCGGCCTCTGGTCCTGCCATCGATGCTTGGGCGAACGCGCGCGCCGCTTATGCCGAGTTGTTGTGGTCGGGACGCGAAGCTGCGCCGGTGCAAGAGGGCGGCGCCCCGGTGGGGCGCATCACCCGCGCCGCGCTGCAATCACAAGCGGAAAAACCGGTATGAGCATGGCCATTCTGATACGGCTGGCAATGCTTGCGCTCTTGGCCGTATTTCTTGTCCAGCCAGAGGTTTTTGCCCCGTTCTTTGCGTTGTTCACGACGCGCGGTGCGCCGCCGATCTATGTGCAAAGCGATCTGTTGTCGCTGGCGTTGAATCATATGGCCATCGTGGTGACGGCGGTGTTAGGCGCGACCGTGATCGCGGTTGGGCTGGCGGTTCTGGTGACGCGCCCAAACTGGTCCGAGTTCCTTCCGTTGTCCCGTGCCTTGGCCAATATCGGGCAAACCTTTCCACCGATTGCCGTTCTGGCCCTAGCCGTTCCCGCGATGGGGTTCGGCAATGGCCCGACCCTTGTGGCGTTGTTCCTTTATGGCTTGTTGCCGATATTTGAGAATACCATGACCGGGTTATCCAACCTGCCGCCGACCGTTCAAGAGGCCGCGCGCGGGATGGGCATGTCTGACCGGCAACGCCTGTGGCAGGTAGAGCTGCCATTGGCGATGCCGGTCATTCTTGGCGGTGTCAGGTTGTCGACCGTGATCGCGATTTCAACGGCGACCATCGGATCGACTGTGGCGGCCCGGACGCTTGGCGAGGTGATCATCGCGGGACTGCTGTCAAACAATATCGCGTTCATCCTGCAAGGGGGGCTTGTGGTCGGGGCCATCGCTGTCTTGGTCCATGACGGGTTCGTGGCACTGGAGCGGCGCATGTCCCGGCGTGCCGGGCAGGGCTGACGCCCTAGTCTGCGGCGGTTGGCGCGATCTTGCATTGCAGCATGCCCTGCGCCTCGTGGGCCAATTGCGTAACCGCCGTTGACACAGCGCGATCAAGGATGATCCCGGGATCATCGGCAAGATATTGGGACATGTTCTGAAATTCCGCGAGTCGGGCCTCCAGTCCGGCGGCCCGGTCTTGCAGTTTCGCAACGGCTGCATCGGCCGTGTCACTGCCAGTTTCCCGCAGATCTGCCAGATCCGTGCGCAGTCCAACGATTTCAGCGCGCAAGGTATCAATGCGATCGAGCGCGGGCTGCGCCGATACCAGATTGCTTGCCATGTTCTGGGTGACGCCGTTGACCTCGGCCATCAGCTTCCATCCAAACCACAGGCATATCGCCAGCAGGATGAGCGTTGCGTTGATCAACGCGAGCGCGAGGTTTCTGATTGCCTTGCCCAATCGCACTAGAAACATGGTGCTCACCTTTTCTCAGTCTTGTGAAATCATGCATGTGCAAAAGGCGCGGCTCAAGCCGGAACAGAGCGAAAGGGTAAATTTGAAAGACGTCTGTCATAAAATGATTGACGTCAATCATTTTCAGCGCGATGTTGGGCTAAGGGAGGAGATTCGGGTATGCGCAATCCGACGCTGCATGATGTGGCGCGGGCCGCAGGTGTCAGCTATTCAACCGCCGACCGCGTGCTGAATCAGCGTGGAGGGGTGGCAGAAAAGTCGATCCTGCGCGTCCAGCACGCCATCCAAGAGCTTGGCTATCGCCGTGATATTCACGCGGCAAATCTGTCGCGACGCCGCAGCTATCGTTTCAGGTTCTATCTGCCACAGGGAGATCATGGTTTCTTCTCGGTCTTGCGTGATGCCGCGCAGGATCAGGGGCGGGCACGTGCGCTGGATCGTATCAATGTCGATGTGCATGATGTGCCCGCGCTGGATGCCGATGCGCTGGCCATAGAGTTGGCGTCAATTGCCGAGGGCGATTGCGATTGCGTGGCAATAGTCGGGGCGGATTCCGACCGGCTGGGTGCGGCGGTGGCGCGATTGGCAGGGCTGGGTATCGCGGTGGTCACACTGGTTTCCGACGTCGAAAGCCATGCGCGTGCCGCCTATATCGGCATCAACAATATCGCTGCGGGTCGAACCGCGGGACGGTTGATCGGCTTGGCCCATACCGCAAGATACGGTCGTATCCTGCCGATACTTGGCAAGCTGGGCGTTCGCGATCACCGCGAACGTCTGCGCGGCGTCAGCGATGTTCTTGCCGGGGTTGGCGGAATATCGTTATTGCCCGCGCTTGAGGTCATGGACCGACCTGACAGGATGCTGGAACATGTCGGCAAGGTTCTGACAATGGATCCGGACATAACGGGAATTTATTCGATCGGCGCCGGCAACAGGGCGCTGATCAGGATCCTTGGTGAGATGGGCGGCGCGCGTCCTTTTGTGGTGCTGCACGAATTGTCGCCACATTCCCGCGTGGCTCTGGAAGGTGGTCTTGTCGATGCGGTGATCGATCAGAAACCTGCCGAGGAAATCGCTCAGGCGCTGGATGCCATGAAGGCAATCGTTGATGGCGAGGTGCCCATACAGGCCGAGATTACACCGACAATCTATCTGAAAGATAACCTGCCCGGTCCGACCGGCGACGGAGAACACGCATGAGTGGATATTTCGATTCAATTCCCCCCCTGAGCTTCGATCCGGCCAGTGACGGATTGGCATTTCGCCATTACAATCCGGATGAATTGGTCATGGGCAAACGCATGTCCGATCATCTGCGCTTTGCGGTTGCCTATTGGCACAGCTTTGGCTGGGAAGGTGGTGATCCGTTTGGCGGGCGCACATTCGAGCGTCCGTGGTTTCCTGCAGACACAATGGAACTGGCCGAGCAACGTGCCGATGCCGCGTTCGAGTTCTTTCGCATTCTGGGTGTGCCGTTCTTCTGCTTTCACGACCATGATGTCCGCCCCGAAGGCGACAACCTTGCCGAAAGCCGGGATCGCCTGAACAGGATAGCCGATATCTTTTCAGAAAAGATGGCGGATGGTGGGCCACGGCTGCTATGGGGCACGGCCAATTTGTTCACCAATCGCCGCTATATGTCAGGCGCCGCCACGAATCCTGACCCGGATGTTTTCGCCTATGCGGCAGCGACTGTGCGCGATTGTCTGGAAGTGACGCACCGTTTGGGCGGAGAGAATTATGTGCTGTGGGGCGGGCGGGAAGGCTATGAAACCCTGCTGAACACCGATCCGGGGCAAGAGCTGGACCACATGGGCCGCTTTCTGTCGCTGGTTGTCGAGCACAAACACAAGATCGGGTTCAAGGGTGCCATCCTGATCGAACCCAAGCCGCAGGAACCGACCAAGCATCAATATGATTTCGACGTGGCGACGGTCTATGGCTTCCTGAAACGGTATGGCTTGGAAAATGAGGTCAAGCTGAACATCGAACAGGGCCATGCAATCCTGGCCGGGCATAGCTTTGAACATGAACTCGCGATGGCAAATGCCTTGGGGCTGTTTGGTTCGATAGATATGAACCGCAACGATTATCAATCGGGTTGGGACACGGATCAGTTTCCAAATAACGTCCCCGAGGTCGCGCTGGCTTATTACGAAATTCTTAAGGCTGGCGGCTTCACCACCGGTGGAACCAATTTCGACGCCAAGTTGCGGCGTCAGTCATTGGATCCCGTGGATCTGGTCGCGGCGCATGCAGGGGCGATGGATGTCTGCGCACGGGGCCTCAGGGCAGCGGCAAATATGTTGGACGAAAATCGCCTCGAGGACGCAAGGCGCGAAAGATATGCCGGATGGCAACGACCCGAGGCGCAAGCAATGCTGGGCCCGGATGCAAGTTTGGAAGCCATTGCCGACAAGGCATTGGCAGACGGCCTGAATCCTGATCCCGTATCCGGGCGACAGGAAATTCTGGAGAATCTGGTGAACCGCTATGTCTGATAGTGTTGCCGGATCGGGGAGGAAGAGATGAAGACGATCAAGGGACCGGCCTTGTTTCTGGCGCAATTCGCCGGGGATGAAGCGCCATTTAACAGCTGGGACAGTATCACGAAATGGGCGGCCGATTGCGGCTATAAGGGCGTTCAGGTGCCCAGTTGGGACGGGCGCCTGATCGACCTTTCCCGCGCCGCGCAAAGCCGCGACTATTGCGACGAATTCAAGGGTATTGCGGCCCGGAACGGCGTCGAGGTGACCGAGCTGTCGACCCATTTGCAGGGGCAGCTGGTCGCGGTGCATCCCGCCTATGACGAAGCCTTTGATGGTTTCGCTGCCCCCGAGGTGCGTGGAAACCCCAAGGCACGACAGGAATGGGCCGTCGACCAGGTTAGAAAGGCGCTTGATGCGTCTCGCAATATGGGGTTGGGCGCGATGGCCAGCTTTTCGGGCGCGTTGGCCTGGCCTTTTGTCTATCCGTGGCCCCAACGTCCTGCCGGTCTGGTCGAGGCCGCCTTTGATGAACTGGCGGCTCGGTGGCGTCCGCTGCTGGATCATGCCGAAGAATGCGGCGTTGATATCTGTTATGAAATCCATCCCGGCGAAGACCTGCATGATGGCGACAGCTATGAAATGTTCCTGGACCGGACCGGCGATCATGCGCGTGCCTGCATGTTGTATGATCCGTCGCATTATGTTCTTCAATGTCTTGATTACATTGAGAACATTGACATCTACAAAGACCGGATCCGCATGTTCCATGTCAAGGATGCCGAGTTCAACCCGAATGGGCGCAAAGGTGTCTACGGCGGGTTTCAATCCTGGGTCGACAGGGCGGGGCGCTTTCGGTCGCTTGGGGATGGTCAGGTCGATTTCGGGGCCGTGTTTTCCCGTTTGACGGCGAATGACTTTGATGGCTGGGCTGTGGTCGAATGGGAATGCTGCCTGAAGCATCCCGAAGATGGTGCCCGCGAAGGCGCGAGCTTCGTTCGCGATCATATCATTCGGGTCACCGAAAAGGCATTTGACGATTTCGCGGGCGGGGGCACCGATGATGCCGCCAATCGCAGGATGCTGGGGATCTGAGCATGGCGCGTATCAAACTGGGAATGGTTGGCGGCGGAAAAGACGCCTTTATTGGCGGGGTGCATCGCATCGCGGCGCGGATCGACGGCGAATTTGATCTGGTGGCCGGTGCGCTGTCTTCGACGGCCGAGAAATCCCGCGAAAGCGGTATTGCGCTGGGGTTGGAGGAAGACCGGTGCTATGGTAGCTTTGAAGACATGGCCGAGGCCGAGGCCGGGCGTGCGGACGGAATCGAGGCGGTCTCGATCGTCACGCCAAACCACGTGCATGCGGCCGCCGCCAGGGCGTTTCTGGCACGCGGTATTCACGTCATCTGCGACAAGCCGTTGACGGCGACGATGCAACAGGCCGATGAACTGGCCAAGGCTGTTTCCGAATCCAAGGCGTTGTTTGTTCTGACCCACAATTATACGGGTTATCCCATGATCCGTCAGGCGCAGGCGATGGTCGCGGCTGGCGCATTGGGGGATCTGCGTGTCGTGCAGGTCGAATACCCGCAGGATTGGTTGACCGAGGCGGCCGAACAAACCGGCACGAATAAACAGGCCGAATGGCGAACCGACCCGGAACGTTCGGGTGCGGGCGGTTCGGTCGGGGATATTGGCAGCCACGCGCATAATCTCGCATGTTTTGTGACCGGACGGAATGTCGAGAAACTGGCAGCGGATCTGCAAAGCTTCGTGCCGGGGCGCCGGGTGGATGACAACGCGAATGTCATGCTGCGTTTCGACGGCGGCATGCGTGGTATGCTGTGGTGCAGTCAGGTTGCGCCCGGCAATGAGAATGGCCTGAAGCTGCGTGTTTATGGTGAAAAGGGCGGTCTGGAATGGGCGCAAGAGGATCCGAACTATCTTTGGTTCACGCCATTCGGTGAACCAAAGCGTTTGCTGACCCGCGCAGGCGCCGGTGCCACAGAAGAGGCCAATGCCGTCTCGCGTGTTCCCGGTGGCCATCCCGAGGGTTATCTTGAAGGCTTCGCCAATATCTATGCGGGCGCCGCACAGGCAATCCGTGCGGCTCAACAGGGGCGGCGTGATCCGGTTCTGGACCTGTTGCCGGGCATCGATGCAGGGCTGGCCGGGATGCGTTTTATTGACGCCTGCATCCGCTCGTCCGCCGAGGATGCCGCATGGGTGACGTTGTGAACCAGCCGGTTCTGGAACTGCGTCGGGTCAGCCGCAGTTTCGGCCCGATCGAGGTGTTGCATGATGTCGATATCGTGCTGCGTCCCGGCCGGGTTCATGCATTGATCGGTGAAAACGGTGCCGGCAAGTCGACCACCATGAAGATCATGGCGGGTTATCAGCCGCCCAGTCAGGGTGAGGTCGAGTTTGACGGCCAGCCGGTTCGCTTTCAAACCATCGCCGAGGCAGAAGGTCTTGGGATCTCGATGATCCACCAAGAATTCAATCTGGCCGAGCAATTGACGGTCGAGCAGAATATCTTTCTTGGCCGCGAGATCAGGCGCGGCTTGCTGCTGGACAAGCCGGCGATGCGGCGCAGGACGCGCGAATTGTTGGCGCGGCTGGATTGTTCTGTCTCGCCCGATCGCCGCGTGTCGGATTTATCCAATTCCGACAAGCAAATGGTCGAGATCGCCAAGGCGCTGTTGCGCGATACCCGCGTTTTGATCATGGATGAACCCACCGCTGTTCTGACACGGTCGGAAACGGCGGTTCTGCTGCGTCAGGTGCGCGCGCTGAAAGAGGCGGGCACCGCTGTTCTGTTCACTTCGCACAAGCTGGACGAGGTCTCGGAAATTGCCGATGATCTGACAATCATGCGCGATGGTCGCGTGGTGTGGTCAGGCCCTGCCGCTGAAATGGACGAACATGACATGGCGACGGCGATGGTCGGGCGTGAGATGTCCGACCTGTTCGCGCCCAAGCTGGGACAGCCGGGCGATCTGGCGCTGGAGGTCCGAAATCTGAACGTAGCGGGTCATGCGACGGATATATCGCTGTCGCTGCGTCAGGGCGAGATCCTGGGGGTTGCGGGGCTGATCGGGTCAGGGCGAACCGAAACCTTCGAGGCGATTTGCGGCTTGCGCCCGGGGCAGGGTGATATTCGGGTATTCGGCAAGCCGGTGCAGATTGATCAGCCCTGGCAGGCCCAGGCACTGGGGATGTGCTATCTGACCGAAGATCGCAAGACGCGCGGATTGCTGCTGGACAAGGGAATGCACGAGAACCTGACACTTCAGGCGCTGGAACGGTTTGTCGATCGTGGACGGATCGATCGGGCTGCCGAAGACGACGCCCTGACCCGCGCGATCGCCGATTTCGACATTCGCGGGCATCGCGACTCGCTTATCCGGAATCTATCGGGCGGAAATCAGCAAAAGCTGCTGTTTGCCAAGGTTTTGCTGGCCGAACCGCGGATCGTGATCATTGATGAGCCGACGCGCGGGATCGATATCGGAACCAAGCAACAAATGTATGAATTCATTCGTAATCTAGCCAGTCAGGGACAGGCGATCGTGGTCATCTCATCCGAGATGCAAGAGGTGATTGGCCTTGCCGACCGCGTCCTCGTCATGCGGCAAGGCCGGATTATGGGGGAATTGCAGGACGAAGAGGCCAGCGAAGACGCAATTGTCCGTCTGGCGATGGGGGTTGTCCAGACAACTCCTGCAGAGGAGAAGACCGTATGAATGCCATCATCCGCACAGATCGACGCCTGTCCATGACGGTGGTCGGCCCGGTTCTGGGATTGATCGCGCTTCTCGTGGCGGGTGCCTTGTTGAACCCGAACTTTCTGGGTTGGGACAACCTGACAAATGTCTTGGCGCGCTCGGCTTTTATCGGGATCATTGCCGTCGGTATGACTTTTGTGATCACGGCCGGCGGGCTGGATCTTTCGGTCGGATCAATGGCGGCATTTATCGCCGGCCTGATGATCCTGATGATGAACAAGGCGCTGCCCGGGCTTGGCGTCGGGATTCCGGTGGTCCTGCTGGGCATGGCGACCGCATTGATCGCGGGTCTGGGTGCGGGCCTGTTGAATGGATTGTTGATCACCCGGCTTGGGATCGAACCTTTCATCGTGACATTGGGGTCGATGGGCATTTATCGCAGTCTGGTGACATGGCTGGCCGATGGTGGCACGCTGTCGCTGGATTTCACGCTGCGCAGCTTTTACCAACCGGTTTATTACGGCGGGGTGTTCGGCATCAGCTGGCCCATTATCGTATTCGCGCTGGTTGTTATCATTGGGGAAATCGTGATGCGTTCAACCGCATTCGGTCGCCACTGCGCCGCGATAGGATCCAATGACCAGGTGGCGCGCTATTCCAGTGTTCGCGTCGGACATGTGCGGCTGATGACCTATGCGGCGTTGGGCATGTTGGTGGGCGTCGCGACCATCATGTATGTGCCGCGCCTCGGCTCGGCGTCTTCGGCGACCGGCGTGTTATGGGAGTTGGAGGCAATTGCCGCAGTGATCATCGGAGGAACTGTCCTCAAGGGCGGGTTCGGCCGCGTCTGGGGGACCGTGATAGGTGTTCTGATCCTGTCGCTGATCGGCAATATCCTGAATTTGACGGATTTCGTATCGCCCTATCTGAACGGTGCCATTCAGGGGGCCATCATCGTTCTCGCTGTTGTCTTGCAGCGTGAAAGCAAGGCTGACGGCTAGGGTCGCGGCCGATATAAATGGGAGGTTAACATGAAACATTTCGTATCCGGACTTGCGGTTGCGGTCGCCCTGTCGGCCCCGGCCTTTGCGCAGGATGACACCAAGGTGATCGGGGTCTCGATTCCCGCTGCGACCCATGGCTGGGCCGGAGGGATGAACTATTTCGCGCAAGAAGCGGTCGACCGCCTGGACGCGGCCTATCCTCAGCTTGATTTCGTGCTTGCCACGGCGTCGGATCCGTCAAAGCAGGTGAACGATATCGAGGATATGGTCGCGACCCGCAATATCGACGCACTTGTCGTTCTTCCTTTTGAATCAGAGCCGCTGACCGGCCCGGTTCAGAACGTCAAGCAATCAGGTGCATGGGTTACCGTTGTCGATCGCGGCCTGTCGGTCGAAGGGATCGAGGATCTGTATGTTGCGGGCGACAATCCCGGTTTCGGGCGCGTGTCGGGTGAATACATGGCCCAGGCGCTGCCGGATGGAGGCAAGATCGTGGTGCTGCGCGGTATTCCCACAACGATCGACAATGAGCGGGTCGAAGGGTTCCAGCAGGCGATCGAAGGATCCGGAATCGAAATCCTGGGTATGGAGCATGGCAACTGGAACCGCGATGACGCCTTTACGGTGATGCAGGATTTCCTGTCTAAGTATCCGGAAATTGATGCGGTTTGGGCGTCAGATGACGATATGGCGGTTGGGGTGCTGGGCGCCATCGATGCTGCCGGGCGCGAAGATATCAACTTTGTTCTGGGCGGTGCCGGGATGAAAGAGATGATCAAACGCGTCAAGGATAACGATGCGATGATCCCTGCTGACGTGACTTATCCGCCATCAATGATCGCGACCGCGATCGAGGTTACGGCCGTCGGTCTGGTGTCGAATGCACCGGTTTCAGGTGATTTCATCATCGGCTCGGTTCTTGTGACGCCCGAGAATGCGGATGATTTCTACTTTCCCGACAGCCCGTTCTGATCGGAAATGAACGCGCCCCCGTTTCGGATGTGAAGCGGGGGCGAAGATGGGCGGCGCGGTCCTGTCAGGAAAATAGATCGGGCATCGCATTGCGGGCAATCATGGCGCCCTGATGGCAGACCACGACCGAGGCCAGCGCGGCCGCCTTGTCGATCGCGTCCTCTGGTGCCAGGCCTTTGCTGCGTGCGGCGATATATGCGGCGTTGAAGCTGTCACCTGCGCCGGTCGTGTCCACGGCTTTGACGGCGGGGGGCAAGGTATGGCGTTGATAGCTGTCGCTTGCGGCGGCGCGGCGCAACACTGCATCGCCCCCGGTCGTCATCACGATTTCGGCCTCGGTGCGTGACATCAGGTCCTGCATTGCCTGATCGAGAGCGGTTGCACCGAAACACGCTGTCAGATCGTCGTAGGATGGCAGAAGCAGTGTCGAAATCTGGGCAGCCTGAAGAATGAAATCCGCGGCGGTGTTGGCGTCTTCCCACAATACGGGGCGATAATTGGTATCAAAGATGACTTGCGCCCCGGATTCACGGCGTGTTTTCAATGCGGCAAGCAGGTTCGCGCGCCCGCTTGGTCGCAATACGGCCAATGAAATCGCGGAAAGGAACAACACATCCGCGGCCTCGATCGCAGCCAGCGATGCAGGGTCGTTGAAGTGATCCCGATAGGGTGCCTGACTGCGCCAATAGGTAAAGCTGCGCTCGCCCTGTTCATCGGTGGTGATGAAATACAGGCCGGGGCGGGCATTCTGGCGCATTGCCAGCGCGGTGACGTCAATGCCCTCGGCCTCGATCATGCCACGCAGCCAGATGCTCTGAGGATCATCGCCAAGGCAGGACTGATAGCCGACTTCGCCCGCACCCAACAGGCGTGACAGGTAGATGGCCGTGTTCAGGCTGTCACCACCGGCGCGGCGGTCGAAGGTGGATTCCGCATCGGGGCGTGCGTTGAATTCGACCAAAGGCTCGCCGATTGAAAGATAACGCATGTTCAATCCTTGTAAGGTGTGGGCAGGGGCTTTTGGGCGACATGGGCCGCGATATTGTCCAGAACCAGCTGTGCCATGGCACGCCGGGCCTGAACCGTGGCCGAGGCGATATGCGGTGTCAGCACACAATTCGGCGCATTCAGCAAGGATTGCGGGACATTCGGTTCGTCGTCGAACACGTCAAGCCCGGCGGCGGCGATCATGCCCGTGCTCAGCGCGTCGGCCAGTGCCTGCGTTTCGACAACCGGGCCGCGTGCAACATTGATGACAATGCCGTCGGGCCCAAGCGCACGCAAGACCTCGGCATTGACCAGCCCCTTGTTGTCCGATCCACCGGCAGCGGTCACGAAAAGCAATTCGCATTCTGCCGCAAGCGTGACGGGATCGGCGGCAAAGCTGTCAAGGCTGTCATGTTTTCTGCTGCGTGCGGTATAGGTGACTTGCATCCCAAGGCCCCGCAAAAGGTCGGCCAGACTACGCCCGATACGGCCATACCCCAATATCCCGGCGCGTCTTGTCAGCACCGAATTGCCCAGGCCCAGCTTCCCCTTTGTGGCCCAGTTGCCTTCGCGGACAAAGCGGTCGCCTTCGGACATTCGCCGTCCGGCGTCCAGCGCCAGAGCCAGGGCCATTTCCGCGACGGCCAGTGACAGCACATCGGGCGTGGTGGTGACGGCGATGCCGCGTCTTGCGGCTTCGGGCAGGTCGACGGCATCGACGCCCACCCCGTTCACCGCAATCAACTTCAGCGCCGGCAACCTGGCCATTGCCGCGCCCGACAAACCGACATTTCCGGCCGTTACCACGATCTCGGCATGGGATGCGGCATCGATATCGGTAAGCACCTCATAGTTGTCCATCAACTGCGTTTGCATATCGGATGGCTCTAGCGAAGCCAGTTGAAGAACGGTTTTACGGCTCATGTTGGAAAGGACCTCGGGTGATGATTTGGAACGTTCTAAATAGCTGCGGCATTCAAGTCAACAACCGGTGCTGGACCGGATCACGATGCGTGGCGTGATGATGGTGCGGGATATTTCCGCATCAGGTTGCGCCAGTCTTCGCGCAAGTTGACGGGCCGCTGCCATGCCGATTTGATCGGGCATCATGGCGATGCTGCTGAGCGCGGGATGCGTCAGTTGCGCCAAGGGCAAATCATCCAGCCCCATGACCGCAAGATCGACGCCGGGTTCGACACCGTTCTGGCGCAAGCCGGACATCAGTCCTGCGGCCAGAATGTCGTTGAAACACAGAATTGCGGTCGGTGCCGCCGGCAGCGCCAGAACGTCCCGCGCGGTTTGCATGGCACCACACCAGGTCAGTTCGGTTTCGACCGTGCCTGCGTTTTCGGCGTGGGTTTCGATCAGCGCGGCGTTGAAGCCGGCCAATCGTTCACTGCGTGCGGATGTTGCGGTTTTGTCAGACAGAAAGGCAATGCGCCGATGACCTTGATCGACCAGGTGCCGGACCGCAAGTCTGGTGCCTTCGATATAGTCGGCACCGGCATAATCGCTGCTGCCAGCAGAGATTTCGCGCAGTGATTGCACCAGCGGCAATTCCCATTCGCGCATGCGGCGGGGCAGGTCTTCGGCTGTGCCCGCAGCAGGGCAGAGAATGACCCCATCAACCCCATGGCCCCGGAACCGTTGCAGGATCGTGTCCTGGCGCGCGGAATCATCCTGGCTGTTGGCAAGCAAAACGACGCGATCTTCTTCGCCCATGACGGTTTCGACACCGGCTAGAAATTCGGTAAAGAAGCTGTTGACCAGATTGGGGACGATGACCCCGACAGTGCGGCTGAGATTGCTGCGCATCCGCGCGGCCCCCAGATCGCGCACATAATCCATGTCGGCCATGACGCATTCGACCTTTTCACGGGTCGCTTCCGCCACAAGCGGCGATTTCCGCACCACCAGCGAAACGGTCGCGCGCGAAACCCCCGCCGCGCGCGCAACCTGTTCCAATGTAACTCTTTTGCGTTTCATTCCTGCCGCCCTGCCAGCCCATTCCGAAAAAGCCCATCCGCCGCGCCACTTGTCAAGCGCGGGGCCGGCGGGACGGATAGGTGTGAATTGGGTGTTCGTAAACGACAGGTTTCGCGCTAAGCTGACTGCATCTTTGAATTTCTTGTTGAACTTCCATCGTGCCTTTGGGTGCGGCGGGCCGCGTGGATGCCATGACAAGGAGAAGGATCATGAAAATTGACGGTAAAGGTTCTGCCATATTTCTAACGGGGTTTCTGGTCTTCGCGGCTATAGCCGGTGCCGGCAACGGCCAGCCCGACCGAACCATCCTGCCCATCGCCGAGCCTGACCCGCCGCGATACGATCAACTTGACGCCCGCGATGCAACGCCCCCCGTCCAGTTCGAAGTGACTGCCCCGGAAGGTGCGCCGAATGTCGTTATTATCCTGATTGACGATATCGGGTTTGGCGGTCCCAGTGCATTTGGCGGGCCGATCGCCACGCCGACATTGGACGCTTTGGCGGCCGAAGGGGTGCGCTATACGAACTTTCATACGACGGCGCTTTGTTCGCCAACCCGCAACGCGTTGAAAACCGGGCGCAATCACCATACGACGAATACCGGATCGATCATGGAAACCGCGACGGCATTTCCCGGTAATACCGGTCGATTGCCAAATGGCGTTGCACCGATCGCCCAGACATTGCGGTTGAACGGTTACAGCACCGGTGCTTTTGGCAAATGGCACGAGACCGCGCCTTGGGAGACCAGCGTGTCAGGCCCTTTCGACCGTTGGCCGACACATCAGGGATTTGACAAGTTCTACGGCTTTATAGGTGGTGAAACGGATCAATGGTATCCGCTGGTTTATGATGGTGTGACCAAGGTGACGCCTCCGCAATTCGAGGGTTATCACTTTACGGTCGATATGACCAATCAGGCGATCCAGTGGGTCAAGGCGCAGCAATCCCTGACCCCTGACAAGCCGTTTTTCATGTATTTTGCGACCGGCGCCGTGCACGCTCCGCACCATGTTCCGAAAGACTGGGCGGATCGCTATGCGGGGCAGTTCGACCACGGTTGGGACGCCGTGCGTGTTGAAACCGTCGCGCGACAAGTCGAGGCCGGCATTGTCCCCGCCGGAACCGAATTGCCCCCACGCCCCGAGGATCTGAGCGCATGGGAGGATCTTGACGACAACTCGCGCCGCCTGTTTGCGCGGCAGGCCGAGGTTTTCGCCGGTTTCCTGTCACATACCGACGATCAGGTCGGGCGGGTCGTGGATGCGCTGCGCGATATTGGCGAGCTGGACAATACCCTGATCTTCTATATTGCCGGTGACAACGGCACCAGCGCCGAGGGTGGCTTTGTCGGCATGTTCAACGAAATGACCTATTTCAACCAGGTCACGGAAAGCGTCGAGGACCTATTGCCCCTGATCGATGAATGGGGCGGTCCCTTCACCTTTCCACATATGGCGGCGGGGTGGGCGGTTGCCTTTGATGCCCCCTTTGCCTGGACCAAGCAGGTGGCATCCGATTTCGGCGGCACCCGCAACGGTATGGTTGTTCACTGGCCCGACGGCATTGATGCGGGGGGAATGCGCAGGCAATTCACACATGTGATAGATGTCGCTCCGACCATCCTCGAGGCGACGGGTCTGCCAGAACCCAAAGTGGTCAACGGAACTCCGCAGATACCGATCGAAGGCACCAGCTTTCTATACAGTTTCAATGACGAGGCCGCACCCGAGCGTCACACGACCCAGTATTTCGAAATGTTCGGCAACCGCGCCATTTATCGTGATGGATGGTTTGCGCGGACGCTTCACCGCGCCCCTTGGGAAACCGGTCAGCAACGGCCGCTGGATCAAGACCAGTGGCAGCTTTTCGACACGCGCCGCGACTTTAGCCTCAGCCGTGATCTGTCGGCTCAGCACCCCGAGAAACTTGCAGAACTTGAAAGCGTGTTCATGGAAGAAGCGCGCAAGTATCACGTGCTGCCAATTGATGACCGCACCGTCGAACGCGCCAATCCCGCCCTGGCCGGACGCCTCGATCTGATGAAGGGACGAAGCTCATTGACGCTTTATCCCGGCATGGACGGAATGCTTGAAAACACCTTCATCAATATCAAGAACAGCTCGATGACGCTGACGGCGAATGTCGACATTCCCGAAGGTGGCGCACAGGGCGTCATCATCGCCCAGGGCGGACGTTTCGGCGGTTGGTCGCTTTATATGGACGAGGGACGGCCGATATACACGTATAACTGGTTGGGTCTTGATCGATATACCATCGAGGCGGTGGATCCGCTGTCTGCCGGGCCCGCCGAAATCGTGGTGCAGTTCGATTATGACGGCGATGGGCTTGGCAAGGGCGGCGATGCGATTTTGTCTGTTGATGGCATCTCGCTGGCGAAGGGACGGATCGACAAGACACAGCCACTGATCTTTTCGGCTGATGAAACAGCCGATGTCGGGTTGGATAACCAGACACCCGTTGCCGAGGGGATCGGGATCGGTCGCGACCAGACCCGCTTCACCGGTACGATCCGTGATATCGTGATCGATCTGCAGCAACCCTGAACGCGTCCATTTCCGCGGTCATGTGCCTCATGACGAAAACGCAGGGGTTTCCTCGAGGAGCAGGGCCTTTTGGATGTGTTGATCCCATTGGCCCCAACGCTGCTGCAGGCCGCGAAGGCCATCGGTCTGATGTATCTGCCATGCCTCGACCGCAGGCACCGGTCCAAACCACGCGACCCCGTCGGGCGAACGCGGGGTCAACAGGATGTCCCGGCGCGCCAGTTGACCGTTTTCGACAACGATCGACTGACCGACCGTGATTTCCTCGGGCGCGGCGATGCTGGTTTCATTATCTGGAAATCCGGTCCGTCTCTGCCAGAAGGGATGTTTGGAAAACCGCTGCTCCAGCCGCAGGAAATCACGGCCCACGCGCGCCTGATGCAGGCTGGTGCCCACGGCGCGAGTGTTCAGGAATTGCAGCGACATGGCGTTTGTGTCCTGACCGGGGCAGGCGGCCAGGCTGCGGCGCACGGCCGCGACAGCAAGCGCGCTGGAAACCGCCCAGAACTGTCCGTGGCCCGACAAGGGATCCATGGCCGCAAGCGCATCACCGACCGGCAGCACGGTCAGATCCCGCAATGGAGCGGGCAGGCGTGGTTGCGCGGCCCGCACATTGACCTGGCCGACTGGCCTGGCGCTGGTCAGGCTGGGTTCGGCGCGGGACAGGGCATCATGCAGCCGCATGGCCGGGCTGCCGTGACCAGTGGCATCCATGATTGCCTGCACCCAGATGCGCCCATCGGGCAAGGCAACGCGCCAGACCCATCCTGTTGAAATGGCGGTGATGGATATGCCGGCGTCAATTTCGGCGCCGGCCATCCAGCCGCAAATGGCCAGGGTGGCGGCGGCACGAATACTGCTGTGATGTCCCGATTTGCGCCCCCGGGCGTCGATCACCATTGGTGCTTGCAGGTGATGCCCGGATGACAGGATCGCTCCGCCGTCAACGGGTGTGCCGCTGCCGTGCCGCAGTTGGGCACCGGCCCGGCGTGCAGCTGCGCGCAAATGCGCATCCAACTTGTCGCGTTCGACGACATATTCGCTGTTGGTATCGCTGATTCCCGCCCAGTCGACGCGCCTGCGCAGCGGGCCAAAGATGCCATCAAAGCCTTTCAACAGCCCTTGTTTGCCCAACCAGTGATGCAGTCGCGGACTTAGCCCTTCGAGGCGGGCCGCGGTGCAGCAAGGATCGATGAGTGCAACCCGCAGGCCATCGCGCGCGGCCAGCCAGGCGGAAACGGCCCCTGCCGGTCCTCCTCCCAGGACAATCAGATCGAACGCGTCTGCCATTGTATTCCGCGATTGTTCAGCCTTGTGGCAGGATCGCCTTATCCGCGTGCAGTCAACTTGACAAAAGCGGCCAAAACCTTGTTGCGCGTCAATCTGCCGCGACTGTGGCCGGGAATGACAAGTATGCCCCGGCCTGCGGCGCTTTGCTGAAAAATATCAATTCGGATCCGGCCCGTCCCGGATCCTCAGCCGAGCCAGAGGAAGCAGCAAGATGAAGCCACTTATCCGATCAGCCTTGGTAACAAGCTGCGCATTTGGCGCGCTGTCCCTTGCCTTGCCCGCCTTCGCGGTGACCGGCGAAGAGGTGCTGGAAAATACCTGTGCCGCTTGCCATGCCGCGACGGAGGATGGCGGCTACGAGCGTATCAGCGCCGTGCGCAAGACCCCGGAAGGTTGGGACATGACGGTCACGCGGATGATCCGCAATCATGACGTCTATCTTGAAGATGACGAGCGTCTGGCAATCGTTCGCCATCTGGCGGATACGCGCGGCCTGACCCTCGAGGAAACGTCCGACCGGCGCTATATCCTTGAACGCGAGCCGGTGGCCTTTGATGCGGGTCCGGATGATCTGATGACGCAGACATGCGGGCGCTGCCATTCCTATGCGCGCGTCGCGCTGCAACGGCGCAGCCCGCAGGATTGGGAACATCTGATCAATTTCCACCTGGGGCAGTTCCCGACGCTGGAATATCAGGCGTTGGCGCGTGATCGCGACTGGTGGGGCATCGCCAAGGCCGAGATCATTCCGTTCCTTGCCAAGACCTATCCGCTCGGCGAAGCGCCTGCGGCGTTTTCCGGCGATGCGTCCGGCGATTATGTGCTGGCAGGCCGACAGCCGGGGCGGGGTGATTACACCGGCATGCTGCGACTTCAGGCAGCAGATGGCGATTACGCCGTGACCATGACGCTTGATTTTGCCGATGGCAGCCAGACCTTTGAAGGCACGGGGCGGATACTCGGCGCGGGCGAGTGGCGCGCGACATTGACTGACGGCACGACCTCGATCCGGCAGGTATTTGCAATTGCCGAGGACGGTGCGATTTCAGGGCGCTGGTACGAAACCGATCGCGACATGATCGGTGGACGCATTGCGGCCCTGCCCGAAGATGGTGCGACACAGGTGATCGCGGCCACGCCCCGGCGCGTGCGGATTGGCGAAGAAACTAAAATCCGTGTCGCAGGTGTCGGGCTGGGCGATGACCTGACCTTGCCTGAAGGTGTCACGGCAACAACAGAGAGTTCCGATTCAGGTGTGATGGTGCTGTCTGTCCAGGCCCAGACGGCGCCCGGACCGTTTTCCCTACTGGTAGGGAAACAGCAGGTGGATCTGGTCGCCTATGACCAACCTGACCGCATCACCATCGTCCCCGAAATGGCCATGGCCCGTATCGGTGGCGGCGGCGGTCCGATCCCAAAGGCTCCGGCCCAGTTCGAGGCGATGGGCTGGTTGAACGGCCCCGACGGTCAGGCCGCGACCGAAGACGACATCGCCCTGGGTGCATTCGACGCACAATGGGCCGTCGACAATTTCGACGAGGCCGCCGCCGCGATGGAGGATGCGAAATTCGCCGGCCAGATCGATGAAACCGGCCTGTTCGTGCCCGCAGATGCAGGCCCGAACCCCGAACGCCCGATGATGACCAACAATGCGGGCAACCTGAAAGTGATCGCTACGGTCGAAGCCGGTGACACGCCGCTGACCGCCGAGGCGCATCTATATGCAACCGTGCAGCGCTTTGTCGATGCGCCAATCCGCTGAGGTTCCGTCATGTCTGCCTTGACCCTTGTCCGCCACAATGCGCATCGCGTCGATATCGATGGCTATGCGATGCTGATGCATCCGCCGACGACCAGCCTGTTCGAACTGGATGCGGTCGCACAGGACGTCTATGAACTGTTTCGCACCACCCCGGCGGTCGATGCCGGGACGATGAAGGCCCGGCTTGGCGACCGCCACAGCCCGGATGATCTGGGCGATTGCCTGCAAAGCTTCATGGCGCTGGATATCCTGCGCGATGCCGAAGCCGCCGATATTCCACGGCCGATCGTCAAGGTCGAGGAAATCCCGCTGTCGACCATCATCCTCAACGTCAATACGGGCTGCAATCTGGCCTGCACCTATTGCTACAAAGAGGATCTGACCACGCCTGCCAAGGGTCAGAAGATGGCCTTTGACACGGCGCGCGCCTCGTTCGAGTTGCTGCTGAAACAGGCGGTCGATCGGGATCGCGTCAATGTGGTGTTCTTTGGCGGAGAGCCGCTGTCGAACATGCCCCTGATCCGCGAGGTCGTCGAATACGCTGTGCCGCGCGCCCGCGAAATGGGCAAGACGGTCGATTTCTCGTTGACCACCAACGCGACCTTGCTGACCGAAGAGATGGTCGATTGGTTCAATGCGCATCGTTTCGCGCTGACCGTCTCGATGGATGGGCCCAAGGCCCTGCATGACATCAATCGCAAGACCGTCGGTGGCAAGGGTACCTATGATCTGGTGTCGCGCAAGGTGCGGATGCTGCTGTCGCGCTATACGGCCCGTCCGGTCGGCGTGCGTGTGACCCTGACGCGCGGCGTCACCGATGTGATCGGCATCCATGACCACCTGAAGAACGATCTGGGCTTTGCCGAGGTCGGGTTCGGTCCCGCGACTTCAGGTCCGATCGCGGTGTTCAATCTGGACGAAGCCGGGCTGAAACATGTGTTCGACGACATGAAGGCCCTTGGCCAGCGCTATGTCGAGGCAGCGTGCCGTGGCGAGAATATCGGCTTCTCGAACATGCACCAATTGCTGACCGATATCGCTCAGGGCACCAAGAAACAGGTGCCTTGCGGTGCGGGGTTGGGGATGCTGGCCGTCGATCTGGAAGGCGACCTGCATCTGTGTCACCGGTTCGTCGGCTCGAATGAACCGACCTATGGGAATGTCGACAAGGGAATCGATGTCCCGAAGCTGGCCGCGTTCATCGAAAAGGCCCAGGATCGCAGCGAATATGGCTGCAAAACCTGCCGCATCCGTTCGATCTGTGCGGGCGGTTGCTATCACGAAAGCTATTCCCGGCAGGGCGACGCCTTTGCGCCTGTCTATCACTATTGCGACCTGATGCGAGACTGGGTGGATTTCGGCATCGAATCCTATGTCCGCATCATGCGCGCCAATCCCGATTTCTTCCGTAGCCAGCTTGAACCCCGGATCACGCGCTCCGGCCCCGCCAAGGAGGTTCTTCCACAATGAAACATCTGACCCCCGCAAATGCCAAGGCCAAGGCCTTTGTCGAAGCCGAGGCCGAAGGCCGCGAGGACGAAGTCGTCGCGATGAACTCTCTGGTTGGCTGCACCACATCCTTCGATCCCGGTTGGGAAGTGGATGCGTTCGGTGCGGTTTCGAATCTGTGTCAGCCGATGGAGGCCGATCTGTATGGCTGTGCAGACCCCTGCTGGTGGCCGGCGCAGGTCGCAGATACGTTGAACACCTATCCGGATTGGAGCGCGGGCGCCGATGATGTCATGCAGGACTGGCGCAAGCTGCAATCCGTCTTCCCCGAAAAGAAAGGCTGACCCGATGCGCATGTCGTTTCTGCCCCTTCTGGCGTCCGCCGCGTTTCTGGCATCGCCGGTTCTGGCCAAGGATTTCATTCTGGCCCCCGCGCGCCCCGACAAGCTGATCGTTGTCGATGCCGAGGAAATGAAGGTCGTCAATACGATCACGGTTCAGGATGCCGGTCCGACACCGATGGTGCCCATCGTCGCGCCGGATGGAAAATTTGCCTATTCGACGGTCAACAAGACGGAAAGCTTCGTCAAGATCGATCTGGACAGCGGCGAAGCCGTCGCCCGCGTCGATCTCAGCAGCGATGGCGAGCGGGTGAAATCTCTGTTCGGCTTCGCCCTGTCGCCTGATGGCGGGACGCTGGCCGTCTATGAAAGCCCGGTCAAGATGGAGCTGACCCATTTCGAGGTTCAGCCAACCCGGATCGCGCTTTACGACACCGAAACCATGGAACGGAAATCCAGTTTCGAGGCGCCGCGGCAGATCACCATTCTCGCCTATTCCACCGACGGCACCCGTATCTATGGCCTGGGCCGCAGCATGCATGTCATGGATGCCGTGAGCGGAGAACTGATCGAAGATCTGCCGATACAAAGCTGGCAGCCCGAAACCTATTCCCAGCCGGATGTTCTGGCGGTCTGGAGCCAGCATGAAAGCTCGGACGTGTTGTCCGTGCCGTTCTATACTGCCCTGACAGCCAAGGACCCTGCCGATCCGGAAGCCTATCGCACCGGGATGTTGACCATGGATCTGGATAGCGGAGAGATGGACATGCGAGAGGTGCGCATCATGGATGTGTTCTACTTCTCGACCGCGGTCAGCCCTGACAAGACCCGTGCCTTCGGGGCCTATAATGTGCTGGAAAGCTTCGACCTTCAGGAAGACAAGTCGATCAAGCGGGTGCCGCTGCCCCACAGCTACTATTCCGTGAATGTCTCGACCGATGGCGACACGGTCTGGCTGGGCGGCGCGCTTGGTGATTTGGCGGCCTATGATTCCGAGACGCTGGAAAAGAAGGGACAGGTCGACCTGCCGGGCAATGCCTCGATGTCACTGGCCAGCGTGCGCCTGTTCTCGCGCGGGGACTGAAATGATCAGGGTCGGCGTCATCGACAGCGGCGGCCCGTTGACGGACCATGCCAATGATGGGCATGGTCATGTGGCGTTTGGGCCGGATGGATGCCAGACCACGGTCACACCCGATCGGTTGGGGCACGGCACTGCCGTCGCGGGCATCATACGACGCGCCTGCCCCCCGGTGCAGATCCGTCATGCGCAGGTTTTCGATGAACGTCCCGTGACCAGCGCGTTGCGCGTTGCCGCAGCATTGGATTGGTTGCAAGGATTGCCGGAAGCTGATCGCCCCCATCTGGTCTGTCTGAGCCTTGGTCTTCGGGCCGACCGCGCTGTCCTGCGAGAGGCCTGCGCGCGTCTGACGGCCAATGGCATGGTTCTGGTCGCCGCGCATCCGGCGCAGGGAGAGGCCTGCTTTCCGGCAGCGTATCCCCGGGTTCTGGCCGCCACGGGGGATGCAAGATGCGGCTGGGATGATCTTTCAATGCCACGACCTGACGTCATAGGTGCGTGGTGCAATTCGCCTGAACATGGGCAGGTCGGCATGGGGGGGGCAAGTATCGGAGCGGCCCGGATCGTCGGTCATTTGGCGGTCATGATGGCGCGGCAGGGGACCTTGGCACCGGTGCAGGCGTTTCGCGCACTGGCCGATCGCTGCCTGATCCTGGGCCCTGAACGCCGCAAGCTTGCACATGGGTGAAGAGGGTATCACATTTCGCGTCGCGCGATTGCTGTTTGGCGCGGAAACGGCGCGATGGCTGTCACCCGTGATGCGCAAGGCTTTGCCGGGCGCGATGACCGTGTTGGGGTTTTCGCTTGCCGCTGCCAGCTTTGGCCTTGCCTTGCCGATGCTGACGCGTCAGGTGATCAATGCCGGTATCATGGCGGGGGATATGTCCGCCCTGATCCTGTGGTCGGGATTGTCATTTGCCCTCGGGTTGGGGGCTGTTGGCCTTGGCATGGTCAATGCGATGCTGCATCTGCGTGTTTCGGCACGCATGCTGGTCGATCTGCGCGGCCGGCTTTTCGGCGCGACCCTGATGCGGGATCCGGCATTGCCGGACCTGCCATTGGGCGAGGCCATGGCGCGGCTTGATGGGGATTGCGCCGAAATCCAGAGTTTCGCGTTTGATACCGTGCTTGTGGCCGTGGGGGCGGTGTTTCGCCTGATCGGCGGGCTTGGCCTGATGATCGCGCTGGATTGGCGCATGGCAATGCTGCCCTTGTTGGCCGCGCCGTTCGAGCTGTGGTTTCTTAGTCGCGCGCGGCCGCGCACGACGCGATTGGCGCAAGCGGTGCGTCAGTGGCGTGGGGGGTTGTCCTCGCAAATGGCTGAAACCGTTGCATCGCGATCGACATTGCGCGGTCTTGGGGCCCTGAGTCAAAGCCGCGATCAATTTGCGCAAACCCAGATCGGGCAGGTCGGGGCCTTGATGCAACAGCGGCTTTGGTCCGAAACCGTATCCGCCGTCAGCCAGACGATCACGGCCATCATGCGGGGTGCAATCCTGCTGATCGGCGGCTGGCAAGTGATCACCGGCAACTGGCAGATCGGCACCTTGGTGGCGTTTCTGGCCTATGCCGGGATGATGTCCGGACCCTTGCGCAACCTGCTTGGATTGTATCATGCGCAGGCCCGCGCCAAGGTCGCGGCACAGCGGCTTGATGGGGTGATGCAAGCGACGCGCCCGGATGAAGGCCGGGATCTGCCTGGCGAACACCTGAAGATCGAGTTGCGCAACGCAAGGGCCATGCAAGGTCTGAACACCGGGGTGACGGCGACGATCAGACCGGGCGATCTGGTGCTGCTGGATGGTCCGTCCGGCGTCGGAAAATCACGTTTGATGGCGACCCTGACGGGCGATGCCCATTTGGCCCAGGGTGCGGTAATGCTGAACGGGCTGGATATCGGCGCCATACGGCCATCGGCATTGACGGGACGGATCACACATCTGGCGCAGCGATCGGCCTTGCTGCGGGGCAGTCTGCGCAACAACTTGTTGCTTGCCGATCCGGACGCTGACGATGATCGGATGTGGCAGGTGTTGCAAATGGCTGATCTGGCGGATTGGGCGCATCACGAAGATGGGCTTGAAACGGCCCTGGCGGAAACGGCGGCCAATCTGTCGGGTGGCCTGCGCCAGCGCGTTGCAATCGCGCGGGCATTGCTGCGTCCTGCCGATGTGCTGATCTTTGATGAAGCATTTTCCGAGATCGACGATCAGGCTTGCCTGCGCATTCTGGCCGCGCTTGAGCGTCACCGCGCGACTGCGGTATTTATTTTCATTGCTCACAGCGGGCCTGTGCGGGACTTGGACTTCGATCAGGTCATTACCCTGACCGCCTCGGTGCCGATCCTGCGCAGTTCGCGCGGGGATGCGCCGTACCAGCGCGAAAACGCCCGTGAAAAGGCCGTTTGATCGGAATATCCCAATGCTAGGGCGATCTCGCTGAACAGGCGGTCGGTGCGCACCAGCTGTGCAAGCCCGACACTGCGGCGGCATTCGGCAAGCAAATCGTGGAAGGGCTGGTCTTCATGTGCAAGTGCACGGCGCAGGGAACGTTCGGACATCCCCATTTCACTGGCCACCGCAGCCTGATTGACCATGCCTCGATCCATGCCGGCCAGGATAAGTTCACAGACGCGTTGGGAAACCGGGGTGGCATTCCTGAGTTCGTGCAGCGCCGCATCCAGCCGCTTGCCATAGGCGGCCACGTCATCATCGGCGTTGGGGTCGCGGCGGGTGTTCCACAGCACGCTTGCAGGCAGGATGATGCGGTTCGTTTCGGCCCCAAAGCGAGGCGTCAGGCCCAGATGTCGCGCCAATGACCGCATGGCGCGATCTGCTTCATGTTCAAAGCTGAGGTCGATAAAGGCATCTTTCGTCACGCCATAGCGTGCGCAAATGCCGTGGATCAGACCAAGGCTCAATTCGGCATCGGCGCGACGCGGCCAGATACGCGGGTCCAGCACGCGATAGGAAACATGAACCTCGTCAGCGATGACATCGACTGACACGCAGGTATTGGACTGTACCGTCGGAAATCCACGCGAAAAAACGCGCAACGCATCCCCAAGGCATTTGCGTGCCTTGACGGCATCACCGGCAATTCCGATGTCGCGCAAGCGGATCTGTTCACCGGAACGCCATGACGATGCCCCGTCGGATGTCGACGCACGGTTGCGTTCCAGAATGGATACGAAACTTTCCAGCGGTATTCCGCTGGACGCGGGCGTTGCCGCGTTGGCCGTGACCGAACCTCCGTCCGACCCCAGCAACATTGAAACGACGGCTCCGCGAATCCATGACTGCTGCATGGTTATCCCCGTGGCTACACCGGGTGACGGCTTGCTGCGTCTTGATCCGGCTATTCCCTGTTACGATATTGTTATCATACTGCCCCTTGTTGACCTAGTATTCGCCATATGCGGCAGAACTGAATAAATCCGTCATATAAGTTTTATTTTTCATTGTGTTGCGGGCTGTTTGGCGATGTATTGATGATATTGATGTTTTGACATTTTCGGCCAAATGCGGCGCCAATGGGCATTGCCTGCGCCACTTGGCCGCATTTGGCAAGAATCGCTACGGGCAAAGGCCAGACTATCTCTCGAATTGAGGGAGATTTATCATGACCGAATACAAATTGCTGATCGATGGTCAGCTTGTTTCCGGCGACGACAGCATGGATGTCGTGAACCCGGCAACCGAAGAGGTTCTGGCCCAGGCGCCGCGCGCCTCGGCCGCACAGCTGAATCAGGCGGTGGCGGCGGCAAAGGCGGCGTTTCCGGCATGGGCAGCAATGGCGATCAGCGATCGTCGCACCTTGATCCTGCAAATCGCTGACCGGCTGGAGGCCGAGTCCGAGGCTTTTGCCCGCTTGCTGACGCAGGAACAAGGCAAGCCATTGGCGGAATCGACGGCCGAGATCGCCTATACCTGCGCCTTTATACGCCATCTGGCCAGTTACGATTTGCCGGTGAAGGTGATCGAAGACAATGACGCCCGTCTTGTGCAGCAGTTCCGCAAGCCTCTGGGGGTTGTCGGCGCGATTATCCCCTGGAATTTCCCGTTGTTGATCGTGGCATTCAAGCTGCCGCTTGCATTGCTGGCGGGCAACACAATCGTTGTCAAACCGTCGCCCACGACACCGCTGACCACGCTGCGCCTTGGTGCGATCATGGCTGAATTGCTGCCGGCTGGCGTGGTGAATGTCATTACGGATCAGAACGATCTGGGGGCCTTGCTGACCGCGCATCCCGACATTGCCAAGATCTCGTTTACCGGTTCGACGGCAACCGGACAAAAGATCATGGCCAGCGCGGCTTCGACCATCAAGCGTCTCACGCTGGAGCTTGGCGGAAACGATGCCGCGATCGTGTTGCCGGGCGCTGATCCAGAAAAGGTGGCGCCGGGACTGTTTGCCGGGGCATTCATGAATGCCGGACAGGTCTGTCTGGCGATCAAGCGCGCATATGTACATGATTCCATTTACGAAGAGGTTTGCGATCGCCTGGCTGTCATGGCGCGTGAAGCCGTGGTGGGGGACGGGTTGCAGCAGGGCACGACGATCGGGCCGCTGCAAAACAAGATGCAGTTCGACAAGGTAAAGGGGTTTCTGGATCGCGCCCGTCAGGATGGTCGTGTTCTGGCCGGAGGCGAGGTCGGCGAAGGCCCGGGATACTTCATTCACCCGACCATCGTGGCCGATGTGAAGGATGGCGATCAGATTGTTGATGAGGAACAATTCGGTCCGATTCTGCCGGTGATCCGGTTCGAGGATGTCGAGGCTGCCCTGGCCAGCGCGAACGGGCTGGAGCTGGGACTGGGCGGTTCCGTCTGGGGCAGCGATCGCGATATGACCCGCGCCGTCGCCGAACGCATGGAAAGCGGCACTGTCTGGATTAACAAACATCTCGAGTTCGGGCCGAACATACCCTTTGGCGGCGCGAAACAATCTGGATTGGGCGTCGAATTTGCCGAGGAAGGCCTGGCCGAATTCACGCAGATCCGTATCGTGAACGAAGCACGCTAGATGCCAGACCCGTTCGGGTGAGAGAGTCCGTTTTTCGGTCAAGCGGACAGGTCGTGCGGGTAAGCCGCACGACCTACAAGGACAGGAAAAATGGTTCGACCTCGTCCCGTTGTTTATGGGATGTCGAAAATACCCGTCCCGGCCATAAAGATCAGCCACAAGCGCGTCGTGCCTATCACATGGCTGCCTGGCTCGTCACACATATGGCGAGGGCAGTTGTCAGATCAGCCCTTTGGCGTTCAGCGCGATCAGTGTCGGATCATGCTCCAGTAGTTTGGCAAAGCTGTCAAAGGTCAGATCACCTTCCATCAGATCCCGGCGCTTGGCAAAACGGCTGGGATCGACTTCGGCGCTTCCTGTTTCGTCGAAGGAACTGCCCCCGCCGTAGTCCTGAATGTTTCCGAGGCTGTTGTCCTGATTTTGCAGTCCCAGACGGTTCAGAACTTCGGCCCGATAGTCACCGTCGATGCACCATTTGTCATAACTGATCGCGACAAGGTTCTCGGGCAGTGCACCATCGATCAGAACGCCCAGCATATCCGTATACTGACTGACTCCGCGCGCAACCTGAGCAAATTCTTCGGCGAGGCTGTCCTGCTTTTTCTTTTGCAGTCGGCTGCGGATCAGTTTGATATAGGATGCCAGCCAATTCAGATAAGAACGATGGATCAGGATGTTTTTCGCAAAATCCGGCCCGGAATAGGTGGGTAAAGAAATCTCGGAAATGTTCTTTTCTGTCGGTGAATGGTTCTCGTAGGACACAAGCAAGGTATGCGTGCCGTCCAGCGATCGCGACAGGGCGCTGCCATCCAGTGCGACCTGCTTCGCCTTGGGAATGATCTCGCCGTTTACTTCAAGCTGGGTAAAACTTTCATAAGGGCTTTTGCGGGCGCTGCAGCAGTTGAGGAACAGGCTGTCCGTCCCCAGATTGCGGGCGACCCAGTTGATGATGGCATGATTGCCGGAACGCTGCATTCCGAAAAAGCGGATGCGCTGTGCTTCTTTGCCTGCAATATCGGTCAATGCGTTCACGGAGTTTACCTTCTTGTCAGTTCTGAGACGCCAGTTCGGGCGAAACCCATCTTGCAATATATTCTGGACATGCCGGGCGATGCGCGCAGCGGCATCTGTTGTAATTGCAACATCGTTGCCGACATTGGCCTTCATTTCATAATTGTCGCCGGATTCGTCACACAGGACGATTTCATACCCGCAGCGTGCAATATCGGCCAGGCGGATAAAATGCCTTGCGCGCCCGACATATTGTCTCTGCGTCAGTTCGATCGCATGGCAGTTCGGCGACGCGAACATGATATTGGTCATTCCCGCCCCGTGGGGTGACACGATCATTTCGGCCTGGGAAAACGCGGCGATCTGTTCCATCGGTGAGTAATCTTCAGCGACAAAGGGTTCGAAGCCTAGCGGCTCAAGCAGTTCAAGCAGCTTTTCTTCGCCGATCAACTTTCTGCGCTTGGCCTTGCGCCGCGAGATCACGAAACGTTTCGGCAGATGGCTCTTGTCCATTTTCGCAACCAGATCGCGTCCGGTTTCGGCGACACGCTTGAGATTGACCGAGTGGCTGTTTGAGAACATCGTAGAAATGCCGAGCAACCCGTGCGGGTTCTGTTGTTGTGCGCTGGTATCGGCGTCAAGCCGGGGCGGTTCGATCGCGCCATGCGTGCGCGAGAGATCCTCGAGATCCGCAACGATAAGAGCGTCTGACACATCGTGCCGCTTGCCCGATACCGTCACCCGGTCTGCAAGCTCTGGAAACAGCGTTTCGATGAAGCCCATGACATAGGCCGGGGGGTCGTTCAGGTCGCACAAGGTGATCGGGCCCTGCAGGCCGGCGTCGCGGATGGTGACGAACTGAGGCAGGGTTTCGGTCATGAAATGAAAGAAATAATGGATCTCGCGCGCCTGAACATAGACGGGAAGATCGCGGGCGATCCCATCAGCGATGTCGATGGGGTGCGATATGGTGGCCGCGCGTGATGCTTCGATCTGGGCGGCAAGCTTGTCCTTGAGTTCACGCGCGATCAACAGCCTGCTGTAATCGATCGAGACGGTCTTGCCATCAATGCGGAAATTCCGGTTTCCCACCTGGATTTGCGGTGCATAGATCAAGCCGCAATTGAACTCGACGATCTTGCGCGGGCCGTCATGCCGGGCGCTGTTTCTGGTCAGCTCGTTCAGGCGCGACATGGTCTGGTCGCTGATATGGGTGAAGTCCTCGGCAACCGACCAGGCGTCAACGATGGCGCCGTCCTTCTCTGCCCAGAACCAGGTAGGTTCTTCGACCAGCTGCGCCTGTTTGCCCAAGCCGGGGCTGATCCAGTTCAGATTTGGCTGGGCCATTCGTCGCCGTTTCCTTGTGTTGAAAACACCTATTACGATAGCGGACGTTGGCTTGACAAGATTGCGGGTGTGATGTCGCTGCCAGGTTTGGCGGTGGCGTTGCATTGCTGCACAAACAGTTTTCAGTCCCTGTCTGATCTGGATGAAAGCCATGCGAACGCCCAATCAAGAGTTGCGCAATGCGCCCTAAAGTGATGTTGTGCGCGGGCCGCAGCGACGTGTTTTGAAGAAAGTGCAATGGTATGAAAAAGGCATTGATTACAGGTATTACCGGACAGGATGGTTCATATCTTGCAGAGTTTCTGCTTGAAAAAGGATATGAGGTGCATGGCATCAAGCGCCGGGCCTCGTCTTTCAATACGCAGCGGATCGATCACATCTTTCAGGACACCCATGAAGAGCAGCCGCGCCTTCGGCTTCACTATGGGGATCTGAGCGATACATCCAACCTGACGCGGCTTCTGGCACAGATCGAACCGGATGAGGTCTACAATCTGGGCGCGCAATCACATGTCGCGGTCAGCTTCGAGGCCCCGGAATACACGGCGGATGTCGACGCGATCGGCACGTTGCGCATGCTGGAGGCCATTCGTTTCCTGAACATGGAAAAGAAAACCCGGTTCTATCAGGCATCGACATCCGAACTGTACGGGTTGGTGCAGGAAACGCCCCAGCGGGAAACCACGCCATTTCACCCGCGATCGCCCTATGCGGTCGCCAAGATGTATGCCTATTGGATCACGGTCAATTATCGTGAAGCCTATGGAATGTTCGCCTGCAACGGAATCCTGTTCAATCACGAAAGCCCGCGCCGGGGCGAGACCTTTGTGACGCGCAAGATTACCCGCGGGCTGGCGAATATCGCACAGGGACTCGAGCCTTGCCTGTATATGGGCAATATCGACGCATTGCGCGACTGGGGCCATGCCAAGGATTACGTGCGGATGCAGTGGATGATGCTGCAAGGGGACAGCCCCGAGGATTTCGTCATCGCGACGGGGAAACAATATTCCGTGCGTCAGTTCATTCTCTGGTCTGCCCAGGAACTGGGCATCGAGCTGGAGTTTCGCGGCTCGGGTGTTGATGAAATCGCGGTCGTTGCGTCGGTTACGGGCGACAATGCTCCGGCCTTGTCCAAGGGCGATGTCATCTTGCGTATCGATCCCCGGTATTTCAGACCAGCCGAGGTTGAAACGCTGTTGGGCGATCCGTCGAAAGCGCGCGAATTGCTGGGTTGGGAACCGCGCATTTCCGCACGCGAGATGTGCGCCGAGATGGTCGCGTCGGATCTGGTTACCGCCAAACGTCAGGCGCTGCTGACGGAACATGGGATGGCGCCTGCGGTCTCCATCGAAGACCACGGTTGAGCATATCACCTGATAAAGGATACGAGGACAGGATGTCCCAACTTAGCAGTAAGCCGGTTTTGCTGGTGACCGGTGCGCGCGGTATGGTCGGCCGGAACATTCTGGCCCATGACGCCGTGAAGGAATGGCAGGTCCATGCGCCGACATCGTCGGAGTTGAACCTGTGTGATCGCGGGGCGATTGATCGCTGGCTTGACGATCATCGTCCAGATGCCATCGTCCATTGCGCCGGTGTGGTCGGCGGCATTCACGCAAATATGGCAGAGCCTGTGCGCTTTCTGGCCGACAACACGACTATGGGCGTGAACCTGGTTTCTGCGGCTTTGCAGGCCGGCATCGGCACGCTGATCAATCTGGGTTCCAGCTGTATCTACCCCCGGGACCTGGGGCATGGACTATCCGAAGACCGCATTCTGTCAGGTCCGCTGGAACCGACCAACGAAGGATATGCACTGGCAAAGATCACGACCATGCGGCTGTGTGAATACGCCATGCGCGAGAACCCTGACCTGAATTACAAGACGTTGATCCCCTGCAATCTATACGGCTTGTGGGACAAGTTTGATCCACGTCATTCCCATTTGGTTCCCGCCATCATTCACAAGGTGCACAGCGCCAGACAGGCCGGGTTGTCCGAGGTCGAGATCTGGGGTGATGGAACCGCGCGGCGCGAATTCATGTATGCCGGGGATCTGGCTGACGCAGTGATGCGTGCAGTGGCGGATCCGGAGTCGCTGCCCGCGACACTTAATATCGGCTTGGGGCAGGATCACTCGATCAATGATTACTATGCCATCATCGCCAAGGTCATCGGTTGGGATGGCCGGTTCACGCATGACCTGACGCGTCCGGTCGGGATGAAGCAGAAACTTCTGGATGTGTCTGCGCAAAAAGCGTGGGGCTGGTCCGCGCCGACGGCGCTTGAGGACGGCCTTCGTGCCACATATGAATTCTACCTGCAGGAGCAATCGTCATGACCGCCCGTTTTCCTTTGGCCACGTCGTCCTGGGACGACGCCGAGCTTGCGGCACTTCAGCGTGTGATTGCCTCGGACCGCTATTCCATGGGACAGGAGGTCGCGAATTTCGAACGCGAGTTCGCGGCTTACACCGGCAGTCGTTTCGCGGTGATGGTCAATTCCGGGTCTTCCGCAAATTTGGTCATGGTGGCGGCGCTGCGCTATACCCAGAACAAGGATCTGCGCCTTGATCCCGGCGCAGAGGTGATCGTTCCGGCCGTGTCGTGGTCGACGACCTTCTATCCGCTGCATCAATACGGACTGAAGATGAAGTTCGTCGATATAGATCCTGATACGCTGAACTATGATCTGGACGCGTTGGAAGCCGCGGTGACTGACCAGACGCGGGCGATCATGGCGGTAAACCTGCTTGGCAACCCGAATGATTTCGATCGCATCCAAGCCATCATGAACGGGCGCAATATCGTTCTTCTTGAAGACAATTGCGAGTCGATGGGCGCCACGTTCCAACAACGTCAAGCTGGCACCTTCGGGGTCATAGGGACCTTTTCAAGCTTTTTCTCGCACCATATCTCGACCATGGAAGGCGGTTTGGTGGTGACGGATGACGAGGAGCTGTATCATATCCTTCTGGCCCTGCGCGCCCATGGCTGGACACGCAACCTGCCCAGGCAAAACCATGTGACCGGCGAAAAAAGCGATGATCCCTTCGAGGAGAGCTTTCGTTTCGTGCTGCCCGGATACAATTTGCGGCCGCTAGAGATGTCGGGCGCGCTTGGACAGGAACAGTTGAAGAAACTGCCTGAAATCATTGCGGGGCGTCAGGCCAATGGCAAGCGATTTGCCGAGGTGATGCAGGATCATCCGGTGTTTCGCGTCCAGCGGGAAACCGGCAACAGCAGCTGGTTCGGGTTCGCACTGATCATTCGCCCCGAGGCCGGCGTGACGCGGCGCGATGTGATCGATCGCTTTGACCAGCTCGGGTTTGAAACGCGGCCGATCGTCAGTGGCAATTTCACCAAGAACCCTGTTTTGCAGATGATGGATCATTCGCTGCATGGCGAAATGGTGAACGCCGATCACATCGATCGCAACGGGTTCTTCATTGGAAATCACCATTATGATTTCAGCGAAGCGATCGACACGGTTGCCGCATTCCGTGTCTGAAAATCGGGAAAGGGCCGCCGTTCTCGGGAACGGCGGCCCTGCTGACTGTCAGGCGGATTACCAGCTGGTCAGGACCGAGCCTTCGTATTTTTCTTCGATGAAGGCTTTGACCTCGGGGCTGTGATACGCGGCGACCAGATCCTTGACCCAGGGCTGGTCTTCTTCGCCCTGCTTCACCACGATGATGTTCACATAGGGGCTGTCGGCTTTTTCCATCGCGATGGCGTCGGTCTTGGGGTTGAGGCCGGATGCCAGGGCATAATTCGTGTTGATGATCGCGATATCGGCGTCAGCCAGGGCACGCGGCAACTGCGCAGCGTCCAGTTCAAGGAAGGACAGGTCCCTGGCATTTTCGGTGACATCCAGCGGGCTGGGGACAAGGCCGGTATCCGCATCCAGCGTGACCAGACCCAGATCCTGCAACAGCAGCAGTGCGCGACCGCCATTGGTCGGGTCATTGGGGATCGCGACCTTGGCACCTTCCGGCAGATCGGCCATATCGGCGATCTTGTTGGAATAGATTCCCATCGGAGTCGTGATCGTCGTGCCGACCTCGACCAGTTCGAAACCGCGATCCTTCATCTGGTTTTCCAGATAAGGCCGGTGCTGGAAGCTGTTCGCATTCAGGTCGCCATCGGCAAGTGCCTGGTTGGGCACGACGTAATCGGAAAACTCGATCACTTCGATGTTCAGGCCGCTGGCCTTCGCGACCTTTGCGACCTCTTCCATGATCTCGCCATGTTCGCCCGGCGAGACGCCGACCTTGATGTCTTCGGCCATGGCCGCGGTTGCCGTAAGGGCAAGGGCGGAAATCAGGGTGGTAAAGCGCAGCATCGGATGGCTCCTTTCTTGTCTGCGTGAAATCTTGTCTGCGTGAAATTCAGTGACCGCGATTGCGGGCGGCGCGTTTGTCGACGCGGGCGGCGATCCATTCGCCGACCGACTGCACCAGCTGGACCATGACGATCAGGATTGCCACGACGGCCAGCATCACATCGGGCATGAATCGCTGATAGCCATAGCGGATGCCCAGATCGCCCAGACCTTCGCCGCCGACGGCACCGACCATCGCGGAATATCCGATCAGGCTGACCACGGCCAGCGTCAGGCCCAGCATGATGCCCGGCAGCGCCTCGCGGATCAGCACCTTGCGGATGATCTGAAACGGCGTGGCGCCCATGGCCCGGGATGCCTCGATCAGGCCGGCATCGACTTCGCGGATCGAATTCTCGACCAACCTTGCGATGAAGGGGGTCGCGGCGATGGTCAGCGGCACGATGGCAGCATTGGTGCCGATCGAGGTGCCGACAAGCGCGCGGGTGAAGGGGATGATCGCCACCACCAGAATGATGAAGGGAACCGAGCGCGCCGCATTTACGATCAGGCCAAGCACCTTGTTGACCAATGGGGCGGACAGCAATTCCCCGCGCTGCGATGTGGCCAGAAAAACCCCCAGCGGCAACCCGAACAAGGTGCCAAGAATGGTGGATGCCGCGACCATGTAACAGGTCTGCAGCGTCGCCTCGATCAACAGGGAAATGACATTAGCGGACATAGCCCAGCACCTCCGTCAGCAGGCCGTGGCGTTCAAGATAGGCGCGCGCCTCGGCCCCCCGGTCGGCATCAAGCGAGATCAGCAGATTGCCAAAGGGATGGGGGCCGATTTCCTCGATCGCTCCAGCCAGTATATTGACGCTGACATTCAGATCCGTGCTGAGCCGTGCAAGCATAGGATCTGTGGCGTGTGGCCCGGCAAAGGTCACGCGCAGGACTTCTTGCTGGTCCCCGGCATTGCGTTGCTTGGACAGCCGTCCCGACAGGAATGCAGGCAGGGTCACGCCGGTGACGCCCGAAAGGAATGACCGGGTCGTGGGATGTGCCGATTGAATGAACACATCATAGGTCGGGCCGGATTCAACTATATGGCCACCGTCGATGACCGCCATCTGGCTGGCGATATCGCGCACCACCGCCATTTCATGGGTGATCAGCACGATGGTCAGCCCAAGGTCCCGACTGATGTCGCGCAGCAGGGTCAGCACCGTCTGGGTCGTTTCCGGATCCAGAGCCGATGTCGCCTCGTCCGAAAGCAGAACCTTGGGCTTTGTCGCCAAGGCGCGGGCGATTCCGACCCGTTGTTTTTGTCCGCCCGACAGTTCGGCCGGGAAGCGATCCCGGTGTGTCGTCAGCCCGACCCGTTCAATCAGTTCGTTCACGCGCGGTTCGATCCGGGCAGGGGCAATCCCGGCGATTTCCAGCGGTAATGCGATATTGTCAAATACACTGCGTTGCGCCATGAGGTTGAAATGCTGGAAGATCATGCCGACATCGCGGCGAATGGCGCGTAATTCCGCGCCCCGCGCCCGTCCGACATCGCGACCATCCACCAATACGGTTCCGTTTGTCGGGCGTTCAAGACCGTTCACCATCCGGAGCAATGTCGATTTTCCCGCACCCGAACGGCCGATGATGCCGCAGATCGCACCCGCGTCAACGGTGAGGGACACGTCCTTCAAGGCGGTGACGCCCGTGCCGTCGGCACCAGAGAATGATTTTCCGACATTCTCGAAGATGATCGAGGCACCGGTTGGTTCTGTCCGTGTCATGGGTCCGAAAGCCTGCTGGATTCGCGCGGGGATTGCCCCCTTCGCGCATCACGCGCGGGAAGACCAGACCTTGCTCCATCAAAAATGTGAAATCGGGAAAACGTTCCTCTGCCTGACGCGGTTCGCCATGGATCGTTCGCGCCGGGGGCCATGGGTCCGAACAGTGGCCAGAACTTGCGCCCCCGGCTTTTCTTTTGACTTTGAAAGGGTGTATTGCCTGTTGCTGAATTCTGGGGGAACTGCATGCGCAGGCAGGCACAGAGCAAAGGGAGAGTTGCATGACCGAGGACAGCGCAACCAAGGCATGTTGCGGAACCAAACGTTCCGACATGGCAACTGCCAGCCAGCATGGCGACGATGATTTCCTGCGTAACGCGCAGGCGATCGAACCCGCGGCAGCCAGTGTGACGGCGGAACTGCGCAACAGGCTGACGCCGATTCCCGGTGGCATCTATGAAATGGGCGCCCGCAAATCGACCTATCCTGCCGATCTCGACAGCCCGCGCCGTAAGGTCAAGGTCCGGCCATTCCTGATGTCGGCTTTCAGCGTGACCAATGCCGATTATGCCCGTTTCGTCGAAGCAACCGGTTATCGGACGGTCGCGGAACAGGAAGGCTGGAGCTTTGTTTTTCACCTGTTGCTCAAGGATCTCGATGCCTGGCCGGAAAGCCCTCCGGGATTGCATTGGTGGCGGCGGGTCGATGGGGCATGCTGGTCCGCGCCCGAAGGCCCCGGCACAGATATTTCCGGCCGTGAAGATCACCCGGTGACCCATGTGGCGTGGTATGATGCGTTGGCGTATTGCAATTGGTCGGGGCTGCGTCTGCCGACCGAAGCGGAATGGGAACGTGCCGCGCGGGGCGGGTTGACGAAGCGAAAATTCCCATGGGGCGATGAAATGCAGCCCGGCGGTGAATTCGCGATGAATACCTTTCAAGGCAGTTTCCCAATGCATAACAGTGTCGAGGACGGTTGGCTTGGCACCGCACCGGTCGATGCGTTCAAGCCGAATGGTTATGGCATGCACAACATGACGGGCAATGTCTGGGAATGGGTGGCCGACCGGTTCGGCGCGCGTCCCGCGCCGGGGCGGATGCCCGATATCGATCCCCGGGGGCCGGATACCGGCTATGCCCGTGTGCAGCGCGGCGGCTCTTATCTGTGCCATGTCAGCTATTGCGATCGCTATCACGTGCATTCACGCACCCGCAATGACCCGGACAGTTCGACCGGGAATTGCGGATTTCGCGTCGCCAGCGACGCAGTGGGGTCCTGACAGGGGCGGTGCGCAAGCTGGCCTGACGGGTGTGTGAGGCACATCCGCGCCATGTGAGCGGTGCAAACCGAAACGATGTCGTTGCGGTCGTTCAATCTGACGCAAACAGCCTATTTCTGCGCGATGCTTGTCGCAATATTGCAAAGGACGCGGGGGGCCGTGTCGTCAAGAGGCATCGGGGTGACGTGTCTGCCGACAGGGGGGCGTGACCAAAGCAGAAGGAAAGATCAATGTCCGCATTTCCGGAAAGGGCGAAGGTCGTCATTGTGGGCCTGGGCGGTATTGTTGGCGCATCGGTCGCGCATCACTTGCTGGAACGGGGGTGGGATGATGTGGTCGGCATCGACAAATCGGGGATCCCGACCGATATCGGGTCAACCGCCCATGCGTCGGATTTCTGCTACTGCACCAGCCATGACCTTCTGTCGACGTGGTGTACGATGTATTCCGTCGATTTCTACGAAAAGATGGGCCATTATTCGCGTATCGGTGGCCTGGAGGTGGCGCGGGTCGGCGATGACGAGCGCATGGCCGAACTGAGGCGGCGCGTTGATTCCGGTCGCGCTTTCGGCACCAATGTCAAAATCATCTCTGCGGCCGAAGCCAAGGAAAAATTTCCGCTGCTGGAAGAAGATCAGATTCAGGGGGCCATGTGGGACCCGGATGCCGGGTTGGTGGTCCCGCGTTCACAGACAGTCGCCGGAAAACTGGTCGATAACGCTGTTCGGACAGGGAAATTGCGCGCCTTCGCCAATACCCCGGCGTTGGAACTGCTGCACGAGGATGGCCGCATCACCGGCGTGCGAACCCCGCGTGGCACGATCCATGCGGATCATGTCGTGGTATGTGCGGGGTTGTGGGGCCGGCTGATCGCCGAACTGGCGGGCGAGGATCTGCCCGTCATGCCGGTGGATCACCCGCTGACCTTCTTTGGCCCATATGACGAGTTCGCGGGAACGGGGCTGGAAATCGGCCGCCCCTTGCTGCGCGATCAGGGCAATTCCGCTTATCTGCGCGATACCGGCGACCCCAAAAGCACCGAAGGCGGGCAGATCGAATGGGGCTATTACTATGACAAGAATCCGCGCCTGGTTCACCCGCGTGAGATTCTGGAAAAGGATCAGGCCCGGCTTTCTCCCTCTCAGCGGGATCTCGAACTGGATGATGTGATCGAACCGCTGGAGCGGGCGATGGAACTGACGCCGGTTCTTGCAGAACTGGGGTTCAATGAAAGCCATTCATTCAATGGCCTGTTGCAAACGACCACGGATGGTGCGCCCTCGATGGGGGAAAGCCGAAAGTTTCGCGGGTTGTGGTATGCGGTGGCGATCTGGGTCAAGGACGGTCCCGGCATGGGCAAGCTGATTGCCGACTGGATGACCGATGGCCGCACCCATCTTGACCATCATGCGATTGACTATGCGCGCTTTAGCGATTTCCAGTTGGATGCGGATTACATCTATGGCCGCTGCGAGGAAACCGCCGCCAAGATCTATACCCCGCCTGTCCACCCACGCGAACCTTTTGGCAATGGTCGTGGCATCCGCCGTTCGCCCTTTCATCACCGCGAGGTTGAGCTGGGCGGACACTTCATGGAGCTTGGCGGCTGGGAACGTGCGCATGGATATGCAGCAAATGATCACCTGCTGGAAAAATATGGCGATCGGGTTCCGATGCGGGAAAATGAATGGGATAGCCGGCATTTCTGGCGTGTTTCCAATGCCGAGCAATTGGAGATGAGCGCGGATTGCGGGTTGATCAACCTGTCCCATTTCCACATGACCGATATTTCCGGTCCCGATCATGTCGCCCTGATGGAGTGGCTTTGCGCCGCGAAAATCGGCGGAGATGCCAATATCGGCAAGGGTATCTATACCCATATGCTGGATGATGAAGGTATGGTCCGCGCAGATTTCACCGTGTTCCGCATGTCAGATCGATGCCGCTTAGTGAATGGTGCCGATGCTGGCCCGCGCGATCAGCAATATATGCGCCGCGTGGCCCAGGACAGGGGCTTGGATGTGACCATCACCGATGTCACCGAAAATTATACCACGATCGGCATCTGGGGACCGAATGCGCGCGAAAGGTTGCAGCAGGTTGTCTCGGACCCACAGCAACTTCTGCCCGAGAATTTCCCCTTCGCGGCCATCCGGCAGATCACGATTGCAGGGCAGGAGGTCACTGCATTTCGGATTTCCTATGTCGGCGAACAGGGGTGGGAATTGCACATGCCCTATGAGGATGGGCTGGCCGTCTGGGATGCCTTGCGCGATACAGGCGTGATCGCTGTGGGCGTGGAAACCTATGCCAATTCCCGCCGGCTGGAGAAATCGCTGCGGCTTCAGAATGCAGATTTGCTGACGCAATACAATCTCTACGAGGCTGATCTCGCCCGTCCCAAGGTCAAAGAGGCCGATTTCCGCGGCAAGGCAAGACATCTGGAATACCGTGCCCGCGATCATCAACCGGCAATGCTGTGTACCCTGGTGATGACCGACAACACGGATGGACAGGGCGTTGCGCGATACCCCGTAGGCACCTTGCCAGTCATGGATCCCGATAGTGGTCAGACATTGATCGACTCTTTGGGGCGCCGATCCTACACCACCTCACTGGCATATGGTCCCAGTATCGGCAAGAATATTGCCTTGGCTTATTTGCCCTGGGAATATTGCCAGATGGGCCGCAAGGTGAACCTGACCTATTTCGACGAAATCTACCCTGCGGAGGTCGCGGGAATTGGATATGCGCCGCTTTACGATCCCACGAATGCCAAGCCACGCAGCTGATGAACCGTGCGCGCCCTGACAAATCGGGGCGCGCCGGCCACAGGCCGCAATGCCATGGCAGTGGCTTGATCTAGTCGATTTCGTAATGGGCGATGAAGTCGCGGTCGGGGGTGATGCCCAGTCCCGGCCGGTCCGGGATCGAAACATATCCGCCATTTGCCTTGACCTGCCCCTGGATGTTCAGTGGTTCCGACAAGAGGTCGTCGCGGAACTTGTTGTCGGTGGTGTCGAATTCAAGCATCGGCTCCCACGGGAACAGACCACCTGGCAGGGCAGGCATGGCCGCCAGAAGGTGAAGATTGGTGGTTACCGCAATTGCCGATCCCCAGACATGGTTGATGACCGGTGTGAAATGGGCATGACACAAGGCAAGAATCCGCAGATACTCGCTGATACCGCCCACGGCACATACCTCGGGCTGGGCAATGTCGAGCCCGCGATTTTCAAGAATTTGCCGCCAGCCCCAGCGATTGAATTCGGCTTCTCCGCCCGAGATGTTGACGCGCAGCCCCGCACGCAACTCCCGGTAGCCGTCCAGATCCTCGGGTGCGACCGGTTCTTCGAACCAATATGCGTCCAATTCTTCCAGCGCACGGCCGACATGAAATGCATCCGGTGTGGTGTAACAGTGATTGGCATCGACCATGAAGCGGAATCCGTCGCCGACTCCGTCGCGCACGGCCTGCGCCAAGCGTATGTCATCGCGAGGTCCCAGCCCCACCTTCATCTTGGTCGCGGCAAAGCCCATATCGCGGATTGCAGCAGCTTCGTCGCGAAACCGCGCGACATGATCGTCGGTGCTTTCGCGTTTCAGCATCATGCCATATCCATAGACGGCGACACGGTCGCGATGGGTGCCACCAATCATCTTGTGCAACGGCAGACCAGCGATCTGACCGGCTATGTCCCACAGGGCGATATCGACGCCGGACAATGACTGCATGGGCATGCCTTTTTGCCCGTGATCGCGCAAGAGATTGTAAACCTTGTGCCAGATGACGTCGCGGTCAAGCGGGTCATCGCCAAGGATCATCGGCTGAATGACCTTTTCGACGATTCCCTTGTTTGCGATCGCGACATTGCCGGGGCCAAAGCATTCGCCCCATCCGGTGATGCCCTCATCTGTGCGGACCTCGACCAGATGTGCAGTCCGTTTGTGGTAATATTGCTGGGAATAGCCCAGTTCCGAGGGCAGGTCATATTGCAGCACATGGCTGATGACTTGGGTGATTTTCACGTCGCATCTCCTGATGGCCGGGCGTGGGGCAGGGCTTGGGTCACGCGCTTGAGCACAAGATAATCCTGCAGGGCGAGGTTGGAACAATCATGCCCGATGCCGGACTGTCCGATGCCGCCATGGGGCAGGTCGATGTCGTATTTCACGCCATTGATCTGAACCTCGCCATAACGCAGCCTTGCGGCGCAGTCCTCGGCCCGCGCCAGATCGTTGGTAAAGACATACGCGGTCAGGCCGCCATCATCGCCTTCGTTGGCGGCAGCGATCAACGGGGTGTCATCGTCAAACGGAATGATCGAGATCACCGGACCGAAATTTTCCTGCCGGTAGAGCTCCATGTCAGGGGTGACATCGGTCAGAACTGTCGGGGCGATATAATGCCCGCGGTCCAGCGCGGCAGGGCGATCGCCACCGGCCAGCAATGTGGCGCCTTTGGTCACGGCATCATCGACAAGCGCCTTGATGCGCAGCCTTGCCTTGCGGTTGATCACTGGTCCCGTGGTCACGTCGGCGTTTCGGTCCCAGCCGACTGTTGCCTGATCCGCAAGGGCCACGGCCTTCGAGGTAAAGTTTTCCAGTACGTCGCGATGCACAAAGACCCTGTTGGGGGAAACGCAGATCTGTCCGGCATTGTTGAACTTGACCCCGCACAGAATGTTTGCCGCCAGATCAAGATCTGCATCCGGGAACACGAGGGCAGGGGCGTTGCCGCCCAGTTCCATAGAATATTTCTTGATGGAAGTGGCACCGGTGCGCATGATGTGACGCCCCGTCGCGGTCGAGCCAATCAGGGTCAGCACGGCGGGAATGGTCGATGACGACAACAGGTCAGCAGCCTCATAGCTTGCCGTCGCGACAATCTGAACGACCCCTTTGGGCAATCCGATCCGCTCGCACAGTTCTCCTACGGCATAAGCCGAGATGGGCGTGTCATTCGAGGGGCGGATAATGATCGGACACCCCGCCGCCATTGCCGGGCCGAGCTTGAAGGCCAGGTTCAGCAATGGAAAATTCCATGCAAGGAACGCCACCACGACCCCGGCGGGTTCGTGCACCATTCTGTGCCGATGGGTGCCGGCGCGGTCGACCAGGCTGTAATCGTTCAGGCGCGCGATTTCTTCGGCATAGAAATCCAGTGAATTCCGCAAACTGTCGAAATCTTCTTGTGTCGACGCCCAGGGTCGTCCCATCTCGTGATGGATACACAGCCGCAGATAGTCTTCATTGGCGACAACCTCGTCGCGCAGGCGCCTCATCCAGTTTTGGCGCTCGGCGATAGAGGTTTGCGACCACATGGGAAACGCCGCTTGGGCATGTTCCAATGCCTCGTGGATATGGCCATTGTCGGCGGTGGCAACCGTGGCGATGACCTGTTCTGTTGCCGGGTTTTCGACCGGCAGCGTCGTCGCCGAGTTCCGCAGCGTGCCACCAAGATACATTCGGGTCGGAAATTCCATTGATTGCCTCAGTCGAACAAGGTTGCGATATTTGTCTTGATCCGGTCACCGATATACAGGGCCAGCGCCTGGATCGTGGATGTCGGATTGACGGCGCCGGCGGTGACGAAAATCGATCCGTCAACGATGAACAGGTTCTTCACGTCGTGACTGCGGCCCCAGCCATTCACGACCGAGTTTTCCGGATCGTTGCCCATCCGGCAGGTGCCCATCTGATGCCATCCGGCCCGCCACCAGACCGCGTCGTCATTCTTGGACAGGATCGTGTGTGCCCCTGCGGCACGCAGGGCCTCGGCGGCGCGGGCCTCGCCATGTTTCAGCATCCGGCGGGTGTTCTCGCCCAGCCGATAGCTGATTTTCGGCGCGGGGATTCCATCGCTGTCCGTGAGGTCGGGATCCAGGGTCACACGGTTTTCCTGATCAGGCAGATCCTCGGCCACGACGGTCAGACTGGCGATGTTGGGATAGATGTCGTCCATGATTTCCCGATGTGCCGCCCCCCAGGGGATCGGCCGGTCAATGCCATAGCCGCCAAGCGCAAAGGTCATCGGCGTCGTCGATCGCCCCGAATGCAGCCCATAGCCGCGAACGAAATCACGTGACGGGTCGGATTCGTAGAACTCCTGGCTGAGGATGGAACACGCCATCGGCCCCTCATGTCCTTTCATGGGTTGGTCGAACACGCCTGAAACACCGGTCAGGGGATGGAACATGAGGTTGCGCCCGACCATTCCCGAACTGTTGGCCAGACCGTCGGGATTGCGCTCCGTGTCGGAATTCAGCAACAGACGGGGCGTGCCGATGCCATTGCAGGCCAGGATGACCATTTCAGCCTGTTGTCGATGCAATTGACCATCCGCGCCGTGATACAAGACACCGGTCGCCATGCCGGTGGCGGGGTCGATCAGGATTTCGCGGACTCTTGATCCGGTGCGCAGCTCGACCCCCGCACGTTCCAGCATGGGCCAATAGGTGAAATTCGTGCCGCCCTTGGCCCCGGCAGCGCAACCCAGATCACAGGTTCCCGCATTCACGCATTTTTGCCGACCGTCCTGATCCTTGCTCAGGATGGCGACATCCGAGGGCCACCAGTGCCATCCCAACTGGTTGAACCCCTTTGCCAGCGTCTGCCCCAATTGTCCCAGCGGGATGGGCGGAAGTTCGGGTGCGTAATCCGGATAGGCCGGGTTCCCCGACAATCCGGACACGCCGGTATTGCGATCATTCATCGCGTAAAAAGGTTCCAGCGTGGCGTAATCGACGGGCCAGTCTTCGGCCACGCCATCCAGGGAACGGGTGCGAAAATCCGATGGTTTCATGCGGGGCCAGTGGCCCAGAAAGTTGATGGTCGATCCACCGACCCCGTTCCAGTTGACCGGCGCGATGCAACTGTCATCGACATTGATCGGATAGTCCTGCGCAAGTTGGCGGATATTGGGATCACAGGAAAATTCGCCATAGCGTGCCAGCTCATAGTCGGGGCGACGGCTGGGGAAATCGGCGTCCGGCAGATGCGTTCCCTGTTCAAGGCACAGGATGCGCATGCGTGTTTCCAGCAACGACCATGCGATTGCCGCACCAGACGCGCCGGCACCGATGATCAGGACATCAACGGGTTCATGTTTCATTGTTGTCACCATCAGCCGTCTGCCGGTCTATAGACCGCCCCCCTTGCGCGCACGGGTGCCGTCAGATCGGCCATCATCCGGGAAGATTCCGATGGCACGGGATAGCCGGATGGATGCACGGGTTCGGCGGCCACGCCAAACAAGGGCCGCAATTCGGCCTGACTGTAGTAGCCCATATAGGTCAGTCGCAGAAAACGTTCGAAGATCTGTGGATGCTGCGCCTGGACCCGTATGATTACATCGATCCGATCCTGGGGTGATTGGCTGGAAAAATCATCAGCGATTTCCAGCACCGTTTCGATCACGGTCAGGACGACCCGTGCAGGGTCGGGATCATAAGGGGTCGCCTGTTGGAGGAAACTGGCGACCCCCGCGTTCCCCGCGCCTGGCACATGACCATCCGCTGATGGCGGGATCACGTCATTCAAGATCAGGCTCAGGGTTTCGGTTTGTCTTGTTGTCAACATGAGATGGCTTTCCCTAGCGTCCGGCCGCGCCGGCGGGGCGTGAAACCGCGTCAATGGCCACGGCAAGCAAGAGGATCGCGCCCGAAAACATCAGCTTGTCTGCCGAACTGGCACCCGAAAGATCCAGCCCGTTTCCAAGCGAACCGATGACAAGCGCACCGAGAATGGCGTTCCAGACCGACCCGCGCCCTCCGAAGAGCGAGGTTCCCCCGATCACTGCCGCGCCGATGCTTTCAAGCAGCAGGCTGCCACCGGCAAAGGCCGTGTAAGACACCGACCCGAACCGAGACGCACCGAATATTCCACCGATTGCGGCCATCAGGCCAACGATTCCAAAGGCGGCAACGCGGATGCGGTTGACCTTCATGCCGACGCGGCGGGCACTTTCCGCATTCCCCCCGACCGCAAAAACAGAGCGTCCGAAAGGCGTCGAGGTCGTGATCCACCCGATCAGCGCCGTGAGCGCGACCAGCAGAACGATCATCAATGGGACGGCGCGATAGCTGTTCAGGGTCAGAACGGTTGCAAAGGTTATGGCGGCGAAGAATCCGATCTGGCCCCAGATGGCAAAGCGGCTGTCCAGTTCCAAACCGCGTGCACGGCGCATTGACTGACGGCGCAATGCGCTGGCCGCGACCAGGGCCACAAGGCCGATTGCCAGTACCACCCCAAGCATGTCCGGGATCAGGATTCGTGCGATCGCGCGAATGAACGGGTCATCCACATTCAAATTCCCGGTGGGCAGGATTTTTTGCATCAGCCCTTGATAGCCAAGCAATCCCGCCAAGGTGACCACGAAGGACGGAATGCCGACATATGCGATCAACAGCCCCTGCGCGGCCCCCATGACGGTGCCCACCACCATGACCATCAGGCAGGCCAGCCATCCCGGCACGCCTGCCAGAACAAGCACGCCCAGCAATGCGGCGCAAACCCCTGCGGTCGCCGCAGCGGAAAGGTCGATATCGCCCAAAAGCAGAACAATCGTGATGCCCACGGCAAGCGTTGCGATGACCGCCGATTGCATGAACAGGTTGTAGATGTTGCGCGGGCTGAGGAATATGAATCGGATGCTGTCGGCGGCAGGATCTGACCAGTACTCGAAAAGCGGAGCGATCAGCCCGAAATACCCCCAGATCGCGGCCAGAGCCAACAATACCGGAACAAAGGCGCCAAAACGGGTTTGCCGCATGATCCGCATGCGATCGGCAATCGACAACGCAGGTTCATGCGGCATTGCCTTGCCCTCCGTCCAGTCCGCGCGTCATGGCCACGACGATTTCGTCAGGCGTTGTTTCCGATGTTTTCCAGGTTGCAACATTGCCGCCATGGCGCAGCACACAGATGCGGTCTGCGATCTCGAAGATGTCGCGCATATTGTGCGAGATATAGACGACGGCATGATTGGTGTCGCGCAGACGGCGAACGACGTTCAGCACTTGTCGGGTCTGTGCGACCCCAAGCGCGGCTGTCGGCTCGTCCAGCATCACCACCGAGCTTTCGGCCCCCACGGCGCGCGCAATCGCGATTGCCTGACGCTGGCCGCCCGAAAGGCCGCCTACCAGCGAGCGCACCGATTTCAGGGTTCTGACCTCCAGCCTGTCAATGGCCTTCTGCGCCTTGATTTCCATTTCCAGATCATCGATCGGGCGCAGGAAACGCGGAAGAAAGCCGAAGCCAGCCTTGACCGGTTCGGCACCAAGCGAAAGATTGGCCGAGACATCCAGGTTCTCGCAGAGCGCCAGATCCTGATAGACAATCTGAATTCCCAGATCCGCGGCATCGGTCGGACCGTTTACCTGAACCTGCTGATCGTCCAGCCAGAAGCTGCCCTCGTCAGCCAGATGGGCGCCGGCCAGAACCTTCATCAATGTGGATTTCCCCGCGCCATTATCGCCGACCAGCGCCATGACCTCGCCGCGGGCGACTTCGAAATCGACGCCGCGCAATGCATGCAGGCCGCCAAAGCGTTTGTGTATCCCCGAAACCCGCAGGTGAGGGGGCGGGGTCATTGACCCCGCCATCAAGTTGTCATTCGGCATATCGTTCAATCACTTGCAGAAATCGGTTTCGGCGGCTTCGCCCTGGCAAACCATGTCTTTCGTGATCGACGGGTCGTTCTCGATCACATAGGCAACGCCTTCCGCCCCAACGGCCGAATAGCTGTCAATGGGTACGAAATTCACCTCTGCGCCGACACCATTCGTGACGGTTTCGGTGGCCAGATCGGAATAATCCTGATCATTCAAAAGGCGCACCGAAACCTCGGCCGCGGCCGCAGCCATTTCATGCAATGGCCGCCAGCCACATTGGGTCTGTTTCCCCAGCAACATCAGCTGCTGAGCCTGGACCGTGCAGTCAAGTCCCGATACGGGAACCTGTCCGGCCATCCCCTGTTCCTCCATGGCGGCGATCGCCGCGCCGGCATTGCCATCATTGGACGAGACAACGCCCTGCACATTGTTGTTCAGCTGTGTCAGGGCCTGATCCATGGATCGCCGTGCAATCGCCGGATCCCATCCCTGGGTCCAGTTTTCATACCCCAGCACGCGCTCGCCCGAGGCGAACAGGGGTTCCAGCACCGACATCTGACCTTCTGCGATCACGGCCGCGTTCGGATCGGTCGGCGATCCTTTCAACATCACCAGCGTGTCGCCCGATGCGGTGTTGTCGACGACGTGCTGGGCCTGCGCCGCCCCGGTGGCATGCATATCGGCCTGAACCCAGAAGCTGGTGTTCGGGGAATTGATCATGCGGTCATAGGCGATCGTCGGCACGTCTTCCTCGGCTGCCGTGTCCGCAATGATTGCCGAGCTTTCGCCATCAATGGGTATGACGACCAAGACATTTGCGCCCTGCGTCAAGGCCTGCTCGGCCTGTCTTTGCTGAACGGAGGTGTCATTACCGGCATTGAAAACCTCGACCTTGGTGTCGGGCGCGATTTCCTGCATCTTGGCAACAAAAGCTGCTGCATCCTGCTGTTCCCAGCGGGGATTCACGTTTTCGGGCAGCAAGAATGCGACCATCCCGTCTGCCTGCGCGGTCGCCGCACCGACGAATGTAAAGACCGCAGTGCTGGCCGCAAGCATTCTTGCCTTGTTGATCTGGATCATGTGTTCTCCTCCCAGAGATCGCGCCGTGCTGGCGCTGAGGTGGCGGTTTTGCCATGGGGCATCCTTCGCTGCCGCGCAGGGCAACGTGACCCGCCCGCCGCCGTTCGGGCATGTCGGATATCTGATGTCGTCAGGTGCCTTGCGAAATGTCGAAGCCGTCGATCACCTGCGCAAGCCGGGTGCTGGTATCGTCAAGGTGGCGTTCCATCGCGCGCTCGGCCTCGGCGGCATTGCGTGCGGTGATTGCCTGCAACAGATCCTGGTGAAACGGGATCGAACTCTTGTTCTGCCGCGGATCTGCATTCGTCAGCGGGATCGAGCTGAGCAGCGCCGAAAAAATCACCCCTTCCATCGCCGTCAGGAACTCATTGTTCGCCGCCCGCAGGATCGCCCGGTGAAACAGCGCATCCGCAACGACAAAATCCTCGATCGATCTTGGATCCTGTTCCATCCGTTGTTGTGCATCTGCGATTTCCGCAAGCTGTGCATCGGTTCCAAAGGTGGCTGCCCATGCAGCTGCTTTCGGTTCGATGATCCGCCGCATGTCCATCAGTTGGCGCAAGAATGACGGTTGCGGCGTCGAAGCGAGGTGCCATGCCAGAACATCATCATCCAGAAGGGCCCAGTGGTTGCGGCGGCGCACACGGGTGCCATCGCCTCTGCGCACCTCGAGAAGGCCTTTGCCGACAAGCAGTTTAACGGCCTCCCGTACGACGGATTTGCTGACACTGAAACGGGCGGCAAGCCTGGTTTCATCCTCGATCAGATCACCTTCGGGAAGATGTCCGCCAACGATCCGGCGGCCCAGTTCACGACACATCTGGGTCGCAAGGCTGGGCGACAGGGACGGTGCGTCCTTCAGGTCATAGTAAAGAATCTCGCTCATGTATCAAAGATGAAACATCAGATGTTTAGAGTCAACTGATTTATTGATTTCGTCGAAACGCGTTGCCTGGCTGTATGGTCATATTTGACTGCGATCGCTTTTCGGCCTTAAGTCGCGGGCGTTCGCGCGAATGCCTCATGCGTTCCGATTTCGAAAGGTTTGCGATATGCTTCCTGTCATCCCGACCGAGTTCACGCCTTGGGCATCACTGGCAGGTGGCGTCCTGATTGGTGTATCTGCCGTGATGGTCATGCTGCTTTTCGGGCGGGTCGCGGGTATTGTCGGAATCACGTCGGGGGCGGTTGTCGGTCATGACCGTGGATGGCGGATCGCGTTTGTCGCCGGCCTGATCGCAGCGCCGTTGGCCTGGTTCGGGGTTTCCGGCAATTTTCCTGAACAACAGGTCAGTGACAATCCGGCAGGCATGATCATTGCCGGGTTGCTGGTCGGGATCGGAACATCGTTAGGGTCGGGCTGCACGTCCGGGCATGGGGTTTGTGGTCTTGCGCGGTTTTCCCCGCGATCGCTGGCCGCTGTCTTGGTCTTTATGATCTGTGCCGCGGTCACGGTCTTTCTGTTGCGCCATGTTGCATAAGGGGATGGGAATGCGCGCGATGTTTGGCTTTCTATCCGGTCTGATCTTTGGTTTCGGGCTTATTATGTCGGGGATGGCGAACCCGGCCAAAGTGCTGAACTTTCTTGACATATTTGGAAATTGGGATCCCAGCCTCGCATTTGTCATGGGCGGGGCCTCTGTGACGGCTTTTCTGGGATACCGGATGGCCTGGCTGCGCGATGAACCGCTGCTTTTGCCGGATTTCGATTTGCCCGCGAGGGGCAGGATCGATGCGCCGCTTCTGGCGGGGGCTGCGATCTTCGGGGTTGGCTGGGGCATTGGCGGTTTTTGCCCCGGTCCGGCCTGGGTCGCACTGCCGATAGGGGCGACCGGCACGCTTGTGTTCGTGCCGACCATGCTTGCCGGGATTTTTGTGGGGCGCAGGCTGAAAGCGCGCGCATGATACCCCTGCTGTTGTCGCGCCCTAACCGATCAGTTCATCCGAGCGATCATCGGTTTCGCCAAATCGTTTCAGAACGGCGGGGCGCGTTCCTTCATACACGCGATCCAGATTCTTGCTGATCTTGGCGTTTTCGCGTTCGAACAGGCATGTTCCGTCCAGATCAGAGGCAACGATGAACGGCCCCATCCGCTTGCAGCGAATGACCCACATCGCCTGGGCCAGACCCAGTTCTTCGTGCCAGTGGACGGCCTCGACGTTTTCGACGCCGCGCCCCAGCAAGGCGCCGGTGCCGTAACCAACCGTCGACAGGTATACGGCCCCGTTGGGCACGAAGTAGTTCTTGTAATCCCTGGAAGACATGCCACCCTTGCCGATGATCAGCCTTGCGCCGGTCTTGGCCATCCATTCCGGCAACCACTTTGCGAATCTGAATGAAGCTGTCGCCGTGACCGCCCCCAGATCGAAGGTGCCATCTTCCCGGATCGTTGCCGCCGGAGAGCAATGAAAATTCGCCGCGCTTTCCGAAGGTAGCTCCATCGGGATATTGGCCTGCCCTTCAAGCGCACGCATGTAAACGCCTTCACGGGCCGTATACATAAGCCCGTCCAGATAAACGATGTCCCCCAATCGCAGCGCGGCGATATCTTCGGCGGTCGGCGTCGTGCTGAGAACAACTTCACGAGGTTTCATCACGCATCCTCCATTGCAGGTTCCCATTCAACGGTTTCGCGCCGCTGATAGGGGGTGAACCAGTCGGGGTCGGTGCGATATTCGACCCGCCCGTCAGGAAACAGGCGTGCGACAGCGCGGCGTGATGACAGGCAGAATGCATGCACCGACATCTGCATGCCCCCGGTGTGACAGTATCCCACCTCGATATTGCAATCGATCACCATGTTCTTTCCCACGAACCCCATGGCGCCCATCCCGATCGAGTTTCCAAGCTGCTTCAACTCATCCTCAAGGGCGGCTATGCGCGGATCGGAATTGCGGCTGCCCACGGTTCTAAGGACGGACGCGCGTTTGCCAAGGACCATGCAGGTATCCTTGGACCCGCCCAGCCCGATGCCGATGATCGCGGGCTGGCAGGCCAGACCGCGCTTGCCGAATGCAACAAGGCTGTCCAGATAGAACCGCTTGATCCCCTCGATACCATCTGACGGGAACAGCATCCGGTAATCGGTGCCGAACAAGCCGCCCTTGTGGACCGTGATCAGATCCACCCAATCCCCTTCGGGCTCGAAGCCGTATTCGATCTCTGGCGCGCCGATGCCGACATTGTTGTTGTGATCCGTGCGCCAAAGCGGGTGCACCCTGTTCGGGCGCAGCGGTACGCCGTTCGTTGCCTCGGCGGTGGCGCGGCGCAGGGCGGTTTCAAGGGCGCACATGCCGCCCTCGATCCGGGCGTCATTCGCCATCTTCACGAACCAGCGCGGCACGCCGGTATCTCCGCACATGGCGCGGCGATCTTCTTTCGCGGCTTCGTAGTTGTCGAGCATCGCCTGCAGGACAAAGGATGACAGGTCGCCATCCTCGGTCTTGGCGGCGGCCTGCAATCCGTCAAGATAGTCCTGCGGGATTTCGATTGCAGCCTTGTCCATCAGGGTTCGGGCTGTGTTCTGTATAAGATCGATCGAGATCATGTCTGCGCCACCAGTGTTTCTGGTTCGCCCTCGGGCAGGATTGTTTCACCTGGCCGGACGATGGTGAATTTGACCGGGACCCTGTTGACATCGACCACGCCGTTTTGTTGGCGTGCCATTGTGAAATAGGATGCCTCGAGATCCCCGGCTTCCGGGTAATCTTCGCGGAAATGTGCGCCACGAGAATTTTCGCGTGCGATCCCGGCTTTGGTGATGACCTCTGATATCTCGGTCAGAGATGCCATGTTCAGCCAGTCATGCCAGGTCAGATTGAAGGCCAGATTCGAGGGGTCCACCCCAGTTTCTGACAGTTCTTCTCTGATCTCGGAAATGCGTTTCAACCCACGCTCCATTCCGGCGCCGGTACGCATCACGCCCACATCTTCCCACATCGCTTCCTGCAGTTTGGCGCGCAGGCCCGGAACATGTCCGGGCGTTTTGCGCAGCGGGTGCAGGGCGCGCTCGATCTCGGCGGCCAGCACGGTTTCATCTGCAGGCCGCAATGCGGTCATTCTGCGGATATCGACCCCCATCACGTCGCCGGCCACACCGCCATAGACCGTGGAATTTGCAACGCCATTGCCGCCCAACCTGTTGGAACCATGCGCACCGCCGGCATCTTCGCCCGCGACATACAGCCCCTCTATCGCGGTGCGGGTGTCAGGATCGACAACCACACCACCCATGAAGTAGTGCGCCGTCGGCACGACCTCGACCTTGCCGGCAGCCAGATCAAAGCCGCTATCGGCACATCGCTTGACCATGCCCTTGAATTTCCGGCGGACATTGTCAGGGCCAAGATGAGCCATGGAAATGAACATGCCCACTTGATCGGGGTCGTTGTTCTTGCGCATTTCGGCATAGATTCCGCGGCTGACAACATCGCGTGTGGCGCGTTCGCCGCGGGTATCATAGTCGAACATGAACCGATCGCCGCGCGCGTTAAGCAATTGCCCGCCCGCGCCACGCAGGCCTTCTTCCAGCACGGTTCCCGTCATCCGGGTATGTTCGCCGGCCAGAAGGCCCGTGGGATGGAACTGGACCATTTCCATATCGCGCAGAGGCAGGCCAAGGCGCAGCGCCATTGCCAGGCCGTCCATCGTCTTGTCCCCTGACGGGGTATGGTATTTATACATGGTGGGGCCGCCGCCGGTTCCCATCATGACGGTCTTGGCGCGCACAAAGCGGAACCTTCCGCTGCGCATGTCGATGAACAAAACGCCAGACAGGGCCGTGCCATCTGCCGTCGGGATCAGGCCGATGGCGCGATGTTCCTGAAGCCTTTCAATCGGTCGCGACAGGACCTGTTCCATCAGGCGATTGATGATCTCGATCCCGGTCAGGTCGCCTTTGTGGACCGTTCGGTCTGCGGTTTGACCCGCAAAAGCCTTGTGGTGCAACTGGCCATTTGCCTCGCGGTCAAAGAAGCACCCCACCTCGTTTTCCAGCTCGCGAACGCGGATGACGGCCTGTTCGCACAGCTTCCAGGCCATGTCCTGATCCGGTAGCCATTTACCGCCGTGAATCGTATCCATGAAGTGGCGCTCGACGCTGTCACCATGGCCAAGCGCAACGTTGTAACCACCCTGAACCATGCGTGTGCAGCCACATTTCCCGATCAGCCCCTTGACGGCGATGGTGACACGGGTTCCCGGTGGCGCGGCGTGCTGGGCGTGAAGCGCTGCGAACAATCCCGCGCCGCCTGAACCAAGGATCAGGATGTCGGTGTCGTGGCGATCGATCTCGATTTTCAATGGCATGTCCTACACCGCGTTCAGAAAGAATACCCCGGATACCAGAAAGGCTCCGGCGACGGCGCCAGCGGCCAGGGTCTTGTGGGGGGCAGGCCAGGGCAGAAATTCCAGCGCCAGCAGGCGCAGGCCGCCAAAGAAATGAACTGCCAGCAGGAAGACCAGCCCGAATTCGGCTATCTTGACGATGGGCATGTCGGTCCAATGCAGGAACCCGTCCAGCGCTTCGGGCGATCTGATTGCCATGCCCAGAACATAAAAATGCGCGGGAAGGAACAGCGCCAGGCCCAGCCCCGACAGGCGATGCAGCAAAAAGGCGAACCACAGCGGATGATTGCGGTAATGTCCCTTCATATCATCGTCACGGCTGTTACTGCGCGCGCCCCCAGAAAAAAGAATACAACAAAGCCGCCCCAGGTCAGCGCCGCCAGCAGCAGTCCGCGCAGGCCAGTGACTTCATGGACGATCACTCGCAAGCCGATCGCCGCGTGCAGGGAAGACGCCACCACGAACATCCCGTAAAACAGGAACCAGAAAAGCGATCCCTGTGTGCGGCCCAAAATTTCGGATGCGCTCAAACCACCCTGGATCGCATAGATCATCACACCCAGATGCACGAAAACGAACGGCACCATCACCATCGCACTAAGGCGCTGCGCAAGATAGAGACGAAGATCCAACATCAATTGCCTCGCTTGAAAAACTGGCGCATCGTCGCGCGTTTCAGGCCGGCAATCGCCGACAACGGGTCCAGCCCGTTGGGGCAGAGTGCGGTGCAGTTCCCCATCGAATGGCAATTTTGGCATCCGCCAGCAGCTGAAACCGTGTCCAGAACATCCTGGCGATCACCGTGTTTTTCATCATTCACGATCGTCCAGGCGCGCTGCAATGCGGCGGGGCCAAGATAGTCTGCATTGTTGGCGACAGTATCGCAGGCCGCGTAGCAAACCGAGCAATTGATGCATTCGATCCCCGCATCAGCGGCGGCGCGCTGTTCGTTCGCCGGTTGGATTTCCTCGATCGGGTCGTGCCTTGTGCGCGTTGGCTCATGGCGCCCGCCTGCGCTGACCCATTTGTCAAAGAACGGATCCATATCCGTGACCAGATCCTTGATCACCGGCAGGTTCCGCAATGGCGCTATCTTCAGCCTGTTGTGCTTGAGTACCTTGTTGACATGGGTTCGACATGTCCAGCGGGGGGCGCCATTGACCATCATCGCACAAGAGCCGCACATCCCCACCCGGCAGGCAAAACGATAGGTCAGTGTCGGGTCGGCATTCTGCTGGATCCAGCTGACGACATCCAGAATTGTCTGGTTGTCATGGGCCGGAACCTCGAATGTTTCATAGAGACCTGTGCCGTTCCGGGTCCGCCAGACCGAGACCTCCAGATTTGTATCGCTATTGGACAACGTCATAATTCCCAGAAAGTCGAACTTGGTTCAGCATATATCCTTTTTGTTTGCTAACGTAAGAACGCAAATTCTAAATAGTAAAGTAAGTAAATGTTACATTACGCCGTTGATGTTGCGCGCCGTGAGCAACGGAAAAGAGTGCGAAGTTGCGCAGATAGTTCCATCCGCACAAGTCATACGCTGGCGGATATTTAGGGCCCCGTGGGGCCTGACACCTTGTGCGATCCGACCTGAAGGTAATAATTTCTTACGAGACAGGTAACTATTAATTACTTCTTGTAAGATGGCCTTCTTCCTATAGTTTTCCCTACAAGAAAGACTGCACCAAGGTGTTCAGCCAAATGGCAAGACCGTGCAGCGCAATCTCTGGGAGGACTGAATGAGATCGAAAGCCCTAGCTATCGCCAGCGCGATCCCTCTGACTTTCGCGGCGACCGCCGCCCTGGCCGAGTATCCTGAAAGACCCATCACCATGGTCATTCCGTTCGGTGCGGGTGGCGCAACCGATATTTCCGCCCGTACGATCGCCAAGCCGCTGGGTGATGCCGTCGGCGAAGCTCTGGTCATGTCAAATGTCACCGGGGCCGGAGGTGCCACGGGATCGGTCGCGGTGCAGAATGCCAAGGCCGATGGTTACAAGATGCTGTTCGCGCGTGTCGGTTCGCATACGGTCAGCCCGGCGATGAAGGCAACACTGCCATATGGACTGGACGATTTCCGTTTCGTTACCGTTTACGAAATCAACCCCGTCGTCTGCGCGGTCCGTCCCGATTCAGGCATCGAAACCATCGATGACCTGATCGCCAAGGTCGAAGAGGGCGGCGTGTCCTACAGCAGTTCCGGCGTGGGCACGCTTTTGCATATCGCCGCGGTCATGGTTCTGGATGAATTCGGCGTGGAAGACCCGCTGAACAAGGTGACACATATTCCCCAAAAGGGCGGCGGCGCGGCGGCCACGGCGGTGTTGAACGGCACGACGACATTCGTTTGCACCAACTCATCCGCTTTGTCGAGCTTTGTCGCCAATGATCAGTTGAAGCCGATTCTTGTGACCACCGCCGAGCCGGTTGCGGGCTTTGATGCGCCTTCGGCCGCCGATCTCGGCAAGCCCGAGCTGGAACAGCTGGTCGGATGGACGGGAATTGCAGGGCCCGCCGATCTGCCAGACGATATCGCCGTCAAATGGGGCGAATGGATGGCCGAAGCGACCGCCGATCCCGGGTTTGTCGAAAGCATGGAATCCTTTGGCTCGATCGTCGAACTGATGAGCCCCGAAGAGGCCAGTGCCTTTATCGAAGGGCAATACAATACCTTCCGCGCTCTTGCAGACGAGTTGGGCATGCGCATCGAAGGTTGAGTTTGCTCTGACATATTCGGAAGATGCCGCGCTCATGCTTCGTGCGGCATCTTCAGTATCGGGGGGAGAGGTGTCGTGAACGCCTATATTATCCAGCTGCGTCTTGGCCTTTTGGCGATCGCGGCATCCGCTTTTTTGTTGTTCGTCGCAATTCCAGCTTGGGTTACGACGCCGGGCGGCATTCAGAATATCGTTCTTTCGCCCAGTTTCTGGCCCTATGTTCTGGCGGGGTTGACGGGGCTTGTGGGGGCGGGCCTTGTCTTGGCCGCATTGCGTGAACAGCGGGACGGTGCTGCCTATGATCCGCCAATCGCGGATCGCGGGCGGGCCTATCTGCGCCTTGGACTGATGACAGTGATCATGGTTGTCGTCACGGTCGGCACGGCCGCCATCGGCATGGTCTGGATGAGCATGGCCGCCTTTGTCGCGACCGCGGCCCTTGTGCGTACAAGGCATCCCGTTGCGGCGGTCATCTGTGGCATTTTGCTGCCGCTGGTCCTGTATGCCTTTTTCGCCCATGTCGCGAGTGTCGCGATCCCGCAAGGTAACCTGGTGAGACTGCCATGAATGCATTTGACAGCCTGATGGCGGGCCTATCGCTCGTTGGAAATATCCAAGCCGTTCTTGCTTTGACCATCGGTGTGGCCGTCGGCGTTATCGGCGGGGCCATTCCCGGAATGTCGGCGACGATGGCCGTGGCGCTGACATTGCCCTTTACATTCGCAATGCCAACGATCCCCGCGCTGCTGCTGTTGCTGGGGGTGTACAAGGGGGGCATTTTCGGGGGATCGATCCCTGCGATCCTGATCAAGACACCCGGCACGCCCGCGTCATCGGCAACCATTCTGGACGGCTATCCGATGGCCGAACGTGGCGAGGCCGGCCGCGCCCTCGGGATGGCGCTGTGGGCATCCTGCACCGCGGATCTGATCTCGAATCTGGCGCTGATCCTGTTCGCAGGCTGGCTGGCATCATTCGCGATGAATTTCGGCCCGCCCGAATTCTTTACGCTGATCCTGTTTTCGCTGACGATCATTGCCGGCGTGTCGGGCGAAAGCCTGCTGCGAGGCGCCCTGGCTGCATTGCTTGGCCTGCTTTTGGCCACGGTGGGGTTGGATCTTGTCTATGGGACCAACCGGTTCACCTTTGGTGATCCCAACATGATGGGTGGGTTGAACTTTATCGCAGTGCTGATTGGCCTGTTTGCCATCCCCGAGGTGCTGGCCATGGTGTTGAACCCGACCGGACATCTGGGCAAGACCCGCAGTATCGGAAAGAACTGGGTGACCTTTGCGGATTACCGCCGGTCGTTCAAATCGATCGTCAGGGGCAGCTTTATCGGGGTGGCACTGGGGTCGATACCGGGGATCGGCGCTGCGCCATCGGCATTTCTGTCCTATTCCGAGGCACGCCGCACATCCAGGAACAAAGAGGCTTTCGGCAAGGGCGAGGTCGAAGGCGTCGCCGCCGCCGAAGCAGGTAACAACGGGGTTGCCGGTGCGACCCTGATCCCCTTGCTGGCTTTGGGTGTGCCGGGGGATGTTATCACCGCGATCATCATCGGGGCTTTCATGGTGCATGGATTGCAGCCGGGGCCAACGATGTTCGTGATGAACATCGACATCATCTATGGTCTGTTCATCGGGCTGATCCTCAGCTCGGCCCTGTTGTTCATGATCGGGTCCGTTGCGATCAGGGGGTTCAAATATGTGGCTGACATTCCCCGCCGATTGTTGATACCCGGCGTTCTGATCCTGTGCATTTACGGGGTCTTTGCCGTGAACAACAACCTCTTTGATGTCGGGGTCATGTTCGTCATGGGCTGGGTCGGTTTTCTGATGATGCGCTATCATGTTCCTGCCGCGCCATTCCTGATTGCCTTCATTCTCGGACCACTTCTCGAGGATAATTTCAGGCAGGCGATGTTGATGTCTGGCGGTGATCCGCAGATCCTGGTGCGCGGACCGATCACATGGTTCTTCTGGGTCTTGACCGCAGTGACGTTGGTCGCCGTCGCACGGGCGGGTTTTCGCGGCGTGCAGGACAAGGTCAGGGTCAAGACCTCCTCTTGACGAGCCCCGGGCAGGGTGCAGATGGCAACAAGGCGCGGGCATCGAGGCCCGCGCCTTTCGCCGTGCAAGGTGATTTCAGGCTTTTGGTTCGGAAGTTGGCTGCGTCAGCGTTGGCGTGCTGATTGCATAGATCATGCGGACCAACAGAACGCTCTGTTTGCTGGCAGATCCGGCCAGACTGTTCCACCGGGCGATTCCGACAGGCAGGTCATAGCGGTCAGCCGGTAAGTTGGTGGTCAGGCAGGTGTTGTTGTTACGGGTGTGCGTGCCACCCCAGTGGATGAGGCGGCGACTTTTGTTTTCGCGACCTCAATGCGCCGCGCCTGACGGGGCGGGCAAGCCTTCGATCATGACATTGACGCAGGAAGGCTTGCCGCTTTGCACGGCGCGGGTCAGTGCATTGTCAAGGTCGGCAAGATCAGTCACGTATTCGCCATGCCCGCCAAGCGCCATTGCCGCCAGATCATAGCGCGCGCCGCTAAGTTCACAGCCGATCAACCTGTCCTTGCCATAGTCGCGCAGTTGTATCTGGTGTTCGGCATTCCAGCGCATGTCATTGCCGATCACGACCACATAGGGCACGCCGACGCGCGCGGCGGTCTCGAATTCGGCAAGGTGAAACCCGACCGTTCCATCCCCCATCAACGCAAAGACAGTGGCGTTGGGGCGGGCGAGGCGGGCGGCAAGCCCGTAGCACAGCCCGCCGCCGATCGCGCCGGAAACGCCGTTGACGACCCGTGCGTCGCCTTTGGTCATGGCCTGCGCCCATTGGCCAAATTCTCCTCCGTCACATATCACGACTGAATTGTTGGCATGCGCGATGTGTTTTTGCACGGCCTCGCAAAGCTGCGCCGACGTGATCTGCCCCGACTGCCCGCCGCCGTTCTGGCGCAGCGCAAGGGCGGCCTCGACCTGCTTGCGCCATTCGGCATTCCTGGCTTTGCCCTGACCGGCGGCAATCAGTGCCGCGGCGGTATCCCGAATGTCGGCTGCAATGCCGAGCGACAGGCGTTTTCCCAGGTTTCGGCAGGTGCGGGCGTGTTCGGCCTCATCAGGTTGGATGTCGATCCAGCGCATATCCTGTGCGAAGGCCGTTTCCTTGCCGAAAGCCAGGGTGAAATCCAGTCGCTTTCCCAGATTCACGATCAGATCCGCCTGACCGAGAACCGAGCCGATATTGCCAAGCGCCGGATCCCTGAGGCCGCGCGGACTTTCCATCGGGATGACCGGCGCGTCCAGCGCATCGGCAAGGGTGCGCAGCCGGTCAAATCGTGTTTCATTCATCAAAGGACCGCAGATCACGACCGGGCGCTTGGCGGCGCCAACGGCCTGCAGGATGCTGGCGACATCGCCCTGACCGGGATGTTGAGGCACCCTTTGGAATGCGGGACCTGCAGGCAGCGCAGCATCGTCAACGCGCTCGTTCACAACGTCAAAACCCAGTGCCAGATGGACGGGACCCGGCCGGCCGGATTGCGCGACGCGGATGGCGCGGGCCACGGTTTGTCCCAGATCGGCGGCCTTGCTCGGTCGCAGGGACAGCTTGGTCAGCGGCGCCGTCATCTGCACCTGTGGCATTTCCTGAAACGCACCCATGCCGTCCTGCATGACGGGGCTGTCACCTGTCAGCAGCAAGAGGGGGGTTTCGCTTTCACTGGCGACCAGCAGCGCACCGACCGCATTGCCAGCACCCGCGCCCGCCGTCACCATTGCAACCCCGACCCGGCCGGTCAGCTGTGCATAGGCTTCGGCCATATAGACGGCGGCGGCTTCGTGGCGAGTATGCACGATCTCGACCCCGGCGTCGTGGCAGGCGTCATAGATCGGCATGATCTGGTTTCCCGATAGCGAGAATATCCGGGTCACACCGGTCTTGGCCAATGATTTCACGATCAGATCTGCGCCACGCATGCCATTCTCTCCCTCTGGCCGATCAACCGCCCATGCAGCGGTATGAAATACCCCGATAGTTTGATGCGCATCCGTTTTTCCGGGGCCAACCGATGCGACAATCCGAACCGATCCGGATAAGATCGGGTCGGAAATACCTTTGACCTTATCTGAGTATTTGGTTAGAAAGATTTAATCCATAGGCTAAAACTTTCATCCTATGTAAGAAAAAATTATATTATGCATATGGGGCAGATGCGTGTCGATCCGTATTCTCAAGACGCTGATTGCTGTGGCCGAACATGGCACGTTCAGCGGTGCCGCCAGCGCGGTCTTTGTGACACATGCTGCCGTTTCACAGCAGATGAAGGCGTTGGAGGAAGAATGGGGGGTGGCGATTTTCGACCGATCAAAACGCACACCCGAATTCACGCCGGTCGGTCGGGCCATCCTTGAAAAGGCGCGCGAGGTTGTGCGGGCCTATGACGAAATCGTCCCAAGCGTGCTGGGCGATGACGGTCTGCGTGGCGTTCTGAAGATAGGTGCGCTGCCCACGCATATGACCGGACTTATCCCGTCGGCTATTGCCATGCTCAAGGCGGATTATCCGGATCTGCACGTGCAGGTCTATCCGGCTCTGACTCCGCTTCTGGTGACGCAGGTCGAGCGCAACGAACTGGATGCGGCCGTAATCGCAAGGCCGAATCTGCTGCCTTTGACCGTCGATTGGGAAGAAATCGCGAAAGAGCCGTTTCAACTGGTCGCATCGACGCAGGTCGAAAGCGATGAGCCATTCGAAATGCTGGCCACGATGCCTTTCATTCGCGTGTCGCGAAACGGGGTAACCGGCGCCATGATCGAGAACTGGCTGATGGAAACCGGAATTCGCGTCAAGGACGCGATGGAGCTTGAAGGAACCGAAGCCATTTCCAGTCTTGTATATTGCAATCTTGGCGTCTCGATCATGCCTCGGCTCGCCGTTTCGAACTATCACCCCCTGCCGTTGAAGAGATTGTCACTGGGGGACACGGCGCCTGTTCGTTCATTGGGGTTGATCGCGCGCAAGGACACCGCACGCGGGCGAATGATAGATGAGTTGGAAAGGGTGCTTCTGCGAGCGGTCGACATCGGGCATATCCTGCCGGGCGGTGTCCTGTGAACTGGCCCTTGTTCATTGCAGGCGCCGCTGCGGGCGGGTTCATCAACGGGCTGGCAGGTTTTGGCACGGCGCTGTTCGCGCTTGGCTTCTGGTTGCAGTTCATGCCGCCACAGCAAGCTGTGGCAATCATTGTCGTGCTGTCTACTGTCACCGGGCTTCAGGGGCTGTGGATCGTGCGGCAGGCCATTTTCGACAACCCGCGCAGATTGGCCAGATTCCTGTTGCCTGCGGTGCCGGGCATTCCGATGGGTATCATGATCCTGTCCTCGATCGATCCGGCATCGCTGAAGATGTTCGTGGCGTGCCTGCTGCTGGTTTATGGCGGCTATTTCAGTCTGAAACGTAATCTGCCCAAATTCGAACGGCCGACCCCGGTCACCGATGTCATTGTCGGTTTTCTGGGCGGGGTTCTGGGTGGCGCGGCATCTTTGTCGGGTGCGTTGCCGACGATGTGGTGTTCCATGCGCCCCTGGCCCAAGGCCGAAACCCGTGCCGTACTTCAGCCCTTCAACGTTGCGGTTCTGGGTCTGACCTGTGTCATGCTGTTCTTTCGCGGATTGTATGACACGGAAACCCTGGGCTTTCTGGCGATTGCGCTGCCGGTATCCTTGATGTCGGCGCAGCTGGGCATTGCGGCCTTCCGGCGGCTGGCGGATGACTCGTTTCGCAGGTTGCTGATTGGCCTGACATTCGTCTCGGGCGCCAGCCTGCTGGCGCGAGAATTGCTGATATAGAAAGCACGCACAGGAACGAAAGCCTGCGCGTGCCGCGCGTTCGAAGGGGGGGGGCGTCAGGGGAGATCCAGATCGGAAAGGCCAATCGAGCCTGTATCGCATTTGCCCGCGAGGCCCATCGTCGTGCGAAGCTCTTTTTCCAAGATCGTCAGCAATCGTTCGACCCCCGGCTGCCCCATGGCGCCAAGCGCATAGACCATCGCCCGCCCCAGCAGCACGCCCGATGCCCCCAGGGCGCAGGCACGGAAAATATCCATGCCGGTGCGGATTCCGGAATCCAGCATCAGTTCACAGCGATCACCGACGGCATCCTTGATGCGTGGCAACCATGAAATCGTGCTGCCCGCCCCGTCCAGTTGCCGACCGCCATGGTTCGACACGACGATCGTTCCGATGCCCATATCCGCGGCAATGCGGGCATCCTCGCTGTCCATGATGCCTTTCAGGATGATCGGGCCGCCCCATTCCTTGCGGATCCATTCGATATCGTGCCAATCCAGCGCGGGATCGACCATTTCGGACGCCCAGACCAACAGGCTGGCCAGATCGTCGACGCCCTTGGCATGACCCACGACATTGCCAAAGCTGCGATAGGGCGTGCGGGCCATTTCCCATGCCCAACGCGGTTTCGTGGCGATGTTCAGAAGGTTGCGCAGGTCGGGGCGGATCGACAGCCGGTTCCTGATGTCCTTGTGGCGCTGTCCCAGCATCGACAGGTCCATCGTCACCACCAGCCCCGAACAGCCGATGGCCCTGGCGCGGTGGATCAGGTCGCGGACAAAGCCGCGATCCTTGACGACATATAGCTGAAACCAGAACGGCGTTCCCGTGGCCTCGGCGACCTGTTCCATCGAACAGACCGACATGGTGGACAGCGTGAAGGGCACCCCGAAATCGCGGGCGGCGCGCGCCACCTTGATTTCACCGGCAGCGTTCTGGATGCCCAGCATGCCGACCGGTGCGAAACCCGCAGGGATCCGGGCCGCAGCGCCGGCCATGGTGGTCGCCGTGTCGATCCGCGTGATGTCGATGCCGACGCGCTGCCGGATGCGGATCGCGGCCAGATCGCTTTCGTTCCGGCGGAACGTCGATTCGGTATAGGACCCGCTTTCGGCATAGTCGTAGAACATCCGTGGCACCCGGCGGCGATACAGACGGCGGAAATCCTCGACACAGGTGATGGTGGTCATGACGCAGCCCCTATGCCATGCCGACCGGGGTCTGGTTCGGGCGCATGTCGTCGGGGCGTGACATCAGGATCGCGGTCAGCGTGTCGCGCAGGGCGGCATGGGCCGGATCGTCAAAGATGTTGTCCAGCTCGGCGGGGTCGCTGGTCAGGTCATACATCTCGCCCGCGCCGGATTTCAGGTCCATCGTCAGCTTGGCCGTGCGGCTGCGGACGGTCCGCAGGGACAGCCCCACCCCGACGCGGCCCGGCAGCAATTCCCATTCCGACAGCGCCCCGTCGCGGGTGCCGTCCCCGGAGATTACGTCGCGCATGGATTTGCCATGGATCGGCATCAGGCTTTCGACGCCCGCCCAGTCCATGAAGGTTGCCCCCAGATCCAGTGTCGAAAGCGGCTGATCCTTGACCGCACCCACGGGCACATCGGGACCCTTGACGATGGCGCGCACGTTCAACAGCCCCTCGAACGGCATCGGACCTTTCAGAACCAGACCGTGATCGCCCAGCCAATCCCCGTGATCGGCGGTGTAGACGATATAGGTATTATCGGCCAAACCCTGTTCTTCCAGCGCGGTCAGAATGCGACCGACGGAATGGTCGATCAGTGCGATCTGACCATAGGTATTGGCGATGACCTCGCGCAGGTGATCGTCGGACAATTCCGGCATACGCGAATATTTCTGCCGGATCTCGGCATGTTCGCTGGGAATTTCGGATTCGCAGGCCGCCTGATGCCACCAGGGCCGCTTGCTGAAATCGCGGCTGCGATGTTCGGGCAGGTCCACATCCTCGGGGCGATGCAGGCTGGCCCAGGGTTCGGGCGCATCGAAGGGGTGATGCGGATCGGGGAATGACACCCACAGGCAGAAGGGCTGATCGTGGTCGCGCTTCAGATAGTCGATGGCGCGATCCGCGATCCAGGTCGAGTTATGCCAGGCCACCGGCAGTTTCGATGACCAGACCTGCGGCGCGCCCTTGTGATCGCGCGCGCTTTCCCACAGCAGTTTGTTCTTCATCTCGCCCCGGCCATCGGAATAATACCATTCCTCATAGGCAAGGCCGCGCGGCGGCTGTTCAGGCAGCCACCAGTTATGCCCCACCAGCACCAGTTCCGCATGGTCAAAGCCCATATAGGGGCCGCGCCAGCCCGACGGCACCTTGGCCGAACCGGGGATGCTTTCGGGGCGACCCGTCTCTTCAAAGACGTGATAGGTCGAAAAATGCGCCTTGCCGATCTTGGCCGTGTGATAGCCCGCCGCCGACAGCGATCCGGCAAAGCCCTTTTCGCCCAGGTCCGGGTCCAGATCGATACCATTGTCATGGACCCCATGCGTGCGTGGCAAAAGCCCCGTCAGGATCGAGGCGCGGGCCGGCTGGCAGACCAAGCAGGGCGTGACCACGGTTTCAAGGCTGGTGCCTTCGCTGGCCAGCAGGTCAAGATGCGGCGTCTGCACCTTTCGCCCCCGAAAGCCATAGCAGTCCCCGCGCTGCTGGTCCGATGTGATGAACAGGATATTGGGGCGTTTGTCGGAACGGGACATGGAAACTCCTTCAGGAAACGGAAACCGGCGCTCAGGCGGCCGGGCGACCGGCGCGCAGCCAGCCGGAACAGACGACGATACCCACGGCCAGCGCCAGGCAGGCGGGCGAAAAGATGCCGTGGAACAGGAACCAGGGGTCTGCGCCGCTGGCCTCGAATGCATTGCGAATGGTGGTTTCCAGCGGCAGCGCCAGGATATAGGCAATGACGAAGGGCAGGATCGGAACACCGGACCAACGCATCAGGCAACCGATGAAGCCAAAGATCAGAAGCGTGATCACATCGCTGATGGCGCCGCTTTCGACATAGACCGAAGTGATGGTCAGCAGCAGGACAATCGGCAGCAGGATCTGGCGCGGCACGCGCACCAGGCCGCCCAGAACCCGCATTGCGCCCGCACCGGTCGTCCAGTTCAGAAGATTGGCAACAACCATCAACGTGAACAGGCCAAAGGCGATGACCAGTTCCGGATTGACCTGATCGGCGGTGAAACGAAAGACCGATGGCCCCGGATTGAACCCGCCGATGCTATTGGCGGCAAGTATCAGGAACACTGCGGATATGTTGCCCGGAATGCCCAGGCTGAGGGCAGGGATCAGGTTCGCCCCCGAGACCGAGCTGTTCGCGGCTTCGCAGGATGCGATGCCTTCCGGGGCCCCCTGGCCGAACGGAATGGCACCTTTGTGCATCTTGCGCCCCGCTGTATAGCCCAATGCAGCGGCCAGGGTTGATCCGATGCCCGGCAAGGCCCCGATCGCGGTGCCCACGCCCATGGAAACGCCGATATATGGCAGCAGGGCGCGTCGTTCGGACCAACTCAGCCGCGCATCCTGGTTCTGAGGGACGCTTGCGCGCCTTGCTTGCAGGGTTTCCCGACGCATCTCGGCCAGACTGACCAGAATTTCGCTGACCACTAGAACGCCGATGATAACCGGGATCGTCGGCAACCCCGCAGCCAGGATGTCGCTGCCAAGGGACAAGCGGGGATAGGAATCCGCCCCCGTCGCGATCGCGGCGACAAACAATCCAAGGCTGGCCGCCAGCAAACCGCGAAAACTGTCCCTGCCGACGACAACCGCCACGAAGGATAGCGACAGGATCATCAGCGAGGCCTTTTCAGACAGGCCCAGAAACAATTCGATCGATATGGCCAGAAACGGGGCGCAGACGAACAACACCAGATCGGAAAAGCTGTCGCCGGTGACCGAAGCGAATTGTGCCACCCGCAGCGCCTTGCGGCCCTGGCCTTTTTGGGCCATCGGATAGCCATCCAGCGTTGTCATGAACGCATCCGGGGTGCCGGGCATGTTGAACAGGATGGCCGGGACGGCGCCGCCAACCGTCGCGCCTTTCATGATGCCGACCAGAAAGCCCATTACCGGCAACAATGCGTCAGGGGTGAAGCCGAAAGAGGAAATCAGGATCGGCAATGCCAGCGCCATTGCGAACGGCCCCGACAGACCAGGCGTGGCGCCGATCAGCACACCGACGAAGAAGCCCGAGCAAACCATCAGCACCGGCCATGACAGCACCAGCGGCCCCAATGTCAGGGCCGGGTTACCGGTCAGTGCCTCGGCAATGCCCGCCAGCACGTAATCCAGAACGCCCATCAGAAATCTCCGTTCGGGGGCAGAAGCAGATCTTCGAATGGCAGCCCATAGATCATCGCGATGACAAAAGTGGACAGAAAGGCCAGGCCGATCATGCGCCAGTGGATTCGACGCGTGGCCAGTGCCTGAAGCGCGACGACCAGAAATGTGCCCCCGGTCAGAAAGCCCGTGTATTTCCAGGGCAGATCGTCGCGCAGGGCGCGATAGGGGTGGTCCGGGCCCAAAATGACCCAGGCCAGTATCGGACCCGTAACCATCATCAACCCGATGCTGACCGCCAGGATTGCCGCCACGACACAAAGAACCGACCCATGCAAGGGTGGCCAGGTCGGGTTGGCGCGGCTTGTCAGGGCTTTGACGGTGATGCCAAGGCATGACAGCAGGACACCGATGGTCGCAAATGCAGGCAGCATGGAATCCCCGATCCGGGTAACACGCCGCCATGTGTCGATGACGCCGGTATCGATATCCGCCGGTATCCAGACAAACAGCGTTGCCAGGCCCAGGCACAGGCCAAGCAGCCCGAATGCAAGATCCACTCTGCGAGGGTTGGGTGACATCCGCCCGGACCTATTCTGCCGTAGCGTCAAGTAATTGCAGCGCTTCGTCGGCCTCGGTTGCCACATAGGCACTGGCTTCATCCGCGTTCAGCGTTTTTGCGACGAACAACCGGTCGATGAAACTGCGGACCTTGCTGTCCGGGTTGTCGACGGCGGCAATGATGGCCTCGGACCATGCTGCCTTGGCTTCGTCAGAAAGCCCGGCCGGGGCAAAGACCAGAAAGGTCGTGCCAAAGCCGAAGTCGACGCCGAAATCCGAGAGGCCGCGTGTGTCAGGCGACATTTCCAGTGTCTCATGTTCGCCATTTGCCAGGTTGATCAGATCGCCCGAGACAACCCCGGCCTTTTGCGGCCCTGCGACCCAGCCAATATCGATGTCGCCTGCATTGATTGCGTTCAGGACATCCTGTCCGCCCGAGAAATTGCTGACGATACTGAAATCGACCTCGTTGACCTTGCCGATGTAATAGGCACCATCCGCAAGCCGTGGGGTCATCGTGCCGAACGAGATTTCCTCGCCGGCTTTTGCCGCCTCCAGCACGTCGCCCAAATCCTTCCAGCCACGATCGGATTTGGCGACGATACCCATCTGTGTTCCGGCCAGAGTGGCAAGAAAATCGAAATCTTCGGGGGCATAGCCGGGATCGCGCATTGCCTGATGGCCATAGGCGAATGTGTCGGTGATGCCGACGCCGATCGTCATGCCGTCGGATGGAGAGTCTTTCAGTTCACGCGCCATGATTGCGCCGCCTCGGCCGTCGACATTGACTGGCAGCAGGTTCCAGCCCTGCTGGCTTTGAATGTCTTCTGCCAGCATGCGGGCAAGCGTGTCGGCCCCGCCACCGGCCTTGAAGCCGATCATCATCTTGACCGGGCCGTCCGGCGTCCATTCGGCATTGGCGGCACCTGCGCAGACAGCCACCACGCTTGCGGCCAGCAAAAAGCTTTTCATGACTTTCCTCCCCTGTGACCGGCCTCCATACCGGGTATCGCAGAGCATACGCGCAAACGGGTAGACCCAGAAATATAAAGATGGCATAAAGGCTATATCCTTGAGGTTATACCGAGGCAGAATGAGCCCGCGCCAACTGTTCCAGTTTCTTGCGGTGTGCCGGTTGGGGTCGATGTCCGCCGCAGCTCAAAGCCTGCGGATCGCCCAGCCCGCGCTCAGCAAGCAGATCGCCCAGCTGGAACATGAACTGGGCGTCAGCCTGTTTCAGCGCCATTCACGCGGTGTATCGCTGACCCGCGCAGGCGAGCGTTTGCGCGAAGAGGCCGCTGACCTCTTGCGGCGCATGGAAATGCTGAAGCAAGCGGTGCACGATGCCGGCGAAAGTGTCACCGGCGAAGTCGCATTGGCGGTCATACCCTCGCTTGCGGCGGCAATCGCCGGCGAAATCTATCCGCGTGTCGAACGCAAATTTCCCAAACTGCGTTTGCGGATCATGGATTATCCTTCCGATCGCGCACGGCATGCCTTGCAGCGTCACGATGCCGAGCTGGCGCTTATCCCCAATGCTGCGACCGATCTGCCGGATGCGGGGTCCATTCCTCTGTTCGAAGAGACATTCCACTATATCGAACGCCATACGCCGGGTGCGCGCAGCACGCCGATTTCGTTCGCGGATGCTGTTTCGCGCCCACTGGTGTTGCCTTTCGTCAATCGCGACCTGCGCCGCAGGATCGAGGAAACGGCGCGTGCCATCGGCGTTGTGCCCAATGTCAAATATGAAACCGGCAGCGTGAATGTTGTCAGCAAGTTGGTCGAGGAAGGATTGGCCGGCACGATCGTGCCCCTGACCTTCTGGCTGGACAAGATATCGAGCGGAAACCTGAACGTGCAGCCGGTCAACAATCCTCGCATTACGCGCACCCATTCCCTGTGCTGGTTGCGTGACAGGGTAATGTCACCGGCGACATCGGCCCTGCGTGATATGCTGCCCATTGAAATCGACGCGATGTTGGCGGCTGGCAAGCTGTCGGGAACAAGGGATGATCGCGGTGATGCATGAACAACTTGTCGCCGATCCGGTGTTGGGATAGGGCTTTCTGCATGTCAAAACAGGTTGCATCCGAAACCGGCTGGCGCGGTTCGCGCGAAGGGTGGCTGGAGGCCGCCTATGACGCCTTGATCGAAGGCGGCATTGATGCGGTCAAGATCATGCCGCTGGCCAACAGATTGAAATTGTCGCGCACCAGTTTCTATTGGTTTTTCAATGACCGGGACGAATTGTTGACGGCATTGGCCGATTATTGGTCCACGCGCACGACGATGCCGTTGATCGCGGCGGCGCGCGCCTATGCCGACACGGAAACCGAGGCGATGCTGAACCTGCTTGCCTGCTTTCTGAAACCCGGCGAATTCGACGATCGGCTGGAATTTGCGGTACGCAGTTGGGCGTTGCAGGATGATGCCATCATGCAGCGTTTGCAGGCCGCCGATATTGAACGGCTGGAAACGATTGGCCAGTTGCTGATGAAATGGGGGCATAGTGAGCAGGACGCGGATGTTCGCGCGCGCACCATTTATCTGGTGCAGATCGGGTATATCTCGATGCAGGTGCGCGAGGATGCGGCCACGCGCCTGACCCGAATTCCCGGCTATGTCGAGATCTATACCGGCAAACTTCCACATTCCCGCGAACTGGCACGTTTTCGTGCAAATATCGGATATGATGATGGTGGTTCAGCTGACAACTAGTTCCCCATGAGCCGTTCATCAAAAGGATAGCGTGTCAGGTTTTCGTGACCGGTATCGGTAATCAGAACCTGATCTTCCAGTTTGATCGAGAAATCACCGCCTTCGGGCGACACCAACGCTTCGACACACAGAACCATGCCGGGGTGCAGCATGTCTTCGAACGCACCCTCGACATGTTGGTCGGGATAGGCGATCAACGGCCATTCGTCGCACAGGCCGACACCATGCATCATCAACCCGTATTTCTGTTTCTGGCAGCTGTCAGGCAGCTGATGGCCGTTCATCACCAGATCGCGAAAGGCCGTGCCGGGTTTCAGCATCGCCATGTTGTGGTCGATATGTTCGCGCGCCAGCTTCATCGCATCCACCATATCGGCACGCGGAGCCTGATCGCCGATCCACCAGGTACGGCTGATATCGACACATATGCCGTAACATCCGATCAGATCGGTGTCGAAAGCGACGATTTCATTATTCTGGACGATCCGCGGGCCACATTCCTGAAACCAGGGATTGGTGCGCGGCCCAGATGTCAACAATCGCGTCTCGATCCACTCGCCGCCGCGCCGGATGTTTTCGGCGTGCAGCACGGCCCAGATGTCGTCCTCGGACATGGCACCCCCCGGAACACCGGTTCGGGCCGCTATCTCCATCGCCGCGACAGCCTGTTCGCAGGCATGTGATGCGCAACGCATGGCCAGAATTTCATCCGGCCCCTTGATCGCGCGACATTTCTCGGTCAGTTCCTCGCCATCCAGAACCTGAAAACCCTTGGCCTCCAGCGCCCTCAGGCCATGCAGCATGATCTTGTCGACCGCCAGCCGCATATTGCCGCCACCATGCTCGTCAACCAGATCGCGCAGCTCTTGTGCAAAACGCGCGGCGGCTTCGGCCACCTTGTCACCGCGGTCGAAGTAGAACAGATCTGCCCCGGAACGTCGCTCCCGTATCAACGGGTTGAATTCCGACAGGAACGGTACGCTTTTGTAATCCCATATCACCATATATCCATCGGCACAGAGCAGGACCGCCCGGAACAGGTTATGCGTGTTCCAAAGCTGCATATTGGTTGAATCGGTCGCATAGCGAATGTTCAACGGGTCAAACATCAACACGGCCCCGAAATCGCGCGCGACGATATGGCTGGTAAGCCTGTCCCAGCGATACCAACGCATCCGCGCAAGATCCGGGGCAACCAGCCCGACGGTGTCCCATTCGCAAAATGCCAGGGCGGTCGGGCCGATTTCGACCCGGTCGGCGTCATTTGGTGATCCGTCGGCCAGAACATCTTCGCGGGTCGGATCGATTTTTCGTCGATCCCTGAAATGCTGAAGCATGCTGTGATATCTCCTGAGAAATAGCTGTCCCGGTGCGTGGTAGCGGTCATTGCCGGGATCGGGCGGATGAAGGGCCGGAGCGTTGTCCGTGAAGCTGGCGGCAAGGCGGGCCATATCCTTACCTGTATTCTTGGATGCTCAATTAATTATTTGATACATATATATAAACCGATTGAAGAATATCTGCTTCAATCGGTTGCGTTTGGTGTCAGGTGCCCTGTACCAGATAGGTCTTTTCGCGCTGGTTGTCGCGGTACAGCGCCTTGGTCAAAGCGATCATCATGAAGGTCATGATGATCGTGAACGGCAGAGCGCCAATGATCATTGCACTTTTGACCGCATCCATCGGGTTCGAGTCGCCCAGCTTTCCTGCCACCAGCAAAGTGGCAATGACCAGCGTCAGGATCACGCCCCAGATGATGCGATGGCGCAGTCCGCTGCCTTCGTCTCCGCCTGACATGATGGTGTTCATCACCAGGATTCCGCTATCTGCCGACGTGATCAGGAAGGTCAGAACCAATATCACGCACATAGAGGATACGGCCGACAGCAAGGGCCCAGAGATCATCTGTTGCAATGTCACGAACAGTTTGGCCGTGCTCCCCGCTGCGATGATCGCGCCGCCTGCTTCGCCGCCAAGTTCAAGGTCGATGGCCGTGGCACCCAGTATCGTCATCCAGCCAAAGCAGACCAGCGATGGCAATATCACGCAGCCCAGAACGAATTCCCGCAGGCTGCGACCGCGCGAAATACGCGCCAGGAACAGGCCGACAAATGGTGCAAAGGCAATCCACCATGCCCAGTAAAATGTCGTCCAGCCTGACTGCCAGCCAAACTCTCGTCCGGGCGTTCCGGCAGCATATGCCGCCAGCTGGATTTCCTTGGACAGTTCTGCCGCTCCGCCCGTAAGGCTGGACTGGAATGACGCAGCCGAACCCCAGGGATTGGTCGCAGCTGCAAAGAGATCCGCGGCGAAGGGGCGTGCGGCTTCGGGCAGGGACATGGTGAATGCAGGCAGATCCTGAGGCGGATGGGCTGCAAAGCTAAGTGCCGGCAGATGTAGGACGTAATCGAACAGAGCGGTCGCGTAGGTCGTCATCGCGAATAGAAAAGATCCAAATATAACAAAGACCAACAGCAGAATTATCGACAGTACCAGATTGAGGTCGGACAGGATCTTGATGCCGCGACCCACCCCCGACACCGCCGACAGGATCGACAGGCACATGATGGTCAAAAGCCCCGCCAGCATTCCTGCCACGCTGGGGCGTGCAACCTCTCCGGTGAGGTCCATCAGCCATTCGACACCAAAGATTGCGTATACCCCGTCAATCAACTGAGAAACCCCAAAGCCGATGGTGACGGCGACCCCAAGTATGGTTGCGACGACGCCCATGATATCGACCAGATTACCCAATCCGCCGTTCATGTATCCGCCGAACAATGGCGTCAAAGCAGTGCGGATGGTCAGGGGCATGTCGCGCGTGTAGGCATAATAGGCAAGACACAGCCCGGTCAGCACATAGACGCCCCAGGCGTGAAAGCCATAATGCGCGAAAGTATAGCGATATGCCGGCGAAATCGCTTCGATGCTGTTGGGGGCGACCTCGCCAGATACTGTCATCGGGTTCGAGCCCCAGAGGCCCAGGGGTTCCGCAGTGGCGAAGACCATCAATCCAACGCCAAGTCCTGCCCCGAACATCATGGAAAACCAAGAGAAATTTCTGAATTCCGGTTTCTCTCCGGGTTTGCCGAGAATGCGTTTCCCGGTTGCCGGAATAAGTGCAATGGCAAACAGGAAGAACATGAACAACCCTGTGACGATGATGTAGAAGCTGTTGAACACCTCCAGAAGTCTGGCGTTGAAGCTTCCCAGGGTTCCGACCGCGTTGGCTGGCCAGATCAGCGCCCAGATCACCAGAAGAACCATGATCAGCTTGCTGGGAAAAGCAACGCCGATATTGTGGCCCTGATAGAACCCCTTGTTGGCGGTCTGGATTTCCAGATCTGTGAAAGGCGGCTTGATCGTCATTATAGATATTCCCCCTTGTTGATTGTTTTTGATTGTAGAATTTCTTCTTGTGCGATGCGTTCTCTATTCTGCGGCGATGGCCTGCCGACCCTGCAGGCGGCGGGACAATGTATCGCAATACCAGTCGACGAACTGGTTCACGCCGCCCTCATGCGTCTGGCTGTAGGGGCCGGGGCGATAGCCCGGCGTGTTGACGCCGCGCTGGTTCTGTTCGCAGATGCGCCGGTCTTCGTCATTGGTCGCCAGCCAGACCTTGGTCAGGCGGTCCAGATCGTAATCCACGCCCTCGACCGCGTCCTTGTGGACCAGCCAGGTGGTGACCAGATGGGTTTCCTGCGGACCGACCGGCAGGATGCGGAAGGTCAGGGCCTGATCCGACAGAAAATGGTTCCAGCTGTTCGGATAGTGGTACAGCAGGCAGGACCCGGCATTGTCAAAGGGCAGGGTGCCGATGCGGCGGTTCACGGCCTGCTTGCCATCCATCGTATAGCTGACCGCATCGCCCAAAAACGGGATGCGCACAAAACGCCACTGACCGTCCGGCCCCAGCAGGTATTTCGAGGGCAGCCCCGCAGCCTCGCAACGCGCGATGTGCTGCATCCCCGCGTTCGAGCCGCTGACATCGTCCGAGCCGAACAGGTTCGGATCATCCGGGAAGGTCACGCACAGCGAGGGGTGGTTGCTGCTGCAATGGTAACATTCGCGATTGTTTTCCATCACCAGCTTCCAGTTCGCCTGCTCAACGCTATGGGCGACATGGGCGACCTTCAGGTTGGACAGATCATGGGGGCCCATATAACCCGGCGCGCTGGCGGCCAGAGGCTCGATATCGGGGGCATCATCGGCAAGGCACAGATAGACCATGCCCTCGACCTCGCGGCAATGCACCATGCCCAGCCCGTGATCCTGCGGCTTGAAATCAGGGCCCATATCGCGCGCCCACAACAGCTTGCCGTCCAGATCATAGGTCCATTGATGATAGGGACAGACCAGTTTCGGCGCGGTGCCGCGCTCGGCGGTGCAGACATGGCTGCCCCGGTGGCGGCAGGAATTGTGAAACGCACGGATCACGCGGTCCGACCCGCGCACCACGATCACGGAATGATCGCCGATGCGAACGGTCACATAGCTGCCGACCTTGGGCAGTTCAGCCGAGGTGACCGCAAAGACCCAATCGCGATACCAGATATGGGCTAGGTCCGCCTGAAACAGGGCGGGGTCGTTATAGAAGGGCTGGGGCAGCGTGTGCCAGGGCTGGCGGCTGCCCAGAAGCGAAAGCAGTTCGGAATTCGGCATCATGGTGGCGGACCTTCCTGAATGATGTTGCAGGGCGGTGATCAGATATCCTTCATCAGGCGCAGGGCGTCATAGATGGCGGCATGGGTATTGCGCGCCGCGACCGCATCGCCGATCCGGAACAGGCGGAAGGCGCCGTCGGGATTGGTGCTGACACGCTGCAACCCGCCCGTGGCCAGCGCCTCGTAATCGACCTCGCCCAGATTGCTGGATTGCGGCTTCAGGTCGAAATACAGCTCGTCCAGCGGGCGGGTGCCGTGATTGACGACGACCTGATCGACCTGACGCTGACGGGTCACGTCGCCATAATCGCTGCCGAGCGTGGCGGTCAGCATATTGCCGCTGCGATGGACCGTCTGCAGACGCCAGGTCACGGTAAAGGTCGTATCGCGCTGTTGCAGGGCGCGCATATAGGGCACCAGATTCATCGCCATCACTTCGGGCGCAAAGCTGCGATCGGGGGTGACGATCTCGACCCTGGCCCCGCTGGCCGAGATCATGTCGGCGGCCTGCAGCGCGGCGTGATCGCCCGCATCGTCATAGATCAGCACGTTGCTGCCGGGTTTCACATCGCCCGACAGGATGTCCCAGGCCGACACGACCAGATCATTGCCCTCGGTCAGGACCTCGGTATGGGGCAGACCGCCGGTCGCGATGATGACATCATCGGGCGAGGTCGCCAGAACGTCGCCCTCGTCCGCAAAGCTGTTGAAACGGAAATCGACGCCCAGCCTCGTGCATTGGTCAAAGCGCCAAGCGATGATCGAGATCATCTCGCGCCGCCGTTCCTGTTGCGCGGTCAGGCGGATCTGGCCGCCGGGCTGATCCGCGGCCTCGAACACGGTGACCTTGTGGCCACGTTCGGCGGCGACGCGCGCGGCTTCCATCCCGCCGGGGCCGGCGCCGATGATGGTGACGCGGCGCGGCGTGTCGGTGGCCGGGATGGCATGGGGCATCGTTTCTTCGCGGCCGGTGGCGGCATTGTGCAGGCAGAAGGCCATGCCGCCCTGATAGATCCGGTCCAGACAGTAATTCGCGCCGACGCAGGGGCGGATATCATCCTCGCGCTTTTCGATCACCTTGCGGACCAGATGCGGGTCGGCCAGATGCGCGCGGGTCATGCCGACCATATCGACCAGACCGCTGGCGATGGCGTGACGCGCGGTCGGTACATCGGGGATCTTGGCGGCATGGAAGGTCGGGAAATCGGTCGCCTTGCGGATCTGCCCTGCGAATTCCAGATGCGGCGCGTTGCGCATGCCCTGCACCGGGATCACATCGGTCAGCCCGGCATCGGTGTCGATATGACCGCGTACGACATTCAGGAAATCGACCAGACCGCTGGCCTTCAGCTTTTGCGAAATGGCGATGCCGTCCTGTGCGCCGAAACCGCCCGGCAGGCATTCATCGCCGGTATAGCGCACGCCCAGCAGAAAATCCTCGCCACAGCGTTCGCGGATGCCGCGCAGGATATCGAAGGTAAAACGCAGGCGGTTGTCCAGATCGCCGCCGTAAGGACCGTCCAGCTCATTGGTCAGCGGCGACCAGAACTGATCCATCAGATGGCCATAGGCCTGCAGTTCCAGCCCATCCAGACCCGCATCCTTCATCCGTTCGGCCGCATCGACATAATCGGTGATGATGCGCTGAATGTCCCAATCCTCGATCTTTTTCGGAAAGGACCGATGCGCGGCCTCGCGTTCATGGCTGGGCGAGACGACGGGCAGCCAGTCGGCCTTGTCCCAGCGGGTGCGCCGACCCAGATGGGTCAGCTGGATCATCACCGCACAGCCGTGATCGTGGCATTCGTCGGTCATCTTCTTCATCCAGCCGACGACCTCGTCCTTCCAGGCCAGGATGTTGTTGAAAACCGGCGGACTGTCGCGCGACACCGAGGCCGAGCCCGCGGTCATCGTCAGCGCCACCCCTGCCTTGGCCCGTTCGACATGATAGGCGCGATAACGGTCCTTGGGCATCCCGTCCTCGGGATAGGCGGGTTCGTGGCTGGTAATCATGATGCGATTGCGCAGCGTCAGATGTTTCAGTTGGAAGGGCTGCAATAGCGGGTCGTTCGACATCCGGAACCTGCATTGTGGCGTTGGCATGAAGTTCGTGTAACGCGATAAATGTGCATGAGTGTATATTTAATTGTCAATAACGAACATTTTGTATTTTCCGAGCCCCGGAGTCGCTGTTGTCCGGCTAAACGGGGATCATATTAGTGTATTGATAATATTAAAAATAATCTCCACTGACTCAGTTTTATTGCGGGGCGCGATGCGGGGGGGGGGGGATGGGGCTTGTGCAGCGTGGCACTGGGCAGATACAGAATCGCGTTGCACCAGATTCGCGATTCCGCCCAAGCAGGATCTCGACGCAGATTTAGTCGCAAAGGGAATTTGTGCCGATCGCTATCGGCGGGGGCGTCGAGTTCGGCTTTCGTCCTCTGCGTGATCCGAATGGCAGGTCGTGCCTCTGTTCCATTCTGCAACTAGAAAGCGCTATAAGCTTGGCGATGGCCGCCGCCGACCCTTATGTAATCGAGACAAATGCGAGAGACCGTATGCACCTGATCCTTCATCTTGGCCCTTCAAAAACAGGTTCTTCAGCGATTCAGACGGCAATACGAAAAAATCGTCAGCGTCTGAGCGATCACGGTGTGCATCTGACAAACACAACCGGGCACAGCCTGTGCTTTTGATATCGTTACGACGGCAGGCTGCCCCCGAATATGGAGCGGCGATTTGGCTCGCTTGAACAACTTCGAACCCAGTCAGAGCAGAGCTGGGAAGAGTTCGAGGCTGAAATTCATGAAAAACGCTTTGATACGGTGATCGTTTCCAGTGAAGACATTCCTGCGGCCAAGCAGCGAGATGAGCTGCTGGAGCGTTTCAAGAAGAGTTTTGACAGGATCACCGGGGTTTTCTATTTCCGTGATCCGGTCGATCTGTATGTGTCAGAAATCAATCAGCGCATTCGACATGGATTGCGCCTGCGCCAGACACCGACGCCGCGCGACTATAAATTCCGCCATCTGGAATTCGCTGACTGGTTCACGTCCTCGGTGGGTCATAACGCCCTGATCGCGCGTAACTTCAATCGTCAGAACTTGGTCGGTGGTGACGCGGTTGAGGATTTCTTTGGTGTCATGTCGAAGATATGCGGGTTCACCGACGAGTTCGACATCCCGGAAGTCCCTGTAAATCAAAGCCTGCCGGGCGCCGCGACGGTGTGGATGTATTCGTTCAACGAGATCCTTGACCGCCGCTTTCGCAATGTAAACAAGAAGATCCTCGAACGGCGCTCCGAGGTTGTAAAGCAATTGCGAAAATCCGAAGCAGTGATGCAGCATGGCAAGCTGAAGCTTGATGATCCGCAGCTGCAATCGATCATTCGCCAGAATGCCGATGCAGACATCCGGCAGATCAACGAAAAATACCTTGCGGGGCAGGTTCCGCTGAAAACGGACAGCAATCCCCCGGTCGACCTGACAACGGAACAGGCGCGGGAACGCATGCGCGAGTGGCTTCTTGGATATATGACGCCGGATGCGGTCAGCAGCATTGCCCGCGAACTTCTGAGCTGAGCGCCGGTCACGGCAATTGGTTGACCCGCCGGGGCCTATGTCTTTGACAACAGGGCCTTGGCGGTGTTTTCGTCTGTCACCAGCGTGCCGACCAAACCTCGCTTGATTGCGGCTTTGATGACCGGAACCTTGTGCAGCCCCCCCGCTGCCAGAATGACATTGTCGATTGTGGCCATGTCGTCCAAAGACAACCCGATCACCTGACGGTTCACCGGATGATCGACAAGGTCGCCCTGTGCGTTCAGGATATATCCGGTAATGTCGCCAACGCCGCCCAAGGCCTCTAGTTCCGCGGGGCTGACACTGTCGGGCAGGGCATCGCGGACCAGCAGCGACCTGTGCAGGTCTCCCGTGGCAAGGGCGATGGCATTGCAGGACAGGATCTTTTTCAGCATGTCCTGAACGAGATCCTGTTGCATGAACAGATCGCGGCTTTCCGGGCTGTTGGCGAAAAGCGGGGCGGTGAAGAAGCTGTGTTCGGCGTTGCACAGATCGGCAAGCCGGGTGGTGATCTCATAGCCGTTGACGTCCGACCCCCGTGTCACGCCCCCCATGATCGACACAATTTCGAGATCGGGTCGATTCAGGGGCTGCATGTAGCGCGTTGCAAGATTGAGCGTGTTTCCCCAAGACATGCCAAATCGCAACATCTCGGAAGATTGCAGCAATTCGCCCAGATACGCCCCCAATCCTGCAGCCACCAACGCGGTGATCGATCCGCAATCCGCGGGCGAGGGCACGATAATCGCGCGTTTCAGTTGAAATCTCTGCTGGACTTCCCATTCCAGCCCCGCCGCGGCCGCAAAGACGGAATCCACGCTGACACGCAGGATGCCGCGGCGTCTGGCCTCGCTGAGCGCCTTGTTGACGCGAAGGCGTGTGATCCCGAACCTCTCGGCGGCTTCTGCCTGGGTCAGCCCCTCGATCTCGCAGGCCCAGGCCAGGCGAACCAGTAATTGTTCCTCGGGGTCGATCTGATCAAGTTTGATATTGCGTGCCATGCCTCAGCTCAGCAGCTCGTTGGCGAAAGGGCAAGATCGCGAAAGGGTTGCCTGGTTTCTTCACGCAGCTTCCGCATTACAGAAATCCTGCGGCCATGATCAGATCGGCCGTCGCGACGCTGCAGGCCATTGGAATGTCATAGACGATCGCCAGCCGCGTCAGCGCCTTGACATCCACATCATGCGGATGCGGGGTCATCGGGTCGGTGAAAAACACCAGCAGATCGATCTGGTTCAACGCGATCATTGCGCCAATCTGTTGATCACCACCAAGAGGGCCGCTTTTGACCCGGGTCAGGTTTTCCAGCGATACAGACGCGGAAATGACGCCGCCGGTCGTTTCCGTCGATACCAGCCGGTGGCGGTCAAGTGTGCCGGCATGGCGTTGCACCCAAGACGCCAGTTCGGCCTTTTTGTGATCATGTGCAATCAGCGCAATCGTCTTACGGGGGTCGTCTTGGTCATGGGTCATGTCGATAAGTCCGCGTGTTGTCAGTCGGGTTCCGGGTGGGATCAATCCATCACTGTTCGATACGGGAATAGGGTGTTTGGAACATGGCTGGCAAGCCCGGCTTGCGGGTGGTTTGGTCATGGATGGCATTGCCCGCGCCCTGAAGGTCAGGGCGCGGGTGGTTGCGGTGCTTGGACGTGATGGCCGTATTGGCAGGGCTGGCCGTTTGCGCCGACGCAACCGGGCGTCACGCCGGGTCAGGTTTAGGCCGGCTTTTGGCGCGCGCCTCGCAGCGCAATGGCGATCGGCACCAGGATGATCGCCAGCAGAGTCAAGGAAAGCACCAAAGATACAGGACGTTGCCAGAAAAGGTTCATGCTGCCTTGCGAAATGATGTAGGTCTGCAAAAAGGTTTCCTCGGCCATGGCGCCCAGAACCAGCGCCAGCACCGTTGCCGCAGGCGAATAGCCATAGCGTTTCATGGCAAAGCCGACCAGTCCGCTGCCAACCAGAATCCATGTCTCGACGATGCTGGCATTGATGGCGAACGCACCGATGATGCATAGCAGAACAATGACGGGAACGACATTGACATAGGGAATGTCCAGGAATTTCACAAAGAGCGGGATGGCAAAAATGCTCATCGCGATCAGGATCATGTTGCCCAGATACATGCTGGCAATCAGTCCCCAGACAAATTCGGGGTCGTTGACGATCAGCATCGGTCCCGGTTGCAGACCCCACATCAGAAATGCGCCCAGCAGAACCGCCGTCGCGCCGGATCCCGGAATGCCCAATGACAGCAGGGGCACCATTGCGCCGGCCGAGGCCGCATTGTTGGCAGCCTCTGGGGCGACCAGTCCACGCATCTCGCCCTTGCCGAAATTCTCGGGATCTTTGGCGATTTTCTTTTCGACCGAATAGCCGATAATCGAACCCAGTGTGGCGCCCGAGCCAGGCAAGACGCCTGCGATGAACCCGATCGCCGAACCACGCCAGAAGGTCCAGCGGGATTCGTGGTAGTCTTTGCGCGAAGGCCAGAATTCCTTGTCGCGGAAACTGACCCGCAGCCGTTTGGCCGGTTGCCGGTGTTGACCGTTAAAGATGCAATGCAGCAATTCGCCGATTCCGAACAGCCCGATGGCGACGGCGACGAAATAGACGCCACCGATCAGTTCGGGCGAGCCAAAGGTAAATCTCTGTTGACCGCTCATCACGTCGACTCCGACGGTGCCGACGGCGAAGCCGATCAATGCCGAGATGAAGCCCTTGAATTTATTGTCACCCATCATCGTGGTCAGCATCAGCAAGCCGACGGCAATAATCAGGAAATACTCTGACGGTCCGAAGGACGCGGCAAAATTCGCCAGTGACGGTGCCAAGGCCGTAATCAGGATCACGCCGATCGTTCCGCCAAAGAACGAGGCGACGGCCTGCATGACCAATGCGGGGCCCGCCCTTCCTTTTTGCGCCAGCGGATAGCCATCGATGGTTGATGCCACGGTTGCGGATTCGCCTGGCGTATTGATCAGGATCGACGTGATGGTGCCGCCATACATCGAACCATAATAGATCCCCGCCAGCATGATAATGGCGACTGTGGGCTGCAATCCGAAGGTCATCGGGATCAGCACGGCAATGCCTGCCGCCGGACCAAAGCCGGGAAACAATCCGACGATCATCCCAAGGAAGGCGCCGATGACAAGAAACAGGAACGCTTCGGGCGAGGCGGCGACGCTTAGCCCCAACGAAAGATTGGCGGCAATATCAGCAAGCATATGCAATATCCTTTATCTGCCGGGGGTTTCAGAAGCCAAGGGGACCGATGGGCAGCGATGCATTCAGCAAGACCTTGAACAGCCCGTACAGAAATGCCGGCAAGGCCAGGCTGTAGATGATGTTGCTGATCGGATGCGCACGATTGAACGTGAACAGATAGGCCAGCATGAACACCGCCATTGCCAGCAGGGCGCCCAACGGTTTCAGGAACGCGACAAAGGCACAAATATACAGAAACACGATCAAGACATCGCGCCCGTATTCACGACCGGTTCCGATGTGTTGGGCGTCCATGCCGGGGACATCGTCCTGCGCTTTTGTCGTTGCGTTGGCTTGACGTCTGTGCGCCGGGGCGGCTTGCATGGCTTCTTCACGCCAGTCATTCCACAGATTGACCGCGCAGGAAATCACCATCAATCCCCCGATCAGCAAGGGAAAGAACCCAGCGGCCGGACGGCCTGATCCGGACACCAGTGTCAGCGTGCTCAATCCATAAATCGTATACCCGGCGGCCATGACCAACAGACCTGCGGCAAACCATTTTTTCATCGGTCCTCCCTCTCCGATAAAGGCTTTCTGCGCGGGCAGGGCGGCCCGGCCCGCGCAGAAGGTGGGTGCCTAGTTCTTGATGGCGCCAATCTCGGCAAGCGTGTCGCGATATTGCGTGCTTGTGGCTTCAAGATAGCTGGCGAATTCCTCACCCCAGATCGGGGTGCCTGACATTCCGTTCTTGGCCAGATATTCCTGCCATTCGGGCTTTTGGATCACTTCTTGCAATGTGGCGACCCACCAGTCCCGAATTTCCGGGGTGATGTCGTCAGGCATGACGACACCACGCGGCAGGGAAAAGGTGAAATCATACCCCAGTTCCTGAAATGTGGGTATGTCGGGATTGTTCGTGCTGCGCGCCGTGTCCGAAAATGCCAGCGCGCGAAGCGATCCGGCTTCCAGTTGGCCGGCCACCTCGGAAGGATTGGCCACAACGGCATCGACGCTGCCCGAAGTCAGGGCGGTCACCAGCTCTCCTCCCGATCCGATGGGAACATATTCGAACTCGATGTCTGCGGATCGCGCAAAAAGCGAAGCGGTAACGCGCTCTGGTCCGGCCGAGCCGCTGCCCGCAATCGTCACGCGCCCGGCCTTTGCCGCCTCGACAAAACCGTCGACATCCGTGAATTCGGAATCCGCCCGCACAACCATCAGCATCGCGTCACTGGCCAGCAGGCCGATCGGGGTGAAATCCGCATAGGTCCAGTCGGTATCGGCCACCAATGGCGTGCCGATAAAGTTTCCGCTGGTCGAGGTCAGTCGATAGGGGTCGCCTGCCTTACTGGCGACATAGCTAAAGCCGACGGCGCCACTGCCACCTTCTCGATTCTCTACGACGATATTGCCGTCATAGAGATCGTATTTGCGCAAGATGTCCACGACGGTTCGCGACATCCGGTCATTCCCGCCACCCGGGCCGAAGGCAACTGTATAGGTTAGTCGCTCCGACGGATAATCCTGCGCCGCGGCAGGGATTGCGAGGCCGGCCGCAAGGGCCGTGGCCATGAGGCAGGATGCTGCGTTGCGTTTGATCATGTGATACCTCCCAAGGATAGAAATGCTTTTTTATCTTCTTTGGTGCAATACAGGCATTTTTTGCACCTTGTCAACTAAAAATGCATAATGGGCGATTGTTCATCGCTGGATGCAGCAACTATTATCCGCCATAGCTGGTTGAGATGCGATCATGTGAAACTCCGGGGTGCATTTTTGAATTGATAAGTGCATATCGTGATGCTAAAGAGCAATCCGAACAGCCAAACCTGCACGATGCATGACGGGAGGATGCAGATAATGAAGATCATGACTTTGCCTTGCGACGGAATTGGACCTGAAATCATGGCGGCCACGCTGGAGGTGGCACGTGCGGCAAATGCGCGCTTTGATCTCGGGTTGTCCTTTCATGAAGAAGAATCCGGATTTGACAGCCTTGCAAGGCACGGAATTACCCTGCGCGAAGAGGTTCTGGATCGCGCGCGCAATGATTTCGACGGGGTGATCCTGGGAACGCAGTCGCATATGGATTACCCGCCAGTGGCCGAGGGCGGGCGCAATGTTTCTGCGGGTTTCCGCATCGGGCTGGACCTGTATGCCAATGTCCGACCTGCGCGCAGCCGCGACTTTATTTCCAACAAGGCGCCCGGCATGGACCTGATCATCATGCGCGAGGCAACCGAAGGGTTTTATCCTGATCGCAACATGTTCAAGGGGGTGGGCGAGATGATGCCCGACCCGGATATGGCGCTGTCGGTGCGCAAGATCACCCGGCACGGATCCATGCGGATCTGCCGCGAGGCGTTCAAGCTGGCCATGCAGCGGCAGAAAAAGGTTACCGCCATTCACAAGGCCAATTCTTTCCTGATGACGGACGGCCTGTTCCTTGAGTGTTTCCGCAAGGTCGCCCAAGACTTCCCCGAGGTCGAGACCGAGGAGTTGATCGTGGATGCCTTTGCCGCATTGCTGGTGCGCCATCCACAGAAATATGATGTGGTCGTGGCAACCAATTTCTATGGCGACATCTTGTCTGATCTGGCCTCGGAACTGTCAGGTTCGCTCGGCTTGGCGGGTTCGATCAACGCCAATGCAGAAACAGGTCTGTGCTGTGCGCAAGCCCAGCATGGCTCGGCCCCCGACATTGCGGGAAGGAATGTCGCCAATCCGACCTCGTTGATCCTGTCGGCGGCGATGATGCTGACTTGGCTGGGTGAACAGCGCGGCGTGCACAAGCTGATGATTGCGGGGCAGGCCATTGCGGAGGCCGTGGATGCCGTGATTGACGATCCGGCCAATCGCACGCGCGACCTAGGCGGAAGTGTCAATACCGATGCCTTTGGCCGGCTGGTCGCGCAAGAAGTTGCCAAGGTCGCGGTCGCGGCGTGACCGACCCGCACGCCCCGGATGCGCGAAACCCGGATTCGGTGCCCTGTCAGCCCCGACTGGCTCTGGTCCATGCCACAAGATTGGCGATGGATCCTGTCGAAGCCGCAGCCCGCAGCCTGTGGCCAGAGGCAGAGACAGTTTCGCTTCTGGAAGAGGCGTTGTCTGTCGATCGTCGGAAATCCGCCGCGCTGTCATCTGAATTGATGGATCGCATCCTGTGGCTGGCACGATATGCCGAGGATGCGGGGGCCGATGGGGTGTTGTTCACCTGTTCGGCTTTTGGCGCGGCGATCGATCTTGCGGCAGAGCGGGGTGGGGTTCCGGTCATGAAACCAAATGAGGCAATGTTCTGCGAAGCACTTGGTCACGGCAACAGAATTGCGATGATCTGCACATTTGCTCCGGCCGTCCCTGGCATGACGGCCGAGTTTCACGAGACCGCATTTGCCCGCGGTGGTTCCGCGCGCGTGACAACGCATGTCGTCGAGGGCGCGCTAGAGGCGAAACTGCGGGGTGATTCAGGCCTGCATGATCAGTTGATCGCGCAAATGGCGGCGTCGATCAAGGGTGTGGATGCGATCATGCTAGCCCAGTTTTCCATGTCGGGCGCGGCCGATGCCGTGCGGGCCGCAACCGACTTGCCGGTTCTGACAAGTCCGCAGTCCGCGATCATCGAGATGCGTCGCAGAATAGAAACCCAAGGAGGAGGTGGCCGATGCTGATCGGTGTCATTGCGGATGATTTTACCGGCGCGAGTGATATCGCCAACACTCTGGCCAAGGGGATCGCGCCAGAGGGCGGGCTGCGCACCGCGCAATATTCGGGCATTCCTGTCGAACGGGCGGCACCGGAAGTTGATGCGGGGGTGATAGCCTTGAAAAGCCGAACGGCGCCTGTTGCGGACGCCGTCAGCGATAGCTTGTCTGCCCTGGATTGGTTGCGCGATCAGGGGTGCCGGCAGGTCGTTTTCAAATACTGCTCGACCTTCGATTCCACATGCGAAGGCAATATCGGTTCGGTTGCCGATGCCCTGAGCGCGGCTCTGGGTGCCGAACGGGTGGTGTTCTGTCCGGCATTTCCCGCCGCCGGTCGCACGGTTTATCAGGGACATCTGTTCGTGAATGGCCGGTTACTGAATGAATCCGGGATGGAAAACCATCCCCTGACGCCGATGACCGATGCCAATCTCAGGCGGTGGCTAGGCCATCAGACGCGCCGTGAGGTTGGCTTGGTGCCTGCTGCGGTGGTCGCCCAGGGCGCACAAGCCCTGCGGGACTGGTTGCGAAATCAGGCCGCGCCATATGTCATTGCGGATGCCTTGTCCGAAACGGATCTGCTGATCCTGGCCGAAGCGTTGCACGATGCGCCATTGATTACGGGGGCGTCGGGGATCGCGTTGGGATTGGCGCGCAATTTCATTCGCGCAGGCCATGCGACCACACAGGCCGCATCGTTTACACCCGTTCGTGGACCCGAAGCAATTCTTGCGGGGTCCTGTTCCGGGGCAACGCGCGGGCAGATTGACCTGCACGCCAAACTTCACCCAACCTTTGCCATTGACGTGCCGAGGGTCATGTCGGGCGAGATTACCAGTGCCACGTTGGCCCAGTTTTACAAAATGCATATCGGGCAGGCACCGCTGGCCTATTCGTCTGGCGCTCCGGCGCAGGTCCGGGCCTTGCAAGATCGGTTCGGCAGAGAGGCGGTTGCCAAGCGACTGGACGGGTTGTTTGCGGACACCGCGCAGGATCTGGTCCGGTCCGGATATCGCCGGATCGTGGTGGCCGGGGGCGAAACCTCGGGGGCGGTCGCGCAGGCCGTGGCCGATACATTGGCCTCGTCCGCGATGGCCGTTGGCCCCGAAATTGATCCCGGCGTGCCGGTTCTGACCGTCAAGGGGGCGGAGCCTGTCGCGCTGGCCTTGAAGTCGGGAAATTTCGGAACCGGGGATTTTTTTATCAAAGCGCTACGCAAGATGGAGGAAGGCGCATGACCGAAACGGAATTGCGCCAACAGATCTCGGGCTTGTGCCGTTCGCTCTTTGATCGTGGGTTCTCGGTTGGTACCGCCGGCAATGTTTCGGTGCGCCTTCCGGACGGGATCTTGATGACCCCGACCAATGCGACGCTTGGCGACATCGATCCCGAAAGGATCGCCAAGGTTGATTTCGATGGCAACCATGTCGCGGGTGATCGCCCCACAAAAGAGCTGTTCCTGCATCAGGCATTCTATGAAACCCGTGCCGATGCAGGCGCGGTCGTGCATCTGCATTCGACATGGGCGACGGCGCTTTCCTGCCTGGAAGATACCGATCCCGAAAATTGCGTTCCACCCTTGACGCCGTATGTCGTCATGCGGGTGGGGCCAGTCAGGCTTGTGCCTTATGTCAGGCCAGGCGATCCTCGTGCCGGGGATCTGATCCGTGATCTGGGCGGGGCCTATGCCGCGGTTCTGTTGGCCAATCATGGCACGGTTGTGTGCGGCCGTAACCTGTTCGGTGCCTGTTGCGCCGCGGAAGAGCTGGAGGAAACTGCAAAATTGCTGATCGCTTTGCGTGGCCTGCCAGCAAGATCGCTGTCGTCGGCACAGGTGTCAGAGCTGAGCGCTACCTTCGGCAGGATCTGAGCCACAACAATATCCGACGCGAAGGGGGGCACGTCCCGGATGGGGCGTGACCATGGATGTTCGCGCTCGGTCTGCCTTGCATTGGCGTGGATCACCTGACAGTTCGGGCCAGGTCACTCGATGGCGGTGGCCGGAATGATGCGCCGGGTGTAACTCGGCGACATCAGCAGTTCCAGCGCACTTTCATAACCCGCATCCGCGTGGCGTGCGATACCTATGCCGGGGTCGCAATCCAGCACATTCTGAATTCGGCGGGCAGCGCAATCGCTGCCATCCGCAACAAGCGTCACACCGGCGCATCTTGCCCAATCGTCCATTTCATGAATAGCAACCAGATCCGCCCCAGCGCTTGCATTCAGCAAGGCATTCAAGAGCGGCCAGTCCGCAACCGCGTCAGAGCCGTCTTTCATGCCATCCGTTTCGCGAAACGGCAGTGCCGCCGAGCCCGAGTCAAGATGATCACGGGTAAAGCAGACAGGGCCGGTGACCCGCCCATCGCGGACCGCCTCGTTGACCAGCCCCGCCAGTTTGGAACGTTCGCCAAACCCAAGCCAGCCGATACGTGCAGGCAGGCCGGTATGTTGAACGTGGTCACGGGCAACATTGATCCATTGCGCGATCGGAGTTTCCGGCGCGAAATTCTGCAGGATCAGATCATCGATAAAGGCGATGTCGTCCGGGTTGCCGGATGCGGCAATCCAGCGGAACGGGCCGATCCCTTTGCAAAATAGCGGCCGGATATAGGCCTTGACGAAGGAATCGATCTCGAAGGCACGTTCTTCACCCAGCTGAGACACCACGCTTCTGAAGTTATTGCCATATTCAAAGAAAACGGCACCGCGTGCGCGCAGGGTCAGCAAGGCGCGGAAATGCGTCAGCATTGTTTTGTTGGCCGCTGCTGCCAATGCCTCGGGGTCGGCTTTGCGGGCATGCAGGCATTGCTCAACGCTCATTCCCTGCGGAACATAGCCGCGATAGGCATCCGGTTCGGTCTGATCAGTCACGACATCGGGGGTGATATTGCGCTGGATCAGCGTGGTCAAAATATCCGCGACGTTGGCGCAAAGACCAATGGCTGCACCTGTTTTTCGGGCGATGTGATCGTTGCAGATTTCAAGCGCGGATTCCAGATCATCGACGATCACATCCAGATACCCGCTGTTCAGGCGTCGTTCCAGCGCGGCGCGATTGACATCAATCACAAGGGTGACCGCCCCGGCCAGCTTGCCTGCAAGACCCTGGGCGCCGCCCATGCCCCCGCAACCTGCCGTGACAATCCAGCGTCCGGCCATGCTGCCATCAAAATGATGCCTGCCGACGGTCTTGAAGGTTTCGTATGTGCCCTGCAGGATGCCCTGGCTGCCGATATATTGCCATGCTGCCGCCGTCATCCCCGGGAAAATGGTCAGCCCGGCATCTTCGAGGTTGCGCCGCTTTGCGACCTCGGTCCAGCGCCCTACCAGATTGCCGTTTGCCATGATGACGATCGGCGTCGTTTCCTGTGTCGGGAACAGGCCGACCGGCTTGCCTGATTGCATGACCAGCGTCTGGTTCGTGTCCATTGCCATCAGTGCCTTTTCGATCTTCCCATAGGCGTTCCAATCCCGGGCGGCCTTGGCCCGCGACATGTAGATCATCAGATCCTCGGGGCGTTCGGCATTTTCAAGATTGTTCTCCAGCATCCGCAGGATGGCTTCCTGGCGCCAGCCCTTGCAGCGCAGTTCCAGCCCGCGTGTCGCCGTGATTTTTGTGCTTTGATCTGTCATGATTCACCCTGTTGTCCTGAATGAAATGTTTCGGTCCGAGACGACCTTGCGCCCGGAAATCCAGACATCTCGAACGTGATTGCCGCCAAACTGGTTGATCACCTGCCCATGGGTCTGGACATTCCAGACAATGAAATTCGCGTCCTTGCCCGGTTGCAGGCTGCCGGTCCGGGTCGCTCTGCCCAGGGAGGCCGCTGCATTCAGGGTTGCCATATACCAGGTCGCTGCAAAGCCGATGCGAAACATGCGCGGCAGCAACTGCATCATCATCTGCATCGACAGGCAGGGGGACGAACCCGGATTGTAATTCGTGCCAACCGAAGGCACGCAGCCAGACTGCATCAGGCGCGCTGCGGTTTGCGGCAAATGTGGCTTTGCCGCAGCCAGGATCGTATCCCCGTCCACCGCGGTCGTTGTTTCCAGCATGTGAAAATTCGCGCCCGGCAGCAAGACCAACACGACACCCGCCTTGGCAAGCTGCGCCAATTCCTGCGGCAAGGCATAATCGCCGTGATCGGCACTTGCGGCTTTCCATTTCGCGGCAAGTTCCAGCCCGCGCCAGGGTGATGCCTGGTTGGCATGGATGCGCAGCTTCATACCGTGAGATGTGGCGACCTCTGCAATGCGATCGCTTTCGTCATAGTCGAAACAGACCGAGTCGCAGGCGATGTCGCAAAACTCTGACAAGGCAGCGGCGGCCGGGATGGCATCGATGACGGATTGTACAAAGCCCTCTCGGTCATGGGCCGGGGGGATGTGGGCGCCCAGAAAGGTCGGAATGACCTCGACCGGATGTTCGCAATCCAGTGATCTTGTCACTTTCAGCAGGCGTAGTTCCTGCGCCATGTCTGCGCCATATCCGGTCTTGGCCTCGACCGTGGCGGTGCCATTCAACAGCATCTGATCCAGAACCCCGATGGCACGCTGCTTCAGCGCATCGTTGCTGGCCGAACTGGTCGCTTCGATCGTCGCGCGAATGCCGCCGGTCGAGATGCCATTGGCGATCCCGCCGCCGGACGCGCGGGCGTCCAGTTCGGCTTCACGACTTCCCATATGCACCAGATGCGTATGCGGATCGATCAGGGCCGGTGACACCAACGCCCCCTGGGCGTCCACCTGCTGTGTCGCAGTGTATTGCGACAGGATTGCGCTTGACGCACCCGTCGCGACGATCCGGCCATCCTTGATTGCGATTGCGCCGTCCCTGATGATCTCCAGTTCCTGTAATTGCGACCCGGCGACACCGGTGTCCGGGCCGGCACAAGTCAACAGCTCTCCGGCATGCGCAACGATCAGATCCACGGTCTTGTTCATGCTAGTTACTCCGTATTGCGGAGTTAAACTCCGTATTGCAGAATCTTATCGTGTCGTATAGAAACCCTCTTGAAAGTCAAGCGGAGGAAATATGGCGAACGCATCGGCATCACCGGCGCAGGCGGGGGAAAGGCGGGGCAGGGACAGTGTCCGGTCCGCATTGCGGGCGTTCTCGATCATCGAGCTGTTCAGGCCCCAACGACAACGGCTCTCGATGAAAGAGATTTCCGACGCGCTGGATCTGCCATCCAGCACCACAGTGCGTCTGGTCCAGACCTTGGAGGGCGAGCATTACATTCGCAAATGCGAAGATGGTTTATACGCGCCCGGCGGCAGGATGATGCGCATTGCCCTGTCACTGACGCAGTTCTCGGGGCTGACCGAGATTATCCAGCCACATTTGCAAAAGCTCCGGGATCTGACGAAAGAGACCGTTTGCTTTGCGCAATTGGCCAGCCCGGACGAAGTTGTATACCTTCTGCAAAGCGACAGCCCCATGGCCATTCGCCATGTTCGCTGGGTCGGTGAGCGTGTGCCCGTCAAGGGAACGGTGATCGGATCGGTGCTGACGGGCAATTGCGAACAGGGCAAGACCCAGAGTTCGCGCGCTACTTTCGAACGCGATGTCACTGCAATTGCCATGCCGGTTTATGCCCGTGACGGGGCGGTGCTGGGTGGAATCAACATTACCGGCCCATCATTCCGTATTTCAGATGACGACATCATCCGCATGTCCGAACTGTTGCGCGATGAGGTCGGTCAGATCGAGATCAAACTATGAGCAATGACCGGTTGATGAACAGCCATGCCATGGCCTTTCCTGGGCCAACCTTCATGCAAGTCCCTGCGGGTCAGGTGGATGACGTCGTTGCGGGCGGGTTCGCCATTATCGGCGCACCATTTGGCAGCGCATATACCGTGCCGGGCATCGCACCCGGTGCGGCGCGGGCGCCGCATGCGATCCGATCCGCGTCGGCGCGTTATCACGCATTCGCCGGACGTTATGATTTCGACCTTCAAGGCCCGTTTTTTGATCCAGCCGGGGTCGGTCTGCTGGATCTGGGCGACTGTTTCGGGCCGGTGCATGACCCCAGCCAGCATGTCGCGATAATCGAAGAGACAGTCCGGTCGGCTGCGGTCTTGTCGGCGCTGCCCATCGTGCTGGGCGGTGACGATTCCACCCCGATCCCGATTTGCGCAGGGCTGGATGCCTTCACGGATATTCATGTTTTGCAAATCGATGCGCATCTAGATTATCGCGACAATGTTGATGGGCATCGCTGTGGCTATTCAAGCCCGATGCGCCGCATTCGCGAGATGTCGCATGTCGCGAAAATTGTTCATGTCGGTGCGCGCGGAATCGGCAGCGCCCATGTCAGTGATCACGACGACACGCTTGAGGCAGGAAATGCCATCGTTACGGCCCGTGAAGTTGTCCGCGAAGGTGTCGGTGTCGCGCTGCAACATTTTCCTGATGGCGCGAATGTCTATATCAGCATCGATTGCGACGGGTTCGACCCGTCCGTTATGCCCGGCACCAGCGTTCCATTGCCCGGCGGACTGCAATTCTATGATGGCGTGGACATGATCCGCGATCTGGTTTCACGCTGCAATTTGCGCGGGATCGGCTTTGCAGAACATTACCCCGAATTCGACAATCACAACCTTACCTCGGTCGCGATTACGCGCCTGATCAGCAACACAATCGGTGCCACCTTGTCGCGCCGTCAAACCGCGAAGGAAGCAATCTGATGCTCAGACATATTGTCATGTTCAAGCTGAAGGACGGGATCGAACGCGACGATCCGCGCGTCGTGAAAGCGGTCAAGCTGATCCAGGAACTGCCCGGTCAGATCGACACTGTTCTGGATTCCGAACTGGGATGGGATACCTCGTGCAAACCGCATTCCCTGGACTATGCAACCTTGTGGAAGTTTCGCGATGCGGACGGGCTGGCCCAATACAGTGCGCATCCCGCGCATCTGAAGGTGCTGGAGGCAACCAGAGACATCTTTGATGCCAAGATTGCCGACTACGTGATCGCCTGATCCAACTGCGTCTGCCGGCGCGGATCCTTGTCAAAAACGAATAACAACAAAAATCCGGATGCGGCGGCATTCCGGAAACGGGAGCACTCATGGAAAAAACCCTGGAACGACGACCGGGCAGGGGCTCGACCCTGTTCAAGATGGTCTCACTCAGCCTGATCGGGATCGTCATCTTTTTCGTTGAATTGCCAATAGCCGGGACGGCGACGATCCTGCCCGTGCATATCGCCAACGCAATCGTCGATCATGCCCGCCCCGCGGCAATAGCCTTTGTGCTGTTGCTGATCCTTTATGGCGCGCTGGCTCCGTTTCTTGACGGAAGCTGGCGCAAGTCCTGGGGCAGTATGGTGTTTTCCGCGTTCAAGGTGCTGGGGTTGATCGCAACCGTCGCCTATCTCGCCGGTTTCGCGCCTGCGGTCATCACAAGCCCGGGCATGATGCCGTTCCTGTTTGAAAAGCTGGTCCTGAACCTGGGATTGATCGTTCCGATCGGCGCGATCGGTCTGAGTTTCCTGATTTGCTATGGGCTGATCGAGTTCTGCAGCGTGTTTCTGGAACCGGTCATGCGGCGGATCTGGCGCACACCGGGCTATTCGGCGGTTGATGCGGTGGCATCCTTCGTCGGCAGCTATTCCATCGGGTTGCTGATCACCAATCGCATGTTTCTGACAAGATCCTATTCGTTTCGACAGGCCGTTATCATTGCGACCGGGTTCTCGACGATTTCCGTGACCTTCATGGTTGTCGTGGCCAAGGTTCTGGGCCTGTTGTCGATCTGGAATTACTATTTCTGGTCGACATTGCTTGTTACCTTCGCCGTCACCGCCATCACGGCCCGCATACCACCGATCTCGTGGTATGATGATACGGAAGACGGTCACCAGGAAGATGATGTCGCCGCGACCGGATATTTTGCTGCGGCGATGCAAGCCGCGCTGACCCGTGTTGAAGGAAATCCGGGTTTCCTGCGCCTGCTGTGGGAAAACGTCAAAGACGGATTGAAGATGACTTCGGTGATCTTGCCGACGGGTGTTTCGGTCGGATTGCTGGGGTTGTTGCTCAGCATGTATACTCCGGTCTTTGATTGGCTCGGATTGCTTTTCTATCCTTTGCTGTCGCTGCTTCAGGTGCCCGAAGCGATGTTGACCGCCAAAGCGATGGCCGCGGCCCTGGCCGAGATGTTCTTTCCGACCGGCATGCTGACGGATGCGCCAATGATGTCGCGCTACCTGTTTGGTGTCACATCCGTATCCGGGCTGTTGTTCTTTGCCGGGTCGATCCCCTGCATTCTGGCAACCGAGATTCCGGTCAAGGTGCCACATCTGGTGTTGATCTGGGCGATCCGTGTCCTGCTGAGCATCCCCTTGGCGGTGGCCGCCGCCCATCTTGGCCCGGTCATTGTCTGACCTTGTTGCAGGCGCCGCGGGGTGCCTGCGACAGACTCGAAAAATCAGGAAAATTCTATCTTCGGAGGGTCGAATGAATTCGGCATGTATTCGGAATCTGGTTGCCGGTGTCACCGCAGCAACCATGATGGCGGGGGCTGCATTTGCGGATGATCTGGTGTTGGACGGCGCCAATCTGACCATTGAACAGGTCGTCGAGGTTGCCCGTGATCCCGCGACGGGCATTACCATCGACGCAACAGCGCAACAGCGGCTGCAATCCGGCTTCGATCTTGTCATGGATGCCGCAACCCAAGGTGTTGCGGTCTATGGACTGACGGTCGGGGTCGGTTGGAACAAGGATCGCCCGGCATTCCAGGTCGAGGACGGAAAGCGGGTTCTGGATGATCAATTGCTTGACCTGTCGCGCGCATTCAACCTTGGACAGTTGCGTGCGCATGCGGCGGGGTTTGGTGATGCAATGGATCGCGATGTGGTTCGTGCCGGCATGGTGGTGCGGCTGAACCAGATGTTGACCGGCAGAACCGGGATCCAGCCCGATATCGCCGAGATGTATCGTCAGTTCCTGTTGCATGACATCGTGCCAGTCGTTCCTGAACGGGGATCGTTGGGGCAGGCAGACATCACTTTGGCGGCGCATGTCGGGCTGGCCATGATCGGTGAATGGCAGGTTGACTACAAGGGCAGGCGAATGCCAGCAGCCGAGGCACTGACCCAGGCGGAACTTTCGCCCGTCACGCCGGTCGGCAAGGATTTCCTGTCGATCATCAGCTCGAACGCGCTGACGGCGGGCCACGCGGCCCTGTTGGCGCATGACGCCGATGCCTACCTTCAAAGGCAGGCCGTGGCGTTCGCGCTTGCATTGGAAGGGTTCAACGGTAATGTCGCGCCCTTCCTGGAAGAAACCACAACCATTCGCCCTTTCCCGGGCATGGTCAAGGCGTCGGCGCAAATCCGGGACGCCTTGGATAGCAGCTATTTGTGGCAACCGTCCGACAGCCGCGGTTTGCAGGATCCGTTGTCCTATCGCACGATGGCATACGCCATGGGGTCTGCAATCGAGGCCAGTGAGGCGCTGAACGCGGCGCTGACGATCCAGATCAACCATACGGATGACAATCCCGCCACGATTTCTGGGCATCAATATGAGGGCGCGTCCGCGCAGGTCGAGGCATATCAGGTCGGTGACGCCGGTGCGATCTACCCGACGGCAAATTTCGAGCTGCTACCTGTCGGTGACAAGGTCGAGGCACTGAACCTGGCCTTGGCCCGGGTCATGCGCTCGGCGGTGATGCAAACCATCAGATACGAAAACCCGTCCCTTACGAAACTGCCACGCTTTCTGGCGGCACAAGGGAATTCCGGCCTGGCTTTCGGCGCATTGCAGGTTCCGCTGACCGCATTGCTGGCCGAATCCCGGCAATTGTCGCTGCCCGTATCGCTGGATGGCATGGGAACCTCGGCGGGGATCGAGGATGTTGCCAGCAACACGCCGCTCGCTGTGGCCAACCTCGCAAGCCTGATCGAGTTGGGCTACAAGATCTCGTCGATGCAATTGCTTCATGCGGCGCAAGCTGTCGATCTGCGCGAAACCGAGGATCTGGGAAAGGCCACCTCGCGCCTGCTGGCGCGTTACCGCCAAGACGTGCCGTTTGTCGAAACCGATCGTCCCTTCACCGACGATATCAGGGCAGGCGTTGCGGTTTTGCAGGGCTTTGACGTCGGCACGGATTGATCCGACGTCCTGATTGTCTGCGATGACGTCACCGATCTGTGAAAGATCGGTGACGTCTTGATGTCAAATGCCGGATGTCAGGTATCGCGCCGGAAGTGCCCTCGGGCGCGATCACGCAGCGGCTTGCGGCGTCATGGCGGCGATCACTTCATCCAGAGGGCGGACTGCACCATGTTGCAGATATTCCATCGCCTTCAGCGAAGCCTGATGGGCGATCTCGCTTGAGCCTGCGACGCAATCTTCAATCACCCGGCAGAAATAGTCACCCTGATGTCCATCTGCAAAGGTGTAGTGCACGCAGACATCAGTCAGGCCACCCGTCAGGATCAGCGTTTCGGCCTTCAGGCCGCGCAACAGGATGTCCAGATCGGTGCCGTAAAAGGCCGAGTATCTGCGCTTCTGGATTTTGTAGTCATCCGGGCGGATGCCCAGCTCTTCCACCGCCAGTTCGGTCAGGGGATTGTTGTCGAGGCAGTGGATATCTTCGTCGCCGTCGGTTTCGCGGCCCAGATCCACCAGGTCGGCGCGGTGTATTTCCTGGATGAAGACCACGGGAATACCGACCTCGCGTGCACGATCGATGGCGGTCCTGGTGCGTGCCATGCGCTGCGCGTAATCGGGCATATGGGCGATCGTGCGTTTGTCATCGGGAATGGGCGCAAAGGTCGATTTCTGGATGTCGATGACAATCAGAACGGCTTTGCCATCGATCAGGGCGCTTGTTGGATTGACCGTTTCGCATGTTTCTGCCTCCGTCATGATGATTTGCTGCTGTCCGACCCAAGAAGCTGGGGCAGGTTTCCGAACCGCGCGATCAGGGAAAAGACCAGGGCGGAAATGGTAAGGAAAGTGATGGCGCCGACGGCCATCGTGGGGGTGAATCCGTTCCGAAGCGAGTTGAAGATCTGCACTGTGACCGTCGAATATCCCGAGGCGGACACGAAGAAGATCACGATGAATTCGTTGAAGCTGAGAACCAGCGCGAAGAAAAATCCGGATGCTGTAAACGGCAGCATTTGAGGCAGGATGATGGTCCGGAAGGCGGTTGCCTCGTTTGCGCCCATGGTTGCGGCCGCATCCAGATGCGCGCGGTCGATGGATTGCAGCCCGATCGACAATGTGGTCAGCGGCAGCGCCGGAAACAATACGGCATGGCTGATTATGCCTGACCAGATATTCCCAAGCGCGCCAAGGTAACCCCAAAAGAAGACCAACCCGACGCCAAACACGATGGGGGGCAGGGCGAAGGGCATCAAGGCCAGCCCCGCTATCAGTTTCGAGCCGCGATCGTTGCGACGCCACAGGCCATAGGCAATGGGCCAGGCTGCCAGAACCGCCAATCCCGCGCTGGAAAATGCCACGACAAACGACGTGCGCAGCGAACGGACCCAGATTTCTTCGGTCAGAAAGAACTCGGTAAATCGGGCAAGGGTCGGATCCTCGGGCGGGAAGAACATCGTACGACCACTATTCAATGCGGCAAGGCAAACGACGATGATCGGAAAGATGATCCAAATGGCGGCCCCGCACATGAACCCGCGCGAAAGAAGCTTTCCCATATTAGCGCCCCCCGGATTTTGCGGACATGAAACGTTGTCCGATGACAAGAACACCGGCGGCGGTCAGTAGCAGGATGACGGCCTGCGCTGCCCCGAATGGTGCATTCAATGTTGCGCCGCGCACGGCCTCGTAGACCGAAATCGACAAGGTATGGCTGGACGGATCGGCAAAGACGGCAATGGTCACATAGGCACCGAGCAAAAAGACAAACAGCAGCAGCACGGCCCCGATCAGTGGGGTGCGCACCATCGGTGTCACCACCGTGCGCATCACGGTCAGGGGGCCGGCCCCCATTGTGCGTGCCGCCTCGATGACTTCGCGTTCGATCTTCGAGATTGGCGGATAAAGCAGGATTACCGCGTAAGGCCAGACCAGATAGGTCAAAGTCAGGATCGTGGCGAATTGGCTGGGCTTGAAACGGACATTTCGCGGTGTCGCCAGACCCCATTCCCGCAATAGATCAAGGCCACCATTTGCTTTCAGCCAATCGGTTATGCCGGTTTCCCTGAACAGCATTGGCAATCCGGAACGGTTGGACATCAGAATGTCCCATCCCATCACGATAAACACTTCGGAAAAGGTCAGGCTGCAAAGGAAAAACACCAGCCAGAGGGTTTGGGCGCGACGGGACAGGCGGATCATTTGCCAAACAAAGGGAAACGCCGTGGCCACAGCCAGCACCGCCGCGACCAAGGCGTACCAAACCGAATACCACAGGTACTTAAGATACAGAAAAGACACGGTGTCGGGGTAATCGCTGCCGACAAAGAACCGCTTGTAGTTCGAAAACTCCAGGCTCCAGACCCAGGCAGCGCCTTCGACCTTGTGGCCAAAGCTGATGGCAAAAACCAAGAGGAACGGAATCGTTGCAAGGGTCAGGATGACCGCTACATGCAGTAGGCCGAGGCGTTTGAAAGGTGACCGGGCGGGCAGGGGCAATGCTGTCATGCTGCGACACCTTCGGCAACCGGCAGAAGATGTAGTGTGTCGGGGCTGAGTTCGGCGATCAGTCGATCACCGATCCGGACGGTCTCGTGGAAGCTGCCGGGGATTTCCGCCGTGATACGCCCCACGGGTGTCTCAAGATGTATTTCACGGGCCACGCCTTCATCGCGCACGAAGGTGACCAGGCCCGGAACGCAATTTTCCCCCAAGCTGTCTGTGGACAGGCGGACGGCCTCGTGTCTGCAAAACACGGTCACCTCTGCACCGGGCACAAGTTCTCCCTGGCCTTTTACGATCAGTTCGGTCTGATCCACACGCACACCATTCTTGATCGTCCGCCCCTGCAGAAGATTGGCATTGCCGATAAATGACGCCACGAACGGATTGGCGGGGCGATGATAGATTTCCTGCGGCGTGCCGACCTGTTCGATCCTGCCCTGACTCATGACGACAATCCGATCGGCCATGGTCATCGCCTCGCGTTGATCATGCGTAACAACGATGGTCGTGATACCCAGCTGCTGTTGCAGCAAGCGCAGTTCCATCTGCATATCGTTGCGCAGTTTGGCGTCGAGGGCGGACATCGGTTCGTCCAACAGGAATATCTCGGGATTCTGGGCCAGCGCCCTTGCGATCGCGACCCGCTGGCGTTGACCGCCAGACAGTTCGCCAATCCGGTTGCGGCCTTTGTCGCCCAGCTGCACCAGCTCCAGCAATTCCTGAGCCCGGGCACGACGTGTCTTGGCATCCACACCAGCGATCCGCAGGCTGTAGGATACGTTGCGTGCGACATTCAGATGCGGAAACAACGCGAAGGACTGAAACACCATCCCGAATTTTCGTTGTTCAGCCGTCAGCGGGGCAATGTCTTGCCCATTCAGCATGATCTTTCCGCGGCTGGGGCTTTCCAGGCCGGCGATCATGCGCAACAGGGTGGTTTTGCCACAGCCCGATGGCCCAAGAAGTGCCGTCAGTTTCCCGTTTTCGAAAGTCAGATCCGCGCCATCCACGGCGACAAAGCTGCCAAACTGTTTGCGCAGGTTTTCAAGTACAAGATCAGACATCCTGTCGCCTCCCATTCCTACGCTTTCGCGACCATGCGGTCCCAGGCTTCATTGATGAATGTCTCGTCATCGACATAGACATCATAGGGTGCGTGAATGGCGGGGGTTCCGGTCACGGCAGCCAACTCGCTTGTGTCAAGCCCGGTCATGGCCGGGTTCACGACAGGGGCAGTGCCAATGCTGCGCGACATTGCCGCCTGAATTTCGGGCAAACAGGAAAACTCCATGAATTCATGCGCCTCGTCCTGTTTTTGCGATCCATGCGTCAAGGTCCACGAGTTGAAATCGACCACGTTCCCTTCCTTGGGGAAAAGCGATTTGATCGGATGTCCGTCGGCGGCCATCAACCCGGCAATGTCATGGAAATACATGCCGCCAACGACGTCGTAATTCTTCAACGACTGTTCCATCTGGCTTTCGCCCGTATACCACAACGCCACATTCTGATGCAGTTCGGCGACCTTTTCGACGGCAGCGACAATTCCGTCATGGCTGCGCAGGGCGTCGGGACCGCCAAGAAAGGTCGCGGCGACGACATCGAGCACATGGAAATTCACACTCTTGGGTAGGCCGAGGCTGGCCTCGAAACGGTCTCTATCCCAGAAATCGGCCTAGCTTTGCGGTGCTTCGGTGATTTCTTCTGTGTTGACGGTGAGGGTGTGATCCTGGCCGATGACATCCTGTGCAGACAGGAGGTTTCAGACGATCGTCTTGTCAGGTTGGACGACCGTGTTGTCCGTTGTGTCTGGTATCAGATCGCGCTGCCCCGCAGTTCGGCCAGAAAAGCGGCATCCGAAACCTTGCGCGACTGGCTGCTGGACCGGACATCGTGTTTTCGGGGTTAGTCGCGGGCTTTGATGTCATGGGGTGATGGCGGGCAACCGTCATTCGAACAGTCGCCCGAACATCCTATTTGTCGAGTTCACCCCTCGACCAGTCGTGTCGCGCCGCTGATATCGGGCAGCACCTCGCCATTGGCCAGACGTGCCAGGATGCGGCGTTCCTCGGCCTCGACCTCGGCTGCGTGGGTGGCAGCGGCCTCGGCCTCGGATGCGGGCATGATGAGGATGCCGTTTTCATCCGCAAGGACGGCATCGCCCGCATTGACCACGACCCCACCGACCGAGACGGGATGGTTCATCGCGCCGCCGCCATTGGCCAGCTTGGTCGTCAGCGCGGCCAGTCCGCGCGACCACAGGGGCAGCCCCGCCTGCCGGATTGCCAGCACATCGGTCGCCAGCCCGTCGATCACCACACCCGCCAGCCCGATGCGGCAGGCCACATCGGTCAGCACGGCACCCCAGCAGGCGTGGCGGCGGTCGCCCCCCTGATCGACGATCAGGAAATCGCCCGGACGCAGCAGCCGCAGCGCGTGGTTCAACAGCGTTCCGTCACCCGGCGGCAGCGCGATCGTCACGGCCGTCCCGGCCACCGGGCCATTGGCATGGCGGCAGGTGATTTGCGGATCGACAAAGCCGTTGCGGCGGAAATGCCCGATGGTCGCGGGCTCGCAGCCGCCAAGGCGGTCACGCAGCGCCGGATCCATCTGCGGCGGCATGGGTGCGATAGTATAAGCGGTCATCAGATCAACCCCGGCAGCCAGGTAATGATCCCTGGAAACAGACTGAACAGAAGGATTCCGATCAGGAAGCAGAGGCAGATCGGAATGGCGGCGGCATAGATGGAGGGCATCGGGATCCAGGGCGCGCTGCCCTTGGCGGCGAACAGGTTATAGCCGAAGGGCGGTGTCAGGCTGCCCACGGCAAGGTTGATCAGGAACAGCGTCCAGAACCAGACCGGATCGAAGCCATACAGCGACACCAGCGGATCATAGATCGGCACGACCACCATCATGAAGGCGATCTGGTCGATGAACATGCAGGCGATCAGCGGGATCACCATCAGCAACAGCAGCATCAAGGCGGGGCTGAGGTCGAATTCTGTCGCGGCCTCGACCAGACCGCGCGTCGCGCCGGTAAAGGACAGAAGCTGGCTGAACAGCTGCGAACAGGCCAGAATGGCGATGATCATCGCGCTGATGCGCAGGGACGACATCAGCGCCTTACCCGACATCTTCAACGAGAACTTGCCATAGAACGCTGCGACCAGGATCGCGCCCAACACGCCGGTTGCGGCGGATTCGGACGGCGTTGCAATGCCCAGCATGATCAGGCCCAGAACGGCGAAGATGATGATGCTGAAGGGCAGCATCTTGCCGATTGCCGCCAGGGTCGCGGGCAGCGAGCGGTCGTGGTCGTCGTCGCCGGCAGGTGCCTTGGACGGGTCGGCCCAGATGCGGATCAGCGTATAGCCGACGAACAGTCCCGCCAGCACCAGACCGGGAATGATCCCCGCGATCAGCAGCCGCGCGATCGACACATCGACCAGCGAGCCGATGATCACGACCAGCAGGCTGGGCGGAATGATCGGTGCAAGACCCGCACCGCCAAGGATCAGCCCGACCGAGATCTTTTCGTCATAGCCGCGATCCCGCATCGTCGGCAGCGCGGACCGCGACAGCATCGCCGTCACCGCCAGCGCCGATCCCGACAGCGCCCCGAACAGCGTCGACAGTGCGATCACGAAGAAATACAGGCGGCCCCTGATCTTGCCCATCAGCGTGTCGAGGGAATCGAAGATCACGTCGATCGACCCGGACCTGAACAGCAATTCCCCCATCAGGACGAACAGCGCGATGGTCGACAGCGTTTCCGAGGTGACGGTGTTATAGACGCTGTTGGTGAACATCCCGAAACCCGCAGGCCCCATCAGCCACAGCGTGCCCGCGACATTGATCGTCAGGAAGGCCGCGAAGATCGGGATGCCCAGGGCGAACAGCACCATCAACGACGTGACCCCAAGGCCAAGCGCAAGTTGCCAATCCATGATCAAAGTCCTTCCTGCGGATCTTCGTCCGCGTTCCACGGCAGGCTGTCGGGTGCCAGCGCGGCCCGCAGATAGTAGATCGCCGTCCCGGTAAAGCCGTAGCAGATCAGCCCCGACAGCCAGATCTTCGGGATCCTGACCGCAAAGGATGTGCTGGTGCCCGATTGCACCTGCCGGATCGCCTCGACCCAGATCATGTAGGCGGCAAAGCTGCAGACGATCGCGGTCAGCGCCGCGATGATGCGGATGAAGCGGGCCTGCGTCGCCGTGGGCAGCTTTTCTTCCAGAATGGTGATGCCGATATGGCCGCGTGTGCGGGCCAGTTCGGGCATCGCAAGCGTGGCCGCGGCGCATAGCAGATACGCCACCGCCGAGGCCGACCACAGCGTCGGCGAATTGAAGAAATAACGGGCGACGACCTCGATCAGGAAGGTCACAACGATCCCCGCAAGCGCGGCGCCGCCCAGAAGGAACCCGGCGCGGGTCAGCGCATCATGCGCGCGCCAGATCCCCGCGCCGAATGTCCGGCCTTGTGTCATTCGGTCAGCCCGTTTTCCTGCGCCAATTCACGCATTTGCGCGACGGTCTCGGGGGACTTGTCCAGGCCAAGCTGCCAGATGCCTTCGTTGACCAGCGCGTCCAGGCGCTCGGCATCCTCGGGGGCGAACTCGGTCGGCTGCATGCCCAGCTCTTCCAGTTCCTTCCATTCCTGAACGGCCAGACCGTCCAGCAGTTCGGCATTGGTTTCTTCCAGTTTGCGACCTTGTTCCAGCAGCAGCGCCTGTTCGGCCTGATCGAGGGATTCGAACTTGGACAGGTTCATCAGGATATAGGTATAGGTCTGCCCGAAGGTCGGCTTCGAGAAATAGCCGGCAACCTCGTGCCAGCCCAGATCCTTGACCCCGTTCAGGCCCCATGCGGCCCCGTCGATCACGCCGCGATCCAGCGCCGAATAGACATCGCCCGACGACATCAGCACGGGCGCGCCGCCCAGCCCTTCGGTGATGTTGGTATAGGTCGCGCTGCCCCGGATGCGGCGACCGTCCAGACCGGGCGATCCCTCGATCGGCTCTTCCAGCACATATTGAAAGCCCGACGATCCCAGCGGCGGCACCGCGATCAGCTTCAGGCCCAGATCGGCGTAATGGGCGTCGACCAGATCCCAGATGCCGGCTTCGCGGACCTTGGCGGGATCGACGGACACCGCGTCCATGGCCGCGCCGACGCCGGTGGTGTCGGTGTGATAGGCGCCGTGGGTATACAGGATGTCGAACACGCCCGCTCCGACAGGCTGTAGCTGTTCGAAGGGCGGAATGACGTCGGGACCGCTGAGATTGATGCTGGTCTCACCACCCGAGGCTTCTTCGACCATGTCGATAAAGCGCATCGCGACCTCTTTGGTATAGGTCGCGTTCATGTTGTAGCTGGTCAGCATCCGCAAATCTGTCGCCATCGCGGCCGCGGGAAGGACAAGTGCAGCCGTCGCTGCCGTGATCATCAAACGATTCATGGGGTTACCTCACAAGTTGTCTTTGCGTCTTGTTCTTTGTCTGCCGACCGCAAGCTGCCCGATTCCTTTCGGGCAATGCGGGGCGCGGGGGGGAAACCCGGCCTGGTTCGGCGCGTGTCCTGGCCTATCGGGAATGCGTCACGTGGTGGTCATCCTCTGGTCTTTGGATCTGGTCAACGATAAATCTGAACGCGCCTGACGCGCAAATAGTCGCAGGCTATTCCAAGAATAGCACAGCCAAAGTCAATGACCCGACGTTCCGTCATGTAGCTGCCCATTCGAGATGCAATTGCCCGACCGACCAGCGGGGTCAGGCTGGAACGAAACCGCCCCAGCATCGATCTGATGCAGGGGCGGGCAGGGGAGGCGGGTCGCCGATGACAAGATCAGACAGCGGCGGTTACAATGAATTCCACCAGATATTCGGGCGTGGCGAGCTTGGCTTCACCGCAGGCCCGTGCTGCCGGTGCGGCGGGGTCGATCCAGGCGTCATAGACTTCGTTCATGGCGCCAAAGTCCTTCATGTCGGCAAGCCAGATGATGACCTGCAACAACCTGGATTTATCCGACCCGACCTCGGCCAGAAGCTTGTCGACGGCTGCAAGACAGTCGCGGGTCTGGCTCGCCACATCGGCACCCGGTGTGCCGACCTGGCCGGCCAGATACGCGGTGTTGCCGTGAATGACGGCCTGACTCATGCGCGGGCCGATTCCGATGCGTTTGATGTCCATAGCGATCTCCATGTCAGAAACTGAAATATGCCTAGCGCTTTACAGGTTCCGACACTATGCGGGAAGCGGCATTCGGGCATGCCGAAGACAGGTGGTTGTCATAGGCATTTGCTATAGTTCGCATCTGTATTTCCGCATATGCTGTGTTATCTAGCCTGCCTTGCCACAAGGGACCCACAGCTTTGATGCAAAATGATCTGAACTGGAACTTGCTGCGGACATTTTATGTGATTGCCCAGGAACAAAGCATCACGGCGGCATCCAGACGGTTGGGTATTTCGCAGCCATCGGTCAGCAACGCCTTGCAAAAGCTGGAAAGCCAGTTGGGATGTCAGTTGGTGTTCCGCGACAGCCGTCACTTTGAACTGACCCTGAGGGGGGAAAAGGTCTATCAGGAATGTCGCGACATGTTCCACGGGGCCGACCGCATTGCGCAATTGGCGCAAGACCCGCTGCAAGAAGAGCGCGGCGAGGTGCGCTATCAGGTGATCTCTAACCTGGCGTCGCCGTTGATCAATGAGTTGCTGCGTCTGTTCCACCAACGCCATCCATCGGTCAGGTTGCATGTCGAGGCGAAGAACAGCCATGAAATCGTGCGCAATATCAGCAAGGGCAACATCAATATCGGTTTTTGTCTGCTGAATCGCCCGGTGCTGAACCTGGATTCGATCCGCCTCTTTCGGGAAGAGTTCAAACTGTTCTGCGGGGCCGAGCATTCGCTTTACGGTCGCGAAAGCATCAGCGAGCGCGAGTTGCGGCAGGAACCGTTCATCTCGTTCACCTGCGCAAGCGAAGGGATGGGGCTAGAACCGATGGCGGTTCTTCAGGCCAGCGCGAATATCGGCAACCGCATCACCGGCGTCAGTTCAAACCTGCAAGAGGTCAAGCGCATGATCGTGTCGGGCATCGGGATCGGCCTGCTGCCGACCTATCCGGTGCAGGCCGATATCGATGAAGGCGTGCTATGGCCGATCCGCGTCACGGACCGGCCCATCGGGGCGGATGTGTATCTGGTCCATGCCCCGAAACAGGATCTCAGCGGGGCTGAACGTGCCTTTGTCCGCACCGTCGAGGAATTGGCCCCGATGTATCAGGATGTGACCTGACGGTGGGCCAGTTCGGCCGCGGCCAGATCCTCGATCGCGACGCCTGCCGATTTGAACAGCGTGAATTCCGCGTTCGATCCGCGCCCCGGATGACGACCCTGCGCCAGTTCGGCCAGATCCGCCTCGATCTGGATCGGGTCGAACAGGCCCGCGCGTGCGGGTTGGGCCAGATCGCCCGATTTCATCGCGCCGTCGACGCTGTCCACGAACACCCGTGCCTGACCCAGCGCGGTATCGTCCGCCTCGCGCATATCCTCGCGGAAGGCACCGACCAGATCCAGATGGGTGCCGGGGCGCAGCCAGTCGCCATGGATGATCGGGCTGGTCGCCGCCGTGATCGTCGTGATCACATCCGCGTTCCGGCAGGCCTGTTCCAGATCAGTGACCGCCTCGGCGGGCAGACCGTCATTGCGCATCGCCCCCGCAATCCGGGCCGAACTGTCGCAATTGCGGCCCCAGACCATGATGCGATCATGGCTGCGAACGCTGGAATGGGCCGCGGCCATCGCGCGCGACAGCTGACCCGTTCCCACGACAAGCAAGCTCCGCGCGTCCTTGCGGGCAAGATAATCCGCCGCCAGCGCGGATGCCGCCGCCGTTCGACGCGCGGTCAGCGCATCGCCATCCATCACCGATTTCATCTGACCGGTTTCGCCATCGAACAGCATATAGCCCGCGTTGATCGTCGCCAGCCCGCGTTGCGGGTTTTCGGGAAAGAAGGTCACGATCTTCACGCCAATGGATTCGCCCGGAATCCAGGCCGGCATGATCAGCAGTGATGCCTCGCTGCCATCGGGCTGCCTGATCGGCAACACCTGACGGGGCGGGGCGACGACGGCATTGCGGGCGAACCAGTCGCGCAGTTCTTCGACCAGCGGTCGCCAGTCCAGCGCGGTTTCCAGCTGATGCTCGGTCAGGAAGGTGTCAGTCACGATCGGCCCTTTCCACGACGGCATGCAGCAGGATGTTCAGCGCGGCATCGAAATCCTGCGGTTCGCAATGTTCCTCGTTGTTATGGGTGATGCCGTTCTTGCAGGGGGCAAAGATCATCGCGGTCGGGCAATGCGTCGCCAGAAAATAGGCGTCATGCCCGGCCTGCGACTGGATATCGCGCCAGTTCACACCCAGACGGATCGCGTGGTTGCGGATGCTGTCGATCAACCCGGCATCGAAGATGTCGCCGCCCCATTCCCATTCATCCTCGATGGTCGCGGTGCAGCCCGCCACGGCGGCCGCCTCGTGGACCGAGCGGCGCATCTTTTCCGCCATGACACGGGTAGTGATCGGGTCGGGATGGCGCACGTCGCAGACGGCCTCGGCGGTATCGGACAGGATGCCGGGCTTGTTCGGCCAGGCGGTCAGCCGCGCGGCAGTGGCCTTGCCGTCATGGACCGCATAATCCCAACCGATATCGTCCACCGCCGTCAGCCAGCGCGCGCCCGCGACCAGCGCGTTCCGGCGCAGATCCATCGGCGTCGGGCCGGTATGCGCGGTCTTGCCCTCGAACGAGGCGCGCATTCCGCGCACCGGATAGCCGCCGGTGACGATGCCGACATCGCGCCCCTCGGTATCCAAGATCGGACCCTGTTCGATATGCAGTTCGAAATAGGCGTCGACCTCGCCCGCCTTGCAGGGGCGGCTTCCGTCATAGCCGATGCGCTTCAATTCGTCGCCGAATCGGGTGCCGTCATCGCCGATCAGGTCATGGACCCAATCCACCGAATATTTGCCTACGAAACAGCCCGACGCGACCATCGGCGGCGAGAACCGGGCACCTTCCTCGTTGGTCCAGTCCACGATGACGATGGGGCGTTTGGTGACATGGTTCGCCTCGTTCAGGGCGCGAACGACCTCCAACCCGGCCAGAACGCCCGCGATGCCATCGAAACGACCGCCGTTGATCTGGGTGTCCAGGTGGCTGCCGATCAGGATCGGCGGCAGGCTGTCATCGCTGCCTGCCCGCCGCGCGAAGATCGAGCCGCATTCATCGATTTCCACGCTGAGACCCGCATCCTGGCACCAGGCCACGAACTGGTCTCGCATTTCCTTGTCGGCATCCGACAGCGTCAGACGCGACAGGCCGCCCGGCCGTCCCTGACCGATCCGACCCGAGGTTTCGATGGTGTGCCAAAAGCGGTCCAGATCGACGCGGCTGTCAGATGTAATCGGCATGGGTGGTCCTTCATGTGATCCAGGGTGCCGCCGTGTCTTGTGAAGCGGTCCGTGGTGCTGAATGCTTGTTCACAAGACTCTGACGGATTGCAGTCAAGCGCAAATAGCGATGGCTTATAGCATCCAAAGACCACTGATATGCTGACTGTTCATCAGAAACATCTGACAGTGAGGGACACCTGAACCAATCATTCATATAATATTCCATAAGATTGATTATTGTATAAATTCTTGTAGAAACCAGATAGAAATGTCGCGAACTGGCAAAGTTGATTTGTCGGCTCGGGTCTGACGGATGACGCTTGCGGCACCGGAAAACGATCACGAGGGACAGCGTCATGGGATTTCTGCTGATGAGCGCACGTGAGTTGCAGAAGATCGAGGTTCTGGCGCAGGTGCTGGATGGCAGTCTGCGGACAGCCTCGGCGGCGCAGGTGCTGGGTCTGAGCCAGCGCCAGGTTCAGCGGCTTGTGCGCGACGTCCGGGTGGACGGTGCCGTGGCGGTGCGCCACAAGCTGCGCGGGCGAGCGTCCAACAACCGGATCAGCGATCTGAAGCGCGACTACATCCTGTCGCTGATCCGCAGCGGCTACCCGGATTTCGGGCCCACGCTGGCGGCCGAGAAGCTGGCCGAGCGGCATGGCATCCGCGTCTCGTCCGAGAGCCTGCGGCAGTGGATGATGGCTGCGGGCCTGTGGCAGAGCCGGACACAGCGGCGGCAGGTCCATCAGCCCCGGCTGCAGCGCGAGGCCCTGGGCGAGCTGATCCAGATCGATGGCTCGGAGCATCGCTGGTTCGAGGATCGCGGCCCTGCCTGCACGCTGCTGGTCTTCATCGACGACGCCACCGGCCGGCTGATGCAGCTGCGCTTCGTGCGCTCGGAATCGACCGAGAGCTATCTTGCGGCCCTCGCGGACTATCTGCGAGAGCATGGCCTGCCGGTGGCCTTCTATTCTGACAAGCACAGCGTCTTTCGGGTGAACAGGAAAGAGGCCCGGAGCGGGCACGGCATGACGCAGTTCGGTCGCGCCCTGAGCAAGCTGAACGTCGAGATCCTTTGCGCGAACAGCAGCCAGGCCAAGGGCCGCGTCGAGCGCGCCAACCGGACGCTGCAGGACCGGCTGCTCAAGGAACTGCGCCTTGCCGGGATCGGCGACATCGAGGCCGCCAATGCCTTCCTGCCGGGTCTCATCGCGCGTCACAACCTGCGCTTTGGCCAGCCCCCCTGCTCGCCTCGCGGCTCAACGACATCCTCTGCAGCCGCGACCAGCGGCAGGTCGGCGCGAGCCTCGTCGTCCATTACGAGCGCCGGAAGTTCCTCCTCGATGACAACGACCATGCCCGAGATGGCTGTCTTCGCGAGATGGCCGGCGGCTTAATCCCGAAACAGCTTGAACGAAAAACTTTATTCGTCGCGGTTAAAGTGCAATCATTGCCGTTATTACGACAGTTCGCTCCAATCTCATGGGGAAACCGGGACAAGACGGGGGCACGCGTGCTTCGAGGTTTCACAGAGTTGCTTGCCGCGGCCGTCCTGGTCTCGGGCTTATTTGGCAGCAGTACTAGCGCGCAGCATTGTGCGCCGCGGGATTTCTTGGCCGAGCCTATTCCGACGGACTTTTCGACAGCCGACTGGCGCAGTGCGATCTTGCTTGCATATCCCGCGCTGAGACCGGGCGCAGACAAAGACAGTTTGATTGGGCCGGATGACAGCCTGTTTCCGATGTCGGGTCCCACAGGACGATCTCCTCGTGCCCACCTTGATGCGCCGACAACGGGTGACCAGTTCATTCCGGCTTACCCCTTGTCTCGTGATCTGGACAATCGCACAGAGCCGTTTTTTGATCCGGGCCGCGTGCGCGATGGCGCGTTTTTCGCACTGCTTTATGGCAACAGCCCCGCCGATGTGGAAGCCGAGCTGGAAACCGTTACCTTCGGCGGCGCGCGTTTCCATGTAACGGCACGCAATGGCGTGGCCTGCCAACTCCGCGCTGCCTTCACGCTTTTGGCGCCGCATCGAGCGACACTTGCGCCCTTTTTCGAAGCTGTTGGCGGCGGCTATGTCTGGCGGCGGATTTCCGGCACTGACCGGCTGAGCCCACATTCATGGGGTATCGCAATCGACATAAACGCGTCGCTTGGCGGCTATTGGCGCTGGACGGGGGCGACCGAGGGTGCGGTGGGTGACTATGACAACCGTGTGCCGTGGAGCCTTATCGAGGCAATGGAACGATCAGGTTTCATATGGGGCGGAAAATGGCATCATTTCGATGGTATGCATTTCGAGTACCGCCCGGAACTGATCCTGTATGGACGGATGCTGGAAGGAGGCGGAAGATGACTGACCGGTTGAGGGCCGCGGCACTAGGGGCGCTGATCGCGATCTTACCTGCGACGGCAGATGCGCAAACACTTCTTGAAACCTATCGCGCGGAAATCGCGCCGGTGGATCGCCGCAACTCCTCGGGCACGGGGCTTACGGACATTGGCGCGATCCTCGCACAGGACCGCGCCAATGTGCATCGCTTCGGACATCGCCAACCCGGCGACACAGTGGACGCGACCTTTTCATCGCGCAAGCAGCGGGCGGCAATGGGTTCGCTTCTTGCACGCGGATCAATCAGTCAGGCGGCGGCACGAGCGCTGCGCGATGGTGGCACCGTGCTGAAGGTCGAAGTCTGGAGCCGTGGCGGCAAAGTCAGCCACGTGACCGTGGATGTTGCGCCAAGCAAAGCAGCAGCTGGCGGTGATCCTGGCGACCCATTGCTGACGGCATCCGAAATGGATCAGAACGCCGCGCGCATTCAGGCGGCGCTGAATAACTTGGGCTTCGATGCAGGCCCGGTTGACGGACAAGGCGGACGGCAGACGCAGGAAGCGGTTCTGGCCTTCCAACGAAGCCTCGGACGGCCTGCCACAGGCACGCTGACCCGGTCCGAGTGGAAAGAACTTAGCGATATACCAAGCGCCATCGGTCCAAGTTTCGAATGCGCCCGTGCTGCCACCCCGACCGAACAGGCAATTTGTGCAGATCCTGCGCTGGCCGCGCTGGACCGTGTGCTTGGAGATGCATGGACCGCGCAAAGGCAAGTCGACAACTCCGACAGCCGCCTCGCCGAGCAGCGAATTTGGCTTGCCGAACGTGACGCCTGTAATGACGACGTGGCTTGCCTGCAGGCGTCGATGAAGGGGCGCCTCAGTGTGCTGGGCGGAGAGCTTCCCGCCACATCTCCCGGTCTGGCCGCGGCTACGGATGGCACGGCGCAAGTCGCCGAAACGGGTGCAGCAATGGCGGTCTCTGCCGAAGGCGGCCTTGTCACCGTGAACGGGCGCATTCTTTACAGCCCAAGCGATCTGGGCAGGCAGATCGTTCCCTTACTGAGCAGCCTGAGCGTTCAGGACCACGAGCAGGAATGGACGCGCCGCCTTGCATATACGCAATGGATTGCGGGCTCGGACGATCTGGAAAAAGGGCTGGCAGGGACGCGGGGCACCCTGCGACGCTATTTCGATCTATTGCCGCGCGATGCACAGGACGAAATCGTGCAGTTCGGCTTGTCCGCCTCGGGCATGACAGATAGCGAGAACAATTCTTGCTTCAAGAATACGCGCGCATCGCGTTATTCCTGCGCCGCGCAGAATTTGCCGACAGAGTTCGATCGCCGTCGCTTCCAGCAGGTCGCAGCAACGATTGTCGCCCGCACGGCCAAAGCCGAACAGCTGGATCTGCCGATCGCTGTCCGCGCATTCTGTCCGCTTGGTCCGATTGATCGCGCCTATGATTTCGATACGAGCACGGTCGACTGGGCTTGGATGATCGCAAATGGCTGCCATCTCAACCAGCCCGACACCGATCTTGCCGCCGCTGTGCCCCAACGGTCAAAGATGGACGCCGCACGGGTCGAAGACCTTGCGCGGCGGTACATTGGCCACGATGCGCAAGGCCAAGGACGTTTGCTGCCGCTGATGCTTGCCTTCGACGCCGAGCTATCCGTGGCTCGCAATCCAAATGGGCGGGCGGGACCGGATGGCTTGACAGAAGTAAGCCAATCGCTTCGCCGCACCGGGCCGGTAGAATTGCGTTGGAGTGGTGCGCCGCAAGAAGTCGTTCTACAGTTTGAAGCACCTACCGGAAACCTGCCATCCGAGGCAGTTGATTTGCGGCAAGGAAGCCCAGCCTTTCGCCTGTTCGAGACCGCGCCCGAGATGGATGCAACGCGCCTCAAGGCCGCGCTGAGGACGCCCGCGTCATCCGGCGATGGCGTCAGGGTTCGCCTGCCTGCCTGGCCCACCGCCGATCAAGGGCCGGCGCGCCTGTCGGTTGCCAACTTTTTCATTGCCGAGGAACCTGCGCGCCAGATTGCGGCGCAAACAGATCAACCGTTGGAACATGTTGCCTGGACACAGCTGTCGTCACGCGAGCGAGGCGTGCCTGACACTGAACTTGTCCTGATCTTTCCCGCGCCTTACGCATCGGTCGAAAGCGAACCCATCGATCCCGCGCTTACCCAAGGTCGAAATCAAGAAGATGTCGCGCTGCTGGGCCGCATCTCGGAGCCCATGCAGATGGAAGGCAGCGCGGGGCCCGCGCTCGTCGCCATCTTCCAACCAGAAGGATTCGAAATTACCGAGTCCGGAATTGGTGGTGCGCGACAGGTCGTCGCGCGCCCGGTCCTTGCGGCGTCAAAGGCCGCAGCCAATCCGCAGAATCGGGTGTTTCTGCCAACGCCATGGTGGTTTGCCGCGCAAGCGGCGGAGCTGCAAGGGCAGGATATCGACACGTATCTAAACGCGGCGATGGATCGCGCCAACCTGCACAGGAGTGATACATTCGCGCGGCTTGACGCGTTAGCAGCTGCCAAAACGGCAATCGAGCAAGTCAAACAGGCCAAGGAAGAAGCCCCGTGGGTCGCAGGTCGCATCACGCTCGGCGCTTATGATCTGGAACGCAAGGCCTGGCCTGTGAATGGGCTACAACTTGTCTTGCCAACGCAGGACTCCATCGAGGCCGCCGTGGCGCGCAGGGTGCAGCCTAAGATCGATACGAAGGAATTGTTCATTCCGATGTCCGTTGATGATGCCCGCGCATTCGAGGCGGCGCGACGGCGGTCGGGTCCGCTCGATTTCTATGCCCGTGTTGATATATCTGCGCCAAGCGTGTCGGATCATCTGGCAGTGCAAGCGCATATGCGAGAGCTGCTTTTGTTTCCGTTGGAAGGTTCGCCATCCCAGCAAATGAACGTCTCGCACAGCTTCGACCGAGAGACAGCCATCGCACGGCTGGAATTCGATCCACCCCCGAAGGTCGAAGCCATGGACAGCCAGCCTGTTGCAAAGGTGGCGCCCTCACCCGTAGCCGCTTTGGATGCGGTTTCGCAAACCCTTGAACATGCCACCGGGACTGCGCCGCCCCCAGTCCAGAACGCGCCCGCGGTGTCAGATGATGACTGGCCCGAATTGCCCGACCTGACCGTTGCGAAGAGCGATTGGGATTTGCTCGGGCTGCATACCGGAATGACGCTGCCCGAAGCCGAGGCCGTGATTGAGGAGCGCGGCGGCCTTCTTGCCGTTCTGGAAAGACCCATAGTCGAACCCGACACGGCTCAGGTCAGATCGACCTTGTATCAGCGGATGTATGTGGCCGCAGAGGGCACCGAGGCAATTACGCTGGCCGCGCCCGGACCAGAGGGGCCGGTACTTGCCATTTTACGCCGCCTTCAACTGCCACGCGGCGATTTGCCCTTCGACACGATTCAACAAACGTTGATCGAAAAATACGGCGCACCGTCGATACAAGACGACTCGGCGGCTGGTGAACGGATGTATTGGTTCGACGGCACGCCCGGCGCGGCGCAGGCCATTTGCCGCACGCATTTCCCGCGCCGCGTGGCAGTGAGCGAATGGCAAGTGCGAGACGGCGGTGACGGTTCCCCGGACCTGTCGAAGCACCCGGCGCCCTGGGATTGGGCAATCACCGATATGCCCGTGGACTATGCCGAGCAAGCTTCTACCTGTGGGCGCGTTTTGACCTTCGAACCCGAAGGCGTAGCTCAGCAAGGTGGCGCAGCCTTCTCGATGATTCTGGTCGACCTCGAGGCACTGAGGATGGTGGACGAGACACTTGCAGATGTCCCTGCGGCAGAGAAAATCGAGATCGAGTTCTAGATCAGCAAATTCGCGCGAACCGCTCCGTACTGACAGGGCGCGACGCCTTTGCGTATATCTCGCACACCGTTCGTGCTGATCGCTCGCGTGAAGAACCGCCGTGCGGCAGCCAGATCGCGGCGCTCAGAGAGCATGAAATCAAGGGTTTGCCCATCGCGACCCACAGCTCGGCAGAGGTAGATCCAGCGCCCCTTCACCTTGATGTAGGTCTCGTCCATCCGTCAGGAAGTGGCCGCCCGCCGCTTCCTCGCCCGAGCCGCGATCTGCGGAGTGAACTTGATCACCCAGCGGTTCAGGGTCGCGTGATCGACGGTGACGCCCAGCTCCGCCAGCATCTCCGCGAGATCATGATAGGAAACAGCATAGCGCAGGTAGAAGAACACCGCGTGTAGGATCGCCGACTTCGGAAAGTGTACGCCTTTGACATTGATCACGCCGCAAGTCCCTCGCCAACGACCTGACAACGTTGATCTACAAGAGAATGCCACAGAACCGGAAACTTTGCGACAGAACTGTGGGCAGCTCACTCCAACAACCAAATGCACCAACGCCTCCGATCCGCTTTGAACCTCTCGGTGTTTTTCGGCGGCTCCAACTTCTGATCAGGATGGAGCATCATGAGCAAGACCACGAATAAGTTTTCGCCTGAAGTGCGCGAGCGGGCCGTGCGGTTGGTTCTCGACAACGAGGGGCAGCATGGATCGCGCTGGCAGGCAGTCATGTCGATTTCCGCGAAGATCGGCTGTGCGCCCCAAAACCTGACCGAGTGGATCAAGAAGGCCGAGGTCGACAGCTGCAAGCGCGCAGGCACCCCGACCGACATGGCCGAGAAGATGAAAGCTCTGGAACGGGAGAACCGGGAGCTCCGGCAGGCGAACGAGATCCTGCGTAAGGCGAGCGCCTATTTTGCGATGATCGAAGGCAGCAGCGGCATCGCTTCGAGCGCGGCCTGAAATGCTCGACCGCCGGTCGACGTGATGGTGGATTTTACCGAGGCGCACAGGGATGCAATTTTATCAAGCCGCACAGAACGACGATCCCCGACAAGAAAGCGCCATGTCCGCTGGACAAGGTGAACCGCGAATTCCGCGTCCCGGCGCCCAACATGCTCTGGGTCAGCGACGTCACCTACGTCGCCACCTGGAAAGGCTTCGTCTATGTCGCTTTCGTCATCGACGCCGACGCGCGCCAGATCGTCGGCTGGCGGGTCAGTACATCGGCGCGGACAGGGTTCGCCCTGGATGCACTGG
>NZ_JAQBIE010000001.1 GCF_028294535.1 Paracoccus onchidii | reverse complement strand
AACCCGCGTAAAAGCCAGGCAGGATGTGTTCGATTACATCGAGATGTTCTACAATCCGAAGCGCAAGCATGCGAGAAACGGGATGCTGTCGCCCGTAGAGTTCGAACGGCAGCGGAAACCGAGACCCGAAGGCGTCTAGGAAACGCGGGGCTATTCAAAACGCTTCAGTTGGTCGAGGGGGAGACCACGGGCCTCAGCTTGCTCAAGCTTGTCATAGAGGACGAGTTCGATACCGACGTACCGGGGGTCTTCAGCGCTTTGCCGGGCTGTAGCTATGGCCTCTCGCCACTCTACAGCTGAAGCGAGGGAGAAAGCCGCGCCGTCGCTCAGGCAGTCTTCAAGCTTACGGATGTCACCCAGCGCCATGTCGCGCCTCTTGCGAGCTGTAGGGAGGTGTCGGGTCCCGAGGCCCCTTTTGATCTCCTTGCCCAGAGGTTTCCCATCCCATGGGTTCGGAACGCCCACCAGTTCAGGCGGGGTCACATAACGGAATACCCAGCTCTTGCCGGGGCCACGAGGTTGAATGAGGTATCGCATGTCTTCTTTCCCGGCCTCGCTGTGGTCCAATTTGGACAACACGTCTTTGGACATCGAGAAGAAAACCCTTCAATAACAACATATTGTGTGCGGTGGCGGAGACGAAGGGATTCGAACCCTCGAGACCCTTTCGGGCCTGCACCCTTAGCAGGGGTGTGCCTTCGACCACTCGGCCACGTCTCCGCTGATCCGTATATTCAGCTTGCCCAAGAGTGACAAGGGCTTTTTCAGCGGCTTCTGCAATCGCAATGAATCAAGGCAAGCGTTTGTTTGCTGCACGCAAAATGGCGGCGCCTCGAGATGGGCCGCCGCCATGTTCTGGAACACATCCGAGCAGTTCACCTTGGCTCAGCGGTGAACATATCCTGATGGCATCACACTAGGCATTGAAAAGGAAATGCAGCACGTCGCCGTCAGCCACTTCGTAGGTCTTGCCTTCGACGCGCAGCTTGCCGGCGTCGCGGGCGCCCGCCTCGCCATTGCCGGCGACATAATCGTCATAGGCGATGGTTTCCGAGCGGATGAAGCCCTTTTCGAAATCGCCATGGATGACCCCTGCCGCCTGCGGGGCCAGCGTGCCCTTGCGGATGGTCCAGGCGCGGGCTTCCTTGGGGCCGACGGTGAAATAGGTCTGCAGGCCAAGCAGGTCGTAGCCCGCACGGATCAGGCGATCCAGACCGGCTTCGTCCAGCCCCATCTCGCCCAGAAACATCTCGGCCTCTTCGGCGTCGAGCTGGCTGATCTCTTCCTCGATCTTGGCCGAGATGACGACATGGCCCGCGCCCTGCGCCCTGGCCATTTCCGCAACCTTGTCGGACAGGGCATTGCCCCTGGCGGCCTCGTCTTCGGCCACGTTACAGACATACAGCACCGGTTTCGAGGTCAGCAGTTGCAGCATGTTCCATGCCTTCTGCTCATCCTCGGCGATTTCAACCGTGCGGGCGGGCTGACCGTTTTCCAGCGCGGCAAGGGCGCGTTTCAGCAGGCCCTCCTGTTCGACGGCCTCCTTGTCGCCGCCCTTCAGCTTGCGGGTCAGGTTGGCCAGACGACGCTCGATTGATTCCATGTCGGCGATCATCAGTTCGGTCTCGATCACCTCGGCGTCTGTCAGAGGATCGACGCGCCCCTCGACATGGGTCACGTCGCCATCCTCGAAGCAGCGCAGCACATGCGCGATGGCATCCACTTCGCGGATATTGGCCAGAAACTGGTTGCCCAGCCCCTCGCCCTTGCTGGCACCCTTCACCAGACCCGCGATGTCCACGAAGGTGATCCGGGTCGGGATGATCTGTTTGCTGCCCGCAATGCCGGCCAGTCGATCCAGACGCGGATCGGGGACAGCGACCTCGCCGACATTCGGCTCGATCGTGCAAAAGGGAAAGTTCGCGGCCTGCGCGGCGGCAGTTTTCGTCAGCGCGTTGAACAGCGTGGATTTACCGACATTCGGCAACCCGACGATTCCCATGCGAAAGCCCATTGATGCACCTTTTCCTGAATTTCGCGGTTACTTAGGCGTCCACAGGGCGCAAGTCCAGTCCGCGGTGCGCATTGCGAAAGCGCAAGAACGGGGCTAGTGCTTGGGGCAAGTACTTCAGGGACAGGCCATGACCAGAATCGATGACACATTCGCGGCACTGAAATCGCAGGGCAAGAAGGCGTTTGTCGCCTATATGATGGCAAGCGATCCCGACGATGCGACCGCATTGGAGATCATGCGCGGCCTACCTGCTGCGGGGGTCGACATCATCGAGCTTGGCATGCCCTTCACGGACCCGATGGCGGATGGCCCGACGATTCAGGCGGCCGGCCAGCGGGCCCTGGCCACAGGCGGCAGCGTAACGCGCACACTGGATATGGTCCGGGCCTTCCGCAAGGACGATGCGACCACCCCGATCGTGTTGATGGGGTATTACAACCCGATCTATGCCCGCAGCGGCGGCGTGACCCAGTTCCTTGCCGATGCGGCAGATGCGGGTGTCGACGGTCTGATCGTGGTAGACCTGCCACCTGAGGAAGATGACGAATTATGCGTTCCCGCCTCGCGGGCCGGGCTGAACTTTATCCGCCTGGCGACGCCGACAACGGATGACCGCCGCCTGCCCGCCGTCATCGCCAATACCAGTGGCTTCCTGTATTATGTCAGCGTCACCGGCATCACCGGCGCCGCTGCGGCGAATGCAGCCGAAGTGGCGCCAGAGGTCGCCCGCATCCAGAAGGCGGCCAACCTCCCCGTTGTTGTCGGCTTTGGCATTTCCACCCCCGAGGCGGCGCAAAGCATCGCGTCAATCGCGGATGGCTGCGTTGTAGGCTCGGCCATCGTCAAGATGATCGGCGAAAAGCGGCCCGTCGGCGAGATCCTGGCCTTTGTGCAGGAACTGGCCGCAGGCGCGCATCGCGGCTGAACGACGACGGGCGGGCTGACCGGTTCGCCCTACCGTCCGACGAGAAAGCCGGATATTGTGGTGTCATGGATACAACCGCGCACCATCCGCCCTGCCCCAACCTGCCAAAGCCCCGCAGCTTTTGGCAGCGCATTGCCGATCGCCTGGCCGTCTTGCTGGGCAATCAGCGCAGCGTAACGCCCCCCGAACGTTCGGTCGCCTTTACCATTGCCATTATCGCGCTGGGGGCCAAGCTGGCAAAGGCGGATGGCGTGGTCGCCCGCTCTGAGGTTGCGGCGTTTCGCCGGGTGTTCGTCATTCCCCGCGCCGAAGAAAAGAACGCCGCCCGGGTCTTTGATCTGGCGCGTCAGGACGTGGCGGGATTCGATGCCTGGGCCCGCAGGATCGCGGCGATGTTCCCCGCTGGCGATCCGGTTCTGGAAGACGTGATCGAAGGGCTTTGCATCATTGCCGTCGCCGATGGCGACATGCATGAGAACGAAGTCGAATTCATCGACGAGGTGGGCCGCATTTTCGGGGTGACCCAGGCCCGGATCCTGTCGATTCGCAATCGTCACGACCCACATGCGGGCTGCCCGCCATGCCAGATGCTGGGCGTTGCCCCCGACACCCCCCTGCCCGAGGCGCGGAAACGCTGGCGCCAACTGATCCTTGAGGCTCATCCCGACCGTGCCATCGCGCGGGGCCTGCCCCCCGAGGCGGTTCGTCTGGCCGAGGCCCGCACCCGCAGCCTGAACGAAGCCTGGGAAAAGTTCCGGTCGCTGCATGAACCTTCGGGAAGAACAACAGCCCAGAACGCGACCTGAACCGGTTGTCGCCCAAGGGCGGCACCGCTAGAGTAGCGCGGCAATATCGGGTGGCGGATGAGCGACAGCGAAGAAAATTATCAGGTTCTGGCCCGGAAATACCGGCCTGAAACCTTTGCCGATCTTGTTGGCCAGGATGCAATGGTGCGAACGCTGAAAAACGCATTCGCCGCCGACCGCATCGCGCAAGCCTTCATCATGACCGGGATCCGGGGCACCGGCAAAACGACCACGGCGCGAATCATTGCAAAGGGCATGAATTGCATCGGCCCTGACGGCAATGGCGGTCCCACGACCGAGCCTTGCGGCAGCTGCGAACATTGCGTCGCGATCGCCGAAGGTCGCCATGTCGATGTGTTGGAAATGGATGCCGCATCGCGAACCGGTGTCGGCGACATCCGCGAGATCATCGAATCGGTCCATTACCGCGCAGCCAGCGCGCGTTACAAGATCTATATCATCGACGAGGTTCACATGCTGTCGACCAGCGCGTTCAACGCGCTGCTCAAGACGCTGGAAGAGCCACCGCCCCATGTGAAATTCATCTTCGCCACGACCGAAATCCGCAAGGTGCCGGTCACGGTGTTGTCGCGCTGTCAGCGTTTCGACCTGCGCCGCATCGAACCCGAGGTGATGATCGCCCTGCTGTCGCGGATCGCCTCCAGCGAAGGTGCTGAAATCGCGCAGGACGCGCTGGCGCTGATCACCCGTGCGGCCGAAGGCTCGGCGCGGGACGCAACCAGCCTGCTGGATCAGGCGATCAGCCACGGCGCAGGCGAAACCACGGCCGATCAGGTTCGTGCGATGCTGGGTCTGGCTGATCGGGGCCGGGTGATGGACCTGTTCGAAATGATCCTGCGCGGTGATGCAGCATCCGCATTGACCGAGTTGCAATCGCAGTATGCAGAAGGCGCGGACCCCATTGCCGTGCTCCGCGACCTGGCCGAGATGACGCATTGGGTTTCGGTGGTGAAGATCACCCCCGACGCGATCGAGGACCCCACGATTTCCCCCGATGAACGCACACGGGGTCAGGATCTGGCCGGCCGGCTGGCGATGCGTGTGCTGACCCGCATGTGGCAGATGCTTCTGAAAGCCCTGGAAGAGGTCTCGGCAGCTCCGAACGCGATGATGGCCGCCGAAATGGCGATCATTCGGTTGACTCATGCCGCCGATCTGCCCGACCCTGACGCCTTGATCCGCAAAGTTCAGCAATCGCAGACTGCGGGCGAGTTTTCGCGCCAGAACGCACCGGCGGGTGGCCCGGCGCAGGCGCCGCAGGCCCGCCGCGCAGCGCCGGCACGGGCAGTTGTCCAACCTTCAGGTGCGGCCACCGCATTGGCCGTTTCACCAGATTCGCATGCGGCATTTCCCGATTTCGCATCGGTTCTGGACCTGATCCGGCGCATGGGCGATATGCTGCTGCTGGTGCAGGTTGAAAACCATGTGGCGCTGGTCAAATACAGCCCTGGCCGTATCGAATTCCAACCACGCGGCAATGCCCCGGCCGATCTGGCGCAAAAACTGGCCGAGCGACTGCGCGGCTGGTGCGGGGGCCAGCGTTGGGCCGTGACCGTCACCAATGAAGGCGGATCAGCGACAATTGCCGAAACCCGCGCCGCCGAGGTCGAAGCCGCACGTCAGCGCGCCATGGAACTGCCGATCGTGCAGCAGGTTCTGGCCACATTTCCCGGTGCCTCGTTGAAAAACGTGACGCGGATCACACATGACACTGCAATCGCCGAGGATGTCGCTGCCGAAGGCGCGGCGAACCCACATGAACTAACACAGGGACCCGTTGCCGAAGTCGAGGAATGGGATCCCTTCGAGGATGAGGACTGAAGGAATGTTCAAGGGATTGGGCGGATTGGGCGACATGTCCAAGATGATGAAAGCCGCCAAGGAAATGCAGGATCGTATGCAGCAATTGCAGGACGATATGGAAAAGCTGACGGTCACGGGCGAATCTGGCGCCGGCCTGGTCAAGGCGACCGCGACCGCCAAGGGCGAACTGACCGGATTGGACATTGATCCGTCGATCTTCCAACCGACCGAAAAGGAAGTTGTCGAAGACCTGATCCTTGCCGCGATCAAGGATGCGCAACGGCGCGCCCAGGACAAGATGCAATCGGAAATGTCGCGCATCACCCAGGAGCTCGGACTTCCTGCCGATATGAAGATGCCATTCTGACGCGATGGCCGAAGGCAGCGACGACATTCAGGCGCTAATCACGTTGATGGGACGCCTGCCCGGGTTGGGTCCACGTTCGGCCCGGCGCATCGTCTTGCATCTGATCCGCAAACGCAGCGGGCAGATGACCCAGCTTGGCCAATTGCTTGATCGGGTCGCCTCGCAATCGCGGGAATGTCTGGAATGCGGCAACATCACCGACCGCGATATATGCGCGATATGCAGCGACCCCGCCCGTAACACCGGCGAAATATGCGTTGTCGAGGATGTCGCCGATCTTTGGGCTCTGGAACGCGGCAACAGCTTTCGGGGCCGCTATCATGTGCTGGGTGGCACGCTGTCTGCTCTGGATGAGATCGGGCCGGATGATCTGGGCATTCCCGCACTGGTCGAGCGGATCGATCAGCAGAAGATCCGCGAGGTCATCCTTGCGCTGAACGCAACGGTCGATGGCCAGACCACGGCCCATTACATCGCCGACGCGCTGCATGATATCGGCGTCTCTGTCACCGGCCTGGCCCATGGCGTGCCGATCGGAGGAGAGCTTGACTATCTGGATGACGGCACGATCAGCGCGGCCTTGAATGCGCGGCGAAAACTCTGACACCTGCCGGAATCGGGTTCGCGCATGACAAAGCCCGGGGACATGCCCCGGGCCGTTTCTTCACCGGATCTCAGGCGTCCAGCTTTTCAACCTTTGGCGTTGCCTTTGCAATTTCGATGCGGCGAGGTTTCAGCGCCTCGGGCACTTCGCGCAGCAATTCGATATGCAGCATGCCGTCGGAATGACTGGCACCTTCAACGCGCACATGATCGGCAAGGGTGAATTTCCGTTCGAATGCACGGGTTGCGATACCGCGGTGCAGATAGCTGCGGCTTTCGTCTTCTTCGGCCTTGCGTGCCGAAACGATCACGGCACCGTCCCGCATCTCGACGCTCAGATCATCGGCGGAAAATCCTGCAACCGCAATTGAGATGCGATAGCTGTCTTCCCCGGTCTTTTCGATGTTGTAGGGCGGATAGGTCGGCGCGGCGACGTCAGCTGTCATGGCGCGATCAACAACATCGGCCAAACGATCAAAACCGACCGAAGCACGATAAAGCGGTGTCAGGTCAAAATTACGCATGGGTTCACATCCTTCCATAAGCGATGTTCATGATGCCCCCCGTCAGCCGGGCGGGCCTTCACACCGACGCCATTGTGGCCGCCGGTGCAATTAACTTAGGCGTGGATGACAAGGGTTCAAGACTGCAAGGCGCAGAAATCAGACTGCGCCTTTCAGCCCTGCGGGCATGGGACCACCTGTCGCCCAGTCCAGCAACTCGACGCTGTGGACGACGGGCAATTCGGTCCCTCCGCCGATCTGCATCATGCACCCGATATTCCCGGCGGCGATGACCTGTGGCGCGATCTCTTCCAAGGTTGCGACCTTGCGGCTCCGCAGTTCTTGCGACAGCTCGGGCTGAAGCAGGTTATAGGTTCCCGCGGAACCACAACAAAGATGCGCATCGCGGGGTTCGACAACCTCGAATCCTGCCTGCAACAACAGGCTTTTGGGCGCGGATTTGATCTGCTGTCCGTGCTGCAACGAACAAGCCGAATGATAGGCCACGCGCAGCGATCCCGGCCGTGTCACGTCCGGCAGGCCATGCGCGGCAAGAAATTCGGTCACATCCCTGGCCAGGCCCGAAATCCGGGCGGCGTCCGGCCCGATCTCGGTGCCGTCAAACAAATGTCCATAATCCTTGATGGTCGTCCCGCAGCCCGAGGTGTTGATGATAACGGCGTCCAGCGGCCTGGCCGCATCAGCGGCGCGCAACCGGGCAATGCTGTCACGGGCGTGTTGACGGGCGTTGTCTTCCTTGCCCATGTGCAAAGACAAGGCACCACAGCAACCGAACCCTTCGGGAATGACAACCTCGCAGCCGGCACGTTGCAGCAGGCGGATCGTGGCATCGTTTATATCGGTGTTCAACGCCCTCTGCGCGCATCCGATCATCAATGCCACACGTGCCCGTTGCGGACCCTGTGCCGGCAGGACCTGACCATGATCACGCGGGCTGCGCGGCGGGATGATCGCGGGTGCCATATCCATCATCGCCCGCAAGCGGCGGTCCGGCAGCAAGGATCTGAAGGGCCGCGCCAGTCGCGCCGCCCGCAGCGCCAATCTGAAACGCCGCTCATGGGGAATGATCGATTTCAACACCCAACGCAGCGCCCGGTCCCGCCATGGACGGCGATAGGTTCTTTCGACATGCACCCGCGCATGATCGATCAGGTGCATATAGTCCACACCCGACGGGCAAGTCGTCATGCATGACAGACAGGACAGACAACGGTCGATATGCTTGACCGTTTTTTCGTCGGCTGGGCGACCGGCTTCGAGCATGTCCTTGATCAGATAGATCCGCCCGCGCGGGCTGTCCAGTTCATCGCCAAGCACCTGATAAGTGGGACAGGTCGCCGTGCAGAACCCGCAATGAACGCAGCTGCGAAGGATCTTGTTGGATTGCGCAATGGCGGGATCTTGCAACTGTTCGGGCGAGAAATTCGTTTGCATCATTCCCCCCCGGCAAAGATTCCGCGCGGATCGAATTTCTGGCGCAAACCGGCCTCCAATCGCTGCACAACCGGATCGTGCGCCGGGATCCGCGCCGCAGAAGCGCCACTGACACGCTGCGCATATCCGGAAAACCGTGGCAGATTGGGCAGTTGATTGCCCGGCAGGCAAAACTGGATCAAGGCACCGCCCCAATCGATGAATTCGGGCACCGGCAGGCTTTCCAGTATCCCGGCAGCCGCGGACGGGCGGCAATAAACCTGCCAGCGATCGTGGCCCGCTTCTTTTTGCTGGTCGCGCAGTGCGGGCCAGGGATCGTGGTCCAGGATCTCGGCATCCCCGAACGGGGACAAACGGGATTTCAGCATTTGCGCACGCAGATCGACCGAGTGCGGCAGGCCTTCGATACGCAAGATGGCACCCAGATGGGGCGCCCAGGCCGCGCCGCTCAGATCAAGCGGGCTTGCAAGTGCCGCCATCAATGCAGGCAGCGCCGCAACGGCATCCAACGCCCCCAGCACAAGCGTGCAACTGGCGCGGGGAATGGGCGTGGTGCGCAAACTGACCTCGGTCAATGCCCCCAGGCGGCCGCGGCTTCCCGCCATCAGCTTGACCAGATCGTAACCGGTGACGTTCTTCATCACCCGTCCGCCATTGCTGATCATGTTGCCGCTGCCATCGACGAACCGCACCCCGATCAGCGCATCCCGCGCCGCACCCAGCTGAATACGCCGGGGACCAGAGCTGTTCGCGGCGAAAACACCGCCAATGGTCGATGCGGCGGCCCTGCCTGGTTCGAACCCCAGCATCTGACCCTCATCGGCCAGAAGCTTTTCGACCCCGGCAAGCGGCGTTCCGGTGCGCACGACCAATGTCAGCGCTTCGGGTTCATACAAGGTGATGCCCTGAATCGCAGTCATATCCAGGCGCGTGCCAAGCCCTTCGCCGGGAAGATGCCGCGTCCCGCCCCCGGCAATCGATACAGGCTGCTGCGCGGCCCGGATCCGTGCGGCCAGTTCTGCTTCGTTTTCAGGCCGCATCGTGATCGCCCCGCCCGGCCGCCGCGACCCGTTCCCCCGACAGATGCAGCGGGAATACCTTGGCCGCATTCAGCAGCCAGTCAGGATCGAACACATCCTTGACCCACATCTGTGCCTGCAAATCCTCGATCGAATATTGCTCGGACATCAGATCGCGCTTTTCGATCCCCACGCCATGTTCACCGGTCAGGCAGCCCCCGACCCTGACACACAGGCGCAGGATGTCAGCGCCAAGGGCCTCGGCCTTGTCCAACTGGCCAGCCGAATTGGCATCATACAGAATCAACGGATGCATATTGCCATCACCGGCATGAAATACATTCGCGACCGACAGGCCATACTGATCTGCTAGCCGCCCGATTTCACCCAGAACAGAGGGCAGCGCGGACACCGGGATCGTGCCGTCGAGGCAAATATAATCACCCAGCTGCCCCATTGCCCCGAATGCCGACTTGCGGCCCAGCCAGATGCGGCGCGATTCTTCCTCGCTTTGGCTTTCACGAAACTCGATCGGCGAAAATGACCGGGCAATGTCGCGTATGATGTGCAACTGCTCGGCGATTTCGGGTTCCGAACCTTCGACCTCGATGATCAGCAATGCCTCGCAATCCGGATAGCCGGCCTGTGCATGTGCCTCGGTTGCGGCGATGCAGGGCCTGTCCATGAATTCGATCGCCACCGGCAGCACACCCGAACGGATGATGGCCGCAACGCAGGCACCGGCCGTTTCGCTGCTGTCGAAGGCGACAAGGACCGGACGCGCATCGACAGGGCGCGGCAATATGCGCAACGTGGCTTCGGTCACGATCCCAAGCTGCCCTTCGGCCCCACACACCACCCCCATCAGATCCAGCCCCGACACCTCGCCCATCGGCCCGCCCAGATCGACGATGGTGCCATCCATCAAAACCAGCCTGACGCCAAGCAGGTTATTGGTCGTGACCCCGTATTTCAGACAATGCGCACCACCCGAATTCATCGCGATATTGCCCCCGATCGCGCAAGCCAGCTGGCTGGAAGGATCGGGCGCATAGAAAAAGCCCTGTCCTTCGACCGCGGATGTCACCGACAGATTGGTGCGGCCGGCCTGCACGCGCACCAGCCGATCATCGGGTGCTATCTCAAGCACCTCGTTCATCCGCGCCAGCCCGATGACCACGGAATCCGCCGTCGGCATCGATCCGCCCGCAAGGCTGGTTCCGGCACCGCGCGGCACGACCGGCACCTTCAATCTGTGGCACAATGCCAGGATTTCGGACACGGTCTGGGTGCTGCGTGGCAACACCACCGCCAGAGGCGCACAGCGATAGGCCGACAATGCATCACATTCATAGACCCGTGTTTCGGCCGGATCATCGATCACGGCATCCGGGGCAATCCGGCGCAGGGCCGCGACGATCTCGGATCGTCTTGCCAACACATGCGCATCTGGTTCGGGCATCTTTATCACGGCAACCGCTCCCTGACCGCCGCGAAACCTGTTGTTGCAATGGCGGTATCTGGTGGCATCGTGAAAACGATACTGTTTGAACATAAGGCTTTCAAGCCGCGCGCCCGAAGCCTAGAAAACCGTTATGGACCTCGATCTTTTTCTACCGCTCGCCCTGGATATCGCCGATATTGCGGCGGTGTTGCTGTTGTTCGTCATCTGGCTGGGTATTGGCTGGATCACGGAAAACCCGCCCCAATCCCGCCAATCCGTTTCGGTGCTGATGAAACGATACCGCCGCGAATGGATGTTGCAGTTCCTGACGCGTGACCCGCGCATATTCGACGGCAATATCCTGTCGACTCTGCGCGATGGCACGGCGTTCTTTGCCTCGGCCTGCATGATCGCCACGGGGGGGATTCTGGCCCTGGTCAGCGACACCGATCAGCTGCGCGGCATCGCCCGCGAGCTTGAGCTGGAACGCGGCACCGCGATCCTGTGGGAGCTGAAGCTGCTTGTGGCAATGTTTTTCGTGGTCAATGCCTTTCTGAAATTCGCCTGGTCCCACCGTCTTTTCGGCTATTGCGCGATCATGATGGCCGCGGTCCCCAACGAAGTCGACGACCCCTGCGCCCGCGAACGCGCCATGCAGGCCGCCGAGTTGAACATCACGGCGGCGCGCAGTTTCAATGCCGGTTTGCGCAGCGTCTATTTTGCGCTGGCCGCGCTGGCCTGGCTGGCAGGGCCATATCCACTGATCGGTGCCACGGCCGTGGTGTTGTTCGTCACCTGGCGGCGTGAATTTGCCTCGACCTCACGTCAGGTCATTTTGCATAGCTTGCCGTCTCAGGGGTTGCCCGCTCATGACGGACGGCCAGTGTCAGGATCACCGCCCCGGCAACCGTAAGCGCGATTCCGACCAGCCCCGAAGATCGCCAGCCCCATCCCGCCGCCAGCGCAAGCCCGGCCAGAAACGGCCCCAGGGCGTTCGCGGCGTTGAAGGCCGCGTGATTCATCGCCGCTGCCATGTTCTGGGCATTGCCAGCCACATCCATCAGACGTGTCTGCAACGGGATGACCAAACCGGCACCCGCCGCCAGCAAAAAGGATGAAAGCACCATCAGATGCCAGCTGCCAACCGCATAAGAGGCAAAGGCCTGCGTGATCGCCATGGCCGCAAAGCTGGCATAGGCCGCCCGGATCGGTCCGACACTGCCGGTCACCCGGCCCGCAGCCCAGGTTCCAAGCGTTCCACCCAACCCGAACATTGCCAAAGTCAACGGAATTGCCCAGCCCGGCGCCTGCGTGGTCGCAAGAATCGCTGCCGTCAAAAAGGCATAAACAGCGAACAGACCGCCAAACCCGATTGCGCTGACGGCAAGCATCCAAAGCACCTTCGGATTGCGAAGGGCCTGTAATTCATCCAGCGGGCGTGCATCGGGGTTGCCCCCGACCCGCGGCGCAACACGCAGGATCAGCCAAGCCGACATCAGGGCCAGAACGCCGGGCAAGGCAAACCCCCACCGCCAGCCGATGCTTTGGCCCAACACCCCGGCCAATGGCACGCCGACCGTGTTGGCAACCGTCAGGCCAAGCATGACCTGTGCCGCACCACGCGCCCGTTGCCCGGCCGGCAGCGCGTCAGCCGCGTAAAGCATTGCCACCCCCAGAAATCCGCCATGGGGCAGACCGGCCAGAAACCGCATGACCGTCAGCGACATGAGGTCGGGCATCACCGCTGCCAGCAGGTTCATCACCCCATAGAACGCCATCAGGGCAGACAGATAGCGCCTGCGCGGCAATTTCGCCCCCAGCATCGAGGTGATCGGCGCCCCGACGACGACACCCAGTGCATAGGCGCTGATGACGTGACCGGCTTGCGGGTCGGATATGCCCAGGTCAAAGGCGAAATAGGGCAACAGCCCCATGGCGGAGAACTCGGATGTACCAACGGCAAAAGCCCCCAGCGCAAGTGCCAGAATGGCATTGCGAAGGCTGGCCTGCCGGTTGTCGGTGGCGGTGGTCATGGATGGGTCCTGTTCGTGTTTGCCCTAACATCATGCTGCGGCGCAGCATGTTCAAGGCGCAGAGTTCGGGGACCTGCCTTGCGCCAGATGCAAGGCGGATCGATGTCAGATATGGCCGCGCTGCACCATGATCCAGACGATCACCGCGCCCAGAACAAGCAACCCGAAACAGACCGAAGCCGCAAAACTGACCGCGCGTCCCCGCCAGCGGCTGATTTCACCCAAGGGACGAAGATAGGCCACCAGCTCGGTATGCGCGCGATCCAGCCCGTCAAGCCGCAGCTGGCGCGCAACCTTTGGCTGGGCGCTGAGCCGTTCAGCTTCTGCCAGGCGCGCCGCCGCGTTGCGCAGCTTGCGCGGCAAGGCACCGCCGCGACGACGCAGCATCACCGCAAGGGGTGGCTGCTCTCCGCGGCGCGCACCGCCGAAACGTGCCTTGATCAGGCCGGAAACCTCGTCAGCCATTGGCTGGATATCGGTATAGGTGATTGCGTCGCGTTTCATGTTGCCATGATAGACGCTATGGCACTTGGGTTCCAGACATCCTAGGATCGCGCCATGAAACTGAAACACAGCATTACCGGCCCCCAAGACGGGCTTCCTGTCCTGTTGGTCCATGGCCTGTTCGGACAGGGCCGGAACCTCGGCGCCTTGGCACGCCGGATCGCGGCGGACCGCCCCGTGGTAACAGTCGATCTGCGCAACCACGGTGACAGCCCCCATAGCGAGGAACAGGATTATCCGGCCATGGCACAGGATCTGATCGAACTGATCGAGGGTCTTGGTGGGCGGGCAGATGTCGCGGGACACTCAATGGGCGGCAAGGCCGCCATGACGCTGGCACTGACCCGCCCGGATCTGGTGCGCAAGCTGTGCGTGATGGACATCGCCCCGATCGCCTATGGCCACAGCCAGTCTCACCTGATCGACGCCATGCAGTCGCTTGATCTTTCCTCGATCGGACGGCGCAGCCAGGCCGATGCCGCATTGCGCGAGGCAATTCCGGAAGCCGGCATTCGCGCCTTTCTGCTGCAATCGCTGGACATCACCCCGGACCGGACCCGGTGGCGGCTGAACCTGCCTGTGTTGAAAGAACGGATGCCCGATCTTGTCGGCTGGCCCGACAACCTGCCTCGGGCTGGCTTTGAAGGCCCTGTCTTGGCCCTGACCGGCGCCGAATCGGATTATGTCCTGTCCGCCGGGCAGGCCGCGCTGCGTGAATATTTTCCGCAGGTCCGAATCGTTACGCTGAAACAGGCAGGGCACTGGTTACACGCAGATGCCCCCGAAGCCGTGGCCAACAGCCTGTCCGCCTTTTTCGGAACGGCCTGAACGCAACGACCCCGCGCCTGCCAGCGCGGGTCATGCCATCTGGCTGCCGTCAGGTCGGATCGGCCTGCTGATCAGCCAGTTTTTCAGCCAAAGCCTCGGCGCGCGCAGCCAGCTCGGCCATGGCTTCTTTCAGATCCGCAGGAATGATCGGCACCTCGACGCGCGCGGGATTGGCCTGCAACCGCTTGAGATGACGTTCGGCCTTTTCGGCGCGTTCTTCCATCGTGGTAAAACGATCCGCCAACATCAGCCCCGCCAGCAACAGCAATCGCGGCTCGGGCATACGGCCTGCTTGTTCGAGGATCTGACGGGCTTCGCCATCCAGCAACTCGGCGGCACGTTGCAGCAGCTTTTCTTCGCCGTCCTGGGCACCAAGACGATATTCCTTGTGCCCGATGATGAAATCAACTTCGGCCATTTACCTGTCTCCGTCCCGTTGGGATTCCGTTTCCGGCACACCCGCGCCATCGCCCGTGACCTCGGGCAGAACAGCGTCATCGCCGGCCACCCGCGCAGCCGGCGTCTGATCCGCAGGCTCTGGCTCTTCTGCCATCAGGCGCTCAAGCTCTTGCATGATATCGCTCATCTGCGTGATTTCGGCTGCGCGTGCCGAACGCAGCGCCTTGACCTCGGCCTCCAACGCCTGCAGCGCCGCCGCGTTCATATCTGCATTGCCCGATGCCGCCTCGATCAATGCACGATTGGCCGATGCCAGCTCTTCATTCGCGGCCGATAGCCGCGCGGCCTGTTCGCCTGCCCCGGCCAGTCGGCTGCGGGTTTCGGCCAGCGCCGCCTCCAGCGGTCCGCCGCGATCAACACGCAATGCGGCCAGTTCGTCAGCCAGCCGGGTATTCTCGGCCTCGAGCGCGGCAAGGTTTTCGCGCAATCGCTCTGTTTCGGACTCATCGGGTTGGACAGGTCGCGGACCCGCCACCTCCAACAATTGGTCAATGCGGTCAAGCGCGGCGCTCAGCCGGCGTTCACTTGCGTTGATATCGCTCATCCCGACGGTCCTTTGATGTCGTGCTTGTCCGGTTTTCGCACCCGACGGCCCGTATGACAAGAACGGGCGGGAAAATCCCGCCCGTTCCTAAGGTTGCTGAAAGGAATTCAGGCAAGTTCTCGCCGTTCACCCATCAACCCTTTGACCAATGCCCAGCAACCGCCCAACAGGACGATCGTAAATGGCAGGCCGGTCGAAACCGCCATCGCCTGCAAGGCCAGCAATCCACCACCCAGCAGCAGCGAAATCGCCAGAAGACCCTCGAAGCTGCACCAGAAGATGCGCTGTGCAACCGGCGCATCAACCTTGCCGCCAGCCGCAATCGTGTCGATCACCAGCGATCCGGAATCCGACGAGGTGACAAAGAATACGATCACCAGAACGATGCCGACAAAACTGGTAATCGCCGTCAAAGGCAGATTGCCCAGCATCTCGAACATCTGAAGCTCCAGCGCCGCGTTGGTGACACCTTCGAAACCGTCAAGCGTCATCGAGATCGCAGTCCCACCAAGGGCGGTCATCCACAGCACCGAGATCAGTGACGGAATGATCAGCACCGCGATCAGGAACTGGCGCACGGTGCGCCCGCGCGAGACGCGCGCGATGAACATGCCCACGAACGGTGACCAGCTGATCCACCAAGCCCAGTAAAAGGCGGTCCAGCCGTGGCGGAAGTTGTCATCCGTGCGGCCAAACGGGTTGGACAGCGGCACCAGTTCACGTGCATAGGCACCCAGGTTGCTGAAGAAACCGGTGATGATCGCGATTGTCGGACCAACCAGAATAACGAACAGCAACAGCAACACCGCCAGAACCATGTTGATTTCCGACAGGCGCTTGACGCCCTTTTCCACGCCCAGCACGACCGAACAGGTGGCCACACCGGTGATCAGCAGGATCAGCACCACCTTGGTGGTGTTGGTATTGGCGATACCGAACAGATAGTTCAGCCCCGCGGTTGCTTGTTCGGCCCCCAGACCAAGCGATGTCGCCAGACCGAAAATCGTGGCAAAGACCGACAGGATATCGATGATATGGCCGGGCCATCCCCAGATACGATCCCCGAAAATCGGGTAAAAGATCGACCGCATCGTCAGCGGCAGACCCTTGTTATAGGCAAACAGTGCCAGCGGCAGCGCGACCACCGCGTAAATCGCCCAAGGGTGCAGCCCCCAGTGGAAGATCGTTGCTGCCATTCCCAGCGAACGTGCCGCGGCCTCGTCACCGGCGGCGCCATTCAGCGGCGCCCAATCGGTCCTGACCCCATCTTCAAGGGCAGGCCCGGCAAGCGAGGACTGAAAGTGGCTGATCGGCTCGCCGACGCCGTAAAACATCAGGCCGATGCCCATCCCGGCTGCAAATAGCATGGCAAACCAGCCAAGCAGCGTAAAATCGGGCGAGGCTTCGGGGCCGCCCAGACGAATGCTGCCCAAGGGCGACAGAACCAGTACCAGGCACAGCAATACGAAAATGTTGCCGGCCAGCATGAAGAACCAGTCGATATTGCTGGTCAGCGATGCCCGCAGCCCCGTGAACACCGGCTCAAGCTGGGTCGGGAAAAGCAGCGTCACGATCGTGAACAGCGCCACTGACAGCGCCGAGATCGCAAAGACAGGGTTGTGGACATCGAAGGCGAAGGGTTTGACACCTTCGATATTGTTCTGACCGATTTCGTAATCGGTCTCGATGATTTCGGTGGGGCCTTCGGGTGAAGGCAATGCCTCGATACCGCTATCGGGTTCGGGCTCGGGTTCAAAGCGTCCTCTCAGAGCGTCCTGCTCGCGCTTTGGATTGCCGGGATGGCCTTTATAGCTTTTCCGGCCATCTTTCGGGGTACGATCATTTGACATGCGTCCCTTTCTCTAGCTTTGGTTTGGATCGGGTCGTGCCTCGGTCGGACACGGCGGATATCCGCCTGCGAGGACACTCGTCTTGCATAATTTGCCCAAGATGACCACAGCAGCGCCGAACTGAATTCGCAACTGCGACCCATCATCCACGTTTCACGACATCCGTCGGCGGCGTTGGCGCCGACCTGTCACAATTTCGTCGCATGACGCCTGCGGCTGACAATCCGGGCAGCGGTTGGACAGGGTGTCTTGGCGTATCGGCGCGCCCGCCCTATAAGGCCCCTGCTGTGAAAGGATAGTGCATGCGCCAGGCGACCATCACCCGCAAAACCGCCGAAACCCAGATCGAGGTTTCGATCGATCTTGACGGAACCGGCAAATATGACAACCAGACCGGCGTGGGTTTCTTTGACCACATGCTGGATCAGTTGTCGCGCCATTCCCTGATCGACATGACGATCCGCACGAATGGCGATCTGCATGTCGATGATCACCACACGGTCGAGGATACGGGAATCGCGATCGGGCAGGCTCTTGTCGCTGCGCTTGGCGACAAGAAAGGAATACGGCGCTATGGCAGTTTTCTGCTGGCGATGGATGACACGCTGGTGCGATCCGCGCTGGATCTGTCGGCCCGTCCTTTCCTGGTCTGGAATGTCGATTTTCCGACCGAAAAGATCGGCAGCTTCGACACCCAGCTTGTCCGGGAATTCTTTCAGGCGCTTTCCACGCATGGCGGCATCACGCTGCATGTCGACCGTCTGCATGGCATCAACAGCCATCACATTGCCGAGGCGGCCTTCAAATCGGTTGCCCGTGCGCTTCGCGAAGCGGTCGAACCCGATCCCCGGATGAATGGCGTCCTGCCCTCGACCAAGGGGGCGCTGTGATGCGCGTTGCCTTGATCGACTATGACAGCGGCAACCTGCATTCGGCGGAAAAGGCCTTCCAGCTTATGGGCCGAGAGGCAGGTGCCGAAATCGTCGTCACCTCTGATCCCGACCTCGCCGCCCGCGCAGACCGGATCGTGTTACCGGGCGACGGTGCATTCCCGGCCTGCCGCGAAGCATTGGGCGAGGTGGATGGCATGGCCGAAGCCCTGCGCGAAGCCGTGTTGCAGCGCGGCGTGCCCTTTCTGGGCATCTGCGTCGGCATGCAGATGCTGGCGACCACGGGCCATGAATACCGCAAGACCGCCGGCCTTGACTGGATCGCGGGTGAGATCACGGCAATCGACGCCCCCGGGCTGAAGGTTCCCCATATGGGCTGGAACGATCTGGTCATCGACCACCCCCACCCCGTCCTCGAGGGCATTTCATCGGGGGATCACGCCTATTTCGTTCACAGCTGGCGCTTTCAGGTGACGAATCCGGACCACCTGCTGGCGCATGTGGAATACGGCGCACCCGTTACGGCCGTCGTCGGGCGCGACAATATCGTGGGCACACAGTTTCACCCCGAAAAGTCGCAATCCGTCGGCTTGCGCCTGATCTCGAATTTCCTGCGCTGGACCCCGGCCTGACCATAGCGTGGTCTGTTTTCACCGGCGCCGATATGCTAGCCTGTCTCGAGTTTCACCCGAGTATCCAAGTGTAGCCAGTGATCGACATGACGAGTCTGGACCCCATCCGCCCGATTGCAAACAAATTCTGCCGCATGGTCGGCCTGCCCCGCCCCGAACTGATCGACCTTGCTGTCGAGACCTGGGAAATTTCGCCGGCAGAAACACGGGCGGTGCCGGCGGCGATCTGTCTGCCCGGTCAGACCGATCGCATCATGCAGACCGAATTCGCCCCGCGAGAAGCTGTGCTGGATGCCCTGAACGGGCAGCCCGCCGAACATGTGCCGGCAACCATGGGGTATCGCTTGCGCGACATCGATTTCGTGGATGGGGTTCTGTATTCCGGACGCGCCGAAATGCACCTGCGCCCGCGCCGAAAATCACATCTGCACCATCACCGCCCCCAAAAGGCGGTTTCCGGCGCCTTGTACGAAAGCTGGGTCGGCAACCGCTGGTTCGGCAACTGGCTTCTGGACGACTGTTCCAGCTATCGTCTGGCCGAAAGCTTTGGACAACCGGTTACATCGGCCCCGGTCAAGGCCGGCCATGTCCCCCGCTATGAAGAATTGCTGTCGATCAACCCGACACGCATCGGCGATGTGCATTTCGACGAACTGATCCTGTTTGACGATCATCACAACAATGCCAGCAGAATCGCCCGTGCACAGGATATGCGCAAGCGCCTGATGGCAGGGCGCGATGTTGCGCCCTGCCCCGGCGTGTTCCTGTATCGCGGCCACAGCGGCGATGCGCGGATCCTGGAAAACGAAGACGAAATCGCAGAGAAACTCGAAAGCCAATATGGTTTTCGGGTCCTGTTCCCCGAAGATCACAGCGTCGACGACCTCGTTCTGGCCTGCGCCAATGCCGGGATCGTCGCGGGGATCGAAGGCAGCCAACTGACCCATGGCGTTGCCGTCATGCCCCCGAACGCCACCCTGCTGACCCTGCAACCGCCGGACCGGGCCACAACCGCGTTGAAATCCATGACCGACCGATTTCAGCAACGATTTGCGCTGATCGTCGGTCAGGGCCGTGCCGGCGCCTTCAGAATTGACTGGGCTGAAATGCAGGCGACCCTGGACCTGATCCAGTAGATAAGGACAATCCCGGGTTTTCGATCTAATATCGGCTTGAACTGTCAGGGTCTTCCGGTCATTTTCGACACGCCCTGCATCACGATGCGCTGTTCTGGGCGCGCCTTATTTTGTTGTTGGTTCAGTTCGGAGTAATGGGTCCCGTGTGGCGTGAAATTTGCAATGATTACAAGACGCATGGCCAAAGGCTGAGCGATCCGGCATTCGTGTCGCTGGTGGTATATCGCTATGGCCGATGGGCCATGCAGCGTCAGAACCGCATATTGCGATGGTTCGCCAACAAGGTTTACGGCCTGCTTTGCATCTTGATCCTGAACGTGACCAAGGTCTGGATTCCGCCAAGCGTCACCCTGGGCGACGGCTTTCATATTATCCATGCCGAAGGCTCGCTCTCGATTCATCCCGACGTGGTGATCGGCGAACGTTGTGGCGTGATGCACAATGTGACCATCGGCACCAATATGGGACCGGGTGCGCCAAAGATCGGCGATGATGTGTTCATCGGGGTGAATTCGACCGTTCTGGGGCGCATCAAGATCGGGAACCGCGTGCGCATCGGGGCCAATACCGCGGTGTCGACAAATGTGCCCGATGACAGCATCGTTGTCGGATCGCCGGCAAGGATCTATCCGAACTTGCCGATCTTTGCCCGGAAACCCAAGAAGGACCTGGACGTGTCATGATCGCAGCCGGTGAAAAATCGATGTGGCGCCTGCTGGCCGACAACCTGCCCGAAAACGCGGAAAAAATCGCCTTCATCGATCCAAAGCGTCAAGCAAGCTATGCGCAGGCTGTTCAGCAGGCCGACCGGATCGCAGCCTGGCTGACCAGGGCAGGTGTGCGCGCAGGTGATCGTGTCATCGTGCATCTGCGCAAGGGCATCGACGAAGTCGTGGCAATGTTCGGCGCATGGAAGATCGGCGCGGTCGTGGTGAATGTGAACCACCAGTGGACAGCTGCGCAGCTTGGCTATGTTGCCGCCGACTGCCGCGCACGCGCCGCCATTGTCGGTGCGAATGTGCTCAAGGCGCTGACGGCGCAGCCGCTTGCGGAATCGGTTGCGCATCTGCTTGTTCAGGGCCGCGCGCCTGCCCTGCCTGATGCTGCGCAATCATGGGACGACCTGATGAACGAACCGGCACCATCCAACGTGCCGGAAGCATCGCCCGATCCGGGCGAGCTGGCGATGATCATCTACACCTCGGGTTCGACCGGTCAGCCCAAGGGCGTCATGCTGAGCCATCGCAATATTCGGATCGGGGCTGCCTCGGTGGCGCAATATCTGGGTCTGGCCCATGACGACCGGCTGCTTTCGGTCCTGCCCTACAGCTTTGATGCCGGGCTGAACCAGCTGACCAGTTCCTGCCTGCTGGGGGCGACGATCATCCATCAACCGGTGTCGATGCCGTCCGAGGTGATACGCATGGCACGCGAACACCATGTCACGACCATCGCTGGCGTCCCGCCCCTGTGGAACCAGGTCGTGCGCTATCTGGACGATGCGGCCATTGACCTGCCCGCACTGCGCCGCGTCACGAATACGGGCGGCAAGATCCCCCCGAATATTCTGGAACTGATGCCCAGGGTCTTTGGCAGGGCCGATATCGTCCTGATGTATGGTTTGACCGAAGCATTCAGATCGACATATCTTCCCCCAGACCGGTTTGCCCGAAAAATGGGGTCGATCGGGCGCGCGATTCCGAACGCCCGGATCTTTGTCGTGAAACATGGCGAAGGCATTGCCGGCCCCGGCGAACAGGGGGAACTGGTGCATGGCGGACCGCTGGTCAGTCTCGGCTATTGGGAACGTCCGGAACTGACCGCCGAAAAGATACGGGTCTGCCCGGAACTGCACCAGCATCTGGGGGATTCGCCCGTGGTTTGCTCGGGCGATCTGGTGCGTATCGACGAAGATGGCGACATGTGGTTCGTCAGCCGCATGGACGACATGATCAAGACCCTGGGGTTCCGCCTGTCGCCCACCGAGGTCGAAGATCTTTTGTCGCAATCCGGACTCGTCGGCGATGTGGTTGCCTTTGGGGTCGATGATGACGAACACGGACAGGTCGTGCATGTCGCAGCCAGCCCGATCGGCGACGCCGATGCGGCTGCGCTGATGGCCCATGCCCGCCGCGCGATGGCCCATTACATGGTGCCGCGCCATATTCACATCTGGTCCGGCGCCATGCCGCGCACAGCAAGCGGCAAACTGGACCGCCCCAATATCATCGCCACCGCAAAAGCCGCTTTTCACAAGGATATGCAATGAGCCTGACTGCCGAAGACCTGATTCGCTTCATTCGTGACGAATTGAATGTCGAAGACGACATCGCCGCCGATTCCGAACTGTTCTCGACCGCGATTCTCGATTCCGTGGCCATGATGAACATCATTGCATTTGTCGAGGAAAAGGCCGCGATCGAGGTGCGCCCCGCCGATGTGACGCTGGAAAACTTTGATACAGTCCAAAGCATCGTGGATTACGCACGTGAACAGGCCTGATCACGACATCGACCATATCCTGACCCAGGCCGCGGACCGTTTCGGGACGCCGGCCTATGTCTATGCGACCGATCTGATCACGCCCCGGATCAGGGACCTGCAAGACAAGCTTGGCCGTTGGTTCAAGCTGTCATTCGCCATGAAATGCAACCCCAATCCGGGATTGTTGTCATGGCTGGAACAACGCATTCCCTATATCGACGTATCTTCCGGCGGAGAGCTGTTGTTGGCCATCGACGCCGGCTGGCCCGCCAACCGCGCCAGCTTTACCGGCCCCGCCAAGCGAGAGGTCGAGCTGCGTCGCGCCATTCAGGAAGGTTTGGGGGAACTGGTCGTCGAATCGCCGCGCGACGCGCAACTTGCCAACAGCATTGCCGCCGAAACGGGCAGGATTCAGGATGTGGTCATTCGCATTGCGCCCGACCGCGTGCCCAAGGGCTTCGGCGACCAGATGGCCGGACGCCCCAGCCCGTTCGGCATCGACATCGAGGACGCGCCGGGCGCACTGACAGACATCGCCTCATTGCCGCATTTGCGGATTGCCGGGCTGCATATCTATTCCGGGACCCAGTGCCTGAAGCCCGCCGCAATCGTCGAGAACTGGGGCATTTTCATGACCATTTTCCGCGATCTGTGCGAACGCCATGATCTGCATCCGGATCGCCTTATCTTCGGGGCCGGGCTGGGCATTCCCTATCACCCGGGTGATATGCCGCTTGATCTGGGACAGGTGGCCGAGGCGGCGGGGCCACAGCTTGACGCATTCAAGGCCGAACCACGTTTTTCCAAGACCGAACTTGTCCTGGAACTGGGCCGGTATCTTGTCGGACCGGCGGGCTATTTCGTGACGCGGGTCACATCGATCAAGGAATCGCGCGGAACACGCATTGCGATCTGTGACGGCGGTATGAACAGCCACCTCGCGGCGTCGGGGCATTTCGGAATGGTGCTGCGGCGCAACTATGTGATCCACCGCGTCGGCGGAGGCGAGGGCGAAGAACCGATCGACATTTCCGGGCCGCTTTGCACCTCGATCGACAAGCTTGGTTCCAAGGTTGCCCTGCCCCGCGTCGAAGAAGGCGACCTGATCGCGATCCATGCCAGCGGTGCCTATGGGCCAAGCTCCAGCCCGGTGAATTTCATCAGCCATCCCACCCCGCGCGAGATTCTGGCCGAAGGTGGGCAACTTCTGGATGTGACACGTATCGAGGGATGCGGCCTCAGCGATCGATAGGCGCGGCCTGCACTGGACCCCGCCCCCGCAATGAGGTTCTGTAAGGAAAACCTCATGCAGGAGCAGGCCATGAAAGAACTGGAAAAGCGCATCGCGCAGGCGAAGGGCGACATTCCCGCCGATCTGGTCCTGCGCGGTGGGCGGGTTTTCGACCTGATCACCGGTTCTTTGATTGCAGGCGATGTCGCGATTTGCGGCGAGAGGATCGTCGGCATCGGGGACGAATACGACGCCACAGATATTATTGATGTGGACGGACTGATTCTGGTGCCGGGGTTCATCGACACGCATCTGCATGTCGAAAGCAGTCTGGTAACACCTTTCGAGTTCGACCGATGCGTCACCCCGCGCGGCGTTACCACTGCGATCTGCGACCCCCACGAGATTGCAAATGTTATCGGGTTGGACGGGATCCGGTATTTCCAACAAGCGTCCCAACATCTGTTGATGGACCTGCGGGTGCAATTGTCATCCTGCGTGCCATCCACGGATATGGAAACCTCTGGCGCGCAGATCGATGCCGACGACCTGCAGCGGGTCATGAACCATCCGTCGGGGATCGGACTGGCCGAATTCATGAACTATCCCGGCGTGATCCATCGCGATCCGAAAGTGATCGAGAAACTGGCGCTGTTTGACGGCAAGCATATCGACGGGCATTGCCCGCAATTGGGCGGACGAGACCTGAACGCCTATATCAGCGCCGGCATTCGCACCGAACACGAGGCAACAACTGCACAAGAGGCGCTTGAAAAACTGCGCAAGGGTATGCGGGTGTTGATACGTGAGGGTTCGGTTTCCAAGGATCTGGAAGCATTGCAACCGATCCTGACCGATGCCACCAGCGCGTATCTGTGCCTGTGCACCGACGACCGGAATCCATTGGATATCGGCGAACACGGGCATCTCGACTATATGATACGGCGGTTGATCCAGCTGGGCAGCTCTCCTTTGGCGGCCTATCGCGCCGCTTCGCTTTCGGCGGCCGAAGCCTTCGGGCTGAAGGATCGCGGCCTGATCGCACCGGGGCTGCGCGCCGATATCGTCGCGGTCGATGATCTGGCGACCTGCCATGCACAATTGGTTCTGGCAGGCGGAAAAGTCGTGGATGACACGGCTTTCGCGGCGCGCGCATCCGTCGATCCCGTGGGCAGAAATTCGGTGCGTGCACCGCAATTGTCAGCACGCGATTTCAGGGCGGCGGGCAATCGTGCCCGGACGGATATCATCGGCATCATCGAAGGTAAGATCATCACCCGACACCTGACCGAGGAAATCCAGCCCGTTGATGGGGACAAGCGCCCCGATCAGGCACGCGACCTTGCCCGCATCGCCGTTATCGAGCGACATGGCCGGAACGGCAATATCGCAACCGGCTTCGTGCGCGGGTTCAACATTGAACGCGGGGCCATCGCCTCGACCGTATGCCACGATCATCACAATATCGCGGTTGTCGGCATGGACTACGAAGATATGGCCATCGCCGCAAATCGCCTGTCCGGAATCGAGGGCGGCTTTGTCGTGGTTCGGGATGGAAAAATTCAGGCGGAACTGGCCCTGCCTGTAGCCGGCCTGATGAGCTTGTTGCCCTTCGAGCAGGTCCGGGATGCCCTGATCGCCTTGCGCGCCGCAGCGCAAGAACTGGGTGTCACCTTGGAAGAGCCCTTCCTGCAACTGGCTTTTCTGGCCTTACCCGTCATACCCGCCCTGAAAATCACCGATCACGGGATGGTCGATGTCACGCGCTTTGAGATTATCGCGGGCTAGCGCCGCGCCTTGTCCACCGCGGCAATTGCCGTCGCGACGGCATCATCGATGCTCATGTCGCTGGTGTCTATGACCACGGCATCATCTGCAGGACGCATTGGGGCGGCCGCGCGTTCGCTGTCGCGGCGGTCACGTTCTTGCAGCTGCACCAGCATATCTGCCGGGTCGCAATTCAGTTCACGGGCGCGGCGCACAGCGCGGACCTCGTCCGAGGCAACGACATATAGTTTCACCTGGGCCTGCGGGCAGATCACGGTGCCGATGTCGCGCCCGTCCAGCACCGCGCCGGGATTGCGTGCCGCAAAGCGGTGCTGAAAATCGACCAGTGCCGCGCGCACATCCGCGATCGCGGCAATCCGGCTGGCCGCCTGCCCTGCCTCGGCGCTGCGCAGATCCGGGCGTGACAGATCATCAGGCATCAGCCCCCTGGCCGCCGTGACGGGATCCCCCCCTTTTACGCCGGTCGCGCGATACAAAAGCCCGGTATCCAGATGATGAAATCCGAAATGCGCGGCGATCGCGCGTGCAATGGTGCCTTTCCCTGAGGCTGCAGGACCATCAATGGCAACAACGAATGGCATATAGAGCGGATCCATCTTGGCTAGGGCGCAATCGGGCTTCATTCGCATGAATTCGTCGCCTAGGTCCAGCCCAAGCACCTTGCAAGCCGCTTTTTGCTCGGCAAGCGGGCGTCGGTGCCTTCCAATTGGGGAATTATTTTATATTTCGATTCTAGTTGTTCAGCCCTGGCATCTTGTGGATCGGATTTAGGATGAATCGATCCGGCTCTGACTTTCAGACCTTGCAGATGTCTTCGTATGATGTGAGGCCACCGAGGGCCTTGAGCCGGCGCGCGAAGTTGTATGCTGCTGAGCTGCCCCTTGTTTCCTGGACACCTGCCTCGTTCAGTTTGTGCTGTCGGTTTTCGAAGTCAACCGGTGACAGCATGCCGTTGTTCGTGTGCTTGCGCATCGGGTTGCAGAACATCTCAATGTAGTCGAGCACGTCGCGGCGGGCGTCGTCGCTGGTCGGATATGTCCGACGCCTGTTCCGCTCTCTCTTCAGCCAGCTCGTTGGAACACGCAAACAGCTTCTGGCGCAGATCAAGGCGCACGGGAAGATGGGATCGGCGGATATGTTTGATGTCACCGACGCCGAGTTGAAAGGTCTTCTTGATCGCCAGATTGCAGAGTTGGAAGGGCGGATTGAGCAGACAATGGCCTCGGGTGATGACCTGGCTGCGACTGCCGGTATCCTGCGTTCCGTTCCCGGGATCGGGCCTGTCGCCAGCGCTATGCTGATCGCCGAGATGCTCGTGCCGGACCGCTAACGACGGTGCGAAGGGGGTAAGAAGACGATGACCTGAATGGGCACAATGATCGAATAGATCCGGATTGGGAAAACCAGTTAGCAACTGCGAGCACAAAGCTCGGAAGACAGATCTGGACCCGATCCGCTGCTCACCATCCCGGCCCGCGACTTCTGGAAATGTCGCTCACTGAGGCCTGACAGAAGGTCGCACTCGATCATCTGCCTGGAAGGTCAGAAACTTCCTGCGATACGGGCGGCAACCACAGAAGAGGTTGCTAGTCCGGTCGGGGGCGATCATCCCATTCATCGCTGAGGATGCGCTCTGCGTCACCTTTGGGGTCTTCGAACTGATGCGCACGCAACGCCCAGATGAAAGCAGCCAGTCCTGCGGCGCCAAGGCCCAATGATACAGGAATGAGAATTGCCAGAATTTCCATATCAGCGGTTTTTCGTTCTGCGCAAACGCAATGCATTCAGGGTGACCGTGATCGAACTGGCAGACATCGCCAGTGCGGCAATCAACGGCGTGGCAAAACCTGCGACCGCGATGGGCACCGCCACGACATTATACAGGATCGAAATCGCAAAGTTCTCCTTGATGCGTCGCGTTGCCCGGACGGCCGTCGCCACCGCATCAGCCACCGGGGACAGGTCCTGCCCTGTCAAAACCATATCGCTAGCCACTCGGGCGGCGTCCAACGCCGTGGCCGGCGAAATCGAGACATGCGCCCGGGCCAGTGCGGCGGTATCATTCAGCCCATCGCCGACCATCAACACGTGATGCCCCTGGCCCTCCAGCCCGGCGACCACTGCGGCTTTGCCAGGCGGATCAACGGCAGCATGGTAGTTTTGAATGCTCAGCTTTGCCGCCAGATCGGCCACGGCTGCTGGCCGATCCCCAGAAAGCAGGATCACGTTCAGCCCCAGCTTCCCAAGGCGGGAAACGCATTCCTCAGAGCCGGGGCGCAATGCGTCGGCAAAGTCCAGCCTGACGGGTGCCCCTTGCCCCTCGATCGAAAACCAGGTGGACATCCCCGGCCGCACATCGGGATCATCCCCGGCCATCAGCCAATCGGCCCGCCCCAGACGAACCTGTCGCCCCTTCCACGTTGCCATCACGCCATAGCCGGGCATCTCGCGGATGTCACTGACAGAGGCCGGCGCATACTGCGCCAAAGCGGTTACGAGGGCCTGAGACAAGGGATGAGAGGATGCCCTGGCCAAAGCAACGATGACTGGCGCGATATCCGATGGCACTTGCCCGGGGGCAATCAGGGTCGGCCGCCCCATCGTCAAGGTCCCCGTCTTGTCGAAGACCACCGTATCAATCTGGGCCAAGCGCTCTAGCGCGGTGCCATTCTTGATCAGCAACCCCTTGCCAAACAGCCGCCCCGAAGCGGCCGTCACCACCGCAGGAACTGCGAGGCCCAGGGCGCATGGGCAGGTGATGATAAGAACGGCTGCCGCGATATTGACCGCATGTCGCAAATCGCCCGTCGCCTGAAACCAGGCAACAAAGCTGGCAAGCGCCATCACATGCACCACCGGTGCATAGGCGCGCGAAGCACGTTCAGCCAGCGACGTATAACGCCCCCGAGCGGTTTCGGCCGCTTCGACCAATGCCGTCAGGCGTGCAAGCGAGCTGTCCGAACCGGCGGCTGTCACACGCATGAGCAGCGGGCCGGTCAGGTTTATCTCGCCCGCTGAAAGCCCATCGCCTGCGGCTGCGACAACCGGCAGCGTCTCACCTGTCAGCAAGGCCCGGTCGATCTCGCTTTGGCCGTCGACGATATTTCCATCCGCTGGCACGCGGGTGCCGGGCAGCACGCGAACCAGATCACCGGGGCGCAGTTGGGCGACGGGAACGATTTGCTCGGTCCCGTCATGCAGCACGGTTGCGCGGGGCACCTCGAGCGCGCTGAGTTCGGCGGCGGCCGATCTTGCGATAGCGCGCGTGCGATGATCCAGATAGCGACCGATCAGCAGAAAGAAACACAGCATCACCGCCGCGTCGAAATAGGCATGATGGCCGGAATTGCGCGTTTCATACAAGGAAATCGCTGTCGCGAGAATCAGGGCCAGCGATATTGGCACATCCATCCCCAACCGCCCCGCCCGCAGCGCGCTCTGGGCACTGGAAAAGAATGGCTGCCCTGCAAATGCGATCGTCGGCAAGGCAATGGCGGCAGAAATCCAGTGGAACATATCGCGCGATGCGGCATCCGCCCCCGCCCAGACCGCCACGGACAGGATCATGATGTTCATCATCGCGAACCCGGCAATGCCGATCCGCATCAACAGGTCGCGCCCAACCCTGTCGGTTCCCGCCCCATCAAGCGCCGCCGGGTCCAGCTCATGCGCCTCGTAGCCAATCTTTTCCAATACCGGCAACAAATCATCAGCCACCAGTCCCGGCGCTTCGACCCTGACCCTGCGCAACGTCAGATTGACCCGAGCATGGCGCACCCCAGGCACGGCCATCAACGCACGCTCGACATCGCTGATGCAGACGGCACAATGAACGGTCGGCAGGGACAGGATCAGCTGACCCACCCCACCATGTCCGTTGTCCTGACGCGCCATGTTCTGCGCGAGCGGGGCGACATCACAGGCAGGGCATGCGCTGATACGGGCGGAATCGCTCATGCTAGTTCACCACGGCACCGGAATAGTGATCCAACCTTTGACGAAACGGCGTTCCGTCGGGGGCAGCGGCTGTCACATGAATATTCCAGACGCCCGGGGGCAATGACACTGCGGCACGGTAGACACCGTTGCGATAGGCAAGTTCAGGGCTCTGGTCCGCGCGGACATGCGTTGGACGGCCGATTGTGACCGACAGGTTCTTGGCAGGTGCAGGCAAACCATCCGCATCCGTAACGGCAATCTCAAGCCATTCCCCGTCGTAATCGGCCATCACGGTCCAGCCAAGCGCATCCTGCGCCGCCCTTTCCCGGTCAAACCCCTGAGAGGCGACATAGCTGTTCTTGACCTCAAGCCCCGGAAAGGTTCCCACCGCCTTCACCGCCATAGTGATATTGACCGCGATAATGACACCAAAGGCCGCCAATGTGATGATCAGGACATGCCGTCCGGTCAGTTCACGACGCATCACCTATTCCCCCTTGCCGTGGAACACGGTTTCAACACTTGCCGACGCATCATTGCCGGGATCAGTCACGACCAGCCGAATGGATGTGCTTTCCGCGCCCGTCAGCTGTGATCCGGCCGGTGCGGTCAGATACAGGCGGGCAGCAAGCGTTTCATCGGCATCAACGACCACACTGTTACCCTCGGCCCCTTCGATCCGCAGATCAAGCCCCGCAACCCCTTCGACCGCGATGGCATATTGCGCGACCTCATGCTGCTTGTTGCGCAGACGCAATTCATAGGTATTCCGGATCGCACCGTCGGACATGGTCACGAATAGCGGATTGCGCACCGGTGAAACATTCAGGTCGACCGCAGAACGCATGAACAATGCCACCACAAGAAGCACGCCGATCCCGGACCAAAGGGTAAAATACAGAATCGTTCTGGGCCGCAGAATATGTTGCAGCACGCGGCGCGGCTTGGCACCCGCACGTTCAGCCGTTTCATCGCTGAGCGCCATATAGTCGATCAGCCCGCGCGGCTTGCCGATCTTTTCCATGATGTCATCACATGCATCGATACACAAAGCGCAGGTGATGCATTCCAACTGCTGTCCATCACGAATATCAATCCCCATGGGGCAGACATTCACGCAGGCCATGCAATCGATGCAATCGCCTTGCTCGGGCCCCGCGTTTGCAGCATTCGTGGCAGTTGTGTCCCGGGCCGCCGATTGTGGGGCCTGATGATGCTTCTTTCCACGCGGCTCGCCCCGCCATTCGCGATAGGCGACGGTCAGGGTGTCTTCATCCATCATCGCCGCCTGAATACGCGGCCATGGACAGGCATAGATACAGATCTGCTCGCGGGCGAAGCCGCCGAACAGGAATGTCGTGCCGGTCAGAACCGCCATGGTGATATAGGCGACCGGATGGGCCTGCCCCGTCACCAGATCACGCAACAAGCTTGGCGCATCCGTGAAATAGAAAATCCACGCCCCGCCCGTCAGCAATGCGATGATCAGCCAGACCGTCCATTTGAACAGCCGCAATCGCAACTTGGCCGCATTCCAGGATTGCCGGTGCAGGCGTATCCGGTTGTTGCGATCGCCTTCGATCCAGCGTTCGACCAGAATGAAAAGGTCGGTCCATACCGTTTGCGGGCATGTATATCCGCACCAGACCCGCCCCAAGGCCGAAGTGAACAGAAACAGCCCCAGCCCCGCCATCACAAGCAAGCCGGCAACGAAATAAAATTCATGCGGCCAGATCTCGATCCAGAAAAAGAAGAAGCGCCTGTTGGCCAGATCGACCAGAACCGCCTGATCGGGCATGTTTGGCCCCCGGTCCCATCGCAGCCACGGCGTGACATAGTAAATCGCCAGGGTGATCCCCATGACGAACCATTTCAGGTTACGGAACCGCCCTTTGACACGTTTGGGAAAGATCGGTTCACGTGCGGCATATAACCCCGGCGGGCTCGCCTGTTCCGTGGACATGACGGCATTGCTCCTGTTGCGCACCTTCTTTTATAGACCGGTTGATCGCGTTATCGCCTTGACCTGTATCAAATAACGGCGTGCTTCCTTGCGGATCGGACGAATTTTTCGTGTTGGTCCTGTGCTGCGCCCCGTGGCACGCGCATCGGCAAGGCCTTGCGGCAAGGGGGATCGGCAACCACAACCCCTTGCCGTTATGGCCCGTCACATGAGATAGTCGCAGCAACCACACAAGAAACGAGCAGTCCCGATGGCCGACGACCTCCTATCCGCCGCCGATGCAAATTCCAACAGCTACTCGGCCTCATCGATCGAGGTGCTCGAAGGGCTGGAACCGGTCCGCAAGCGACCGGGAATGTATATTGGCGGCACCGATGAGCGCGCTTTGCATCATCTGGTTGCCGAAATTCTGGACAACTCGATGGACGAAGCGGTGGCCGGTCATGCCAGCCGTATCGAGGTCGAGCTGCGCGCCGATTTCAGCATTGTCGTGCGCGACAACGGTCGGGGCATTCCGATCGATCCGCATCCGAAATTCCCCGGAAAATCCGCGCTTGAGGTAATCTTGTGCACGCTGCACGCGGGCGGCAAGTTCTCGGGCGATGCCTATGCGACGTCAGGCGGCCTGCATGGCGTGGGTGCCTCGGTGGTCAACGCGCTTTCCGACAGCATGGTCGTGCAGGTCGCCCGCAACAAAGAACTGTTCGAACAGCGCTTTTCGCGTGGGATACCCGAAGGCCCGGTCGAAAAGATCGGCGCGGCCCCCAACCGGCGCGGCACGACGGTCACCTTTCATGCCGACGAACAGATTTTCGGCCACCATCGGTTCAAGCCGGCACGCCTTATCAAGATGGTCAAATCCAAGGCCTATCTGTTCTCGGGTGTCGAAATCCGCTGGAAGACCGAGATTGACGATGGCGAGACACCGACCGAGGCGGTGTTCCACTTTCCGGGCGGGTTGGCCGATTATCTTGGCGAAACCCTTTCGGGAACAACAACCTACGCTGAGCGCCCCTTTGCCGGAACCGTTGATTTCAAGCGTTTCAATGCACCGGGAAAAGTCGATTGGGCCATTAATTGGACACCATCGCGTGACGGTTTCATTCAATCCTATTGCAACACGGTCCCGACCCCCGAAGGTGGCACGCATGAGGCCGGGTTCTGGGCGGCAATCCTCAAGGGCGTGCGTGCCTATGGCGAACGTGTCAGCAACAAGAAGGCAGCCCAGATCACCCGCGAAGACCTGATCGCCGGCGGCTGCGCCCTGGTATCCTGTTTCATCCGCGAGCCTGAATTTGTCGGCCAGACCAAGGACCGCCTGGCCACGACCGAGGCACAGCGGTTGGTCGAGAATGCCGTGCGAGATCATTTCGACAACTGGCTTGCCGCAGATACCAAATCCGCCGGGGCCATTCTGGATTTTCTGATCCTGCGCGCCGAAGAACGCCTGCGTCGTCGCCAGGAAAAGGAAACCGCCCGCAAATCTGCGACAAAACGCCTGCGCCTGCCGGGAAAACTGGTCGATTGCTCGACCTCGGTTCGTGATGGCACCGAATTGTTCATCGTCGAAGGTGATTCGGCCGGCGGCAGCGCCAAGATGGCGCGTGACCGGAAAACCCAGGCGCTTCTGCCCCTTCGAGGCAAGATCCTGAACGTGCTTGGTGCCGCATCGTCCAAAATGGGCGCCAACCAGGAAATCAATGATCTTTGTCAGGCACTTGGTGTTGGACTTGGCAGTCGCTTCAATATCGACGACCTGCGCTATGACAAGGTGATCATCATGACCGACGCCGATGTCGACGGCGCCCATATCGCATCCTTGCTGATGACCTTCTTCTTCACCCAAATGCGCCCGCTGATCGACAAGGGGCACCTGTATCTGGCCTGCCCGCCTTTGTATCGTCTTACACAGGGTGCGCACCGGATCTATGTCGCGGATGACGCCGAAAAGGACCGGATGCTGGCCAAAGGGCTGGGCGGCAAGGGCAAGATCGACGTCCAGCGTTTCAAAGGGCTTGGCGAAATGGACGCCAAGGACCTCAAGGACACCACGATGCATCCGGCGACGCGCAAGCTGATCCGGGTCAGCATCAACGATGATGAAGGCGGTGAAACCGGCGATCTGGTCGAAAGACTGATGGGCAAAAAGCCCGAACTGCGCTTTCAGTATATTCAGGAAAACGCGCAGTTCGTCGAAGAGCTCGACGTCTGATCGAAGGGGGCGGTATCAATGCAGCCCCTGATCTCGACCATCATCGAAAATCGCCTTCTATTGATCCTGAGCTGCTTTGTGATCGGCTTGATCGGCATGGTTCTGGTGTTGCGCAACACCAGAAATCGCCTTTGGTGGCGCATTGCCGATCTGGTTTGGGTCGCATTGGGCGGGCTGGGCGTCGTGACGGCCTTGCTGGCCGGTGTCTATGCGGATGACAGCGCACGGCTGGAACGCCAGATCGACCTCAGCTATGCGACGTCGGATGCGTTTGATCGCGATGCGGCGCGGTTTCGCCTGCGCTATTGCGTTGATGCCGACAATCCCGCCATCTCCAGACTTTGCGAACGGATCGAATTCCTGTCTGCCTCGGCCGCGATCAACACCGAACTGCCATTCTTCGCCGATGTGGCCCATGCCAGCGCGCCCCTGCGCATGCTGCGCCCGCTGATCGGAGAGCCGGAAACCGACGGCCAGGCTGCCAGCTATGCCGAGAAACTGTCGCGCGTCGAACGCTTTGATGCCCGAAACCTTCTGGCCTTCGACCCGCTGGACACGGACACGGTGATGGCGCTGAAATCGGTCGAACGGGCATCCGCCGAGATTGCCGCCGACTATCGCGTCCTTGCCTTGACCTATCGCGATCTGATCGAGTCACTGCGTCGCGTCAAGCTGGACTGGGAGTTTCTCCAGAAGAACTCGCTTTTCGTTCTGTTCCAGGTCCTTGCCCTGTCACTGATCGCGATCGCGGCGCCCTTCAGGTTGGGAAAATCAATCGCCGAGCTGTGCTGACAGGGCTAACCTTCCTGCATGCCCTCAAGATATTCCATCAGGGCAACCAGCCTCCAAGGGGTCGGTGTCTCGATCCCGTCACCGGAATCATACAATACCGTCCTGCCCTCTAGCAGATCACCAAATGCGGGCATCGCGCTATGCGTCGTGCCGGTCGTGTATCCATCAATATGGCTCATGACCCGGCTTTCGGGAAAGCTGCCGCCGTTGCGCGCTGCGATTTGCGTCAGATCGGCGGGTCGCGGATCAAGGCTGGCCGCCAGAGCACCGTCACCCTTGCCGTCCCGGCCATGGCAATCTGCGCAGAACTGCTGGTAATCCTTGCGCGCCGTGGTGATCTGCGCGTCGGGCGCACAGGCCACGATCACGCCTGCCACCGCCAGAAACCCAACCCCGCCGAGAATCGTCTGTCGCATATCTGCCCCTGAATGCCTGTCGATCGGATCGAGCTTGCCCTGCCTGTCAGGATCAAGCAACCGTTTCGTTCAGGCGGATGACCCGATCCATGCGTCCGGCCAGTTCGTGGTTATGCGTGGCAATCATCGCGGAAAGGCCGGTTTCACGCACAAGGCCCATCAACACCTCGAACACCCGGTCCGAGGTTTCAGGATCCAGATTCCCGGTTGGCTCATCCGCCAATAACAGGGCCGGCTTGTTCGCCAGCGCCCGACAAAAGGCGACCCGCTGCTGTTCACCGCCCGACATCTCGGCGGGCCTGTGATCGCCACGATGCGCCAGGCCGACCTTGTGCAGCAGGTCCTCGGCCCGTTCCCGCGCCACGCGTTCGCCGCTGCCATTTGCAAGTTGTGGAAGGATGATGTTCTCGGCGGCACTGAACTCGGGCAGCAGATGATGGAACTGGTAAACGAAACCCAGCTCGCGGCGGCGGGCCTCGGTCCGCGCACGGTCGCCCAGTCCGCTCATATCACGCCCATGCAACATGACCTTCCCCGAATCGGGCGTGTCCAGCAGACCGGCAATGTGCAACAGCGTGGATTTCCCGGCCCCTGACGGCGCGACCAGCGCCACCACCTCGCCCTGCCCCACCGACAGGTCCAGATCATGCAGAACACTGACCGGCGCAGGCCCGTCCTTGGCATAGGTCTTGGACACGCCGATCAATTGCAAAACGTCACTCATAACGCAAAGCCTCCACGGGGTTCATGCGCGCCGCGCGACGGGCCGGAAAGATCGTCACGATGAAAGACAGCGTCAGGGAAAGACCCACTGCGCGGAAAATATCCCAGGCGCGCAATTCTGCCGGCAGGCGATAGATACCCCGCACCTCCGGCTGCCAGGCGCCTCCATCGGTCAGGGCATTCAGCCCCGCCATGATGCTTTCGACGTTCAGTGCCAGCATCACCCCCAAAATCACCCCGATTATCGTGCCCAGCACGCCTGTGAAGGCCCCGCACAAAAAGAACACGCGCAGCACCGCCCCCTCGGTCAACCCCATCGTGCGCAAGATGCCGATATCGCGCCCCTTGTTCTTGACCAGCATCACCAACCCGGATGTGATGTTCATGGATGCTATCAATACCAGTACGGACAGGATCACGAACATGACGTCATCCTCCATATCCAGCGCGGCAAGAAAACTGCTCGACGCATCGCGCCAGGTCCAGACCTGTGCCCCTTCGCCCACCGTTCTCAGCAAGGGCAAGGTCCAGTCCGCGACCTGTTCAGGATCGTCGACGAACACCTCGATCTCATCGGCGACGCCCTCACGATTGAAATAGCTCTGCGCCTCATCCAGGGGCATGTAGATCCGCGTGCGATCGACGTCGTAACGCCCCGAATTGAAGATAAAGCCAATCTCATAGGAATTGACGCGCGGTGTTGTGCCAAATGCCGTGCGCGCGCCCTCCGGGGCGATCAAACGTATCTTGTCGCCAACCGACACCGACAATTCCCGCGCGATGCCCGCGCCGATCGCGATTCCGGGCCCGAACTGCGCAACATCTCCGCGCAGGGTTGCAGGATCCACGATCCGCGGCATCGCCTCCAGATCCGCTTTGCCGATCCCATAGACTTCGGCCACATTCGACTTGTCATGCGCGCTTGCCATGACCTGTCCACGCACAACAGCCGCAGCCCGGGTCACTCCGGGCAGATCGGCCACTTTCTGCGCCATTCCGTCATAATCCTGAATACGGCCGGCAACGACATAGACCTCATCGGTCAGATCATTCTCGATCCGCTGCGGAACCATATAAACCGTGCTATGAGCATTCGCGCCCAGAACCGTATCGACGAATTCCGCACGAAATCCTGCCCGCACAGCCAGGGTCGCGATCAACGCCATGACTCCCAGCGCGATTCCGATCAGGCTGATCCAGGTCATCACACTGACCCCGCCCTCGCTGCGCCGCGCCCGCAGGTATCGCCAGGCGATCATGAACTCATATCTGGAAAACATGGCGGGGCCGGACATTGGGAAACCTTGCGTAAACCGCTGTGAAACTGACCGCCCGGGGACCGAAGTGCAAGCCGACAAAAGCGTGAAGACTTCTTCTTCGTCCAAATACCCATATTGCGGCGACGCGCGCGGGATGCCACAACATGTGGCATGGCAAAACCCAGTATCGCTTTCACCTGCACAGAATGCGGCACCGCGCACAAGAAATGGGCCGGGCGCTGCGATTCTTGCGGAGCCTGGAACTCCATCATCGAAGAAGCGCCCTTGTCGCAGGGGCCCGGCCGTGGCCTGGGCGCGGCCAAGGGCCGTGCCGTTCCCCTGTCCGGCCTTTCAACCAAAGATGCCCCGCCGCCTCGTGGCCATTCCGGCCTGGCCGAACTTGATCGGGTCCTTGGTGGCGGGCTGGTCCCCGGTTCGGCGGTTCTTGTCGGCGGCGATCCCGGCATCGGCAAATCGACACTGCTTCTCCAGGCGGCAGCCGCCTTTGCCCGAGGGGGCCAGAACGCAATCTATATCAGCGGCGAAGAAGCAAGCGCGCAGGTCCGGATGCGTGCACAACGGCTGGGTCTGGCGGATGCCCCGGTGCGCCTGGGTGCCGAAACCAATCTTCGCGACATCCTGACAACGCTGGATCAGGAACGCCCCGACCTCGCCATTATCGATTCGGTCCAGACCCTTTGGTCGGACACGGTCGAGGCCGCCCCCGGATCGGTCGCCCAGGTCAGGGCGGCGGCACATGAGCTGGTCACCTTTGCCAAACGCCGCGGCGTCGCCGTGATTCTGGTCGGACATGTGACCAAGGACGGGCAGATCGCCGGCCCACGCGTGGTCGAACATATGGTCGATACCGTGTTGTATTTCGAAGGCGAACGCGGTCATCAGTTCCGTATCCTGCGCAGCGTCAAGAACCGGTTCGGCCCCGCCGACGAGATCGGCGTATTCGAAATGACCGGCGGCGGCCTTGCCGAAGTCGCAAATCCCTCGGCACTTTTCCTCAGTGAACGTGGCCAGCCCTCGCCCGGCAGCGCGGTTTTTGCGGGCATCGAAGGGACGCGACCGGTCCTGACCGAGGTGCAGGCGCTGGTCGCGCCGTCGACACTCGCCTCTCCACGACGCACGGTTGTCGGGCTGGATTCGGGCCGGGTCTCGACCATCCTCGCCGTGCTCGAGGCGCGATGCGGCATTCCCTTTGCCGGGCTGGATGTCTTTCTGAACGTCGCCGGCGGAATGCGCGTCCAGGAACCGGCGGCAGATCTGGCAATCGCGGCGGCTTTGCTCAGCGCCCGAGAGGATAACGCGCTGCCCGCCGAGGCCGTTCTTTTCGGTGAAATCAGCCTCTCCGGGGCGTTGCGACCGGTGGCACAGGCGGAAAACAGGTTGAAAGAAGCGCAAAAACTTGGTTTTTCACAAGCGATTTTGCCCGATGGTCAAAAGATCGAGGGCGCGGGCGGGATGACACGTCGGCAGATTGCAGACCTAACCGGGTTTGTTGGCGAGATTTTCGGCGCCGGCTGATCCGCCTGAAAACGAAACGATATCCGGCGCAGGGACAGATTGATGGACGGTTTCACGATTATTGACGCGGTGGTGGCGGGCGTCATCATTCTTTCGGCAATACTGGCGTGGTCGCGGGGTTTCGTGCGCGAATCACTGGCCATTCTTGGCTGGATCGCTGCGGCCATACTGGCGTTTCTTTTCGCCGCGACGATCAGACCGATGATCGCGCAACTGCCGGTGCTGGATCGATTTCTGGGTGACAGTTGCGAACTGGCAACGATCGCCGGCTTTGCCGTGGTCTTTGCGCTGGCACTTGTGGTTTTCTCGATCATTACCCCGCTGTTTTCGTCGGTCGTCCAGCGTTCAGCCCTTGGCGGGGTGGATCAGGGCATGGGCTTTCTGTTCGGCGTTGCGCGCGGCATCCTTTTGGTTGCCATCGCCTTTATCGTCTATGATCGCGTCATGACCAGCCAGCAGGTCGCAATGGTCGAAAATTCGCGCTCGGCACAGGTGTTTGAACGTATGCGCGGCCAGATGGACGAACAGATCCCCGATGACGCCCCAAGCTGGATCGTCAGCCGCTACGAACAGATGGTGCGCGGCTGCACCCAAACCGAAACGGTGACGCCGGATCAGACCCCGCCTGCCTCCAACTGATGAAACGGCCCTGGAAACCCGTTTCATGACGACCAGATGACAAAAAACCGCCCTCGCGTCGCCGCGAGGGCGTGACTTTATGCTCTGTGGCCACTACATAGCCCCTGACAGCCCAAAGCCATTCAGGACGCCGTGATGCAACCATTTCTGGCCCATCCGTTCGATTCGGACCGCCTTCACGAAGAATGCGGAGTATTCGGAGCGATAGGCATGGCCGATGCCTCCAGTTTCGTCGCCCTAGGGCTTCATGCCCTTCAACATCGTGGTCAGGAAGCCGGCGGCATCGTCGCCCATGACCCCGAACAGGGTTTCAACAGCGCGCATAGATTCGGCTATGTCCGCGACAACTTCACCAAGGCCGATGTCATGGCCACGCTGCCGGGTCATCTTGCCATCGGGCATGTGCGCTATTCCACTGCGGGAACCAAGGCGGCAACCGCGATTCGCGACGTGCAGCCCTTTTTCGGTGAATTCCACATGGGCGGCTGCGCCATCGCCCATAACGGCAACATCACCAACGCTGCCGCCCTGCGCCGCGAGCTGATCGAGCGCGGCTCGATCTTCCAGTCCTCATCCGACAGCGAATGCATCATCCACCTGATGGCGCGCTCCATCCAGCGCAACATCCCCGAGCGAATGAAGGACGCGCTGCGCCGCATCGAGGGCGCGTTCTCGGTCATTGCCATGACCCGCACCAAGCTGATCGGTGTGCGCGACCCACTTGGCGTGCGTCCACTGGTTCTGGGCAAGGTTGGCGATGACGGCTTTGTTCTGGCCTCGGAAACCTGCGCATTGGACATCATCGGCGCGGAATTCATCCGCGAGGTCGAGCCGGGCGAGATGGTCGTGATTTCGCAAGGCAAGGTCGAATCATCGCGCCCCTTCGGCCCATCCAAGGGGCGGTTCTGCATCTTCGAGCATGTCTATTTCTCGCGCCCCGATTCGATCATCGGGGGGCGTTCGGTCTATGAAACCCGTCGCCAGATCGGCGTAGAGCTGGCCCGCGAAGCCCCCATCGAAGCCGACCTTGTTTGCCCGGTCCCCGACAGCGGCACCCCGGCGGCGATCGGGTTTGCACAGGAATCGGGCATCCCCTATGGCATGGGGATTATCCGCAACCAGTATATGGGCCGCACATTCATCGAACCGACCGACCAGATCCGCAACATGGGTGTCAGGTTGAAACTGAACGTCAACCGCGCCCTGATCCGTGGCAAGCGCGTGGTGCTGGTCGATGACAGCGTTGTGCGCGGCACCACCAGCCGCAAGATCAAGGACATGATCATCGATGCGGGTGCCGCCGAAGTTCATTTCCGGATTGCCTCTCCGCCAACCGCCTGGCCCTGTTTTTATGGTGTCGATACGCCCGACCGCGAAAAGCTGCTGGCGGCCAACATGTCCACCGAGGAAATGCGCGATTGGATCGGCGTCGATTCACTGTCCTTCGTGACGCTGAATGGCCTGTATCGGGCCGTTGGCGAAAAGAAGGGCCGCAACACGAAATGTCCGCAATATTGCGACGCCTGTTTCTCGGGCGATTACCCGGTGGCACCGTTCGACCAGCTTGAGCGCGGCTTCCGCATGCAGCCCGGTTCCGAAACCGCCACCTCCGAGGCAGCCGAGTAAGGCCACCATCGCGGGCCGTCCGCAACGGCCCGCCCTTCCCTGCCAGTGTCGCCACAGCTTTCCGGACTGGCCGATTGACAGCGCCGCGATATTCACAATTCTGGGCGTGATGAAACAAGATAGCATACGCCCTCTGCTGGATCAGATCTGCACCCATATGGGCAACGAGCAGGATCGGGGTGCTGTTGCCAGCTATATCCCCGAACTGGCTTGCATCGACCCGGCCCATTTCGCGATGTCGGTGTGTTTGCCCGACGGAACACAAATAAGCGTTGGGGACGCAAAAATCGAATTTTCGATCCAGAGCGTGTCCAAGGTCTTTACGCTGGCCATCGCACTGGGACGCCACGGGGATCATTTCTGGACCCGCGTGGGCCGTGAACCATCGACCCATGTCTTCAACTCGGTCCAAGAACTAGAGGCCCGCGACGGGATTCCCCCCAACCCCTTCGTCAATGCAGGCGCAATCGCAACGACCGACTGTCTGCTGGTCGGGGCGACCCCGAAGGAAACACTGGCCGAAATCGTCCAATTCATGCGGTTGGCCGCATCCGATGACGCGATCTTCATCGATCCAGACGTCGCCAGTTCAGAAAAGGAAACCGGGCACCGAAACTGGGCCCTGGCGCATTTCCTGCGCAGTTGCGGAAACCTGCGCCACGAATGCGAACTGACCCTTGGCACCTATTTCCATCATTGCGCATTGGCCATGACCGCCGAACAACTGGCACGCGCGGGACGTTTTCTGGCGGGCATACATCCTGCCGGAAATCTGATCGCTCCCGGTCATATACGCAGCATCAATGCGCTGATGATGACCTGCGGCCATTACAATGGCTCGGGCGAATTCGCCTATCGCGTCGGCATCCCTGCAAAAAGCGGAGTCGGGGGCGGAATCCTTGCGGTTCTGCCCAACCGCGCGTCGATTGCGGTCTGGTCTCCGGGCTTGGACCGCTACGGAAACTCATTGCTGGGCACGCAGGCGCTCGAGATATTATCACAAGAACTGTGCCTGTCGATGTTCTCGGTCGCGCCGGGGATGGCGTCTCAAGGCTAGCGGCGGCGCATGGGCCGCCGCAGATATCACTTGGTGATGCGGTTCACATGGCCCATCTTGCGCCCGGATTTGACCTCGGACTTGCCATAGATATGGACCTGGACCGACGCCGAAGCCAGCAGATCAGGCAGCTGGTCCATATCGTCGCCGATCAGATTTTCCATGGTCACATCCGCATAGCGTTTGCCGTCACCCAAGGGCAGGCCTGCAACGGCGCGGATATGCTGCTCAAACTGATCCACCGCACATCCGGCCTGAGTCCAGTGACCCGAGTTATGGACCCGCGGGGCGATCTCATTCACGATCAGGCCCTCTGGCGTCACGAACAATTCGACCCCCATGACGCCGACATAATCCAGCGCATTGACGATTCTGGCGGCCATCAGCACCGCATCCGTCGTGATCTTGGTCGGCAGCCCCGAAGGCACGGTCGTGCGTCGCAAAATGCCTTCCTGATGCAGGTTCAGGCCCGGGTCATAGGCCGCGACCCGTCCATCGGCACCACGGGCAACGATGACGCTGATCTCTTCGGAAAAGCTTACAAACCCTTCCAGCACCGATGCCGCGCCCGTCCAGCCCGGATTTTCCGGGCGATCGATCCGGATCTGCCCTTTGCCGTCATATCCCATGCGCCGCGTTTTCAGGATCGATGGCGCTCCGATGACAGCCACTGCCGCCGCCAGATCGCCTTGGGTTGCGACATCTGCAAATGGCGCGGTGGCCAGCCCGATTTCATTCAGGAAGTTTTTTTCGGTCAAGCGATCCTGCGACACGGCCAACGCCCTGCGGTTGGGCCGGATCGGGCGGATTGACTCCAAAAGATCCAGCGCCGAGGTCGGCACATTCTCGAACTCATAAGTGATGACATCAACGGTCTGCGCGAATGCCCGCAACGCGTCATGGTCATCATAGCTGGCATTGGTCACCCGCCACGCGACATCGGCCGCAGGTGCGACGCCCGGCTCGTAAATGTGGCAGCGCAGCCCCAGCCTGCTGGCCGCCGCCGACAGCATCCGGCCCAATTGTCCGCCGCCCAGAATGCCGATGGTCCGAATATCACTCATCAACCGGCTCCTCGGGGATCGAGGCCGACAGGGCATCGCGCCACGCATCAAGCCGTGCAGCCAGTTCGGGATCGTTGATCGCCAGGATGCCTGCGGCCATCAACCCCGCATTGGCCGCGCCGGCCGAACCGATGGCCATGGTGGCAACCGGAAATCCCTTGGGCATCTGCACAATCGAATACAACGAGTCCACGCCGGACAAGGCGCGGGTCTGAACCGGCACGCCAATCACCGGAACGCGCGTCTTGGACGCCATCATTCCCGGAAGATGCGCAGCACCGCCAGCCCCGGCGATGATCACCTTCAACCCGCGCGATACGGCACCCTTGCCGTAATCCCACAAGCGGTCCGGCGTACGATGTGCACTGACGATGCGCGTTTCATAGGCGATGCCAAGCTCATCGAGAATAGCTGCCGCCTCGCGCATGGTCGCCCAGTCCGACTGGCTGCCCATGATGATTCCGACCGGCTTGTCCATACGGGTTCCCCTTCTTGTGGATTGCGCAGGCAATAGCGCGGGACCGCGCCAGCCGCAATCAGGCGATGATATCGGGGGTCAATTCATCTTCCAGACGCGAAATCCTGTCCTTCAGAACCAGTTTCTGCTTCTTCAACCGCTGCAGAGCCAATGATGAGGTCAGTTGCTGCGACGCAAGTGCCGCAATGGCTTCGTCCAGATCGCGATGTTCACAACGCAAAGCAGTCAGCTTGGCGCGCACAATCTCGTTATGGGACATTTCATTCTGGATATTCATCAGACTACCGGCACCAGGGATCCAACATCGTTTCCTTGCTTATAGCCCGACAGCAAAGAGCTGTTAACTGAATCCTTCCGTTTCCGTGACATTCAGGGCCAGCAGCGAAAGACCCATATCTTGTTTCCGGACCCGTAAATGCACATATTGAACGTAATCGGGTCGCCAGTTCCGGGGCCCGGACATGACAGTCGCTTCATCATCAAAGGGCTGATGACCATGACCAAGATTTCGCTGGGGGCGCATCCCTACCTGCTGGGCTTCGACCAGCTCGAACGACTGGCGGAACGGGCCGCCAAGGGGGCCGAAGGCTACCCCCCCTATAACATCGAACACATCGCGCCTGACGGCTTTCGTATCACGCTGGCCGTTGCGGGATTTGCCGAGAAAGACCTGAACATCACCACCGAAGACCGGCAATTGGTCATCCGGGGCAAGCTGCCCGAAACCGAAGAAGAGCGGGTCTTTCTACATCGTGGAATCGCCGGACGCGCCTTTCAGCGCAGTTTCGTGCTGGCCGATGGGGTCGAGGTGATATCGGCCGAAATCGAGAACGGTCTGCTGCACGTCAATCTGCGGCGCGAACAGGCAGATCAGGTCGTCCAAACCATTCCGATCAGCCGCAAGTAAAGAAAGGGGATCATCATGGATACCAAATTTGATTTCGGTGAACCCGAAAGCCAGAACACTGTCTATATTCGCCGGGTTGCAACCAGCACCTTGCCAGAGGAAATCCGCGAACAGGTCCCTGACCTGGACAGCATGTACGCCGTCCACGATGCCGAGGGCGAACAACTTGCCCTGGTGCGCGACCGCTCGATGGCGTTCGTTCTTGCACGTCAAAACGAACTCAGCCCGGTCAGCGTCCACTAGGACAAGGCGCGTCGGGGTGCGTTGGAATATGCACCCCGACCCTACGCCACTCAGCCTTGCCGGCGGAATGTCACGTAATGAGGCTTGCGCCCTTCGCGCAGTGCTTTCTTCTCATATCGCGTGCTGATCCAGTCATCCCACGCTTCCGGCCCTTCGCAAACAAGATCAAACCCGGCAGCAGGCACCTCCTCCAGGGTTTGGCGAACATAATCGGGAATATCGGTCGCCACCCGAAACTCGCCGCCAGGGCGCATCACCCGTGCAAGCGGCAAAAGATGTTCGGGCGTCACGAATCTGCGGCGATGATGGCGCGACTTTGGCCAGGGATCAGGATACATCAGGAAAGCCCGCGAGATACTGCCCGCGGGCAGGACATCCATCATATCCCGTGCATCACCGGGATAGACGCTGACATTTGAAACATCCGCGGCCCGGATCTTCCCCAACAACATCGCGACGCCATTGATAAACGGCTCACAACCGATCACCCTGATATCCGGATAGGTCGCCGCCATATGAACCATATGTTCCCCACCGCCAAAACCAACCTCCAGCCATAGCGGACGGTCATCGCCGAAGGACTTTGCAGGATCAATTGCGCGGCGCTCGGGATTCTCCTCGATCGAAATACCCATTGGGCGCAGTTCGCCCAGATCCTCACTCAGATAGCCTTTCTGGCTCTGACGCAGGGTCTTGCCCTGCCGTCTACCATAAAAGTTGCGGCGGGGCGGATTTGGATCGAACGGGGATTTGGGCGTATCTGTCATATCGGCGGGAATTGCACCGAAGGCCGCGCAGCGTCAAGATCTGGCGCGGCCTTTGGCTGCTCATTCGTTCATTCGGCCATCAGACGGCTGATGATCACCGTGACCTCGGGCTTCTTGCCGATTTCCTCCATCGACACCTGCCGCGTGATCTTGCGGACCGCTTCCTCGATCTTGGCATCGTCGCGCGCGGTCTTGCGATCGGCGCTTTCAAGAAACTCGGCCAGCTCACCTTCGATATGGGCGGCCAGATCCTCGCCCCCCCGACTGCGTCCGGGCAAACCCGAAATCTCGACCCAGGCATCCGGCAACGGATTGTCATCTTCGTCAACGATGACACTGACCAGCGCATGACCGTTCAGAGCCATCCGGATGCGATCGCGCACGATCCCATCCATCGAACCGATTAGGACATTCCCGTCCAGATACAACCGCCCGGTCTCGACCTGATCCACCACTTTGGGTGCTTCGCCCGTCAGCTCCACCATCATGCCATTGGTCGCAACCGACGACGCGATCCCCTTTGATCTCGCGATCGTCATATGTTCACGCAGATGCATATGTTCACCATGCATCGGAATCACGATTTCCGGTTTCAGCAAATCATGCAGGGCTTCGATATCCGGTCGGTTTGCATGGCCGGACACATGGAACAACCCATCGTCGCCATCATAGAGATCGATCCCCATCTCGCTCAGCGCGTTCATGATCCGCCCGACCGAACGTTCATTGCCGGGAATGGTCTTCGAACTGAACAGAAAACTGTCACCTTCTTTCAGTGACAGGCCAAGATACCGCCCCCGCGACAGTTGCGCGCTGGCGGCGCGGCGTTCGCCCTGACTGCCGGTCACCAGAAGCATGACCTTGTTGCGCGGCAAACCCGCTGCCTCGTCCGGGCCGATCGTGTTGGGGAAATCGGTCAACACACCGGTTTCCAATCCGACGCTGACCATCCGCCGCATGGCTCGCCCCAACAGGCAAACCTTGCGATCTGCGGCGATGGCCGCCTCGGCCAATGTTTTCAGGCGGGCGATGTTGGATGCAAAGGTCGTGGCGATCACCATGTTCTTCTGCGCAAGCACCCATTCGGTGATCGGGTTCGCCAACACGGCTTCGGAACGGCCTGGATGGGTCGAAAACACATTGGTCGAATCGCAGGTAAGCGCCTTGATGCCGCGCCCTTCATTCGCAATGTCGTGCCACATTTCCGGGTCAAAGCGTTCACCGACCACCGGCGTTCCGTCCAGCTTGAAATCACCGGTATGCACAACCCGCCCTGCCGGGGTGTCGATCACCAAGGCGGCGCTTTCCGGGATCGAATGGCTGACCGGCACGAACTGCACGGTGAAGGGGCCAAGCCGCGTCACCTCGGGCCGTGGACCGGTGATCTTGACCGTGTCGGCAGGGTGACCCATTTCCTCTAGCTTCAGCCGGCAAAGCGCACCGGTGAACTGACGCGCATAGATCGGCACGCCCAAACGCGCCCACAGATGCCCGACCGCACCAAGATGGTCTTCGTGCCCGTGGGTGATGAATATGCCCTCAAGCCGGTCGCGATTGTCCACGAGCCAGCTCAGATCCGGCATGATCAGGTCAATTCCCGGACTGCTGTCCATATCCCCGAAGGTCACACCCAGATCGACCAGAATCAGGCGTTCCTTGCCCGGCGCGCCATATCCATAGACATAGGCGTTCATGCCGATTTCGCCCGCGCCGCCAAGCGGCAAATAAATCAGGCGTTCAGACATTGCCCATCTCCTTGTTGTAATCATGTATCAGTCTAAGACCGTGAACTGTCAGATCGTCCTCGATCGCGTCAAATAGGTCAAACCCCTGATCGAACAAAGGCGCAAGTCCGCCGGTCGCGACAACCTTCATCGGCCGCTGACGTTCCTGCCTGATTTGGGTCACGATACCCTCGACCAGCCCGATATAACCCCAGAATATGCCTGATTGCAGACAGGCCACGGTATTGGTGCCCACCACCCTGGGCGGCCGCGTCACATCGACATGCGGCAGCGACGCCGCACCCATATGCAAGGCTTCAAGCGACAGATTGACCCCCGGCGCGATCACCCCGCCAACATAGGCCCCATCGAAATCAACGACGTCAAACGTGGTTGCCGTGCCGAAATCAACCACGATCAGATCCGCCCCGTGGCGTTCATAGCCCGCGACGGTATTCACCAGGCGGTCCGGCCCGACCGTCGTGCCGGTATCGACGCGCGGTGCCACGGGCAGCGCACAATCGGGCTTTCCCACCACCAGAGGACGGGTGTCAAAATAGCGGTTGCACAAGACCCGCAGGTTAAAAACGACACGCGGCGCCGTGGCGCTGATGATACAGGCATTGATCTGCAGTTCGAATTTCTGAACAGCGATCAACGTGGACAACCAGACGAAATATTCATCCGCAGTCCGCCGGTGATCGGTCGAGATTCGCCAATGTGCCAGAAATTTCTGACCGTCCCAGATCGAAAAGACGGTATTCGTATTTCCGGTATCGATGCAAAGCAGCATCGGATCTAGCCTTCGCCAAAATAGATGTCGGCAGCGGGGATCGCCACCCTGCCCCGCGATGTCATCAGGACCAATGCGCCCGTCTCGTCCATCCCCTCGAAGCGTCCGGTCGTTTCGCTTGTTCCGGTTCGCGCCGTCACCGTTTCACCCAGACGTGCCGCACGGGCGGTCCAGGCCTCTCGGATCGGGGCAAATCCGTAATCGCGATCCTGGCGGAACCAGTGATCAAAGCCCTGCGCCACGGCCGGCAAGACATCATCAGGGGTCAAAACCACGCCCGCCTCGTCCTGCAAGCTGACCGGCCGCAATGCTCCCTTTTCGACGGCATCCTGGGGTGGTGTCGAAATCAGGTTGATTCCGATACCAATGGCCAATGCGTTGACCCGCCCCCCGGAACCCGAACTTTCCAGAAGAATGCCGGACAATTTCCCCCCGTTCAGCAGCACATCATTGGGCCATTTCAATGAAATATTCAAACGCGGGCCGCACAGACGGATCAGGGCGTCATGAACGGCCAAAGCCGCCACAAATGAAAGGCGCGCGGCATCCGCAGGCCCGGATTGCGTTTGCATGACTAATGTCGCGGCAAAGTTCCCGACCGGATCGATCCACGCCCTGCCCCGGCGGCCACGACCAGCCTCTTGGCGACGCGCCATGATCCAGGTCGGTCCGGCAAGCGACGGCGCCATGCGAAAGGCCTCGGCATTCGTGCTGTCAACGCGGTCGATCACATGGCGGCCATAGCCTTGGGGCCATTCATCAACGATCGGCTTACTCACCCGCTGCACCGCTGGTGTCGACATGCGTGGCCTCCGAGCCGACCAGCGATTGCGCGGCGGTCGCAGCGGCATCGTCGACGCCGAACATGGTCACCGCACCCAACAGCAACATCGCCGCCGGAATCAGCAGCGCAAGATACTGGATCAGGCCCATCCTGCTTTCGACGCCCTCGGATTCCGCACCAAAGAACATGTAATACACGATGCGCAAATAGTAGAACGCACCGATCACCGACGCGATCACCCCCATCACGGCAAGCCAGGCCATATTCGCCTGAACGGCGGCGGACAGCACACCGAATTTCGCAAAGAAACCAAGGAACGGCGGCACGCCTGCAAGGCTGAACATCAGGAACAGCACGGCAAAGGCCTTCAGCGGCTCGGCCGAGGCAAAGCGGTTCAGGCTGGCCAGATCCGTGACCGGCATCCCTTCGCGTTCCAGCGAAAGGATGAAGGCAAAGGTTCCGACATTCATCACGGCATAGATCGCCATATAGATCAGCATCGCCTGAACGCCATAAGCCGTTCCGGCGGCCAGACCGACCAGGGCAAAACCCATATGCGCGATCGAAGAATAGGCCATCAGCCGCTTGATATTGCGCTGCCCGATACCGGCGATCGACCCAAGGAACATCGACAGAACGGCCAGCATGGCAATGATTTGTCCCCAATCGGCGGGAACATTGCCGAACGCATCAAACATCAGGCGCGCGATCAGGCCCATCGCCGCAACCTTCGGCGCGGTGGCGAAAAAGGCCGTAACCGGCGTGGGCGCGCCTTCATAGACATCGGGCGTCCACATATGGAAGGGCACGGCCGACACCTTGAACGCCAGGCCCACAAGCAGGAAGACCAGCCCGAACAACACGCCAAGCGACATCTCTCCGGCCGACACGGTGGAGAAAATTCCATCAAAGCTGGTGGTGCCTGCGAACCCATAGACCAGAGATGCGCCATAGAGCAGCATCCCCGAACTCAGAGCGCCCAGAACGAAATACTTCAAGCCCGCCTCGGATGAGCGTGCGCTTTCGCGGCGCATTGCAGCAACCACATAAAGCGACAGGGATTGCAATTCGAGGCCCATATACAGTGACAGAAGATCGCCCGCCGACACCATCATCATCATCCCGATCGCCGCCAGCGTGATCAGGATCGGATATTCAAACCGCATCAACCCGCGCCGGTCCATGTAGTCGACGCTCATGGCCAGAACCGCCGCGGCAGACAGCAGGATCGTGACCTTGGCGAAACGGGCGAATGCGTCATCCCGGAACATGCCAAAGAAAGCATCCTGATCGGGGCGGTCGGAAAAACCGACATAGACGCCGATCACCAATAGCGCGATCACGGTCGTCCAAAGGATCGGGCGGGCAATGCCATCCTTGCCGAACCACGCGCCCGCCATAAGGGCGGCCATGGCATAGATCGCCAGCAAGAGCTCGGGCAGGATGGTCGAAAGATCGAGCGCGGTCATCTTGCGTTCCTCAATGGCTGGCTTCGGCTGCGTCTATGGCGGCGGTGACGGCAAGCCCGTCCCGTGCTTCATGAGGCAGCGCGTCGTGATAGCGGACCAGCAACGCCTCGACAGAGGGGCCGGTGATGTCGGTAACAAGGCGCGGATAAACGCCCAGCAGCAGGGTCATCGCGATCAGTGGCGCAAAAATCCACTTTTCGCGCGGAGTCATGTCGGCAATCGTCTTGAGGCTTTCCTTGATCAAAGCCCCCAGCGTCACCCGGCGATACAGCCACAGCGCATAGGCCGCCGACAGGATCACCCCCGTCGCAGCAACCATCGCGACCCAGGTATTGGCCTTGAACGTCCCCATCAGCGTCAGGAATTCGCCGACAAAGCCCGAGGTGCCCGGCAGGCCGACATTCGCCATGGTGAAGAACATGAACACCAGCGCATAAAGCGGCATCCGGTTCACCAGCCCGCCATAGGCGTCGATCTCTCGCGTGTGCATGCGGTCATAGATCACGCCGACGCACAGGAACAGCGCCCCCGAGATGAAGCCATGGCTGAGCATCTGGAAGATCGCACCATCGATCCCCTGCTGGTTCGCCGCAAATGTGCCCATGGTGACATAGCCCATATGCGCGACCGAGGAATAGGCGATCAGCTTCTTCATGTCGCTTTGCGCAAGGGCCACCAGCGAGGTATAGACGATGGCAATCGCCGACATCCAGAACACCAGTGGCTGCAGCAGGTCTGACGCGACCGGGAACATCGGCAGGCTGAAGCGCAGGAAGCCATAACCGCCCATTTTCAGCAGCACGGCCGCCAGCACGACCGACCCGGCGGTCGGCGCCTGAACGTGGGCATCGGGCAGCCAGGTGTGAACCGGCCACATCGGCATCTTGACCGCAAAGCTGGCAAAGAAGGCGATGAACAGCAGCGTCTGCATGCCGCCGACGATCGTGAAGCCCAGGACGCGCATCGTCTCTGACGGAAAGTCGAATTGCAGCAGAGCGGCAATATCGGTCGTTCCGGCGGTGCGCGCCATGGCGATCATCGCCACCAGCATCAGGACCGACCCAAGGAATGTATACAGGAAGAACTTGAAGGCTGCATAAATACGGTTTTGCCCGCCCCAGATCCCGATGATCAGGAACATCGGGATCAGTCCCGCCTCGAAGAACAGGTAGAACAGGATCAGATCAAGCGCCGTGAAGACACCGATCATCAGACCTTCCAGCACCAGAAAGGCGATCATGTATTCCTTGACGCGTGTCTTGACGTCCCAGGTCGACAGGATCGTCAAGGGCATCAGGAACGTCGTCAACAGAACGAACAGCACCGAAATGCCGTCAACGCCCATCTTGTAGCGCAGCCCCATGATCCAGGCATGATCTTCGACGAACTGAAAGCCCGTATCGGCCGGGTTGAAGCCCGACAGCACGAAAAGCGAGATCAGGAAGGTCGCCGTCGTCGCAATCAGGGCGAGCCACTTGGCATTCTTCTGCGAGGCCTCGTCATCCCCGCGCAGGAACAGCGCAAGGATCGCCGCCGCAACGATCGGCAGGAAGGTGATGATCGAAAGTAGGTTCGTCATGTCAGTGCGTTCCCCGCATCATCACCCAGATCAGCAAGCCCACGATGCCCAGCACCATCGCGAAAGCATAGTGGAACAGATAGCCCGACTGCAGTCGCCCGGCAAACCGTGTCAGCCGCGGAATGATTCCCATGGCGACACCGTTGATGGCGCCGTCGATAACGGCTCCGTCCCCGCCCGTCCACAGGGTTCGGCCCAACCACTTGGCAGGACGGACAAAAACCACGTCGTAAACTTCGTCGAAATACCATTTGTTCAACAGGAACCGGTAAAGAACCGGCTGTTGCGCAGCCAGTTTGGCCGGTGCCTCGGGGCTGCGGATATAGAAAATCCATGCCAGAAGCAGACCCGACAGCATGGCGATGAACGGCGAGACCTTGACCCAAGTGGGCGCGTGGTGGGCCTCGTCCAGAACATGATTGTCGGGATGCATGTAAATCGCGCCACCCACGGGGGCCGCGACCTCTGCATGTCCGGTCTCGGCGCCTTCAGGTGCGTCGACGGCATGCGTGGCGTCAGCGGGCGCGCCATGATCGTCGCCATGTGCGTCAGCTTCGCCGCCATGTTCCGCCGTGGCATGGGCTTCGCCATGGCCCATATGGAAGAATTGCGCCACCTTGTCATGGCTGCCGAAGAACGGACCATACCAGACCATCCCGGCAAAGATCGCACCGACCGCCAGAACACCCAAAGGAACGGTCATGACGCGCGGGCTTTCATGGGCGTGCTCATGCGCATGATGATCGCCCCGCGGTTTTCCCCAGAAGGTCAGGAACATCAGCCGCCAGCTGTAAAAGCTGGTAAACGCGGCCGCGATGACCAACATCCAGAAGGCATAGTTGTTGCCGGCCCATGCGCTTTCGATCACCGCATCCTTCGACAGGAACCCGGCAAAACCGATATGCGTCAGCGGAATCCCGACACCGGTAATGGCCAGCGTGCCGATCAGCATCGCCCAGAAGGTCAGCGGGATCTTCTTGCGCAGACCGCCATAGTTGCGCATGTCCTGTTCGTGATGCATGGCGTGGATCACCGAACCCGCACCCAGAAACAGCATGGCCTTGAAAAAGGCATGTGTCAGCAGGTGGAACATCGCGACCGAATAGACACCGACACCTGCCGCAACGAACATGTAGCCCAGCTGCGAGCAGGTCGAATAGGCGATGACGCGCTTGATGTCGTTCTGCACCAGCCCGACCGTCGCCGCAAAGAAAGCCGTCGTCGCACCGATGACGGTGATGAAGGTCTTGGCATCGGGCGCGAATTCATAAAGCGGCGACATCCGGCAAACCAGAAACACACCGGCCGTCACCATGGTCGCGGCATGGATCAGCGCCGAAACGGGCGTCGGGCCCTCCATCGCGTCGGGCAGCCAAGTGTGCAACAACAATTGCGCCGACTTGCCCATCGCGCCGATGAACAGCAACACGGCCAGAACCTCGGCCGCGTTCCAGTCGCGCCACAGGAAATGCATCTGGGTCTGCGCCAGCGCGGGAACCTGCCCGAAGATCGTGTCGAACTGGATCGAACCGGTCATCCAGAACAGGCCAAAGATACCCAGAAGAAAGCCGAAATCGCCAACCCGGTTCACGATGAAGGCTTTCATCGCGGCCGCGCCCGCGGATTGTTTCTTGTAATAGAAACCGATCAGCAGATAGGACGCGACGCCGACGCCTTCCCAGCCAAAGAACATCTGCAGCAGGTTGTCGGCCGTCACCAGCATCAGCATGGCGAAGGTAAAGAAGGACAGATAGGCGAAGAAACGCGCCTTGTAGTTCTCGTCGTGTGTGAAGTTCTCGTCATGGGCCATGTAGCCCATCGAATAAAGATGCACGAGCGCCGAAACCGATGTCACGACGATCAGCATGATGGCCGTCAGCCGGTCCAGCCGGATGGCCCATTCGCTGGTGAAATCGCCCGATACGACCCAGTCCATGACCGGCAGGTGACGAACCTCGCCGTCAAAGCCCAGAAAGATGATCCAGCTGAACAAGCAGGCCGCGAACAGGATGCCCGTGGTCAGATATTGCGCGGCCTGTTCGCCGATCATCCGCCAGCCGAACCCGGCAATGATCGCGCCCAAAAGCGGGGCAAAGAGAATGAATTGCGCCATGACCTCTTAACCCTTCATCACATTGACGTCTTCGACCGCGATGGTTCCGCGATTGCGGAAGAACACCACCAGAATGGCCAGGCCAATCGCCGCCTCGGCGGCAGCGACCGTCAGAATGAACATGGTGAATACCTGCCCTGCCAGATCTCCGAGATGCGCCGAGAAGGCAACGAAATTGATATTCACCGCCAGAAGCATCAGTTCGATCGACATCAGGATGACGATGACGTTCTTTCGGTTCACGAAGATGCCGAAGACGCCGGCGACGAAAAGTATCGCCCCCACCGTTAGGAAATGTGTCAATCCGATCATCGTTTCTGTCCCTCCGGGTCGTTCACCCGTTGAAATATCCGTTTGCCACCAGAACCGCCGTTGCTATTCCGATGGCGACCGCAAGCCAGCTTGCGGCGTTCAAAGCCCCTGCCCGGGCTTCACATTCCTCAGTTCCATCGCCTTTGCCGGGTCACGATGCATCTGGGCAACCACGTCCTGACGCTTGACGTCCTTGCGGTGGCGCATGGTCAGGGTAATGGCACCAATCATGGCAACCAGCAGGATCAGGCCGGCAAACTGGAACGGCAGAAGATAGCGGTCATACAATACCGTGCCGATTGCATGTGTATTCATCGTATCTGCGGCAATCGGCGCCGCCCGCAGCCCTTCGGCCAGTTCCGAACTTTCCCAGACGCCGAAACCGATCGCCAACTGTGCCAGCAGCACGACCGCGATCAGGCCGCCAAGTGGCAGATAGCGCGCGAACTCGCCCTTCAACTCGGCAAAATCGACATCCAGCATCATCACCACGAACAGGAACAGCACGGCTACCGCGCCGACATAAACGATGATCAGCAGCATCGCGACGAATTCGGCCCCTTGCAGAACAAACAGTCCCGCCGCCGACAGAAAGGCCAGGATCAGCCACAGAACCGAATGCACCGGGTTGCGTGCCAGAACGACCATGAAGCCCGAGATGCAGACCGAAATTGCGAACAGGTAGAAGGCAAAGGTGATCATTCGTTTTCTTTCCCTTCGGATTCCGTGAAGACGCCTTGCGCGATTTCCAGCGCCTTTTGCATGGCCGGAATGCCGCCGAACATGCCCATCTGATAAATCACTTCCGCAATCTCGCGCGGGGTGGCGCCTGCCTCGATTGCGTGACGAATGGTCAGACGCAATTGCGGCTCGGCATGTGCGCCCTGGACTGTCATCGCAGCGATCGTGACCAAAAGGCGCGTGCGCGCATCAAGCCCGTCGCGATTGAAGGTCTTGCCGAACCACATTTCCAGCATGTCCGATGGCATGGTCGGGATCAGTTTCTCGAACGCCTTGGTGTCCACATGCTCGAGCGCGGGGTTGAAAGAGCGTGCCATCTCTTGCCCCGATTGCAGCATCTGCTGAAACATTTTCTGGAATGCGTCGGTCATCTGTAAGGCGCATCGATTGCAAGGTTGCGGGAAATCTCGGCCTCCCAGCGGTCACCGTTCTCAAGCAGCTTCTGCTTGTCATAAAACAGCTCTTCGCGGGTTTCCGTCGCAAATTCGAAATTCGGCCCCTCGACAATGGCATCCACCGGGCAAGCCTCTTGGCAGAAGCCGCAATAGATGCATTTCGTCATGTCGATGTCATAGCGGGTGGTGCGGCGGCTGCCATCTTCGCGCGGTTCGGCATCGATCGTGATCGCCTGAGCCGGGCAGATCGCCTCGCACAGCTTGCAGGCGATGCAACGCTCTTCGCCATTGGGATAACGGCGCAGCGCATGTTCGCCACGAAAGCGCGGGGACAACGGACCCTTTTCATGGGGATAGTTCAGCGTCGCCTTGGGTGCCAGAAAGTATTTCAGCCCCAGCCCAAATCCCTTGATGAAGTCAAACATCAGGAAATACTTGGTGGCGCGGGCAATATCGAATGCCATTTCTTATACTCCTGCCCAACGGGCCCAGAAGGTCCCGAAGACTTCGAATTTCGCAAGGAACGCCACGACGACCACCCAGGCCAGCGACAGGGGCAGAAACACTTTCCAGCCGATGCGCATCAATTGGTCATAGCGATAGCGGGGCACGATGGCCTTCACCATGGCGAACATGAAGAACCAGAACACCATCTTGATGAACATCCACAGCGCACCGTCCGGGATGCCGGGGATCGGCGACAGCCAGCCACCGAAGAACAGCAGGCTTATCAGTGCGCACATCAGCCACATGGCGATGTATTCGCCGGCCATGAACAACAGATAGGGCGTCGAGGAATATTCGACCATGAAGCCCGCGACCAGTTCCGATTCCGCTTCGGGAAGGTCAAAGGGCGGGCGGTTCGTTTCGGCCAGCGCGCTGACAAAGAACAGCACCAGCATCGGCAGATGCGGCAGCCAGTACCAGGACAACAGCCCTGCCCCGCGCTGCGCCTCGACAATGGCGGTCAGGTTCATCGATCCGGTCGAGATGATGATGCCAACGATGATCAGGCCCAGGCTGACCTCATAGGAAATCATCTGTGCCGCCGAGCGCAACGATCCCAGAAACGGATATTTCGAGTTCGACGCCCATCCGCCCATGATCACGCCATATACCTCAAGCGAGGAAACCGCGAAGATGAACAACACGCCAACATTGATATTGGCCATGACCCAGCCCGGCGCGAAGGGAATCGCAACGAACGCGGTCAACGCAAGCGTCATCGACAGGAAAGGTGCCAGAAAGAACACGAACTTGTCCGCGCCCGCCGGAACCACGATTTCCTTGACGATGTATTTCAGCGCATCCGCGAAGGTCTGGAACAGCCCCCAGGGACCAACCACATTGGGACCGCGCCGCATCTGCACCGCAGCCCAGATCTTGCGGTCGCCATAGACCATATAGACCAGCGACAGCATCACGAAGGCGATCAGCGCAAGACCCTGCAAAAGCAGGATCAACGCAGTGCCCCAGGAAGATGCCCAAAAATCAGCCATGACGCCTGTTCCTCTTCCTTACGCCGCGGGAATGCCGCGTGCCTTGCACTCGCGCAAGGTCTCATTCGTTTCCATGACGCGCAGCCCCATGGGCTTGCTGTCCGATATTGTAAAGGCCGCGCCAATCAGCAATTTTCCGTCACGTGTCTGCTGTAGCGTGCGGATATGACGCCCATATTTCGCGCCCTCGCCCTTTGCCCATCCGGCAAGTGCACAGGTCGCATACGAAAACGCGATATCGGCGTCCACCCCTTCGCGCAGATTTGCCGTGACCTCGACCAGATCGGCCCGGTCACCATCGCCGAGGGTCGCCACCTTGCTGCCGATGAAATCTTCGGCTTCGACGATCCTGCTTTCATCCCAATCGGGCAAGGCAGGCTGTGTGCGCTTTGCAAATTCCTCCAGCGCCTTTTCCTGCGCCGTCTTGCGCCCAGAGCGATAGCTTGGCAGCGATCCCCCCCGGCCGGCACCGAAATCAAGATCGAGATTGGCGTTCAACGCCATAAGATCCGCCTCGGTCACGTCGAAGGCATCGCGCCCGGCATCGCTGTCGAGATCCATCTTCGTGACGCTGCCGTCTTCTTCGAGGATCAGGATCTCACCCGATTTCGTCGAGATGCGCGCGCGGCTGAGCGCGGGCTTGCCTCCCACCTTGCCATCGGTCACCACCTGCGCAGTAACGTGATCGGGTTTTTCCGGCGGACGACCATCCCGATTGTCCCCGGAACACCCCCAGACCAGCCCGCACGCGACCAGCGCGGCGGCGACTGTCAGGGGCTGGCGAAGGGCTGGCTGCATGTCCTTACTCCGCTGCTACGGCCGAAACCGAACGGCGTGCCAAGGCCATCCGCGACAGCTCGGCCATCAGGGGAGAGCTGCGCGCGATCGGGTTCGTCAGGTAGAAATCCTTGATCGGATTCACAAAATCGGCTTTTCCAAGATCCGCTGCAACCAGCGGCTGCCAGGCGTTTTCGGGCACCTGATCAACCTTGGCCAAATGCGGCACGGCCTGTACAAGCGCCGTCCGCAGTTGCGCTAGGCTATCCCAGGGCAATTGCTGCCCCAGTTCAGCGGACAACGCCCGCAGGATGGCCCAGTTTTCCTTGGCCTCGCCCGGTGCGAAATTGGCGCGCATGGCCAGTTGCGGGCGGCCTTCGGTATTCACGAACAGGCCGTTTTCCTCGGTATAGCAGGCAGCGGGCAGGATGATGTCGGCGCGATGGGCGCCACGATCACCGTGGCTGCCCTGATAGATCACGAAGGCACCGGCGTCGATTTCGACCTCGTCGGCCCCAAGGTTATAGATCACCTCGGCCCCGTCGATGGCGGCGGTCAGGCCACCGTCCGTCACGGCGCCGACATCCATGGCCCCCACGCGCGACGCGGCGCTGTGCAGGATCAGCAACTTGGAGTTGCTGTTCTCGGCCAGCTTCATCGCATGGGCCAGAACCGCCTCGCCATCGGCTTCGCGGATGGCACCCTGCCCCACGATCACAAGCGAGGGCGCTTCGCGCGTCTCGTCGCTGATCTTGCGATCGGACAGACCTTCCAGCGCAGCTCGGTCCGTTCCGACATGCGCATAATCATAGGTCAGATCGACCACCTCACCGACCAGTCCGATCTGTGCGCCATTGATCCAGGCGCTGCGAATCCGGGCGTTCAGGACCGGCGCTTCTTCGCGCGGGTTGGTGCCGATCAGCTGGATCATCGCGGCATTGTCGATATCCTCGATCGTAGCCGTTCCGACATAGGCGCTGCGATTACCAATGGGCAGGCGCGCGTTGTCGGTGCGGCATTCGACCTTGCCATCCATGCCCTCGATCAACGTCTTCAGGCTGAACGCAGCTTCGACCGGGGCCAGATCACCGATCAGACCGGCAACCTTCTTGCCGGTCATTGCGCGGGTCGCGGCGGTCAGCGCCTCGGGCCAGGTGGCGGGGCGCAGCTTGCCGTTTTCGCGAATATAGGGTTTGTCCAGACGCTGACGGCGCAGGCCGTCCCAGACGAAGCGGGTCTTGTCGCTGATCCATTCCTCGTTCACGCCGTCATGGTTGCGCGGCATGATGCGCATGACTTCGCGGCCCTTGGTGTCCACGCGGATATTGCTGCCAAGCGCGTCCATCACGTCGATGGTCTCGGTCTTGGTCAATTCCCACGGACGGGCGGTAAAGGCATAGGGCTTGCTGACCAGCGCACCGACCGGGCACAGGTCGATAATGTTGCCCTGCAGGTTCGAGGCCAGCGTCTCGTTCAGATAGCTGGTAATCTCGCTGTCCTCGCCACGGCCGGTCTGGCCCATCTGGCTGATGCCCGCGACCTCGGTGGTGAAACGCACGCAGCGGGTGCAGCTGATGCAGCGCGTCATATGGGTTTCGACCAGCGGACCAAGGTTCAACTCGTCCGAGGCGCGCTTGGGTTCGCGATAGCGGCTGAAATCCACGCCATAAGCCATGGCCTGATCCTGCAGGTCGCATTCACCGCCCTGATCGCAGATCGGGCAGTCCAGCGGGTGGTTGATCAGCAGGAATTCCATCACGCCCTCGCGGGCCTTCTTGACCATCGGGCTGTTGGTGCGGACCTCGGGTGGGGCACCTTCGGGTCCGGGGCGCAGATCCTTGACCTGCATGGCACAGGACGCGGCGGGTTTGGGCGGGCCGCCCACGACCTCGACCAGACACATCCGGCAATTGCCCGCAATCGACAGGCGTTCATGATAGCAGAAACGCGGAATTTCGATCCCGGCCTGCTCGCAGGCCTGGATCAAGGTCAGATTGGGATCGACATCGATCTCGTTGCCATCAATCTTGATTGTCCGCAAATCGGCCATCACTGCATTCCTTACTTGGCACTCAGAAGCGATCCGGTGACCGTCTTCCGTGCGATTTCGTCCCGTCCGAGGCGGCAATAGCTCTCGGCATCGCCCGATTTCACGCCATTGCGGGCCATATAATCATCCGCTGCGGCATAGATCCGTTTCTTGTCGGGCTTGCTGTCGAGAAACGCATCGATCTGCGCCTCGCTATAGCCTTGATTGCGCGCGTATTTCTTCAGCTCGCGCGCCTGCATGAAGGCATAGACCATACGCGCATCGATGCTTGGGCATTCACGCCGGATCCGATCGGCAATCCGTGCGGCAATCAACCGGTCATTGATATAGCACTGGTTGCTCAGCGGCTCCAGCGCCTGTGCCGGCGAGAGCCCGGCGGCAACAACCGCCAGGACAAGGGCGATACATGTGCGGTGCATGAATCCGGTCATAGGAAAACCTCCGTTCTACCATGGATCAATCCATAGCAGCCCAGAGCCTTCGCGGCCCGACACGACCCCGTGCGCGGGGTGTGAACGATATCCGCCCAACCTGTCATTCTGCCGCCATTGCCCCCATGCGCCCTGTGCGTTTCGCCTTGATGCGGTCTTCGATCTCTTCGCGGAAATTGCGGATCAGGCCCTGAATGGGCCATGCGGCGGCGTCGCCAAGGGCGCAGATCGTGTGCCCCTCGACCTGCTTGGTGACGTCCAGCAGCATGTCGATTTCCTCGACCTCGGCTTCGCCGGTGACCAGACGTTCCATCACCCGCATCATCCAGCCGGTGCCTTCGCGGCAGGGCGTGCACTGCCCGCAGCTTTCATGCTTGAAGAATTTGGACAGGCGCCACACGGCCTTGATGACATCGGTGTCCTTGTCCATCACGATCATGCAGGCGGTGCCAAAGCTGGACCGCAGATCCCGCATCCCGTCGTAATCCATGATCGCGGTTTCGCACTGCTCGGCGGTCAGGATCGGGCAGGATGCCCCGCCCGGAATCACGGCCTTGAGGTTTTTCCAGCCGCCGCGCACGCCGCCGCCATGCTTTTCGATCAACTCTTTCATGCTGATCGACATGGCCTCTTCGACGACGCAGGGATTGTTCAGATGCCCGGTCAGGCCATACAGCTTGACCCCCGCATTGTTGGGACGGCCGAAACCCGCGAACCATTCGGCGCCGCGACGCAGGATCGTCGGAACGACAGCAATGGATTCGACATTGTTCACCGTGGTCGGGCAGCCATAAAGACCCGCCCCTGCCGGGAAGGGGGGCTTCATCCGCGGCATGCCCTTCTTGCCTTCAAGGCTTTCCAGAAGCGCCGTTTCCTCGCCACAGATATAGGCACCCGCGCCGTGGTGCAGATACAGGTCGAAATCCCAGCCCGACCCCGCCGCATTCGCGCCCAGAAGGCCCGCGTCATAGCATTCGTCGATGGCCGACTGCAGCGCCTCGCGTTCGCGGATATATTCGCCGCGCAGATAGATATAGCAGGCATGCGCGTTCATCGCGAAACTGGCGATCAATGCCCCCTCGATCAGCGTGTGCGGATCGTGGCGCATGATCTCGCGGTCCTTGCAGGTCGCGGGTTCGGATTCGTCGGCATTGATGACCAGATAGGCCGGGCGGCCATCCGATTCCTTGGGCATGAAGGACCATTTCAGACCGGTCGGAAAGCCCGCACCGCCCCGGCCTCGCAAACCTGACGCCTTGACCTGTTCAATGATCTTGTCGCGCCCGCGGCCGAGAATTTCGGCAGTGCCATCCCAATGGCCGCGCTTTTTGGCGCCATTCAGGCTGCGATCACCCATGCCATAGAGGTTGGTGAAAATGCGATCCTGGTCTTTCAGCATCTAACTATCAATCCTCATCGTCCGGGCGTTACGCATCGTTTCTGCGACGCCAGATACGCCAGGTCACCAACAGCGACCAGACAAAAGCACCAATCGCGGCAAGATCAGCCAGAAAAGCCCATTTCGCCGCCCATCCATATTGCCCGCCCAGCCATTGCACAGCCAGCCAGAGCAGCATTGTTACGGCGATCACGATCGCCGCCAGCCTCATTTGCACCGAGTCGCGATCCGTCGGTCCGGCCATCAATTGACCTCGCCCTCTTCGACCCGCTTGGAAAATTCCGTCGTGCCGCCCGCGGCAAGGGTTCTGGCCTGGGACACCCAGTCATCGCTGCGAATCCGCGATCCCATGCGCCCGATCAGTTCGGCGAAATGATCGATCCGCTCATCATCCCAAGTCGCGATCTGCGCGAAACTGGTGATGCCGTGATCGTTTAACATTTCTTCCAGTTTAGGGCCAATTCCCTTGATTTCCTTCAGATCATCAACCGTTGCGACCGGAGCCGTGCCCGTATCCGCGTCCTTCTGTTCCAAAGCCGGGGCGCTATCGCCCAGAAACACTGAAGCCGCTTGGCTCTGGACACCGCGCGGCTGCAGCTGAACATCTTCCTCAAAGCTGCTGCGATGCTGGACGGGATGCCAATCCGCACTATCCATTGCGGGTTCGCCGCGACATAGCAGCCAAACCAGAAAAGCGGCAAAGACAACGCCCGACACCACACCAAGAACCAAACCTTCAAACCAGTTCAGATCGCCTGGCCATGCAGTCATGATCCAAACCAGCAATCCAAGCACGATGCCGGCAGCCCAGCAGGTTGTGGTATGATCCTTGGTCGTCATCTTGCGCTATCCCATCCTAGGCTTCGGTGGTCCTACTCCTCATCGTAACGGCCATCGGCGTCTGCTCGTCGGGAAAATTCGGTTTCACCACCCGCAGCCAGTGTTTTTGCCTGAAGCACCCATTCGTCCCGCGATGCCCGTCCCTTGAAACCTTCCAGATTCGCATCGACCCAGGCAAGCTCTTCCTTGCCCCACGCCGCAATCTGGTCAAAATGGAAAAAGCCGAGGCTGTGCAGCAGCTCTTCGAGCTTGGGACCGACGCCCTTGATCATCTTGAGATCATCGGCAGAGCCCCCCCTCGGGGCATCGAGCCCCTCGGGACGGCGGCCGACATCACCGGTCTGACCTGCGGCAGCGTTATGCCCGTCGGCATCTTTTGCGGTCGCCGCAGGACGCCCGGCGGTATCGGCGCGTGCCTCCTGGTTGGTGACCCCGGTCGCGTCAACCGGCTTGCCCTTTGCGGGGCGCGGTTCATCCTTGGTTGTCTCGTTCTGACCGGTTTTCTGATCAACAGCCTGATCAGGACGATCCTTGGGAAGCCACTTGGTCAGGATCGGAGCTTCGGTGCCATCGATCCGCTTGAGCGTCTCGCCATGTTGGCGCGCCAGGGACGCGCTGGCGTTCAAATCGTCAGCTTCACCCTGCAGATCCCTGAGGCTGGTCAGACCCGAGGCAGGTTCGGACGCAAAACGCCCGTTCTGTGGTCCGGGCAGCGGAACCTTGCCGTCCGACATGGCGTCGATCAGTTTTTCCAGCTTCGCGGGCGTCAGATCTTCGTAGTAATCCTTGCCGATCTGCGCCATCGGCGCATTTGCGCAGGCCCCGAGACATTCCACCTCTTCCCAGCTGAACTTGCCGTCGGCGGAAACGGTATGCGGTGTCGCCGCGATCTTGCGTTTACACAGTTCGACCAGTTCTTCGGCCCCGCAAATCATGCAGCTTGTGGTGCCACAAATCTGAATATTTGCAACGCTACCAACAGGTTGAAGCTGGAACATAAAGTAAAATGTCGCGACCTCAAGGGCGCGAATATGGGCCATGCCAAGAAGATCAGCGCAATATTCGATCGCGGGGCGCGACAGCCAGCCCTCTTGTTCCTGCGCCCGCCACAACACCGGAATGATGGCGGATTGCTGGCGACCTTCGGGGTATTTGGTCATCTGCGCCCTGGCCCATTCCAGATTGGCGGGCGTGAATTCGAAACTGTCGGGCTGGACGGGGGAAAGGCGGCGCAGCATGACGACCTCAGCTATTCGCGATCAATGCAAGCAGGGCGCCGAACAACGCAACCCCGCCAACGACCAGGTGAAGCCGGAACGGAAGATCCGCCCGACGGTATATGAAGGCATCGCCGAACCCGATCGCGGAGAACGCAATCAAGACAGCGAACAGGAAAACCGGCGTTCCAAGCCATGAACCAATCACGGCCAGCAATGTCAGCGCACCATAGCGCACCAACATCGCCTGCGGCAGCATTTCAACCCGATGCTGGATCAGGCGGAGGCCGGTTTGACGGTTGAACGCCAGCAGCAACGTGACCACCCCAAGACAGATGGCAACCAGCCAGCCGACAATCTGGACCAGATCATGCAGCATCAGCGGTCCACCTCGCCGAACACAATGTCCATTGTTCCGATTATGGCGGACACATCAGCCAGCATATGCCCCCTGGACATCCAGTCGATGGATTGCAGATGCAGATAACCCGGCGCGCGGATCTTCGAGCGATAGGGCTTGTTCGTTCCGTCGCTGACCAGATAAACGCCGAACTCGCCCTTTGGGGCCTCGACCGCGGCATAGACCTCGCCTGCCGGAACATGGAAACCTTCGGTATACAGCTTGAAATGGTGGATCAGGCTTTCCATGTCGCGCTTCATGTCCCCACGCTTGGGCGGAGTCAGCTTGCCGCGCGCCAGAATGTCGCCCTGCCCATTCGGTTCGCGCAGCTTGGTAATCGCCTGACGCATGATGCTGACCGACTGGCGCATTTCCTCCATGCGGCACAGATAGCGGTCATAACAATCGCCATTCTTGCCGACGGGAATCTGGAAATCGAACTCGTCATAGCATTCATAGGGCTGGCTGCGGCGCAGATCCCAGGCAAGCCCGGAGCCGCGAACCATGACACCCGAATAACCCCAATCAAGGATATCCTGCTCGGTCACGATGCCGATATCGGCATTGCGCTGTTTGAAGATACGGTTCTCGGTCAGAAGACCATCGATATCGTCCAGCACCTTCAGGAACGGATCACACCATGCTTCGATGTCGTCGATCAGTTCGGGCGGCAGATCCTGATGCACGCCACCGGGCCGGAAATAAGCACTATGGAGGCGAGCGCCGCAGGCGCGTTCATAGAACACCATCAGCTTTTCGCGTTCTTCAAAACCCCAGAGCGGGGGCGTCAGGGCCCCGACATCCATGGCCTGTGTGGTGACGTTCAGCAGATGGTTCAGAACCCGGCCAATCTCGGAATAGAGCACCCGGATCAGGCTGGCCCGGCGCGGCACCTCAGTCCCGGTCAGGCGCTCGATGGCGAGGCACCATGCATGTTCCTGATTCATCGGCGCCACATAATCGAGCCGATCGAAATAAGGCAGGTTCTGCAGATAGGTGCGGCTTTCCATCAGCTTTTCAGTGCCGCGATGCAGCAGGCCGATATGGGGATCGCAACGCTCGACGATTTCGCCATCCAGCTCCAGCACCATGCGCAGCACACCATGGGCCGCCGGGTGCTGGGGGCCGAAATTGATGTTGAAATTGCGAATGCGCTGTTCGCCGGTCAGGGCATCGGACGAACCGTCATCATATTGATTGTTGCGAATGTCGCCGTCCATCATCAACCCTCCTGTTGCGGGGTGAACTGGGCCATGAATTCGGCCTCGGTCATGCCGCGAAGCTGCCCGGCCAAAGCATAATTGCCCGGTTTGCAATCGGTAAAGATCTCGGCCGTCACGGGAAAGCTTTCGGGATCATCAAAGCATTGCAGTGAAACGGCGCTATGCGCGCCATCCAGCGAACGCCAGACAAGCGAACTGCCGCATATCTTGCAAAAAACCCGTTCTCCCCATTCCGAGGATCCGTAAACCCCGATCGGCGCGTCATCATTGAACACAACCGGTTTGTCACAATCGACCGCCAGAAAGATGCCGCCGCTCCATTTGCGGCATTTGCTGCAATGACATGCCCCGGCCTCGGGGTTCGGACCGGTCTGCACGGTCATCTTGCAGGCACCGCAAAGGCAGGATGCGTCAAGCGTGCTCATTGCCCGTCTTTCTTTTCATCACCGGGCAGGACGTATTTCGCGCCCTCCCACGGCGAAAGGAAATCAAATTGCCGGTATTCCTGCACCAGATTGACGGGTTCATAGACGACGCGCTTTTCAGCCTCGTCATAGCGGACTTCGACATAGCCGGTGGTCGGAAAATCCTTGCGCAGCGGATAGCCGCGGAAACCGTAATCGGTCAGGATGCGGCGCAGGTCCGGATGCCCCGAGAACAGGATCCCGAACATATCGAAAATTTCGCGTTCGAACCAGTTGGCCGAGGGGTGGATATTCACCAGCGACGGGACGATTTCATCCTCGCGGATGGCGACTTTGATGCGAATGCGGTGGTTCTGGTACATCGACAGGAAATGCCAAACCACGTCAAACCGCTGCGGACGCTGGGGGTAATCAACGGCGGTGATATCGACCAGGGTCGAGAACCGGCAGCTGCTGTCGGTGCGCAGGAACTCGATCAGATCGACGATGCCGCTGACGGTCGATGTCACGGTCAGTTCGTCGAACTCGACCTTGGCGCCCAATACTTCGCCGCTGCGACGCAGCTTGATATGTTCGGCCAGTTGCTCCAGCGCTTCCAGATCGGGATAAACTGCCATGGCTTACCTCACCAACGTGCCTGTGCGCCGGATGCGGCGCTGAAGTTGCAGGATACCATATAGCAGCGCCTCGGCGGTGGGCGGGCAGCCCGGAACATAGATGTCCACCGGAACGACACGATCACAGCCACGCACGACCGAATAGCTGTAATGATAATAGCCGCCGCCATTGGCACAGCTGCCCATGCTGATCACGTAGCGCGGCTCGGGCATCTGGTCATAGACCTTGCGCAGCGCGGGCGCCATCTTGTTGGTCAGCGTGCCGGCAACGATCATCAGGTCCGACTGGCGCGGGCTGGCACGCGGCGCGGTGCCAAAGCGTTCCAGGTCATAACGCGGCATGGAAACCTGCATCATTTCGACGGCGCAGCATGCAAGGCCGAATGTCATCCAGTGCAGCGACCCGTTGCGCGCCCAGTTGATGATGTCTTCGGTCCTTGTCAGCAGGAACCCCTTGTCCTGCAGCTCGGTATTCAGCGCCTTGGTCGCGAATTCACGATCCGCGCCGGCGGCATTGGCACCGGTCATCACGCCCATTCCAGCGCCCCTTTCTTCCATTCATAGGCAAAGCCAACGGTCAGAACAGCGAGGAAAACCATCATCGACCAGAACGCCACATCGGACAATCCGGCAAAGCTGGTTGCCCAGGGAAAAAGGAACGCGACTTCAAGGTCGAAGATGATGAACAGGATCGACACAAGATAGAACCGGACATCGAACTTCATTCGCGCATCGTCGAACGCGTTGAAACCGCATTCATAGGCGCTGACCTTTTCGGGATCCGGGTTGCGAATTGCGACGACCACCGCTGCCAGGATCAGCACCAGCGCAAGCGCCGAGGCCATTGCTGCGAAGACCAGTACGGGCAGATATTCCTGCAACAGAGTTTCCACGGGCATGTTCCCCTTATGCGTCGCGGGGAAACATGGCTACCCGCGACGGGTTGGCTGTGGTCGGTTTAGACCTGACGATGCGCGGGGTCAACGGGCCGAGGCGGACAAGTGCCATTGAAACGCAAGGCCTTTGACCCAATGATCCGCATTTGATCTGCCCCACCTGCCCCCGCACGGCCAGGCCTGCATGGTCGGTTCCGGACTGCTTCACGAAGAACGCCGCCAGACATTGTCCGGCGGCGTTCGGGAACATGGCGATCAGGTTTCGACTATTCGAACTCGACCATCAGGTCCTTGGCATCGATCTGGGCCCCCGGCGTGACATGAACGGCCTTGATCGTACCATCGCGGTCGGCATGGATGCCGGTTTCCATCTTCATGGCCTCGATCGTCAGCAGCATGTCGCCCTGTTTGACGGCCTGCCCTTGCGACACCGCGACCGAGGCCACGACACCTGGCATCGGTGCGCCCAGCTGCGACGAATCGGCGGGGTCAGCCTTGGGCCGCGCGGCCGTGGCTGCCGTCACCTTGCGGTTGGGAACCCGAATCGAACGAGGCTGGCCGTTCAGTTCGAAGAAGACCTTGACCTCACCTGCTTCGTCGGTTTCGCCGATAGCCTGCAGACGGATTTCCAGCGTCTTGCCGGGATCGATTTCCGCCGTGATCTCTTGCCCCGGCTCCATCCCGTAGAAGAAGTTGCGCGTCGGCAGGGTGCGGACCGGGCCATAGGTCCGGTGGCGGCCCATGTAGTCCAGAAAGACCTTCGGATACATCAGGTAGCCGTTCAGATCCTCATCATCGACATCGCGGCCTTCCAGCAGGGCCGACAGCTCGGCCCGGGTCGCCTCGAGATCGACAGGCTCAAGATGCGCACCGGGTCGGTCGCTGATCGGGGCTTCGCCCTTCAGAACCTTGCCCTGCAAACCCTTGGGCCAGCCGCCGGGGGGCTGCCCCAGATTGCCATGCATCATGTCAACGACCGAATCCGGGAAGCTGACATCGACCTGCGGGTCAAGCACCTGCTCGGGCGTCAGGTTCTGGGCGACCATCATCAGGGCCATGTCGCCGACCACTTTCGAGGATGGCGTCACCTTCACGATATCCCCGAACATCTGGTTCACATCGGCATAGGCCTGCGCAACCTCGTGCCAGCGATCCTCAAGCCCCATCGAACGGGCCTGCGATTTCAGGTTGGTGAACTGGCCGCCCGGCATTTCATGCAAATAGACCTCGGATGCCGGCGACTGCAGCCCCGATTCGAAGGCGGCATAGTTTTCCCGCACGCGCTCGTAATAGTTGCTGATCGCACGGATTGCCTCGACATCCAGCCCGGTGTCACGTTCGGTGCCGATCAAGGCCTCGACCACGGAACCGATGGTCGGCTGGCTGGTATTGCCCGACAGGGCATCCATGGCGCAATCGACCGCATCGACACCGGCATCCGCCGCCGCCAGGATCGTTGCCCCACCCATGCCGCTGGTGTCATGGGTATGGAAATGGACAGGCAGGCCCACCTCTTCCTTGAGGGTCTTGATCAGAACCCGCGCGGCGGCGGGCTTCAACAGCCCTGCCATGTCCTTGAGGCCAAGAACATGCGCCCCGCCTGCCTTCAGGTTCTGCGCCATCTGCACATAGTATTTCAGATCATATTTGGACCGCTCCGGGTCCAGCATGTTGCCGGTATAGCAAACCGTGCCTTCGCAGATCTTGCCGCTTTCGATGACCGCATCCATCGCGACACGCATGTTTTCGACCCAGTTCAGGCTGTCAAACACGCGGAACACGTCAACGCCGGTCTCGGCCGCCTGCTTGACGAAGGACTGCACGACATTGTCGGGATAGTTTGTGTAGCCGACGCCATTGCTGGCCCGCAGCAACATCTGCGTCATCAGGTTGGGCATATGCGCGCGGATATCGCGCAGACGCTGCCACGGGCATTCCTGCAGGAACCGGTAAGCCACGTCAAAGGTTGCGCCCCCCCAGCATTCCACACTGAACAGCTGCGGCAGATTCGCCGCATAGCTTGGCGCGACACGGATCATATCGATGCTGCGCATCCGCGTGGCAAGCAGCGATTGGTGACCGTCACGCATGGTCGTGTCGGTAATCAGCAGCTGTTTTTGTGCGGCCATCCAGTCGGCCACAGCCTGTGCGCCCTTTTCTTCAAGCAATTGCCGGGTTCCTGGAACCGGCTCGCCCTTGGCCGCAGGCGGCAAGGGCGGACGGGCCTGCGCCGGAGGCAAGGCACGGCCCGCGGTCTCGGGGTGGCCGTTCACGCTGATATCGGCCAGATAGGTCAGGATCTTGGTCGCGCGGTCCCGGCGCTTCTTGAAGGTGAACAGGTCATCAGTCGTGTCGATGAACTTGGTCGTGTAGGTATCGTTCAGGAAGGTCGGGTGTTTCAGCAGGTTGATGACAAAATCGATATTCGTGCTGACCCCGCGCACGCGAAATTCGCGCAATGCCCGGTCCATCCGCTTGATCGCCTGATCGGGGGTCTGTGCCCATGCCGTCACCTTGACCAGCAGCGAATCATAATAGCGCGTGATTACGCCACCCGCATAAGCCGTGCCGCCATCCAGCCGGATGCCCATGCCGGTCGCGCTGCGATAGGCTGCGATTCGGCCGTAATCGGGGATGAAGTTGTTCTGCGGATCTTCCGTCGTCACCCGGCATTGCAATGCATGGCCTGACAACGAGATGTCCGATTGCCGCGCCGCACCCGTCGCCTCGGCCAAGGTGGCACCTTCTGCAATCTTGATCTGGGCCTGCACGATATCGATACCCGTCACCTCTTCGGTGACCGTGTGCTCGACCTGAACGCGGGGGTTCACCTCGATGAAATAGAATTCCTGGCTGTCCATATCCATCAGGAATTCAACTGTGCCGGCGCATTCATAACCGACCGCCTGCCCGATCTTCAGCGCCAGTTCGCAGACTTCGTTACGCTGTTCCTCGGTCAGATAGGGTGCGGGGGCCCGCTCGACGACCTTCTGGTTGCGGCGTTGCACGGTGCAATCACGTTCAAACAGATGATACAGACCGCCCTGCGTGTCACCCAGCAGCTGCACCTCGACATGGCGGGCGCGCAGGATCATCTTTTCCAGATAACCCTCGCCATTGCCGAATGCGGCCTCGGCCTCGCGGCGACCCTCGCGGACCTTCTCGACCAATTCCTCGGGACCGTTGATCGGGCGCATGCCGCGACCGCCGCCGCCCCAGCTGGCCTTCAGCATCAATGGATAACCAATCTCGGCCGCTTCGGCCTTGATCGCGTCGAAATCGTCGCCCAGCACCTCGGTCGCGGGGATGACCGGGACACCGGCCTTGATCGCAACCCGCCTTGCGCTGGCCTTGTCGCCAAGCGCGCGCATCGTTTCCGCCTTGGGGCCGATAAAGGTGATGCCGGCCGCGGCGCAGGCATCGACGAATTCCGGGTTCTCGGACAACAGGCCGTATCCCGGATGAATTGCGTCCGCGCCGCTTTCCTTGGCCACCCGAATAATCTCGGGGATGGAGAGATAGGCGGCAACCGGTCCCAGCCCTTCACCAATGCAATAGGCTTCATCGGCCTTGAAGCGATGCAGCCCCAATTTGTCTTCTTCGGCATAGACCGCGACCGTGCGCTTTCCCAATTCATTTGCTGCACGCAGCACGCGAATTGCGATCTCACCACGGTTCGCCACAAGGATCTTCTGAAACATACCGGCCCCTCTTCTCGGTTTGCGGCATCCTAGCGATGCCGCACCGCAGCGCAAGCATTTGCAATACAGTTCTGTGAAAACCCGCCATTTGTTGCGCGAAACGCCCTTTGAACGCACAGGAATCAATCGCCGCCAGAGCAGGGTTGAACGCATGTTCGCTCTATGTTCTTTATGCGACGGTTGCTTTTTCAAGCTGCCTGCCTATGTGTTGCCCTTGGTCGGAAAAGGCTCGGACATGGAACAAAAGTTCATCGAGGTTCGTGGCGCGCGCGAACACAATCTGAAAAGCGTGGACATGGACATCCCGCGCGACCAGTTGGTCGTGATCACCGGGCTGTCGGGCAGCGGCAAATCCTCGCTGGCCTTCGATACTGTCTATGCCGAAGGGCAGCGGCGCTATGTCGAAAGCCTGTCGGCCTATGCCCGGCAGTTTCTGGACATGATGGGCAAGCCCGACATGGACCATATCAGCGGGTTGTCGCCCGCGATCAGCATCGAACAGAAGACAACCTCGAAGAACCCGCGTTCGACCGTGGGCACCGTGACCGAGATCTATGACTATCTGCGCCTGCTGTTCGCGCGGGCCGGGACGCCGTTTTCCCCCGCCACCGGCCTGCCGATCGAGGCGCAGCAGGTTCAGGACATGGTCGACCGGATCATGGCGCTGGAGGAAGGCACCCGTGCCTATCTGCTGGCCCCCATCGTTCGCGACCGCAAGGGCGAATACAAGAAAGAGTTTCTGGAACTGCGCAAGCAGGGCTTCCAGCGCGTCAAGGTGAATGGCGAGTTCTACGAACTGGATGAGCCGCCGGTTCTGGACAAGAAATTCCGTCAGAATATCGACGTGGTGGTGGACCGCATCGTTGTGCGCGAGGGGCTGGAGACGCGCCTTGCCGACAGCCTGCGCACCGCGCTGGATCTGGCCGACGGTATCGCGGTTCTGGAAACCGCCGCCAAGGATGCCGACTCCGAGCGGATCACCTTCAGCGAGAATTTTGCCTGTCCGGTCAGCGGCTTCACCATTCCCGAAATCGAGCCGCGGCTGTTTTCGTTCAACGCACCCTTCGGGGCCTGCCCTGCCTGTGACGGGCTTGGGGTCGAACTGTTCTTCGACGAACGGCTTGTCGTCCCCGACAGTTCACTATCCGTGGCCAAGGGCGCGATCGGACCTTGGGCGAAATCGAAATCGGCCTACCTGACGCAGACGATCAATGCATTGGCCAAGCATTACGGTTTTGACAAGAAAACCCCGTGGCGCGACCTGCCCGAACAGGTCAGGCGTCTCTTCCTTTACGGATCGGGTGAAGAACAGATCAAGTTCCGCTTCGACGATGCAGGCCGCGTCTACGAGATCAGCCGCGTTTTCGAAGGCGTCATTCCGAACATGCAGCGCCGCCTGCGCGAATCCGACAGTCAATGGGTGCGCGACGAATTCGAACGCTATCAGAACAACCGCCCATGCGGAACCTGCGACGGCTATCGGTTGAAACCCGAGGCGCTGGCGGTGAAAATCGCCGGAAGCCATATCGGGCAAGTGGTCGAATTATCGATTCAGGACGCGCTGAACTGGGTCGAAACCGCCCCACAGCATCTGAGCAAGCAGAAAAATGAAATCGCCGGTGCGATCCTCAAGGAAATCCGCGAGCGCCTGGGTTTCCTGGTCAATGTCGGCCTGAACTATCTGACCCTGTCTCGCGCTGCCGGCACCCTATCGGGGGGCGAAAGCCAGCGGATCCGCCTTGCCAGCCAGATCGGCAGCGGCCTGACCGGCGTGTTGTATGTGCTGGACGAACCCTCGATCGGGCTGCATCAGCGCGACAATGACCGGTTGCTGCGCACGCTGATGAACCTGCGCGATCAGGGCAATTCGGTTCTGGTGGTGGAACATGACGAGGACGCGATCCGCCATGCGGATTATGTTTTCGACATGGGCCCCGGCGCGGGCGTTCATGGCGGCACCGTGGTCAGCCACGGCACCCCGGACCAGATCGCCGCCGACCCCGCCAGCCTGACCGGGCAATACCTGGCCGGTGCGCGCGAAATTTCGATCCCCGCCGAACGACGCGAAGGGAACGGCAAGAAGGTCACGGTTGTCGGCGCCAGCGGCAATAACCTGAAAAACGTGACGGCCGAGTTCCCGCTGGGAAAATTCATCTGTGTCTCAGGCGTCTCGGGCGGCGGCAAATCGACCCTGACCATCGAAACGCTGTTCAAGACCGCCAGCCTGCGGTTGAACGGCGCGCGCCAGACCCCCGCCCCTTGCGAGACGATCAAGGGGCTGGAGCATCTGGACAAGGTCATCGATATCGACCAGCGCCCGATCGGCCGCACACCCCGATCGAACCCGGCCACCTATACCGGCGCCTTTACCCCGATCCGCGACTGGTTCGCCGGCCTGCCCGAATCGAAGGCCCGTGGCTACAAGCCGGGCCGTTTCAGCTTTAACGTCAAGGGCGGCCGCTGCGAGGCCTGTCAGGGCGACGGCGTCATCAAGATCGAGATGCACTTTCTGCCCGACGTCTATGTCGAATGCGAAACCTGCAAGGGCAAACGCTATAACCGCGAAACGCTGGAAGTGACCTTCAAGGGCAAGTCCATTGCCGATGTGCTGGACATGACGGTCGAGGACGCGCAGCAGTTCTTTGCCGCCGTTCCCTCGATCCGCGAAAAGATGGATGCGCTGATGAAGGTCGGCCTCGGCTATATCAAGGTCGGCCAGCAGGCCACGACCCTGTCGGGCGGCGAGGCGCAGCGCGTCAAGCTGTCCAAGGAATTGTCGCGCAGATCGACCGGGCGCACCCTGTATATCCTGGACGAGCCGACCACCGGCCTGCATTTCGAAGATGTGCGCAAATTGCTCGAGGTGCTGCACAGTCTGGTCGACCAAGGCAATACGGTCATCGTCATCGAACATAATCTGGACGTCATCAAGACCGCCGACTGGATCATCGATATCGGCCCCGAGGGTGGCGATGGCGGCGGCACCATCGTGGCCGAAGGCACACCCGCAGACGTGGCACAGAACGCTGCCAGCCATACGGGCCGCTATCTGGCCCCGATGCTGGATCAGGCCCGCATCAGGGCCGCGGAATGACCTCTGCCATCGCGTGGCAGCGTGCCGAAGGCATAGCCATGTTCGTTGCGGCGATTCCGCTGGCCGCGATGACACAGCCGGGCTGGCCTCTTTGGGTCTGGCCCTTGGCGCTGCTGGCGCCCGACCTGTCGATGACGGGTTATCTCGCGGGGCCCAGGATCGGGGCCATGATCTACAACCTGTTTCACCTGTATGCAGGTGGCATGGGCCTTGCTTTGGCCGGCTTGCTGCTGGGACAACCCGCCGTGATCGCGGCCGGCGCCTTTTGGCTGGCGCATGTCGGCGCCGATCGTGCGCTTGGGATCGGCCTCAAGGGGACGGGCGGCTTTTACGATCACCATCTGCGCGTATCCCGAACAGGGAAAAGCGAAGATCGATGAATAATAAATTCATTCATTTCAGCATCTTAAATTCACCCCTGCGAAAAAATCTCGCGAAAACGAAATTTTCCCCTTGCACCCCCCAGCGCAGTCCCATAAATCACCGCTCACCGAAGGCGAAACGGTAACACGAAGCGCCGGACGGAACGGATGCGGGCGTAGCTCAGGGGTAGAGCATAACCTTGCCAAGGTTAGGGTCGTGAGTTCGAATCTCATCGCCCGCTCCAAACAAAAAGGGCCGAACCTTGATGGTTCGGCCTTTTTTGTTTTGGCATTCGGGGCTTCATGCTATTCTGAATACCAGCGCGAAAGCGGGGTGGTCGCCCCAACCCAAACACAGAATTAAATCAGTAATAAAATGGATTTTTCAGGGCCAAGGCGACCGCAGGCACCCAGCAATCGTTAACAAACACGCATGGCGCACCCCACATTTGCGCGCCATGCAATCGATACAAACAGGGCTTTGGCGCTTCTAGCAGCAAACTTTACACTGTCAACTATGGGCAATTGGTCAAAACAATGACCCCGAAGAAGCCGCATCACCACGGAAACCTGCAGGAAGCGTTGATTGACGCGGGCTTGGCGCTTTTGGCCGAATCCGGACAGGCAGGTCTGACGTTGCGTAAGACCGCGGCACGGGCTGGTGTTTCACATTCCGCACCCGCCCATCATTTCGATGGATTGCGGGGCTTGTTGAATGCAATTGCCAAGCGCGGGTTCGAAATGCTGCTGGACTACCTGCGCAATGTCGAACATCAGAACGGCAATCACGACCAACCTGACCCTTTCAAGCGATTGATGGTCAGGGTGCATGCCTATCTCGATTTCTGCGATCGCAACGAACCGCTGTTCCGGCTGATGTTCACCGAAGCCAGCTATGACGACCCAGAACTGCAAAAGATCGCCCTGAACTGTTATCAGGTCCTGCGCGACAGCTGCCGCCCCTTTACCGAGGGCCGCAACGCGCTAGAGGTCGAACATGCCGTCTGGACCATGGCGCATGGATTTGCCGTGCTGGGCATGAACAGCCCGCGCCCCAACGCCCCTGCCCCCAACCCTCCATGCGAGGACATGATGCGGATGCTGCTGCTCGGCCCATCAAACGACACGCCGGACTGACCAAACCGGCAATGCTGCAACGCAGCACTTGTGCGAAACAGGCCAGTTCATGTAGGTTCCCCCCCACGCCGAGGGCGGGGGGAGGACCAGAACATGCAGATCTGCCGCAACAAGCGGGCGATCCGCGATTGCGTCTCACAGTGGCGCGATCAGGACCAACATGTTGCGTTGGTGCCGACAATGGGGGCATTGCATGACGGGCATTTGCAGCTGGTATCCCGGTCGCGGGAATGGCTGGATCAGCGCGGCGGGGGCAAGATCGTCACCTCGATCTTCGTGAACCCGACCCAATTCGATCAGGCCTCGGATCTGGCGTCATACCCACGCACCGAGGAAAATGACCTGCGCCTGCTGCGCCAGGCCGGATGCGACGCCGCCTTTCTGCCTGCGGTCGACGACATCTATCGCCCCGGCGCACAAACCGTCGTCGAGGTCACGGGTCTGTCACGCATGCTGATCGGCCGGCTCCGTCCCGGACATTTTCGCGGCATGTCGACAATTGTCACCAAGCTTTTCAATATCGTCCGGCCCGATATGGCGGCATTTGGTGAGAAGGACTATCAACAGCTTGCGATCATCCGGCAGATGGTCGCGGATCTGGATGTGCCGATCGACATATTGGGCGTCCCGACCGTGCGCGAGGCCGATGGCCTGGCGATGTCTTCGCGCAACAGCCGCCTTTCCCCCGAAGACCGTCAGGCGGCAACCGCGCTGTGTGCGGCGCTGGATCGCGGTGAAGAACTGGTCATGCAGGGATGCAGCCTTGCCGCCCTGCGGGCCGAGCTGCGCCGCGTCCTGCGCAATCAACCCAGAGCCAGCATCCGTTCCATCGACATCCGTGATGCGACCACGCTGGCGCGACTGACACGCATTGACCGCCCGGTCGTGATGCTGCTGGCCGTGGCTTTCGGTGATGTGCTGCTGATAGATCAGCGCACCGCCCGCCCCTGAACAAGAGGTCCCCATGTCTGCACAGGCATCCGTAAAACGCTTTACCGCCCCCCAGATCGCCGCACGCAAGCGCGACACCCCGATCGTGTCCCTGACAGCTTACACGGCACCGATGGCGGCCCTGATCGATGAGCATGCCGAACTGATCCTTGTCGGCGACAGTCTTGGCATGGTGGTGCACGGGCTTCCCTCGACCATCGGCGTCACGCTGGAAATGATGATCCTGCATGGCCAGGCGGTCATGCGCGGATCACATCGCGCGATGGTCGTGGTCGACATGCCTTTTGGCAGCTATGAAGAAAGCCCCGAGCAGGCGTTTCGCAATGCCGCACGGGTCATGCAGGAAACCGGCTGTGGCGGGGTCAAGCTGGAAGGGGGCGCGCGCATGGCCGAAACGGTTGCCTTTCTGACCAGCCGGGGCATTCCGGTCATGGGGCATGTCGGCCTGACGCCGCAGGCAACGCATGTCATGGGCGGTTTCAAAACACAGGGGCGCGATGAAGACAGTTGGCCCGCCCACATCGATGACGCCAGGGCCATCGCCGACGCAGGCGCATTTTGTGTGGTCGTCGAAGGTGTGATGGCCGAACTGGCGAATCGGATCACATCAGCAATTCAGGTCCCCACCATCGGCATCGGCGCGTCTGCGCAATGTGACGGGCAGATCCTCGTCATAGACGACATGTTGGGCATGTCGGCACGGGTGCCCCGCTTTGTGCGCAAATTCGGAAATGCGGGTGAAATCTGTGCCGACGCCATCGCCGAATATGCCGCAGCGGTCCGGGATCGCAGCTTTCCCGCACCCGAGCAAACCTATCGCTAGGCCACATCCCTCAGGCTGCTGGCGGCCGCCTGTTCGCCGCAATTGTCGGCTTCCGACATCTCGAACCCTGCGCTGCGTACAAGCCGCGAGAACAGCAGCGGTATCAGCAACAGGAACGCCAGCCCCAGATAGATCGTCGCAAAGCTGTGTCTTTCGGCAAGGAAGCCGATCGAACCGGGTGCCAGAAGAATGCCCGAATACCCCATCATCGTCACGACTGACAGCCCGACCCCATGCGCCAGCCCCGGCAGATTTCCTGCCGCGGACACGACAATGGGCATCAGATTCGCGATTCCAATTCCGGCAAGACCGAACCCGAGGATGACCACGATCGGATCCGCCGCAATTCCCGACACGCCCAGACCGGCGATGCCGGTCAAGGCGCTGAACCGCATCATACTCACGGCGCCAAACCGGTTGCGCAACATGTCACCCAGAAAACGCACGACAGCCATCGTCGCGGCACAAGCCGCAAACCCCCACCCTGCCAAGGAGAGTGAGGCCCCCAGTTCCCGCTGCAAATACACCGCACCCCAGTCGAGGATCGCCCCTTCGGGCACCATGCAGCACAGCGCGACAACACCAAGGACATAGGGCAGCGGCGTTCCTGGCAGCTTGATGGGGGCCTTGTCGGCATCCGTCGCCGGTGCGTCCTGCTGCAATCGCGGAAGCGCCAGGGCAAGGACAGCCAGAAACAGCAACGTGACAAGAACGGCATGCCCGGCTTCGCCCCATGCGGCCAGAATCATACCGCCAAGCCCCGCGCCGACCCCTCCGCCAAGGGACCAGAAACCGTGGCACGAAGACATGATCGCCCGGCGCTGCACCCGCTCGACGACAACTGCGTTGGCATTCATCGCGATATCCATTCCGCCCAGGAAACCGCCGAACAGGAATACGGCCAGCGCGACCCAGACCAGCCCCGGCGCCGCAGTCATCAACAGCAGCGTCGGCGTTGCAAGCAGGCTGGCCATCCATACAGCGCGGCGCGACCCGACGCGGGCCGTCATCGCACCAAAGACCGGCATCACCACAAGCGAACCAAGCCCAAGGCAAAGCACGACAAGACCGGCCGTCCCTTCCGTGATTCCAAGCCTCCGGATCAGCACGGCCAGCTTCGGGGCCCAGCTGCCGATCATCAAGCCATTGGCAAAGAACAGCGCCGATACGGCCACCCGCTGCGTCGTGATCTGCATCAGGCACGATCCCTTTGTCTTATGCGCTGCCGATCCTTTGGGCGGCGGCCAGCGACGTCATTTACAACATGCTTGGCACGACCAGATCCGGGGGACGGTGACCATCGGCAAAGGTCTTGATATTGATGATGACCTTTTCGCCCATCTCGGCGCGTCCCTCGACCGTCGCCGAGCCCATATGCGGCAATAACACGACATTGGGCAGTTCGCGCAACCTGGGATTGATTTCATGCCCGTGTTCGAAAACATCCAGCCCCGCGCCGGCGATTTCACCTGCCCGCAACATCCGCGTCAGCGCGTTCTCGTCGATCACTTCCCCGCGCGAGGTGTTGACGACTACGGCGGACGGTTTCAGCAATTTCAGACGCCGCGCGTTCAGCAGATGAAAGGTTGAAGGCGTATGGGGCGCGTTGATGCTGATCACGTCCATACGACTGAGCATCTGGTCAAAGCTTTCCCAATAGGTGGCCTGCAGCTGTTCTTCGGTCTCGGGGCGCAGCCGCCGGCGATTGTGGTAATGCACCTGCATTCCGAAAGCTGCGGCACGCCGCGCCACGGCCTGCCCGATTCGCCCCATTCCAAGAATACCCAGCCGGCGCCCGCCCACGCGTCCGCCCAGATGGGATGTCGGCGCCCATCCTCCCCATCGTCCGGCCTGCATTTCGGCCAGTCCTTCGGGAATACGCCGGGTCACGGCAAGTATCAGCGCCATGGTCATGTCGGCCGTATCCTCGGTCACCACCCCGGGGGTGTTGGACACCAGCACCCCTCGCTGGCGCGCCGTGGTGACATCAATATGATCGACCCCGGCACCGAAATTCGCGATCAGTTTCAGCCGCTCGCCGGCCTGCGCCAACATCGAGGCATCGATCTGGTCGGTCACCGTAGGCACCAGAACATCGCAATTCTGCATCGCCGCGATCAATTCGTCGCGCGTCATCTTGCGTTCTTCTTCGCGCAAGGCGACATCGAACAGTTCTTTCATGCGTGTCTCGACCGCCTCGGGCAGGCGGCGCGTAACGGCGACACGCATTTTCTGACGCGAAGAATAAGTGCTGTGCATGGAAACCTCACTTTCTCGAAGACGTGTCGGCGCCGACCTTCCATTGCGCGACGGCTTTTGGCAAACTGCCCGCGTTGCGGGGCAGGCACAAGACCCCACCGGCTCCGAATACCGCCAGCGCCCGATTGGCAAGTTGCGGAACCGGATCAGTCAGGCAACGCAGAAGCGAACAGACCCGAGCAGGGGCAAGCAGGAACAGGCATGACATGAACAGAACCGCTTTCGGGGTTTGCCGCCAGACGATCACCGCAACTATCGCCGCGGGGACCATCCTGCTGGCCGGTGCCCTGCCCGGAACGGCCGGCAGCGGCGGCACATCAGCCCCCGGCACTGCCGGCGACGCAACCGTGACCCGCGTCCAGTCCGCGGAAACACCACAGCAACGCGGCCCGGTCACCAACCTGCCCCTTCCACGCTATGTCAGCCTGAAGGGCAGCGAAGGAAACGCCCGCCGCGGCCCCAGCCTGTCACATCGCATCGACTGGGTTTTCCGCCATGCAGGCATGCCGTTGCGCGTTGTGGCCGAATTCGGTCATTGGCGCCGGGTCGAAGACAAGGACGGTGCCGGCGGGTGGGTCCATTACGCCCTTTTGTCGGGCGTGCGCACCGCTGTCGTCACCGAGGACATGGTCGCCTTGCGCAACCGCCCCCACCAGGATGCGGATATTGCCGCACGTGCAGAATCGGGGGCAATTGTCCGTCTGGGCGAATGCAACCGCGACTGGTGCCGCGTCACTGGCGGCGGGCAGCGCGGATGGGTCATGAAATCAACCCTGTGGGGCGTCGACCCGGACGAGATCCGCGACTAAAGCCTGGCGACGGCCCCGTCGGGGCCGCCTTTGCGGGATCAGGCAAGCCCGCGACCTTTCAGCAGCGCCTCGACTCCGGGCATTCTCTCGCGGAACGCCAGCCACAATTCCTCGGCCGGGGCGGAACCCCCGCGTGACAGAATACTCTGCTCAAGCCGTTTCGCGGTCGCGCCGTCAAAGATGTTTCCGGTTTCCTCGAACGCGGCAAAGGCATCTGCGTCCATCACCTCGGACCACATATAGCTGTAATATCCGCTGGCATAGCTGTCGCCGGCGAAGACATGCGCGAAATGAGGCGCCGCATGACGCATCGGGATGGCTGCGGGTGCAGCAAGCGCTTCAAGAATCTGGTTTTGACGCGCCAGAATGTCCTGCGGCGGTTCCCCGCGATGAAATGCCAGATCGACAAGCGCGCTTTCCAGATATTCGGTCGTGGCAAAACCGGCATCGGCATTTCCGGCAGCGATCAACCGGTCGCGCAGATCGGCGGGCAACACCTCGCCGGTCTGGAAATGTCTGGCATGACGGTCCAGAACCTCGGGCTGCTCCAGCCAATGTTCGTAAAGCTGGCTGGGCAGCTCTACGAAGTCCTGCGCCACCGACGTTCCCGAAATCGAAGGCCAATCCACGTCCGACAGGATGTGATGCGTCGCATGTCCGAATTCATGGAACAATGTCCGGGCGTCATCCCATGACAGGAATGCCTGTGCTCCCGGTGCCTCGGGGGGCGTGAAATTGCACACATTCACGACAATCGCGCGCTGACCTTTGCCGATCTTGTGCTGCGGCTGCAATGACGAACACCATGCCCCTGAACGCTTGCCGGGTCGGGCAAAGTAATCGCCCACGAATATCGCCATCAGCTTGCCATCACGCGTCACGCGCCATGCACGAATGTCAGGTGCCCATAGTTGCGCTTCGAGTGGCGCAAATTCCAGACCATACAGACGATTGGCGACGTCGAAGACCGCACCCAGCATGGCGTCCAACCCCAGATAGGGCTTGACCTGCGAGACGTCGAAATCATGTTCGCGCCGGCGCAAACGCTCTGCATAGAACCGCCAGTCCCAAGGTTCGAGCGCGCCATTTCGCCCATCTTCATGCAGCAACTCGGTCAGGCGGGCCTGGTCCTGACGGGCGCGGGCCGTGGCCGCCTGCCAGACCTGTCCCAAAAGGGCTTCGACCCTATCGGCATTTCCGGCCATTTCCGGTGCCAGCTTGTAAGAGGCAAAATCGGCATATCCCAGCAACCTGGCCCGTTCGTGACGCAAGGCCAGGATCTCGGCGGCGATGGGCAGGTTGTTGCTGTCTGCGCCCCCTGCACCATTTCCGGTGCCGCGCGCTGTCCAGGCGTGGAACACGGTTTCGCGCAGGCTTCGATCGCTGGCATGTTCAAGGAAAGGCACGATCAAGGACCGGTTCAGCGTCATCACCTGTCCGTCGTGCCCACGTTCCGCCGCGGCAGAGCGCATCGCACGAATCAGCCAGTCGGGCAGCCCTCCAAGCTGATCATCGGCAACAGGCAGGGCATATTCGCGTTCATCTGTCAGCACGTTCTGGGTGAATTCCGTGGTCAACACGGCCATCCTGCTGCGGATCTCGGCCATGCGCTTGCGTGCCCCGCCTGTCAGCCCCGCCCCCGATCGGGTCATGTCACGCAACGCCAGTTCGGTGATCCGCCGGTCCTGTGGCCTCAGGTCGGCCATATCCGAGGCGACGTGCCGGACCCGTTCGAAAAGTCGGGGATCCATGCTTGTGCGGCTGCCATAGGCCGCAAGGCGGGGCGCGAAATCACGCTGCAACGCCTGACGGGCCGCGTTCGAATCGACTGCGGCAACGGTGTAAAAGATGGACAGAACACGCCCGAGTCCCAGTTCTGCGGTTTCAAGCGCGGCGATCGTATTTTCAAATGTTGCAGGCGCGGGATTGGCGGCAATCGCTTCTTGCGCGGCTTCTGCTGCGGCCAGCTCTTGATCGAAAGCGGGCGCAAAGTCCTGATCTGAAATCAGGTCAAAGCGCGGCAAGCCCTCGGGTCCGGTCCAGCGGGTCAGTTCGGAATTCATGCGCGTCTCCTGTCAATGACAGATACCTAGGTCGCGCCGAAGCCAAGTTCCAGTAGAAGCCTAGCCGCAAACAGAACATCCCGCCCGGCGCTGTGTCTTGATCACGCGGTTTTCCCCGTAAAGCCCATCGAACAACATCAGGCGTCCCCGCAGGTCCCGCCCGGCGCCGGTCAGGTATTTGATCGCCTCCAATGCCATCAGGCTGCCGACCACACCGGGCAAGGCGCCCACGACGCCCGCCTCGGCGCAGGCGGGTGCAAGACCGGCGGCAGGCTCATCCGGGAACAGGCATGTCAGGCACGGCCCACCCCGCGCGGGATCATACAGGGTCACCTGTCCTTCCCATTGCGAAATCGATCCGGCAAGCAAGGGGACACCCGCCGCGACGCAGACCGCATTGACCGCCTGACGCGACGAAAAGCTGTCCGAACCGTCAATAATCAGATCATGCTGACGGAACAGATCGACATCTCCGGCCCCGACCCGTCGGGTCAGCGGCGTCAACTGGACATGAGGGTTCAAGGCCTTCATCGCAGTCGCGGCGGCTTCGGCCTTGGCCTCACCGCGCTGATCGCTTCGAAAGATCACCTGACGTTGCAGGTTTGACAGGCTGACCACATCATCATCGGCAACCGTGATCCGGCCGACACCGGCGGCGGCAAGATACAGGCAAACCGGCGACCCCAGCCCACCGGCACCCACCACCAATACCCGCGCCCGACGCAAACGCATCTGTCCCGGGCCACCGATTTCTCGCAGCACGAGATGACGCGCATAGCGATCCAGCTCGGCACCTGACAGCCCGTCATCCTCTGGCGACGGGGCGAGCGGTTCGGGTTGGATGGCACGGGCGCGCAGACGTCCCAGAAGCCCCCGATAACCCAGAACGAGCGCGGCAAAGCCGCCGGCGACCAACCACTGAATCGCACTTCCCCCAACCATGCGCGACAAGGATGCATCTGGCGCAACCGCCAGCAGCACGATGATACCAGCCCACAGCAATGACAGGGCGGCCCCCATCACGCGTCCGGGCAGCCTGAGGATCAGGCCGAACGCGCCAAATCCGGCCAGCAACCAGACCCCCAGCATCAGCTGGCCCCGGTCGAGCCGAATCCACCTGCGCCGCGCGTCGTCTGATCAATATCCTCGACCAGGGCGAATACCGCCTGAGGGGCGGGCGCGACCACCATCTGCGCAATGCGGTCACCATGTGCGACATGCACATCAACATCGCCCAGATTGATCAGGATCACCCCCAATGGCCCGCGATAATCGCTGTCGATGGTTCCCGGGCTGTTGGCCAGCGTGACCCCCTGCTTCAGCGCCAACCCTGACCTGGGTCGCAGCTGAACCTCCCATCCTTGCGGGATCTGCATGGCCAGGCCGGTCGGCACCAATGCGCGCTGACCGGGTGCAAGCCGAATGCCATCCCGGCCGTCAGGCGTAAAATTCGCGCGCAGATCCGCGCCTGCCGCCCCGGCTGTCTGATAGACCGGAAAACCAAGATCCTGATCCGCGCCGTCCAGCCATTTCATCCCTATCACGGGTGATTGCACCATTCCTGCCCCCTTGATTGCAAAGGCCGCGCGGCAAATGCCTGCGCGGCCCGTTTTCATCCTGCTGTCACCGGTCGCTCAGCGCGGCGCGATCATCATGATCATCTGGCGACCTTCCATCTTTGGCATGGCCTCGACCTTGCCGGCCTCGCCGACATCGTCCCGCACACGGTTGAGCAGTTCAAGCCCAAGATCCTGGTGCGCCATTTCCCGCCCGCGAAAGCGCAAGGTTACCTTCACCTTGTCACCCGCATCGAGGAATTTCATCACGTTGCGCATTTTCACATCATAGTCATGGGTGTCGGTTCCGGGGCGGAACTTGACTTCCTTGATCTCGATGATTTTCTGTTTCTTACGGGCCTCGGCTTCACGTTTCTGTTGTTCATACTTGAACTTGCCAAGGTCCATGACCTTGCAGACCGGCGGAGTCGCGTTCGGCGAAATTTCGACCAGATCCAACCCGGAATCCCTTGCCATCTCAAGGCCGACCGAGGGCGGCACGACGCCGACATTTTCTCCATCGGGGCCGATCAGGCGGATTTCGGCGACACGAATGCGTTCATTGACGCGAGGGCCGGTGTCACGGGTGGGCGGTGCATTATGCGGTCGACGGGCTATGGCGTTGCTCCTTATATGGCCATGGCTTGAATGGAGGGGAAAATAGTCCCGCAAACCGCGCGTTTCAACCGAATAACAGCGCCGCGCACCCGCTTTTGGCAGGTTTTGCGCCGATATCTGGACCGACTGCGGCTTTCGGGCGTTTCATGCCTGTGCCATAACGCAACCCGCGTCGGCGGAAACGCATCTGGAAGGATGACCAAATCATGCGCAAGCTTTCTATTCTTATCGTGATTCTGGTGGCAGCGGCCGGGACGTGGTGGTGGACCGACCAACGCGATGCATCCCCGGAAGAGCAAGCCGTTTCCACCCTGCCCGACACCCCGGCGGGCGAAGCTGCGGAACTGGCGCAGGCAACCGCCGCAGCAACGCAAGATACCGCCCAATCTGCCGCCCCCCCCGACGAGCCCGACGAACAGGCCGAAACCGCAGCGGATGCCGCGGCGGATGCGGCAGCCATTGCCGCCGACGCCGCGGCCGAGGCCGTGCGCGCATCGGAAGACAGCGGCATCGCACCGGCAGACCGTGCGGCCACCGAAGCCGAGGCCGCAGCCGAGGCCGCAATTGCGGCCGCCGATCGCGCGGCGGACGCCGCTGCACCTGAAAACGATCAGGGCGATCAGGTCAGCGCGGAACGGGCCAGCGAAGCCGCCGAAGATGCGGCCGAAGCCGCCGCCGTGGCTGCCGATGCGACCGCTGTTGCGGCCAGAATCGAAACCCTGCTGACGCCCGAAGGGTTCGACGCCGAACAGGTTTCAAAGATCATTCAGGGCGCCGCAATCTCGGATGTGCAGAAGGCGACCTTGCAGCGACTGGTCGATACGGCCGCCGCCAATCCCGACCTGCTGCGCGCGGCGCTGGATCAGGTCAAGGCGGTCATGAAATGAACCCACCGGTGCCTGCCCTGCAGTCGTTTCTTGGCCGCAAGCCCGCCGCGATTCAGCGCGGCCCCGTGGCAATCATCTTCGTCGAAGATGACGCTGTTGTCGCAGACACGCTGACCCATCATCTGGACGCGGGCTTTCACCATATTCTGGCATTGTCGCCGGAACCGATCGACCTGCCGCAACAGGCTGATGGCAGGATCACGAACCTGATCTGGAACACCCGCCGGCCCGCCGCCCATGTCGACGCGGTAAATGCCGTGATCGCAGCGGTGCCCGATGGAACCTGGCTCTATTACGGCTTCAACGCGGAATTCCTGTTCTTTCCATTCTCGGAAAGCCGCCGCATCGGGGAAATGCTGGCATTTCACACCGAAGAACGCCGGCCCGCGATGCTGACCTATGTAATCGATCTCTACGCGTCCGATCTGGCTGCGCATCCCAATGCGGTCTGCCTCGATGACGCGATGTTCGACCGCAGCGGGTATTACGCGCTGGGACGCAAGGACGCACATGGACATGTCAAGGAAAGGCAACTGGATTTCCACGGCGGGTTGCGCTGGCGCTTTGAGGAATATCTGCCCCGGGACCGGCGGCGCATCGACAGGATTGCGCTTTTCCGCGCCAGAAAGGATCTGCGCATCACATCTGACCACCGCTTCAACATCGAGGAATACAATACCTATTCCTGTCCCTGGCATCACAACCTGACCGCGGCGATCGCATCATTCCGCGTGGCCAAGGCACTGGCAAGCAATCCCGGGTCGCGCGATGACATCACGGGTTTCACCTGGCGCAACTCTTACCGCTTTGAATGGAACTCCCAGCAGCTGATGGACCTGGGGCTGATGGAGCCCGGGCAGTGGTTCTGACCCCGCGCGGCAACCGCGATCATGGTAAACCGCTTTGACTTGCACCGGCTTCGCTGCGAGTGATACACGAGACGTCAAACTTGTGAATTTCACGATGACCCCCATTTTGGGGTGACGCCAGATGAAAGGCTTGATGCATGGCAATGTCCCAAACCCGCTTTGACCGCGACGATCTGCTTGCCTGTGCGCGGGGCGAGTTGTTTGGACAGGGCAATGCCCAGCTGCCCGAACCGCCCATGCTGATGATGGACCGGATCACCGATATTTCCGAGGATCGTGGTGAACATGGCAAGGGTCATGTCGTCGCGGAATTCGACATCAATCCCGACCTGTGGTTCTTTGGCTGCCATTTCCCGGGCAACCCGATCATGCCCGGCTGTCTGGGCCTTGACGGCCTGTGGCAGCTGACCGGTTTCAATCTTGGCTGGCGCGGCTGGGAAGGCCGCGGCTATGCGCTTGGCGTGGGCGAGGTCAAGCTGACCGGCATGGTCCGCCCCGACCGCAAGATGTTGCGTTATTACGTCGATTTCACCAAGGCCGTGCAGACCCGCCGCCTGACGATGGGGGTTGCCGATGGACGCGTCGAAGCGGATGGCGAAACCATCTACCAGGTCAAGGACATGAAAGTCGCCCTGTCGACCAGCTGATCATTCAAGAGGAGGCCCCCATGCGACGCGTCGTCATTACCGGGCTAGGTATCGTTTCCCCCATCGGCAATAACGCCGCTGAGGTCACTGAAAGCTTGCGCAACGGGCGTTCGGGCATTGTCGCCGCGCCCGAATATGCCGAACACGGCTTTCGCAGCCGCGTGCACGGCATGCCCCAGATCGTTCTGGAAGACCATATCGACAAGCGCAATTTGCGCTTCATGGGCCCCGGCGCGGCCTATAACTTCATCGCCATGGAACAGGCGATCAAGGATAGCGGACTGGAAGACAGTGATGTCTCGAACCCCCGCAGCGGCCTGATCATGGGTTCGGGCGGGCCGTCGACCTCTAACTTTTTCGATGCGCATCAGATCGTGATCGAAAAGGGTGCCCCAAAGCGGATGGGCCCGTTCATGGTCACCCGCTGCATGTCATCGACGAACTCAGCCTGCCTTGCGACCCCGTTCAAGATCAAGGGCGTCAACTACTCAATCACCTCGGCCTGTTCGACCAGCGCGCATTGCATCGGCAATGGCGTGGAACAGATCCAGATGGGCAAGCAGGACATCGTGTTTGCCGGCGGCGGCGAGGAACTGGACTGGACCCTGTCCTGCCTGTTCGACGCGATGGGCGCGATGTCATCGAAATACAACGATACGCCCGAAACAGCTTCGCGCCCCTATGACGCAACCCGCGACGGTTTCGTGATCGCAGGCGGCGGTGGTGTGGTCGTTCTGGAAGAACTGGAACATGCCAAGGCGCGCGGCGCCAAGATCTATGCCGAAGTCACCGGCTATGGCGCGACCAGCGACGGCTATGACATGGTTGCCCCTTCGGGCGAGGGCGGCGAGCGTTCGATGCGCCTGGCCGTCGACACCCTGCCCGACGGCCGCAAGGTCAGCTATATCAACGCGCATGGCACCTCGACCCCGGTCGGCGATATCGGCGAGATCAAGGCGATCCGCCGTATCTTTGGCGAAGGTGCGACACCGCCGGTCAGCTCGACCAAATCGCTGACAGGCCATAGCCTTGGCGCGACCGGTGTGCATGAGGCGATCTATTCGCTGTTGATGTTGCAAAATGACTTCATTGCAGCATCTGCAAATGTCGAGACACTGGACCCCGAGATCAATGCGGGCGAAATTGCAACCACCCGGGTGGACAACGCGGGGCTGGATTCGGTTCTGTCAAACAGCTTCGGCTTCGGCGGCACCAATGCCTCTCTCCTGATGTCCAAATACCTGGAATAAAACAAGAAACGACGAGAAGGACGGATCATGGGCGATCTTCTGAAAGGCAAGCGCGGGCTTGTGATGGGGGTCGCCAATGAGCGGTCCATCGCGTGGGGAATTGCCAAGGCCGCCGCGGCCGAAGGTGCCGAACTGGCATTCAGCCATCAGGGCGAGGCGTTTGGAAAACGCGTCGCACCCCTTGCGGCGGCGGCCGGGTCGGATTTCCTGCTGGATGTCGATGTGACCGACGACAGCTCGTTGGACGCCGCTTTCGAACAGATCGCCGAGCGCTGGGGCAAGCTGGACTTTCTGATCCATGCGATCGCCTTTTCCAACAAGGACGAATTGACCGGCCGGTTCATGAATACCAGCCGGGCCAATTTCAAGCACAGCCTCGAAATCAGCTGCTATTCGCTGATCGAGGTTGCGCGTCGCGCCCATCCGCTGATGTCGGATGGCGGATCGATCATCACGCTGACCTATGGCGGCTCGAACCGCGTGACACCGTTCTACAACGTCATGGGCGTTGCCAAGGCGGCACTGGAAGCATCGGTCAGGTATCTGTCCAATGATCTGGGTCCGGACGGTATCCGCGTCAACGCCATCAGCCCCGGTCCGATGAAAACGCTGGCGGGCGCCGCGATCGGTGGCGCGCGCAAGACCTTCCGGCATACCGAGGCGAATGCGCCGATGCGTGCCAATGCCACGCTCGAGGCCATCGGAGGCACGGCGGTCTGGATGCTGTCAGATTGGGCGGCCTGCACCACCGGGGAAATCGTGACCGTGGATGGTGGGTATCACGTGCTGGGCATGCCCCAAAGCGAAAACCTATGATCTATGTCTTCGATGCATATGGCACCCTGTTCGATGTAGACGGTGCCGCGCGTATCGCCGCGCAATCGGACCCGTCCCTGCAGGACATCTGGGCCGGGTTGTCAGCTGATTGGCGGCGCAAACAGCTTGAATACAGCTGGTTGCGCGCCATCACCGGCGATCATGTCGATTTCTGGCAGGTCACGGCAGAAGCTCTGGATTGGTCGGTGGAACGCCATGGCGCAACCGCAGATCAGGCCGCCCGGCTGCTGGATCTGTATCGCCACCTTCCTGCCTACCCCGAGGTGCCCGGCGTGCTGGATGATCTGCGCGCAAAAGGGGCGCGGACAGCGATCTTTTCGAACGGCTCGCCGCAAATGCTGATCGATGCAACGCAAAGCGCCGATCTGGGAAACTGTCTTGATGCCTTGCTTTCGGTCGAGACAACCGGCCGCTTCAAACCCGCAAGCGAAAGCTATCGCATCGTGACCGATCATTTCGACTGCGCGCCATCAGAGGTCAGGTTTGTCTCTTCCAATGGCTGGGACATCTATGGCGCCACGCGGTTTGGCTTTGAGACGCACTGGGTCAACCGCGCCGGCTTGCCCGTGGATCGCCTGCCCCGGGCTCCGCGCCATATTCTTTCCGACCTGCAGGGGCTGCTGACGTGACCGGGTTCTTCACGGCCAGTGATGGCGCAAGGCTGGCATATTCGGATCAAGGCACGGGCATGCCTGTCCTGTGCCTGGCGGGCCTGACCCGCAACATGTCCGATTTCGACTATGTTGCGCCCCAACTCGGCGGCGTGCGCATGATCCGCATGGATTACCGGGGGCGCGGGCAATCGGACCACACGGGCGCGGCAACCTATACCGTACCGCAGGAAGGCAAGGATGCTGTCGAACTGCTGGATCACCTGGGGGTGAAACGCGCCGCGATCCTTGGCACCTCACGCGGTGGGCTGATCGGATTGTTGCTGGCCGCCACTGCCCATGACCGCATGCTCGGGCTGTGCCTGAACGATGTGGGCCCGGTGATCGAACAAAGCGGTTTGCAGCGCATTTTCGATTATGTCGGACGCAGCCCCGCGCTTTTCGGCTATGACGCATTGGCCGAACGCCTGCCCGTCGTGATGCCCGGCTTTGCCAATGTGCCCGAAGGGCGCTGGCGCGCAGATGTCGAAAAACACTATCTGGAAACGCCAGAAGGGTTGAAACTGCGCTACGATCCCGATCTGCGGCAGGCCTTTCTCGACGCATTCAAGGGCGAAATGCCCGATCTATGGCCACTTTGGGATGCGACCGCGGACCTTTCGGTGGCGTTGATCCGCGGCGCGAATTCCGACCTGCTATCCGCAGAAGTGGCCGCAGAAATGCAGCGCCGCCGAAACGATCTTGTCTATGCCGAAGTTCCCGACCGCGCCCATGTGCCCTGGCTGGATGAACCCGCCTCTCGGGACGTGATCGCGCGATGGCTTGACCTTTGCCAAACCGCCTATCAAGGCTGAGAACCTTGGGCAGATGATTGACAAGCCCGTCGGCAATCCGGTGAATGGTCCGCAGGCAGAACAGGTCACACGAAAGGCATCCCGATGAGCATCTTCGACATTTTCGGTGGCGAGTTCATCGAAGTCATCGAATGGACGGATGACACCCGCGATACGATGGTCTGGCGCTATGATACCGTCGGACATGCCATCAAATATGGTGCCAAGCTGACCGTGCGCGAGGGTCAGGCCGCCGTGTTCGTTCACGAGGGGCAGCTGGCCGATGTTTTCGGACCCGGTCTCTATCTTCTCGAAACGAACAACCTGCCGATCCTGACGCGACTGCAGCATTGGGACCACGGTTTCCGCAGCCCGTTCAAATCCGAGATCTATTACGTCAACACGACGCGGTTCAACAATCAGAAATGGGGCACGAAAAACCCCGTCATCGCACGCGATCCTGAATTCGGCCCGGTGCGCCTGCGCGCCTTTGGAACCTATTCGATGCGCGTCAGCGATCCGGCGCGTTTCATGGCCGAAATCGTGGGAACCGACGGCGAATTTACCAGCGACGAGATCAGCTTTCAGATCCGCAACGTGATCGTGCAAGAATTTTCGCGCATGATCGCAGGATCAGGCATCCCGGTTTTGGACATGGCTGCGAACACGGATCAGCTTGGCAAGATGGTGGCCAAGGCGATCGAGCCGGTCATTGCGGCCTATGGGATCTCGATCCCCGAATTCTATATCGAAAACATCAGCCTGCCCGATGCGGTCGAGCAAATGCTGGACAAGCGCACCTCCATGGGAATCATCGGGGACCTTGACCGCTTTGGCCAATATGCGGCCAGCGAGGCGATGCTGAATGCCAGCCAGAATCCCGGCGGCGCCGGGGCGGGCATGGGGGCCGCGATGGGTGCGGCCATGGGCATGGGAATGGCTAGGCCCGGACCTTGGGGCACCCCCCAACCCCAACCCCAGCCAGCCGCGGCACAACATGGCATGGCCCCGCCGCCCCTGCCCGGCAAGCAGGTCGAGACTGTGTGGCATGTTGCGCAGGACGGAAAGGCCGAAGGCCCGTTCGGGCGCGGCCATCTGGGTCGGTTGGCAGCGCAGGGCAGCTTTACCCGCGAAACGCTTGTTTGGGCACCAGGTCAGGTTGGCTGGCTGGCCGCCGATGACGTCCCCGAGCTGGCGCAATTGTTCACCATGATGCCGCCACCATTGCCGGGCTGATCAACAGATGCCTCCTCAGGTCAGCGAATTTCGCTATCCCTGCGACAATTGCGGGGCCAGTCTGCGTTTCCAGCCCGGACAACAACAACTGATCTGCGACTATTGCGGGCACGAGCAACGGATTGGCACCGGGCCAGGCCGCGCGCCGGCCCGGCAGCGCGATGACGGAGGAAAAGTCGGTGGGAACACCGATCGGATCTCGGACGCGCCCAAGGTCAATGCCGATCGCGCTCTGCAATGGGACGCCGGGCACAAGGCGCCCGAACTGGTCGAAATCCCCCTGGAGCGCGGCCTGAGGATCGATGCCGCGACCGAACTTGCGCATGAAGTGCGAACATTGTCCTGCCCCAATTGCGGAGCGAAGATCGACATCACGGCAGAGGTTCATGCCAGCGCCTGCCCTTTCTGCGCCACGGCGGTGGTGACTGATACGGGCGCATCGCGGCAAATCAAACCTCAGGGGGTGCTGCCCTTCATCCTCAACGAGGATCAGGCGCGCAAGGCGATGGAAGACTGGTTGGGGCGGCTGTGGTTCGCGCCTTCGGGTCTGCTGGCCTATGCGCGGCGGGGGCGACGGATGCGGGGTGTCTATTCACCTTATTGGACATTTGACGCCAGCACACGATCGGAATACCGGGGCGAACGCGGTGATGCCTATTATGAAACGGTCCATGTCACGCAAGAGGTCAACGGACGGCGTCAGCGGGTCGCGAAACAGGTCCGGCGCATTCGCTGGCGGGCGGTGCACGGTCGCGTCCGACGCGATTTCAACGACGTGCTGGTTCTGGCTGCCACCTCGCTGCCGCGCCGGTTCACCGATGGGCTGACGCCCTGGGACCTTTCGCATTTGCGCCCCTATCGCCCTGACTATCTGGCCGGATTCGAGGCCGAGGGCTATACCGTGGCCCTGTCCGATGGTCATGCGACCGCGCGCCAGGAAATGGCATCGGTTATCGCAAACGATGTGCGCCGCGACATTGGCGGCGATGAACAGAGGATCCGGCATATCCATACTGATCACAGCGCCGAAACCTTCAAACATGTTCTTCTGCCAATCTGGAGTGCGGCCTATAAATACAACGGCAAGAGCTATCGGTTCCTTGTCAATGCCCAGACTGGCCGCGTCCATGGCGAACGCCCCTGGTCGATCTGGAAGATCGCAGCAGCGGTGCTCGCCGGACTGATAGCGCTAGCAGTTTTTCTTTATTTTGCCGAAGCGGGCGGCTATGTGCAGTAAAGCAGCGCAATTCCGCGGATTCGGTGGCCAAGCATTCCGGCCACGCCGTCAGAAAGCAACTCAAGGGGGGACGATATGATCCTGTGTGCGGGTGAATCACTGATCGATATGGTGCCTGAACATGGCACATTTCGCCCACTGGCCGGGGGAGCGGTTTACAATACCACGATTGCTGCGGGCCGCTTGGGCGAGGATGTCGCCTATCTGTGGCCCATCAGCCGCGATCCTTTTGGCGAGATGTTGCTTGCGCCGCTGAATGAAGCCGGGGTCAATCTGGATCTTTGCCCGCGCTCGGACCGGTTGACGACATTGGCACTGGTCACGCTGGACAATGGCGAGGCGGTCTATTCTTTCTATGACGAAGGTTCGGCAGGTCGGATGCTGTCGGTTCAGGACATTCCTGCCCTGCCCGACAATATCAGCGCGATTTTTGCCGGCGGCATCAGCCTTGTGCCCGACCCCTGCGGCGGCGCCATCGAAAGCCTGATCGCACAGAACCATTCCAGATTACCGGTTGTTCTGGACCCCAATATCCGCCCGTTCTTCATTCAGGACGAGGGGGCATTTCGCGACCGCCTGAACCGCATCATTCCCCAATGCGACATCGTCAAGCTGTCCAGTGACGATCTGGCATGGCTTTATCCGGGCCTCGATGCACAAGAGGCTGCGCGAAAGGTATTGGCACTGGGACCGAAAATCGTGCTGCAAACCGGGGGGGCCGCAGGCGCGCATGCCTATTGGTCGGGGGAAACGGTGACCGCGCCTGCCATTCGCACAACCGTCGTTGACACGATCGGTGCGGGCGACACGTTCAATGCCGGCGTTCTGGCAAGCCTGCGCCGGCAGGGAGTGCTTGGCAAAGACGGGCTGGCGCAAATCACCGCACCGGCAATCAAGGCAGCGCTGACGCTGGGGGCGCAGGCAGCGGCGATCACCGTGTCGCGCGCCGGGGCGAACCCGCCCTGGCAACACGAGATGCCCGGTCACTAGACCCTACCCAAAGGCACCATCAAAACCTGCCCGCCCAGCTCAGCTGTCGTCGGGCAGGTTTTCCAGCGCGTCGAATGCGCCTTTCTGGCGGGCAGTCCAGCGCAATTGCAGCGTCAGCCCGTTTTCTCCAGCCTCTTCATGTTCAACAACGCCCGCCTCATGCAGCCAAGCACGACGCCGGCCATCGCTGAACGGCAGGATCAACGTTGCGGCTTCGCGTGGTTCATCCAGCGCATTGGCCAGATGGGTGTCAATGGCCGCGATCAGATCATCCAGCCCTTCGCCACTGAGGGCGCTGACCGCCTGAACGCCTTCGGTCCGCGCGTCGGTCCGACGCAGGGCTTCACGCGTGTCCGCTGACAGCGCGTCGATCTTGTTCCAAACCTCGATCAGTTCGACGTCTTCATCGACACCCAGGCTTTCCAGAATATCGGCGACATCGCCAGCCTGCTCTTCGGTTTCCGGGTGGCTGATGTCGCGGACATGCAGGATCAGGTCAGCCTCCAGCACTTCTTCCAGGGTCGCACGAAACGCGGCGACCAGTTCGGTCGGCAAATCGCTGATGAAACCCACGGTATCGGACAGGATGATCTTGCGCCCGGAACCACCGCCAGCGGCATCCGGCAGGCGGATCGCCCGCATTGTCGGGTCCAGCGTGGCAAAAAGCATATCCTTGGCCATGACCTCGGCGCCGGTCAGGCGATTGAACAAAGTCGACTTGCCGGCATTGGTGTATCCGACCAGCGCGACGATGGGATAGGGAACCTTGGCACGTGCCGCGCGGTGCAGGGATCGGGTCTTGACCACACGCTCCAACTGGCGACGCAGACGGGTCATCTGTTCGTCAATGGCACGGCGGTCGGCCTCGATCTGGGTTTCCCCCGGCCCGCCAACAAATCCAAGCCCGCCGCGTTGACGTTCAAGGTGGGTCCAGGCGCGCACCAAACGCGTCCGCTGATAGGACAGCGCGGCAAGTTCGACCTGCAACACCCCCTCGCGCGTGCGCGCGCGATCGGCGAAAATTTCAAGGATCAGCCCGGTTCGGTCCAGCAGCTTGACGCCCCATTCCTTTTCCAGATTGCGCTGCTGGACGGGCGTCACCGGGCCGTCGATCAAGACCAGTTCGGCATCGACCGATGCCAGACGTCCCTTGATCTCAGCCAGTTTGCCCTTGCCAAACAACATGCCCGGATTGGGGTCACGCAGACGGGCAACCTCTTCCCCGACAATTTCGATCCCCGGCAGGGCATGAGCCAACGCCACGGCTTCGGCCAAGGCGTGTTCAGGCGCGCGCCTTTGACTGCGCGCATGGCCCAGATCCGGATGAATGACATAGGCGCGGGTCGGCAGGGCCTCGGTCGAAGTGGGCTCGGCCAATCAATCCTCGCCTTCGTAAAGCGAAATCGGCTGTCCCGGCATGATGGTGCTGATCGCGTGTTTGTACACCAGTTGCGACTGACCGTCACGACGCAGCAAGACGCAGAAATTGTCGAACCACGTAATGACACCCTGCAATTTCACGCCATTGATCAGAAAAATCGTAACCGGCACCTTTGCCTTGCGGACATGATTGAGAAAGGCGTCCTGAAGGTTTTGTTTATCGCCAGCCATCTTTTTTCTTTCCATTATTTGCACTGTCCGGTCCGATTCACATGTAAGGCCTTGCCGCAGTCCTTGCAAGCAAGACAAACCGACAATCGCCGCCATGCCAGCCAGCGCGCCAAACGGGCTTACTTGCGCCAGAAATCAGGCGAAAACAATGCAAGGATTGCCAAGGTTTCCAGCCGTCCCACGATCATCGCGCCCGCAAGAACCAGCTTGGTGAAGGACGGCAGGCCCGACCACCCTTCCCACGGGGCCGAGGCAACACCCGCCGTTGCGTCAAAGGCCGGTGTCAGGGGAATGGCGCCTGCAAGCGGCCCGGTATTTGTCAGCGCGGCAATTGAAAGGATCGTGGCGGTATCGAATTCGATCTGCTGTATAGACACTAGGGCGACGGTCGTGCCGATCGAACAGGCGAACAGCATGAAGAAAATGAACGCAAGATATGCACCTTCGCGCCGCAGACGCCGTGCAATCCGCCCTCCGCCCGAAATCGAGTTGGGATGGATGATCTTTTCCATTTCACGTTCGCCGTGGCGCGCAAGGGCATAGACCCGCAGCAGCTTGACCCCGCCGGCCGTGGTGGCAACGCCGCCCCCCATCATGGCCAGCCCTGCAAGGATCAACCCCGGCGAGGTCAGGCCCGACCAGGCCCGTGCGCCCTGCCAGTCAACCGAGTTCCAGCCGGTTGTCGTCAGGTAGCTGAGCGTATTGAACATGCCGCCCCAAAACGCCGACAGCGCCTTGGCTGCACCGGACATTGCAAGAATCCCGGCCCCTTCCCCGGTATTCGATTCAATCGCCCCCAGGAAATGGCGCAGGAACAGAATGGCCGTCACCACCACGACCAACCCGGCCGCCATGCGCAGTTCAGGATCGTCGCGCAGCCTCTCGGTGGCCCTCAACTCTCGGCCGCCGGGCCAGAAACGTCGTGACAGGGCGGGGATCATGAACAGGAATATCAACACCTCTCCCGACCAGCCCGCCTTTTCCTGGGCGGCACCCAGATCGGGTGCGATGCCACTGGTCGCCAGCGTTCCCATTGCACGACACAGCGCGATCAGGGATTCATCGCCCAACAACAACAGCCCAAGCCAGATCAACAGGGTCAACCCCGCATAAACCGGGAACACCGCTCGCGCCGAACGCAACAGCCGAAATGACGGATCGTTCAAACGGGTGTGAAATTCAGGCGAGGACAGATGCGGTTGCGGCTCTCGCGGGTCCGAGGATTCGGGCAGTCTTTCGAATTGTTCGCTGCGGCCATAGGGGGACGCCATCAACTCGAAGCCGCCAACCCGCAAAGGGGCCAGGATCGCGACGGCCGCCGCCAGCATGAAGAATCCCCCCATCCAGCCCACCAGAGCGCGCCAAAGATGCAGAGGGGCAGGCAACAAATCCGCGGAATACAGCGACGCCCCGGTCGTGGTCAGCGAAGAAACCATTTCCCACCAGGCATTGAACATGCCGGTGTCTGGCAGGCTTTCCGCAAAGGGAAAGGCCAGAATGACCGGCAAGAGAACCATCGTGGCCAACATGCTGAGCAACGTATCCCGCGCGCGCCGCCCCTGCGGATTTGCCGCTGTGGCCAGCCCGACCAGCCCCGCCAGCACCAAGACCAGCAGGGACGCATAGAAAAAATTGCGGGCAATGGCGTCGTGATCTGTCACCGACGCATAGGACGCCGGGATCAACATCGACAGCCCGACCAAAATGCAAAGCTGGATGAACAGGGGCAGACGCAGCAGGACGGACATGGCCTGCGCCTCAGAAAAAGTCGATCGAGACCTGCAAGAGGCGCTCGACCTCTGGCACGTCTTTGGTCAGGGCGAAGATCAGAACGATATCACCTTCCTCGATCCTGGTATCCGAAGACGGCTTGATCACGCGATCACCCTTTTGCACCGCACCGATCAGAACACCTTCGGGGAATTCGATGTCGCGTATTGCCCGCCCCGACATGGGCGAGGTCGACAGAACCTGCGCCTCCATCACTTCGGCTTCGGCATCACCGATGGAATAGATGTCACGCACCCGTCCGTGGCGGATGTGGCGCAGAATCGTGGATACGGTCGTGGCGCGCGGGTTGATATAGGCATCAATATCCAACGCGCCCATCAAGGGCACCAGCGTCGGATCGTTGATCAGGGCGATCGCCATGCCCGCCCCGGCCTGTTTGGCACGGACCGACGCCAGAATGTTGGTCTTGTCATCATCCGTGACGGCCAGAACGGCGTCTGCGCTTGGGACAGCGGCTTCTTCCAGCAGCTCTGCCGAAAGCCCGTCACCGTGCAAAACGATGGTGCGTTCCAGGTGATCGGCCGCGAATTCCGCACGCGATCTGTCACGCTCGATCAGCTTGGCGCGGATCCGTTCCGGCTGGGCCTCCAGCGTGCGGGCAACGGCAAGGCCGACATTTCCGGCACCGATGATCGCGACCCGTTCCTGTTTCTGCGGCGGCTTGCCAAAGATTTCCAGGGTTCGGGCAACGTCATCCCTGTGCGAGAACACATATATCTGATCCCCCGCGAACAGCTGATCGCCGGGATCTGGCGCAAACAGGCGTCCGCCACGACGCACCCCGGCCACGATGGCGCGCAGGCTGGAAAAAATCTCGTTCAGCTGACGCAGCGGGGTGTTCAATGCGGGGCAATCATCTTCCAGAACAATGCCCAACAGGCTGATACGTCCATCAAGGAAGGTCTCGACATCAAATGTCGATGGCGCGGACAGGCGTTGCAACGCGGCCTTGGCCACCTCTCGCTCGGGGCTGATGACGACATCGATTGGCAAATGGTCGGTGCGATACAGATCGGAATAGATCGCATCAAGATAGGCGGTGCTGCGCAGCCGGGCGATCTTGCGCGACACCTGAAAGACAGAATGGGCCACCTGACAGGTCACCATATTCACTTCGTCCGAATGCGTTGCGGCAATGATCAGATCCGCGTCCCGCGCACCTGCGCTGTCCAGCACATCGGGATGGCTGGCAAATCCTGCGACACCCTGAACGTCCAGCGCATCTGTCGCGCGTCGGATCAGCTCGGCATTGTTGTCGATGATCGTGACATCGTTACGCTCTCCGGACAGGTGGCGGGCAATCTGCCAACCGACCTGCCCCGCTCCGCAGATGATGATCTTCATCCGAACCCTCGTGCAAACGGCGGTTGCCCACCTGTCCTTCTTTGCCTATGCCGCCTTGCGTGATGGTGCAACCACCCTTGCACCGCCGCCATTTGCTGCGCCCCGGATTCGCAACCCCCGATTGAATATCAACCCCGGAAACACTTGAAAGGGTAACTGATCCCGCGTTATAGTTAACAACGGATGAAGATAACCGGCCAGTCAAGCTTGGCATGTTCCTGCCCGTGCTGCATGCAATTGCCACGCTGCGGGTTGCCCATTGGCTCCGGTTGCCGCATATACGCGGCCAAGACGCAATGCTTGCCATGCGGCCCGGACGTGGTTTCGGGCCATGTGAACCGAACCAGATGACAAAAACGGAGATGGAGTATCCCGATTGATGCAAGGTTCAGGTTTCGTCTGCTCCCGCAGCCTTGCATTTCCTCGGATCGTGTTTGTTTCCCCGAACGCCCTCTTCGGTCAGACTGGATCGGGCGTGGTCGGCGACGGTGATCTGGCAGCACCCCGCCGACCACGTTCCCCTGACATATAGCGCCTGACGCCAATCAGATCTGGCGCGGCCCCGCCATACCGCCGGGCCGACGCGACAGAACCTGCGCAGCGGCTATTTTCCGGCGACCATTTCTTCTTCGCTGCGCATCCCACCGACCACGCCAAGCGATTTCAGTTTACGGTGCAATGCGCTGCGCTCCATTCCGACGAATTGGGCGGTGCGGCTGATATTGCCGCTGAAACGGTTGATCTGGGCCAGCAGATATTCCCGTTCGAACATTTCGCGGGCTTCGCGCAAGGCCATCGCCGTGATCTGTGGGCCAAGGCTTAGCGCATCACTGTTGTCCGGGGTTGCGCCCTGGGGTTCCAGCTCGGTTGGCTGGATGGGTCCACTGTCCTCGGTCAGGATCAGGACACGCTCGATCACGTTGCGCAGCTGGCGAATATTGCCCGGCCAGCGCATCGATTGCAGTGCCGCGACGGTTTCTTCGGGCAGGTCGCGCATGGGCAACCCCTGGGCGGAATGGAACTGCTCGATGAAATGATTGGCCAGATGCGCCATATCGTCCCGGCGATCGGCCAGTGACGGTACGGCGACGGGCACGACATTCAGCCTGTCATACAGTTCCTGCCGGAACCTGCCCGCGGCGATCTCGTTGGGCAGATCGCGATTGGTCGAGGAAATGACGCGCAGATCGACCCGCACCTGATCGGTGCCTCCCGCCCGGCTGAACTGCTGTTCCGTCAGAACGCGCAGTATCTTGGGCTGGGTTCCCAGCGGCATATCCCCCACCTCATCGAAATAGATGATCCCGCCATGGGCCTGTTCCAGCAATCCTTTTTCAACGCCGCGCTCGGGGCTTTCGCGGCCAAACAGCACCTCTTCCATGCGCTCTGGTTCTATGCTGGCGCAGGGCACCGTGACGAACGGCGCGTTCACACGTGGGCTGTGAGCGTGGATATAACGGGCCGCAAGTTCCTTGCCGGCGCCCGGCTCACCCGACAGCATGACACGTCCATTGGACTTGGCCACCTTGTCCAGATTGTCGCGCAGGCGCTTGAACGCGACCGAATGGCCCAGCATGTCGGTCGCACGCTCGCCGCCCCGACGCAGGGTGCTGTTTTCGCGGCGCAGACGGCTGGTTTCCATCGCCCGATTCACCACCACCATCAACTGATCGATATTGAACGGCTTTTCGATAAAGTCATAGGCACCCTGACGGATCGCAGCGACCGCAATCTCGATATTGCCATGCCCGGAAATTATGATCACCGGCACGTCGGGATTGTTGCGCTTGACCTGTTTCAGAATATCGATCCCGTCCATCCGGCTATCCTTGAGCCAGATATCCAGAACCATCAGGGCCGGTTCATTTTCGTTCAGGGCATCAATCGCCTCGTCCGAATTGGATGCCAACCGCGTTTCGAAGCCCTCATCCTTCAGGATGTCAGCAATCAGTTCGCGGATATCGCGTTCGTCATCTACGATCAGAATATCAGTCATGTGTTGCCGCCTCGTGTTTTTCTTGTCTGCTCTTGCGCTGGGTGCCCCGCACCGGGTGCCTCTCCCGGGGAAGGCGTATTTCGGCCATCGCACCCTCTCGGTCGGGCGCGTCCGTCAGGGAAAGGCTGCCGCCATGTTCCTCGACGATCTTCTTGACAATCGGCAGGCCGAGGCCGGTGCCATGTGATTTCAACGTGACATAGGGTTCGAACAGGCGCGAACGATCCGCCGGCAGGCCGGGACCGTTGTCGATGATGCGGATCGTGACCGTGTCGTTTTCGACATCCATTTCCACCATCACCCGCCCCGTCCAGCCGTCTTCCATCTGCCCGGCACGTTCGTCGACCGCCTCGCCTGCGTTCTTCAACAGATTGGTCAGGGCCTGTCGCAACATGCCCGGATCGCAATCCACGATCACAGGTTCTTGCGGGATACTGGATTGCAATGCCCCCTTGAGGGCATCCTGCTGCAACAAGACAACCTCGCGCAGCAGCCCTGCCATATCGGTTTCCGCGCGGTCGGGTTCCGGCATGCGCGCGAAACGGCTGAATTCATCCACGATCCGCCGCAGATCCCCGGTTTGACGAATGATCACATCTACATACTGATCCAGAGACGCCTTTTCCTCGGGCCCGGCCAAAGGTGCGAATTTGCGGCGAAGACGCTCGGCCGACAGCTGGATCGGCGTCAGCGGATTCTTGATTTCATGCGCCACACGGCGTGCGACATCCCCCCAGGCCGCCAGGCGTTGGGCGCTGACCAGTTCGGTTACGTCATCGAAGGCAACCACATAACCTTCCAAGCCGCCATCCGTCCCGCGCCGCACGGCCATGCGCACCAGCAGGCTTTCAAGCCTGCCTTCACGCGACAGCCTGACCTCGTCCTGAACGGTTTCAGCGACCGACCCGGACAGGCGTTCGAACAGCGACGCGAATTCCGGCACAGCTTCGCCAAGCAGGGCATCAATATCGGTTTTCGGATCCAGCCCCAGCAAGCGCGTGGCCGAGCGGTTCACGAAATCAATTTCGCCGGCGGCATCCAGTCCGATCACGCCGGACGTCACCGAGGACAGCACATTGTCGAAAAGCCGCCGTTGACCGTCACTGATGCGATAGCTTTCGACCAGTTCTTCGCGTTGTGCCTTCAGCTGCCGGGTCATGCGGTTGAAACTTGCGCCAAGGGTCTGGATTTCGTCGTTGGTGTCCGGCTCGGGCACCTGCACGTCCAGATCGCCATGGCCGACGCGTTCGCTGGCCTCGGCCAATTGGCCGATCGGACGGGACAGCCGGCTTGCAAACCACAGGCCCAGCCAGATGGCCGCCGCAACCAGAAGCAACGCAAACCCCAGATACACCAGAGAAAACTCGAACAGCACCTGACCACGGGTTTCTTCCAGCTGACGATAATCGCCCACGGTCGCCCGCGTATCGTCCAACAGCCCCAGCAAATCGCCATCGACGTCGCGGGTGACATAGAGATACCGGTCCGCAAGTGGCGGCAGCGCGACAAGTGCGCGAAACTCGTTGTTTTTCCAATCCTCGACAAGGATCAGACCTTCGGCTTGCGCGCGGTCCAGCTGATCACTTGTCGGTTCCTCATACCAGAACAGATAGCTGCGCTCACCGCGCGCGCGGATTTCACCGGCACCATTGATGATATAGGCTTCGCGCAGGCCACGCTGAATCAGAGACTGTCCCTGAACCAGCAACTGGCGCATCTCGCCATCTTCGATCATCGGGCTTTCGCGGCCGGCCTGCGTCAACACCCCGGCCAGGGCGCTTGCATCTTCGGTCAGGTCCTGACGATGTTCGGCCTGATAAGCCTCGGCCGCGGCCTGAGAGGTCATGACGACCTGCTGGACCCGATCCGAGAACCAGCCCTCAAGCCCGATATTCACCAGCAAGCCCGCAAACAGCGCGACCAGAACGGTGGGAACCAATGCCAATCCGGCGAAGATCATCACCAGACGGGCATGCAAGCGCGACCCGGCCGCAGATTGCCGCCGCGCCGTGATCAACCGCGCCATGCGCGCCATCACCCCACCCGTCAAGGTAATCAGATACAGCAGATCCAGCATGAGGATCACACGCAGGACACGGCTTTGGATGCCGTGGCTCAGCGGACCCAGCACGAACATTGTCGCCGCAACAAGCACGATCCCGATGATCAGCGCGCCCCATTTGGCGAAACTGCGCCAACGTCGCGGCAATCGAATTCCGGCCAGCCTGTCCCAGCTTAGCCCTGATGCGGACTCTGCCATTTCCCCCACTCGCCGTCTGACGCGGCTTGTCTGTTGCAGTGTCGTGACTCTGACACTGCCTTCTGTGGCGGTTTTACATCAGTTTGCGGCGCCGTGTCACCTCGATATTCAACTCTGTCAGCTTTTTGCGCAAAGTATTGCGATTAATTCCCAGCAAATCGGCGCATCGCAGCTGATTTCCGCCGGTCGCATCCAACGCGACCTGCAGCAACGGGCGCTCGACCTCGCGCAGAATGCGGTCATACAGTCCCGGAGGCGGCAGGGCATCGCCATGCAGATCGAAATACCGCTGCAAATGCGCTTCGACGGAATCCGCCAAGGGGCCATCATCTGCCGGCATATGCCCCGCAACGGGGGACACGCCATCAAGGCCCATCGCGGATGAGGTCACCGCCGCCACACGTCCGCCACCCTGCTGGCTTAGCGCATCACGCATCTCACTGGCCGAAATGGCGGCCGCGCTTGCGGTCAGGGCCAACCGGCGCATCATGTTTTCCAGCTCTCGCACATTTCCGGGGAACGGATGGGCGCGCAGCAATGCCGCCGCCTCGTCCGACAGGCTGCGCTCGGGCAGACCCTGCGCCGACGCACGGGCCAACAGATGCGATGCCAGGGGCAGGATGTCATCGACCCGCGCGCGCAGCGGAGGCACCACCATCGTGATGCCGGCCAGCCGATAATACAGATCCGAGCGTAACCGCCCCGACGCCACATCCGCCTGCGGATCGGGTCCGGTCGTCGCCACAAAGCGCGGCGCCTCGGCGCGGTCGGCCCCTGTTTCCATGGCTTCGATCAGACCGATCAGGCGCGCCTGCGCCGCTGTATCGAACCCTGCGGGATTTTCGATCACAATGGTTCCGCCACGGGCCTTTTCGGTGGCCTGCATGACCGATTTCTCACCCGCATCAGCCGAGGTCAGAAAAACCAGCCCGCGGTCACGCCGGTCGGACAATTCATGAAAGGAACGGGCGATGGTGGATTTTCCCACCCCCGCCTCACCTGCGATCAGGACCGGCAGATCCGCATTCAGAACCCGCGCCACCATTCGAAACAGCGCCTGCATTGCCGGAGCATGACCGATCAGTGGCATCGCCGGGTCCGCGCCTTCGGCACTGGGCACGGGTACCTCGGAAACCTGATCGCTTTTGCGCGGCCGGCGTGACAAGGCCTGATTGGCCTTGGCCATGAGGTCCGGCAGATCAAACGGCTTGGGCAGGTATTCGAACGCATCAGCCTCGGTCGCGCGAATGGCCGTGACGATGGTATTCTGGGCCGAGATTACGATCACCGGCAGATCGGGCCGCGCCTGGTGAATCGCCGGAATCTGGTCGATGCCATTGCCGTCGGGCATCATCACATCGGTAATGACCAGATCGCCGCGCCCCTCTTCAACCCATTTCTCCAACTGGGCCAGACTGCCCGTGGCATGGACGCGACATCCCGCACGGGTCAATGCCTGCGTCAGCACGGTGCGGATCGTGCGGTCGTCATCGGCGATCAGAACTGTTCCGTCCATGTGCCTTGATCCTTATGCCTTTGGAAGTGAAATACGAAAGATGGTGCGCCCGGGCCTGCTGTCCACGCGGATCAGCGCGCCGTGATCGGTGATGATCTTGCTGACCAGCGCCAGCCCAAGCCCGGTGCCGTTTTCCCGGCCCGAAACGAATGGCTCGAAGATCTGATCGGCAATCGCAGGCGGAAGCCCCGGCCCATTGTCTTCAACAACGATCTGCAAGGGCAAGGAACGCCCCGCCGGGTCGATGTCATCAGGGGGCAGCCGAAGCGTATGATCATAAAAGCTGTGCAACCGGATCGTCGCCCCATCCGTATCCGCCAAGACTTCGGCGGCATTCTTGACCAGATTGAGACAGACCTGCGTCAACTGGTCCGAATCCGCCAATGCCGGGGGAAGTGAGGGGTCGTAGTCGGGAACAATGGCGACATTTCGGGCAAAGCCGACGCTGGCCGAACGCCGCACTTTTTCAAGGATGTCATGGATATTCACCGGCCCAAGCTGGGGTGCCGATGTATCACCAAACCGTTCGACCTGTTCCAGCAAGGCAACGATACGACGCGATTCGCTGACGATCATTTCGGCCATCTCGCGATCTTCGGGCGTGGCATTCATTGCCATCAACTGTGCCGCCCCCCGGATACCCGCCAGAGGGTTCTTGATTTCATGGGCCAGCATTTCCGCCATGCCAATCGCGCTGCGCGCCGCCGAACGGACCGCCCTGCTCTGCGAACGCAGGCCATCATCGGCAGAGGGCACCATCAACAGCGACACCACCCCATCCATATCAATCGCAGGTCCGGCATGGACGGCGGCGCGACGGGCCTCGTGCCCCCCTGCCCGATCGCCGATCTCGAATTGCACATTGGCCTGATACAGCGGTTCGTCAGTGTTCAACACCCGCGCCACAAGGGGATGCAACGAGGGGCGCACGCGCAGCCGCTTGGCAAGTGAATCACCGTCCAGGCTTTTGCCCAGCGTCGAATTGCGCGACAGGTTCAACCAGACCTCGGCCGCATCGTTCATGGCAACCACATGACCGGTGGCATCCAGCATCAAGGCTGGCAAAGGCAGGCTGTTCCAGGCCGCGCCCGGCAACGGCAAGCCCAGTTCTTCGGCCTTGATGCAGGTCATGCCGCGACCTCGCCGCTGTGGGCAAAGGCCTGACGGATCAGCGACACAGTCGCGGCAACACTGTCGGCGCGCAGCATTTGTGCCCGCAACGGCGCGTCATTCGCATCGGCATACCAGCCAAGATGCTTGCGTGCGACGCGCAGTCCCAGTTCCACGCCATAGAAGGCCAGAATATCCTCGTAATGTTCCTCGACGGCATCCGCCAGATCCTCACCTCTCGGAACGACGGGTGCGGGCGTCCCCCACAGCTCATGCGCAATCTGCGCCAGCCGCCAGGGCGCCCCCTGCGCCCCCCGACCAACCATGACCGCCTCGGCACCGGATGCCGCCATGGCATCGCGGGCAGAGCGCGCATCGACAACATCACCATTGGCCACCAGCGGCGGGCGACCAGACACCCCGGACACGAGGCGAATGGCGTCCCAATCGGCATTGCCCTTGTAAAACTGCGCCCGGGTCCGGCCATGAACGGTCAGCATCCTGACCCCGGCATCGGTGGCGCGACGCGCCAGTTCGGCGGCATTGCGGCTGGCATCATCCCAGCCCAACCGCATTTTCAGCGTGACCGGGACCTGAACCGCGCCGACCACTGCATCAATCAATGACAGGGCGTGATCCAGATCGCGCATCAGCGCTGCACCTGACAGCCCTCCGGTCACCTTCTTGGCCGGACATCCCATATTTATGTCGATGATCCTTGCGCCCATGCCCTCGACGATCCGGGCGGTCTCGGCCATCGCGGCGGCTTCGCGCCCGGCGATCTGGACGCTGACGGGCAGATCGCCCTCGGTCAGCGCCTTGGCCCGTATCGCAGCCTTGGTCGATGGCCTTGGCGTCACCATCTCGCTTGATGCAACCATTTCGCTGACCATCAGGCCGGCACCGTGGCGCGCAACCGCCCGCCGGAACGGCAGATCGGTGATGCCCGCCATCGGCGCCAGAAAGACCGGAGCTCCAAGACGCGTATTGCCGATGATGATTGGTTCATGGGTTTGCATAACCTGTTCCTCACCTCTTGCGGTGCCAGCCGCAAGCTGCGGCAGTTCCCCATTTGGCTGCCTTTCTTGCAGGCAGACTGCGCTGCACAAATAATAAGCACATCGCCCGGAAAACGGGCAAACAACTTGCAGGCGATGTCGTGGTCACCCATCCCAAGCGTCGCATTCATGATGGCAACCACCGGAGTGAACTGATTAGATACCCGGACATTTGCAAGGGGTCAGCATGTTCCTTTCGGTCTTCGATCTGTTCAAAGTCGGGGTTGGGCCATCATCGTCGCATACGATGGGGCCGATGGTCGCCGGTGCGCGTTTCCTGGAAGAACTGCGCCAGCAGCCGTTTCGCGCCACCGGCCTTTGCGCAAGCCTGCATGGCAGCCTGGCCTTTACCGGCAAGGGACATGCCACCGATCGCGCCACCATCCTTGGCCTTGCCGGGTTCGTGCCGGCCACGATCGATGCCGATGCCGCAGAACGTGCGCTGGCCGAAAATCGCCAGAACAAGATGCTCTGCCCGGAAGGTCTGGGCGATCTGCACTTTGACCCCGACCGGGATTTGCGCTTCGATTTCGACAAACCCCTGCCGGGGCACGCGAACGGCATGACCCTGTCGGCAACCGATGCCCAAGGCGATGTCATCTTTCACCGGATTTACTATTCGGTCGGGGGTGGCTTTGTCCTGACCGATGAGGAATTGGCCCGCCAAGGCGACGAAGATCGCAGCGACGATGCCGCCCAATTGCCGTTTCCATTCGCCAGCGCCGCCGAAATGCTGGAAATGTCAGCACGTTCGGGCCAGTCCATTGCCCAGATGAAGCGCGCTAATGAACTGGCCTTCATCTCTGATCTGGCGCTGCGTGACGGGTTGTCGGAAATCTGGCGGGTCATGCGTGATTGCATGAACCGGGGGTTGGCGACCTCCGGCGTGTTGCCCGGCGGCCTGAATGTCAAACGCCGCGCCGCCGGCATTCACGAGAAGCTCTTGGCCGAGCGCGGCATGAACCTGACCGCTCCGCATGTGATCAATGACTGGATGTCGGTTTATGCCATGGCCGTAAACGAGGAAAACGCCGCCGGAGGTCAGGTGGTTACCGCTCCGACAAACGGGGCTGCGGGGGTCGTGCCCGCAGTGATCCGGTATTGGCTGGATCACGTGCCCGGTGCCACGGAGCGTGAATTGCCCGATTTCCTGTTGACGGCTGCGGCGATCGGCGGGCTGATCAAGCATAACGCCAGCATTTCGGGCGCCGAATGCGGATGTCAGGCCGAGGTCGGCAGCGCCAGTGCCATGGCGGCGGCGGGCCTTGCCGCGGTCTTGGGCGGGTCGCCGCAACAAATCGAAAACGCTGCGGAAATCGCGCTTGAACACCACTTGGGCATGACCTGCGACCCCGTGAAGGGACTGGTTCAGGTTCCCTGTATCGAACGCAACGGATTGGGCGCCATCAAGGCAGTCAGCGCGGCCAGCCTGGCCATGCGCGGCGACGGCCAGCACCTTGTTCCGCTGGATGCCGCGATCGAGACCATGCGTCAGACCGGCCGCGACATGAGCGAGAAATACAAGGAAACCTCATTGGGCGGACTGGCGGTGAACATCCCGAATTGCTGATCGGACCTGCGGCGATCTGTCGCCGCCCCGTTTCGACGATGCTTGCCCCGAGGCGCGCCCGTTGCTAACGCTGTGTGCGACAGTGATCCATAACAAGAAGGCCGTCCGATGTCTCCGCGTCTCGCACTCATCGCTCTTTTGACCCTGCCACTTGCCGCTTGCGAGGGCACCGGCATCCCCGGCCTCGGCTCGCAGCAGGACGCACAGGTCGAAGGCCATAAAGGCCCGCCAAGCGTTTCTCCGCTGGAACAGCCCATCGAAACCGGCGAGGCTCCGGGCAAGGCCGTGGCCACCGCCGAAGGCACGACCAACAGCACAGGCGCCTTCAGCGCCCGCGGCAACGAGCCATTCTGGGCCGTCGATGTCGCTGGCGGAACGGCCATCTACAAGACGCCGGGCAATCAAAAAGGCCGTGCCATCCGCGTTAACCGGCTGACATTTGACAAAGGCGTGGAATATGTCGGGGTTTTGAGCGGTCGCCCCTTCGTGCTGAACATTCGCGGCGCGGCCTGTCAGGACACCATGTCTGACGAGAAATTCCCCTTTACTGCAACCCTGACCGTTTCAGGACGCAGCAATAGTGGCTGTGCAAGCCCGGCCTCGGCCGAGGTCGCCAACGCTGTCGCCGCCACCAAGGCACCGGCCCCGGCTGCGCCGCGCCGATCGCAGCCGGCAGCCGCGCCGAAACCAGCCCCGACACGCCCCGCAACAGCCCCCGCCGCAGCAGCTGCCGTGACCGAGACCGAGACCGCAGCCGAGGCGTCATCGACCGACAGCAGCACCGAAACCGAGGCTCCGACCACGCCGCAACCCGCAGCCGAAACGGCAACCACGCCCGCTGCCCCGGCCACGCCTGCGGTTCCGGCCCCGGCGATTGCGCTGCCCTCGACCCCGCCCGCCGTCACCCCAGCCGTGCCTGCCGACGTCGAAGCGACCACGGAAGACGAATAGGGATCCCCTGCGGCTTAGATGACGCACCCCGCCGGTCACGTGATGCTGGCGGGCTGCAATTCGCGGCCTAGCCGGTTATGATCCCGTTAAAACGCTGAACGAGGGAAATCCCGATGCGACGCTCTCTGTTACTCAGGCGCCTGATGGCGACAACCCTTCCTGCTGCCGTTCTGTTGGGGTCCGTCTCGTCGACGGCAATCGCCGAACCGGTGCTGGGACAGAACGTGTCGACCTATGGCCTGCCCGGCGGCATCGACACACCGACCGCCGAAATGTTCCCCGACGGCACCCTGGGTGCCAGCGTGTCCTATTCGGATTACGGTCGACGCACCAATGTGGTGTTTCAGGCAATGCCGCGCCTGACAACCGTGCTGCGTTATTCGCGGGTCGAGGGCATCCCGGATTACAACAGCCCGGATCATATCTACGATCGCTCGTTCGATCTGCGTTTCAAGTTCCTTGACGAAGATCCTGAAGGCTGGCGCCCGGCGGTAGCCGTCGGGTTGCAGGACTTTCTGGGAACCGGCGTCTATTCGGGCGAATATATCGTTGCGACCAAGAACCTGACGCCGCGCATTCGCGCCTCGGCCGGTCTCGGATGGGGCACGCTGGCGGGCAAGCCCCGCACCATCGATTCGACCGATACCGGCGGCAAACCCACCGTCGAAAACTGGTTCAGCGGCAGCCCCAAGCCCTTTGGCTCGATCAGCTGGCAGACAACCGAAAGCCTGAGCCTTGTTGCCGAATATTCGAATGACGAATATGTCGCCCGCTATGACAACGGCAATCACATCCGCACCTTCCAGGAAGGTGGCAAAGCGCCCGACAGCAATTTCAACCTGGCCGCCTATTACAAATTCGGTGAAAATTACGAAGTCGGCCTTTACACGATCGGTGGCAACACCGTCGGGGCGCAGTTCTCATTTGCGCTGAACCCCCGTCAGGCCCCTTATCCGTCAGGGTTGGAAAAGGCGCCCGCGCCGGTGCGTCCGCGCCCCGCGCCATCGGCGGACCCGGAAGGCTGGTCGGGGCAATGGGCGCAGGACCCGACTGCACAGCCCGCCATCCAGAAGGTTCTGGGCGATGCCCTTGCCGAAGAAGGGCAGGTTCTCGAGGCAATGGCCCTGTCCTCGAATCGTGCCGAGGTTCGCATCCGCAACCAACGCTATATCCAACAGGCCGAAGCCATCGGCCGCACCGCCCGCCTGATGACGCGCGCCTTGCCGCCCTCGGTCGAGACGCTGGTCATCACATCGTCGGCTGATGGCGTGCCGACATCATCGGTCACGTTGCGCCGTTCCGATGTCGAACGCCTTGAAAATACCGAGGCAGGCCAGATTGCATCCGCTGCGGCGCTTGGCGATGCCCAACCGCGCCCCGCAGACCTGGTCTATTCCGAGGGGATGTATCCGCGCTTTCGTTGGCGGATCAGCCCCTATCTCGACCTGGGCCTTTTCGACCCCGAAGAGCCACTGCGCTACGAGGTCGGTGCCGAGGCACGTATCAACTATGAGCTGATGCCCGGACTGATCTTCAGCGGCACCCTGCGTCAACGCGCCTTTGGCGACATGGAGCAGCGCGGCCCCGGCATCCCGGCCTCGTTGAACAATGGCCAACGCGGCGACCACTATACGCCCGAGGAATACGAAGCCGATCCAAGCCTGGAAACCACCCCGGAAGGGGTGCCACGGGTGCGTTCGGATACGCGGATGTATACCGGCAACACGTCCCCCACGATCCCCGAGCTGACCCTGGCCTGGTATGCCCGCCCCTCCGAGCAGATCTATACCCGTGTGACGGCGGGCCTTCTGGAACGCGCCTATGGCGGCGTTTCCGCCGAGGCACTGTGGAAGCCGGTGAATTCACCGCTGGCTTTCGGGGCGGAAATCAACCGCGTCCGCAAACGCGATTTCGACGTGCTGTTCGATTTCCGTGATTATGAGGTCACGACCGGCTTCGTTTCGGCCTATTACGAATTCGCCGAAGGCTTCACCGCGCAACTGGACGTCGGCAAATACCTCGCCGGTGACAAGGGCGCGACCGTGTCCTTGACGCGTGAATTCGCAAATGGCTGGCAGGTCGGCGCATTTGCGACCAAGACCGATCTCAGCGACGAAGAATTCGGCGAAGGCTCCTTCGACAAGGGCATCACCCTGTCCATCCCGGTCAGCTGGGCAACTGGAACACCGTCACGCGACCGCGCAAGCACGACCATCCGTTCGTTGTCACGCGACGGCGGCTCTCGGGTGCAGGTGGATGGCCGCCTGTACGACAAGGTGCGCGACACCCATTCGGTCAAACTTTACGAAGGCTGGGGGAGGTTCTGGCGATGAACATGGCTCGCAATACCGCAATCGCAGCGACCCTGCTGGCGATGCTGTCAGCCTGTGGCAACGATACCGGCGATGGGGCCAGCGGTGCCGCAATCGATGTGCTGCTGAAAACCGCGACCGATGCGGCCATCTCGCGCAGCGCCGCCAAGACCGAAGCGCCGAAGGCACCGCCGAAATCGCCTCAGGAAGCGGCAGCCGAGGCGCTGCGCGTCAATCCTGCCCCGCTGATCCAGGTCGGTTTCGAAGGTCTGGGCCGTACGCAGATCATGGCCATGACCGGTCAGAACGGCGGCCAACGGACCTATATGACGCCCTCGGAAGAGGCGCTGATCATGCGCGGTGGCATGTTGGTCGGCACGCGAGGACTGGGTAATGACCTGTCGGTCGCGGAACCCCAGACCGAAGCCCTGATCCGTGCGGGCCGCACAGGCACAGCGCAGCGCGTCATGCGCTATTACTCGGGTGACGGCAAGGAACGTCCGCTGCAATTCACCTGCACAGTTGGCGCGGGCCCAAAGCCCGGCGTGACGATCGAAAGCTGTGAAGGGCACGACACCAGCTTCCAGAACAGCTATATGACCCAGGGCGGACAGATCGCCGTGTCGCGCCAATGGGTGGGACCGGCACTGGGATATGTCACCGTCCAGACCCTGCGCCCCTAAGCACTGTTCCCCTGACCTCCATGGAAAAGGCCGCCCTTCACGCGGCCTTTTTTATTTGACCTGCCGAAAGAGCATAATCTTTTCGCGGGATCTCGAAGCCACCGCACATCAGCGCAGTGTCATGGATGATGCCCAGCTTTTCGAAGATGTCGGGACATGGCCTGCTGCGAACAGAGACGCGCCACGCGCGCAATCTGCAAAAAAAGAGACGCTCCCCGGAGGTCCCGATCAAACGTCCAGCATGATCGCATGCAGGCCCGCGCCCAAAGCGATAGCACCCAAAAAAGTAAAGGGGGCTGGCACCAGGCCAACCCCCTTCAAAACAGACCGGATAAACCGACCTGTTCCGTAATCAGCTGTCGTCGTCGTCCGAAGCAACAGCAGCGATCACGCCCAGCAGCAGCAGGGCGGGGATCACCAGGCCAGCGTTCGAGGACGCGGGCTCTTCTTCGATGACGACGGGCTCGACGTCGACGACGGGTGCAACATAGCCACCAGCCAGAGCCGAGGTTGCGGTCAGGCCGAGAGCGGCAGCGAAAGTAGCGAATTTGGTCATGATCATGCTCCGTTACATTTGAAAGCTGCCGTTTCCGGCAACATCGAAGAGACAGTTACACAATCCCGGACGGTTGAAAAGCAGCATTAAATCAATTCCCCCTAGGGCTTGTGTCCACTGTTGCATATTGGCCAACACTTCCGGAGCGCGCAGGTTCCCTTGGCGTGCCAATAGCATAAGTCTGCGTCAAACCCGGCCTAAACGCGACGAAAAATTTGCGCGATTGCAAAATAAACCGCGGATGCCGACACGATCGACGGTCCCGTGGGGCTGTCGAATTGCAGGCTGGCCCACAGGCCCGACGCCACGGAAATCACCGCGATTCCCGTCGCCAGAAGGGCCATTTTCTCTGGGGTTGAAACCCGCCCGCGCGCCGCCGCAGCCGGAACGATCAGCAATGCCGAAATCAACAAGGACCCGACAACACGGATCGCCAGTGCGACCACGACCGCCAGCGCAAGGGACAGGATCAGCCGTTCAAGTCGCGGGTCGATGCCCGCCGCCATCGCCAGTTCTTCATTGACGGTGGCAGTGACCATACGCTGCCATCGCCAGCACAGCAGCGCAAGCACGCACAGGGCCCCAGCCCATATCAGAGCAAGGTCGAAACGCTGCACCGCCAGGATGTCGCCAAACAAAAACGCGCTCAGATCGCTGCGGGCCGAAGGCACAAAGCTGATGGCAACCAGGCCGAAGGCCAGTGCGGAATGCGCCAGAACGCCCAGAACGGTATCCATCGCCTGACCGCGATTGGTCAGCACCGTCACCAGCACCGCCATCGCGATCGCAACGGATAGCGTGCCAAGATAGATCGACATGTGAAACGCAAGACTGATCGCCACCCCCAGAATCGAGGCATGCGCCGTCGAATCACCGAAATAGGCCATGCGCCGCCAGACGACAAAACTGCCAAGGGGGCCGGTCACCAGGGCCAACCCAAGCCCGGCCAACAGCGCGCGGATAAGAAAATCGTCAAGCACGCGTTTGTTCCGTCACATGGGTATCATTGGCAGAAACCGAGAACCCGCCCTGCCCCAATTTCGGCTCGCATACCGCGCCGTGGTCGTGATCGTGGTGATGGTGATACAGCGCAAGGGTGCCCCGCGCACCGCTGCCAAACAGGGCATGATAGGCCGGGTCGACGCTGACATCTTCTGGGGTTCCTTCGCAGCAAATATGCCCGTTCAGGCAAATGACCCGATCCGAGGCCCGCATGACCACCAGCAAATCGTGGCTGACCAGCAGGATAGCCGCGCCGGTCTTTTGGCGCACATCTTCGATCAACTGGTAAAAGGCCACGATACCCGGTTGATCCAGCCCCTGCGTCGGCTCATCCAGAACCAGAAGATCGGGTTCATGCAGCAGCGCCCGCGCCAGAAGCACGCGCTGAAACTGGCCGCCCGAAAGGCGCGTCAGCTGTCGTTGCTCGATACCCGGCACACCTGTTGTCTCCAGCGCGGTTCTGGCCACGGAATCGCTGACGCGGCGTGGCAGGGACAAGAAACGGCGAACCGTCATCGGGATCGCACTGTCCAGTTGCAGCTTTTGTGGCACATAGCCGATCCGCAGCCCCGCCTTGCGCGCCACCCCGCCCGACGCCAAGGGCATATGCCCCAGAAGCGCGCGAATCAGCGAAGACTTTCCCGACCCGTTCGGTCCCACCACGGTCACGATTTCTCCCGGACGAATGGAAAAATCGACCTGCTTCAAAACCGCTTCCGTAGTCCCGCTGCGATGGATCGACAGGTTGCTGGCCTTGATCAACGGCGTCACGCAGCACCTGCCTTTGCGCAGCCCGCGCAAAGCCCGACAGCCTCGACAGTCAGCCGTTCGATCGTGAATCCGTTGTCCTGCGACAATTCGCCCAGCTCATCCTGCAAATACCCGGCCGGAACTTCGGCCAACTTGCTGCAAACCCGACAGATCAGGAAGGCAGGCGCATGTTCGCATTCCGGGTGCAAACAGGCCGCAAAGGCATTCAGCCGCTGCAGGCGATGCGCCAGGCCGTGCTGGACCAGAAACTCCAGCGCCCGGTAGGCAACAGGCGGCTGGCTACCATAGCCTTCGGCAGCAAGGCGTTCCAGAACCTCATATGCGCCCATTGCCCGATGCGATTCCAGCAACAGTTCCAATGTCCGTCGGCGCACCGGCGTCAGTCGCGCCTTTTTCGCCGCCAGCCGCTGTTCTGCGACCTGCAAGGCATCCGCCTGACAGCGTTGATGATCATGGGGCGCGAATGCGGCCCCCGCGCCGGTTCGTTCTTGCGTCACAAGGGAAACCCTTTGAAAACTGGTTGACTTGTTATTTTATTACATTGATTACACAGGTTTCACAACCGATCCAAGAAGGCGATTTCCCATGCATGCTCATCTTTCGGTCGCTGCATTCGCAGCCTGTCTGGCAACCCCGACGCTGGCCGCCCCCCCGACGGTGGTCGCGGATACTGCGGTCACAGCATCTTTCGTTGCGCAAGTCATGGGAGATCTTGGCCAACCTTCGGTTCTGATTCCCTCGGGCGCCAGCCTGCATCACTATCAGATGCGCCCGTCGGATGCGCGCAAGCTGCAATCCGCAGATACCGTGATCTGGACCGGCCCTGAACTGACCCCTTGGCTGGAACGTGCAGTATCGGGCGTCACTGCATCACAATTGCAACTGACCCATGTGCCCGGAACCCATCTGCAAGGTTTCGCCGGCGACGCACATGATCCCGCACATGACGACCATGCGCATGAAGAGCATGACGAGCACGGGCACGCCGCACATGATCACGATCACGATCACGATCACGAAGGACATAGTCACGACGAACATGAACATGAAGCACATGCAGAACATGATGGTCATGACCACGATCACAGCGGCACCGACCCGCATGCATGGCTGACGCCCGAGAACGGGCCGGTCTGGTTGGCGGCCATTGCGCAAGAACTGTCACGCCTCGACCCTGAAAACGCCGACGCTTACAAAGCCAACGCCGAGGCTGCAGCGACCCGGCTGAGCGATCTGGACGCAGAACTGAACGCCGAACTTGCCCCCATCTCTGACCAGAGCTTTGTCGTGTTTCACGACGCATACGGCTATTTCACGACGCATTTCGGGCTACGTCCCGCGATTGCCGTGTCTTTGGGCGACGCTACCAGCCCATCCGCGGCCCGTCTGAGCGAAATCCGCGAAAGAATCGCCGACACCGGCGTCAATTGCGCCTTTCCCGAAGCCGGCCACGACCCGAAACTGATCGAAACGGCCATCGAGAACAGCGGAACCAAACTGGGCGCGGCACTGGATCCGGCCGGCACAGAACTAGAGGGCGGACCCGATTTCTATGCCACCCTGATGCGGAATCTGGCCCGCACGTTGACCGACTGCATGGGCGAATCGTGAACTGATTTCATCGGCCCAGATAATTCCGACTCTTTTACTTTGACTTACCTGATAAATTTTGTCAGCATTGCGAGAGCTTGGAACCTGTTCAATGAGGCCGATGATGACCGCGACCCGCCCATCCGAATTCAACCGCCCCGCAACCAGCGTATTGGCGCGCCTGCCGCAACATGACGCTACGGAATTGACGCGGGGCGGAAATCAGGCGCTTATCGTGCTTGACGAACAAATCTATCAACTGCGGATCACCCGTGCTGGCAAGCTGATCCTGACCAAATGAAAAGGGGCACTTGAAGTGCCCCTGAATCTCAGCCTGTCTTTCAGCTTTTCGGACCGCGTGGTTTGCCGCGATTTGCACCGCCAGGCTTGCCGGAAAAGCGCCCGCCCGGCTTGCCGCCCGGGCGTGAAAAACCGCCGGGACGTCCATCGCGCGAGGAGGCGTCCTGACCGCTGCGATCAGAACCACCGCGATCGGATTTGAATCCGGGCTTGCCACCTGATGGCTTTCTGAACGGTTTGCCCCCGGCCCTGTCGCCCCCCTTGTCGTCGAAGCGTCCCGAAAAACCGCGACGTGGGCGGTCCGCGCCGCCCTCGTTTGAACGTGGGGAGGCGCCCCCGAAACGCTTGTCACCGGGGCCGCGGCGATTGTCACCCTCGGATTCCTGTCTGGGACCGCGCTTGGCGAAGCCTGCATCATCCGGCCTGCGCCCCGTCGAAAAACGACGCGGGCGATCCTGCTGCCCGTCATCCTTGCGGAACCCGCGCCCTGACTCGGCATGATTGCGGCGGTCACCACGCTCTTTGGTGTCCGCCCCCCGCGGGCGCAGCTCACGCTCTTTCTCGGTTGTTTCGCCGGTCAACAGACCACCCAACTGGTCGCGCAGAACCCGACGCTTGACCTCGGACACCTGATTCTTTTCCAAACCGACCAGCTTGAACGGCCCGTATCCGATTCGAATCAGCCGGTTGACCTGCAAACCGACATGCGCCATCGCCCGGCGGATCTCGCGGTTGCGGCCCTCGCGGATCCCCACCGTGACCCAGGCATTTGCCCCTTGCTGGCTGTCCAGACGGATTTCCATCGGCGCAAAATCTTCGCCATCTATGGTGACGCCACGACGCAACGGATCGAATGTCAGATCATTCGGTGTGCCGTTAACACGAACGCGATAACGACGGAGCCAGCCGGTTGCCGGCAGTTCAAGCCTGCGCTTCAGCTCGCCGTCATTGGTCAAAAGCAACAAACCTTCGGAATTGAGATCCAGACGACCGACGGTCATGACCCGCGGCAGGTCGCGCGGCAATGCATCAAAGATTGTCTGGCGGCCCTTTTCATCGGATTCCGATGTGACCAGCCCGTTCGGTTTGTAATACAACCACAGGCGGGTTTCCTGTTTTTCGTCCAGCTTTTTGCCATCCACGACGATCTTGTCCGCCGGTGTGACATCCAGGGCGGGGCTGTTGATCTTCTGCCCGTTGACGCTGACGCGACCTTCCACGATCATGCGCTCAGCCTCGCGGCGGCTTGCGACGCCGGCGCGGGCCATGACCTTGGCAATACGATCCGCATTCGCGGGTTTCTGTGAATTTTCGGGGCTGTCGGTCATTGCGAGTTCTCCTTCGCATCGCTGCGGGGTAAAAATGGCCTTCTATGCCGATGAAGGGCATGTGGGAAGGATTCTTTTGAATGCAAAGACACAGCATTCGGACCAGTGCATGGCGGATATGACCTTCACATCGCATATGGCGCTGGCCCTGAAAGAGGCCGAGGCCGCCGCGAACCGTGGCGAGGTCCCGGTTGGCGCGGTGATCGTAGCCCCTGACGGGATGGTCCTGAGCAGCGCAGGCAACCGCACCCGCGAGCTGTGCGACCCGACGGCCCATGCCGAAATTCTGGCGATCCGAAAGGCATGCGCATTGCGCGGATCCGAGCGCCTGCCCGGCCACAAGCTATGGGTGACGCTGGAACCCTGCCCGATGTGCGCGGCGGCGATCTCGGCCGCGCGTATCGAAACCCTGTATTTCGGCGCGCAGGATGTCAGGATGGGCGGCGTGAACCACGGTGCCCGCGTGTTCGATCATCCGCAATGCCATCATCGTCCCGACATCTTTGACGACATTGATTCAGCCCCGTCGCGCGAGCTGCTGAAACGTTTTTTCAACGCGCGCCGATAGGGTTTGTGCAAGAATCTGCCACAAAACAACCATCTGCGGACCGCAACGACTTGCACCGACGGTGCGGGCGTCATATACCGTCTTCGATGCGGGTGTAGCTCAATGGTAGAGCAGCAGCCTTCCAAGCTGAATACGTGGGTTCGATTCCCATCACCCGCTCCATCATTCCCAGCGATGACAATCAGGTGCGACGCGGCGAACCTGTCAGCACGGCGATTCCGGCGCGATCTGGACGCCGCCTTTTTCATATCGCGCCTGACATGCGCGAATACGAACGGGCGCCGGTTTCCGCCGACGCCCGTCATCAATCAAAACCAAGAAACAGTCAGGCGCGCAACGTCCCGCCAGTGGCCTTTTGAACCTTGTCGATGATCTTTTGCCCAACGGCCTCGATTTCTGCATCGGTCAAGGTCTTGTCGCGCGGTTGCAGGCGCACCGTGATCGCAATCGATTTCCGGCCGTCTTCCAGACCGGTAAACTGGTCGAACACGCTGACCGATTGGATCAGCGCCTTGTCTGCGCCCTGTGCCGCATTGACCAGCGTCATGGCCTCGACCTGCGGGGCCACGACAAAAGCAAAGTCACGATCGACCGCCTGCAACTCGGACAGCTGCAATGCCGGACGGGACGCCGCCTTGGCCTTGGGGAAAGGCACGTTCTCGATGCGCACCGTAAAGGCCACGGCCGCACCCTTGACGTTCAACGCCTGAAGAACACGCGGATGAACCTCGCCGAAGCTGGCCAATATGTTCGGCCCCAATGCGATATTTCCTGCACGGCCCGGATGCCACCACGGATCCAGCTTGCGATTGATCTGCGCCCTGGCGGGGGCGCCAATGGCGTTCAGCACCGCTTCGGCGTCCGCCTTGGCATCATAGAGATCCACCTTGCGATGGCTGCCATAGGGATCGCGCGATGCCCGTGCCCCCACCAGAAGGCCGGTAATCTGCAACGCCTGCTCCCCCGGCTCGCCGCCTGAAAAAGTCTGACCGATCTCGAACAGGGACAGGTCAGAATGACCGCGCGCCTGATTGCGTGCAGCGGCCGCCAACAGGCCCGGCAGCAGGTCGGGCCGCAGGTGGGTCATCTCGCTGCTGATCGGGTTGTCGACGCGCACAACGTCATCGCCACCACCAAACAGACGGGCCGCGGCCTCATCGATGAAACTGTAGGTGACGCATTCGTTGTAACCCAACGCGGCAGCCTGCCTGCGGGCCGCGCGCTCACGCATTTGCAGCGGCGTCAGGATGGGCCGCGGAACACCTGCCTGTGGTCGCGGCAAGGGCTTGCCCTCCAGCTTGGTGAGGCTGGCGATCCGTGCGATTTCCTCGACCAGATCAGCCTCGCCCAACACATCCGGCCGCCACGAGGGCACATGCGCCATATCGCCTTCCAGCCGGAAACCCAGTGCCTCAAGCGATGCCCGCTGCGAAGCTTCGGGGATGTCCAGCCCAACAAGGCTGCTGGTCCGTGCAGGATCCAGGCGATAGGCCCGCGCGGTATCTGGAATTGCACCGGCCGTCACCAGCGTGGATGCTTTGCCACCGCACAGATCGATGACCATCTGCGTTGCCAGATCCAGGCCCTGAACCGTGAACGCGGGATCGATGCCGCGTTCAAAGCGATACCGCGCATCAGAGTTGATCTTCATGGCACGGCCCGTCGCCGCAGTTGCGATCGGATCGAAATAGGCCGCTTCGATAAACACATCGGTGGTGTCATCGGTCGCGCCCGACGCGGCGCCCCCCATGATTCCGGCAATACTCTCGGGACCGTTATCATCGCAGATGATCACGGCATGTTCCGGCAGGGCATAAGTCTTTTCGTCCAGTGCCTGCAGCTGTTCACCTGCCTTTGCGGCGCGCAGCGTCAGATCCCCCTTGATCCGGGACGCATCGAAGACATGCAGCGGACGGTTCAGATCATAGGTGAAGAAATTCGTGATATCGACCAGCGTGTTGATCGGCCGCAAGCCAATCGCAACCAGGCGTTTTTGCAGCCATGCGGGGCTGGGGCCATTCTTGACACCGCGAACCAGACGGCCGCTGAAGAACGGTGCCCTGGCGGCGACATCCTCGTCGATGGTCACCGACACCGGGCAGGGGAATTCCGCCGCAATATCCGCTTGGCGCAACGGCCGAAGCTCACCCAGCCCCCGCGCGGCCAGATCGCGGGCGATTCCGCGAACACCCAACGCATCGGGGCGGTTTGGCGTGATCTTGATATAGATCATCGGATCGATCTTGTCGGGGGCGTTCGCCGCCAACCAGTCGACAAATCTCTGGCCGACCTCACCCGAAGGCAGCTCGATAATGCCGTCATGTTCGTCCGACAGCTCCAGCTCGCGCTCCGAGGCCATCATGCCGTGGCTTTCGACGCCACGGATCTTGCCGACGCTCAGCGTGACATCGATTCCGGGAACATAATCGCCGGGCTTGGCCAGCACGACGGTAATCCCCTCACGGGCATTATGGGCACCGCAAACAATCTGCTTTTCGCCCTCATCCGTCAGAACGCGACAAACCCGAAGGCGATCTGCATCGGGATGCTGTTCGGCATGCGTGACCTTGGCCAGCGTAAAGCCGCCCAGCCTCGATGCAGGATCGGTCACCTCCTCGACCTCAAGGCCAAGATCGGTCAGTGCCTCGGTGATGTCACCAAGGCTGGCATTGGTTTCCAGATGTTCCCTGAGCCAGGACAGCGTGAATTTCATGTCGCAAACTTCCGTTCCGGTGCGGCGCGCCGCTTTTGCGGGCTAATTACCCCAAGGTGACGACGATTGGTAGGGGCCGCCGGACAGTCCCTGCGATCGCGCCCGACACTTGTTTGGTCCGGGTTTGTGCCTATCTCAAGGATGCCAACCACAGGATCGCCGCAAGGATCGGATACGCATGAGCATCGAACAACAATTGCTGATCGAACAGCGGGTCGCGAATGAATCAAAATCCCCTTTCGTGGCCTATCTGCTTGCGATTCTGCTTTGGGGGTTTGGCGCGCATCGTCTGTATCTGGGCCGTTACATGAGCGGCATCATCATGCTTGCCCTTTGGGGAATCGGCTGGTTGACGGCACCAATCCTGATCGGATGGATTCCGATCGCCCTGGTTTGTGTCTGGGCGGTGATCGACCTTTTCCTGATCCCGGCGATGATCCGTGAAGATCAGGCTATGTTGCGTCAGCAGCTGAGCGCCGAGTTTTTCGGCGGGCGCTGACGCCCGCTTCGCGTCCACACACATTGCCCAACTGCCATGACCGGCCCGAACCAAAACGGTTCGGGCCTTTCTGATGCGCGGCGGCCGCGATTATCCGACATTCTCGAATTATGTTTTCGCGAAAACTCCGTTTACCGGGTCTACAGCCGCTCCTATCTGTTCAATCAACACCGACCAAGCCGAAAGATCGACCTGACAGTCAGTCGAACACACCCGAGTTTTCATCAGAAAATTTAACCACTTATGCCGGATCCTGACGCATCGCGAAAAGCGGGCGAACGTTCCGGGCCGGCCAATCACAGGAGACGAGTCCATGACCATCCACATCACCGATTTCGCCAAATCTCGCCACACCGCAAAAGCCTATTCGCCGCGCCATATCTCGGACGAGGATATGGAGAAGGTGCGTGAACTTCTTCGCTACAGCCCGTCATCGACCAACCTGCAGCCGTGGCATTTCATCATTGCTGAATCGGACGCAGGCAAGGAACGCGTCGCCAAGGCCGCCGCCGAGAAATTTCCCTTCAATGCCCCTGCGATCCGGAACGCGTCGCATGTGATCGTATTCGCCAGCCGCATCGAAGCCGATGAAGACTATCTGCTGAAGGTGCTGAAGGAAGAAGAGCGTGCCGGCCGTTTCGACGGAAATCCGGATTTCAAGCCCGCGATGCACCAGGGCCGCACAATGTTTCTGAACATCCATCAGCAGCAAATCGGCGACGGCCCGCAATGGATGGCGCATCAGGTCTATCTGAACCTTGGCCAGTTCCTGCTGGGGGTTGCCGCCATGGGAATCGACGCAACGCCGATGGAGGGGATCGACACGACCGTTCTGGACGAAGAATTCGGGCTGCGCGAACAAGGCTATGCCAGCCTGTTCGTCGTGCCGATCGGCTATGCGGACCCGGAAGCCGATTACAACAAGGCCCTGCCGAAATCCCGCCTGCCCGAATCGGACATCATCACGACCGTCTGATCATTCATTCAAGACAAGGCAAGGACGGTGAAACAGATCGCACCGCCCTTGCCTGCATGGCGATCCCGCGACGGCGGGCCGGCTCATTCCCAGTCCGGCGATTTTCCGATCCTCTCGATCAGGTAATCCATGAACACCCGAACCTTCAAGGACAGCACGTTGGATTTCGGATAAACCAGCCACAGAACCGACCGGTCGGCGATCCTGTAGTCTGGCAAGACCTGGACAAGCCGCCCCGAAGCCAACTCGCCCGCAACGCTCCAGCGAGAGTTCATTGAAATCCCGGCCCCCGCCATGGTGGTCAGCTTTTGCGTCAGGCCATCATCGACCACCAACCGGCAATGCGACGCCGCGGGCTCGAACACGGCGGACTCGCCATTTGGTCCGGTCAGCGGGCGCGGGCTTTGGTTCTTGAAGGCAATGACCTGATGCCGTATCAGGTCATCAGGGTGTTCGGGCAGACCGTGCCGCGTCAGATATTCCGGCGCTGCACAAAGCACCCGCCGGTCGTCGGCCAGCTTGCGCCCCTTGAGGCTGGTATCTTCCAGCGCGGAATTGCGGATGGCCAGATCGAAGCTGCCCTCGATCAGGTCGAAAACGGAATCCGACAACCGCAGATCCAGCGTCATGTCAGGATAACGTGCCAGAAAGTCCGGCAGGATCGGCGCGATATACAATTGGGCAAACGTGCTGGGCGCGGTGAAGCGCAACGTTCCCCGAGGCGTGGCCTGACCCATCCCCAATGCAGCACGGCCCGCATCCTCTTGCGCCAGAATTTCGCGGGCATATGGCAGGAATTCCGCCCCTTCCAGCGACAGGGACACCTTCCGGGTCGAGCGATGCAACAGATCCGCACCAACAGCATTTTCCAGCTTGGCCAGCCGCGCCCCCGCAACCGCGGGCGCAAGACCCAGTGCGCGTCCCGCCGCGCTGATGTTCAGCTTTTCGGCGGCCAGCACAAACAGTCGAAGCGCATCTGTGTCCATCATTATATCCAAATTGCGAAATATGATTCAGAATTTCGGCAATTTATTTACGCTATGCAACTAATAAATTGAGGTCATTCACAAGCAACCATCCGTTCAAAGGATCTGCAAGATGACCTGCTATTCTGTTCTCGCCGTCACTCCGACCGAAACTTCATGGGTCGAAGGCTATCGCAACTCGGTCAACGACATTGTTGCAAAACATGGTGGCCGCTATCTGGCACGCACCGTCGACCACCAACAGGTGGAAGGCATCGAACAGCCTGCTGGAATGCGCATCATTCTGGAATGGCCCTCGAAAGAGGCGGCGCTCAGCTTTCTGAACGATCCCGAATACGCACCGTGGCTTAGCGCGCGCAGCAAGGGATCCGTGTCGACGCATTTCATCATCGAAGCCCAGGACGATCTGGCCTGACCGGCACAGGGCGGACAGAGAAAGGGAACACGTACCATGTCGAACACAGGACGCGTCAATTATCACGTTCATGCCCCCTACCGGCAATCATTCGTCATCGATGCCGATGGGGTGGCGGGCAATCTGATCTCGCCCGAACTGGCCGAAACCCAGATCACCCTGAACGATCTGCGCATTGCGGGGTCGACAATATATGCGCGCGACGGCGTTGCCTTTGAAACCTATCCAAGCGCGATCACTGATTTTTCCGATATGCAGGATTGGCGCCAGCAATATGACCGCGAACTGGCCGCATTGCTGACAGATCGGCTGGCGGCACGTGAGGTGATCGTGTTCGATCACACATTGCGCGTCGACGATCCCGACGCCAATCGCAAACCCGCCCGCAACGTCCATAGCGACTATAGCCCCGAGGGCGCGGAAAAACGGCTGGTCGATCTGCTGGGGCCGCAACGCGCAGCAGATTGGCAAGACGGGCATTATGCGTTCATCAATATATGGCGCCCGGTGGAAAACCCGATCAACAGTGCGCCTCTGGGGTTTGTTCGGCCCGCATCGGTGCCGCATGAAGACTGGATCAAGATCGACCTGATCTATCCCGACCGGCGCGGAAACATCATGGGGCTTGTCGCAAACAAGCATCATGAATGGATCTATCAATCCTGCATGAACCCGAACGAGATCGTCTATTTCAACATATATGACAATCGAGGCCTGCCATCCGTGGCGCACAGCGCGATCGATCTGGTCGAGAACCCCGGCATAACCTCCGTGCGCAAAAGCCTCGAAAGCCGGACTTTGGTAAGATTCTGACCACAAGAAGGTGCAATCATGCGTGACTCTGCCCATCCCGATGCATTCCCGACCATCAACCGCGCCTATAACTCGGTGTTTCGGCCCGGACGCCTGACCCTGGGCCTGGTCGCGCCTGTCGAAGCGCATGGAAACAATCCGGTGCCGACACTGGAACGCCATATCGAACGGATCAAACTGGCCGAAACGCTTGGTTTTTCAGCGATATGGTTGCGTGACGTGCCCTTCAACGTTCCCGGTTTCGGCGATGCGGGTCAGATCCATGATCCTTTCGTCTATCTTGGCGCGCTGGCCATGACGACACAGCATATCGCGTTGGGGGTGGCCAGCGTCGTCCTGCCTCTGCGTCATCCGGCCCATGTTGCCAAGGCGGCGGCTTCGGTCGATCAGCTTTCAGGGGGGCGGTTGCTTCTGGGTGTGGCATCAGGTGATCGACCCGAGGAATATCCCGCAATGGGGGCGACGTTCCCGGATCGCGGCGCACGGTTTCGCGACAGTTTCACCTATATCCGCAAGATGGCCGAAACCTGCCCCACCCTGCAAACACAGCTGGGCGATCTTTCCGGCAATATCGACATGTTGCCCAAACCCACCGGCGGCCGCCTGCCGCTGTTGATCACGGGCGGCAGCCAGCAATCCCCCGAATGGGTTGCAGCCAACGGAGACGGTTGGATGACCTATCCTCGCGACATCCGTGCGCAGGAACGCGTGGTCAGCACCTATCGCAACCAGACGTCTGCGGCGGGCATCGGCGACCGCCCGGTGATGCAGTCGCTCTACGTGGATCTGGAAGAAGATCCCGATGCACCGGCACGCCCGATCCATCTGGGGTTCCGATCGGGGGCGCGCTTCCTGCGGCTGTATCTTTCGGAGTTGCGGGCGCTTGGGGTCAATCACGTCGCCTTGAACCTGCGCTTTAACAATGCCGATATCGAAACAACGATGAAACGCATGGCAGAAGATCTTCTGCCCGCCTTTTCCCATAAGGACTGACATCATGGCCAAGACCATATTGATCACCGGCGCAACCGACGGCGTTGGTCTGCAAACCGCCAGGACACTGGCAAAAGACGGCCATACGCTTTTGCTTCACGGGCGCAGCCAAGCCAAGCTGGCGGCGGCGGCCGCGGAAATCGGCGGCATCACCGAAAGCTATCTGGCAGACCTGTCATCGATGGATGGTGTCAAGACATTGGCTGATGCTGTGCTGGCCAGGCACAAGCGGCTGGATGTGATCATCAACAATGCCGGCGTCTACAAGATCCCCGATCCGATCGGCCCCGACGGATTGGACCTGCGTTTCGTGATCAATACCTTTGCCCCTTATCTATTGACCAAGCTGCTGCTGCCCATCGTTCCGCCCGAGGGTCGGATCGTGAATCTGTCATCCGCTGCCCAAGCCCCCATCGACACCGAGGCCATGGCAGGAAAGCATGTCATAGATGATTATCCTGCCTATGCGCAAAGCAAGCTGGCCCTGACGATCTGGACCCGTGAACTGGCCCGCAACCATCCGAACGGACCGGCCATGATTGCCGTCAATCCGGGGTCGCTGCTGGCCTCTAAAATGGTCAAAGAAGGCTTTGGCGTGGCGGGCAGCGATCTGCAGATCGGCGCAGATATCCTGGCCGCGCTCTCTACCGACCCGGAATTTGCAAATGCCAGCGGCTTGTATTTTGACAATGACGCCGGACGGTTCAATCAACCCCATGCCGCCGCGCTGGACGAAACCCACAGCCGCAAGGTGATGCACACGATCGAACAGACCGTCGCCCGCCTGACCGAAAAAGCCTGATCGCACAGGGCTGACAAACAAGACGCGCCGCCAGGTTGCAAAACAGGGCGGCGCGTTCTGTTTCCGACATCATTGCGTCTCAGCGCAGCCGATCAGACAGCTCTGACAGTTTGCCCATACGATACAGCTTGATCTCGCGCCAAAGACGCAGGCTGGGCTTCAGCGCGAAAAAGACCGAGCCAATGGTAAAGAACCATGTCGCCGGAATCTGCCATGCCTCGTAGAAAAACATGATCGAACCAATGATAAAGCAAAGCGCGGCAGTGAAATCCACGACGGTATGTGCGATCTCGAACCGGGCATAGAGGCGGCGCGATTGCGGCGTCGCCTCTCGGTTCTCGTGGCGGAATATTTCCCGCCAGAAGCTCAACGGTTCAACCCGCCGGCCACCGAAGGCACATCCCCCGGCGCAAAGCCGAAATGACGCAGCCAGCGCAAATCGCTTTCGAAGAAGGCGCGCAGATCGGGGATGCCGTATTTCAGCATCGCGATCCGGTCGATCCCCATGCCAAAGGCGAAGCCCTGCCATTCATTCGGGTCAATGCCGCCTGAGCGCAGCACATGGGGATGGACCATGCCAGAACCCAAGACTTCAAGCCACCCGTCGCCCTCGCCGACCTTCAGCGTGCCGCCCTCCCAGGAACACTGGATATCGACCTCGGCCGACGGTTCGGTAAAGGGGAAATGGCTGGCGCGGAAACGGGTTTTGACCGGCTTGCCGAAATAGGCCGAGAAGAATTCTTCAAGCGTCCATTTCAGTTGCGCCATGGAAATATCGCGCCCGATCGCCAGACCTTCGATCTGGTGGAACATCGGCGTGTGGGTCTGATCCATATCCATGCGATACACGCGTCCCGGACATATCACCCGGATCGGTGCGCCCTGTTCCTGCATCGCGCGGATCTGCACCGGCGACGTATGGGTGCGCAGCACATGGGGCGGGCGGTCATCACCCTCCGCGCGATGCATGAAGAACGTGTCATGTTCCTGGCGCGCGGGATGTTCGGGCGCGATGTTCAGTGCATCGAAATTATACCAGTCTGTCTCGACCTGTGGACCTTCGGCCACGGCAAAGCCCATATCCGCGAAAATCGCGGTGACTTCTTCGATGACCTGGCTGACGGGATGGATCGTGCCTTGCGGACGCGGACGTCCGGGCAAGGTAACATCCAGCCATTCTTCGGCCAGCCGCGCCTCGAGTGCGGCATCATCCAACGCGGCCTTGCGGGCACGCAACGCGCTGTCGATCTCGTCGCGCAGCTCGTTCAACGCGCGACCTGTGGTCTGGCGCTGTTCAGGCGTCATCTTGCCCAGCTCGCGCATTTTCAGGCTGATTTCGCCCTTCTTGCCAAGCGCGGCAAGGCGCACATTCTCGATGGCCGCAGGGTCTGCAGCGTCTTTGATACGATCAAGCCATTGCTGGCGAAGCGGAGTCAGATCATCCATTGTCATGCCTTAGCGTCCCGGTCGGGGCCTGCGTTAGCATTTGTCGCCGCAAGGTGAAAGCCTCGGCCGTGCCAGACGGCCGAGGCCGGGCCTCATTTCCAGATCTGCCGGTTCACGCCGGGCGCGATCTCGGGGTGTTTTTCGATATGGAACATGGGTTGTTCCCCGGCTTTGCGCTGGCGCAGATAGTCGCGGGTGACATATGTGACCGTCCCCGACAACGCGACGATGGCGATCAGGTTGATGGTCGCCATCAGCCCCATGCTTGCATCGGCAAAGTTGAACACGGTCGATACCGACTGGATCGCCCCCCAGACCACCATTGCCAGGGCCGCGACGCGCAGCACCAGAACGCCGGTCTTGCCGCCGCCCAGATAAACGACCGCGTTTTCGGCGTAGGAATAGTTCCCGATGATCGACGTAAAGGCGAAAAAGAAGATCGCGATCGCGATGAATACGAAACCAAAGCCGCCAAAGTGATCGGCCAGCGCCGCCTGCGTCAGTGCGACCCCGGTTAATTCCTCGGACGGCATCACATTCGCCAACAGGATCAACACCGCCGTCGCGGTACAAACCAGCAGGGTATCAACGAAAACCCCAAGCGCCTGCACGAATCCCTGGCTTGAAGGGTGGTGCGGATTGGGCACCGCCACGGCGGCGATATTGGGGGCCGACCCCATGCCGGCCTCGTTCGAGAAAAGACCCCGCTTGATGCCGTTCATCGCGGCGGCAATGACCCCGCCCGCGACACCGCCCACGGCCTCTTGCAGACCAAAGGCCGATTTGACGATCCCGATCAGAATGCCGGGCACCTGGCCGATATTCATGACCAGAACGATCATCGCCGCCAGAAGATACAATCCGGCCATGACCGGCACGATCTTTTCGGCCACCTTTGCGATCTGCGGAATGCCGCCAAAAATGATGATTCCCGACATGCCGGCAATAACCAGACCGACCAGCGCCTTGTTGATCCCAAAGGCGCCTTCGACCGCCTCGGCGATGGAATTGGCCTGAACCGCGTTGAAGATCAGCCCAAAGGACAGAATCAGCGCAACCGAGAATATCGCCGCCAGCCACGGCTGTTTCAAACCATGCGCAATGTAATAGGCCGGACCGCCGCGATACATCCCGTCTGGACCGTGAACCTTGTATAGCTGCGCCAGGGTCGATTCGGCATAGGCAGTGGCCATCCCGACCAATGCCACCATCCACATCCAGAAGATCGCGCCCGGACCGCCCAATGTCAGCGCCACGGCCACACCGGCGATATTGCCGGTGCCCACTCGGCTGGCCAATGAGACCGTCAGGGCCTGAAAGGGTGTGATGCCATCGCGATCCGCCGCACCCGATCCGCTGACGCAGCGGATCATTTCACCGAAATTGCGGAACTGGATGAACCCCAGCCTCAGCGTGAAATAGACGCCAACCGCCAACAGGCCGTAAATGAGGATGTATCCCCAGAAAATCGTATTGAGAAAATCGATGATTATGTTCATCCGCCTGTCCCCTGACTGCGTCAATTCTGTGCAACAGTGTATCGTAAACCCGTGCAAGGCAACCGGCGCAACCGCCATCTTGCACCTCAGCGCGGCGAAACCCGCAGGATGACACCCCCATGCGGACGCAAAGTCAGGATCATCCGTGGTTGCGGTGTCTGCCCCGAAACGGTTTCGAAGCGGAACCGCGCAAGCAGGGTCGCAAGGATGATGACCGCCTCCTGGATGGCAAAGCTTGCTCCGATGCAAATACGCGGCCCCGCCCCGAAGGGAAGAAACGCGTAGCGGTCCGGTGTGTCCAGAAAACGATCCGGATCAAAGGCGTCCGGGTTGCGCCAAAGCAAATGATGGCGATGCAGCGCATAGATCGGCAGGATGATCGTATCACCGGCACGGATGTTGCGGCCGCATAACGCATCCGGGGCGCGGGCCGTCCGCGACAGGAAGGCCGCAGGCGGGTACAGTCGCAATGCCTCGTTCACGACGCGGTGGATATAGGGCAAGGCCGGCAGATCATCCGCCGTTGCCGCACGGCCTTGCAATGCAAGTCCGGCCTCGGCGGCGGCGCGTTGCTGCACCTCGGGATCAAAGGCGCAAAGATAGAGCGACCACGCAAGAGTCAGCGCCGTGGTTTCATGGCCCGCAACGATGAAGGTCAACAGGTTGTCGCGCAATTCGTCGGCCGTCATGCTGCGACCTGTTTCAGGATCCTGCGCGGCATAAAGCAGGTCCAGCAGATCCGCTGTTGGCCGCGCCGGGACAGTCGCGCGGGCGGCGATGGCCTGATCAGCCATTGCCTTCATCCGCCGCAGATCCTTTCCCGAAAACGCCCTTCCGGGCCGGGGCACCCATGCAGGCAGCCCCAGAACATCCAACAAAGACAGTTTCGCGACCTGCGCGATATATCGGTTGATGGCGTGATGCACCGCCTTGCGGTCAAATCCGGAATCGCCCGACAGCGTGACATCGGCGATCACCTCGAAGGTCGCGGCAACGGTTTCCTCGAACAGATCCACCGGGCCGCGAGCCTTCATCAACCGATCGGACGAGGCTTCGGCAGCAGCTGTCATGACCGGGGCAAGGGCGGTCACATGGCGCAGCGCAAAAGCCGGCGCCATGGCCCGGCGCTGCCACCGCCAATGCGCACCTTCGGCCACAAACAGGCTGTCTCCGACAGCGGGGTTCAGAATCAGCTTGGTGGTTTCCGATTTCGGGTAATCATCGACCCGTTCCTTCAGAATCCGTCGCAAACTGTCGGGATCCATCACCATATGCCAGCGAATGCCGGTGCGACCCGAGACAATCGGCTGATGAACGGCAATCTGGGGAATAAGGCCCAGAACATTGCGCCGGGCCATGCCAACCGTTTCCCATATCCCCACCGGTCTTGTCACCAAGGGAACCCGGGGCGGAAAATCCGCGTTCATGCCTGCCCCCCGCTTCCTGATCCCGGCGCAGCCCGGAATCAGCCAAGGGCCCGCCATTTCAGGTTGATCGCCCGAGGATAGGAGCCACCTGACATCAACTCAATCCCAAACATCCTGTGCCTTCCGACACCATGCGATCCGACAACGCGCACCTGAAACGAAAAAACCCGCGCTGTCGCGCGGGTTTTCATCTTGAACTGCAAAGAACCTGTCGGATCAGGCAGCCGCTTTCGCTTTTTCAACGATTGCACCGAATGCTTCGGGCTCATTGACGGCCAGATCGGCCAGAACCTTGCGGTCAACCTCGATGCCGGCTTTCGACAGCAGGTTGATGAACCGCGAATAGGTCAGGTCGGCGTCGATGGCGCGAACACCTGCGTTGATCCGCTGGATCCACAGTGCGCGGAAATTGCGCTTGCGGTTCTTGCGGTCGCGGGTGGCGTATTGGTTCGCCTTGTCGACAGCCTGCGTTGCGGTGCGGAAGTTGCGCGAACGCGCGCCGTAATAGCCCTTGGCTTTGTCAAGGACCTTCTTGTGGCGGGCGTGGGTAACCTTGCCGGATTTAACTCGTGCCATGTGTCAGTCCTCGGATCAGCGGTTATAGGGCATGTATTTCTTGACGATCTTGGCATCCGCTTCGGAAAGAACGGTGGTGCCGCGTGCGTCGCGAATGAACTTGGTGGTGCGTTTGATCATGCCGTGGCGCTTGCCTGCCTGACCCGATTTCACCTTGCCCGAAGCCGTGAACGAGAACCGCTTTTTTGCGGCCGCTTTGGTCTTCATCTTCGGCATTTTCGTCTCCTTCATCAGAGTGAACGCGCGACTCGGCAATGCCAGATTGGCCGGCCGCACGGATTGGAAGCGCGCCCTATACAGGCGCGCTACGGAATTGACAAGTCCTCAGGGCGCATTTCCGGTCGCTTCGGCCGTGATCCGCGACCAGGCCGACAGGATTTCCTGCGGGCTGAATTGCGCAGGCCCGAAATAGGCCCCGGCAAACAGCATCACGATCCCCACGATAAGGGTGATCACCGCCGCGCGCGGCGGTTCCAGACGCAAAAGCTGGACCACGGCCAGCAGCACCGAAATCACGCAAAGCGCGGTTCCGCCCAGCAAAAGGTAATCGGACATGGATGCGACCCGTTCTCGTTTCGATATGCGGGTTTATTCCGGATCCGATGCGAAAATCAACCGCTCGTCACAGGGGGTGATGCGCAGGATGTTCGTTGTTCCGGGCACATTGAACGGCACACCCGCCATCAACACGACCTGCCGGGTTTCATCGGCAAAGCCAAAGTCGCGGGCCGCGCGGGCCGAATTGACCACCGCTTCCTTGAAGCGATGCAGACGCGGCGTCTGAACGCAGTGGGTTCCCCATGTCAGGCACATCCGCCGCAGCACCGTTTCCACCGGGCTCATGGCCAAAATCGGAACGCGAGGACGTTCACGTGCCACCAGACTGACGGTTGTGCCGGATTGGGTAAATGCGCAGATCGCCGCAATATCCGTGGTTTCGGCAATTTCGCGGGCCGCGGTGACTATCGCATCGGCCACGCTGTGCAGCTTGGCGCTGCGTGACGCCTCGAGGATGGCGCGATAGTTTGCATCGGCCTCGACCGAACGGGCAACGCTGTCCATCGTGTTCACCGCCTCGATCGGGAATGAACCCGCGGCGCTTTCAGCCGACAGCATGACGGCGTCGGTGCCCTCGTAGATGGCATTTGCGACATCGCTGACCTCGGCGCGCGTCGGCATCGGGCTTTCGATCATCGATTCCAGCATCTGCGTGGCAACGATGACAGGCTTGGCTGCTGCGCGGCAGGCCCGCACCAGACGTTTCTGGATCGGCGGAACGGAATGAACCGGCAGTTCGACGCCCAGATCGCCACGCGCAACCATGATGCCATCCGACGCTTTCAGAATTTCGTCAAAGGCACGCACAGCGGCGGGTTTTTCGATCTTGGACAGGACCGCCGCACGCCCTTTGGCCAGCTGCTTGGCCTCTTCAACGTCTTCGGCGCGTTGCACGAACGACAATGCCAGCCAGTCCACGCCCAGCTCGCAGGCAAATTCCAGATCCGAACGATCCTTGTCGGACAGCGCGGCCAAAGGCAGCACCACGTCCGGCACATTCACGCCCTTGCGATCGGAAATCGTGCCGCCGACGGTGACGGTGCATTCGGCGAAATCGGCGCCGCATTCATCCACCGTCAGGCGGATCTTGCCGTCATTGACCAGCAGCTCACTGCCCTTGGTCAATGCCTGGAAAATTTCGGGATGGGGCAGTTGCACACGGGCTGCATCACCCGCTGTCTCATCCAGATCGAACCGGAAGGATGCCCCGACCTCCAGATCATGACCGCCCTGCGCGAACTGACCGACGCGCAGCTTGGGGCCTTGCAAATCCGCCAGAATGGCGATCGGGCGCCCCGTTTCCGCCTCGATCTCGCGGATCGCGGCATGGCGTTCGCGATGGTCCTCATGGCTGCCATGGCTCATGTTCAGGCGGAACACATCGGCCCCCGCCTCGAACAACGAGCGGATCATCTCCTTGCTGCTTGAGGCGGGCCCCAAGGTTGCCACGATTTTCACATTGCGATGTCGTCTCATCCGTGCCGTCCCTAACTTTTAGCGCTACCAATGCCACAACCGTGCCCCAACGGCAACTGGCGTCTGCCACTTGTGTGGCATAGACAGCCTGCGACATGAAGGATGACGCGCGAATGACACAGCACGCTTTTCGCAGTTATGGCGAAGGCCGGCCCTCTCGCTGGCTGATCACCTGCGATCACGCCAGCAACCGGGTTCCGGACTGGATCAACAACGGAGATCTGGGCATTTCCGCATCGGACATGGCGCGCCACATCGCCTATGACGTCGGAGCCGCGGGCCTGGCCGAAATGCTTGCCGATCGACTGGATGCACCGGCGATTCTGTCGCAATTCTCGCGGTTGGTCATCGATCCGAATCGCGGGGAAGACGACCCGACCCTGTTGATGCGCCTGTATGACGGAACGGTCATACCCGCCAATAAACATGCCGACCACGCAGAACGCGAAACCCGGCTTGACCGCCTGCACCGCCCCTATCACCGGGCGCTGGAACAGATCGCCGCGCAACATCCGGCCCGCTGTATCTGTGCCGTTCACAGCTTCACGCCACAGCTGCGCGGCCGCCCCCCGCGGCCCTGGCAGGTCGGCATTCTGTATTCGCATCGCGATGCGAGGCTGGGCCCGGCGCTGGTGCAGGCCTGTCGCGATGAAGGATGGGTTACCGGCGAAAACCAACCCTATACAGGGCATCTTGCCGGCGATTCCATCGACCGTCATGCCCTGCCCTATGGACGTCCGAATGTGCTGATCGAGCTACGCAACGACCTGATCGCCACACCGGATGGGCAAACGGAATGGGCCAGCCGGCTGGCCCCCGTCATGAACAGGGTGCTTGCCGCGACCGGGCTGTGATCGCGGCATGGCATTGACCACAGGCTAGACGGCTGTCTTGCGGCTTTCGTCCAGATAGATTTCGCGCAGACGCGTCGCGACATGCCCGACCTTGCCGTCCCCGACCGATGCGCCGTCAATCTCGACGACGGGCATGACAAAGGCCGATGCCGAGGTCACGAATGCCTCATCCGCATCCTGCGCCTCTTCGATGGTAAAGCTGCGTTCCTCGACCTGCATCTGCGCTTCGCGCGCAAAACGCAGCACGGCGGCCCGCGTGATCCCATGCAGGATGTCGTGGCTGAGCTGACGGGTGATAATCTTGCCGCCCTTGACGATATAGGCGTTGTTCGAGGTGCCCTCGGTCACCTTTCCGTCCTCGACCAGCCATGCATCATCGGCACCCTTTGCCTTGGCCTCCATCTTCGCCATCGACGGGAAAAGAAGCTGCACGGTCTTGATGTCGCGGCGGTGCCAGCGCAGATCCTCGGTGGTGATGACCTTCCATCCCGTGCGCGCTGCGGGCGCATCTGCAAGGCCCGGCTTGGCCTGGGTAAACATCACCACCGTCTGGGGTGTTTCGGCGGCCGGATAGGCAAAATCGCGATCGCCGGGATTGCCGCGCGTCACCTGCAGATAGACCAGACCGTCGGTGATCCCGTTGCGCGCAACCAGTTCTCGGTGAACGGACAGATATTCATCATCCTCAAGCGGATTCGCGATTTCCAGCGCCTCCAGCGAACGCTTGAGGCGGGCCAGATGCCCCGGAAAATCCAGCAGTTTCGCGTCAAGCACGCTGACGACTTCGTAAACCCCGTCCGCCATCAGGAAGCCGCGATCGAAAATCGACACATGCGCCTGATCTTCCGAAACAAATTCGCCATTCACATAGACTGTCCGCACCGTCCTCATCCTTTTCTTCCGGCAAGTTGCACAGGAACTGCGCCGAAAGTGGCGCTGCGTCAAGCATGGCCGTGGCATGCGATGGTACGCAATCCATGCTTGATGCGCCAGAAATGCTGCGCTAATGCTTGCGCAACATCGTTTCGTTCCGAAGCAAGGATCAGCAATGAGCTTCCGCACCCAGCCTCTGCCCCCTGCCCGCCTGAACCGCTGTCAGCTGTTTGGCCCGGGCTCTCGTGATGGGCTGTTTGAAAAAATGGCGGGCTCGGCTGCGGATGTGATCAATATCGATCTGGAAGATTCGGTCGCGCCCGATGACAAGGACAAGGCGCGGCGCAACACCATTGCCGCCATCAATGATGTCGATTGGGGTGACAAGACCCTTTCGGTGCGCATCAACGGCCTTGATACCCCGTTCTGGTATCGCGATGTGGTCGATTTGCTGGAACAGGCAGGCGAACGCTTGGATCAGATCATGATCCCGAAAGCGGGAAATGCCAGTGACATCTATGCGGTCGATGCACTTGTCAGCGCCATCGAGGCCGCAAAAGGGCGTAGCAAGCGCATCAATTTCGAAGCCATCATCGAAACCGCGGCCGGCATCTGCCATGTCGAGGATATCGCCGCCGCCTCGCCCCGCCTGCAGGCCATCAGCCTTGGCGCCGCGGATTTCGCCGCCTCGATGGGCATGGCGACCACAGGTATCGGCGGCACGCAGGAAAACTATTACATGCATCATGAGGGCCGGAAATACTGGTCCGATCCCTGGCATTGGGCGCAGACCAATATCGTCGCCGCCTGCCGGACGCATGGGTTGCTGCCGGTCGACGGACCTTTCGGCGATTTCAAGGATGACGAAGGGTTCCGCGCCCAGGCACGCCGTTCGGCCACCTTGGGCATGGTCGGAAAATGGGCCATTCACCCGTCCCAGATCGCCTTGGCGAACGAGATATTCTCGCCTTCCGAGGCCGCTGTGACCGAGGCGCGCGAAATTCTGGCCGCGATGGAGGACGCCAAGCGTTCGGGTGCTGGTGCAACCGTATACAAGGGTCGGTTGGTCGACATCGCCTCGATCAAGCAGGCCGAGGTCATCGTCCGCCAAGCCGAAATGATCGACGGCCAGTAAGGAACACACAAGCGGCGCCGATCAGTGGAGGGATAGGCACCGCGACGTGGGAGGGCACGGGCCTTGCGCATGGCGCAAGGCCCGTCGCATTTCAAACCTGACCAGCCTGCCCCAGCCGTGCCCGGCAGGCACCAAAGCGGATCAGGCCCGACGCAGCTTTCTGAATGCCTCGGATGCGCCCCAACCGGCGGCAACGGCCACCAGCAAGGACATCAACCCATAGATCAGCGGCTGGTCGAATGCCAGGCGGTACAACCAACGCTCAAGCCCGACTTTGCGCACCTCGATCGGGGCCAGATACATATCGACAACCTCTCCGCCGCGCAGCAGGAAGATCCGTGTCTTGTAATTCCCTTCGATCAGATTGGCCGGCAGACGCACATCGGCGCGAAACAACGTCTGATCCACAACCTTCACGCTGCCTTCGTCCAGCCTGTAAAGGCCGTTTTGCGTGCGCAACCGCACCAGTGCCTCGGTATATGGCACAACGTCGTCAACATTCACCTCGCCCCCAAAGGCGCGCAACGCGAGGGGCAGCGAAATCCGATAACGGTTGTCAAAGGCCGGGTCCAGGATGTCGTCCAGCGGACCACTGGTCGCAACCGCATAAAACCCGGGCGCAGCGCCGACATCCACGCTTTCAGAGTTGATCCAGATACCGACCTTGCGATCCTTGCGCCAGATCGTCAAAGGCTGGGCGGGTGCCTCGACCGTCACAACGACCTGCAACGGGTCACCTTCGGGAATCGGCGTTTCGCGCTTGACCGCGCCATAGATCAAGATTTCCGAGCCATCGAAACTGGCCGTGATGGCGACGGAATCCCGCGACAGCCCGGCAACGACCTGCTCGGGCGGCGTATGCCGGGTCTCGATCGGTTCCACCCGGGCAAGACCGGGATGCGGGTAAAGCGGATAGCCCTGATCGGCGGATTCCAGCGGCACCGTCGATCCAGCGCCCTGCTGCGCCAATGCAGCCCCGCCACAAAGACACAGCGACATCGCGACTGCGAACAATCCACGCATCACCGCTCTCCCACGCTGATCGAATACAGCTCGTCTGGCCGCAGGAACAGATCCAGCGCCAGCTTGCCGCAAACAAGAAGCACCAGCAAAGCCAGCAGGATTCGCAGCTGTTCGGCCCTCAGCTTAGCGCCCAGTGTCGTGCCGATCTGCGCACCGATCACCCCGCCGACAATCAACAGCACCGCCAACATGATATCGACGGTATTGTAACTGATCGCGTGCATCAGGGTCGTGAACGCGGTGACGAATGTGATCTGAAACAAAGAGGTGCCGACAACGACCTTGGTCGGCATGCCAAGCAAATAGATCATCGCCGGCACCATGATAAATCCGCCGCCAACGCCCATGATCGCGGCCAGCACGCCGACTGCGACCCCGACCATCAGCGGGGGAAAGATGCTGATATACAGCCCCGAGGAACGAAACTTCATCTTGACGGGCCAACGATGAACCCACATGTGCTGGTGCAGGCGCTTGCGATAGGTCGGGTTCTTGGATCTGCGCAGGGCGCGCAGGCTTTCCTGCAACATCATCGCCCCGATCAGCCCCAGGAAGACCACGTAGCAAAGCTGCACGACCAGATCGACCTGGCCGACCTCTTGCAGGATGGTAAAGACCCAGACCCCCATCCATGACCCGACAAGGCCACCCGCCAGCAACACACCCCCCATTCGGAAGTCGACGGTCTTGCGTTTGACATGGGCCAACACACCGGACACCGACGACGCGACAACCTGGTTCGCACCGGTCGCAACCGCAATCGCGGGCGGAATGCCGATAAAAAACAGCAGCGGCGTGATCAGGAAACCGCCGCCAACACCGAAAAGCCCGCTCATCAGCCCGACCAGCCCGCCAAGACCGGTCAGGGTGAACGCATTGACCGAAACCTCGGCAATGGGAAGGTAGATTTGCATCGCGCGCGCCACTTTTTCGTTTGCGGAACCATGCAACGCACAGCATGGCGCGTCAAACCGGTTTCCAACCTATGGTGAACGGGTTGAAGCGCGTCCTGCAGATCGCTAAGCAAGACATGATCATAGCGGGCAGATGAACTGCCGGGCTGGCAATCGGGCTGCGGGGCTGACATGCGCATACTTATCACCAATGACGACGGAATCAACGCCCCGGGCCTGGAGGTTCTGGGCGAGATCGCGGCCGAGCTGGCCGGCCCTGACGGTGAGGTCTGGACAGTGGCCCCCGCGTTCGAGCAATCCGGCGTCGCACATTGCATCAGCTATTCCCACCCCACCATGGTGGCGCGCCTTGGCGAACGCCGCTTTGCCGCCGAGGGCAGCCCTGCAGATTGCGTTCTGGCCGCGATCTCGGACATCTTGAAGGACAACCGTCCCGATCTGGTGCTGTCAGGGGTGAACCGCGGCAACAATGCCGGCGAAAATGTCATGTATTCCGGCACGATCGGTGGCGCGATGGAGGCGGCGCTGCAAGGCCTGCCCGCCATCGCCCTTTCGCAATATCTTGGCCCCAAGACCGCTGATCTGGAGGATCCCTTCGAAGCGTCGCGTCAGCATGGCGCCGCCGTGATCCGCAGCCTGCTGGACCACGGAGATTGGGAATCCGATGCCGATTTCCGCCTGTTCTACAACGTGAACTTCCCGCCGGTCCCGGCAGCGGATGTTCAGGGGCTGCGCGTGACCCCGCAAGGGCGTCGGCGCGGATCCAGCTTTGGCGTTGTTCCCTACACCGCGCCGAACGGTCGACGTTTCATGTGGGTTTCGGGCGGATCCCAGCAGGCGTCGGCCGCTGAAAACAGCGATGTGACCGCCAATCTGTCAGGCTATGTCTCGGTGACGCCGATGCGCGCGGATCTGACCTGCCACAACTCGCTTGAACGTCTGGGCGATGCGCTGAACGGCGCGATTGCGTCATTTCGTCAGCCAATGAATAGCGACGCGGGATGAGCGAACACGACGACAGCGAGGACAGCTTTGCCGAGCGCAAGATGCGCTTTCTGTTTCAGCTCCGATCGCGCGGCGTGACGGACCCGCGCGTTCTCGACGCCATGGAGCGCATTGATCGGGGCTTGTTCGTGCGCGGCCAGTTTTCCGATCGCGCCTACGAGGACACGCCGCTTCCCATCCCCTGCGGACAGACGATCAGCCAGCCTTCGGTCGTCGGGCTGATGACTCAGGCCCTGAATGTCGGGCCGCGTGACACCGTTCTGGAAATCGGAACCGGCTCTGGTTATCAGGCAACTGTCCTTTCGGGGTTGTGCCGCCGTGTCTATACCGTGGACCGCCACCGCCGTCTTGTGCAGGAAGCCGAAACGATATTTCGCGATCTTGGCCTGTCCAACATCACGGCGCAGGTGGCCGATGGTTCCCGGGGCCTGCCGGATCAAGCACCATTTGATCGTATTCTGGTCACCGCCGCAGCCGAGGATCCGCCCGGCCCTCTGTTGGCACAGCTCAAGATCGGCGGTATCATGGTGGTGCCGGTCGGGCAATCGGACGCCGTGCAAACACTGATCCGCGTATCCCGGACCGAAGGCGGATTCGATTATGACGAACTGCGTCAGGTGCGGTTCGTCCCGCTGGTCGAGGGGTTGGGACAGACATGACCCCCAAGCGGAAAGAGGCAGGTTAAGGACGACAGAATGAGCAGGACCTATTTCCATATTCTGGGTGCATCGGCCACCCTTGCCTTCTTGGCGTCATGCGGACCCAATGGCGGCTTCGATCCCGATCTTCGCGGCTGGGTACCGGGAAATCTGAACACTGCCGAGGCCGCGTCCAAGGCGGCCCCGCGACCGGCTGCGGATTCGCGCGGGGTGATCAGTTTTCCGAACTATCAGGTCGCAATCGCCGGCAAGGGCGACACACCGACAACCATCGCAACACGCCTCGGCCTGAGCCCTGCCGAGCTGGCCAGCTATAACGCTCTGCCCGCAGATGCCCAGTTACAGCCCGGTACGACACTGATCCTGCCACGACGTGTTGCCGCGGGAAGCCCGGCTGCGGGCAGCTCGTCCGGCACTCCGGGTATGGTCAACGACCCCTTCGCCAACGAGGCCAGCAAAACAGCAGCCGAAAGCGCCAAACCGCAAGCCACAAGCGCCCAACCGCGGCAGCATGTCGTGGCTGCGGGTGAAACGGCCTGGTCGATCTCACGCAAATATGGTGTCAGCGTGCAGGATCTGGCCAGCTGGAACGGCTTGCCTCAATCAATGAATGTCCGGGTGGGTCAACGCCTGATGATCCCGGTGGCCGGGCAGGCACCGACAGAAGCCGAGAGCACGACCACCGCCCCGGGCAGCGGCAGCCCGACCCCTCGCCCCCCATCGGCAGACGAGCCCCTGCCCGAAGAAAAAACCACCCCGACGGCGGAACCCGGCCCCGAAGCTCCGACGACGGATCTCGGCGCAACCCGTACATCCGCATCCGGCAGCGGTCGTTTCCAGATGCCGGTCAGCGGGTCGATCATCCGCGTCTATGAAAAGGGCAAGAACGAAGGAATCGACATCGCCGCGCCATCGGGCAGCGCCGTCAAGGCAGCAGGCAGCGGCACCGTCGCCGCAATTACCCGCGACACTGCAGGGGTGCCGATTGTGGTCCTGCGCCACAGCGGGGACTTGATGACCGTGTATACCGGTCTTGACGGGTTGAACGTCGCCAAGGGCGATACCGTATCTTCGGGCCAGGGCATAGGCACGGCCGGCAATTCAGGCTTCGTGCATTTCGAGGTTCGGCGCGGCTTTGAAAGCGTCGATCCGGAAGATTATCTGAACTGATCCAGCCGGATCCGGCGCGCAGACCAGTTGGCGGCGCGCCGGATGGGTTTCCTTGCCCGGTCAGAGCCGATCGAGTTGCTCGTCAATGGCTGCGGCAACCTCGCGGCGGATCACCGCACGCAAATTCCGGGAAAACCGCTGCCCAAGTTCCCCGTGCATTTCCTCTTGGATCATATCGCGCAGCAAGGCGCGGATCTCATCGTCGGATTGCATCGCAATGCCCGAAAAAGTGGCCTGTTCACCCTCGGGTTGCGCGACCTTTGGTGCTTCCGTTCGTGAGACGGCCTCGACAGGCTGCTCAGCGGTCAGGTTTGCCTTCCAGTCGAATGCTTCGGCGAAAGATGCTTCATCCTCGTCGGTGGTGGCCGCAGGGATATTTACTGCCGGAGCATTGCCTGCGGACGGCAACTGATCGGCCAGACTCACGACATTCGAGCCCTGGTTTTCAGCGCATCCTGCCCGACGCGCCCGAATGAAACTGTGCCACTCGGAGGTATCCGGGCTGTCACCAGCCCTGTCATCGATGACCCGACTGGCTTCCTCCAATTTCAGCGGCGGGCGATCATCTTCGGTTCGGACGGTTTCCAACGCCCCCCTGGACATGCGCACAATGCGTGGGGCGTGCCGAACATTACGGCCGGCCTCGTGGGCGTCATCTGTCGTATCATGCGTGGATCGATGGCGCAGGATGGGTGTTTCGGCGTTCCCATGTTCTTGCGATCCCAGAGACGTCTGATCGTCACGCTCCGCCGCAGGGCCGTTTGCGGAGGCCCCGAACGGCCAAGGCTCGGACAACAGATCATCATGATCCAAGGGGCCGTCACGCCTGTCGGCCTGTTCCCCCAAGGTGCCGGCCTCTACCAGCCGCCGCGCAAGGCTGGCCTCGCCTCCATAGCGACGGGCAAGCTGTTCTGCGGGGTCCGTGATCGGATCGGGAAGGTCGCTTTCAACGGCGGGCTGTGGCGAAATCGACCTGTCTGCGCCTTCATCGGCAGCGATCAGCCGCCGGATCGCGCTCAGCACATCTCCGATGTCTTCTGAAAGGCGGGCGGCGTTCTGGTTTCCGTGAAAATCAGCCATGCCGCCCCCCGTTCAAAGAGGCTTTAGTTGCCCTTTCCGATTGCCTGCAAGACGCGATCGAGGCTTTCGCCCTGTTTGCTGGTATGCGGTGCGTTGCGCACGGCATTGTAGTATTGTGATGGGTCATAGGTCGGAATCCCCAGTTTCAGGTGTTCTACCGTCAACAAACCCATAGCAGCCAAAAGTTGATAATGTGCTAATTGCAGATTGGCCTCTGCAGTGATCTTGTCGGCGCGGGCTTCCAACAAGGACTGCTCGGCATCCAGAACGTCCAGGGTCGTACGCGCACCCAGCGATGCCTCTTCGCGAACGCCGTCATACGCCTGCTGCGCGGCCGAGATCTGTTCGTCGATTGCACCGATCTGGGCACGGGCAACATCGATATTGGCCCAGGCGACCCCCACCTGCTGACTAACCTGCCGCGCGACATTCAACAGCGATGAACGCGCCTGATCTCGCTGAGCCATGGCCTTTCGGTGCGCAGCAGACAAACGCCCCCCCGAATAGATCGTCTGGCTCAGGTTCAGGCCGATCGAACCGCTGATCGGCTTGTCGTAGTCACCCGTCGCGGGATCGTTGCTGCCAACGATTTCCGCGCCCAGAGACCCTGACAGGGACGGGTTGCGTTCTGCCGCGGCAGCAGCAACGCCCAATTCGGCAGCCGCGGCCGTGCGCTGTGCCTGCAGGATCGTAGGATGGTTCTTTTGCGCGATCGCACGGGCAGCATCCAGATTCGCGGGCAATTTCGGCAAGGGCGGTGGCGCCGAAAGCGACCCGGCCTTGCTGCCGACAGCTGCCAGATAGTTTTCCCGCGCAACCTCCAGATCACCCTGGGCCGCCGCCAGGGACGCACGCCCTGCCGCAAGTTCCGCATCGGCCAAGGCGACATCCGTCACGGTGATTTCACCAACCTCGAAACGGTCGCGCGCAGCCTGTCGTTCCTGGCTGACAAGATTGACCGAGTTTTGTTGCAACGCGACCTGTTCGGTCGCTTCGCGCACCCCGAAAAAGGCTTGCGCAGCCGTCAGCAACACGTCCTGTTCCACCCCGACCAGTGCCTGACGGGTCGCCAGAACCTGTTCTTTTGCGCCGTCAATGGCCAGCGCCGAGCGCCCCCAGTCATACAGGGTCATCTCCGCATATACGCCCAAAGACGTCGTGCGAATGGTAGTGACGCCCTCTTGCCGACGCGGAGTGTGGCTGGCAACCCATTCCACCACCGGTCGCAACGCGGCCAATGCCGTGGCCACATCTTCATCGGCGGCGCGCAGCACCGCACGGTTCTGTTCAATCAGCGCCGAATTGCGATAGGCCGCCACAAGCGTATCGGCCAAGGATTCGGCCCCTGCCTGTCCAATGCCCACGACCGAAAGCCCGATGGCAACCGCAGTCGCGCGAAATCCCGAAAAAACCTTCACAGGCTGAACCCCCGTTGTCGCTCAAATCCTTTTAGCAGCGGAGCATGCGCATGGAATGCGTAGCGCCAGTTCACGCGGCCCTTGAAGCGATGCCCGATACGCACCACGCCAAGCGAGCCTTCCATGAACAACGCCGCAATGCGACCGCCGTCCTTCAATTGTTCGATGATCGCAGGCGGCACTTCTTCGACGGCACCTTCGATCAGAATCGCGTCATATGGGCCTTGCTTGGCGTTTCCTTCGGCCAGCTCACCGGCAAGCACCGCCACGTTGAAGACGGCGGCATCTGCAAGTCGCGCCTGTGCCTCGGTTGCCATTTCCTCGTCATCTTCGATGGCCACGACTGCTTCGGCCATACGCGCAATGACCGCGGCCGAGTATCCGAACCCACAGGCCAGATCCAGCACCAGATCGCCGGATTGAATATCAAGCGCATCGACCATCTTGGCCAAGGTGCGCGGTTCCAGCATGATCCGCTGATCGCCCAATGGCAAGTTTTCCCCGGAATATGCGACGGCGCGACGCGACGCGGGAACGAAATCCTCTCGCGGGATGGTCAGCATCGCTTCAATCACGGGAAATTTCGTTACATCGTTCGGACGAACCTGAGTATCCACCATCGTGGTGCGGCGCGCGGCGAAATCGGTCATGTCGGGAACCTCTGCTCGACCTGCTTTGCGCGCTTATTGCCACGAAACGCGGGGTTGGGCAACGCTGCAACAGGGATCATGGCCAAGCATTCTGCATCAATCATCGCTGAAAAAAGGGGGTGACGCTGGCCACACCCCCTTCGCAGGCCCGAACACAATCGCGCGAACCAACCAGCCGCGCGACCATGCCCTGCGGTCAGTTGTCCATCTTCAAGGCCTGAATAAATGCCGTCTGCGGAATTTCGACCTTGCCGAACTGACGCATCTTCTTCTTGCCCGCCTTCTGCTTTTCCAGCAGCTTTTTCTTCCGCGTCGCGTCGCCGCCATAGCATTTGGCGGTCACGTCCTTGCGCATGGCCGACAGGGTCTCGCGCGCGATCACGCGCGATCCGATCGCGGCCTGGATCGGGATCTTGAACATGTGCCGCGGGATCAGCTCTTTCAGCTTTTCGACCATGACGCGGCCGCGGCTTTCGGCACGGTCACGGTGGACCATGATCGCCAGCGCGTCGACCGGTTCGTCATTCACCAGAATCGACATCTTCACGAGGTAATCCTCGCGATATTCGCTGATCTGGTAGTCAAAGCTGGCATAGCCCTTGGTCACCGATTTCAGGCGGTCATAGAAATCGAACACCACCTCGGCCAGCGGCAGGTCATAGACGACCATCGCCCGGCTGCCCGCATAGGTCAGGTCCATCTGGATGCCGCGACGGTCCTGGCACAGCTTAAGGACATCGCCCAGATATTCGTCGGGCACCATGATCGTGGCCTTGATGCGCGGCTCGGTGATGTGGTCGATCAGGGTCTGATCCGGCATGTCGGCGGGGTTGTGCAGATCGCGCACCTCGCCATCCTTCATGTGCAGCTTGAACACCACGCTGGGGGCGGTGGTGATCAGGTCCAGATCGTATTCGCGTTCCAACCGGTCACGGATCACCTCAAGGTGCAGCAGGCCAAGAAAGCCGCAGCGGAAGCCAAAGCCAAGCGCGGCCGAGGTTTCCATCTCATAGCTGAAGCTGGCATCGTTCAGGGCCAGCTTCTCGATGGCGTCGCGCAGCGCCTCGAAATCATTGGCATCGACGGGGAACAGGCCACAGAAAACCACCGGTTGCGCGGGCTTAAAGCCCGCAAGCGGCTTGTCGCAGGGCTTCTTTTCATGCGTGATCGTATCCCCGACGCGGGTATCGCGCACCTGCTTGATCGAGGCGGTAAACACGCCGATCTCGCCCGGACCCAGTTCGGCAATATCCTTCATCGCGGGCGTCAGAACGGCCAGCTTGTCCAGACGATAGCTGGCGCCGGTCTGCATCATCTTGACCTGATCGCCCTTGCGGATGACCCCGTCCATGACCCGGATCATCACCACAACGCCCAGATAGGGGTCATACCAACTGTCGACCAACATCGCCTTCAACGGGGCATCGCGCTCGCCCTTGGGCGCGGGCAGACGCTGAACGATGGCTTCCAGAACATCGGGAATGCCGATCCCGGTCTTGGCGCTGATCGGAACGGCATCCGATGCGTCGATCCCGATGACATCCTCGATCTGTTCCTTGACACGGTCAGGCTCGGCCGCGGGCAGGTCGATCTTGTTCAGCACCGGGACGATATCGTGGTCGGCATCGATGGCCTGATAGACATTGGCCAGCGTCTGCGCCTCGACCCCTTGCGTCGCATCCACGACCAACAACGACCCTTCGACGGCGCGCATCGAGCGGCTGACCTCATAGGCAAAGTCGACATGGCCCGGCGTGTCGATCAGGTTCAGCACATAGGTATGGCCGTCCTTCGCCGGATAGGCGATGCGGACCGTGTTGGCCTTGATGGTGATGCCGCGCTCTCGCTCGATATCCATGGCATCCAGAAGCTGGGCCTTCATGTCGCGCTCGGCAACAGTGCCCGTCAGCTGGATCAGCCGGTCGGCAAGCGTGGATTTACCGTGGTCGATATGCGCCACGATCGAGAAATTGCGTATATGGGACAGCTCGGTCATTGCGCGGCTATACAAGGCTTGAAACGCCGCGAAAAGAGGCTTTCGCGCTCCCGCTGCGGCTTATTGCCCGAGGCATCGCCTCGGAGCAACGCCGACCCCTCGATGGGGGCGGCGTTGCTTCCCCGCCAAAGGGTGGTTCAACCGGAGCGAACGACACTCAGGGCCGGGTCTGCGACACGCTGTTGTCGCAGGCGCGCCTCACGCCACATCGTATACCCGCCCGCAAGGGCGATGATCGCCGCCCCCACCAAGGTCAAGGCATCAGGCCGTTCGCGAAAGACCAGCACCGCCAGCACGATTGCAAAGACAAGCCGCGAATAGCGAAATGGAGCGATTGCCCCGATTTCTCCGATGCGGGTCGCCGTCACCATGGTGATATACCCCGCCAGGCCGAACCCAAGCGAGGCAACCATGGTGGCCGTCTCGATGCCCGAGGGCAGCACCATTGTCTGTCCGCCGATGACCATCAGGGCCACCCCCGCCACCGCCATGGACCCGAACGCCGAGGCCGTCAGGAAACCCGATCCGATATCGGCCGGCAATTGCCGTGTCAGCAGATCGCGTATGGCAAGCCCGACCACGGAAATCACCGCCAGCACCGAAGCCGGCTGGAACGCATCCGTGCCCGGCCTGACAATCAGCAACACCCCGACAAACCCCAAACCGATCGACAGCCAACGCCGCCAGCCAACCGATTCTTTCAGGAACAGCGCCGCCCCCAGGGTCATCAGCAATGGCGAGGCCTGCAGGATGGCCGAGGCGATGCTGAGATCGCCGATCGACAGCGCAAGCAGAAAGGTGACGCCGCAGACCCCTTCGGCCATGTTGCGCATCAGCACCTTGGGAACCAGCAGGTGCCGCCACGAAATGCCTTCCGGGCTGCGGGCCAGCCAGGCACCAAAGACCAGCATGCCGGCCAGCCCCACCAGAAACAGCAATTGCCCTGTGGGGATCTCGCGGGCGAGCAGCTTCAGCAACGTATCCTCGCAGGCGAAACTGGCCATACCGACAGTCATCAACACAGCAGCGCGGGCGTTCGGGGTCATGACCGGCCCTCCAATTCGTCGATCAGCACAGGCAGCTGCGCGATGGCGGCCAGCTCATGATAGCTTTCATCCTGTTGCGGCTCGGCATGTTCCAGGGACCATGTCAGGTCATGAGGGATGAACACACCCGTTCCCCCAATGCGGATCACAGGCATGACATCGCTTTTCATCGAGTTTCCTGCCATCAGGAACCGCTCGGGGGCAATGGCGCGGCGCGCCAAGACGCTGGCATAGCTGGCCGGTGTCTTATCGGCCAGAATCTCGACCCCCGCAAAATGACCGGCAAGGCCCGATGCCGCGATCTTTCGTTCCTGGTCGATCAGATCGCCCTTGGTGATCAACAGGAGATGGCGCCCTTCAAGGGTCGCAAGCACCTGTTCAACCCCTTCCAGCAGATGAACCGGATGGGACAGCATATCCTGCCCCATCTCGATGATCCGCCCGATGGAATTGCCATCGATACGGCCTTCCGTCAGTTCGATGGCGGTCTGGACCATGGACAACATGAACCCCTTGATCCCGAAACCATAGCGCGAAAGATTGCGCATCTCGGTCGCGACCAGGCGCGCATTCACAAGATCTGGATCGGCATGTTCCGACAGCAATGCCGCGAAATCCGCCTCGGTCGCCCGAAAGAAGGTTTCGTTTTCCCAAAGGGTATCGTCCGCATCCAGCGCAATCGCCTCAAACATTCCAACCTCTCGCGGCGTGTTGTCGCAGCGAGACCACGCCCCCGCGCCATTGTCAAACCCTTCGCCATTCACCCTGCCCGCATAGCGACAGCCGGCAATTCCTGCCGTTTCGCGCCCATGACAGTCACCCACCGACCATGCGCCGCCGTCACCTGGGCCATTCGGCAAGGCCACATGGCGCCGCCTTTGGGTCGCGCCACGATTGAGAAGCCTTAACGATTTTGTTATTGTTGCAGCCTAAGAAGGGATTCCAGACCGGGTCAACCGGCATTCCCTCACCCTGAGGATAGGACCAGGAAACCGAGGAGACAGCATCATGCTGAACCGCATTGTAATCGCGGCGGCCGCCATTGTTCTGACGGCGCCATTGGCCATGTCCGGCCCCATCGACAGTGCCTGCGTGCGTTCTGATCGCGCCAGCGGCAACAAGCCGCTTTGCAGCTGCATCCAGCGCGTGGCCAATCAGACATTGTCGCGTTCCGACCAACGCCGCGCCGCATCCTTCTTCAAGGATCCGCATCAGGCACAAGTCGTGCGGATGTCGAAATCCAATGCCGATAACGCGTTCTGGGCCCGCTACAAACGCTTTGCATCCTCTGCCGAAGCCTATTGCCGCTGATCATTTGCGAATCACCGTTCTGACCGGTGCCGGGATCTCTGCGGAAAGCGGACTGGCCACATTCCGCGCAAGCGACGGCCTGTGGGAAAACCACCGCATCGAAGACGTGGCAAGCCCGGACGGTTTTGCCCGCGATCCGGCGCTGGTCCATCAGTTCTACAACGAGCGCCGCAAGAATGCCGCGGCGGCCGTGCCGAACGCGGCGCATCAGGCGCTGGCGCGACTGGCAGAACGGCACGACCTCACGTTGATCACACAGAATGTCGATGACCTGCATGAACGCGCAGGCAGCGCCAAAGTGATCCACATGCATGGCAGCCTGAACCGCGCCCGATGCACAAGTTGCAACCTGACATGGGCCGCGCCCCCGCAAATGTCCGTGGACATGCCCTGCCCCGCTTGCGCCGCCAGAACAATCCGCCCCGATATCGTCTGGTTCGGGGAAATGCCCTTTCACCTGGAACAGATCTGGGTCGCGCTGGAACAGGCCGATCTGTTTGCCGCCATCGGCACATCGGGCAATGTCTACCCGGCCGCAGGTTTTGCGCAGCACGCCGCACGCAACGGTGCCCATTGTGTCGAACTGAACCTGCAAGACAGCGCAACCTCGCGGGATTTCGACGATCATATTCGCGGCCCCGCATCGCTGACCGTTCCCGCATGGGTCGATTCGCTGGGGAGCTGACGGGACCGGCGATAATCCTTGCGCGAATCCGGCCTCTGGTCTAACCCCGTCCTGCCTCGGTTCCGGGCTTGCCCGGTGAATAGGGAACGCGGTGCAATTCCGCGACTGCCCCCGCAACTGTCAGCGGCGAGCGAGGTCGGAAAATGCCACTGCGCACAGCCCGTGCATGGGAAGGCCCGGCCAAGCGACAACCCGCATAGTCAGGAGACCTGCCGAAGCCTATCACCCTGAGTGCATGCGTGGGGCATGCACGAAACGGATGTTCCGACGTGGTGGTACCCGCCGTCCGGCAGCTGAACCGGACAGACCGCATTGCGCCCCTGCCGGCGCCTGAAAAGGGCCATGACGTGAAACGTCTTTCAATTCTTGCGACATCTGTCGCGGCATTTGCCACACCCGCTCTTGCGCAGGACAGTTTTGTCCTGCCGACGATTACCCTGACCGCCAATCGCGAAGCCACCGAGCTGTCCCGATCCGGCAGTTCGGTCTCGGTCCTGACCCGAGGAGAGCTGGAAGATCGCGCATCGCAACCGCTGGCAGACACCCTCTCGCGGCTGCCGGGGATCAACTGGCGTCAATCCGGCCCTCTGGGCACGACCGGATCAATCCAGCTCCGCGGCGCCCCCAGCCAGTATCTGCCTGTGATCATCGACGGAATCGATGTGTCGGACCCGGCCGCCGGACAGCCCTATTACGATATCGGCGGGCTGACCAGCAGCGGCATCAACCGGGTTGAACTGTTGCGTGGCGCCCAATCTGCGCTGTATGGATCGCGCGCGGTGGCCGGCGTTCTCAGCCTTCAGACATTGCGGCCGACGCAGGACGGTCTGCAGCAGGAATTCGCAATCGAGGCCGGCAGCTATGGCACCCTGCAGGCCAGCTATGGTGTGACCCTGCGGCGTGACAACACGGATCTGGCCTTCCAGGCCAGCCGCATCATCACCGACGGTTTTTCTGCCAGCGACGAAAATGACGGCAACACCGAGGATGACGGATATGATGCCACCCGGCTGACCTTCTATGCCGCACATGAGTTGCAATCGGGGGCGACCATCGGCGTCAACGCGTTCTGGGAAGAAAGCCGCGCCGATTTCGATGACGGCTTTTATGATTTCGCGACAGGAACATATTATTTCGGGGATCGGTACGGAACGCCGGGCGACGACTACACCGACAAGGAATCCTATGGCATTCGCGCCTTCGCCAACTTCTCGACAGGCGCCATCGATCATGAAGTTGCCGCCACGCGCTATCAACTGGATCGCAGCAGCTGGTCGAACGGCTATGAAACGCCGTTCAAAGGCACGCGCACCAAGCTGTCCTGGCAGGGTGCGACGGATATCGGCACCCAAGGCACACGCGCGGTCTTCGGCGCAGACACCGAAAAGGAAGAGGCCAAGGGAAATGGCGATGCCCGCCTGACCGGCGTCTTTGGCGAGCTGAACATCCCGGTCGGCGAGGCCATCGACATCAACGCATCGCTGCGCCACGATGATCATTCACAGTTTGGTGGATATACGTCGGGACGTCTGGCAGCTGTCTATCGCGCCAGCGAAGACCTGCTGTTCCGCGCCGCAATAGGAAACGGCTTTCGCGCCCCCTCGCTTTACGAGCTTTACAGCGCCTACGGCAATGCCGACCTGAAACGCGAGGACAGCCGCACGGCCGAAATCGGCGTCGAAAAACTGTGGGGTGAAGAAAGCTATCTGCGTGCGACAGCATTCTGGATGGAGGCCGACAACCTGATCGGCTGGGACCAGGACAGCATGTCCTGTGCGGCGGCAACCGGCCCGTTCGGCCTGCCGGGCTGCTATGCGCAGATCGACGGCTCGGCCAGTCGCTCGGGGCTGGAGGTTGACGGCCGTTACGGTCTGGGCAACCATGCCTTTACCGCCGCCTATACCTATACCGACAACCGGCAGACATCGGAATGGGCCAAAGTGCCCGAGCATGTCCTGAACCTTGGTTTTGAAACCCGCTTCGCCACCGAGACCACCGCCGGAATCCAGTTGCTGCATGTCGCCAACCGGCCCGATGGCCTGGACGATTTCACGACCGTCGACCTGACCTTGCGCCAAGCCCTGCCCCGCAATGTCGAGGCCTATCTGCGGCTGGAGAACATCCTTGACGAGCAATATCAGTTGAATGACGGCTATGGCACCTCGGATCGTGCAGCATATGTGGGGATTCGTGCCGCATTCTAGGCACTGGATCGCCATCGCAGCGACGTGGATCATGATATCTGCGTTCGCTGCGCATGCCGCGCCCAAACGGGTGGTGTCGATGAACCTGTGCACCGACCAGATCGCGATGATGCTGGCGGCCCCGGGGCAACTGATCTCGGTCAGTGATCTGGCGCAGGATCCCCGAATGTCGCCGATGTCATCGCAGGCGGCCGCGTTTCCAATCAATTACGGCCGCGCCGAAGAAATTTACCTTCTGCGCCCGGATCTTGTGCTTGCGGGCGAGTTTGCCTCGGGGCCGACGGTGGCGATGCTGCGCCGTCTCGGCCTGCGGGTCGAGGTTTTGCCGCCCGCAGAAACCATCGAGGCCATTCGCCACGAGATCAAGCATGTCGGCGCCTTGATGGGCCGCGAGGTGGCGGCGCGGGCGTTGCTGGATCAGTTTGATCAGGAATTGTCGCGTGTGACGGCCTCTCGAACCCGCGGCCGCGCCGCACTCTATTATGCGAACGGCATCACATCGGGTGGGAATACACTGGCCGGCACCATCTTGCGACATGCCGGGTTTGACAATGTCGCGGACGAACTGGGCATTCGCCGGACCGGCACATTGCCGATGGAGCTTCTGGTCATGTCGCAACCCGATTACCTGATCACAGGGGCAAAATGGCCAGGCCAATCACGCAGCGAGGCCATCCTGGACCACCCCGCCCTTTCGCGTATTGCACCAAATACGTCACATGTCACCGACAGGGACTGGATTTGCGGCACACCCTATATACTTCGCGCAATCGAGGGGCTGAATCCGTGAGACCTGCGATCTGGTTGCTGGCGGGCCTTGCCCTGTGCCTGTTTGCGATATCGCTGCTGACCGGTCCGGCAGGCATCGGCCCGGTGCAGGCGATCACCGCCCTGTTCGGTCTCGGGGAAGGGCCGATGCCAATCGTCATGCGGGAAATCCGCTTGCCGCGTGCGATACTGGGCTTTGCCATAGGAGCGGGACTGGGCATGACCGGGGCCGCAATGCAGGGATATCTGCGCAACCCCCTGGCCGAACCAGGGCTGATCGGCGTGTCCGGCATGGCGGCACTTGGCGCGGTGCTGGCCATCCAGACCGGGCTTTCGCAGGTCTCGGGACTGGCGCTGCCGTTTGCGGCATTGCTTGGTGCGGCCGGCGGCATTGCGCTGTTGTTCATGCTGGCAGGGCCACGGGGCGGTTCCATCACCCTCATTCTTTCGGGGGTGGCGATATCCGCGCTGGCCGGGGCTGGAACAGCGCTTGTGCTGAACCTGTCGCCCAACCCATATGCCGCGAATGAGATCGTCTTCTGGCTGATGGGATCCCTGGCGGATCGATCGATGGTCCATGTCTGGCTGGCGCTGCCGCCCATGCTGCTGGGCGGCTATATGATCTGGCGAACGCGACGCGCATTGGACGCATTGACATTGGGCGAAGCCGCGGCTGCGGCACTTGGCGTATCCCCTGAACGTCTGAGGTATCAATTGGTGGTCGGGGTTGCACTGATCGTCGGACCGGCAACAGCAGTCGCCGGCGCGATCGGTTTCGTTGGGCTGGTTGTTCCCCATATCCTGCGCCCCCTGGTCGGCGCGCGCCCATCAGCATTGCTGCTCGCGGCGGGGCTGGGCGGCGCGATCCTGTTGCTTGGCGCGGATATCTCGGTGCGTCTGATCCTGCCCGAACGCGATCTGAAGCTGGGGGTCATCACCGCCTTGATCGGCGCGCCACTCTTTCTGCACCTGATCTGGAAAACACGCAGTGGGGGACGCCTGTAATGCTGATGCGGCTGCAAAACATGACCGTGTCGCGGCGCAAGCGACCGGTGTTAAATGATGTCAATCTGACCCTTGACCGGCACGAACTTGTTGGCCTGATCGGTGCGAATGGGGCGGGGAAATCGACATTGATGGAGGCCGCGCTCGGCCTGCTGCCAACGGCTGCGGGTCACAGCAACCTTGCGCAAATGAATGCGAGTGAACGGGCGCGCAACGCAGCCTATTTGCCGCAATCCCGCGAAATTGCCTGGCCCGTCAGCGTGGAAGATCTTGTCGCGTTGGGTCGCATTCCCTGGCCCGGCAGCGGGACGGCCATATCTGATCGCGCGGCAATCGACGCCGCCATCGCCAGGATGCAGTTGCAGACCCATCGCAAGCGCACGGCCCTGCGTCTTTCGGGCGGAGAACAAAGTCGCGTTCTGATCGCACGCGCCCTGGCGCAGGAAACCCCGCTTGTAATCGCGGATGAACCCATTGCGGGCCTCGACCCGGCCCAGCAACTGGCATGTATGCGGATTTTTCGCGAACTGGCCGACGAAGGGCATGGCCTGCTGGTGTCGATCCACGATCTGGGTCTGGCGGCGCGTTTCTGCACCCGGCTGATCCTGTTGTCGGAAGGCCGGATCATTGCTGACGGCACACCACACGAGGTGCTGCGTGATGACCTGATGCAGCGCGCATTCAAAATGCGCACGCAACGCATCGAGACCACGCACGGTCCGATCATCATCCCGATTTGACCGGAGGCGCGTTAGCCGATGATGTCCAGAACCTCTTCGGTCATGGTGGCGATTTCGTCGCGGGCCACACCGTTACGGGCGTGTTCGACCACCCCCGACCCCTGCCCCAAGGTTTCGGCATAGGCGACCCGGTTTGCAATCTGCGCCCGGGCGACCTGGGCGCCAAGCTCTGCCGCCTTCTCGGCCACCTCGACCGACAGCTTGGTGTTTGGACGAACGCGGTTCAAGACCACCAGCACCGGCGCCTTTTCGCGCCCGGCAAGGTCCAGCACCCCTTCGGTCGCCCAAAGGTCGACCAGGCTGGCAGATACCGGCACAATAACCAGATCCGCCACACGCAGCGAGGGGCGAAGATCGCTGTCGATCTTGGGCGGCGTGTCGATGATGACGAAATCAAAGCGTTTCTTCAGCTTTTCGGATTCATAGCTTGCACCCCACGCAGATGAGGTCGAAAAATCCAGCGCCTCATCTTCACCAAAGCCCTGCATACGCTCCATGAACCAGCGCCCCAGACTGCCTTGCGGATCGGTATCGACCAAGGCGACCGTATGGCCACGCGACAACAACGCCACCGCAAGATTGACGGCCAATGTGGTTTTCCCCGACCCACCTTTTTGCTGGGCCACAGTGATGATCCTGCCTGCCATGCCGATCCCCCGATCGTTAATCCGCCTGCCTTGTTTTGACAGGCAGACTAGCGGTCGAACATGCTGTTTGCACGGGATTTGTTACGGCTGGCCTGTCTATTCGTAGACCGACTGCAATTCATACATGACAGGTTCGAAACCTTTGCACATCGCATTGATCTCGCGATTGCGGCGCCGCATTTCATCGCTGCGCAGCATTGCCTGATAATCCTTGCGATCGCGCCATTGCGAATAGGTCGCAATGCGGGTCTGGGCGTCGTTCAAATGGATCGCGCCGGAAATGAACCCCGGTTGCTTGCGAATGACCTGATCCCATGCATCTTCCAGCATATCCAGAACGTCATGGGCGGTTCCGGGACTGACCTCGAATGTGCAGATGACGGTCTGACCGTCAAAATCCTGACGGATATCGGGCATGGCTGACCTCCAATTGGCTATGCTTTCCCTGTCAGGTTATGCGCGAATCCCGCCACAGCAAAGCGTGAAGCCAAAGACCATTGCCCGTGCCCACGCAACTGTGCATGTTCACGACGAACCCAAACAGGAGACCGCCATGACCCCGGTATTCGATGGCCATAACGATTTCATCCAGCGTGTCGTATCAGCCGGCGACAAAGGCACGAGCATCTGGCTTGACGGCGATGGCACCGGTCATATGGATCTGCCCCGCCTTCGCGCCGGGGGCATGATTGGCGGGTTCTTCGCGATCTGGATCCCATCGCCTTCGGGGCCAAATGACGACGCGACCGTGGCGATCATGCAAAACCCGCCTTTCGAGCTGCCATTGCCGGACCAGATCCCGCATGACAGTGCCTTGCCCCATGCGTTTCGTCAGGCCGCCGCGCTGCGTGCATTGGAACGCACCGGCACGCTGGATATCATCACCAGCGCCGCAGAAATCGACGAGGCCGCGCAAAATAACCGCATTGCGGCGATCATGCATATGGAAGGTGCCGAAGCGATCCGCGATATGGATGCACTGCATCTGTGGCATGCCGCCGGATTGCGATCGCTTGGCCCGGTCTGGTCTCGTCCGACGGCATACGGACATGGCGTGCCTTTTGCATTTCCATCCTCGCCGGATACCGGTGACGGCCTGACTGCGGCAGGGCGGCAACTTGTGAAGGAATGCAATGCCCTGCGGATCATGTTGGACCTGTCGCACCTGAACGAGGCCGGGTTCAACGACATCGCTGAACTGTCTGACGCGCCCCTGGTTGCCAGCCATAGCTGTGCCCACGCCATATGCCCCAGCGCCCGGAACCTGACCGATCGCCAGCTTGGCCAGATTGCCGAAAGCAAGGGGCTGGTCGGTTTGAATTATGCGTCAAGTTTCCTGCGTCCCGATGGCAAGCGTCTGCCCCTGGACGGGTTCGACGTGATCCTGCGCCACCTGGACCACCTTCTGGACACGCTTGGTGAAGACGGGGTTGCGCTGGGTTCGGATTTCGACGGTGCCCTTATGCCGACCGAGCTTGGCAGCGCGGCAGCGTTGCCAAAGCTGATCGAGGCGATGCAGAACCACGGCTATGGTTCTGATCTGGTGGCGAAAATCGCAAGTCGGAACTGGATCGAACTGCTGCGCCGCACCTGGGGAAAATAAGCGAAATGTCCGGGGCAGGCCAAGGCTTGCCCCCTTATGTCAATCGGTCAATTGATCCTGACTTTGTCCACCTGTATCGGCCTGCGCAACAGAGACCATCTGCGCCAGTTCAGGATCGGCATTCAGATCAGCCAGCGCATAGCTGGCGGTCAGACTGGATGAGGACAGCTCGACATTCTTGACCACCTGCGGGCCGGGCGCCGCCGGACCATAGGTCTGACCGGCCACAGCAAAATAGACCGCGCCCGAATTTCCGGTGCGCAGCAACGGCGGCTCTTCCAGTTTGGGCAGCGTAAAGCGTTCGCCCGCATCCATGATCTTTTCCAGCAAGACCGTTCCGTCCGCCGAGGTTACACGCACCCATGCCGGGCGCGCGGCCAACAACTCCAACTCGGGGGCATCGGCGGCAACAGTCCTGACCAGCGTGGCTGCCTCTGGCGCTGTCTGCCCTGATTGTGCCTCGCCGGGTTCGGCAACCACCGTTTCAGAGTCCTGCTGCGGATTGGTCGCCATTCCGGCAGCCGCAACGTCAAAATGCGAAAATGCGCCCAAGCCGGGATCTATGGCCGCTATCGGACCGTCGCGGGCGGTCAGAACCGGCGCCTCGAGGGTTTGGGGCCTGTACAAACGATCCAGTGCTTCGGGCTGCGGCAGGTTCTGGGCAAGTTCGGCGGTTCCCGACATCTCGAGCGCAGGTTCCAACATGCCCGCAGTCGCGACGGGATCCAGCGCCGTAACAACCCCGGGCGTATCATCGCCGGGCGTCAGCGTGACCCGTTGAACTTCCTGCAGAACCGACCAGCCGCCATAGCCCAGTCCGAACACGACCAGCGCAAGCACCAGAACCGAACCGATGGCCCTCGGTTCGACACTCGACCAGAAGCTCTCCTGTTGTGGGATGAAAAGCGCGTGCGGATTGGCCAGTGCTTCGGCCGGATCGGACGGCCGGCGGGCCGGCTTGGGCCCCGAAGCGGAAGGTGCCATTCCATGCGTTGGCTGAAATCCGGATTCGGCGCAGAACCTGCGAAAGGTCCAATCCGAATCCATGTTCAGATATCGCGCATATGACCGGACATAGCCGGCGATGAAACTCGGAGCATCGAACGCAGTGATGTCGCAATTCTCGATCGCAGCCACGTAAGAGGCCCGGATGCGAAGTTCCCGCTGAACATCCAGCAAGGATTTTCCCAAAGTGGCACGTTCGCCTCGCATGATATCACCGAGACGCGTGTCATCGTCGAGGAAATCGCAATCTTCCTCCACCAGCACATACTCCTCTGCCGGGTTCTCAGCCCGCAGCCTGCTCATGTCTGTTTGCCCTGCCCGCCTGACAGATCGCCCGAATCGGACGATACTTTACATTGATTAAGACAAGCTTATCACGGCAATGCGAGCAGTTCACCAGTGGATTTCGATCAGGCGCTCATTTCGGCGCGATTTAGCGCGCATTGCGACCACAGCGAATCCATCGCGCGCACCAGCCGGTCGATCTCTTTGGGATCATGCACTGGCGACGGCGTGAAACGCAGGCGTTCCGTTCCGCGCGGAACGGTCGGGAAATTGATCGGCTGGACATAGATGCCGTGATCGTTCAGCAGCATGTCCGACAGCGCCTTGCAATGCACAGGGTGGCCGACATGCACAGGCACGATATGGCTGCCATGATCGATGATCGGCATCCCCAGCGACTTCAACCGCATTTTCAGAATACGGGCATGCAACTGTTGTGCATCGCGCAGTTCCTGCCCTTCTGCGCTTTTCAACAGCTGAATCGACGCCACAGCGCCCGCAGCAACGGCTGGCGGCAACGAGGTGGTAAAGATGAAACCCGGCGCATAGGATCGAATCGCGTCGCACATCTTGGGACTTGCGGCGATATAGCCCCCGAACACGCCAAAGGCCTTGCCAAGCGTGCCGTTGAAGATGTCGATGCGATCGAGCAGGCCGTCACGCTCGGCGACACCGCCGCCACGCGGGCCATACATACCGACGGCATGCACTTCGTCCAGATACGTCAGGGCACCGAATTCATCTGCAAGATCACAGATTTCCTCGATCAGGCCAAAATCGCCATCCATCGAATAGATCGACTCGAATGCGATCAGCTTGGGTGCCGCAGGATCATCTGCTTCGAGCAGTTCGCGCAGATGGGCCAGATCGTTATGACGAAAAATCCGCTTGGCCCCACCATTGCGCTTGATCCCTTCGATCATCGAAGCATGGTTCAGCGCATCGGAATAAATGATCAGCCCCGGAAACAGCTTGGGCAGGGTCGAAAGCGTCGCGTCATTGGCGATATAGGCGCTGGAAAACACCAGCGCGGCCTGTTTGCCATGAAGATCGGCAAGCTCGGCCTCCAACTGCTTGTGATAGATCGTCGTGCCGGAAATATTGCGCGTCCCGCCCGAACCGGCACCTACGGCATCCAGCGCCTCGTGCATGGCGGCAAGGACCGAAGGATGCTGCCCCATGCCCAGATAGTCATTGCCGCACCAGACCGAGATGTCGCATTTTTCGCCGTCAGGACGGGTCCAGACAGCTTTCGGGAACTGGCCTTTGGCACGTTCGATGTCGATAAAGGTGCGATAGCGCCCTTCATCATGCAGTCGTCCAATAGCCTGATCCAAGGCGGCATCATAGTTCATCGCGGGCATTCCCTTGCGTAGCTGGCTGGGTGCGATCATTCTCCGATCACGCGAGGCCCGTCGTTGATACAGATCAATTCCCGAAAAAGACAGGACCAAATTGTCGCAACGGGACCAAAGTCGCGAGATGGCCGCATTTGTCATCATTTACACGAAAGGCAGACATGCAAAACCCGGTTCAACTAGACAAGACACTGGCAACGCTCGATTCGGATCGCGACGGCGCGATCGCACGCCTGCTGGAATTCCTGCGCATTCCCTCGGTGTCCACCGACCCCGCGCACGAGGCCGATGTGCGCGATGCCGCCACCTGGCTTTGCAGGGAATTGCGGGGTCTGGGGTTCACGGCGGATATACGCGACACCCCTGGCCACCCGATGGTTGTCGCACGCTCTCAGTCCGGCGATGCCCGGCCGGTGCTGTTTTATGGTCACTATGATGTGCAACCCGTCGATCCGCTGGACCTGTGGGATCGCCCGCCTTTCGAGCCAGCGCTCGAGGAAACGGAGAATGGCACCGTCATCCGCGGGCGCGGCGCTTCGGACGACAAGGGGCAGTTGATGACCTTTATCGAAGCCTGCCGGGCGTGGAAAGCGGTGCATGGCGCGCTGCCGTCGGACCTGATCCTGCTATTCGAAGGCGAAGAGGAATCCGGCTCGCCTTCGCTGCGCCCGTTTCTGACAGAAAACCGGGACAGCCTGACCGCATCCATCGCCCTGATCTGCGACACGGCGCTTTATGCGGATGGTCGCCCGGCAATCACCACCCAGTTGCGCGGACTGGTTGGCGAGGAAATCATTGTCACCGGCGCTGATCGCGACCTGCATTCCGGCAGCTTTGGCGGGCTTGCCGCGAACCCGATCATGGTTCTTGCACAGGCCCTCGGCACGCTGAAGGATGACACCGGCCGTGTCACGTTGCCCGGATTCTACGATGGTGTCGAAGATGCCGACGAAACCCTGCGCCGCGACTGGGACGCGCTGAATTTCGACGCCGCCGAATTTCTGGGCCGTGTCGGCCTGTCGACGCCGATCGGCGAACAGGACCGCACTCCGCTGGAAATGCTGTGGAACCGGCCGACTGCCGAAATCAACGGGATTGAAGGCGGTTATACCGGCGACGGGTTCAAGACAGTCCTGCCCGCAACCGCGCGGGCAAAGGTCAGCTTTCGCCTGACCGGTGCTCAGGACCCGCAGAAGATCCGCGATGCGTTCCGCGCCCATATCCGCCACCACCTGCCCCAGGATTGCCAGGTCGAGTTCCACGATCACGGCGCCAGCCCGGCAAGCGTCATGGACACGTCCGACGCGGCCTTCGCCGCCGCAAAGCAGGCCCTGAGCGATGAATGGGGGCGCGACGCCGCCTATATCGGCGCCGGAGGTTCGATCCCGATTGCAGGCGATTTCAAGCAGATCCTCGGAATGGATTCGATGCTGATCGGTTTTGGGCGCGATGATGATCGCATTCATTCCCCAAACGAGAAATACGATCTGGACAGCTTTACGAAAGGGGCGCGATCCTGGGCGCGGATCATTGCGGCATTGCGTTGACGCCTCATGGCCGGGTTGCGCATGCGCGCCCCGGCCCTAGCCCTGCCCCAGACAATAGCTGCGCGAACTGGTCCATGACGCGATGTCTGCGCGCTTCTTGGGGCTGCGCATCGGCGCCCAGTCACGCGCCACACCGCGCCAACCGCCGCTGCCGTCTCGCACCACGGCATTGTCGCGTCCGACCTGCGTGGACATGATTCTGACTGCGCAGCTCATGTTGTCGGCACCATTGGTAATGTTTCCCGTGCAATCATACCCGCGCCATGTCGCGGGGGCGATCTGCATCAGGCCCAACCATTTGCCCCCGCCGCCACTTGCCTTGGGGTTATACGTGCTTTCATGTTTGGCAAGCGCCGAAAGAAGCCCGGCCCAGAATGCCTTGCGACCGGTCGTCGACAACTCGGCATAGTTCGGGCAGAAATTCTCGATATCATGCGGCACTCTGGACAGGATCGTCGCCCCTTCGCGATCAAGGGCGGCTAGGGTTGCCTTGGTCCAGGCATCCGAACCCTGACGCTCACCCCAACGCATGGGCGGGCTGGCCGCCAGCGCCATCTGTCGCGCTTGTGCCTCGGCCTTTTGAGCGGATGTTTCCTTGTCGACAGCAGGCTGGCAAGCCGCCAACAACGCCAAGAAGGCAATCGGAACCAATGCACGGCGCATGAAACCCTCGGACTTGCAGATTTTTCGATCATACCGATGCGCCGAGGGACGGCACCGCGCAAGCTGGCGAAACGGATGTCGGCAAAAACACGCTGCCAATTTGCGGCCGATATGCCGGATTTCCGCCGATCCGGCGCTGCTTTGTCGGCAATTCACGAAATCTTAACCTCTTGGCTTGGGCTCCGTTCGGGCAATTCCGAGGTTTTCGTGACTCTGCAGCCCCGCAAACCCGTGACAACCCGCGCGCGCTGACCTAAGAACACGCGCAAGAATGCCAATCCGTATGCGAGGCCAGCGATGCTTGATCATCTTTCATTCACAGAACCCCAACCCAAGGTGATCGCAGGGGCCAAGGGTGACTGGGAACTGGTGATCGGCCTCGAGGTGCACGCCCAGGTTTCCTCGAATGCCAAGCTGTTTTCCGGGGCATCCACCGCCTTTGGCGCCGAGCCAAACAGCAATGTGGCTTTCGTCGATGCGGCGATGCCGGGAATGCTGCCTGTCATCAACGAATATTGCGTGGCACAGGCCGTGCGCACCGGCCTGGGACTGAAGGCGGCGATCAATCTGGTCAGCGCGTTCGACCGCAAGAACTATTTCTATCCAGATCTGCCGCAAGGATATCAGATCAGCCAGCTTTACCACCCCATCGTCGGAGAAGGCGAAGTCATCGTCGACATGGGACCCGGCGTGGCCCGCCGTGTCCGAATCGAGCGGATCCACATGGAACAGGACGCGGGGAAATCGATCCATGACATGGACCCCAACATGTCCTTCGTGGACCTGAACCGCACCGGCGTCGCGCTGATGGAAATCGTCAGCCGCCCCGACATTCGCGGCCCCGAAGAAGCCGCGGCCTATGTCGGCAAGCTGCGCCAGATCATGCGCTATCTGGGCACCTGCGACGGCAACATGCAGAACGGAAACCTGCGTGCCGACGTGAACGTGTCCGTGTGCCCGCCAGGCGCCTATGAGAAATATGTGGAAACCCAGGATTTCAGCCATCTGGGCACCCGCTGCGAAATCAAGAACATGAACTCGATGCGCTTCATTCAGGCCGCCATCGACTACGAGGCCCGTCGCCAGATCGCCATTCTGGAAGATGGCGGCGCGATCACGCAGGAAACCCGCCTGTATGATCCCGACAAGGGTGAAACGCGCTCCATGCGATCCAAGGAAGAGGCGCATGATTACCGCTATTTCCCCGATCCCGATCTGCTTCCGCTGGAAATCGAACAGGATTGGGTCGATGCCATCGCGGCAGACATGCCCGAGCTGCCCGACGAAAAGAAAGCGCGGTTCGTCAAGGATATGGGCCTGTCGGAATATGACGCGGGCGTTCTGACCGCCGATGTGGACAATGCAAATTACTTCGAGTCGGTGGCGCAGGGCCGCGATGGCAAGATGGCCGCCAACTGGGTGATCAACGAATTGTTCGGCCGCCTGAACAAAGAGGCGCTGACAATCCAGACCTCTCCGATCAGCGCCGCACAGCTTGGCGGCGTCATCGACCTGATCGCCAAGGGTGACATCTCGGGCAAGATTGCCAAGGACCTGTTCGAGATCCTGTGGACCGAGGGCGGTGACCCTGCAGAAATCGTCGAGACCCGCGGCATGAAACAGGTCACCGATCTGGGCGCCATCGAAAAGGCCGTGGATGACATTATCGCGGCAAACCCCGCGCAGGTCGAAAAGGCCAAGCAGAACCCCAAGCTTGCAGGATGGTTCGTCGGCCAGGTCCTGAAGGCGACCGGCGGCAAGGCGAATCCCGCAGCGGTCAATGAATTGGTCGCCAAGAAGCTGGGCGGCTGAAACCGCCCCCCTCTGTCCCCGCGCATATCGGTTGCGCAGAAGCAGGATGAAAACATGGCATTTGAATATTCTGTCATCGCCGCGCCGAACCGTGGTGAAAAGGCCAAGGACGCCAAGACCCCGACCGATCGCTATGCTCTGGCGCTGACCACCGAACTGAATCGGATGGCAAAGGACGGCTGGGAATACCTGCGCGCCGATGTGCTTCCCAGCGAAGAGCGCAGCGGCCTGACCGGACGATCGACCATCTATCACAATGTGCTGGTCTTTCGTCGGGTCGTGGCGGAAACGCCTGAAACCCTGCAGGCCCCCACGCAGGAACAGCCCTCCGCCCCCGAACCGCAAATGCAACCGGATGCCAAACCAGACGCCGAGGTTACGCAATCCAACTGACAGCCGCGCCTTTCGGGCCGCAACGAGAAACCGCCGCCCCGGTCAGCCGAGGCGGCGGTTTCTCATTGATTGAAGGCCGTCGCGAAAAACATCAGCCCATCGCTGGCGGGGTTTCCTCGACGATCACCAGATCGCGTTCCGATGCCCCTTTCGCGTGGGCAAGTGCTGCCTGATACTCATCACTCTCATAGCAGGCGACTGCGGCTTCGAAGCTGGGGAACCGGGCGACGACATTGCGCGCCCGATCATTGCCTTCCATCTGGCGATACCGACCGCCACGGGCCAGAAACTCGCCGCCATGTGCTGCAATCGCCGGGCCTGCGGCCTTGGCATATAGCCCATAGGCGTCTGCATCCGTCACATGGACATGTGCAATCCAAAGCGCGCTCATTCCAGCTCTCCGATCAGCTTTTCAACCTGCGCAATCGCATTGTCGGCGGCATCCAGCCCCGGCGCGCCACCCTGCGCACGATCAGGGCGTCCGCCACCGCCCTTGCCACCAAGCGCCGCCGTCGCAGTCTGGACCAGAGAAACCGCGCTCAGCCGCCCCGTCAGATCAGAGGTCACGCCGGCAGCAACCGTTGCCTTGCCATCCGCCTGCGCCAGAACCAGAACCGCCCCGCTGCCCAGCTGCTGCTTCATGTCATCAACCAGCGGGCCAAGTTCCTTTCCGGACACACCATCGACGACACGGCCAAGGAACTTGATACCCCCAAGCTCTTTGGCCTCGGCCGCGCCACCCGCGCCCATTGCAAGCTGACGCTTGAGTTGCGCAACCTCGTTTGCCAACGACTTGCGTTCATCCGCAAGGGCACGAACCTTGTTGACCACATCGCCCGCCTGCGCCTTGAGGATTACGGCAACCTCGGACAGCTGGGCATCCGATCCGCGCAGGTGATCCAGTGCCGCCTGGCCTGTCAGCGCCTCGATCCGGCGCACACCGGCAGCTGATGCGCTGTCGCTGAGAAGGGCGAAGGCGCCAATATCGCCGGTCCGCGCGACATGAGTGCCGCCGCAAAGCTCCAGTGAATAGGTCTGGCCATCGCTGCCCTTGCCCGAATTGGCCTGCTGACCCATCGCGACCACGCGCACCTCGTCGCCATACTTCTCGCCAAACAGCGCCTGGGCGCCAATTGCACGGGCGTCATCCGGTGTCATGACACGGGTTTCGACAGGTGTGTTCTGACGAATGTAAGTGTTCACCTCGGCCTCGATGGCGGACATTTCATCCGCAGCCATGGCGTGATTGTGGCTAAAATCAAAGCGCAGACGATCAGGCGCATTCAAGCTGCCGCGCTGCGCCACATGTTCACCAAGCGTGCGGCGCAAGGCTTCGTGCAGCAAATGCGTGGCCGAGTGATTGGCGCGTATCTGTTCGCGACGGTCATGATCGACAGAGAGTTGCGCACCCTGCCCCCGCTGAATACTGCCAAGCGTTACTTCGGCCATATGCACGAACACACCGGCAATTTTCTTCGTATCGGTCACCCGCGCCGCGCCGCTTTCGGTCTTGATCAGCCCGGTATCGCCGACCTGCCCGCCTGCTTCTGCATAGAAAGGCGACTGGTTCACCACGATCTGCACCTTGTCGCCGGTTGCCGCACTGTCGGTTTCGGCGCCCTCGGAAACCAGTGCCAGAACCTGACCTTCGGCCTCTTCGGTATCATAGCCCAGAAACTCGGTCGCGCCATGTTGCTCGGCCATGTCAAACCAGATCGCGGCATCCTTGGTTTCACCGCTACCCGACCATGCGGCCCGCGCCTTGGCCTTCTGTTGCGCCATCGCGCTGTCGAACCCGTCCGTGTCAACGGCCCGGCCCTTTTCACGCAGCGCATCCTGGGTCAGATCCAGCGGGAAACCATAGGTATCATACAGCTTGAACGCCGCCTCGCCGGGCAAATTCGCACCTTCGGGCAGGCGGGACAATTCGTCATCCAGCAACCTCAGCCCCCGGTCCAGGGTCTGGCGGAAACGGGTTTCTTCACTGCGAAGCGTTTCCTGAATCAATGGCTGCGCCCGGCCAAGCTCGGGATAGGCGCCACCCATCTGGCTGACCAGCTCGGGCACCAGTCGATGCATCATCGGATCCTGCACGCCCAGCATATGCACATGCCGCATCGCGCGGCGCATGATCCGGCGCAGCACATATCCGCGCCCCTCATTCGAAGGCATGACACCATCGGCAATCAGGAAGCTGGTCGAGCGCAAGTGATCGGCAATGACGCGGTGGTGCACCTTGCCGGGACCGTCCGGATCATTGCTGGACAGGTTCGCGCTGGCCTCGATCAGGTCGCGCATCAGATCGGTGTCATAATTGTCGTGCTTGCCTTGAAGCAGCGCACCAATGCGTTCCAGCCCCATGCCGGTATCGATGGATTGCATGTCCAGCGCGCGCATCGAGCCATCCTCGAACTGCTCGTTCTGCATGAACACGATATTCCAGATCTCGATGAAACGATCGCCGTCTTCGTCAGCGCTGCCCGGAGGTCCGCCCCAGATATGCTCTCCGTGGTCAAAGAAAATCTCGGTGCAGGGGCCGCAGGGGCCGGTCGGCCCCATCTGCCAAAAATTGTCGCTGGTCGCGATGCGAATGATGCGGTCATCGGAAAGACCCGCAACCTTCTTCCACAGATCGGCCGCCTCGTCATCCGTGTGATACACGGTGACCAGCAGCTTGTCCTTGGGGATACCGAAATCCTTTGTCAGCAGTTCCCACGCATAGGGGATCGCTTCGGTCTTGAAGTAATCGCCGAAGCTGAAATTCCCCAGCATCTCGAAAAACGTGTGGTGCCGGGCTGTATAGCCCACATTGTCCAGGTCGTTATGCTTGCCACCTGCCCGCACACATTTCTGCGCCGTCGTTGCGCGATTGTAGTCGCGCGTTTCCAGGCCCGTGAACGCGTTCTTGAATTGAACCATTCCGGAATTGGTAAACATCAGGGTCGGATCGTTGCGCGGCACAAGCGGGCTGCTTTCGACGACGCGGTGGCCGTTCTTTTCGAAAAATCCGAGGAAAGTGGAACGGATATCGTTCAGACTGGGCATATGTGGGCCTTCATCGCAATGCGGTGGCATCATATTCCGGATCATTCCGGGCTGGCGTTCGGTCTAGACTCGGCAACGCCTGCTGTCCAGCGATCGCGGGCACTGATGCATCGCGCGTTTCGCATTCGATTGCGATTCATTTGCCTGCCAACGGCCCATGCAGGCGGTATGCGGTTGCGCAAAAGGTCCTGACCTTCGCGCAACCGCATACCAAATCAGTCTTCGGTCAGCGCGTCATCCACCCCTTCGCCGGGTATGAACTCAAGTCCATGGCTGGCACGGATCTTGTCTTCGATATCAAGTGCAACCTCGGGACGGTCACGCAGGAATTGCTTGGCATTCTCGCGCCCTTGTCCGATGCGCTCGTCGCCATAGGAATACCATGCCCCCGATTTCTCGACGACGCCGGCCTTGACGCCAAGATCAATCAGCTCGCCAACCTTGCTGATCCCCTCGCCATACATGATATCGAACTCGACTTGGCGGAAGGGCGGCGCAACCTTGTTCTTGACCACCTTTACCCTGGTCGAGTTGCCGATAACTTCGTCACGATCCTTGATCGAACCGGTGCGGCGAATATCCAGTCGGACCGAGGCATAGAATTTCAGCGCGTTCCCGCCGGATGTGGTTTCTGGGTTGCCGAACATGACGCCGATTTTCATCCGGATCTGGTTGATGAAGATCACCATGCAATTCGACCGGCCGATACTGGCCGTCAGCTTGCGCATCGCCTGGCTCATCAATCTCGCCTGAGCGCCAACTTGATGATCCCCCATGTCACCTTCGATTTCCGCCTTGGGCGTCAATGCGGCGACCGAATCCACGACAACAAGGTTCACGGCACCCGACCGCACAAGCGTATCGACGATTTCCAGCGCCTGCTCACCCGTATCCGGCTGCGAGATCAACAGTTCATCAAGATTGACGCCCAGCTTCTTCGCATATTGCGGGTCCAACGCATGTTCAGCATCAACAAACGCGCAAACACCGCCTTTCTTCTGTTCTTCGGCAACCGCATGCAGGGTCAGTGTGGTCTTGCCCGAACTTTCAGGGCCATAGATCTCGATGATCCGGCCCTTGGGAAGCCCGCCGATCCCCAGGGCGATGTCCAAACCCAGAGAACCTGTTGAAGTGGCCTCGATTTCGGCAACCGGGCTTTCCTTGCCCAGTTTCATGATCGAACCTTTGCCGAACTGACGTTCGATCTGCGCCAAAGCACTGTCCAGCGCCTTTTGCTTGTCCGCACTGCGTTTGTCGTTCATGTCGAATATGCTCGCCTGTGCCATGTGATTTCCACCCTTATTTCACAGCCCCCCCGGCAGAGCAATCTGCCCGGTTCGCGCACGATGTTCTACTGTTGTTCTCACCCATGGATGCGCGAAACGAAAGGTTAACGCAAGTGATTTTTCCGCAAGATCCATCAGCCACAGATCATTATCGATGCGGCAATATTAACAAATCGTTTACATCGCCGAATTCGACGACTATCTGACGCGGCAGTCTATCGAACCCGACATTTACACAACTTTTTACCACAACATGTTGATTTTCTGGGAACACAGGCTGGTTTTTCTGGCCACGCCCAAAGCCGGCTCAACAGCAATCGCGATGGCGCTCGAATCTTTGGCGGCGGCTTCGATCCTACGGCCGACACCCGCAAAACATACCGACTTTTTCGCCTATCACACCTTCATCGGCCCATGGCTGCACCGCCAATCCGGCGTAAAATTCGATACGGTTGCCTTGATGCGAGAGCCACTCGACTGGCTGCGCAGCTGGTATCGCTTCAAGCTGCGTGACGAACTGGACCAACCTGGTATCGGGCCCGGTCAGCCGGATTTCGTGGATTTTGCAAGAAAGTTCTCGGCGACAGGCGATCCTGCATATCGTGGCATCTGCTCACAATCACAATTCCTGACCTGCGATGATCAACGTGTCGACAGGATCTACAAATATGAAGAAATCGGAACGTTCGTGCAGTTCCTGGAAGATCGCATGGATTGTCACATTGAACTGCCCCGGGTCAATGTTCCGCCCGCAGTAGCCACCGACCTGACCCCAGCTCAGGAAGAAGATCTGCGTCAGTTGCTCCGGCGCGACATGGATCTGTATCACTCACTTTGACACGTCGACAGATCAATGTCGCCGAACAACCCGCCGTGGCTGCGCCAGCTGAGCCCTGACGGTTTCGTTCAGCTCTGCCAGCGTGAATGGTTTGACCAGAAAGACCGAATTTTCAAGCGGCTCATGATCTTCGCCAAAGATGTCCTCGGTATAACCCGACATGAAGACCACGCGCGTGCCAGGACGATCCTGCAGGGCCTGGCGCACCCATGTCGGCCCGTCCATACCTGGCATGACGACATCCGTAACGAAAATATCGACATGCAAACTGTGATCTTTCAGAATCGTCAACGCGGCTTCCGCGCTGTCCGCTTCGATCACCTCATACCCTTTCAATCCTAACGCGCGGGCAGCAAAGGCACGCACAGGCGCCTCATCTTCGACAAGCAGCACCTTGGCCTTGCTTTCCGTCTGTGACGCGACCTGAGCCGCGGGCGCGTTCGTGGCCCCGTTCTCCATCACATCGGGTGCCTGCGTCAACGCCGGAAAATACAGTGAAAAGCTGGTGCCGGATCCCGGCTGGCTGTCACAAAAGATATATCCGCCAGTCTGTTTGACGATGCCATAAACAGTTGAAAGTCCCAAACCTGTGCCCTCGCCCGTTCGCTTGGTGGTGAAAAAAGGCTCGAATATCTTTTCGAGGTTTTCTGGCGCGATCCCGCAACCTTCATCGCTGACGCGAATCCGGACATATTGCCCGGGCGGCAGTTCGACGCGATCCTTCATCAACGGCTGCCTGATCTGCACCAGATCCGTGTCAATGGATACATCGCCCCCGGCGGGCATCGCGTCGCGCGCGTTGACCACCAGATTCATGATCACCTGTTCAAGTTGCCGCTTGTCGGCACGCACGGGATGCAGGGTGGGATCGTGATTTATGGTCAGCCGTACGCGTTCGCCAACAAGGCGGTTAAGCAAATGCGTCAAATCGGCCAGCGTATCGCGCACATCCAGCGTTTCCATATGCAAGGTTTGCTTGCGTGAGAAAGCCAGCAACTGCCCGACCAGCGCCGCCGCCCGATTGGCATTCTGGCTTATCTGATCCAGATCGGCATAATCGGGATGATCATTTTCATACCGCAACATCAACAGGTCACAATGACCGCTGATCGCAGTCAACAGGTTGTTGAAATCATGCGCGACCCCGCCAGCCAGCTGACCGATGGCTTGCATTTTCTGGCTCTGGACGAACTGCGCTTCCAGCGTTTTCATCGCGCTTGCGTCATTCAGAACGGCAATCAATCTTGAGCTGTCACCCGGAAAGGTCGCCAGAGACACTTGAAAATAGCGTTCTGACGCCCTGGATGCCCCAGGCGTCATCTTTGGCGTGCGCAGGCGCAGAACCTCGGGGCGGCCCTCGATTCTGCCGGCGCTGACATCATCGATCCAGTCCCTCAGCGACCGCCCCGGCCCATCAAGGAAGCTGCCGAGATGCGTTGCGATCAACTGATTGCCAAGGTCTTTGCCCAGCAACCGACAGGCAGCATTGTTGGCGTGCCAGATCCGTCCGTCCCGCCCGATCTGCAGCAACGCGACAGGCAAGGCCGCAAGCATCTCGGCGTCACTCTGGTTTTCGTCATCCGCCGCCAATGCAATGTCGATCGGTGCAATCGCATCCTCCGGCCCGTGATAGGACCACACGCGCAATGGCGCATCCGATGCCGCGCTAAGCGCGATCGTGTCACCATTCTGCAGATCCAGCTCGGCCCCGCCAGTCGCCATAGCACGCCTCAGAAGATCATTCATTTCGTTCTCGGCATCTGCGCGCAGACGCTGGAAGATCACCAGCATCGGCTGCCCCGAAATATCGCCAAACCGATCACGGGAGGCCGCGTTCTGAAAGATCACCTGCCCGTCATCGTCACAGATCCAGATCGGTTCAGGCGCGGCCGACACTTCGCCGCGAATGGCATGCAAGGTGCGGCGCACCGCGAAACGACGCAAGCCATGGGCGACAGATATCGCGCCGCCCAACAGATACCAGGCGAAAGCGACGGTGGAAAACACGATAGCTACGCGCCCCATACCAAGCGACGGCACGAACAGCAGCAGTGACGCCCCGATTACCATCGGCAGCAGAAGAACCGGCAATATCGCCAGTGCCGAGCCCGACAGCCCCAGCCGTTCCTCCAGCTTTGTCATGCGAATCGTCCCCCTGCGCCCAAGCTATCGCCCAACGTGCTGCGCAGAGCTTAACATCACGTTAATCCATGGCTGCCGCAATGCTTAGTCATGACGCCGCAGCACCGAGAGGAAAAAACCGTCACTTGCGTCAATCGGCGTCCAGAGACATTGCGACATCCGCGTATAGCCATCATCCCGTTCCAGAAACGCATCGATCTGAGCGCCGTTTTCCTCGGCCAGCAGTGAACAGGTCATATAGGCCAGACACCCCCCCGGCGCGACCAGATCCGAAACACGGTCCAGAATTTCCGCCTGGGTCGCAACCAGATTGTCCAGCGCGGCTTCATCCAGCCGCCACTTCGCGTCCGGGCTGCGCCGCCAGGTTCCCGACCCCGAACAGGGCACATCGGCGACCACCAGCTGGTATCGCTGCGAGGGCGCATCGACCCGCAAAACCGATACCCCCGCCCGAGACGCCCTTGCCGGCAAATCCTGCATCCGCGCAGGATCGGCATCATGGGCCTCGACGCGCAAATCCGGTTGCCGGCCGATCAGCGCCAGCGACTTGCCCCCGCCGCCGGCGCAATAGTCCAGCACCCGGTCCCCCGGCCGCAATGGCAAGGCCGCGCAGGCAAGCTGTGGCGACAGATCCTGCAGCTCGACCATACCGCCGAGATAGGCCGCATTCCGCGCGACCTTCCGCTCACCCGCAATGACACGCAGCGCGCCGGGCAGCCGGTCGTCCTCGACGGTTTCGATCCCCCCTGCCGCCAGCACCTCCATCGCGCGCCGGACCGTTGCCCGAACCGGATTCACGCGCAACCAAACCGGTGCCCGTTGCCCCATCAGGATCGCGATGTCATCTGCCTGTGCACCAAGAGAGTTGCGCCAGCGCGGCACAACCCATTCCGGCAGATCAATGGCTGGACTCGCCTCGGGCATCCGGCGTTCATGTTCACCCAAGGGGGACGGCGCATGGCCCGATCCGGTGAACACGGTCTCGGGGTCGGTGCCGAGGTCGCGCAACCTACCAATCATCAGGCCGCGACCGCTGAGATCGCCCCCCAATGCAGCAAGCGTATTGCGTCGCCGCAAGGCGTCGAAAACCAGATCGCGCACCGCCGCGCGATCGCCAGATCCGGCAAAGCGACTGGCACGGGACCAACGCAACAACGAGGGTTCGGCAGGCTCGCCAGCCAGGATCCGATCCAGAATGTCGATCGCCGCCGCGATCCGGGCCGCAGGATTCATCGCGAAACCCCGGATAGCCCCAGCCAAGACATCATGCGTCCACCTTCGATTTCCGCCAAGCAATGGCCCACATCATATGCGGGCCATCTGATTTCCTATCCCAGCCGGTAATTCGGGCTTTCGCGTGTAATCGCGACGTCATGCACATGGCTTTCCTTCAGCCCGGCACCGGTGATGCGGACGAACTGACAGTTCTTGCGCATCTCGGGCACGGTGGCACATCCGGTATAGCCCATCGCCGCCCGCAACCCGCCGACCAGCTGGTGAATGACTGTGCCGGCCGGCCCCTTGTAAGGCACCTGCCCTTCGATGCCTTCGGGCACCAGCTTGTCTGTCGCGGCGTCTTTCTGGAAATAGCGATCCGCACTGCCGCGTGCCATCGCGCCCAGGCTGCCCATACCCCGATAGGATTTGAAGCTGCGGCCCTGATAGAGGATCACCTCGCCGGGGCTTTCATCCGTGCCCGCGATGGCGCTGCCGACCATGGCGCAGCTTGCGCCCGCTGCGATCGCCTTGGCGAAATCACCCGAGAACTTGATACCGCCATCGGCGATGATCGGTGTGTCACCGGCTGCGGATGCCGCGTCCATGATGGCGGTCAATTGCGGCACGCCCACACCCGCCACGATCCGGGTGGTGCAGATGCTGCCCGGTCCGATACCGACCTTCACGGCATCGGCACCCGCACCGATCAGCGCGCGGGTTGCCTCGGCGGTGGCCACGTTACCTGCAACCACCTGCACATCACCGGCATAGGCCTTGACCCGCTCGACCGATTTGGCGACCCCTTCCGAATGGCCATGCGCGGTATCGATCACCACCATGTCGACACCGGCATCGATCAGCGCCTTGCTGCGTTCGAACCCTTCTTCGCCCACCGTCGAGGCCGCGGCGACGCGCAGGCGACCCAGATCGTCCTTGCAGGCCAACGGGTTCAACACAGCCTTTTCGGTGTCTTTCAGCGTCAAAAGACCAGTCAGCTTGCCCTGGCCATCGGTCACCAGAAGCTTTTCGATCCGGCGCTCTTTCATCAGGTCGATGGCCTGCTGACGGTCCGCCGGCTCGGTCAGCATCGCCAACCCTTGTGCGGTCATCATGGCGCGGACCGGCGTCTTGTCATCGCTGGCAAAGCGCATGTCGCGATTGGTGACGATACCCAGCACATGACCTTCGTCGTCAACGACCGGGAACCCCGTGACATTGTAGCGATCCTGCAACAGCTTGGCATCTGCCAGCGTCTGATCCGCGCGCAATGTGATCGGCTTGTAGACGATACCGGATTCGAACCTCTTGACGCGACGCACCTCGTCGGCCTGCTGTTCGGTTGTCAGGTTGCGATGGATCACCCCCATGCCGCCGGACTGGGCCATCGCGATCGCCATCCGGCTTTCGGTAACGGTATCCATCGCCGAGGACAGCAAGGGTATGTTCATGCGTATGGAACGGGTGACATGAGTGGTCACATCCGCAGTCGATGGCATCACCGACGAAGCGGCAGGCACCAGAAGAACATCATCAAAGGTCAAAGCCTCACGAATCTGCATGGCGGGGGTCCTTGCGGCAATTTCGTTTGGCAGTTTCCCCTTTCATGCGCACGCGCCTTTGTCCAGACCACAGTTGCATTTTTCACCCGAATCCGAATCAGTGGCGACAACGCCCGATGCGTGCTGTCACAATCGCGTTGCGACAATGTCACTGTGTCGTAAGGTCACATTAACCTAGATGATGAATTTCCGACGACGCCGATTGATTCGACATTTATGCTGTTTAGTCTGGACCTAAGGGTCACCCGACCCACGTGAGGGAGGTAACAACACATGAAGATCGCATACTCCGGCATCGCGGCCCTGCTGGTCAGCACCGCGCCCGTATTTGCCGGTGGAATCGAACGCGCACCGCAGTCGCTGTCGGCCCTGTTCGAAGAAGGAAACTACGCCGAGCTCAGCTTTGGCGCTGCGGACCCGACAGTCGAGGGCACCGACACACTGGGCGTATCGACCGGCGATGTGGCAAACGGTTATGGCTTTTTCGGCCTGGCCTACAAACATCAGTTCAACCAGAACCTGTCGGGCGTCCTGATCGTCGAACAGCCTTACGGCGCCGATCTGACCTATGAATCCGCTCTGACCGGTGGCTCTCCGTTGCTGGGCGGCACGGCGGTGGACGTGGACTCGACCACATACACAGCGCTGCTGCGCTACAAATTCGACAACAACATGTCGTTCCACGGTGGTATCCGCGGTTCATATGCCGATGGCAATGTCACGCTGGACGGTGCGGCCTATGGCGCGGTTGCGGGATATAACGTCGATCTCGATGGCGCCTGGGGCGTTGGCTATGTCGTCGGTGCGGCCTATGAAATTCCCGAATATGCTGCCCGGATCTCGCTGACCTACCACTCGAAAATCGATCATGATTTCGACACGACCGAAACCGGCCCGCTGATTCCGACCCCGATCGGGGATCTACCGCTGCTGGACGGCGATTCGACCACGACGGTCTCGACCCCGGAAGCGGTCAATCTTGAATTCCAGACCGGTGTTGCGGCAGATACGCTTGTCTTCGGTTCGGTCCGCTGGGTCAATTGGAGCGAATTCCTCGTTGATCCGCAAAATTTCACGGCCGTGACCGGTGAGGGGCTTGTCGAACTGGAAGACACGACCACCTACACCATCGGCGTCGGACGCCAGTTCACAGAGGCATGGGCGGGTTCGGCCGCCTTCACCTATGAACCCGAGGGCGATGATCTTGTTTCCCCCCTTGCGCCCACCAACGGACGCATGGGCATCACGCTTGCGGCGATCTACACCATGGACAACATGAAGATCACCACCGGCATCAACTATTCGAAACTGGGTGATGCCATGCCTGAAACCGCAGATACGGCCCGCGCCTCCATGGAAGACAACGACCTGTGGGGCATTGGCGTTCGCGTCGGCTACAGCTTCTGATCCGCACTTCAGACACATGATAAAAGGCGGCCTGCTTCGTGGGCCGCCTTTCCCGTATCCGCAACGCCCATTTGCCAGAAAGCGCGCGCCCTTCCCTATGACGCGGCAAGCCACTAGTTATGCGCAAGGAACAAGGGGTGCGTGATGATCTATGGCAGTGGCCGCGAATGGCTGGGTTCGGCAAATAAAAGGGTCGTGCTGTTTGGCATGTCCGGCCTTGGCAAGACCTATCTGTCAAATATGCTTCGCGACGCCGGCGATTGGTTCCACTATTCCATCGATTACCGGATCGGCACCCGATACATGGGCGAATTCATCGCCGACAATTTCAAGCGCGAGGCGATGAAGGTGCCGTTCCTGCGCGAATTGCTTATGTCTGACAGCGTCTATATCGCCAGCAACATCACATTCGAAAATCTGGCACCCTTGTCGACCTATCTTGGCAAACCCGGCAGCGCCAGTCGCGGCGGACTTGACTTTGGCGAATACTGCCTGCGCCAAAATCAGCACCGGCGTGCGGAAATTTCAGCCTTGCTGGACACAGGCCATTTCCTGGATCGCGCGATCGACATCTACAACATCCCGCATTTCGTTTGCGATTCAGGCGGATCGATCTGCGAGGTCGTCGATCCGGAAAACCCCGATGATCCGGTCCTGAACGCCCTGGAACAAGACCTGCTGATGGTTTGGATCAAGGGCAGCGACGCCCATACCGCCGAACTTGTGCGCCGTTTCGATCGCGCCCCCAAGCCAATGTATTATCAGCCGGAATTCCTTGAAAATGCCTGGATTTCCTATCGCGTCGAAAAGGGCTTGCACGAACACGAGGTCAACCCCGACGATTTCATCCGCTGGACCTATGCGCGCGCATTGGCGCATCGCCAACCCCGATACGAAGCCATGGCAAGGCGCGGTGTCACCGTCACCGCCCAAGAGGTTGCGCAGATCCGCAGCCCCCAAGATTTCAACAACCTGATCGCACGCGCAATCGACCGCAAGGATTGATCCTATGCCCATTACCCTGAACGAAAACCTGCCCGCCTATCGTATTCTGTCGAACGAAGGCGTCATGGTGATGTCGCCAGGCCGGGCCGAGACCCAGGACATCCGACCGCTGCGGATTGGCCTGTTGAACCTGATGCCCAAGAAGATCCAGACCGAGAACCAGTTCGCGCGTCTGATCGGGGCGACACCGCTTCAAATCGATTTCCAGCTGATCCGCATGTCGGACCATGAAAGCCGCAATACCGCCGCCGATCACATGGCCAGCTTTTACCGACCGTTTCGCGAGGTCGAGGCAACCGGCGAGAAATTCGACGGGTTGATCATCACAGGCGCGCCCATCGAACATCTGCCTTTCGATCAGGTCACCTATTGGCAGGAATTGACGCGGGTCTTTGCCTGGACACGGACCCATGTGCATTCGACATTCGGCGTCTGCTGGGGGGGCATGGCGATGGCCTGGCATTTCCACGGCCTTGAAAAGCACATGTTGGAACGCAAGGCTTTCGGATGTTTTCGCCACCGCAATCTTGATCTGGCCTCGCCCTATCTTCGCGGCTTCTCGGACGATGTGCTTGTGCCAGTCAGCCGCTGGACCGAAATTCGTCAAAGCGATGTCGACCGCTGCGACGGTTTGACAACCCTGCTGGCCAGTGACGAGGTTGGCCCCTGCCTGCTTGAAGACAGGGAACGGCGGTCCTTGTATATTTTCAACCACCTGGAATATGACAACGAGACCCTGAAAGAGGAATATGACCGCGACGTCGCGACCGGCAAGGCGATCAACATTCCCCGGAACTATTACCCCGATGACGATCCAAGCCGACGGCCAATGAACCGCTGGCGCAGCCACGCCCATCTGCTCTACGGTAACTGGATCAACGAAATATACCAGACGACATACTACGACATGTCGCGCATCGGAGAGGGATAGGGACATGACCGAGATGCCATTGGTGGGCCAAATCAGCGACTATCTGGAAAACGGCGCCCCAAAGGAAATCCGCAAAACCATCCGCGAGGCAGGGAAAAAGGACATTCTGGATCCCGGCTATCCCTATCGTCAGGAAATGGACAAGGACGAATACCAGGACCGCATGCAGGACCTGCAACTTCAACTGGTTCGCATGAAACACGGGAGCCGCGAAACCGGCAAGCGAATCGTCGTTCTGTTCGAAGGCCGTGATGCGGCAGGCAAGGGCGGCACGATCGAACGGGTGCGCGAAAACCTGAACCCGCGTTCCTGCTATATCGTCGCGCTGCCCAAACCAAACGAGCGTGAGGCATCGCAATGGTATTTCCAACGCTATGTCGACTGGCTGCCCGCGGCGGGCGAGATCGCGCTGTTTGATCGCAGCTGGTATAATCGCGGCGTCGTCGAACGTGTTTTCGGTTTTTCGACCGAACAACAGCGCAATGCGTTCTTCCGACAGTTGCCGAATTTCGAACAGACATTGGTTGATGACAATATCACCCTGGTGAAACTGTGGCTGAACGTGGGACGGGCCGAGCAACTGACCCGGTTTCTTGCGCGAGAACAGGACCCGTTGAAGCAATGGAAACTGTCCAGCGTGGATGTCGAGGGCCTGGCGAAATGGGATATCTACAGCGAAGCAATCCGCGATACGCTGAACCTGTCGCATTCGCCAATCGCGCCATGGCACGTGATCCGGTCAGATGACAAGAGACGGGCAAGAATTGCCGCGATCCAGACAATCCTTCAGGCGGTGGATTTCGCCGGCAAGGACAGCGACAAGATCGGGATTGTCGATCCCAGCATCGCTGGCGGTCCCGAGATGCTTGACGCCTGACCACGACCTGCCTTCGGCACAGGCAAGACCCCGGTTTGCAGTCCTTTTTGACGCCACGGCCCCTGAAGCATGCAAGGCACTTGCACGGATTTCGGGCTGCGGCTAGCGTCTGGGAAAACGGTCCAACAGGAAGGCCCTTTCATGCGTTTCACGACGACAACAATCCTTGCCGCCGGGCTGGCGTTTCCCGCCTTGGCCGCCGATCCCGAATTCACGGTCTTTGACTGGGCCGGTTTCGAGGAACCCGAGATTTTTCAAGGCTATATCGACAAACATGGCGACAGCCCGACCTTCGCCTTTTATGGCGATGACGATGAGGCCTTTCAGAAAGTGGCATCTGGCTTCAAGGCCGATGTGGCGCATCCTTGCAGCCAGATGGTCGGCAAGTATCGCGATGCCGGACTGATCGAGCCTTGGGATGTGTCGCGCATTCCCGCCTTTGACACCATCGATCCCAAGTTCCTCGAATCCGAAGTGTTCAAGGATGAAGAAGGCGTCTGGTATATCCCGACAGACTGGGGCGCGACGGCAATCGCCTACAACACCGAAACGGTGCCCCAGGAAGACGTCTCGACGCTGCAGGTCTTTGTGGATCCGAAATATCAGGGCCGCACCTCGCTGCCGGACGGGTCCGATGATGTCTGGGCATTGGCCTATCTGGCGACCGGAACCACCGATTGGACCGATGTTTCAGACGATCAGTTTCAGGCAGCGGCCGACTGGCTGCGCCAGGCCCATCAGAATGTTGCGGCATATTGGGCCGACCCGGCGGAACAGGCACAGCTGATGGCATCGGGCGCGGTCGACATCGCCTGGTCCTGGAACGACGGCGTTGTCTATCTGCAGGAAGACAATTACCCCGTCGGCTTTGAACGCGCACCCAAGGAAGGTTCATCGACCTTCTTCTGCGGCTTTATCAAACTGAAAGACGGTCCGGGCAGCGAAGACAAGACCTATGATTTCATCAACGCCTGGCTTGAACCTTCGGCGGGCAAAGCCTTGCTGGATGCTATTGGCTACGGCCACACCTCGACCGAAGCGATGGCAACGATCGTCGACGAACAGGCCGTCAAGGACGGGCTGTCGGAAACCGATGCCCCCATCCTGTCACAGGTCCCGAATTCCGCCGAGCAGCGCGAAAGGCAATTGGCCGAATTCGAGAAAATCAAGGCCGGATTCTAATCGACCAGCCAACATTTCTGGAAAGGCCGGGGAATATCCCCGGCCTTTTTCGTGCCCGACAACAGCCCCATCTCAGGGAGGGGATCACCCGGCTGGCGGCGGCGCGATATGCAGGAAACCATCAATCAGTTCAAGCGGCACGGGCTCCAACCCGCAATCCGCGCCGTCGACCACCGCCCCTGTCGCCATGTCGAAACGCGCGCCATGCGCCGTGCAGAGCAACTTGGTTCCGTCCGCCGACATGATACGTTCGGCCCGATAGTTCAGCGGCAGAAACTGGTGCGGGCAAGCATTCACATAGGCCCGGAATCCCAGCCCGACACGCATCACCAATAGCGGGAATTTCCCCTTCCCGGTGGTCACCTCCATCGCAATCGGCGTGGTGATACCGGCTGCATCGCAGATCCTGGTGCCTGGCGCGGGGGCGGCTGCATAATCGGTCCAGCTCATCGCGACAGGCCCTCACAGCAGATGAAAGCTGCCATTGGTGTCAATCGCTCGACGCCGCGTCCAGAACGCCACGCCGGATCTGATCCTCTTCGATGGATTCGAACAGCGCGCGGAAATTTCCTTCCCCAAAGCCGTCATCGCCCTTGCGCTGGATGAACTCGAAAAAGATCGGGCCGATGACCGTCTTGGAAAAGATCTGCAACAGAATACGCGTTTCGCCCCCCCCGACGACGCCTTCACCATCGATCAGAATGCCGCGCTCTTTCATGCGATCGATCGGCTCTTGATGACCTTTCACGCGCTTGTGCGACATTTCGTAATAGGTATCCGGCGGTCCGGGCATGAATTCCATGCCGGCATCGGCGATCTGTTCGGTTCCGGCATAGATGTCTTCGGATGCGATGGCGATGTGCTGGATCCCCTCGCCCTTGTATTCACGCAGATACTCCTCGATCTGGCTGTGATCGTCGGTGGATTCGTTGATCGGGATGCGGATCTTGCCGTCCGGCGATGTCAGCGCACGGCTGACAAGCCCGGTTTGCTTTCCCTTGATATCAAAGAACTTGATTTCGCGGAAATTGAACGTGTCGTGATAGAACTTGTACCACGTGTCCATGTTGCCGCGGATGACGTTATGGGTCAGGTGATCCAGATAGTAGAAACCAAACCCTTCCGGGGTGGGGTTCACCTCGTCCAGCCAATCGAAATTCGCTTCATAGACGCTGCCAGCATCGCCATAGACATCCACGAAATACAGAAGTGAGCCACCGATTCCGTAAACGGCCGGCACATCCAGCGATTTTCCGTCGCCCGTGTACTCGGTCGCGCCCAGATCCAGCGCACGCTGCAATGCGGCCTTGGCATCGACGACCCGCCACGCCATCGAAGGTGCACATGGGCCGTGGTCACGGACGAATTCCGCCGCATGGCTATCTGCCTCGGCATTCAGCAGATAGTTGATATCACCCTGCCGATAGAGCGTGATATTCTTGGTGCGATGTCTTGCAACCGGCGTGAAACCCATCTGCTCAAAGATCTGCGCCAGAATTTCAGGCTGGGGATGCGCAAATTCCACAAACTCGAATCCATCGGTGCCGGCCGGGTTCGCGGCACTGATCGTCGCCTTGGGGGCGTTATGAGGAAAGGGACCCATGGGATGCTCCTGTTCGATATGTCAGCATGTTGGCACCATTATTCCATATAGACCGCGCATGAACCTTGCGAAGCGGCCCGGGCATCCCTCATTATTGCACGAAAGACGCATAAAGGCATAAGGATGCGCACGATATGGAACTTGACGGCTACGATATTGCGCTTCTGGCTGCATTGCAGAAGGATGGCGCGATGACCAATGCCGCATTGGCCGGGGTGGTCAATCTTTCGCCTTCGCAATGTTCGCGCCGGCGGGCCGCCCTGGAACAATCCGGTGTCATCGAGGGATATTGCGCACGACTCAGCGCGGCTCAGCTGGGCTATGGATTGCGGGCGGTCATCCGGGTGAACCTGTCCAGCCACGGGCCGGGGAAAGACAGCGATTTTTCGCGTTTTGTCGCCGCGCAGCCCTTGATCCGTTCGGCATATTCGGTATCTGGCGATGCCGATTACGTGCTGGATGTGCGGGCGCGTGATCTGGACGCCTTTGCCGATTTCGTCCATCGCCACCTGCTGCCCCACCCGCAGGTGGCGCAAGTGCGTTCGGAGATTGTGCTAAAGACCCTGAAAGACGAACAAGGTGTGCCGGTAGCCTGAATCATCGATCTGACTCATAATCTTCTGGAATATTATGAATTTGCCGCCGGGATGAACTGTGCCTATGTTGCCGGCTTCCTGACAAAGGCACGAACATGACCGGCAGACTTCCCCCCTCGCCCGCATTCGAGGCACTGAACCGCGCCGCTGCGGAACGGATCCTGATCCTTGACGGCGCGATGGGCACGCAAATTCAGAACCTTGGCCTGGGCGAGGACGACTATACCGGCCACGGCTCGGGTCATGTCTGCCGCCACCACTCGGACCATCCGCAGAAGGGCAACAACGACCTTCTGATCCTGACCCAGCCCGAAGCGGTCGAAGAGATCCATTACCGCTATGCCATGGCGGGTGCCGATATCGTGGAAACCAACACGTTTTCCTCGACCACCATCGCGCAGGCCGATTACGCGCTGGAAGCCGCCGTCCATGACCTGAACGTCGAGGGCGCGCGCGTCGTGCGCCGGGCGCTGGACCGCGCGACCGCGCAGGATGGCAAGCCGCGTTGGGTTGCGGGCGCGCTGGGGCCGACGAACCGCACGGCCTCGATCAGCCCGGACGTGAACAATCCGGGCTTTCGCGCCGTCACCTTCGAGGAACTGCGCGTCGCCTATCTGCAGCAGGCCACAGGCCTGATCGCAGGTGGGGCCGACATCCTGCTGATCGAAACAATCTTCGACACGCTGAACGCCAAGGCCGCGATCTTTGCCTGTATCGAGGCGATGGAGGCGCATGGTCGCGCGCTGCCGCTGATGATTTCGGGCACGATCACCGATGCCTCGGGGCGGACCCTGTCGGGGCAGACGCCGACCGCGTTCTGGCATTCGGTCCGGCATGCGAACCCCTGGACCGTTGGCCTGAACTGCGCCCTTGGCGCCGAGGCGATGCGCCCGCATCTGGCCGAAATGGCGGGCGTGGCCGACACGCTGATCTGCGCCTATCCCAATGCAGGTCTGCCCAACGCCTTTGGTGAATATGACGAAGGCCCCGACGACACCGCCCGGCAGGTCGCCGAATTTGCCCGCGAGGGGCTGGTGAATGTCGTGGGCGGCTGCTGCGGCACCACGCCCGACCATATCCGCGCCATTGCCGAGGCCGTGGCCCAGTTCAGCCCGCGAAAGGTGCCCGAATATGCCTGAACGCCAATTGCGCCTTTCGGGGCTGGAACCCTTCGTCCTGACCTCGGACATTCCCTTCGTGAACGTGGGCGAACGCACCAACGTCACCGGCAGCGCACGTTTCCGCAAGCTGATCAAGAACCGCGACTATGCCACCGCGCTGGAGGTCGCCCGCGATCAGGTCGAAAACGGCGCGCAGATCATCGATATCAACATGGACGAGGGGCTGATCGACAGCCGCGCCGCCATGGTCGAGTTCCTGAACCTGCTGGCCGCCGAACCCGACATCGCCCGCGTGCCGATCATGATCGACAGTTCCAAATGGGAGGTGATCGAGGCCGGTCTGCAATGCGTGCAGGGCAAGCCGGTCGTGAACTCGATCAGCATGAAGGAAGGTGTCGAACAGTTCCGCCAGCAGGCGAAGCTGTGCCTTGCCTATGGGGCCGCCGTCGTGGTCATGGCCTTTGACGAACAGGGCCAGGCCGACACCGCCGCCCGCAAGATCGAGATCTGCGAACGCGCCTATCGCATCCTTGTGGACGAGGTGGGCTTTCCGCCCGAGGACATCATCTTCGATCCCAACATCTTTGCCGTCGCTACGGGCATCGAGGAACACGACAATTACGGCGTCGATTTCATCGAGGCCACGCGCTGGATCCGGCAGAACCTGCCCTATGCCCATGTCTCGGGCGGGGTGTCGAACCTGTCCTTCAGCTTTCGCGGGAATGAACCCGTACGCGAGGCGATGCACGCGGTCTTTCTGTATCACGCGATTCAGGCCGGCATGGACATGGGCATCGTCAATGCCGGGCAGCTGGCCGTCTATGACCAGATCGACGCCGAATTGCGCGAGGCCTGCGAAGATGTCGTGCTGAACCGTGCGCCCAAGTCGGGCGGCACCGCGACCGAGCGCCTGCTGGACATCGCCGAGAAATTCCGCGGCGATGGTGGCGGGCAAAAGCGTGAAAAGGACCTGTCCTGGCGAGAATGGCCCATCGAAAAGCGTCTGGAACATGCTCTGGTCAACGGCATCACCGAATATATCGAAGGCGACACCGAAGAGGCGCGTCAGGCCGCCGAACGCCCGCTGCATGTCATCGAAGGCCCGCTGATGGCCGGGATGAATGTCGTCGGCGACCTGTTCGGCGCGGGCAAGATGTTCCTGCCGCAGGTGGTGAAATCGGCCCGCGTGATGAAACAGGCCGTGGCCGTCCTGCTGCCCTATATGGAAGAGGAAAAGCGCCTGAGCGGGGCATCGGAACGCGAAAGCGCGGGCAAGATCCTGATGGCGACGGTCAAGGGCGATGTCCACGATATCGGCAAGAACATCGTCGGCGTCGTTCTGGCCTGCAACAATTACGAGGTGATCGACCTTGGCGTGATGGTGCCGCCGCAGAAGATCCTTGAAGTGGCGCGGGCCGAAAAGGTCGATGTGATCGGGCTGTCCGGTCTGATCACGCCATCGCTGGACGAAATGGTGCATCTGGCCGCCGAGATGGAGCGTGAGGGTTTCGACATTCCGCTGCTGATCGGCGGGGCGACCACCTCGAAAATCCACACGGCGGTCAAGATCGCGCCGCGCTATGCCAAGGGGCCGGCGGTCTATGTCACCGATGCCAGCCGCGCGGTCGGCGTGGTGTCGTCATTGTTGAGCCCGGCGCAGCAGCAGGCCTATATCGACGGTATCCGCGACGATTATGCGCTGGTGGCCGAACGGCATGAACGGTCCGAGGCCGCGAAATCGCGTCTGCCCTTGCAGGCTGCGCGTGACAATCCGCTGAAACTGGACTGGACCGGATTTGCCGCCAAGACGCCGGACTTTACCGGGCTGAAGGTGGTCGAGGATTGGGACCTGGCCGAAATCGCGCGCTATATCGACTGGACCCCCTTCTTCCAGACATGGGAGCTGAAAGGCGTCTATCCCCGTATTCTGGACGACGAAAAGCAGGGCGAGGCCGCGCGCAACCTGTATCGCGACGCGCAGGACATGCTGGCCCGGATCATCGACGAGGCATGGTTCAAGCCCCGCGCGGTCGTCGGGTTCTGGCCCGCCAATGCGGTCGGCGACGATATCCGCCTGTTCACCGGCGAGGATCGCGAACATGAACTGGCGACGCTGCACACGCTGCGCCAACAGGTGACCAAGCGCAATGGCCGCCCGAATGTCGCGCTGTCGGATTTCGTGGCCCCCGAGGGGCATCGCGACTATGTCGGCGGCTTCGTGGTGACGGCGGGCCCCGAGGAACAGGAAATCGCGCTGCGCTATGAACGCGCCAATGACGATTACGGCGCGATCATGGTCAAGGCGCTGTCCGACCGCATCGCCGAGGCGATGGCCGAAATGCTGCATGAACGGGTCCGCAAGGATTACTGGGGCTACGGCGCCGCCGAAACCTATGCGCCGCAGGACCTGATCGGCGAACCCTATGACGGCATCCGCCCGGCGCCCGGCTATCCCGCGCAACCCGATCACACCGAAAAGCTGACCCTGTTCCGCCTGCTGGATGCCGAGGCGACCACCGGTGTGACGCTGACGGAAAGCATGGCGATGTGGCCGGGGTCGTCGGTCTCGGGCCTTTATATCGGGCATCCCGACAGCTATTATTTCGGGGTCGCCAAGATCGAGGAAGATCAGGCCCGCGATTACGCCGCGCGCAAGGGGATGGATCTGGCCGAGGCCGAACGCTGGCTGGCCCCGATCCTGAACTATGTGCGCAAGGATGCGGTGGCCTGATCTGGGGGCTGATATGGGGCCCGACCGGAAATGAAAACAGGGCGACCATCGCTGGTCGCCCCCGTCGCTTCATCAGCCCGCCAATCGCAGATCAGTCGTCGCTGTTGCGGGCATAGACATCTTCATAGCGAATGATGTCATCTTCCCCAAGATACGATCCCGTCTGGACCTCGATCAGGACCATCGGAACCTTTCCCGGGTTCTCCATCCGGTGAACCGCACCCAGCGGAACATAGATCGACTGGTTTTCCGTCACGAGGGTGACGGTCTCATCCACCGTTACCTTCGCGGTGCCCGACACCACGATCCAATGCTCGGAACGGTGAACATGGCTTTGCAGGGACAACGCCGCTCCGGGCTTGACCACGATACGCTTCACCTGAAATCTGTCGGCCAGCGCAAGGGTTTCGAACCATCCCCAAGGCCGGTGATCGCGCGGGAAAGCCTCTGCCTGTTTACGGTTTTTCTTGCGCAGCGCCGTGACGGCCTGTTTCACGTCCTGGGCGCGTGATTTATCCGCGACCAGCACCGCATCACTGGTGGCCACGACCAGCATGTCGCGCAGTCCGATCCCGACCACATCCAGATCTTCATTGTCGGAACGCAACAGAACATCCTGACAATCGATCGCCGTCGCCGGACCGTCCAGCGCAACACCGTTTTCCGAAGGCTCAGCGTCCAGCGTTTCGCGCCAGATGGCATCCCAACCGCCAAGGTCGGACCATCGCTCGGAAAAACGCACAACCGTCAGATTGTCGGCCTTTTCCATGACGGCGTAGTCTATGGATTCATCGGCCAGTCCTTCCCACGGGCCCTTGGCAAGGCGCAGAAACCCGATATCGGTCTGCGCTTCGTCCACCGATTTCTGAACCGGTTCAAGAAAACCCGGGGCATGCGCGCGGAATGCGTCGATCATCGTGCGCGCACTGAACAGAAAGATCCCGGCATTCCACAGGAAATTACCAGCGGCCAGCATTTCAGCGGCGCGCGCGGCCTCGGGTTTTTCGACAAAGCGTGTCAGGGGCTGCGGGCCTTCGCCCTGCCCGGCAAGTTCCAGATAGCCATATCCCGTCTCGGGCCGATCGGGCGTGATGCCGAAGGTCACGATCCGCCCCGCCTGCGCCGGGCCGATCCCCTGCTCAACCGCGCGGGTAAATGCCTCGGAATCTGGAATCACGTGATCCGAAGGAGCCACCAGCAACAGACGATCCGGATCTTGGGTTGCGGCCATCAATGCAGCAGCCAGCACGGCTGGCGCGGTATTGCGACCGACAGGTTCGATCACGATCGCTTCGTGCCCGATGCCGACCTGTTCCAGTTGCTCGGCCACGATGAAACGGAAATCCGAATTGGTCATGACCACAGGGTCGCCATAGCAGGGCCCCGACAAGCGCCGCGCCGAAGCCTGAAACAGCGTTTCATCCCCGATCAATGGGGCAAACTGCTTCGGAAATGCCTTGCGAGAAACCGGCCAAAGCCGCGTGCCCGAACCGCCTGCCATCAACACTGGGGTAATCATACTCATCCAACACTCCTGCGCGGTTCGCTGCACCCGCACCTTCAATCTGCATCGCGCACGGGGCGCCCGACCTCAATCCGACTTTCGGACGTCAAAAACGTACACCAAGGAAAGCCGTTGGGAAACGGATAGCCGATGCACAACTATCCGCCAAGTCATCGCTTTGAAGGATTTTCACTTTCCCGCGGCCACCCCGCAGGGCGGCGCAGGTCGCAAGGCGCGATGTTCCGTCAAGCCAAAGACGGATTCACCGGCACCACAATCCGCCCGCGAACCTCGCCCGCCAGGAACCGGGGCGCGACGCCGATCACGTCTTCAAAGCCGATTTCAGTGCTGATCGAATCCAGCAGGGTCAGATCCAGTTCTTGTGCAAGCCGTTTCCAGGCTTCGCGACGTTCTTGCAGGGGGCACATGACGCTGTCGACGCCAATCAGCGACACCCCGCGCAGGATGAACGGCGCCACGCTCGAAGGCAGGTCCATCCCGGCCGCCAGACCACAACAGGCCACCGAACCGCGATATCGGATCGATGCCAACATATTTGCCAGAACAGTGCTGCCGGCAACATCGATACCCGCCGCCCACAATTCCTTGCCCAAGGGCCGGACCTTACCTTCAAGCTGACTGCGCTCGACGATGGTGCTGGCCCCCAGCTTCTTCAGGTAGTCGCCTTCACTGGGACGTCCGGTGATGGCCGCAACCTCATACCCGCGCGCCGACAGCAACATGGTCGCCACGCTACCGACTCCACCGGCGGCACCGCTGACGACAACCGGGCCGTCAGTGGGGCGAACCCCTTGCCGTTCCAGCGCCATAACGCAAAGCATCGCGGTATACCCCGCCGTGCCGATCACCATGGCCTGACGTGCAGAAAGCCCGTCAGGCAGCGGGACCAGCCAGTCACCCTTGACACGTGCCCGCCCGGCAAGGCCGCCCCAATGCCCTTCCCCCACGCCCCAGCCGTTCAGCACGACCTTGTCGCCCGGCTTGAAATCAGGATGACTGCTTTCCGCCACGCCCCCCGAAAAATCGATCCCCGGAACCATCGGAAACTTGCGCACGACCGGTGCCTTGCCGGTGATCGCCAATGCGTCCTTGTAGTTCAGCGTCGACCAAGCGACATCGACCAGAACATCGCCTTCAGGCAGGTCCGAATCATCAATTGTGTGGATCGAAACGGTCTGGGCATCGTCGGTTTTCTCAATCAGAATTGCGTCGGTCATCGGGAACACTCCTGCTTTGGACAAGGTTGAAGAACATATCGGCGAACTGGCGCAGCGGCGCCGGGTTCCGGTCCAGCTTGGCGCGCAGAACCGCCCCCTCCCAGCCGGTCCAGAAAAACGCGGCAAGTTCATCGCAATCGATGTCAGCGCCAAGCTCGCCGGCATGCCGGGCGACAAGAAGGCATTGCGCCGTGCGGGCCTGCCAATCCAGCAGAACGCCTTGCAGCGCATCGCGGAACGGTTCGGGCAGCGCGCCCATTTCCTGCCCCAGATTCCCCACCAGGCAGCCGCGGCTGAATGCATGTTTCTCCATGCCCTTTTCGGCAATCCGCGTGAATGACCGCAGGCGCTGCAAGGGCGGCAGGTCAGGGGCGTTGAACGCGCGGTCCAGAAGTCCGGCAAAATAGGCTTGATAGGCATCGACCAGAGCCAGGCCGAACGCCTCCTTGTTGCGGAAATAGTGATAGAAACTGCCCTTGGGCAGTTCGGCATGGGCCAGGATTTCATCGACCCCCGTCGCACCATAACCTTTTTCCGTCAGATATATCAGCCCACTACGAATAAGCCTTTGGCGCACATGTGCTTCGGCCGGATCGCGCCGGGGGCGGCCCCTGCGACGTGGTGGCTGAGATGCGGACGTGTCGATTCGTTGTGGCATATGATTTAATAGACCAATCCGTCCAATAAATCAAAGTGAATGCGCATCCATGCCCGGAAACGCGGCAAGCCAAGGAAAAGGGGCGCGACCTGCCGACAGGCCCGCCCCGTTCCGATTTCAATTCAGGTGATCGCCCTGCCGGGCTAGCCGAAGGCGTGTTTCAGCGCCGGCACCCGTGACAGGATCAGCCAGTCGAGCAAAAGCGCGGTGGCAATCGTCAGGCCAGCCATCGGGAACGCCAGCGACACGATCAGCCCCACGACAACCGCCCCCTGCCACAGCGGCATATCCGCCGGCAAAGGCGGAGCGGCAAGACGCAACTGTCCGGATGGGCGCCGCTTCCACCACATGACGACCCCGGACACGCACAGAAAGATCACTGACAGGCAGAACAATGTATTGGCAAGCACGCTCCACAATCCCAGCGTTCCCATGTGCAGCGCAATGCCCACGGCCATTGCCTTGCCCATCCAAGAATAATCAGCGAACCGGATATCGGCCAGAATCTTGCCCGAATACTGATCGACATGAACCACCCGGTCACTGGTGGGATCCACGCTGTCGGTGCTCATGGAATCGCGGCTAAGGGTCCATACGCCGTCTTCGCCCGAAGGCAGGTTCAGCTGATAGCGGCCCTCATATCCAATCTGACGGGCAAGATCGTCAACGCTGTCAATATCGACCGCCCCGTCAATTCCGTCCATCCCCTTTTGCGACCCCGAAGCCGGCATAGGTGTCTGTTCGATGGCCCAGGGAACCTCCTTGGGGCCATGATTCATACTGGCGTGAATATCGTCGGACAGGGGAATATCGCCGTATTTTCCAGGTGGAAAGCTGCTCCAGGCCTGCACCATCTTTTCGCCCCAGACCCCGGACCACGACAGGCCGGAAATCAGGAAGAACAACAGGAAGATCGCGATCCACGCACCGATCGAGGCATGAAGCGTCTTGAACAATGCACGGCCCTTTGCACGGAGGTCGGGAATGAACGCGCGCGACACGCCGCCATTGCGGGGCCAGGCCAGAAACAGGCCGGTCGCCAACAGCACGATTCCCAATGAAGCGGCAATCTCGACCATGCGATCGCCGGTCACGCCGATCCGCAATTCGCCATGCATTGTGTCGGCCCAGTCATACAGCCCGTTGCGCCGGTCAAACTGTTCCAGCACTGTGGCGTTATAGGGATCGACGACAACCATCTGCGCGCCGTCCGCATTGTCGACGCGAAAGATCGACGCCAGCGCCTCGTTGCGCGGCGCGACATATTGCACCAGCCTGCCATCCGGCACAGCCGCCAGCGCGGCATCGGCCTGAACGGACACGGCTTGAATGGCTCCGTTGGGCACCACGGCGGTCTTTTCGCCATCGCGCCCGTCGATCCAGGCGATCCACAACATCATCAGGCCTGTCACAGCCAGAATCATGAAGAAGGGAACGACAAAGATCCCGGCATAGAAATGCCACCGCCACGCTGCGCGATATAGCTTGGTGAAACGGCTGCTGTCTTCGGCCTCCGCAGCCGAGAACTGGTTGTCAGTGATGGCCATGATGACCTCGGATCCGGCCTTGGGCCTGAATGGGGGCATGAAATGTCAAAGTCATAACTCCGGTTGCGACCTGCGCGCCTTGGCGCGGTCAGATCGCGGGTTCACATATTCGATTGGGAAGCGGACGCGATCAGGCGTACGGCGGGGCCCGTGCGAAATGTGATGCCGGAACACGCACGTCATCGTGCAAATGGGCCATCGTCATAGGCTGCAACGCCATCGCCAATGCAACCCAGACCGGCGGTTCCGGCGGAGTCAAACGGTCCAGCCCATGCACAAGCAGGCAATCTGCGTCGTGATCGGACGCAGATGGTTGAACCGGTTCGCCGGCCTCGGAAAGCGTGATTTCCTGCAATCCCGCACCGGTGCAGATGACGACCGTGCGACTATTGATCAACCCAAGCTCGGACAGCGCCGCCGAAGTTTTCGGCAGCAGCAGGCCCAGAATAACCCCGAGAATCAGGGTAAGTTGAACGATTCGCTGTAACATCCCGCTCCGGATACCGTGAAAACCCAATTTCGATAAGTTGAATTCCCACCCTGAGCGGTTTTTCTCCGTTTCCATGGTTGCGGCATGGCGGGAACGACGAATTCAAAAGCTACATATTGCATTTCCGCCCCGCAGACGGACAAACTGCGCGCTGCACGACAGCCAAGCCTATCGGGAATTGAACATGGCCGAACCGACCCGTCGCCGCGGACGTCCGCGCAGCACAACTGACACGCCCGGGACCATTCAGGCCCTGGATCGCGCGCTGGATATGCTGGACCTGTTGGCGGCACGCCCCGGTCTGACCCTTTCCGAGATCGCCGAGCAGATGGACCAGTCGCCCTCGACCGTGCACCGGGTTCTGCACACATTGGCCACGCGCGACATCGCCCAAAGCGATCCGGCCACGCAGACATGGCATATCGGGCCCGCGACCTTCCGCCTGGGTGCCGCGTTCATGCGCCGTTCAGGCCTGATCGAACGCGCGCGCCCCTTTCTGCGTGCCCTGGTCGAACATACGGGCGAAACGGCGAATCTGGGCATCGCCGAGCCCGGTGCCGCGCTGTTCATTGAACAGGTCGAAACCCATGAAACCATTCGCGCCAGCTTTGCACCCGGATCACGCCTGCCGCTGCATGCATCGGCGATCGGCAAGATCTTTCTGGCATTTGAGGTGGTTCCCGTTCCGGACACCCTGCCCCGCCTGACCGACAAGACCCTGATCACGCCGGACGAATTGGCCGGGGACTTGGCCCGCATTCGCGCACGGGGATTTGCCTTCGACGACGAAGAACGCACCAAGGGCATGCGCGCCATCGCGGCACCCGTTTTCGACCATTCCGGCAAGGTGATCGCCGGATTGTCGATCAGTGGACCGGTCCAGCGGATCGGCCATGAACATGTCAAGACGCTTGGCGCAATCACGGCCGCGGTGGCAGGGGATCTGACCCAAGACCTTGGGGGGTAGCCTTCAGGTTCAGGCTCTGACGCGCCAGTGCGGCAATCAAATCGGTGCGGGTGACAATTCCGACGATGCGCCCGTTGTCCAGAACCGGAACTGCATCATGTTTGCCGTCGGCCATCTTGGGCAGCAACCCGGCCACCGGATCATCCGGCGCGATCACCGGGGCCTCGGTTTCCATGATATGCTCGGCCCGCAGCCCGAATTCCGCGTCATGTTCAAGCAGAACGGCCATCGCCGATCCAAACCGCTTGCCCGAGGCAAAAGCATCACGTCGTGCACGCCGGATCAGGTGCATCTGGAAAATCACACCCAGATACGCATCACCCTGCCCGGTCACCGGCAAAGAGGTAAAGGCGTGGTCACGAAACAGATCTGCCACCATCCCCAATGTCGCGTCCGGCGACACCGTCACCAGATCCGATGACATGATGTCAGCCGCGGTCAATGGCCCGGTGCGATGACTGGCTGCCTGCATCTCGGCCGCCGCGACCAAGCGCGCCAGATCCTCGACACCCAAATTCAACGACTGCCGATAGCTGGTCAGAATGTCAGTCAGTTCTGCTTCGCTGAGCCCCAGTCGTTCGGCCGGCTCGGGATCGTCGGTTCCATGGCTGTTCGGGGCATCAAACTGGCGGAACGGATAGTGCCGTCCGGTCGCGCGTGCATAGATCACCGCCACCACCACCAGCAAAATCGTTCCCAGGGCCACCGGAGACAGCGCAAACCACAAACCAAGCTCGCGGATGTCATCCACGTTCAAGGCGGCCGTCATCGCAACCGCGCCCCCGGGGGGATGCAAGGCCCGCAAAAGGATCATGGCCGTGATCGACAGACCGACGGCCAAGGCGATGCGCAGCCCCGGATCGTCCACGAACTGACAAACGATCACCGCGACCATGGCCGAAGAAGCATTGCCGACCACCGCAGACCAAGGCTGTGCCAGCGGGCTGCTTGGCACGGCAAAGAGCAGAACAGATGTCGCCCCGAAGGGCGCAATCAGGTAAAGCCCCAGCTTGGCGGGGATTGCCGGAAGCATCACCACCAATGCGGCAACGCCGATCCCCACAAGTGCGCCGCCCCCCGCGCGCATGGCCTCTTTGAACGAACCGACAGGTATTGCAGGACCCAAGGCCCGCAAGCTGCGTCTGGATAGGCTGGTCGTCATCGTCCCCTCGCCGGGTCAACTGAATTTGCGCCCCGCACCTGACCGGCAAGGGCGCAAAGACTCAGCCCTCGGGGAAGAATGCGAAGCGGATAACAAACAACGCAGCAATAATCCACGTTGCCAAATGCACCTCGCGGGCGCGCCCCGTCAGCAGCTTCAACGCGCAATAACTGACAAATCCGAATGCCAGGCCGTTCGCGATCGAATAGGTGAATGGCATGGCAATCGCGGTCAGAACCGCAGGGGTCGATTCCGTTACATCCTGCCAGTCGATGTCTGCGATCTCGCGCAGCATCAGTGCCGCAACATACAGCAAAGCCGGCGCCGTCGCATAGGCCGGCACCGACCCCGCCAATGGCGCAAAGAACATCGCCAGCAGGAACAGGACCGCAACCACAAGCGCGGTCAAACCGGTGCGCCCGCCCGCCTGCACACCGGACGCACTTTCGACATAAGCCGTGGTCGAAGATGTGCCAAAGGCCGAGCCAGCCAGAATCGCCGTCGAATCCGCCATCAAGGCACGCCCAAGATTCTTGTTCTGATGGGTTGGTCCTTCGGTCAGCAGCCCGGCGCGTTTTGCCACCCCGATCAGCGTACCGGTTGCATCAAAGACTTCGACCAGCACCAACACCAGAATGACATGAAAGATCCCAAAGCTCAGCGCGCCAAGCAGATCGAGCTGAAGGAAGGTCGGCGCCACCGACGGAGGGGCGGACATGATGCCACCGAATTCCGACACGCCCAACGCGATAGAGGCCACCGTCACGACCAGAATACCGATCAGGATCGATCCTTTCACATCCAGCGCATCAAGCGCCGCGATCACAAAGAAACCGCCGATGGTCAGCAATGTGCCGGTCTGGGTCAGATCACCCAGTGTGACGAATGTTGCGGGGCTGGCAACAACAAGCCCCGAAGACTTCATCGCGATGATTGCCAGGAACAGCCCGATGCCCGCCGCAATCGCGCTGCGCATCGAGGCGGGAATACCGCTGATCAGCCATCGCCGAATGCCGGTCACCGAGAGGAACAGGAAGATGAGGCCCGAGATGAACACCGCACCAAGTGCCTGTTGCCAAGTAAAGCCCATCGCCCCGACGACGGAAAAGGCAAAAAAGGCATTCAGCCCCATGCCAGGGGCCATGCCAATCGGCCAGTTGGCCCACAGCCCCATGATCGCCGACCCAAGCGCGGCGGCCAGGCAGGTCGCGACGAAGACCGCATCGCGATCCATGCCCGTCGTCGACAGGATCTCGGGGTTGACGAAGATGATATAGGCCATCGTCAGAAAGGTCGTGAAGCCCGCGACCAGTTCGGTCCGGACATTGCTGCCGTTCTGACTTAGCTTGAAAAAGCGCTCCATGAATATCCTCCGGGATGCATCGGGCCGACAGGCGCATGACAGGGTCAAACATTCGGTATCGCCGCGAACCGGCCCTTGGCGCAAGTCCCGTTTGATTAAACTGCCAATCCAATAGTTTGGCCGCGACCGCCGCACGCCGCCCCGCCATCAGATATTTGCACGACGCCAGCCACCGGCAATCGCCCGAACCGGCAATCAGCTTTCGATACGCGGCGAACCCTTGCGCTGCGCGGGCGTGGAGGGGTCCGACCAGGACACCCGAAGACTGACTTCACACTGCCCGTCCTCGCGTTCGGCCTTGATACGCACATTCATCAGGCCCGCAGTTTTCAGGACCAGTTCATCCTTGTCATCCCCAAGGGTCATCTGCCCCTTGGAAAAGCCCTTTGCCAAAGATGACAGCAGAGTCTTGATCGTCTTGGGGTCGGCAAGCGATTCGTGCGTAAAGCGTTTGTTCGAATCACTCATTGGACACCTTTGATTTTCATGTCATGCGTTCCGGGGCAAAATGTTTGGCCCATGGATAATCCCGACTAAGACCGATCACATCGCCGCTTGGAAAAATCAAGGTCGCACCGGCACCAATCCCGTCCAACCCCTCGGATCGACGCGAAGCGCGATCCAGCGTCACGTCACCTTCCAGATGCAACAGGCCGCGCTTGGCCAGCAGGCGCTGCCCCTGATGATTGTTCACATGGCCCTGAACCACCATGTGAATCCCGCCACCATGCAATGCCGTCACACCGCGATCGGTCAGCTCGCAGTCAGACGCACGGTATTTCGTCCGCACGAGATTGGCGACGGGACCGAAATAGAAACCGAGCGAAGCGCGCTCGGCCTCGGAACGGTATCGGGCGTTCACGGCTTCGGCACCCTGCCCGACCAGCATTTCGCACATGTCGTCACACAGGCCCGCATGCACGAACAGGATCGATCCCGCACGCGCGACGACATCCATGTGATCATAGAACCATGCATAGATGCCGCTCGGCTCGAAAAAAATCTCATGACATTTCAACGCAGACGCCAAAATCTGACGATAGGACATGCCGGATCGCGCGCATTCGCGATCAAATTTCAGCAGTTTCTCATTCAGCTTGCCGGTTTCTTTGGCGATCACCGTGGCGCGCAGCTCGTGGCGGGCGGCTTGGCCAAAACGCTGCGGCCAATCCGGCCCCGGCATCAACGCGGCACGGCAGGCATCCTCGGTGGGCAATGCCGCAATGTCCGACGGGGTGACAAAGCGACACAGAACCTCGCGCAGGGCTGGCAGTATCTTGCGCCCCATCCGCACGAACAAATGCTCGGTCAAGGCATCGCGAGGTCCCCGCAATGCCGCGATGGCCATCCGCATGCGCAGGTCGTGATTACCCGCCAGAATATGCAGATCCGCACCCGCCTCGCGCAGCGCGGCCAATGCATCAAGCAACGCAAGATTGCTTGGCCCCTTGTCCAGCGCATCCCCACCCAGAACGATGCGCGCCTTTCGCCCAAAGCTGGTCAGGGCAATCTGCAAGCCATTGCGCCGGATCACCCCCGCCGCGGACAGGGATCGCAGAAAGCCTTCGGCATCGGCATGCGGGTCAGAGACGAAAATCACCGGTCTGTCGGGCCAGTTCCATCCGCCATGTTCGCGCACCCGCGCAAGACAGGCTGAAATCTGGGGCTGGCTGACAGCCTCGGGCCAAGGCTGGATCTCGCGGGGCAGATCGCCAAGCAATGCCTCGGCATCGAAAACCGGAGGCAACAATCGTGAAACCGGTTGGCGGTGATCAGTCGCATAGTCCAAGTTCAGGCCCTTCCATGCGGCCGGCTCCTAGTCGATCGAAACCTCATGTTGGGTCCTGATCTTCCATTCCCCGGCCAAGTGCCGCCAACTACCACGGGCATCGTGACAAAATAGTAACGGCCGGGCGTGAAACATCGAAAGCCGGGCAATTTCGTCGCGCCGCAAAAGACCCAGCTCGTGGCAGGCGTGGCGAAAGGACGCCCCATGCCCGACCATGATGGTCAACAGCCCAGGTTGCACGATCCGCCGGATATGTTCCGCGACCCGTCGGCCGGCATCGGCCAGGCTTTCCGCCCCTTCCAGCGGCAGGCAGTAATCGCTGTCGGACTTCCATCCTGTCGGCGGGGCACCATATCGCGGATCGGCGGCCAGCACCGCTTCGATTTCGCCAACCGTCAGATTCGCCGCCGAACCAAGCCCGCGCTCCGCCAGCCCCGAGCTTTGGGCAATATCATCGATGTCGTATCCGTTGTCGCACAGGCGCATCTGCAGTTCGCGCGCGGTTTGCCATGCCCGAAGCTGGCGCGATGAATGTATCAGCCTTGCAGGGCGCAGGTCATGCTGCACCATCATCCCCAACAGCTGATCCGCGCCCAACCGGGCCTGCCTGCCCCCTTGGGGTGTCAGCGCAAATGGTTGCCTGGCCGAAGGCGCGTCGGCGCGTTGATGATATTCCCCATGACGCAAGAATGCGAAATAACCTAGCTCAGCCATCGAAAAGCCGTCGCCCTTCATCAGCCAGCTTGTCGAAATCTATCCGCCCCGACACCTCGCGAACACGAACATGTCGCAATGCCTGAAGATACGGCATCGGATCCGGCTCGACTCCGTTGGCTTCAAAATGGCCGTTCCGATACTGATGAAACGGGCCGGCGCTTTTCATCATCGCCGCCAACAGGTCCGGACGCCCATCAAGTGACACGGGCAGAATCCGCGTATCGCCCTGCTGGTCATGCCCCCAGTTCAGCACCCAGAAATCCGTCAGGGGCGCTGCCAGGCAGATGCGATCAGGTCCATAGATGTCTGGCACGATCAGGTCATGTTTTTCTTCCAGCTGCCATAATTCATCCGGCGGCATATGCGACAACTCGGCCCGGCGTCCGGCGGACAACAGGCCATGCAGGCGCGGATTCCCGAGAATCGTGCCCGGATTGATACGTGGGTATTTCGGAATACCCAGCGCCCGCGCCGGGTTACCCGGATGCACAAGGATGCGATCGTTGCTGAGGAACTGCATGCCGTCCATATCCATCATGCGCAGTATAGACGTGGACTTTCCGCCGCCCGACAAACCCGAAATCGCCAATGTCCGCCCCTGTCGCGTCGCGCCAGCGGCATGACAAAGCTGCCAGCCCTCGCGAAGACATGCCGACAGGATCTGAGTGTTGATGAAATTGATCACCGTGCTGACATTCTGTGTCAGCGGGCCGAACGCTATCGCCCAATCGCGCGCCTGCAAGAACGTCACGCCACTGCGCAGCTTCTTGATCAGCCGTCCGTCATCCAGATCAAGGATCGCATCCTTGCGACCTGCCTTGCCCGGCTCTCGCTGCCAGTCGATCCACGCGACCGGCTGATCGAGTTGCTGTCCGGGCAGCAGATGCACGGTGATCTGACCCGGCTGCTGAGACAGATTACCGTCGAAATATTCCATCAGTTCGCTGCGCAACGGCTCTGGGCAATGCACGGTCAGGCCAATATGGCCGACCTGCATGTGGAACGCATCGGCCGACATGGCCTGACCGAGATCCAGATTTTCCAAAACCTCGTGAACCGAGTTCATCGCGACACCTCGTTCAGCACATGATCCACGACCAGCGCCGCGGCGTCGATTCCACATCCCTTCTGGGCACCCGAATACCCACCAAAGGCCGAGACCTCGAAAACAATGGGACCATCTGCCGTCAGGGCGATGTCCACGGTGGTAAAGGTCAGCCCGAAAGGCGCCTGTGCGCGGCGTCCCAGTTCGATCAATTCGGGCGCGGGATCATATGGCGCATATTTTCCGCCGGAATGGATCGTCGTGTTCCAGCTGTCATTCTGGCTTACCCGCGCATAGGTGCAGAGATATTCGCCATTCAGAAAAACCATTCCCAGATCCTCGCCGGACAGGTCCAGCTTCTTCTGGATATACATGACCGGATTGGCCTTCCTGAACATGGCGATCTGCTGGCTGGCATCCTCCGCCCCGCTTTCCAGCAAAAGCATGCCGCGGGCCTTGGTGGAAAACAGCGGCTTGAATACGGCGGCGCCATATCTGTCCAATGTTTCATGCGCCACATGTTCCGATTCGGTTATGGTCGTGGCAGGCATGGGAATTGCCGCGCTGCGCAGCGTCATCGTGCAGGCAAGGCGATCCATGAGGCGCAGAACATTCACGGCGGGGCTGAAGATACGGACCCCCGCGAACTGCGCCATTCGCAACATTTCCAGCCGGTCCAGGGCATCCGGGCTGTAATCTTCCGCGATCTTCTTCAGGATCAGGCCATCCAGCTGACACAAATCGACATCTCCGCAGCACAGCGTTCCCGCCTCGAGGTCCAGGACCGCCTGTGACATGTCGATCACCTGCCGGAAACCCGTGCGCTTTTCCAACGCATCGGCCAACGCCTCGGTGGACCATTTCCCTGGGGTCCCAATCACCCCGATTTTCCTAGTCACTGAACAGCATCCCCATAGGCAGTTTGAAACGCGCCTCCTTGCCCTCGGGGACAGCAAGCGCCGATTCCAGAATAAAGCGCGCGCGCAGGATCATCCGGCGCGCATGCCCCTTGTCGACGACAAAGCGGGTCGAACTGGCAAACGATCGCGCCAGTCCCAGCGCCAGCCGGTATTCAAATGTCGGGTCCTTGTGTCGCCTGGCGAATTTTCCCGCCATGGCATGCATGTCGGTTGCAACCCTTGAAATCCGCGCACGAGTGCCCCGGTCCAGCACCTGCAGCCGATAGTTTGACACCATGAACACCGAAACGTCCTGAACGTAATCCATATAGCGGGACCGGTGCAGATCGATGAACCGAATCTTTTTACCGACAGCGTCATAGATCACGTTGTCCAGATTGAAATCACCGTGGATATAGACCGAAAATGGCGCGATGATCTTTTCTTCGCGTCGTGCAGCCATCGCGATCAGATCATCAAAGGACGGAATCTTCGTCCCGTTGACAGATTTGCGGCCCTGCGCGAACCGGTGATGAAGCCGATAGACATCCTTCATCCGTCCGGACAATTGCGCCATCGATTTCATTTCAGAGGGTTCGTCCGTTCGGGTTTGGCGCCAGATGTCGCCAACCGTCTTGTGCAGCGCCTTCTGGGCCCTGGCCAAAGCATCATCGCTGCCGCCAAGCACGATGTCTTCAAAGGTCTCCCCTTCGAGATGCTCGATCAGCAACGCCGCCGATTTCCCATGCCGTTCATAGGACAGGATCTCGGGGGCAAGGCCGGGATAAACCGAATTCCAGCTTTTGACGCCCACGCGCTCCTGCTTGACCTTGCGCCGGTCGCCATCCTTGAACACCGCAGCAACGGTTTCACCCTTGGCATTGCGCAGGTTGACGCTGGAAATCGCGCTGCCCGACCGGGTTTCGGCCAGAGGTTGCAACCTGACCTCTTCATCGCGTTTTCCACCCCCAAGAACGCTGCGCAAGGTGAAATAGCGGTCGAACTGAACCACCTGCCCGATATTGATCGACAACAAGGCTTCGCTGATGCCCGAAAGCGCCTCGCCCATGCGGAAAACCTCGTTCAGGGTCAGCAGGCCATGGGCAAGATCCTCGACATGTTTGGTGCCCTGCATGTCACGTGTATAGGTGCGAAACAGCCGATCGTGAAACACGCCCAGCTGACCGCGCGATTTCCCGATCTCGACAGCCAGCTTGCTGTCACTCGTTTCCATCGCCTCGGGGATTCGCGCGATTGTCTTGCGCACCAGCTTGACCGGGGCGACATAGGTATCGGTGCGCAACAGCTTCTGACGCTCCGCGCGTTCGGCATGTTCCACTGCCCGCCGCCCCAACCGCGAGATCAGGTCGAGATTGCGGGCAATCGTGTCAATTCCCTGCAATCGCAACCGAGCGGCCTCGGGTTGTTTGGATCGCATCATGCCGGCCAAGCAAGCCTTGCGGACGCGGGCCGACAGATTGTTGGAATACCCCGCCCGCTGTACCAGTTGCATCGCCGTTTCCGCCCCCGGATCCTGCATATAGGACACCAGCCGGGTCAGTTGGCCGTCAAGCTCGGCCAGCAGGAACGACATGTTTTCGCCAACAGCGTCAGGGCGTGCCATGCACAAGCCTTCCCAGATAGATCAGGCGATCTTTCCGCGTCAGCGCCTGATCGTAACGTGGCCGGAACAAAGCACCATCCCTGGACAGATCCACCCATTTCGTCGCGATCTGGCGCTTGTCGGGTTTGCATCCCATGGCTGCGACATAGGTGTCCGGCACCGTGCAGGCGAACAGCATCTCGACCAGATGGCGCGGCTTGCCAGACCGCTGGCGAAACACATCTGCCACATGCAGCAATTCGCCGATCCCCGGCGCAATCCCGATTTCCTCCAGGCATTCGCGGCCAAGACATTCCTGCATGGTTTCCCCGTGTTCCTGGCGTCCGCCCGGCAATGTCAGGTATTGCTGCCCCTTCGCCCCCTTCTTGACCTGAACCAGAACCAGTTCACCCTTGCGGATGACAGCGCGTACGGTTGGGCGTATGTATTCCTCGGACATCATATCTTCTTATGCGCCCCGAAAGCCGGAAAATCCAAGCGCCAATCCCTCGCCAATCAGCCGCCGGAGATGAAATTTTCATGACAATCATGCGTGTCCAGCGTGAATTGCGCCTGCCTGACGATCTGCGCGTCGCCCGATCCCATGCAGCGCCCCATCATGGCCCCCGGATCCTGTTCTTCAGCGGCGGCAGCGCCCTGAACGGCATTTCGCGCCAGTTGAAGCAATATACGTTCAACTCGATGCATCTGATCACACCGTTCGACAGCGGCGGCAGTTCCCAGACCCTGCGCCTGGCATTTGACATGCCCGCAGTCGGAGATCTGCGCAGCCGCTTGATGGCCTTGGCGGATGAAACCGTTCTGGGCCAGCCAGATGTCTACGCCCTGTTCAGCCATCGCCTGCCAAAAGATGCCTCGTGCAAGAAGCTCGGCGCCGAAGTGTCAAGGATCATCTCGGGCAAACATCCGCTTGTCTCAGCAATCGCCAAGCCGATGCGCACGCTGATCCTGACCTTGCTTGGCGATTTCGCCGCGCAGGTGCCTGCGGATTTCGACTATCGCAATGCCAGCATTGGAAACCTGATCCTTGCAGGCGGCTATCTTGGCCACGGCAGAGAGCTGGAGCCCGTGCTGTTTCTGATGTCCAAGATGGTCGATGTTCGCGGAACCGTGCGGGCGATCGTGGACGCGAACCTCCATCTGGGCGTCGATCTGGCGGATGGCCGGCGTATCGTCAGCCAGCGATTGATCAGCGGGAAGGAATCCCCGCCCATCGACAGCCCGATCACGCGCTGCTTCCTCAGCGACGGCACCCAAGAGATCCTGCCCGCCGACGTGCCCCTGCCCAAACGCAACCGAAAACTGATCGAGCAAAGCGACGCGATCTGCTACCCGCCGGGCAGCCTCTATTCCAGCGTCATTGCCAACCTTTTGCCGGCAGGCGTCGGCACCGCAATCGCCGCCCGCCACGTTCCCAAAGCATATCTTCCCAGCCTTGGCCAAGACCCCGAGGCCCTGGGACTTGATCTTGCAGATCAGGTGGCCGCCATCCTTGCGCCACTGCGCGCTGACGCAGGTCCAGACGCAAGCCCGACCGATTTCATGACCCATATCCTTTGCGACACCTCTGTCCCCAAGGAGGAATGCGCAAGGGTGGCCAGGCTGCACGAAATCCCCTGCCTGCGCCTGCCGCTGCGTCAGAAAAATGAACCGAAATACGACCCCGTCAAGATCGCCCGAATACTGGTTTCACTGGACTGACGGCAACGCCAATGCCCTGATCCGCAGCGACTCGACATGAATACAAACGGATGCTGATACCGTTGGGTGAGAAATTCGGCACACAGCCCGTAAAAGCCCGCGCATCCATGGCGTGTTCCTCGATTGCCAAAAAGAAATCGAAGCGACCGCCCTTGCAAGACCGACAACCGGCCGTCGGCGGTGCGCACCTATGCAACGCACAAGCAAGTGCCAAGCGCATCCATTCGGGCGCGGATCGGACGAGAACTCAACCGCAAGCGACGTTGCAATCTGGTCGTGTCCGTCAAGTAGGTGTAATTTCCCGGATGGCCTGAGGTCATGATCAGGCGGGTTTCGTTGGATTGCGAAGAATGGGGTCGATCTCCTCATTGTCGATCTGGGCGAAGGCTTCGACCATCATGTAGCGGCTGACGGTCTGCCATTCGTCGTTCTGCTCGAAGAGAACGGCGCCGATTAGGCGCATGATGGATGCCTCGTTGGGGAAGATCCCGACGAGATCTGCGCGACGCTTCGCCTCCTTGTTCAACCTTTCAATGGGATTGGTCGTATGAAGCTTCGTCCGGTGCTGACGAGGGAAGGACATGTAGGCCGGGACATCGTGTTCGCTTACGTCCATCAGCTCGGCGAGTGTGGGCCAGCGGGGCCGCAGTTGAGCGGCCACCTTACGCCACGTTTCGCTGACATGTGCGCGGTCTGGCTGGTTGAAGGCCTGCCATATCGCCGCAGCGACAACGGTGTGCTGACCGCAGGACACGTGCGCCCACCCGAAGCGCAAGCACACGAGCAACGGCATGCTGTCGCCCGTTGATCTCGAGATCAGACAGCAGAAACTGAACGAGGCAGGTGTTTAGGAAACTAGAGGCAACTCACCGATCCTTGCTGCAGAAGTGATCACCTTCCTTTTGCAACAGCGCAGGGGGCGGTAGCGGTTTCGATGAATTTGTCGATGCACCTTGTAGCTTTTTCGCGGGACGCGGCGGCACCGCACCAACGAAGAGCCATCTGGCTGAAGCAGCACGTTACAAGGCCGCGCTGAAAAAATGGAAGAATGCCTCACCAAGGGCAAGGCACCGCCACGGAAAGTGTTTTCCAAGCCACATTTGACGTTTACTGGGCTGCAACGGCGATTGCCTTGACTGGACAACCTGATGCCGACTGTACGGCCGTTCGAACTGTCCTCGAGACCGCCGCTTGCAAGCGGCTGGTCGAAGTGGCGCAGGAAGTCCGCAATGTTCGTCTTCTCGAACCCGGCACGCAGTTACGTCAAAGCCTTTCACAGGATTGGCGCGACAACCGTGGCTACAAAAATGCGCTTACCGTGATGCGACAAGCTTTCATCCAAGAGCATTTCGCCATGTCGCACAAGCCCGGGTCTGGGGTCAACGTTATGAACATGCATAAGGCTAAGGGGAAACAATTCGACAAAGTCATCATCTTCGAAGGCTGGCCAAAGCGAGTGAAGGGGAAAATCGTCGGCAACCCGGATCGTATTGTCCGCGGCAATATCAATTCAGATGCGATGACGCAGGTCGGGTAGAATTTTCGCGTCAGTGTGACCCGCGCGAAGGCGCGTACGACGATCATGACGCCCAGCGACGACATCTACGTTCTACTGATCCCCATCGAATAAACCAAACTTGCCCCATTTTTGCTGCCCCGCCCTACGAGGGACCGATACGAAGGATCCGAACACGCAATATTCTGATGGCCTACTGGCGGCTGTGTGCCGCGTACAACGAAGAACTTTGATATGAGGTCAACATGCAACTGATGATACCCGACAGGATCAGCCCCACCGGCAAGCGGCTGTTCTCCATCAGCGACTTCAACGTGTTCACCACGGATCGTCGCTGGTTCTCGGTTTGGAACCGCGTCAAATCCTGCGCCTCGTCGAGATGCAGGAACAGTGTCTACCGGAAAATCAATTACTGGCGGACCATATCCCAGATCGTCGAGGCAGATTTGTCGCAGGACAGCGGATGGGCTACTTCGCCAAAGCGTCAAACTACAACAAGCTCGTTTTTGACATTGTGTCGAAGGATTGAGCGTTCCTTCTGGGAACACCGGTATTCTTGATCTTGTCTGTGTCACAGAGTTCTTACCAGAGTGTCCGCTCTGGGGAAGTTGCGTCGCAGCATTTGAGTAATTCGCCAGAGTCCGGAGAGGGCCGTTTGTTACTTAACCGGTCCTGCCGCCATCCCAGAATAGAATAGGCGCTTTCCGTGCATTGGCGTTCTAAAGATATAGCGAAGCATCACGTCAGGGAGGGGGCGAACCGGATGCTCGCGGTTTGCCCACAATCATCCGGTTCGCGGTGATTGGGTCAGTTTATGACGTAAAAGCCAATTTCGTCTGACGTTCTACATATGATGAATGGCGGACCCGGAGCGATTCGAACGCCCGACCCCCAGATTCGTAGTCTGGTGCTCTATCCAGCTGAGCTACGGGTCCGTCTTGAGGCGATCATCTATCGATCTGTTTCGGGGGGTGCAAGGGCAATTCGCAGAAAAAATGACCATAAAGGTAAAAAACCTTCGAGGCGGCTTTTGACCGCCCCGCGGCTAGAGTGCGCGTGGCAGGTGAATCATGAATTCACTGCCCTGTTCATCACTGCGAACAAGGTCAACCTGGCCGCCATGGCCACGGATCAGATCGGCGGCGATGGTCAGACCCAGCCCTGTTCCGCCCTTGCGCTGACTGCCTGAAAACGGCTTGAACAGATATTCCCGCGCCTTGTCCGGCAAGCCCGGTCCGGTGTCGCCCACGCGAATCCACCAACCCTGGTCTGTCTCGCCCGCGCCGATTTCCACTGTACCGCCTTCGCCCGTGCCTTCGATCGCCTGCCGGGCATTTCGCGCCAGATTGGACAGAACACGATACAACTGATCGCGATCGGCGCGAATGGTCAGGCTGGCCGGAATATCGGACAAGAACTCGACATGTCCGGCGGCCCCCGCTGCCAGGGTCTCGGCTTCGACCAGCTCTGCGACAAGCTGCGCCAGATTGAAACGCGACAACGTGGGGGCTGGTTCTTCAGCCTTGCCAAACGCCAAGGTCGTTTCACAAAGCGTTACCGCTCGGGTAATCGAGTTCAGCAATTTCGGAGCAGCGCGCGTCACCTTGGGGTCGGCGCTTTCTTCCAGTCGGTCGGCAAATATCTGCGCCGTGGTCAGGATGTTGCGCAAGTCATGGCTGATCTTGGCAACCGCCTCGCCCAGCTGGGCCATCCGCTCTTTCTGTTTCAGCGACGACGTCACCGTCTTTTGCATGGCCTCAAGCGCGGTTTCGGCGTCGCGCAGCTCGGCCAGCCGCGCATTCGGACGAATGATATGGCGCGGATCTTCCGGCGCGCCCGCATAGCCCGTCATGTGGGTGATCACCCGCCGGATCGGCACCAGAATCAGACGTTGGGCCGCGAGGTTCAGCAAAACCGCAGTCAAGATCGAGAATGCCGCCGATACCAACAGCAGGCGAAGCCCGTAATCCAGCATTGCAATACGCAGGGGCATGGTCGGCATCGTGATCTCGATCAATTGACCAGCCTGGTTGACCGGAGACCCGATCACCCGCACCACCTCATCCTTGCGGTTGAGCAGGGTGCCTACCGCGTCGTCGATCGTCTGGGCCACATCCTCATCGCGCAGGTCGTAGGTTGCGGTGACGGGCCCCGGAATGGTCGACGACAGGACAAGTTGGCGAACGTCGTCGCGCCGGAGGACGACGTTGAACACGCCGGCATTCTGCAACAGTTCCGATTCAAGATCGCTGGCCAGTGATTCGTCGGTCGCCAACAGGGCAAGGCTGGCAATCTGCGCCCGTTCCAAGCGCGATTCGAGATAGTCCAGCCGGAAACCAGCCAGAGCGGGAAGCAGAATAAAAAGTTCGGCCATCACGACGAAGATAATCGTCAACGCTGCGAATCGGCCGGAAATCGTGTTCAATCGCATCTTGTCCGGATCTAGGGCTTGGCGTTTGCCGGGCAAGGCGGCAATTGCAGTTCAAACGAAAGTGATCGCATCATGGTTCCGGGCCTGCCACGAAAACTTCGACATATAAAGGCAGCTCTTGAAGGTTGACGCCACCCCCAGTCTGCACTATCCAGCGGGCTTCGAACAACCGGCGCCTACAGCGCGGGGCTGTGACATCTTGTCTTGCCCTTAGCTGACGCCACCCGCAAGACTCGATCCGGAGAACAACCATGAAGCGCACTTTTCAACCCTCGAACCTCGTTCGTGCGCGCCGCCACGGTTTTCGCGCTCGCATGGCCACCAAAGGCGGTCGTCGTGTGCTGAATGCCCGCCGCGCCAAAGGCCGCAAGAACCTGTCGGCTTGACCCCGTCCGGCAGGATTTCCTGCCGAACATGGCCTTGGATATGCCGCCCTTGCCTGATCCCGATGCTGCAAAACAGCAAAGTGGAAACGGCATGGCGGCATTTCGCATGAACATGACCCACCGGCCAAGCCCCCCCGTGCTGACCAAGCGCGCCGACTTCCTGGCCGCAGCGCGTGCGCATCGACAGGGTATGCCCGGTTTCCTGCTGCAAGCCCGGGACCGGAAAGACGATGGCCCTGCGCGAATCGGCTATACCTGCTCGAAGAAGGTCGGCAATTCGGTTGCGCGTAACCGTGCCAAACGCCGCCTGCGCGAGGTGGCGCGGCTGAGTATGGCACCCCATCTCAGGCCGGGCTGGGATTATGTGCTGATTGGTCGCCCCAGGGCCACGGCCGAACGCGATTTCGCCGCGCTTTGCGAAGAAGCTTTGCGCGCATTGCGCAAGGTGCACCGATGACACCGCTTGCGGCCCTGTTTGCCCTGCCCGTGCGCGCGTATCGGTTGATCGCGTCGCCCTGGGTTGGCAATGGCTGCCGGTTTCAACCCACATGCTCGGCCTATGCGCTTCAGGCGCTTGAGACCCATGGCGCCGTGAAGGGTGGCTGGCTGACCTGCCGTCGTGTCTGCCGGTGCCACCCTTGGGGGGGGCAAGGTTATGATCCGGTTCCGGGCACGGATCCTTCCCATGATGGCGAAAGCGATACTGAAAGGCGCGACAATGCTGGACGATAGCGACACCACCGACATTCATCCGCTGTTTGCCGGCGCGCCCTCTTCGACCGAGTTTCGCAAGCTGCGCAAACGTTTGGTCCGCGAGACGCGCAACGCAATCGATGACTATGGAATGGCACGGCCCGGCGATCGTTGGCTTGTCTGCCTGTCCGGCGGAAAAGACAGCTATACATTGCTGGCAATCCTGCACGAACTGAAATGGCGCGGATTTCTGCCTGTCGACCTGCTGGCCTGCAATCTGGATCAAGGTCAGCCCGGCTTTCCAGCCACGGTCCTGCCCGAATTCCTGAGCAAACGTCAGGTCGCACACCGTATCGAATATCAGGACACCTACTCTATCGTGACCGACAAGGTCCCCGAGGGCCGCACCTATTGCGCGCTCTGCTCGCGATTGCGGCGCGGCAACCTGTATCGAATCGCCCGCGAGGAAGGCTGCTCGGCCGTTGTTCTTGGCCACCATCGCGACGACATTCTGGAAACGTTTTTCATGAATCTGTTTCACGGTGGGCGCCTGGCGACGATGCCGCCGAAACTGTTGAATGAACAAGGGGATCTGACTGTTCTGCGCCCCCTTGCCTATGTCGCCGAAGATGATTGTGATCGCTTTGCCCGGGCGATGAACTATCCTATCATTCCCTGCGATCTCTGCGGCAGCCAAGAGGGTTTGCAGCGCGTTCAGGTCAAGCGGATCCTGGATGAATGGGAAAAGCGAAGCCCCGGCCGCAGGCAAGTCATGTTTCGCGCCCTGATGAATATCAGGCCCTCGCATATGCTGGACCCGAAACTGTTTGATTTCGTCAACCTGTTCCCGGACGGATCCGCGTCCTCAGCAGATCTGCCTCCCAATCTGGAACATTAACGGAACAAAAAGCATTTCATCCTATACCTGCTTTCGATCCGATGCGGGAAAGGGGTTGAAATGTGGACTTGGCTGAAGCGATCCGGACAATATGCGCTGGGGCGTCTGGCGGCGGCAAAGGGCGGAAATCGCGGCCTGTTAATGTTGCGGCTTGAAAACTGCGACGATCTGCAACGTCATCTGGGCAGTGCGGCGTTCGGACAGCTGCTCGTCAGCCTGTCGATGCGCCTGAGCAGCGCAATCCGCACCGAAGATCCGGTTCGAATCGTGGCGCCCGGCCTGTTCGCCGTGACATTGCTGAACCGTGCCGAAGCCGAGGCGATGCGCATTGCGCTGCGCCTGCAACGGGACGCTCAGCATCCGGTGAATCTTGATGGTCAGGCCATCACCCCGGTTTTCAGCGGAGTCATGATCCATCCGCGCGCCGCCGACGCTCCTTCACTACCCGAAATGTCCCAGAACGCCTGTTTTCGCCTGGATTCATTGCCCGCTCACAAGATCGGGACGATCACGCTGTTCGACCACGATCCGGCGCTGTGCAGCCCTGGACTGCCCGCCAGCGTAAGCCAGGCGGTCGCCGACAATCAGATTTCCGCATATTTCCAACCTCAGATCAGCTGCCATACCGGTATGGTCACCGGGTTCGAGGCTCTGGCACGCTGGCACCACCCCTCGCGCGGAACCTTGGCACCGGGATCCTTCATGCCCGGGATGACGGAACAGGACCATCATGATCTGACCCGGACCATCCTGCGCCAATCGATTTCAGCATTGAAACAATGGGATAGGGACGGGCGGCAGGTGCCCACCGTCTCGGTCAACATTTCGAATTGCGAGCTGTCGGACCCCAGCTTCGCCACCGGCCTGCTGTGGGAGTTGGATCGTCAGGATATTCGGCCAGGCCGCCTTGTTCTGGAGGTTCTCGAAAGCGTTGCCCCCGTGACCAGTTCGCCTGCTGCACGCGAGAATCTTTCCCGCCTTTCCGAGGCCGGATGTCGCCTTGATCTGGATGACTTCGGCACCGGCTATGCCAGCCTTGACGCCATCCGGCAATTTGGGGTCAACCGCATCAAGATCGACCGCAGCTTCGTGCTTGGCTGCGATGTCGACGCAGGGCAGCAGCGCATGATTCTGGCCATCCTCGCCCTTGCCGAACGATTGGGAATTTCGACATTGGCCGAAGGTGTCGAAAGCCTCGACGAACACACATTCCTTGCGCAAATGGGTTGTGACGAGGTTCAGGGCTACGCCATCGCACGCCCCATGCCACTTCACGAAACGCAGGATTTCCTTGATGGACATCTTGCGCGCATCGACCAGCTTCCTTCATTCATCAAGCGTGATTTCGGTTAGAAAGACCTGTCTGCCAATAAATTTGCGGCGATTTTCCCTTGGAATGCAGGCAAGCCGGGCAAATGCGCTTGACCTTTCATCCCCCCTTCTGTTGAACCGGCGCGACTGACGCGATGACAGTGGTGACGGAATGGAAGACAACAACCGCAATCTGATCCTGGCGACCGTGCTGTCGTTTGTGGTGATCCTGATATGGTACACCGTCTTCGCGCCGGAACCACCGGTCGAACAGACGGACCAGCCGGCCGTCGCCGCGCAAAGCGCCGACAGCAACGCCGTGACACCTGCCTCACCGACCGGCACCACGACCGCTGATCTGGGCGCCGATCTGGGCGCAACGGCGACCGAGGCTCAGGCCGGGCGCATCGAAATCGCCTCTCCCTCGCTCGAAGGGTCGATTTCGCTTGCCGGTGGACGCATCGACGACCTGCAATTGACCAAATATCAGGAAACGCTCGACGCGGGTTCGCCCGATGTGCGCCTGCTTGCGCCATCGTCGGCGACAGCCGATCCGGCGATCGACACCACCGGCTCGAAACCGTATTACGCGGTATATGGCTGGACCCCCGGAGCAGGCACGGACCCTGCGCTGGTGCCCGGCCCTTCGACGATATGGCAGGTCGAATCCGGCGATGCGCTGGCGCCGGGACAACCGGTAACCTTGGTCTGGGACAATGGCGCCGGACAGGTCTTTCGCCGGACATTCGAGTTGGATGACAACTACCTGTTCACCGTGTCGCAATCGCTGCAGAACAATTCGGATGCGGCATTCAGTGCCGCGCCCTATGGCATCATCGCCCGCCACGGCCGTCCCGATACGCAAAACTTCTTCGTGCTTCATGAAGGCGCGGTCGGCATGTTCGACGGCGAGTTGCGCGAACTGAAATACAAGAAAATCGTCGATCTCGACCCCGTTGCCCGCGAAGGTCGCGCCGATGTCGTTCAGGTCGAAGAAAACGGCTGGGTCGGCTTTACCGACAAATACTGGATGACCACCCTCGCCCCTGCCCCCGGCCAGGCATTCACGGCAGTCGTCAAATATGCCGATGGCGCCGACATCTATCAGACCGAAGCCCGCTACCCGATGCAAACCGTGCAGCCGGGGACCGAGGCAACCGCACAGGGGTATCTGTTTGCGGGCGCGAAGGTCTGGGAGGTCATCAAGGGATACGAGCAGACGCCCGGGATCGACCGCTTCGTCGATTCAATTGACTGGGGCTGGTTCTACTTTCTGACCAAGCCGATCTTCCAGCTGCTGCATTGGTTGCATGGCCTGATCGGCAACATGGGTTGGTCGATCATCGCACTGACCTTCATTCTGAAACTGCTGGTCTTTCCGCTTGCACGCAAATCCTACATCTCGATGGCGAAGATGAAGGAATTGCAGCCGCAAATGGAGGCCATCAAAGAGCGCACCGGCGACGACCGGATGAAGTATCAGAAAGAAGTGATGGAGCTGTACAAGACCCAAAAGGTCAACCCCGCCGCGGGCTGCCTGCCGGTGCTGTTGCAGATCCCGATCTTCTTCTCGCTTTACAAGGTGATCTTTGTCACGATCGAACTGCGCCACGCCCCCTGGATCGGCTGGATCCGCGACCTTTCGGCACCCGATCCCTCCAGCCTGCTGAACATCTTTGGCCTGCTGCCCTTCGCCCCGCCCGCCCAAGGCACGCTGCTGCATTCGCTGTCGCTGCCCGCGCTGGCGATCGCCCTGGGTATCAGCATGTGGATGCAACAGCGGCTGAACCCGACCCCGACCGATCCGGCGCAAAAGATGATCTTTGCCTGGATGCCGTGGATCTTCATGTTCATGCTGGGCGGCTTTGCCTCGGGTCTGGTCCTGTACTGGATCACGAACAACACGATCACGATCATCCAACAATATTCGATCATGTCGATGCATGGCCATCGCCCCGACCTGTTTGGAAACATCATGGCCTCGATGCCGGGAAGGAAATCCAAGCAGGACGGCAAGGATAGCGGCAAGTGATCGCCACGCTGACCCGGATTCAGCGCCATCCGATCAAAACGCTCGGGCATGAGGTTCTGGATCGGGTCAGTCTTCAGGCCGGTCGCCGAATACCCGGCGACCGGGAATGGGCCGTGCTGACCGAAGCCGGTGAACGCCACGCCCAAATCAGCCAGTCCGACGGGCAGCCGGATCGCTGGCTGCCGAAATCCTGCTTCCTGCGCGGGGTCTCTGCGCCGCCACTTCAGGCAGTCCGCGGAGGTTGGCGAGGGCAGAAGATCGCCCTGACCCACCCCGAACGGCCGGATCTGACCTTCGACCCCCAGCTTGAAGAAGAGCGGCTGGTCGAATGGCTTGGCCCCCTGTGGCCTGCAAAGGCCCCGCGACCGACCCGGCTGATCAAGGGCGCGGCAATCTGGACCGATTCGAAATGGCCTTGGATTTCGATCCTGTCCCAAGACAGCCTGACCGAACTTGAGCAAAAAACCGGAAAGAAACTGGGGACGGATCGCTGGCGCGGGAATCTTTGGATCGAAGGTTTGCAACCATTCCAGGAAAGAGAACTGGTCGGCCAAGTCATCCGGATCGGCGAAACCGAACTGCGCGTAACCGATCATATCGGCCGATGTGCTGCGACAAATGTCGATACCACGACAGGGGCCCCGGATATCGATATGGTGGACATGCTGGCCCAATTATATGGACATACCGATTTCGGGATCTTCGCCGAAGTCGTCACAGGTGGAACAATCACTGTTGGAGATGAGGTCGCGCAATGAAAGTATCTTTCCCCGTCGCGTCCGAGCCGGAACATCATGTCGCTGAACAAGCCCGGCAACTCTTTGCGGGCCCGGTCGATTTCCTGAAGGGTGTCGTGGCGATGGACGGTCTGCCACCGGCAGATCGCCCCGAAGTGTGTTTCGCTGGCCGCAGCAACGTCGGAAAATCAAGCCTGATCAACGCACTGACCGGAAGAAAGGGCATCGCCCGCGCATCGAACACGCCCGGCCGGACACAAGAGATCAACTATTTCACGCTGGGACAGCAAGCCTATCTGGTCGATTTGCCGGGATATGGCTTTGCCAAGGCTCCGGTCGCCATCGTGGCGAAATGGCAGGCTTTGCTGAAAAGCTATCTGGCCGGGCGGCAGACATTGCGGCGGGCCTTTTGCCTGATCGATGCCAGGCACGGGGTCAAACCCGTCGATCATGAGATCATGCAGCTGCTGGACAAATCGGCCGTTCCCTTTCAGGTCGTGCTGACCAAGGCAGACAAGTTGGGCCCGAATGCCATCAAACCGGTGCTGGCCCAGGTCGAAGCAGAGCTGCAAAAGCATCCGGCCGCATTCCCAGAACTGGTCGTCACGTCTTCCGAAAAGGGCGCGGGCATCGCAACGCTTCGCGCGATCATCGCCGGGCTGGACTGACCGTAACGAGGGTTCTAGGGTCCGCGTCGTTGTATAGGGGCCACGAAAGATGAGAACGCAGAAAATGAACCGTGACTGGATCGCAACCGCCCGCACCCTGTCCGAGGCCCTGCCCTATCTGCAACGCTATTCAGGCGCGGTAGTCGTGGTCAAATTCGGCGGCAACGCCATGGGCGATGACGAAGCGATGGCAGAATTCGCACGCGATATCGTGTTGATGAAGCAGGTCGGCATGAACCCGATCGTGTGTCACGGCGGCGGACCGATGATCAATGACCTGCTGGGCAAGCTGGGCATCGAAAGCAAGTTTGTCCGGGGCAAACGCGTGACCACCAAGGAAACCGTCGAAGTTGTGGAAATGGTCTTGTCCGGCCTGGTCAACAAGCGGATCGTTCAGGCGATCAACGACGCGGGCGGTCGCGCCGTTGGCATCAGCGGCAAGGATGACGACATGATGGTCTGTGACGCCGACGACCCGGAACTGGGTTTTGTTGGCCGCCCGATCGAAATGAACGTCCAGATCATTCGCGACCTTTATGGCGCGGGCATGATCCCGGTCATCGCACCAGTCGCGACAGGCATGGCGGACAACGAAACCTTCAACGTCAATGGCGACACCGCTGCAGGCGCGATCGCCGGCGCGCTGAAGGCGGACCGGCTGCTGTTGCTGACGGATGTCGCAGGCGTCAAGGATGCGTCGGGCGAGGTCGTCACGCAGCTGCACCCCGATCAGGTGCGTGACATGATCGCCGACGGCCAGATCGCCGGCGGCATGATTCCCAAAACCGAAACCGCGCTGAAGGCCCTGCAAGACGGGGTGCGTGCCGTGGTTATTCTGGACGGGCGCGTCCCCAATGCCTGCCTGCTTGAGCTGTTCACCGAACATGGCGCGGGCAGCCTGATCCGTTCGACCGAACCACGCGTCACACCGCGCGGCCTCCGGCAGGGTGAGGATGGTCTCTGACGACCTTCCCACGCCGCCCGACGGGCTGCGGATCGCGGGATATGCGCCCTGTGCGGAAGGCGCGGTCATATTGCTGGCCCCTGACGAACCGAGCTTCTGGACAATATTCTGCCGCTCGACGGAATTTCTGGACGGACAACCCGATCCCATGGATCGTTGGTCGCGCCGCGTGGTCACGCAATGGGCGGCCGGGTGGGCGGCCAAAGCGGTATTTCCGTCCGATGGTCCGCCCTATGCGTCCTTTCTGGATTGGGCCCGCGCCAGCGGGACATGCTGGGCTTCGCCCGTCGGTATGCTGGTGCATCACGAGATGGGGTTGTTCATCAGCTTTCGCGCAGCAATCATCCTGGAACATCCGCTACCGGCCCCACCCCAATCAACATCGCCCTGCATATCCTGCCACGCCCCTTGCCTGACGGCTTGTCCCGCCGACGCATTTCAGGGCAGCTATGACGCCAGCCGGTGCCATGATTTTCTGGATAGTCCCGCCGGCGACGAGTGCATGAATGCCGGTTGTCGTGTCAGACGTGCTTGCCCGATTGGCAAAGGCTGTGGCAGGCTGCCTGAACAATCTGCATGGCATATGAGGCAGTTCCATAGATGACACCGATCGGACACAAGAGATTGATCCTGACGCGCCATGCCAAATCGGCATGGGATGATCCCACCCTGGCGGATCATGATCGGCCGCTGAACGACCGTGGACGTCGCTCAGCATTGGCGTTGGGGGACTGGATGGCCAGTCGCGGATACGAACCGGAAGAGATCCTGTGTTCCACGGCAAAACGTACGCAGGAAACATGGGCAATGGTTGCAGGTGCCCCGCTGGAGGTGCGCCCCTTGCTGCGGCTGGAACCCGGATTATACCATGCCGGCCCCGAGAAAATGCTGGCAATGCTGCGCACCGCCAGCCATCCCACCGTCATGATGATCGGGCATAATCCGGGCATATCGGAATTCGCGGCATTGTTGCCGGCCCGCCCGCCGCTGGACCCCGATTTTCGCAGATATCCAACCGCCGCGACGCTGGTCGTCGATTTCCAGGTGGACAGTTGGGCCGACGTTCAGCCGGGGTTGGGCAGTGTGATGGACTTTGTCAGGCTGGACGGGCGTCGCTAGCCGCAGCGCCCCTCTCATCCGCTATGGCGTTTCGCCGGGCCTGAAGAATCGGGCCTAGCGAAACGGCGGCGCGTATAGCAGCCCGCCTTGTGTCCATTGCGCGTTCAGGCCCCGCGCAAGGCCAATCGGGGTCTGTTCACCGATATTGGCGGCAAAGATTTCGCCGTAATTTCCGCGCGCCTGCACGGCCCGCTTGGCCCATTCATTGTCCAGGCCAAGCTTTGCACCCAAATCTCCTTCCACACCCAGAAGGCGCCGAACTTCGGGATTGGTCGAGGCCTTGATCAACTCCTCGATATTTTTCGAGGTCACGCCAAATTCTTCGGCGGCGACCAAGGCATACAATGTCCACCGAACGACATCAGCCCAACGGCCATCGGCCTGGCGGACGATCGGGCCAAGCGGTTCCTTCGAGATGATTTCCGGCAGGACGATATGGTTTTCTGGATCGGCAAATGCCGCCCGCGTGGCCGCCAGCCCCGAAGCATCGGTCGTATAGGCATCGCATTCGCCCGAGGTATAGCTTTGTTCACCTTCGGCATCACTGGACACATCGACCTGATCCAGCGTCATCCCGTTGATCTTGAAATAATCGGCCAGGTTCTGTGCGCTGGTCGAACCGCGCTGAACGCATATGGACACGCTGTCCAGTTCCTTGACCGAGGTCACGCCCAGTTCCTTGCGAACCATAAAGCCTTGACCATCATAATAATTTACGCCGGCGAATTCCAGTTCCAGCTCGACATCGCGCGAGAAGGTCCAGGTCGAGTTTCGCGCCAGAAGGTCAACTTCGCCTTCCGCAAGCTTGGTGAAACGGCTTTCCAGATCCAGCGGCACGAAACGAACCTTCGAGGGATCCTTCAGCACCGCAGCAGCGACCGCCTTGCAGAAAGCCACGTCAAATCCCGTCCAGTTCCCGTTCGCATCAGGCGATGCGAAACCAGCCAGACCGGGATTGACCCCGCAAGTCAGCTCGTCCCGCGCGATAATATCGTCCAGCAGATCGGCCGATGCCGCCCCTGCCCAGAATGTGCCTGCGGCTGCTGCCCCCAGAAATGCCCGTTTGATCATCATTGCCCCTTTAACGGGTTTGCAGGCACCACGTGCCGGTCTTGCCTCGTTGCGATTATGCCTGTCCTCAATCGGAAATCATCGCAAAGCGACGCGATTTGGATCAGGCAGTATTTTGCCGATACGCCCCTTTAGGTCAAGCGACGTATCGCCGAAACTGCGTTTTCAACCTGTGCGAGACAGATCCCAGAACCGTGCAGCCGCGCGTATCCCGGCCAATCTGTTTTCGGCCGCCGTCGCGGCTTCTTCGTCCTGCCCCCACTGACTGTTCTGATAGGCTTCGTCGATCCGCGACACTCGGTGCGCCTCATCCGCGTCCAGATGCCCACGGGTCACGGCAAGCCCGATGACCAACGACCCCGGTAGCGTGACCAGATCATGCAGGGCGGTCAGCCCGAATACATCCACCGCGTGAACCGCTTGCCGCAAGGCGCGCAATGACGCCGGATCCTGCGCGATGGGAATCACCCCTTGCGTCGGGTTCAACCGTGCACCCAGATCATCCGCAGCCCATTCGATCAGGGGCTCCCAGGCCAGCGATTGCTGCGCAACCAGATCATCCGGATGATCCGCGCGATAGCAGATCAGATCAGTGCCCCCATATTCGGCCAGCATGTCGGCGACATCGGCAAATTGCGGCGTGACCTTTTCGATGGCCGAGTTCGCAGCCCGCGTCAGCGGCATGCTGCCCGGATCGATCACGTCCGCCTGCGCCTGCCATTCGCTGGCGATGGCGTCGGCAAGCCCACGGGTCGGCAGCACCAGCCCCTTTTTGCCCGGGGTCCGCAAGACGCGATCATCCAGCAGGATCTCGTGCCCGCCTTCGCATTCCCGCACCGCAATTTCATCCCAGAACTTCCGGGCCTTCCATTCGTTCATGCCATCCACTCTTCGATCAAGTCTTCCAACATGGAAAAATCCCGCGCGACCGCACTGGCTCCTGCCTGCGTCAGAGCCGCATCGGGGTGATAGCCCCATGCCACACCCAGTGCTGCAACCCCGGCCCCCCGTGCCATTTCCATGTCAAATGTCGTGTCGCCAACCATCACCGTCTCGGTCACCGCCGCGCCGGATTCAGCCATGGCGGCCACCAGCATTTCCGGGTTCGGCTTCGAGGGATGATCATCCGCCGTCTGAAGTGATACGAACCGGTTCGTCAGGCCATGCGCCTCGAGCAGCGCCGACAATCCCCGGCGCGACTTTCCGGTGGCAACCGCCAGCAATACGTCGTCCCGCGCACCCAGACGTCCCAGACAAGCCAGCGCACCAGGGTAAAGCGGCGCATCCTTCGCCAAGCGCGCCTGCAGATAGGCCGCCTTGTAGCAGGACAGGATCCGCGCCTGCGTTGGCGCATCGGCTTCGGGCGCGATCTGGGCAATTGCCGCAGGCAGGGACAATCCGACCGTTCCCAGGATTCGTGGGCGGGAAACAGGTTCCAGCCCGGCAAATTCCAGCGCGCGTGACATGGCGCCGTGGATGTGATGCTGACTGTCGACCAGCGTCCCATCCACATCGAATACGATCAGCCTCATTCCCCCTCCTGAAAGGGGTCATCGGGGACGTCACCCTCATGCCATCCAAGCGTTTTCCAGGTGCGTGACATATGGTCGGGCAGTGGTGCGACCAGCGTCAGGCGCTTGCCCGTAATCGGGTGGTCAAAACTGATGCTTCGGGCGTGAAGATGCAGTTTGCGACTGATTTCGCCACCCAGTTGCGCACCCCAGCCATCACCCAGGTTTTCCTGACCCGAGCCGCCGTATTTTCCGTCCCCCACGATCGGGTGGCCAAGTTCCGCCATATGCGCACGCAACTGATGCGTGCGCCCCGTTATCGGCACCAAGGCGCACCAACTGGTGCGTGTTCCCAGCGCGTCAAGCACCGCATAGTCAGTCGTGGCCCGCTTGGCGCCCTCGGTCGAGGCAATGTCGCGTGGCATCACGGCGCGCATCTTTTCACCTTCGCCACCCCGGCCATGCCCGCTCGCCTTGACCAGACCATAGCGCACGGTGCCCATACGCGGCGCCGGAACGCCAGCCACAGCCGCCCAATAGATCTTGCGGGTGGTGCGGGCGCGAAATGCCTCGGACAGCGCGCGCGCAACCCGATCCGTTCGCGCCAGAAGCAAGACACCCGAGGTGTCCTTGTCCAGCCGGTGAACCAGCTTCGGACGATCCTTGTATCCAAACATCAGGGCCGCGGCCAAACCATCGACATGCCGGTTCCCCTGGCCGCTTCCGCCCTGGCTTGGCAGACCGGCCGGCTTGTTCAATGCGATGACGTGCTGATCCTTCCACAACACCGCGGCCTGGATCATCTGTTCATCAGACGGGGCGATGCGCGGCCCCGCAGGCCCTGGCGCTGCGGGACGTGCGTCCGGCAGTGGCGGCACACGAATATCCTGTCCGGTCTCGACCCGCGCCGCTGCCTTGACGCGCCCCCCGTCCACCCGCAGCTGCCCCGTTCGGCACATCTTCTCGACTGCGCCCTGACTTAGCTGGGGAAATCGCTTCTTAAGCCAGCGATCCAACCGTTGCCCATCGTCATCCTCGGTGATGCGAATGGTCTGAACCTTGCTCATGACCAGAACCCTCTGCCAATCGCCAACCCCGCAATCACCGCCAGCAGCGACAGGATCACGGAACCGAACACATAAATCATTGCCGCACCGGTTTGTCCGCGTTCCCACAACGTCAGCGCATCCAGCGAGAATGCCGAAAACGTCGTGAAACCGCCCAGCATTCCTGTCAACAAAAGAGGTGCATAATGGTTGCCAAGCCGATGCGCCAGCAGGATTGCCAACACTCCCATGGCCAGGCTACCCAGCACGTTCACTGCGACCGTCGCGACGGGAAAGCCCGGCCCGTGCCAGGCAATACACCGATACACGCCATAACGCGCCGTGGCGCCCATCGCACCGCCAATAGCAACCTGGAGAAACGGGTTCATCATGGCGTGGTCCTGTGACGATGCGCGATCAAAGTCAACCGCCGCGCTTCAAACGCCGGGACACAAACCAGTCAAGTCTCTTCTTCAACTCCCTTTCAAAGCCGCGCTCGACCGGCGTGTAAAGCACCGGGCGTTTCATGCCATCGGGGAAATAATTCTGCCCCGAAAACCCGTCTTCTGCATCGTGATCATAGGCATAGCCCAGGCCGTAGCCCTGTTCCTTCATCATCTTTGTCGGAGCGTTCAGGATATGGGCCGGCGGCATCAGGCTGCCGGTGCGGCGCGCCTCGGCACGCGCGCCCTTATAGGCGACATATCCGGCATTGGATTTCGGCGCGAGGGCCAGATAGATCACTGCCTGCGCCAGGGCCAACTCGCCCTCGGGGCTGCCCAATCGTTCATACATGGCCCAGGCGTCCAGGCATTGCCGGGCCGCAGCGGGATCAGCCAGACCGATATCCTCGACAGCCATGCGCGCGATCCGGCGGGCCAGATAGCGCGGATCCTCGCCCCCTTCGAGCATCCGCCCGAACCAGTAAAGGGCAGCGTCCGGATCACTGCCACGAACTGATTTGTGCAGGGCCGAAATCAGGTTGTAATGCTCATCGCCGGACTTGTCGTATTTGGCCGCGCGGCGCATCAAACGCTGCGCCATCGCCTGCTGGTCAAGCGGTGCGTCAGTGTTCCATGCGGCAACCTGTTCAATCAGGTTCAGCGCGGCGCGACCATCACCATCCGCCATCTCGAGCAGGTTACTGCGGGCGTCCGGGGTCAGCGGCAGCTTGCGCCCGAGTTCGGATTCCGCACGTTGCGCCAACCGTTCCAGTTCGCCCAAGGACAACCGCTCAAGCACGATGACCTGGGCGCGCGACATGACGGCAGCGTTCAACTCGAACGAGGGGTTTTCCGTGGTCGCCCCGACAAGAAGAATGGTGCCGTCTTCCATATGTGGAAGAAAGCTGTCTTGCTGCGCCTTGTTGAAACGATGGATTTCGTCCACGAACAGCAACGTGCCGTGGCCTTGTTCCCGCCGCAGGCGCGCAGACTCGAACACTTTGCGAAGATCGGGCACACCTGTGAAAATAGCGCTGATCTGCACGAATTTCAGGTCGGTTTCATCCGCGAGAAGACGGGCAATCGTGGTCTTACCTACGCCCGGCGGCCCCCACAGGATCAATGAGGACAGGCTGCCGGAAGACAGCATCGACCCAAGCGGCCCATCCGGGCCAAGGACCTTTTCCTGACCGATCACATCGCTCATGCGCACCGGGCGAATGCGATCGGCCAAGGGCCTTGCCGCAACCTTGGGCGGCACTGTCGGTGTCTCGGGAGAGTTGTCGAATAAATCTGCCATGGCCATCACATAATATGGCGCAGATCAAATAACCAACACTCCCTTGCTTCGCGGCGGATGTTTAATGCATCTTGCCCGACAGATCGATCGACACGCATTGGAACTCGCCATCGTCGATCCACATCTTGCGGCCCATTGCATGCGCTTCCAGTCCGCAGCGGCCATACCAGCGGGGCCAGCTGGAACCGGTCAACGCGATCAGGCGGGTCGCGCCCAGTTCGCGGGCGGCACCAGTCATGGCGTCAACCATCTTGAAGTGGACACGGCGGCGCAGGCTTTGCGGAATGGCGTGGTTCACGAAAACACGCGAACATTCCCAAGTCTGCTCTTCGACCGGCGCCTTTTCATCAAGAAGATCCTGGGGGATCGAACCGCCAAGAATGCCTTCCTGGGCGTCACGGATCATATAGCTGTAGATCCCGCAACGTGCGGTTGTCGGCGTCAGGCGGATACCGGCCAGAACATCGCCCTTGTCATGGATCGCGATCCACCGGCTTTGCGGAGTATCGTATTGATCGAATTCCATGTCATCCGCTTCGGGCAGATCCCAGTTCTTCTGGATGATGAAGCTCTGCTTGCGGGCGCGGAACAGGTTGGCGAACAGTTCGCCGTGGTTGTGAAGGTTCGAGAATGAAAGCGTGGTCGTCTGCATTTTAAACGTACTCCTGGGGTGTGAGGATACCCCTCACCGCCTCACGGTTCCCCTGGGCGAACGCCTATAACAGTCGGTATTCCTTGGCCCGTTGCAACGCTTCGGCAGTGGTCCGGGCCTTCAGTCTTTCACGGACCGAGATCAGTCTTGCCTTAAACGCGCTTTCGGTAATGCCAAGTTTGGCTGCCGCTGCCGCATGACGATCGCCCTCCGCGATGCAACGAAGGGCTTCTTTCTGAGCCTTTGTAAGGCTCGCCGGCGGCTCTGTGATTTCGTGGAGCCGTCGAACCGTTGTCGAGATCTCGACGATCTCGTCATCTGTAAATTCTCGATCATCACGGCCAAAGCTCGCGATGGTTCGGGATGCAATTGGACCGTGTGATACTGTCAGACCAAAAGTCAGGCCATGATCGGCCGCGTCCTTCAGAATGTTGAACGGATCTGGAATGGGCAGGCTGGACCATCTGCATGCTCCCGTTGTGGAAAACCCCCAAGCAATCGTCGGATCCCGCAAGGCATAGCCATTCTCGGAATAGAATTCCGACCAGTCTTCAGGATAGGTCTGAAACTGCATCAATGGTGCGGCAAAGCGGATGTGCAGGCCAACGAAATAGCCTGATGGGGCAAGGCTGCCCAGTTTTCGCAATGCTGCGTTTATGTCTGCGCGTGATGACATGACTTTTTAGACAAATTGCATTGGTTACCGTCAACGTTCAAAATAATCATGGACCAATTTAGTTGCTAGTCTATTAACCGCTTGAGGTGCATGTAATGTTGCATTTGGTCGAGCCTTGGCGCCTGCCGGATGATATTGCCGAACAATTACAAGCTCTTGCCAATTCCGGCCAATTGAACAAAAAAGAGCTTCTCGAGGTCGAAACTGCGCTTTTGCATCGACTTTCACAGCCTGCAATTTGCCATAAGCCCATATCAACACAGAAAAACGCCCCGCAACTTCCGTCACGGGGCGTCTGATTCGCGTGTCTGGCCCTGTGCGCCAGGACTATGACAGAATCACTCTTCGGCTTCTGCCTCGAGGCGGGCGCGATCAGCGGCGCCTTTGGCCGACGCATCGCGATCCACGAATTCGATGATCGCCATCGGCGCCATGTCGCCATAGCGGAAGCCGGCTTTCAGAACGCGCACATAGCCGCCCTGACGATCCTTGAAACGCTCTCCCAGAACGTCGAACAGTTTGGCGACATGCTGGTCCTGCTTCAGCTGAGAGGCAGCCTGACGACGGGCGTGCAGATCGCCGCGTTTTGCCAGGGTGATCAGCTTTTCGACGATCGGACGCAGTTCTTTCGCCTTGGGCAGGGTCGTCTTGATCTGCTCATGCTCGATCAGCGAGCCGGCCATGTTGGCGAACAGGGCCTTGCGGTGTTCGTGGGTACGGTTGAGGCGGCGATAGCCACGTGCGTGACGCATGATGTTTCTCCTTTGACGTCTTTTGCTTTGTCTGGCGGCCCATGCGTGCGGACCGCTCTCCTTGGGGCGGAATGCCCGGTGTGGCGGGGGCCGAAGCCCCCGACCGAATTCTTAGAACTGGTCGTCGAAACGCTTGGCCAGATCCTCGATGTTTTCCGGCGGCCAGTCGACGACATCCATGCCCAGATGCAGGCCCATGCCCGACAGGACTTCCTTGATCTCGTTCAGCGACTTGCGGCCGAAGTTCGGGGTGCGCAGCATCTCGGCTTCGGTTTTCTGGATCAAATCGCCGATATAGACGATATTGTCGTTCTTCAGGCAGTTTGCCGAACGGACCGACAGTTCCAGCTCGTCGACCTTTTTCAGCAGGCGCGGATCGAATTCCAGACCGTCGTCATTGTCCTGACGGCTTGCCGATTCCGGCTCGTCGAAGTTCACGAAGACCGACAGCTGGTCCTGAACGATGCGGGCCGCATAAGCGACGGCATCTTCCGGGGTCAGCGAACCGTCGGTTTCGATCTTCATGGTCAGCTTGTCATAGTCCAGCACCTGACCTTCGCGGGTCGGCGTGACTTCATAGCTGACACGCTTGACGGGCGAGAAGATGGCATCGATCGGGATCAGGCCGATCGGCGCGTCCTCGGGACGGTTCTTGTCGGCGGCAACATAGCCCTTGCCCGTCGCAACGGTCAGTTCCATGTTCAGATCGGCACCGTCATCCAGATGGCAGATCACGTGATCGCGGTTCAGGATGGTGATACCAGCCGTTTCCTGAATGGCGCTGGCCTTGACCTCACCCGGGCCCTTGGCGGTCAGGGTCAGGCGCTTGGGGCCTTCGACGTCCATCTTCAGGGTCACACCCTTCAGATTCAGGACGATATCGGTGACATCCTCACGCACGCCGGCAACGCTGCTGAACTCATGCAGGACATTGTCGATCTGAACCGAAGTGATCGCCGCACCTTGCAGAGACGACAGCAGCACACGGCGCAGTGCGTTGCCAAGCGTCAGGCCAAAGCCACGCTCAAGCGGTTCGGCAACCACGGTGGCCGTGCGGGTCGCATCAGCACCCGGCTTGACGACCAGTTGCGTCGGCTTGATCAGCTCTGCCCAATTCTTGTGGATCATGGATTTTCCTCCATACTTGTTCCCGGCTCATGACCAAGACCGGAAACGCCCGAGGTTAAATGCGACAGTCCGGGCCGCGCGAAACCACGCGGCCCGGTCGTTGATGATCCAGGATCAGACGCGGCGGCGCTTTGGCGGGCGGCAGCCGTTATGCGCGATCGGCGTCACGTCACGGATCGCCGTGATGTTGAAGCCGACAGCAGCCAGCGCGCGCAGCGCCGATTCACGGCCCGAGCCCGGGCCCTGAACTTCGACTTCCAACGTTTTCACGCCGTGTTCCTGCGCCTTGCGACCTGCGTCTTCGGCAGCCATCTGAGCGGCGTAAGGGGTCGATTTGCGCGAACCCTTGAAGCCCATCGTGCCGGCCGACGACCACGAGATTGCATTGCCCTGAACGTCCGAGATCAGGATCTTGGTGTTGTTGAAGCTGGAGTTCACATGAGCAACACCGGTGGCGATGTTCTTGCGCTCTTTGCGCTTCATACGAGTCTTATCGCGTGCCATATCCGTTCCCCCTTACTTCTTCTTGCCGGCGATGGGCTTCGCCGGGCCCTTGCGGGTACGGGCATTGGTATGGGTGCGCTGACCACGGACCGGAAGGCCGCGGCGGTGACGCAGACCGCGATAGGAACCCAGATCCATCAGGCGCTTGACGTTCATCTGAACTTCGCGGCGAAGGTCGCCTTCGACGGTCAGATTCGCGTCGATGTATTCACGGATCTGCAGAACTTCCGCGTCGGACAGTTCATTCACGCGACGCGTGCGGTCGATGCCGACAGATTCACAGATCTGATCGGCATACATCGAGCCGATACCATGGATATAGGTCAGTGCGATGGGGACACGTTTCCCCGTCGGAATGTTGACGCCAGCAATACGAGCCACGCGTTTTCCTTTTCGGTTGCGGTTCCGTAACCCCGGAACCTTTTTTCACAACATAAGGCCCGAAAGCCATGCCTTCGGGCCAGTCTATGCCTCACCCGTACTCACGGGCGATTCTCTTTCGAGAAATTGTGATCTAAAGGCAGACCCACACCCCGTCAAGGGTGTGGGTTAAATTCTGTTGACAAATGCGGATTCACCGGGTCGTCAGGCGTCGGACAGTACCTTGTCGATCTGTGCCGCGACCTCGTCCATCGAAGCCATGCCATCAACCTGACGCAACTCGCCCTTGGCATGATAATAGCCAAGCAGCGGCGCGGTCTTTTTATAGTACTCGCGCAGACGATCGGCGAACACCTCGGGGGTGTCGTCCTTGCGCACCGGCTGGCCGGCCGCACGCGAATCTTCGGCACGCTTGACGATGCGCGCCACCAGCGCCTCATCATCGACCTTCAGTTCGATCACCGCGTCCAGCTTCATGTCCATCTCGGCCAGCAGATCGCCTAGCGCATCGGCCTGCGCAAGCGTGCGTGGAAAGCCGTCAAAGATAAAGCCGTTTCCGCCCTCTTCCAGCTTTTCACGGATCAGGCCGATCACGATCTCATCGGTAACCAGCTCGCCGCGATCCATGACCTCGGCAACGCGATTGCCCATTTCCGTGCCCGAGCTGCGGGCGGCCCGCAGCATGTCTCCGGTCGACAGCTGCACCATGCCGCGATCCCGAACAAGATTTCCGGCCTGAGTGCCCTTGCCGGCGCCGGGAGGCCCCAGAAGAATAATATTGATGGTCATATCTCTGTCCCCTTCGGCGGCATTTCACCGCCGTTGATCTCAGCGCCGCGACGGTGCGCGGCGCGCCTTTGCGGTTCCGGTTTTCCGTTTACCACGCAGCTGCGATTTCTCAATCAGGCCTTCGTATTGATGCGCCAGCAAATGGCTTTGGACCTGGTTGATCGTATCCATGGTGACCGAGACGACGATCAGCACCGAAGTTCCGCCGAAATAGAAGGGCACCGACCATTGGTGCCGAATGATCTCGGGCAGCAGACAGACCCCTGCCAGATAGGCCGATCCGATCACCAGAAGCCGGTTCACCACATAGTCCAGATATTCCTCGGTGCGTTTGCCGGGGCGAATACCGGGAACAAAGCCACCCTGATTCTTTAGGTTGTCGGCCACATCATCGGATTTAAAGCTGACATTCTGCGTATAGAAATAGGCGAAGAACACGATCATCGCGGCGAAGAACAACAGATACAACGGCTGGCCGGGGCCGAAATAGGCCAGAAGCGTCGACATGATCGGACCGGTTTGATTGCCCGAGAAGGTCGAGATCGTTACCGGAAGCAACAGAAGCGAGCTGGCAAAGATTGCCGGGATCACGCCCGCCGGGTTCACCTTGATCGGCAGATGGCTGGACTGACCGTCATAGACCTTCATGCCGACCTGACGCCGGGGGTATTGAATGCGGATCTTGCGCAATGCGCGTTCCATGAACACCACAAAGGCAATCACGGCGACGACCATCACCACCACACCCAGGATCACCGGGGTCGAGATCGCGCCGGAACGACCCTGCGCAAAGAAATTGGCCAGTGCCGCCGGAATTTCGGCCACGATACCGACAAAGATGATCAGCGAGATACCGTTACCGATGCCGCGTGCGGTGATCTGCTCGCCCAGCCACATCAGGAACATCGTGCCGCCAACCAGCGTGATCACCACGGATGCCTGAAAGAACAGACCGGGCGTATGCGCCAGACCGCCGGCTTCGAGGCTGCGGGCCAGACCATAGGCCTGAAACAGCGCCAGCGCGACCGTGCCATAGCGGGTGTATTGGTTGATCTTCTTGCGGCCCTGCTCGCCCTCTTTCTTCAGCTGTTCCAGCGAAGGCACCATCGAAGCCAGAAGCTGAACGATAATCGAGGCACTGATATAGGGCATGATCCCCAGCGCAAAGACGCCCATGCGCCCCAACGCGCCGCCGGTGAACATCGACAGAATGCCGCCGATCCCCGACTGGGCCTGCTCCATAAAGTTGCGCAGCGCCGCACCATCGATTCCGGGAACCGGAATATAGGTGCCAAGGCGATAGATGATCAGCAGTCCGATCGTGAACCAGATGCGCTGGCGAAGTTCCGTGGCCTTGCCGAGTGCACCCCAAGAGAGATTCGCGGCCATCTGTTCTGCGGCTGACGCCATGTGTATCCGTCCCGTGTCATGACAGCGCCGCCGACCCGTTTCCGGGGACCGGCGGCGCCAGGAAAACCTGTTTGCTATCTATGGGGCCAAGCGGCCCCATTCAACAGCTTATTCCGCCGCCTCGGTCTTGGCGGGCAGAGTGACCTTGCCACCTGCTTTCTCGACGGCTTCGACCGCCGATGTCGATGCGCCGGTGACGGCGATGTTCAGCTTTGCCTTCAGCTCACCCTTGCCCAGCAGGCGGATGCCATCCAGCTTGCGGCGCACAACGCCCGATGCGACCAGCGCGTCTTCGGTGACGTCAGCTTTGGCGTCCAGCTTGCCCGCGTCGATGAACGACTGCAGCTGACCGAGGTTGACGACGGCGAATTTCTTGGCGTTCGGTGCGGTAAAGCCGCGCTTGGGCAGGCGGCGATACAGCGGCATCTGGCCGCCTTCGTAACCGTTCAGCGCAACACCCGAACGCGACTTCTGACCCTTGATACCACGGCCAGCGGTCTTACCCTTGCCCGAACCGGGACCACGGGCAACGCGTTTCTTCGTCCGGTTCGCGCCTTCATTGTCGCGGATTTCATGCAGTTTCATATCGCTTCTCCTTGGCCGGACACATCCCCGAAGCGATACAGGACGGACGCGGCATTTCTTGGTTGAATCAGTGCACCCGGAACGGGCACCGCGCGCTGATACTAAAGCCGAGGGTCAGGGTCAAGGCACGACACGGCCCTTTGCCTCTCGGTGCCCCCCGCCTGCATTGAGGACCAGACAAAACAGGACCGCCATCCCCACCAACAGTGCCAATCCCGCGCAGATGGCAAAGAAAGTGCCAAACCCTGCCCATTGCGCGATGGCTCCGGCCGCCATGCCCAGCACCATGCTCAGCCCGCCATCCAGACATTGGAACAGGGTGAAATCCACGCCGCCCTGCGACGCGTCGGACCAACGCATGAACTGGGCATAAAGTGCGGTGAACCCGAATGCCAGCAGCGCGGATCCCGCGCCAAGCGCCGTGCCGATCAACACCGGCTGCGGCATCGCCATGCCCATTGCCCCACATGCCAGGGTGGCCATCAGCACTGCCTGCAATCCAAGCGCAAGCACCATCGTCGTCGCGATCCCGAAACGGCGCACGCAAATCCCTCCGGCAACGGCCCCGACCAGGCCTAACACCAGGCTACCAAAACCATTCAGCAAGCCCACGACGCCCAAAGGCAACCCCAGGTCGATCAGAAATGGTCCCAACATTCCCAGGGCGGATTTCTGCGCAATCACAAAGGCTGCGGTCAGGACCATGCCGCGCCTGATGTCCCGGCGCGCAAGTGCCTTGTGCAGGCTGGGTTCAGGCGCGGTTTCGGCAACCCTGTCCGCACTGCGCGCAGACCACGCAAACCAGCCAAGCAGCCCTGCAACCAAGATCGCCAGCGTCAAGACCGCCAATCGCCACCCCATTGCCGAGACCAGCACCAGAAGCAAACCGCCCCCAATCGCCGAGCCGACATAGGCACCCCCGACCTGTGCCGCATTTCCCCAGCCAAGCTGTGCGCGCGACAGAACGCCAACCGCATGCCCATCCACGGCAATATCCGCCGTGGATGTCGCAATCGCGACCAGCATCAGACAGGCAAGTGCGGGAAGCAGCGGGTTCAACCCCAACATCGCCGTCAATGCCAGTCCGGCCACCGAAACTGCGCCCGCGATCAGCACGATGACCGCGCTGCGCGGCGCAGCGCCGGGCGTCAGACGCCAACGTTCGACCTGCGGGGCCCACAAGAATTTCAGCGCCCACGGGGCGATCAGCAAGGACAACAGCCCGATATGATCCAACGGCAATCCCTGATCGCGCAGGACGGCGGGCAAACCGCCCCATGTCAGGCCGCCAATGACGCTTTGCGCCACATAGGCAGCCCATAGCCCGGACAGGATCGCGAATGACCCCTTTGACGGCCCCGTGCGCATGCTCAGAAGCGCCGGCTGACGCTTGCGGTCCAGGTGCGGCCCTCATCACGGTAGCAATATCCTGCGGTGCAGGTCTGCTTTTCCTGATTGAAGACGTTCTTGACGTTCAACTGCATCCGCACGCCGGGAACCTGCGGCACATCATAGCTGACCCCCAGATCTACAAAGGTGCGCGCATCGTTTGTGATGGTGTTGGTGTCATCTCCATAGCTTTCGCCGACATAGCGCAGGCCCGCGCCCAACCCGACGCCTTGCAACGGGCCGGCCTGAACATCGTATTTGGCCCAAAGCGACAGGGTGTCATTGGGGGTGGCGGACAACTCGTTACCTTCGGTTCCGGTTGCGCCCTTTTCGATCTCGACCCGCTGATGGGCATAGCTGGCGATCAGCCCCCAACCATTGTCCCAGTTGGCCTGCGCTTCAAGTTCCAGTCCGCGGCTGTTCAGGTCCAGCTGGCGCTGGCGGTTGATGCCGGTCGACGCATCCAGAACCACGCCGTCGCGCTGATCGATGTCAAACAACGCCGCCGACAGCAGAAGGTTCGTGCCCTGGGGTGCATATTTCATCCCGATTTCGCGTTGCGTCGATTGGGTCGGATCGGCGGGACTTCCGGTTGTATCGGTTGCGCCGTCATAGACAAAGCCAAGATTGGGCGAGAACGAAGTCGACAGGCTGGCATAGGCCATGACTCCGTTCGACCAGTCATAGCTGACCGCCAGACGTCCCGAACGGCCATCATCGGATTGGCTGCTGAGCGTCCCGTCCGCCGCCTTCGAACTGGTATCAACCTGATCCCAGCGCGCGCTGGCAAAGACCTGCCAGTTTCCCCAGCTCATCTGGTCATGCAGGTAGATGCCGGTCTGATCGGTATCTTGCGCACCGGCAAAGGGCACATCCTGCGCTGCGGTATCGGCCGCCGAAACATAACCGACCAGGCTGTTGCTGTCGTAATCGGAATGGGTCACATCGATACCGGCCAGGATCTCGTGATCGACATTTCCGGTCGAGACATTCCAGCGCAACCCCGTGTCCACTGTCTGTGTGTCCAGTTCTTCGAGGTAATGCCCCCAATATCGCGCCAGATCCGCGCCGACCGGATAATGCCCGCTATATTCAAGGTCTATATCGACATGCGCCGCGCGGAACGACTGACGAAAGGTCAGGTTGTCGGTCAGGTCATGCTCGACCTCATATCCCAGCCGCCACTGCGTCTGGTCGAAATCATTATAGTCCGGATCGCCTTCATACAGATCCGAGACCTCGCCGTAAGCAGGGTTGTAAAAGGCCGCCGTGCCTCCTGTCAGGGATTTGGACCATTCACCCAGAACGGTAAAACGGGTTTGACCGTTATCCCAGGACAAAGCCGGGGCGATATAGGTCTTGTCATCCTTGTATCCTGCCAGATCGGTATTGGAATCACGGACCAGCCCGGTCAGGCGATAGCTGAAATCGCTGCCTTCACCCAACGGCCCCGAAATATCGGCCGCGATCTGGGCGCGGTCATTGTCGCCGGTTGTCGCCTGAATTTCGTGATATGGCTCATCCTTGGGGCGCTTGGTCACCAGATTCACGATGCCGCCCGGACCGCTGACACCATAGAGGGAAGAGTTCGGCCCTTTCAGAACCGCAATCCCTTCCAGCCCGTATGGCTCGGTCTTGAACCATGCGGTCGGCGCGTTGTACTGGCGCAGGCCATCCCGGAAAAAGCCATTGTAATAGGCCGGAAATCCACGCAGGAAAAACGCATCAAAGCGGGTGTCAAAACCGAAATTGTTCGGATTGGCCCCGGATGTGTATCCCAGGGCCTCGTTCAGTGTCCGCGGGGCCTGATCTTCGACCTGATCCTGGGTGATGATCGAGACAGCTTGCGGGATACGCCCGATCGGTGTGTCCAGCTTGGTCGCCTCGCGGCTGGACTGGGCCACATACCCGTCCTGAACAAGTGTTGTATTGCTTTCGGCTTCCAGTGTGATTTCGGGCAGCACAAAACTGGTTTCCTGCGCAGCGGCGGGCAAGATTGCAGCCTGGGTCAAGAGGCAGGCGATCAGAGGGCGTTTCATTGTCGGTTTCGACCTTTCCTATCTTCGTGCCTACCCGGCAGACCGGCAAGGATCGTGGTGGCCGGGGGGGCGCTCGGCGGGCCCGGGACAGGCACACGCAAAATTGCGGCTAGGAACTGATTGAAATAGTCGGATATGTCAATTAACCAAGTAAAAAACTTTGGTATCAGCCGATCATGCAACCGGACGGGGCGGACACATGTCACATCTTCGGACCTATCGCAGCACTGGAACCGTATGCCGCCCGGCAGGCGCCGCGGTGGCGGCACTCAAGGCGCGCGCGGCGGCGTGGGACGTGCCCCTGACCGAGACCGGCGACTATCTGTCAATAAGCGTCTGGGGCTGTGAGCTGCGCCTGACACCGCAGCCAGACAGCATGACCATTGACCTTGCCGCGCCGGAACAAAGGCTGATCGGCAACCTCCGGGACAATGCTTCGGAACTGTTCGCCGAAATCGGGCTGGACATCACATGGGATCATGTAAACACCGGCGAACTGGCGCCCGGCCTGTCCCTGATGCGGGTTCAGGATGTCAGCCATATCTCCCGGAATTTCATACGTGTTCGCCTGACCGGATCAGATGCGGCACGTTTCGCGCATGGCGGTTATCACTTTCGCCTGCTGTTGCCGGCTCCGGGACGCCAACCGATTTGGCCGCGGGTGGCCAGTTCGGGCCGGGTCCGCTGGCCGGACGGGGAAGACGCGCTGCATCGTCCGGTCTTCACGGTTTCGGATTTGGGACCGGATTGGGTGGAATTCGACATTTTCCGGCACGCCAACAGCCCGACCATGGACTGGGTTCTGAAAGAACCAATCGGAGAGACGGTCGGCATCATGGGGCCGGGCGGCGGCGGATGCCCTGACGGGGACCGCCTGCATCTGTTCGGAGACCAAACCGCCCTGCCCGCGATGACCCGCATTCTTGCAGAGAGCCGCGGCGACGTGACGGCACATATCGCCTGTGCACCGCATGACCTGACCGGATTGTCGGGTGATCCCCGCGTGTCGTGCACCGACGACCTGATCGGGCGATTGTCCGACGCCCATTTCGCAAAAGACGAGTTCGTCTGGTTTGCCGCCCATGCTGACCTTGCCCGCGCGGCGCGACGGCATCTGCTGGATGCCGGATTGACGAAGCGGGACTTTCTGGTCGCCTCCTACTGGTCCTGACGCGTTGGTGCCCGGTCTGTCGCCGATTTTGCGAAGGATCCGGACACAGCGCTTTCCGGGCATTGTCAGGATCGGCTAGAACCGGCGGGCAATAAGCAACCCAAGGCGATCATGACCTGTCCCGATATTTTCCTGATGCGACATGGACAGACCATGTGGAACCTGCAGGGGCGCCTGCAAGGACGTCTGGATTCTAACCTGACGGATCAGGGCAAATCACAGGCCGCCGATCTCGCCCGGATCATTGCACCGATACAAGCCGATCGATTCAGCAGCCCACAGGGGCGTGCTATGGAAACAGCACGGATCGCCTTTAGCGATAACAGCTTTCGCATCGACGCGCGGCTGGCCGAAATTGATGTCGGGGACTTCACCGGGCATTGCCTGTCCGACTTGCAGAAATCCCATCCAAAGATCTTCGAATCGGGCGGTATCGATTGGTATGACATGACCCCTTCGGGCGAACATTTCAGCCAGTTACACGACAGATGCCGGGAATTTCTGGCTGATCTGGCCGGACCGGCGCTGATCGTGACCCACGGCATCACACTCAGGATGCTGCGCGTGATTGCGATGGATTGGCCAGCGACGCGGATCAATGACCTGCCAGTCGAACAGGGCGTCGTGCACGCCATCCGCGACCGGAGCCACAGCGTGCTGAGAAAAACTTGCAATCAGGCCGCAAGAGGGCTGGATTCCCCCCGACACGCGGGCTAAAAGCGCGGCCGGGGGCGGTTAGCTCAGTTGGTAGAGCGCTTCGTTTACACCGAAGATGTCGGGGGTTCGAATCCCTCACCGCCCACCATTTTTGCCAATAAACTACTGTTTTCCGGCCCGTAATCGCGGCGTCATGCGCATTGCGCCGCGCCATCGTGCCGGGCGGATCGCCGCCCGGCCTGAATTGGCATGATTCTTACAGAGCGCGACGCGCAGCCGCCATTCCCATGACGCGGGCGCGCTTGCGCGGATCGCTGTCAAACAATGCGGCCAATTGTTCGGTAATCGCCCCGGCCAGTTGCTCGGCGTCGGTGATCGTGACCGCGCGTTCATAGTAGCGCGTCACATCATGGCCGATACCAATGGCCAGCAACTCGACCGCTTTCTTGCGTTCGACCATGGCGATGACATCGCGCAGATGCTTTTCAAGGAAATTGGCCGGATTGACCGACAGCGTGGAGTCATCGACGGGCGCACCATCTGAAATCACCATCAGGATCTTGCGTGCTTCGGCGCGCCGGGACAGGCGCTTATGCGCCCATTCCAGCGCCTCGCCGTCGATATTTTCCTTGAGCAGACCTTCCTTCATCATCAGACCCAGATTCGGTCGGACCCGCCGCCACGGGGCATCTGCGGGCTTGTAGATGATGTGGCGCAGATCATTCAGGCGACCGGGTTGCGCCGGACGACCGTCCTGAAGCCACGCTTCGCGCGCCTGTCCGCCCTTCCACGCGCGGGTGGTAAAGCCCAGAATTTCGACCTTGACGCTGCAACGTTCCAGCGTGCGGGCCAGAACATCCGCGCAGATTGCCGCAATGGAGATCGGCCTGCCCCGCATTGACCCCGAATTGTCGATCAGCAGCGTCACGACCGTGTCGCGGAATTCGGTGTCCTTCTCGACCTTGAAGCTGAGCGGCGTGGTCGGGTTCGCGACCACACGCGCAAGACGGCCTGCGTCAAGGACGCCTTCTTCCTTGTCAAATTCCCAGCTGCGATTCTGCTGTGCCTGCAATCGGCGCTGCAGTTTATTGGCCAGACGACTGACCGCCCCGCGCAACGGTTCCAGCTGCTTGTCCAGATAGGCGCGCAGACGTTCAAGCTCGGCGGGGTCGGCCAGGTCTTCGGCCCGGATTTCTTCGTCCCATTCCTGACTATAGACAGTATATTCAGCCGAAGCCTCGCTGACCGGAGGCGGCAGATCGGGCGGCGATTCAGCCTCGGGCATCTCCGCTTCATCCGCCAGTTGATCATCGGACTGGTCATCCATGCTGACCTGCGCCTGACGTTCATCCTGCTGCTGTTCCTGCGATTGCTCGGCCGAAGCGTCCGATTCCTCGCTGTCATCCTGATCGCGCGACTGGTTGTCGCCGGCCTCTTCTTCCTGTTCGGCGTTTTCGTCGCCCTCGTCATCTTCGGGTTGGTCAGGGTCATCACCCAGCTGATCGCCATAGCCCAGATCGCTTATGACACGCCGCGACAGGCGGGCGAATGCCGCTTGATCGTGCAATACCGCGTTCACATCCGCGATCGCATCGCCGGCCTGCTGTTCGACGAACGGACGCCAGAGATCTGCGACATTCTGCGCAGCAGGCGGCAAATCGCGCCCCGTCGCTGCCTGACGCAGAATGTAACCCGCCGCAACCGACAATGGCGCATCGGCGGGCTGGTTGATTTGGCCATAACCCTTCTTGTCGGCATCCGCCCCGATCTTGGCATCGATATTCGACAATGCGCCCGGCATGTCGCGCGCGCCCAGCGCCTCGCAACGCGCGGTTTCCATGGCTTCATACAATTCACGCGCCATCGGACCGCTGGGGGCAAACTTGTTGTGCGTGCCCGTGTCGTGATGCCGCAATCGCATGGCAAAAGCATCGGCCGTGCCACGTGCAAGCAGGATTTCCTCGCGCGACATTCGGCGGCTGACCTGGGGCAGCCGCATCGTATCACCCGCCACCCCGGAAGGATCGGCGCTAAAGGTCACGTTCAACTCTCGCTCGTCGGCCATCGCGCGGGTGGCCTCGGTCAGAGCCTTCTTGAACGGGTCGGCGGGGTTGTCAGAATTCTTCATGTCTTCCATAGACCACCACGTGCAGCCTGTCGCAAGGGGCAAGCCCCCTAGAACGCAGTCAGATCGACCATGCAGAAATCGGGCCAGCCATGATCTTCGCCGTTCCAGTCCGACAACAGGTAATGCGCGGGGCGGTTTCCCTCGTGATGAATGGGGGGCAGATCGCTCTCGGCAGGCATGGTGACGTCCTGCACCCAATTGCCCGTCAAAAGGTTCCAGTCACAGGTCGCAGAGGCCGCCGTCAGACGATCCCACTGTTTCAGGGTATAGCCTGCAATCCGGATCTGTCCTTCACGCTCGGCCAGGGTCAGCGTCTCTTCCCAAGGGGAACGACCGATGCCGATCTGTTCGGCATGCAGCCTGAGGCCACCGCTTTCGGTCACATCCAGGCGGGGCACCTGCCCCGCCATCAGACCCATCCAGACCAGATCGCGCCCGATTGCCAGGGGTTGCCCGGCATTATCGTCGGGTTCCCCAGCCAGGATCACCAGATCGGCCTTGGCCGCATCCGGGTTCCGACTGGCCAGCAGAACTGCCCGCTCTGCGCCGATATGTTCTTGCGATATGTCAACGTGAACCGCCTGAAGCACACGCGGAAGAATGGCGCGTTCTTCAGCAGAAAGAACCGGCTCGGCCCCGATACGGGTTGCGACAAGCGCAAACCCGCAAGCCAGCCACCCCGCGAAACCCGGCCTCACAGCGCCTTCGCCGCAGCACTTTCAGGCAATTCTTCGTCAAACAGCCGCTGATAGAACTCGGCCACGGTCTGACGTTCAAGCTCGTCGCATTTGTTCAGGAATGTCAGGCGGAAGGCATAGCCGACATTGTCGAAGATACGCGCATTCTGCGCCCAGCTGATCACCGTTCGCGGCGACATGACAGTGGACAAATCGCCCTGCATGAATGCCGTGCGGGTCAGGTCGGCCAGGCTGACCATCTGACTGATGACCTTGCGCCCCTTTTCATTGTTGTAATTGGGGTTCTTGGCCAGCACGATCGCCGCCTCTGCGTCATGGGACAGATAGTTCAGCGTCGAGACCAGCGACCAACGGTCCATCTGGCCCTGGTTGATCTGTTGCGTGCCGTGATACAGGCCGGTCGTGTCACCCAGGCCCACCGTGTTCGAGGTGGCGAACAGACGGAAATACGGATTGGGCGTGATCACCTCGTTCTGGTCCAGCAAGGTCAGCTTGCCGTCTGCTTCCAGAACCCGCTGGATCACGAACATCACGTCGGCGCGACCGGCGTCATATTCATCAAAGACAATGGCCGTCTGGTTGCGCAGCGCCCAAGGCAGGATGCCTTCATGGAACACCGTGACCTGTTTGCCGTCGACCAGCTTGATTGCATCCTTGCCGATCAGGTCGATCCGGCTGACATGACTATCCAGGTTCACGCGTACGCAGGGCCAGTTCAGGCGGGCGGCAACCTGTTCGATATGGGTCGATTTGCCGGTGCCGTGATAGCCCTGGATCATCACCCGGCGGTTATAGGCAAAGCCCGCAAGGATCGCCATCGTCGTATCAGGGTCGAACTTGTAGGTGCTGTCGATCTCGGGCACGCGGTCAGTGCGCTCGGCAAATCCCTTTACCTTCATATCACTGTCCAGACCGAACACTTCGCGCAGGTCGATCTCTTCGGTTGGTTTGGCGTTCGCGTCCAGCATCCTTGGGCCCTTTCCTCGCATCCGCGCCTTGATCGCGCATTCGTGGCAACTGTGCAAGCCACGCTCGCGTTGACGCCCCCCGACTGCGCCCATAAGGTTGCGCCGAACGGAAACCCATGACCGAGGCCCGGTTTGCAGGATGCGCGCCGACTTCAGCTTGAAGAAATGATCGCACGGGTCGCCCTGGGCGACCGCTCGGCGTTTGATGCGCTTTATGATGCAACCTCCCCCAAACTGCACGCAGTCTGCCTGGCCGTCTTGAAGGATCGCCCCGAAGCAGAGGAAACCCTGCAGGACGTCTATATCAAGATCTGGCAGAACGCGTCGCGCTATGCGTCAAACGGGCTGTCACCGATGACGTGGCTGATCACCATCGCCCGCAACCGATCCATTGATAAATTGCGGGCCCGCAAGTCCCGCCCGACCTCTGACACCGCCGATATCGCGGCAACGGTCGCGTCCTCCGAGCCGGGGCCGGAATCGGCTGCGATTCGCGCTCAGGAACGTCGACTGCTGGATGAGTGTCTGGCGCTGCTGGCCGACCAGCAGGCGGGGGCGGTCCGCGCCGTCTATCTGGAAGGTGCCACCTATGCCGATCTGGCCGAACGAGAGGGCAAGCCGATCAATACCGTCCGCAGTTGGTTGCGCCGCAGTCTGTTGCGCCTGAAAGATTGTGTCAGCCAATGACAGATGACGCCCCCCTCACCCCGCAAGAAGAAGACGAGGCCCTGGCCGCAGAACTGGCGCTGGGTCTGCTGGAAGGGGATGAAGCCGCCGCAACCGTCGCCCGCCTGTCCGACGACCCCGCTTTTGCGCAATCGGTCCTAGACTGGCAGGAACGCCTGTCCGCAATGGCTGAGGGGCTGACCCCGGTCATGGCCCCCGCCCGCGCGCGTCAGGGCATTCGTGAAAGATTGGGGCATGGTCAGGCGCCGCTGGCCGAGGAACTTGACGCGTCCATCCCCTGGTGGCGGCGCAGATTTGCTGCGGTTCTGGGTCTGGCGTCGGCGGCCGCTGTCGCATTGTTCCTGTGGATACCGCAACAAACCGATCGTCCCGCTGCATCGGCCGATTATGCGGCCGAACTTGTGACCGAAGATGCATCGCTGCGCGTTGCGGCCCGGGTCGATGGACGCGACATGGAGATTGCACTGGAAAGTGGTGCCGCCGCCGAAGGGCGCGACTACGAGATCTGGTGGATCAAAGCCGATGGCTCGGCCCCGATTTCCATCGGGCTGGTGCCCCGCGAAGGAACGTTGCGCATGACCTTGCCGGATGGGCTGGACCCGTCCGAAGATATTCAGATTGCCCTGTCCGACGAACCCGAAGGCGGCTCTCCGACAGGTCAGGCCACTGGCCCGGTGGTCGCGATTTCACCACTCACGCGGTCGTGATCTCTTAAAACGCATCGCTCTGCGCAACTTTTCCCGCTCCTCTTCGTGGTTGTGGTCAGAAGGACGAGAAAACCTCGTTCTGGACTTCAAGGAGGAACACCATGACCCGCATCAAAACCGTCTTCATTGCAACCGCCATGACCGCGCTGGCCGGGGGTGCCTGGGCCGCAAATACGATGGTTGGGGGCGCCGAGATGTTTGCCGACAAGAACATCGTCGAAAACGCCGTGAATTCGGCGGATCACACCACCCTGGTCGAAGCCGTGAAAGCCGCCGGCCTGGCCGATACCCTGATGGGCCCCGGACCGTTCACGGTCTTTGCCCCGACCAATTCGGCCTTTGCCAAGCTTCCGCCCGAGGCCGTCAAGGACCTGATGAAACCCGAGAACAAGGAAACCCTTGCGACGGTTCTGAAATGCCATGTTGTTGCCGCCGACGCGATGTCGCCCGCCATCGGCAAGATGATCGCGGATGATGGCGGTGCGCATCCGGTCCCGACCCTTGGCGGCTGCACCTTGACGGCATCGATCAACCCCGACAACAACGCGCTGCAACTGACTGACGAGAACGGTGCCGTTGCCACCGTGACGCTCCCGGATGTGGATCAGTCCAATGGCGTCATTCATGTCATCGACACTGTCATGACCCCCAAGATGTAAAGATATAGCGCTCTGCCCGCGCCCGGTTCCGGGCCGGCGGACTGGCCCGTGCGATCCCTACCGCACGGGCCTTTTGTGTTGAGCGCCATGACCAAATCCTGCCCTGGGCGCCGCATGCGGGGTTGCAACCCGCGCCCAGTGCTTTCAGTTTCAGTGTGACGAACAGGACAGGATCGGACAAGGCATGAGCGGGCTGATAGCGCTTTTGGATGACGTAGCTGCGATTTCAAAGGTCGCCGCGGCATCAATCGACGATGTGGCCGGACAGGCGGCAAAGGCCGGGGCCAAGGCCGCAGGCGCCCTGATCGATGACGCGGCAGTCACGCCGAAATACGTTCAGGGCTTTCACGCCAGCCGCGAGTTGCCGATCGTCTGGAAAATCGCCAAGGGGTCATTCTTCAACAAGCTGGTGATCCTGCTGCCCGTGGCCCTGTTGCTGTCGGTATTCGCACCCTGGCTGATCACCCCCCTTCTGATGATCGGCGGCTCGTATCTGTGTTTCGAAGGCGCCGAGAAAATCGCACATCTTTTCGTGCATTCCGACCGCCATGACAGCGAAAAGCACACACATCCCAAAGGTGACGGTGCCGCATTGGAGGAACAGCGCGTTGCCGGGGCGATCAAGACAGACTTCATCCTGTCAGCCGAGATCATGACCATCGCCCTGTCCACGATTCCCGCCGAGGATTCGCTTTGGATGAAAGGGGTGATCCTTCTGGTTGTCGCAATCGGCATCACCGTAGCCGTCTATGGCGCGGTCGCATTGATCGTCAAGGCAGACGATGTGGGGGTTCATCTGGCGACACAGGGGCGTGGTGCGGTTGCCGCACTGGGGCGTGGTATCGTCAAGGTCATGCCCGGCCTGATGACTGCCCTGACCATAATCGGCACCGCGGCAATGTTGTGGGTTGGCGGGAATATCGTCATTCACGGGCTGGCCGATCTGGGGTGGCACGCGCCCTATGACTGGATCCACCATCAGGCCGAGGCCGTCGGCCACATGATCACCCGCTTTTCCGGCGCGGCCAGTTGGGCGACAACAGCGTTTTTTGACGGGATCGCCGGGCTGATATTGGGGTTGCTGCTTATTCCCCTCGCAACCCGCATCATCAACCCGATGTTGCAGGCGACAGTGATTCCGGCAGCTGCGCGGCTGCGGTCATTATTCGGTGCAAAAAGCGAAAACTGACACAAGGATCACAACCGAACGTTGTCGACAAACATAGAAAATCAAACAACAAAGTCGAAAAAAACCGAATATTGACCGTTCGGACAAACACTGTCACATTTCCTTCATAATAACGTTGCGTGTTCGTCATCAAACGCCACTAGGCCGACGACGAACCGCAACTCCACTGGGAGGAAAACATGTCTCGTACCTTTACCGTATCGGCCTTTGCGCTGATCGCGTCCATGTCGGCTGCGAATGCGCAGACCGATATTCAATGGTGGCACGCCATGGGCGGCGAACTGGGCGCCAAGCTGGAAGAAATCGTCCAGGGCTTCAATGACAGCCAGGATGAATACAACGTCATCCCGTCCTACAAGGGCACCTATCCTGAAACCATGACCGCGGCGATCGCGGCATTCCGCGCCAAGGAACAGCCCGCCATCGTGCAGGTCTTCGAGGTCGGCACCGGCACCATGATGGCCGCCGAGGGCGCCATTGTTCCGGTCTATCAGCTGATGCAGGACAACGACGTCCAGTTCGACCAGAACGCCTTTCTGCCCGCCGTCGTGGGCTATTACACCGACACCGATGGCAACATGCTGTCGATGCCGTTCAACAGCTCGACCCCGATCCTGTATTACAACAAGGACGTGTTCGAAAAGGCCGGTCTCGATCCCGAGCAACCCCCGAAGACCTGGGGCGAGATGGAACAGTTTTCCAAACAGATCATGGAAAGCGGCGCGGCCAGCTGCGGGTTCACCACCGGTTGGGTCAGCTGGATCCAGACCGAGAATTTCAGCGCCTGGCATAACCAGCCGATCGGCACCGAGCAGAACGGATTTGGCGGCCTTGAGGCGCGCCTGACCGTGAACGGCCCGGCGCAGGTCAAGCACTGGGGCAACATGAAGAAATGGGCCGATGAAGGCGTCTTCAAATATGGCGGCCCGGTTGGCGGCGACAACGCCCCGCCGATGTTCTATTCGCAGGAATGCGCGATGATCATGAACAGCTCGGCCAGCCGCGCCGGGGTCATCGCCAATGCGACCGATTTTGAGCTGGGCTACGGCATGCTGCCCTATTACGACGATGTCGAGGGCGCCCCTCAGAACAGCATCATCGGCGGCGCGACCCTGTGGGTTCTGTCTGGTCGCCCCGACGAAGAATATGCCGGTGCAGCCAAGTTCTTCGAATATCTGTCCAGCCCCGAGGTTCAGGCCGACTGGCACCAGTTCTCGGGCTACCTGCCGATCACGCAGGCGGCCTATGATCTGGGCAAGGAACAGAACTATTATTCCGAAAACCCGGGTTCCGAGGTCGGGTTGCAACAGATCACGCTGAACGAGCCGACCGAGAACTCGAAAGGTCTGCGGTTCGGAAACTACGTCCAGATCCGTGGCGTCATCGACGAAGAGTTCGAGCAATTGCTGAACGGTTCGAAGGATGCACAAGGCGCATTGGACAGCGTTGTCGAGCGCGGCAACAAGCTGATCGAGGAATTCCAGGCCCAGAACCAGTAAGCCTGCTACAATCCCGGGGGGCGCGCATCTTCGCGCCCCCTGTTCCATTTTCTGACCGGATCCCCGATGAAGCGCACAATCTTCAACAATCAGCTGCTGCCCTGGCTTTTGCTGGCACCACAGCTGGCCATCACCTTCATCTTCTTTCTCTGGCCCGCCGGTCAGGCAATCAAGCAGAGCTTCCTTCGCGAAGACGCGTTCGGCATCAATTCCAGCTTTGTCGGGCTGGCAAATTTTCGCGCCCTTCTGGACAGCCCGGAATACATGAATTCGCTTCAGGTCACGGCCGTTTTCGCCGTTCTGGTCACAGCACTGTCGATGGGCCTGTCGCTATTGCTGGCCGTTGCTGTCGACCGCATGATCCGGTCGACGCGGCTATATACAACCTTGCTGGTCTGGCCTTATGCGGTGGCCCCGGCGGTGGCAGGTATCCTGTGGTGGTTCATCTTCAACCCGACCATCGGCGTGATGCCCTATGTGCTGAACGTGATCGGCTATGACTGGAACCATATCAGTTCCAAGACCGACGCGATGATCCTTGTGGTGGTCGCCAGCGCGTGGAAGCAGATCAGCTACAATTTCCTGTTCTTTGTCGCGGGCCTTCAAGCCGTTCCCGCCAGCCTTCGCGAGGCTGCGGCGATCGACGGCGCGGGTCCGGTGCGGCGCTTCTTTGACATCACCTTTCCGCTACTGTCGCCCACGACCTTCTTCCTGCTGGTCGTGAATATCGTCTATGCGATGTTCGACACTTTCGGGGTGATCGATGCCACGACCGAAGGCGGTCCGGCGCAGGCAACCAATATCATGGTCTACAAGGTCTATTTCGACGGCTTCGTCGGCCAGAACATCGGCAGCTCGGCTGCGCAATCGGTTGTTCTGATGCTGCTGGTCGTCACGCTGACGGTCATCCAGTTCCGCTGGGTCGAAAAGAAGGTCGAATACTGATGATCGAAAACCGCCCCGGTCTGAACCTGCTGGCCCATCTGGTCCTTGTGCTTGGCGTGGTCGTTGTTGCGCTGCCGGTCTGGGTGGCCTTTGTCGCCTCGACCCACAGTGCCACCGATTTCATGTCGGGCACGGTCCCAATGTGGCCCGGCCCCCATCTGGTCGAAAACTACAGCAAGATGCTGGATAGCGGTGTCTCGACCAGCGGCACCCCGCCTGTTGCGCGGATGATGCTGAACAGTCTGATCATGGCCCTTGCCATTGCGGTCGGCAAGATCGCCATCTCGATCCTGTCGGCCTTTGCGATCGTCTATTTTCGCTTTCCTTTCCGTGGCCTGGCTTTCTGGTGCATCTTCATCACGCTGATGTTGCCGGTCGAGGTGCGGATCGTGCCGACCTTTCAGGTCGTTGCCGGGTTGGGCCTGCTGAACAGCTATGCCGGTCTGTCGATCCCGCTGATCGCCAGTGCGACGGCGACCTTCCTGTTTCGGCAGGTATTCCTGACCATGCCGGACGAACTGGTCGAGGCCGCGCGCATCGACGGCGCCGGTCCCATGAAGTTCTTCCGCGACATCCTGCTGCCATTGTCGCGCACCAATATGGCGGCACTGTTCGTCATTCTGTTCATCTATGGCTGGAACCAGTATCTCTGGCCGCTGCTCGTCACCACTGACGCGCAATATTACACCATCGTGGCGGGCATCAAACGCATGGCCGATGCGGTAGATGGTTTGCCCCAATGGCATCTGGTCATGGCGACGGCCGTGCTGGCGATGTTGCCGCCTGTTGCGGTTGTCATCGGCATGCAAAAGCTGTTCGTCAAAGGTCTTGTCGAGACGGAGAAATAACGTGGCCTCAATTACACTCAACAATCTCGGCAAGGTCTATCCGGGCGGGACGCGCGCGGTCGGAGATGTGAATATCGATATCGCCGATGGCGAATTCATCGTTCTGGTTGGCCCGTCGGGTTGTGGCAAATCGACATTGCTGCGCATGGTTGCCGGACTGGAAAACATCACCGATGGCGAAGTGCGTATCGGCGAACGCGTCGTCAATCAGGTCGAACCGGCCGACCGCGACATTGCCATGGTTTTCCAGAACTATGCGCTTTATCCGCATATGTCGGTGCGCCAGAATCTGGCCTATGGGCTGAAGAACCGGCGCACCCCGAAGGCCGAAATCGACCGGCGCGTGAACGAAGCCGCCGAGATTCTGCAAATCGGCCAATTCCTTGACCGCAAGCCCCGCGCCCTGTCCGGTGGACAACGCCAGCGTGTGGCGATGGGCCGCGCCATCGTGCGCGAGCCGGCCGCGTTCCTTTTTGACGAACCGCTGTCCAACCTTGATGCCAAGCTGCGCGTCGCGATGCGGCTGGAAATCAAGGAGCTGCAAAAACGGCTGCGCACCACGTCGCTTTATGTGACGCATGACCAGCTTGAGGCGATGACACTGGCCGACCGCCTGGTTGTCCTGAACGGCGGCAAGGTCGAACAGATCGGCACCCCGCTAGAGGTGTATCGCCGCCCTGCCTCGGCATTCGTGGCGGGCTTTATCGGCAGCCCGGCGATGAACCTGATCGATGCACGCGCGGTTCCGCACCTGCCCGGCACGGCCCATGCGGGGACCATCGGAATCCGCCCCGAAGACCTGACCGTCACCCCCGATGGCCCCATCCTGATGGATGTGCTGGCCGTCGAGGAATTGGGGGCGCAGCGCCTTGTGCACGGCCAGACCGGTGGTGAAAAGCTGACCATTACCCTGCCCTCAGATTCAGAACTGGCCGACACGCTGCGGCTGGGGTTTGATCGTGCCAGCCTGCATCTGTTCCACCGGGAAACCGGCGTCCGCATCGATTGATGCCTGCCCTTGCCCGCCTGCGTCGATGCGACGCGGGCGGGCACAGCTGATGCGATGCGAGCTGAGCCGTGCTAGTCTTGACCGACCATCACGACCGGAGTCGCCCCATGTGCTTTTCGTTGTCTTGTGCATCACATCACCCCATCACCTGCATCATTCCGCCGCATATGTTGCGGGTTCTGGCACTACGCGGCGATGAAAGCACCGCCCGCATGGCACGCAGCCTGTTGAAGCAAACGGAAAAACTGCGGGACGAACGGAACGAACACGCCACGACGGGGCCAGGCCCCCACGGGGATTTCGCGGGTCTGGAAGCACAGGCGCGAAGCGATGACGGGTCATTGTGCTGCCCCGACCGCCGCATCCATGACGGCGAGTTCAAGGCGGCACTTCCCGGCAGGCTGCTGCGCCAGGAAGGTGACCCCTCTGCCGGGGACCGCGATGTCGACCTGGCCTATGACGGTGCCGGTGACGTGTTTTCGCTGTTCGCAGAAGAATACGGCCGAAATTCCCTGGATGGGGCCGGAATGCCGTTGATCGCGACGGTGCGTCACCGCCGCAACTATAACAACGCCTTCTGGGATGGCAGCCAGATGGCCTATGGAACCGGCGACGGTCAGGTTTTCCGGACTTTCCTTGAGCTATCCGTTATCGGACACGAGATGGCGCATGGCGTCATTCAGCATTCTGGCGGTCTCATCTATGAGAACCAATCCGGTGCGCTGAATGAAAGCATCGCAGATGTCTTTGGCAGCCTGGCCCTGCAGAGACGCCTTGGCCAACAGGTCCACGAGGCAGACTGGCTGGTCGGGCGCGGCATTCTGGGGCCGGGGATTAACGGCACCGCCCTGCGCAGCATGAAGGCCCCCGGAACCGCTTATGCAGATGACATGTTGGGACAGGATCCCCAGCCCTGGCACATGGACCAATTCCTGACGACCAGCGATGACAATGGTGGTGTGCATATCAATTCCGGGATCCCCAATCACGCCTTCTACCTGTTCTGCAACTATGTCGGCGGACGTTCCTGGGAACTGCCGGGGCGCGTCTGGTATCGCGCGCTGCAAAGGCTGAACAATCCGATGGCGACCTTCGCCGACTGGGCAGACCAGACCATGTCCGCCGCAACCGATCTGGCCGGTCCCGGCAGCTTTGAAACCGTTTTGCTGCGCCGGGCATGGAAACTTGTGGGAATTGGCATCTGAGGCTAGGATTCGCTGATGGATGCCATTGCGGGCGGATGCATCGCCATGATCATTGAAATCGCGGCACAGGGTGGCATTGGCGGCTTTGCTGCCCCGAACCTGAACAAACGTATCGATGTCGATCAGCAATCGACCCAGCTACGCCGGGAACTGTGCAAGGTCTTTGGCCCCGAACAGCTGGCGCGCCTGGCCCGCACCCCCTGCAACGCATGCGCCGATCGCTTGATCTATCGGATCACCATCATTCAGGGCAGCGCCGCACCACGAAATTTCACGCTGCGCGAAGATCAACTGCCGGCGCAGATGCTGGATCTTCTGGATCAGTTCTGAAACCGCCCTAACAGTTGCGACGGTTCCATAGCACCGAACTGATGAAGGCGGTTGCGATAAAGCCCGCGCCCAGCAGCCCGGTCACAACCTCGGGCAGATGCCACATCGTCTGGCCAAACATGATGATCGAAAGTGTCAGAATGGACCAGAAGGCGCCATGTTCAAGATAGCGAAACTCGGCCAGGGTCCCCTTTTCGACCAGCATGACGGTCATCGACCGCACATACATAGCGCCGATTCCAAGTCCGATGGCAATCAGAAACAGGTTCTGCGTCAGGGCGAACGCACCGATCACGCCGTCAAAGCTGAACGACGCATCCAGCACCTCCAGGTACAAGAACGCGCCAAGGCCGGCGCGCGCGGTGCCATTGCAGGCTGCCGCCTGTGCACTGCCCCATTTGTCCAGAACATGGCCAAGCGCATCCACCGCAAGAAAGGTCACTATGCCCCACATCGCGCTGAACATGAACATGCGTTCATCGCGCACCGGCAACAGCCAGACGAATATCAGAATGAAGACCAGCACGAAACCGACCTCCATCCCGCGCACCGAACCGCAGGCCCGCAGCGCCCGTTCAAGCCGCCCGATCCAGTGGACTTCCTTGGATTGATCAAAGAAGAAGCTCAGCGCCACCAGCATCAGGAAAGAACCACCGAAAGCCGCGATGGGCAGATGGGCATCGCGGATCAGTTCGGCGTATTGCGCAGGATGCGCGGCGGCCAGTTCGATGGCCTGCAGCGGTCCGATTCGCGCCGCGATCACCACGATCAACAGTGGAAAAACGATCCGCATCCCGAACACCGCGATCAGGATCCCCCAGGTCAGAAAACGTCGCTGCCATTGCGGGGTCATTTCTTGCAATTTGTTGGCGTTGACGATGGCATTATCGAAGGACAACGAAATTTCGAGCACGGCCAGAACAACCGCGATCAACAGGAATGACAGCGCCCCGCCAGAGCTTTGGGAAAACTCCCAGCCCAGGAAACCCGCAAGCGCAATACCCAATCCGGTCACGATCAGAGGCCAACGAAGATACGAAAGCGTCGAGCGCATGCAATTCCCTTTCCAAGTTGCACCGACAGATATGCCCCCCCGCCACGGACAGCAAGGGACCGCCCGGGCGAATACCGGTGTGGCCCGCGGGACGCAGCCGCGCAGTTTCCCGCCGTCGCATCGCGACATGTCTGATTTGGCAATTGTGATGTCGCAAAACGGCCGTCCCGAACGCACATGAGGATTAGTGTGGCGGTGAACCCGACCCAGCGCCATTCACAGCAGGTGCGTAATGAACCAGGCAACGCCAACAGCCCAACTTATTGCCGCACGGCAACCCGGATTTTCCCTGCCCCGCGAATTGTATTGCGGCGAACAGGCCCTGCGCGACGATCTGCAACAGATCTGGTACCGCGAATGGGTCTTTGCGGTGCCGGCCTGCGAACTGGCAAAATCCGGCAGCTTCACGACCCTGCAACTGGGTGAATATCCGGTGATCATCGTGCGCGGCAGCGATGGCAGGCTGCGGGCATTTCACAACATTTGCCGGCATCGCGGCCAGCGGCTTTGCCCCAAGACCAACGGCAACAGCCCGAAACTTGTCTGCCCCTATCACCAATGGACCTACGACCTTGATGGCAAACTGCTTTACGCCCGCGATATGGGCGAGGGCTTTGACGCCAGCAAATACGGCCTGAAACCGGTTCACTGCGTCGATATTGGCGGGATGGTGTTCATCTGCGTCGCGCCCGTCCCCCCTGCCCTGCCGGAACTGGCCGGGAACCTGACACGCTATGTCATGCCAAGCGCATTGGCCGACGCCAAGGTCGCCTACAGTTCGACGATCATCGAAAAGGGAAACTGGAAGCTGGTTCTGGAAAACAATCGGGAATGCTATCATTGCGGTGGGTCGCACCCCTCGCTCTGTCGCACATATTCCGATGACCCCCTGATGACGGTGATGGAAGGACCCAACGCCGCCAGCCCGGAAATCCTGACACATTGGGAGCGTTGCGATGCGGCGAATCTGCCGTCCCGTTTCGTGAATGCGCCGGACATGCAATGGCGGCTGGCACGGGTGCCGTTGATGGACAATGCCGAAAGCTTCACGATGTCGGGCAAGGCGGCGGTCACGCGGCGGATGGGCAGCATTCCGTGGAACGATGCCGGCGCGCTGATGTTCTATCATCTGCCCTCAAGCTGGAACCATTTCCTGCCCGACCATGCCATCGTTTTCCGCATCCTGCCGATCAGCCCGACCGAGACCGAGGTGACGACCAAATGGCTGGTGCATAAGGACGCCGTCGAGGGCGAGGATTACGACCTTCAGAAACTGACCGAGGTCTGGCTGGCCACCAATGACGAAGATCGCCGCGTGGTCGAGGAAAATCAGGCCGGCATTCTCAGCCCCGCATATGAACCCGGTCCCTATTCCCCCAGCCAGGAAGCCGGCGTGATCCATTTGGTCGATTGGTATTGCGCCACCATGTCCCAACGCCTTGGACTGCAAACAGCAGCAGAGTAATACGTAATGACAAAACCTCGCACGAACTGGTCCGTCGAACCCTGGAACGATTCCGAGATGCTGGAATGCACCCAGATCGTGCCTGAAACCGATGACACTTGGAGCTTTACGTTCCGGTCGCCGTCCGGGGCATGGTTTGACTATGAGCCCGGCCAGTTCATCACGCTGGACCTGCCCGTCGACCCGTCAAAGGGTGCCGCAGGCAACGTCCAGCGCACCTATACGCTGTCTTCTTCGCCGTCACGACCATTGTCGATCACCGTCACGGCCAAGGCACAGGCCACGTCGATTGCAACGCGCTGGATGATGGACCACCTGAAGCCGGGCATGAAGATCCGCGCATTCGGTCCATCGGGCATCTTCTCGTCCCATCGCCATCCGTCCCGGAAATACCTGTTCATCTCTGCCGGCTCGGGCGTCACGCCCATGATGTCCATGGCCACCTGGGCATGGGATAGCGGTCAGGATCACGACATCGTTTTCGTGCACGCAGCCCGCCGCCCTTCGGACATCATCTTCCGGCAGCGGCTGGAACAGTTTGCGCATCGCGCGCCGGGGCTGCAGCTGCGCTTCACGGTCGAGGAAACCGAACCATTCAAGACCTGGCATGGCTATCAGGGTCGGCTCAGCCAGATCATGCTGGGACTGATGGCGTCGGACTATCTTGAACGAGAGGTGTTTTGCTGCGGTCCGGAACCCTTCATGCAGGCGGTGCGCGACATGCTGATCGCGCTGGGGTTCGATATGGACCACTACCATCAGGAAAGCTTTGGCGCGCCGGTCGAAACCGAAGCCGAGGCCCCCGAGATCGACGATGTCATCCCCGACGAGGAAAGCCGCGCCCAGATCGCCTTCACGGCCAGCGGCGTCACGACCAGCTGCACCGAAACCGACACGGTGCTTGCAGTAGCAAAACGCGCGGGCCTGAACATTCCGTCAGGTTGCACCTTCGGGCTTTGCGGCACCTGCAAGGTCAGAAAGATCTCGGGCGAGGTGCATATGGTCCATAACGGCGGCATCTCGGATGAAGACATCGAAGATGGATGGATTCTGGCCTGTTGTTCCAACCCGATGGGCAAGATTGCTGTCGAGGTCTAGGCGTCCCGCAAAGCCCGCACCAGACGCGTAAAATCTTCGCCGCGCTTTTCAAAGTTCGGGTATTGGTCAAAGCTGGCAGCCGCGGGTGCCAGCAGAACCGTTTCGCCCGGCTGGGCCTCGGCGGCGGCATGTCGGACGGCCTGCTCCATCGTCTCGGATATTTCATGGGGCGTCTGGGCGATCTCCAATGCGAAATCGCGCGCCGAATGTCCGATCAGATAGGCTTTCGTGACATTGCCCAAATAGGGCAACAGCGCCGCGATACCACCATCCTTGCCCAAGCCACCACCGATCCAGCGAATCCCCGAAAATGCCTGCAACGCCTTGGCCGCGGCATCGACATTCGTGGCCTTGGAATCGTTGACAAATTTGACGCCGCCAATTTCGGCGACCAGTTGGCTGCGATGGGGAAGCCCCGCAAAGCTATGGAACGCGGCTTCTATCTGGCGCGGTGCCAGCCCGACCGCGCGACAGGCCGCATAGGCCGCACAGGCGTTCTGATGATTATGCGCGCCGGGCAAACCCGGGACGTTGCGCAGATCAATCGAGGCTGCCTGACGACCCTTGCGATATTCCGACAGAAAGCCCTTGCGGGCAAAGACCGACCAGGCGGCTCGATCCAGCTTTTGCCCCGAAGACACACGGATCACCCGGTCATCGGATGGTCCCATGGACAATTGATTGGCCAGATACCGACCCTCGCTTTCATCCACGCCAACGATGGCGCGATCAGGACCACCTTCGGCAAACAAGCGCCGCTTGGCTGCAAAATACCCGCCGGGGCCACCATGACGATCGAGGTGATCCGGTGACAGATTGGTGAACACCGCCACATCCGGGGTCAGGGCCCGCGCCAGATCGGTCTGATAGCTTGACAGCTCCAGCACCACGACCTCTCCGTCGACGGCCGGTTCCAGCGACAGAACGCCGGTGCCGATATTGCCACCCATCTGGGTCGGCCTGCCGCATTCACGCAGAATATGGTGGATCAGCGCAGTTGTCGTGGATTTCCCGTTCGACCCCGTCACGGCGATCACGCGCGGAGATCGGTCGAAATAGGACCAGTCCGTCGTTGCATAGCTGCGGAAAAACAGGCCGATATCATTGTCGACCGGCACACCCAGTGCATAGGCCATCGCGATGACCGGATGTGGCTGCGGATAAAGATGCGCTATCCCCGGCGAAGCGATCAGCGCGGTGACCCCTTGCCAGGATTGCTCGCGCGTCAGATCGAGAATCTGGATTCCCTCGGCCGCGGCAGCCTCTCGGGTGTCATTGCCATCGTCCCAGGCGACGACATTCGCCCCCCCGGCGGTCAGCGCCGCCACGGTTGCCTTGCCCGAACGGCCCAGGCCAAGAACGGCAATGGTCTGGTTTTCGACGCCCTCGACCGGAATCATGACGGCTTCTCCATGGATACGCGAGGATAAACCTAGCGCAGTTTCAACGTGGCCAGCCCTATCAGGGCCAGAATCAAGGCAATGATCCAGAAGCGGATGACAATCTGCGGTTCCGCCCAACCCTTCTTTTCGAAATGATGGTGGATGGGCGCCATCAGGAACACGCGTTTGCCCGTGCGTTTGAAATACAGCACCTGAATGATGACGCTAAGCGCCTCGACAACGAACAACCCGCCCACGATCGCCAGGACGATCTCGTGCTTGGTGACCACCGCGATTGCCCCCAGCGCCCCGCCCAGGGCCAGTGATCCGGTATCCCCCATGAAGACGGCAGCGGGGGGCGCATTATACCACAAAAAGCCCAACCCGCCGCCGATCAGCGCCGCCACGAATATCAGGATCTCGCCCGATCCCGGCACATGATGCACCCCGAGATATTCGGTGAAATCGACGCGCCCGACCGTGTAGGCAATCACACCCAGCGTTCCGGCGGCGATCATCACCGGCATCACAGCCAAGCCGTCCAGACCATCGGTCAGGTTGACCGCATTGGCCGCGCCGACGATCACGATCATCGCGAAAGGGATGAAGAACACGCCCAGATTGATCAGCGCATTCTTGAAGACCGGCAATGCCAGCTGCCCGCTCAGGTCGCTGGGATGCAGCCACATGGCCCAGCCCGAGGCCAGAAAGGCCAGCGCAAGGCCCAGTCCCATGCGAACCCGGCCGGGCACACCCTTGGTATTGTTCTTGCTGACCTTGGCGTAATCGTCGGCAAAACCGATCGCCGCATAACCCGCAGTCACGGTCAGCACGATCCAGACATAGCCGTTGTCCAATCGCGCCCACAGCAGGGTCGAAACGAACAATGCTGACAGAATCAGCAGCCCGCCCATCGTCGGCGTTCCCGCCTTGACGAAATGGCTTTCGGGTCCGTCATCGCGGATCGGCTGCCCCTTCTTCTGGGATTTGCGCAGGTAATTGATCAGCGGCCGGCCAAAGATGAACCCGAATATAAGTGCCGTGAAAAATGCGGCGCCGGCCCGGAAAGTGATATATCGAAACAAATTGAAGAGGTCGCCCCCTTCCGAAAAGCTGCTCAGCCAATAGAGCATTCATCATCCCCTCGTTTGAGGTCCGCCGTCTGCCCAGATTTACGCAGCGCGTCAACCACGGTGGAAATCCGCGAGGATTTCGACCCTTTTACCAATACGATATCGCCATCCTGAACCAGCGAGCCCGCCTGCGCGGCAAGCTCGGCAGAATTTTCGGCCCATACCCCGCGTTTTTCCGCAGGCAATGCATCGAAAAGATGCTGCATGCGTGGACCGGCCAAATGAATCAGGTCAACCGCGGCAATCGCCGGATCCCCGGCAATGGCGCGGTGCATCTCGATTTCATCTTCACCCAGTTCAAGCATATCGCCCAGAATAGCAACGCGGCGCTGCCCTTCCAGCCCGGCAAGCGTGGCAAGCCCCGCGGCCAGCGAGGCGGGATTGGCGTTGAACGCGTCATCAATCAGGCGAATCGTGCCCAGATCCTCGACGGCGCCGCGCCCTTTCGGCGGCTGCCAGGCGGCAAGCGCGGCCCCGGCCCGACGGATATCGGCCCCTGCGGCAGCCAGTGCAGCCAGAACCCCGACCGCATTCATCGCGAAATGCGCCCCGGTTGTCGCAAGTGTAAAGTCAAGCATTTCGCCGGACACGCGGGCACGACATTTCAGCCAGTCGTCGACTGGCCGCGCCATGATCAGCCGAGCCATGCCGTCCCGGCCAAAGCCGACGACAATCGCCCCCGCCGCATCGGCACAATCGCGCAGCAGGCCCGTGACCGGCAAATCTTCGGGCAGGATGGCGGTGCCAATCGGTTCAAGACCCTGAAATATGGCACCCTTTTCGCGGGCGATACCTTCTATCGCGCCAAAAGCCTCAAGATGGGCCGCGGCAACGGTGGTGATCATCGCGACATGAGGGCGGGCCAACCGGGCCAGCGGTTCGATTTCACCGGGATGATTCATCCCGATCTCGACAATGGCGAAATCCGTATCGGCGGGCATCCGCGCCAGTGTCAGGGGAACACCCCAGTGATTGTTGTAGCTGGCCTCGGCGGCATGAATACGCCCCTGCCCGTTCAATGCGACGCGCGCCATGTCCTTGGTCGATGTCTTGCCGACAGAACCGGTAATCGCGATCACGCGGCCCGCCATGCGTTTGCGCCCGGCCCGGCCCAGATCTGCCAGCGCATGAAGGACATCGGGCACGACCAGAAGCGGCGCATCAGCCGGCACATCATCTGGCACATGACTGACCAGTGCCGCGGCCGCGCCTTTTTGCAGGGCCTGGGCGACGAAATCATGCCCATCCCGCTGATCTTTCAATGCAACGAACAGATCGCCGGGTTGGAGGCTGCGCGTGTCGATCGACACGCCTGTGGCGGTCCAGTCCCCCTGCGCGGTCCCATGTGTTGCGGCGGCGGCTTCGGCGGCGCTCCACAAGCTCATATCTTGCCATCCAGCGCCGCGACGGCCACCGAGGCCTGTTCGGCATCGTCAAACGGATAGAGATCCTGACCCACGAGCTGGCCGGTTTCATGGCCCTTGCCCGCAATCAGCAACGCATCGCCCGGTTGCAAGGCATCGACGCCACGCAGGATCGCCTCGGCGCGATCACCGATCTCGGTTGCTTCAGGTCCGGCCCCCTCCATGACCGCGGCACGAATGCCGGCCGGGTCTTCGGTGCGGGGATTGTCATCGGTGATGATGACCACATCCGCAAATTCACGCGCGGCCTGCCCCATCAGCGGACGCTTGCCCCGATCACGATCGCCCCCGGCGCCCAGAACGATCACGATCCGCCCCATCACATGGGGCCGCAAGGATTGCAAAGCCGCAACCACCGCGCCGGGCTTGTGCGCGTAATCGACAAAGACCGCCGCACCATTTTCGCGTTGTGCGACCAGTTGCATGCGACCGCGAACCGTCTGCAATTGCGGCAGGACCGACAGGACATGTTCGGCGCTTTCTCCGCAGGCCAGCGCCAGCCCGGCGGCGGCCAGCACGTTTTCGGCCTGGAACCCGCCGATCAACGGCAGCCGGACAAGTTGTGTCTGGCCCATGATCGAAAAGCGCAAATCCTGACCGGTGGCGTCGAAACGCTGGCCAAGAATTCGCAGCATCGCATCCGGGCCATACCCGACCGTCGTGACCGCCAGACCGCGATCCCGTGCGATTTCGGCCATCTGGCGGCCCCGCTCGCCATCGATATTGATGACCGCGGCTTCGCCATCTTCCAGAATATGATTGAACAACAGCGCCTTGGCGGCAAAATATTCGTCAAACCCGGCGTGGTAATCCAGATGGTCCTGACTGAAATTGGTAAATGCCCCGGCCTCGACGCGAACACCGTCCAGCCGTCGCTGATCCAGACCGTGGCTTGACGCCTCCATCGCGGCATGGGTCACGCCTGCCTCGGCGGCCTCGGACAGAACACGATGCAACGTCACCGGCTCGGGTGTCGTATGCGCAAGTTTCGCCTGGTGATCACCCTCGACCCCCATCGTCCCAAGGCTGATCGCCTTATGTCCAAGCGCTTGCCAGATCTGGCGCGTAAAGCTGGCAACCGAGGTTTTACCCGATGTGCCCGTCACCGCCACGACATGTTCGGGCTGGGCCTCGAACCACAAGGCAGCCGCCCCCGCCAGGGCGGCGCGGGGGTCTTCGACCACGACCAACGCCCCCTGCCAATCCCCCAGCAGATCAGCCGCCATCGCGGCACCTTCGCGATCGGTCAGGATGGCCCCGGCGTCCATTCGCAACGCATAGCTGATAAATTCGGCTCCGTGGATGCTGGAACCGGGCAATGCTGCGAACAAATGTCCGGGCTTGACGGTTCTGCTATCGATCGACAGCCCGGTTATGACGGGGTCGCGTCCGTCCCTTGCGCGCAGCCCAAGCTGCGACAGCGATTTCGTGGCCTGCTTCACCCTGTCACCCGTTATTTGTTCGAGACGAGCTTTATCGCATCGCCGGGCGCGGGTTCAACACGCGGCTGAAAGCGCGCTGCAATCTTCGGCAGTTTTTCGTCGGTTCTGGCCTCAAGCCCCAACAGCGGCGCCAGACGGCGCACCAGTTCGGCAGCGACGGGCACGGCCGTTGCGCCCGCCGTCCGGCTTTCCCGACCGCGCGCATTCACGACCGAAGGCTCATCCAACGTCACGATCAGGACGTATTTAGGATCGCTGGCAGGAAACAGCGAGGCAAAGGTCGCGACAACCTTATCCTTGTAATAGCCACCCGCCGGGCGGGGCTTGTCAGCGGTCCCGGTCTTGCCGGCAATCTCATAGCCTTCGACCTCGGCCTGCCGCGCCGTGCCGCGGGTGACAACCTGGCGCAGCATCCCGATGGACAGTTCAGCGGCGCGCGGGGACAGGATCTGTTCGCCTTCGGCGCGCTTGCGCCCGTGAATCAACGTCGGGGTGACGGTCTTGCCCTTGTTCCCGATCGTTGCATATGCCGCCGCCAGATGCAGCGGGCTGGCCGCCAAACCGTGCCCGAAGGACACGGTCGCCGAGGTAACCGCAGGCCATCGCGACGGGACAAGTGGTTTGCCGGTCGGCGCCTCGACCATCTCAATCGTCGTCGGCTTGAACAGGCCCAGCTTTTCCAGAAAATCTTTCTGACGTTCGACGCCCAGCATCTGCGCGATGCGGACCGTCCCGACATTCGAGGATTTCACGATCACATCGGTCGCGCTGAGTTGCTTGCCGTAATTGTGGAAGTCATGGATCAGATACTTGCCGATCTTCATCGGGCTGGCCGAATTGATACCGGTATTCGGGTTGATCAGCTTCAGGTCCATGGCCTGCGCGACCGGAAAGATCTTGAAGGTCGACCCCAGTTCGTATTGCCCCTGCACCGCGCGATTGAACAACGGGCTGTCCGAGGGATCCCCCTTCAGCAACGGGCGCGGACGATTATTGGGGTCGAAATCGGGCAGGCTGGCCATCGCGACCACTTCTCCGGTTTCGATTTCCAGCAGGATTCCTGCCGCGCCCTTGGCATTCATCAGCTTCATGCCGGAATCCAGCACCTCCTCCATCGCGGATTGCGCGGTCAGGTCGATGGACAATGCCAACGGAGCTCCGTCATTCGACGGGTCACGAAGCCAGTTGTCGAACGCCTTTTCCACGCCGGCAATGCCCAGCACCTCGGCGCTGCTGACACCTTCCTGGCCAAAACCGGAACCGCCCAGGATATGGCTGGCGATACGGCCATTGGGATAGATGCGCATCTCACGCGGGCCGAACAGCAGACCCGGCTCGCCTATGTCATGCACGGCCTGCATCTGCTCGGGGCTGACCTTGCGCTTGATCCACATGAATTTCCGACTGCCGGTAAAGTCGCGGATCAGGCGATCTTGATCGAGATCGGGAAAGATCGCTGCCAGACCGCGCGCGGCACCAACCGGATCAACCATCTGGTGTGGGTGGGCGTAAACGGAATGCGTCAGCAGATTGGTCGCCAGAACCCGCCCGCGACGATCGGTGATATCCGCGCGTTGCGAGATGATCTGCGCAGACAATACCTGCGCGCGTGGCTCACTTGGTTCGCTGGAAGCCAGCGCGCCCATCCGGACACCAACGGTCACGAAAGCCATGACGAAACAGGCCGACATCAACACCAGCCGCCCTTCGGCACGACGGCGTGCCTTGTCCTGAATGGCTTCGTGGCGCAAGCGGCGGTTTTCGGCCTCGATTTCATCCGGGTTTTCACCACGGTCACGGGCACGCAGAATACGGGCCAACGGGCGCAAAGGTGTGCGGATCATGGCTTCTGCTCCTCAGGATTGGCGTCATCGCCCGTGTTGTCGGTCGGTGTTGCTGCTGGCGGCCTGGGGTAATCGATATGCTCAAGCCCCATGAACTGGTCGGAATCCACAGGCACCAGCTGCAAGCGTTCGAAATTCAGATCGACCAGCTCGGCCAGGCGTTCGGGACGATTCAGATAGGCCCATTCGGCACGCAGCACGCCCAGATCCTCGCGCAGGCGTGCAATTTCACGCTGAACCTGCGACATGGAACTGATAGCCGCCTGCGTTCGATAGTTTTCGCGATAGGCCCAGAACGCCAGCCCCATGACCAACAAGGTAACGGCCAGATAGGTCAGCGACCGCATCACGCCCCCCTTTTGCCGGGCAACCGGGGCATCGCCAACGCGGATTCATCGGCGCTTCCTGCGGGTGCATCGGTCCGCACCGCCACCCGCAACAGCGCCGAACGCGCCCTTGGGTTCTGGTCGGTTTCCTCGGGGTCAGGGCCAATGGGACGGCGAAACGGCATCTTGAACGCCGCAGGCGCCATCTGTTGCACAGGGGCATAGCGGCTGCCCCCCCCGCCCGAATTCGATCGCGCCTGCATAAAGCGTTTGACGATCCGGTCTTCCAGCGAATGGAACGTCACCACGGCCAACTGGCCACCGGGCTTCAAGGCGCGCTCGGCAGCGGAAAGGCCATCGACAAGCTGGCGGAATTCATCATTCACCCAGATGCGGATCGCCTGAAAACTGCGGGTGGCAGGATGGCTTTGCCCGGGCTTGGGGCGCGGCAGGCAGCCAGAGACCACTTCGGCAAGCTGGGCGGTCGTGGACAGGGGCCGCGCCGCAACAATGGCGCGGGCAATCCTGCGCGACGCGCGCTCTTCTCCGTAATGATACAGCACATCGGCAATCAACGCCTCATCCGCCGTGTTCAACAACTCGGCGGCGGACGGCCCGTCCTGTTCCATCCGCATGTCCAGCGGGCCGTCACGCAGAAAGGAAAACCCGCGCTCGGCCTGATCAAGCTGCATCGAGCTGACGCCCAAATCCAGCACCACCCCGTCAAGCGGCTCACCCGCCAGCTGGTCCAACTGGGAAAACGTGCCCTCGACAAGACGCAACCTGTCGCCGTATTCGCCCGCCCATCGCTGCGCCATATCAAAAACCGACGGATCGCGATCGACTCCGATCACCTTGTCGGCCCCTTCGGCCAGCAAGCCGCGCGTGTAGCCGCCCGCACCAAAGGTGCCGTCCAGCCATGTCCCCGACAGCGGCGCAACGGCGCGAAGCAGCGGGTTCAGCAATACCGGGATATGCGGATCACCCATCGCCTATTCCTCGTCTTCATCTTCGCTGAGGAACACACGCGGATCAAAGCCCGGCCCCTTGGATTCGGCATATTCTTCCAGCTCTTCGACATCCTTGGGCCGCGAATCCGGCAGGTAGACCTTTACGTAGTCGCCATGCGATTCGAATGTCGTCTCGACACCATTGTCGAAGGCCAGCTTCTCGCGCAGTTTCAGCGGCAATACCAACCGCCCCTCCCGGTCGATTTCCAGATCGACCGACTGCGCATTCATCAATTGCTCCAACCAGCGGCGTTTGCGGCTGCCGCGTGTCAGCTTGTCGATCTGATCGTCGATTTCCTCGATGGCGTCGATGCTGTAAAGCTCGATCCAGTTCCACCATTCGGGTCCGTAAACCGCGACAAGCTGCGTGCGTCCGGTGTTGGATGTGGCAAATGCGGGATCACAGGCATCAAAGACCTTGCGCAAGCGGGCGGGGACCGTCATCCGGCCCTTTCCATCGACCTTTACGGTCTCTGTGCCTCTGAACTTTCGCGCCACGCCAGCCCGCCCTCACTGTCCTGTCTCTTTCGCCCGCCCAAAAGAGAAAGGCGGATCGGGCCGCTGCCACTGCCCAATCCGCCGCCCTCGTTCCCAAAAATGGGCCCCATTCGGGGTTCGCCCACCCTGTCACGCGCCACCTGGGGGAGGTGCTGCTCGCACGCGCGGGCGGGTCTGTTTGGAAAACGGGTGCCTGCATGAAACCTGCTTCGCCTAGCGGGGTCTTGATGCCCCTTCACTGCCCGTCTTCGTGATTAAGTTGTGACATGGGAATTCATGGGAAGCAACGGATTTTTTCGGGATCAGCCGGGCAAACAGGGTGTGAAGGCATCACACATCACCAAGCATTGTTGGGAATGTTGACGAATTTACCCTATGGATAGACGCACGTCAGGCCAGCTACGCTATATATAGACATATCGAAGATCCGGGCGAACTGTGCCCCGTTTTCCCAGCCGCGGATTTTTTTTCGCGACCGCGGCCAATCGGCATCAACCAATCACGGAAACCCTGCCCCTGATCACACCGAATCACGGCAAGGAGAGGCAGCAGTGCCCCGCATTCCCATCCGTGCCGGAAATTCCCAGCTGCGCCCAGCCACCGCTCGCTTCAGGCCATGCCACCTTGCACAAGCCGGTCCGCCAACCGGGCATAAGCGGTCGACACCTCACCATCTCCCAGCGCAACGGGCCGACCCGAATCGCCGGCAAGGCGCACCTCGAGTTGCAGGGGGATTTCCCCAAGGAACGGAAGATCCAGCTGGCGCGCATCCTCGGCCACGCCGCCATGCCCGAAAAGATGCGCCTCATGGCCACATTTGGGGCAGACATAGCTGGACATGTTCTCGACCAGGCCCAGAACCGGGGTCTTCAGCTTGTTGAACATGTCAATCGCCCGACGCGCATCCAGCAACGCCACATCCTGCGGAGTTGAAACGATAATCGCACCCGTAACAGCCGCCTTCTGACACAAGGACAGCTGCACATCGCCGGTGCCCGGAGGCAAATCGATCAGCAAAACGTCCAGCTCGCCCCAATTCACCTGCTGCAACAATTGCTGCAAGGCCCCCATCAACATCGGACCGCGCCAGACGACGGCTTCGCCCTCTTTCAGCATCAGTCCGATCGACATGACCGTGACACCATGCGCGCGCAGCGGCTCGATCCGTTGCCCGTCGGGACTGGCGGGACGCCCCGACACCCCCATCATGCGCGGCTGCGAGGGGCCGTATATATCTGCATCCAGCAATCCGACGCGCCGCCCGGCCCGCGCCAAGGCCACCGCCAGGTTAGAGGTCACGGTCGACTTGCCCACGCCGCCCTTTCCTGAACCAATGGCGATAATGTTGCGCACACCGGGAACCTGCTGCGGGCCGGACTGACCTGTCGGGTGTCGGCCGATCTTCAGCGATGGCGCCGCCTGCTGGGCCTGCGCGGGCTTTCCCGCAGGCGCGGTCGTTACGATCTGGACATCGCTCACCCCGTCCAGCGCCAATAAGCGGCGCTTTGCCTCGGCCTCGACCGGGGCCATCGCGCGCGCAGCATCGGCATCGCCCACCTCCAGCACGAAACGGATAATTCCGGATTCGACCGAAAAGGCCCGCAGAATATCCGCCTCGGACAACGTCCTGCCGTCCGAAAGCGCAATATCTGCGATTTCCCTAAGGGCAACTTCCTTGCTGACAGACATGTCATAATTCCTTCATGGTCGTTCAGGGCGCATCTTGCACATCCCAGGCACCGGCATCCACCCCCTGCGACAAGCTGTCAACCGCCTGCCGTAAGATGCAATGATTCAACGGATTTCCGCTGTGCAGCGTGATCGCTAACACGTGATTTCAGTTGATCTTAAAGAACAATCCCGATGCCTCAAAGCAAACCCCGGCCATCCGAGCCATGCGATTGCTGCATGGCAGCATTCGGAAAGAAGCCATTGTGCAAACGCAGCATTAGCGCCATCTTAAACACAACGAAGCGCCGGGCTATCCGGGCCGGGCGCCGAACCGAAGATGTGAAAGGAATAAAGCAATGACCGTACTCGCCCAAGCTCAGAACGCAACGGCTGTTTCCGGCCTTCGCGGACGTTTGATGGCTGCGGTTCAGCGCTATCAGGAAAATCGCGCTCGCAACGCCGTCTATCGTCAGACCGTTCGCGAACTGAATGCGCTGACCACCCGCGATCTGAACGATCTGGGAATCAGCCGCTCGATGATCACCCGCCTGGCTCGTGAAGCCGCCTGGGGCTCGTCGAAGTAAGGAATTCGAATTCCCGCCCTTCCTCCTCCCTGGGCCGGGATTGGCGACACTCTCCCCTCCTCCTCCCTGGAGAGTGTCGCCCCTAGTTAGCACAAGACCCGATCCTCCTCCCCGGGTCTGTGCCAAGCGGTGGCTCCACTCCTCCTCCCAGGAGTTACCGCAAATATAGCCGCCTTATTCGCGGCATTTCGTTACGACGGCTCTCCTCCTCCCTCCGAGCCGATCGTTTGCGGCACGCCCTCCTCCTCCCTGGGCAGGCCGCACCCCATAGCCGCCCCAATCTGCGGCAACCCGATGCGGCGACCCCTCTCCTCCTCCCTGGGTTCGCGGCATGCGGCGTCGGCCTCTCCTCCTCCCTGGCCAGCGTCGCACCCTATACGCGGCCCTCTCCTCCTCCCTGGGCCAGCGTTGCGCGGCGGCACCCCTCCTCCTCCTCCCTGGGTGCCGCCGCAATCCCCCTTCCCTGATACAAAGAATGCGCGCGGATATTCGCAGCACGTTCGGCGGAACGCCGCTTCGGCCCTTTCCCCCTGCGGGGTTCACGGATAAGGCAAGATGATGCTTAGCTATCAACACGCCTATCACGCCGGGAACCTCGCTGATCTGCACAAGCACGCCCTGCTTGCCAGTGCATTGGCCTATATGACACGCAAGGATAAGCCCCTCAGCTATCTGGAAACGCATGCGGGGCGCGGGCTTTACCACCTCGATTCGGCGCAATCCATCAAGACAGGCGAGGCCGCGGCCGGAATCCAGCGCGCCGCCAAGAATGGCTGGCTGCCGCTGGATCACCCGCTGATGACCGCGCTGGATGCGGTCAGAAAACTGCATGGCGAAAACACTTATGCCGGATCGCCGTTGATTGCGGCTCAGTTCCTTCGCCCGGACGATCGCGCCCATTTGGCCGAGCTGCACCCCACCGAGTTCGCCGAATTGCAGCAATTGTCATGGTTCGCCTCACTGCATCACCAAGATGGATTTGAGATGGCACAGGCTGTGTGCCCCCCCACTCCGCGGCGCGGCATGCTGTTGATCGACCCCAGCTACGAGGTCAAATCCGAATATGGCGCGATTCCCCGCAGCATCGGGCTGATCGCGCGCAAATGGAATGTCGGCGTGATTGCGCTGTGGTATCCGATCCTGACCGACAACCGGCACCGCCCCATGCTGGCCGCGCTTGAGCAGGCCCATCCCAATGCCTTGCGATCCGAGGTCGGATTCCCGCCTGCACGCAGGGGGCATTCCATGATCGGTTCCGGCATGTGGGTGTTGAACCCGCCCTATGGGCTGGCCGAAGAAGCGCAACGTCTGCAAACCGTCTTTTCCCGGAACTGCTAAGGGCGGGATTCCCCTGCGGGACCGGATATGGCATGATTGCGGAAAACAACGAATGGTTTCGGGCATGACACAGCGCCTTTCGATCAGCGCCACTGTTTTCTTTGTGCTGACGCTTTGCCTTGGCCTGTATTTCGCCTTTGCTGCGGTTCAGGGCCCCTCGGGCATCCTGCGCCGCATCCAGATCGAGGCGGAAACAGCAGAGCTGGCCAAAGAACGCGACAGGCTGAAAGATCAGGTCGAGCAGATGGAAAACCTGACCCACCGCCTGTCGGATGAGTATCTTGACCTGGATCTTCTGGATGAAAGGGCGCGCGAGGTTCTGGGCCTTTTGCGGCCAGATGAAATCATCCTGCGCTGAACGCAAAGCGCGGTTGCAAACGCACGGCATTGCACCCCCCGATGCGATGGGATACGGATAGTTTAACGCTGAACTACTCCGTAGCATCCAGGAGGAATGCCCGCATGGCCAGGAAACCCGCAGGCGGCACGGCAGCGCCGTCCAACACGTCAAAGGACGAACTGCTAAAATATTATCGCGACATGCTGTTGATCCGGCGCTTTGAAGAAAAAGCCGGTCAGCTTTACGGCATGGGGCTGATTGGTGGATTCTGCCACCTGTATATCGGCCAGGAAGCCGTTGTCGTCGGGCTGGAAGCAGCCGCGAAAGAAGGCGACAAGCGCATCACATCCTATCGTGACCACGGCCATATGCTGGCCTGCGGCATGGACCCGCGCGGCGTCATGGCCGAACTGACCGGCCGCGAAGGCGGCTATTCCAAGGGCAAGGGCGGCAGCATGCACATGTTCAGCCGCGAAAAGCACTTCTATGGCGGCCACGGCATCGTCGCCGCACAGGTTCCGCTGGGGGCCGGACTGGCATTTGCCGACAAGTATCTGGGCAATGACAATGTGACCTTCACCTATTTCGGTGATGGCGCGGCCAACCAGGGCCAAGTTTATGAATCCTACAACATGGCAGAGCTTTGGGATCTGCCGGTCGTCTTCGTGATCGAGAACAACCAGTATGCCATGGGCACATCGGTCAAACGCTCGACCAAATCGACCAGCTTGTTCGGTCGCGGCGAAGCCTTTGGCATCCCCGGTGAACAGGTCGACGGCATGGACGTTCTGGCCGTCAAGGCTGCGGGTGAAAAAGCCGTTGCGCATTGCCGTGCGGGCAAGGGCCCCTACATTCTCGAGGTGATGACTTATCGCTATCGCGGGCATTCCATGTCCGACCCCGCGAAATACCGGACCCGCGAAGAGGTTCAGAAGATGCGCGACGAACGCGATTCCATCGAAAACGTCCGCGACCTTCTGCTGCAGGGCAAACATGCCACCGAAGACGAGCTGAAAGCCGTCGACAAGGAAATCAAGGACATCGTCAACGATTCGGCCGAGTTCGCCAAGGAAAGCCCCGAACCGGCGCTCGAAGAATTGTGGACCGACATCTACGCCAGCGATCTGCCTCAGGGCAGCGCCGAAGAAAACGCCTGAGGGAGAGTGATCTAGAATGGCTACCGAAATTCTGATGCCCGCCCTGTCGCCGACCATGGAGGAAGGCACACTGGCCAAATGGCTGGTCAAAGAGGGCGACGAAGTAAAATCCGGCGACATCCTTGCCGAAATCGAAACCGACAAGGCCACGATGGAATTCGAAGCCGTCGACGAAGGCAAGATCGGCAAGATCCTGATCGAGGAAGGCACGCAGGGCGTTGCCGTCAACACGCCCATCGCGGTTCTGGTCGAAGACGACGAAAGCGTTGATGACGTGCAGGTTTCCGCGCCCCCCGCGCAACAACCCGCCGCTGAGAAATCCGCCGAGCCAGCCCCCGCCGAGGCCGAAGCCCCGGCCCCTGAACGCGACATAAGCCCCGACTGGCCCGAGGGCACGGAAATGAAGACCATGACCGTGCGCGAAGCCCTGCGCGAGGCCATGGAAGAAGAAATGGGCCGCGACGAAACGGTCTTCCTGATGGGCGAAGAGGTCGGCGAATATCAGGGCGCCTACAAGATCAGCCAGGGGCTTCTGGACAAGTTCGGCCCCCGCCGCGTCGTCGATACGCCGATCAGCGAAATCGGCTTTACCGGCATCGGCACCGGTGCTGCGCTGGCCGGCCTGCGCCCGATCGTCGAATTCATGACCTTCAACTTCGCCATGCAGGCGATCGACCATATCATCAACTCGGCCGCCAAGACGCTGTATATGTCGGGTGGCCAGATGGGCTGTCCGATCGTGTTCCGTGGTCCCAACGGCGCCGCTGCCCGCGTAGGCGCGCAGCACAGCCATGATTACGCCGCCTGGTATGCGCAGATCCCCGGCCTGAAGGTCGTGATGCCTTACAGCGCAGCTGATGCCAAAGGTCTGCTGAAGCAGGCGATCCGCGATCCCAATCCGGTCATCTTCCTTGAAAACGAGATCCTTTACGGGCGCAGCTTCGAAGTCCCGGATCTGGAGGATTTCACCATCCCCTTCGGCAAGGCCCGTATCGCGCGCGCCGGCAAGGACGTGACGATTGTCAGCTTCGGTATCGGCATGACCCATGCGCTCGAAGCGGCGGACAAGCTGGCCGAACAAGGCATCGATGCCGAGGTGATCGACCTGCGGACGCTGCGCCCGCTGGATTATGCGACAATCCTTGAATCGGTCAAGAAGACCAATCGCTGCGTCACCGTGGAAGAAGGTTTCCCCGTCGCCTCGATCGGGAACCATATCTCGGCGCATATCATGGAAAACGCCTTTGATTATCTGGACGCGCCGGTGATCAACTGCACCGGCAAGGACGTGCCCATGCCCTATGCCGCCAATCTTGAAAAGCACGCGCTGATCACCTCGGACGAGGTTGTCGAGGCGGTCAAAAAAGTCACCTATAAATAAGGGGATACGCAAGATGCCTACAGAAATCCTGATGCCTGCGCTGTCTCCCACGATGGAAGAGGGCACCTTGGCCAAATGGCTGGTCAAGGAAGGTGACGAGGTAAAATCCGGCGATATCCTCGCTGAGATCGAAACCGACAAGGCCACGATGGAATTCGAGGCCGTGGACGAAGGCAAGATCGGCAAAATCCTTGTCGAGGAAGGCAGCGCAGGGGTGGCCGTGAACACCCCCATCGCCGTGCTGCTGGAAGAGGGCGAAAGCGCCGATGATATCGACAGTAGCGCCGCCAAGCCTGCTGCGGCATCGGGCGACGACAAGGCCCACCCGAACGACACCGGCCAGACGGTCACCCGCGCCGACAGCGGCGGCGATGCTGCCAAGGCACCGCCCGCCCCCGTCACCGACAAGGGCGACCGTGTCTTTGCCTCACCCCTTGCCCGTCGCATCGCGGCTGACAAAGGCATTGATCTGACAACCCTGACCGGATCGGGCCCGCGCGGCCGGATCGTCAAGGCCGATGTCGAGGGTGCCAAAGCCGGCGCGGCACCGGCCAAGGCCGCCGCACCTGCGGCAGCACCCGCCGCCGAAGCGCCCAAAGGCCCGTCCGCCGATGCCATCGCCAAGATCTATGCCGACCGCGAGACCGAAGAGGTCCAACTGGACGGCATGCGCCGCACCATCGCGCAGCGCCTGGGCGAAGCCAAATCAACGATCCCGCATTTCTACCTGCGCCGCTCGGCCAAGCTGGACGAGCTGATGAAGTTCCGCGCCACGCTGAACCAGCAGCTGGCAGATCGCGGCGTCAAGCTGTCGGTCAATGACTTCATCATCAAGGCCTGCGCGCTGGCCCTGCAACAGGTGCCCGATGCCAATGCCGTCTGGGCGGGCGACCGGATCATCAAGCTGAAACCCTCGGACGTGGCCGTCGCGGTCGCGATCGAAGGCGGGCTGTTCACACCGGTTCTGAAGGACGCCGACGCCAAGACCCTGTCGAAGCTGTCGACCGAGATGAAGGACCTGGCCAATCGCGCCAAGAACAAGAAGCTGGCCCCGCATGAATATCAGGGCGGCAGCTTCGCGATCAGCAATCTGGGCATGTTCGGCATCGAGAATTTCGACGCCGTGATCAACCCGCCGCATGGCGCGATCCTGGCCGTTGGTGCCGGCATCAAGACCCCGGTGGTCGAGGATGATCAGGTCGTGATCCGCAACGTGATGTCGATGACCCTGTCGGTCGATCACCGCGTGATCGACGGCGCGTTGGGGGCTCAGTTGCTAGAGGCGATCGTGGCGCATCTGGAAAACCCGATGGGCATGCTGGCCTGATCGGCATTCACGATCAAAGACGAAGGGGGCCAATCGGCCCCCTTTTTCATGCCTGACCCGCGCGGGCGACTTATTCCGCGGGCAGATCCCGCGCCCGGTTCAGACCCATACGTTTGCCGATCCAGCCAAACACCCCGTCCTGCGCCCCGTGAATGACGGAAAACAGCGATGGCACGAACAGCAGTGACAGCACCGTCGACAAGACTAGCCCGCCAATGACCGCGATCGCCATCGGTGCACGAAACTCTCCTCCTTCGCCGGTGGCCATGGCCGATGGCACCATGCCCGCGCTCATCGCGATGGTGGTCATCACGATCGGGCGCGCGCGCTTGTGCACCGCGTCAAGGATTGCCTCACGCTTTGGCGTGCCTTGCCCCATCGAGGTCAGTGCAAATTCGACCAGCATGATCGAGTTCTTGGTCACGATGCCCATCAGCATCAGGAACCCGATAACCACTGCCATGCTGATCGAATTGCCGGTGATGAACAACGCCAGGATCGCGCCACCAATCGCCAGTGGCAGGGATAGCAGGATGGTCACGGGCGTGACGAAATTGTGAAACAGCAGCACCAGCACGACATAGACCAGCATCACCCCGGCCCCCATCGCCGTGCCGAATGCGCCGAACACCTCGGCCATGATCTCGGCATCGCCCGCGGCCTGAATTCGGGTGCCCGCCGGCATCTCGATCTGATCCTGCAACCGGGTGACCTCGGCGCTGACGGGACCAAGCAACGCCCCATCCGCCAGATTCGCGCTGACCGTGGTCTGATATTGGCGGTCATAGCGACCGATCTCGGTCGCACCCGCCGACAACGTGACATCAGCCACCGCACCCAGCGGGATCTGCCCGGACGTGCTGGGCACCCGCAGGTTCTGCACCTGAGCCAGATCGGTGCGCGCTGCTTCATTCAGGCGCACCACGATCGGCAATTGCTCGTCGCCGGTATTGAACTTGGCCAGGTTTGCCTCGGTATCGCCAAGCGTGGCGATCCGCAGTGTCGTGGCCATGGCGGCAGCGCTGACCCCAAGCTGGGCGGCCACATCCGCACGTGGATAGATCTGGATTTCGGGACGCTGCAGACTGGCGGACGATGTGACGCCCTCCAGCGTGGGCAAACGGCCCATCCGCGCTGCCAGACGTTCGGCCGCAAGCGCCGCCCCTTCTTCGGTTTCACCAAGAACGCTGATGGTAAAATCGTTCTCACCGTTCTCGTTCTGGAAATTGATCCGCATATCGGCCGTATGAGACAGGCGTTCCTTCAACTCGGCCTCGAGTGCGAATTGTGATCGGTCGCGCGTTTCCTTCTTGCCATAGTTGATCATGACGCGTGCCGTGGTCACGTCGCGCCCGTCGCCATAGGCGAATACCGAACGGACTTCGGGCGTTTCCTCGATCTGTTGGGTCAGATGGCGCGTCGCGTCCTGGGTTTCGGAAATGGTCGATCCGGGGGGCAGCTCGACCTCGATCTGGCTGCGCCCCACATCCGAGGCCGGAATGAACTCTGTCGGCAACAACGTCGCGGAATAGATCGATCCGGCAAAAATCCCCAATCCGCCCAACAAGGTCAGGCCCCGGTGACGCATGGTCCAACGACATACCGCCATCAGCCCGCGCATGATGAACCCGTCCCGGAGGTCGTCGGCATGGGCCACGCCGCGCATGAAATAGGCCGACAGCATGGGTGTGATGATGCGCGCAACCAACAGCGAGAACAGCACCGAGACCGCCACAGTCAGGCCAAATTGCTTGAAATACTGTCCCGGAATTCCGCCCATGAAGCTGACCGGCGCGAACACCGCAACGATCGAGAAACTGATCGCGATAACCGTCAGGCCGATCTCGTTGGCGGCCTCTTCGCTGGCTTCGTAGGGGGGCGATCCCATTCCGATATGACGGACGATATTCTCGATCTCGACGATGGCGTCATCGACCAGAATACCGGTCACCAGCGTTATCCCCAGAAGGCTGATCCCGTTCAGCGTAAAGCCCAGCCATTGCATCACGAAGAATGTCGGAATGATGGAAAGCGGCAGTGCAACCGCGGCAATCAGGGTGGCGCGCCAGTTGCGCAAGAACAGAAACACCACGACAACCGCAAGCGCAGCGCCCTCATACAAGGTCTCCATCGCGCTGTGATAGCTGGCGGCGGTATAGGTCGTGCTGTCATCAATCAATGTGATACGGGTATTGGGATATTCCTGACGCAGCTCTTGCAAACGTTGCTTGGTGGCATCACCTGCGGCCAGATCCGATTCCCCCGTTCCACGATATACCCCGAACGCCACGACCGGCTGTCCGTCAAGCAGGGCAAAGGTGCGTTCATCGCTAGCGCCATCCACAACCGTACCGATCTGGTCCAACCGGATGGTGCGCCCACTTGCAATCGCAATCGGGGTCGCCGCCAGTTGCTGCACCGTGTCGGCCGAGCCCAATGTCCGAATAGAATATTCCGTTCCCGCGAGATCGCCGCGCCCGCCCCCCATGTCGATATTCTTGTTGCGCAGCTGCGACGAGACATCGGCAGCCGTCAGGCCATGCGCCAGCAATCTGGCAGGATCGAGATCAACCTTGATCTGACGTTCGGCCCCGCCAATCCGGGTGGTCTTGGCAACACCTGCCACGTTGGACAGCTCGCGTCCGATCACGTCATCGACGAATTTCGACAGCCCTTCGATGCTTTGCGTCGGGTCGCTGACCGCATAGGTCAGGATCGGAAACCCTGTCACATCGACGCGCTGCACGATCGGTTCCTCGATGCTTTCGGGCAGTTCGGCGCGCACATTGGACACCGCGTCCTTGACATCGTTCACGGCGCGATCACTGTCGGTTTCCAGCTCGAATTCGACGGTGATGCTGGCGCTGCTGTCCATGGCGGTCGAGGTGATGTGGCGCACGCCGGTCACGGACGCGATACTGTCTTCGACCGGCTGCACCACCTGTGTGATCAACTCAGAGGGGGCGGCGCCCGATTGCCCGATGCTGACGCTGACGATGGGCAGATCGATATTGGGCATCGCCGTGACCGGCAATCGCCCAAAGCTGAACAGCCCGACCACCAGCAAGACCAGAAACAAGGCGATGGGCGGAACGGGATGGCGGATCGACCAGGTGGACATGTTCATGGCAGTTCGGTCCCATCCATCGCCTTGGCGGTGGCCTGCCCCAGAATACCCATGGCCGTCCCCTGATCATCGGAACGGGTTTCCGGCATGACGGTTCGCACCTTGTCGCCGTCGCGAAAAAACGCGCCGGATCGCGCAACGACGGTTTCCGCCACATCCAGGCCCGTGCGAATTTCGCGTCGGCCCTTCCACAGCAAACCTGCGGACACCGCCCGGGTCTCGATCGTGCCATCCGCCACGATCTGAACGCGATCACCCGAGGCATCCGAAAGCACCGCCGTCGCGGGAACGGTGATGGCCTCGCGCCTGTCCGTGGTCACCCAGCCATTCGCGAACAACCCGGTGCGCAAACCGGGCTTGTCCCCCAGTGAAATGCGCATCAACCCAAGTCGTGTGATCGGATCGACCGAGGCCGGCACCAGCCGCACATGCCCCTCGACAGGGCCCAGCCCGGCAATGTCGACATCTACGGGATCCCCTTGCGACAATTGTTGCAGGGCGGTTTCGATAACCTCGGCCTCCAGCTCGATTTCCCCTTTGTCGATCAGCATGAACAAAGGCGAGGTGGATCCCCCCGAAAGCGCGCCCAATTCGGCATTGCGTGCGACAACCAGACCCGCCACCGGCGCCTTGATATCGGCACGTTCCAGATTCAGCCACGCGATGCGCCGCGCGGCGTCGGCCTGGGCCAAGGCGGCTTGGGCGACGGCAAGACCATCGGACGCGGATGCCGCATTTGCGCGGGCGTTGGCCTCGGCGGCGATGGCCTGATCCAGTGCCGCCTGCGAGGTATTGCCCCCACTCTGCAGACGGCGCGCACGCTCCAGTGCCGTTTCCGCCTGGGTCAATGATGCGCGGGTGCTGTCGATATTGCTTTTCGCCTGTCCGACACCTGCGGATGCGCGCTTGTACTCGGCCTCGGCCTGCGCAAGCTGGGCGGTCAGGGTTTCGTCATCCAACCGGGCAAGAACCTGGCCTTGTTCGACGCGATCACCGGTTTCGGCCAGCAATTCGGTGATTTCAAAGCCGGACACCTTGGAAAAGACCTGCACCTGCCGGCGCGCCACCAGCGTGCCCGACACCGGCACCCGCGCCACAACCTCGGACCGGATGGCCGGTGCCACAGTCACCGATGGGGCAGCCTGCTCGGTCGCCGCCTCAGGGGCATCATCGGCACGCGCCGCAACGGACAGGACAACGACTGCCATCAGGCTGAGGAAAACGCGTTGCATGGCCTCTGTTCCGATCATGGATGCCTATCCGATCATCCGGACAATGCGGTGCCCGTCAATGATCAGTTCGGTCACATTTAAGTCTATTGCACCCCGCAGTTGAACCGCAGATGTGAATATCCGGCCCGGCAACGGTCTCAGAACTTGATCTCGACCCCCGGCAAATTCAGTTCGGCGATCAGGTCGCGCAGCTCCTGACGCGCGGCAACATTGGACATCGACAATTGCTCGGTTCCGATATCCTTGAGATCCAGCAGCGTCAGCCCGCGTGGAAACAGTTCCCGAAAGATGACGCGCTCGGAAAAACCGGGCGCAACACGAAAACCGATCCGCCGGGACAATTTGGTCAGCGCCCCGCCGACCTTGCGTTTGTTGTGCATGGCTTGCGTGCCAAGACGGTTGCGCAGAACCAGCCAATCGATCGGCCCGGCACCTGCCTCGGCGCGCATCTGGCGCGCGGCCCAAACCATTTCCGCATAAATCGACGGGCCCTTGATCTCACCCTCGGGTGACATGCGGGCCAGCAAGTCGAAATCGACGAAACTGTCGTTCATCGGCGTCAGCAAGGTATCCGCCACCGTATGCGCCATCTGGCTCAGCTTGGTATGCGAACCGGGGCAATCGAGCAGAATGAAATCGCAGCTCTTTTCAAGTTCGGTCAGGGCGGGGGTCAGCGGATCGCCCCCGTCACCCATCACGCCCAGAAGGGGCATGGGCAGATCTATCTGTTCGCGCGCGGCAAACGCGGCACGGTTTTCAAGATAGCGGCCGAAACTGCGCTGGCGCACATCCAGATCCAATCCCCCGACACGATGGCCCATCCGCGCAAGCGCAGTTGCCACATGCATCGAGGTCGTGGACTTGCCCGAACCACCCTTTTCGTTGCCCACAACGATGATATGCGCCACCGAATGCCCCGCTGCTGCCTGCTGTTTCGCGGACCCTAACGAGTGCGTGAGCCGATGAAAAGTAGCGCGATGCAAAGGCTTGGCCCCTGTGTCCGCCTTGCCGCCCCTAACCGTCATCCTTCAACAACATCAGCAACGCCGCAAGCGTCACCACAATGCCCGGCAATACCGCCGCGCCGGGCATTCCCTGCCCCAACAGAACCTCAAGCAGGACGACCCAGATCGGTGTCAGATACGTATAAGCCATCACCTTGGCTGCGGGCAGGCGCAAGGCCGCGAACTGTACCAGCACGAATGACGCAGCCGTGGCGAACAGGGCGACATAGATCAGGGTTATCCAGACAATCGCCGGCAGATTGGCCCAATCCGTCGCCACCAGCGCGTCCCGCCCCCAGACAATCAGGATCACCGCCCCCGCGATCAGGGTGCCAAGCGTGAAGACCACTGCGCTTTCGCCGCGATTGAGCCGCCGCACCAGGGGCGTATACAAGGCATGCGCCACGCATCCCGCCAGATAGATCGCCTCGCCCCGACCAAATTCAAGTCTGGCCATGGCCTGAACATCGCCGCGAAAAATAACCCACAGCGCCCCCATGCCGCCCAACAGCAGGGCCGAAAACATCCGCAGCGTCAGTTTCTGGCGCAATAAGAACCAGCCAAACCCGGCCGCCATCAGCGGCGTCAGTGTAAAGACCGCGCTGGCCGATACCGGTGGCGCGGTCTTCAGGCCCTCGAACATCAGCACGAAATACACCGAGAACACGCCACCCAGCAGCATATATCGCCATGGCGCCGAAAAGGCCCGGACCGGAATGCCGCGACCGGCCATCGCGACGCCGGCAATCACACCGGCTGCGATCACAAAGCGCAGCGCCGTCAGTGCGGTTGGGTCGATCAGATTCGCTGCACGCGAGCCAAGCGAAAAAGATCCCGCCACAAGGGCCGAGAACAGCAGCATCGCGCCGTGACCCAGAATCACCTCGCGCCGCGCCATGCCCGCCAATCCGGCAACACCCCCGCGATTCAAGACATCAGACCCGGCCCAACATATAGAATTCATCGTTGGGGCGAATATCACCCGCATTCACAAGGCGGTTCGACATCGCAAAGAATGCGGCAATGGCACCGATATCCCAGATTTCATCCGCCCCGAAGCCGTGGTCGCGAAGCGTTTCGTGATCAGCATCCTCGATATGCTCTGCCTCTAGCGCGACCTTTTCGGCATAGGTCAGCATCGCCTTTTGGCGCGGACTCAGATCGGCCTTTCGCCAGTTGACGGCAACCTGATCCGCGATATGGGCATTCTTGGCGCGGATGCGCAGAATGGCCCCATGCGCCACGACACAATATTGGCAGCGGTTCATGCCGCTGGTGGCCACGACGATCAATTCCCGCTCGGCCTTGCTCAGCCCGACATCCTTGTCCATCAAGGCATCATGATAGGCAAAGAACGCCCGGAACTCGGCCGGGCGGTGGGTAAGCGCCAGAAAGATATTGGGAATGAAGCCCGACTTTTCCTCAACCTCCAGAATTGCATCGCGCATGTCCTGAGGCAGGCTGTCCAGATCGGGAATATTGAATCTGCTGATCGGTGCTGTCGCTGTCATGGGGTCCTCCTTGCCGGTATCTTGACCCAGCGCGCCCATGGGGGGAAGCAGCAAGTTGCAGGATACGCAATCTTTGGCACAGCCGCAGCGCGCGAACCGCTACGGGCCGGCGGGCGCAAGACCGTCGCCTGTGATCAGCCCCGCAACGCCGCAAGTGCGGCCTGAACCTTCGGCGTCCGATGCAGGTCCACATGCGTTACCAGCCACAGGCGCGATTCCCACTCTGGCAGACACATCACCTCGACCAGCCCGTCGGATTCATCGCGCGGCACGCTGCCGATTGCCAAACCGGCACGGATCACCGCGGCGCGGGCCTGGGCATCATTGCTGACCATCACGAAATTCGCGGCGGGGACATGCGCCACGATCCACCGCATGACCGGCGACAAGGGGCCATCGGTTGGCGGCACCGCGAAATAATGGCGGGCCAGATCCTCGACCGTGCCCTGCCGGTCCAGATAGGATTGCGCGGCATATAGCGCCTGCGATGACACCGCCAACTCGCGCGCAACATAATCCGGCTGCGTAGGGCGTGCGCCGGCGCGAATTGCCAGCTGCGCCTCGCCCGCATCCAGCCTGAACAGGCGTGCATCAGTCAAATATCGCAAACGCAGCCCCGGATGCCGATCAAGCAAGGGCAGCAGGCGCGGCATCACAACCGGTGCAAGTTCCGGCAAGGAGGTGACCACCAGTTCGCCTTCGATCCGGTCGCCAGCACCGGAAATCCGCGACGCCATCTGGCCGAAATGCTCTTCGACCTCACCGGCGGTTTGCAACATGGTGCGCCCGGCATCCGTCAACGCATATCCCCTGGGGTGTCGCTGGAACAGCCGCGCGCCCAATTGCGTCTCCAGTGCATCGATACGTCGGATCACCGTTGCATGATGCACACCCAGCACCAACGCGGCCCCGCTGACGGTGCCTTCGCGCGCAACGGCCAGCGCCACCCTGATATCATCCCAGCTTTCGAACATGTGCGCTCCTGCACAGATACTGCGCGAGTATGGGTGTTTTGTTCACCAGTGCAAATCAATATCTGTTCTTTCGACAGACAAACCAAAGAGGTTCCGAAATGAACATCCTGCATATCGACAGCGCCATTACCGGAGATGCCTCGGTGTCGCGCAAACTGACGGCGGATATCGTCGCCAAGCTGAAGGCAGGCGCCCCCACGGCGACCGTCGCCTATCGCGATCTGAACGAAGGCGTTGCCGCCATCGACAACGCATGGTTTCACGCCGTCCGCGTGGTGCCGGAAAACCCCTCGCCCGACCAGCAACAGCTGATCGACCGCGCCGACGCCTATCTGCAAGAGGTGCAGGACGCAGATGTGCTGGTCATCGGCCTGCCGGTCTATAACTTCAACCTGCCCGCGCAGCTGAAAAACTGGCTGGACCAGATCGCCCGCGCCGGCGTGACCTTCCGCTATACCGAGGCCGGCCCCGAAGGGCTGCTGAAGGGCAAGCGCGCGATCGTGGGCTATGCCTCGGCCGGAACGCCGATCGGGTCGGAAATCGACCACGCTTCGGGCTATTTGCGTCATATGTTGGCCTTTTTGGGCATCACCGACGTGACCTTCGTCGCCGCAGACAGGCTGGCCATGGATCGCGATGCCGGTCTGGCCCGCGCACAGGATGTGATCGACCAGATCGCCGCATGATCCCGCCCGCCGCATGATATGGACGGCCCTCGTTGACTCGGGGGCCGTTTTTGCGTATCAGCGCCGGGAATTCCCGGAAGGATGACCCTTCCGGTCCCCGTTTGGTGCGGGGATCGCCCCCCGTCAGCGCGTTGCGCCCACGGGGGCAAAACCGCATTGGACCGCAGGAGGCCTGGCCCATGTTCGAGAACCTATCCGACCGTTTGGGCGGCGTCTTCGACCGGCTGACCAAACAGGGTGCCCTATCCGAGGATGACGTCACCGCCGCCATGCGCGAGGTGCGCGTCGCTTTGCTAGAGGCCGACGTCTCGCTGCCGGTCGCGCGCGGCTTTGTCAAATCGGTCACGGCCAAGGCGACCGGTTCGGCCGTCACAAAATCGGTCACGCCGGGTCAGCAGGTGGTCAAGATCGTCCATGACGAACTGATCAAGGTGCTGCAAGGCGAAGACGCCCCCGAGGCGCTGCGCATCGACAACCCGCCCGCGCCGATCCTGATGGTTGGTCTGCAGGGTTCGGGCAAGACGACGACCACCGCGAAACTGGCCAAGCGCCTGAAGGACCGCGAGAAAAAGCGCGTCCTGATGGCCAGCCTGGACACAAACCGCCCCGCCGCAATGGAACAGCTTGCGATCCTGGGCCAGCAGATCGGCGTCGATACGCTGCCAATCGTGCCGGGCGAAAGCGCCGTGCAGATCGCCAAGCGCGCCAAGCAGCAGGCCAGCCTTGGCGGCTATGACGTCTATATGCTGGACACCGCCGGTCGCCTGCATATCGATCAGGTGCTGATGGACGAGGTGCAGGCCGTCCGCGACATCGCCACCCCGCGTGAAACGCTGCTGGTGGTCGATGGCTTGACCGGTCAGGACGCGGTGAATGTCGCCACCGAATTCGACGGCAAGGTCGGAGTTTCGGGCGTGGTGCTGACCCGGATGGATGGCGACGGACGCGGCGGTGCCGCCCTGTCGATGCGCGCCGTCACCGGCAAGCCGATCCGCTTTGTCGGTCTGGGCGAAAAGATGGACGCGCTGGAAGGCTTCGACGCTCAGCGAATCGCCGGCCGCATCCTTGGCATGGGCGATATCGTCGCACTGGTCGAAAAGGCGCAGGAAGTGCTGGAGGTCGAACAGGCCGAACGCATGATGAAGCGTTTCCAGAAAGGTCTGTTCAACATGAACGACCTGAAAGGCCAGCTGGAACAGATGCAGAAGATGGGCGGGATGCAGTCCATCATGGGCATGATGCCCGGCATGCAGAAAATGGCCAAGCAGGCCGAAGCCGCGGGCATGGATGACGGTGCGATCCGCCGTCAGATCGCGCTGATCAATTCCATGACCAAGAAGGAACGCGCCAACCCCGCGATCCTGCAGGCCAGCCGCAAGAAACGTATCGCCGCCGGTGCCGGGATGGAAGTTCAGGAACTGAACCGCCTGCTGAAGATGCAAAAGCAGATGGCCGACACGATGAAAAAGCTGGGCAAGGGCGGCATGCTGAAACAGGCCATGCGCGCGATGACCGGCAAGGGCGGCGGACTGCCCGACATGGAAAACATGGATCCGACAAAAATGGCCGAGGCGACCAAGATGCTGCAGGACCCCAAGGGTCTGGGCGGCGATCTGTCCAAGGCCGGGCTGCCCGGCGGTCTTTCGGGCATGTTCGGCAAGAAATAATGTCGGCATTCCTGTCCGATATTCCGGTCCTGACGACCAGGCGGCTGGTGCTGCGGATGCCCGAATCCCGGGATCACGCGGCCTATGCCCGCTTTTTCGCGGATGCCGAGGCGTCGCATTTCTATGGCGGCCCCTTGGCGCCGCATCAGGCATGGGACCGTCTGGCGGCGGATATCGGGCATTTCGCGCTGCGCGGCTTTGGCCGTTTCGTGGTGACGCTGGACGACCAGACCATCGGCGGCTGCGGCATTCTGGATGTGGATGGCTGGCCCGGACATGAACTGACCTGGTGGCTGCTGCCCGAGGCGCGCGGCAAGGGGATCGCGCAAGAGGCTTCGCGCGCGGTGCTGGGCTGGGCCGGTCGATCGCTTGGCCACGACACGATCGAGACGCATTTTCGCGACGAAAACCTAGCCGCCCGTCGCCTGACCGAAGGTCTGGGCGGCGTCCGGCTGCGCCGCGACCAATTCCCCGACGGGATCGACCGCGACGTCTATGGCATCCCGACAGCGCAGGTAGCCCCATGATCCTGTTGTCCTCCACCCCGACCCTGACGACCCAGCGCCTGCGCCTGCGTGCGCCCGTCGCGGGCGATTGGCCGTTCTGGCGCGATTTCGCCGCCACCGAACGCGCGCGCTTTATCCGCCCCGCCGAATTCGACGACGGCAAATCATGGCGGGCCTTCGGTCATGTGATCGGCCATTGGGTGATGCGCGGCTACGGCATGTTCGTGTTCACTCGGCAGGATAACGACACCCCGCTGGGACTGACCGGACCGTGGTATCCCGAGGGTTGGCCCGAACACGAGATCGGCTGGACCGTCTGGTCACCCGATGCCGAGGGCAAGGGCTATGCCCGTGAAGCCGCGCTGGCCGCCCGCGCCTATGCGTTCGACAAGCTGGGCTGGGATACCGCCGTCAGCTATATCGATCCGCGAAACGCCCGTTCGATCGCATTGGCGGAACGGTTGGGCGCGACATTGGACACGGGCGCAAAGGCTCCGGCCTCGGACGAGATCGCCTGCCTTGTCTATCGCCACCCCTCGCCAGCCCGCCGCCAAGGAGAGCCCGCATGACCGACCCCGTAACCCGTGCGGCCGAATTGCTGAAAGGCCACCGCGCCAGTATCGACCGGCTGGACGCGATCCTTGTCTACACGCTTGCCGAACGGTTCAAGCACACCCAATCCGTCGGCCGCCTCAAGGCCGAACACGACCTTCCTCCGTCCGATCCCGCCCGCGAGGCGCAACAGATCGAGCGGCTGGAACGCCTCGCGCGCGAGGCCGACCTGGACCCGGAATTCGCGCGCAAATTCCTGAACTTCGTGATCGCGGAAGTCATACGCCATCACGAGCAATACCAATCGTAGGATGCGCAAAGTCGCATCGTTACACCGCCATTTCAAAGGAGAAAACAAATGGCTATGAAAATCCGTCTGGCCCGTGGTGGTTCGAAAAAACGCCCGCATTACGCCATCGTCGCCTCGGACTCGCGCATGCCGCGCGACGGCCGCTTCCTGGAAAAGCTGGGCACCTATAACCCGCTGCTTCCCAAGGACAGCGAAGAGCGCATCAAGATGGACATGGAGCGCGTTCAGTACTGGCTGAGCCAGGGCGCACAGCCGACCGACCGTATCGCGCGCTTTCTGGAAGCTGCGGGCGTTCGCGAAAAGGCCACCCGCCAGAACATGAAAAAGGCCGAGCCGGGCGCAAAAGCCAAGCAACGCGCCGAAGAGAAAGCCGAAAAGGCAGCTGCTCCGGCCGAGGACGCAGCCGCGGAATAAGCGGATCGACGGGCCCGGATTTCCGGGCCCGCTTCCGTTTGTGATCCATGCTGCGTCTGTTTCGATTCTGCTTCATGATGATGCTGGCATTCGTCGGCGGAATCATGTTTGAACGCGCCCATCAGCGCGATCTATGCCACGCCTCTGGCGGCGACTGGCTGCGCGCGGGCGTTTGCGGGGTAAGGTGAACCATGTCCGATAAAATCTGTGTCGGCGCCATCGCCGGAGCGTTCGGCGTCCGGGGCGAAGTCCGGCTGAAAAGCTTTTGCAGCGAACCCCGCGACATCGCCAGCTATGGCGAACTGACCACCGAAGACGGCAAGCGCAGCTTCACCGTCAAGCTGACCCGTCCGGTGACCGGCGGGCTTGGTGCGCGGCTTTCGGGCGTGGCCACCCGCGAGGACGCCGAGGCCCTGAAAGGCGCCACGCTTTGGGCACCACGCAATGCCTTGCCTTCGCTGCCCGATGACGAATTCTATCATGCCGATCTGATCGGACTCGAGGTCTTTGACACCGGCGGCGTGCCTCTGGGTCGGGTCCGCGCGATCTTTGATCACGGCGCAGGCGATATTCTGGAAGTGATTGGCAAGGAACAGCTTCTGCTGCCCTTTACCCGCGCGGTCGTGCCCACGGTCGACCTGACAGCGGGACGCATCATCGCCGATCCCCCCGGCAGCGACGAATGAACGACGCCCCGAAATCCCATGGCCGTCTTTCGGTCAAGCCCAGTCTGCGCCCGCGCGACCTGATGGCCGAACCGCGCGTCAGGGACGTCTGGACCGCCAGCGTCGTGACCCTGTTCCCCGAAGCGTTTCCCGGCATTCTTGGCCTGTCACTGACCGGCAAGGCTTTGCAACGTGGGTTGTGGAACCTGAACACCGTGCCGTTGCGCGATTTCGGCGTCGGCAAGCATCGCAATGTCGATGACACGCCCGCGGGCGGTGGTGCCGGCATGGTGATCCGCGCCGATGTCATGGATGCGGCGCTGCGCGAGGCACAGCGCGGCAATCCCGGGCCCGTCGTCTACATGTCGCCGCGCGGCCCGCAACTGACCCAGGCCCGCGCCCGCGCCCTGGCCGAAGGGCCCGGCATCACGCTGATCTGCGGCCGGTTCGAGGGGGTCGACCAGCGGGTTCTGGACGCCCATGAGGTTCAGGAAATCAGCATCGGCGATTATGTCCTGACCGGAGGAGAGATCGCCGCTCAGGTCTTGATCGACGCGACGGTTCGCCTTATACCGCGCGTGCTGGGGAATCAGGAGTCCTTGGCCGAGGAATCCTTTTCCATCGGCAATCGGGGCCTGCTTGAGGCCCCCCAGTACACGAAGCCTGCCTTGTGGGAAGGTCGCGAGATCCCGGATGTTCTGCTTTCGGGGCATCACGCGGCCATTGCTGCTTGGCGGAAAAGTGAGGCCGAAAGGCTGACCAAGGAACGCCGCCCCGACCTGTGGCGGGCACATGCGGAAACGCAGGTGGACCCGGCAAAGGACCAACAGCTCTCGGGCGCATCAGACCAATCGCGGAATCACCGCGAGCATGACAAGGAACCCAAGCGATGAACCTGATCGCAGAACTCGAAGCCGAGCAAATCGCCTCGCTCGGCAAGGAAATTCCGGACTTCAAGGCCGGCGACACCATTCGCGTCGGCTACAAAGTGACCGAAGGCACGCGCACGCGGGTGCAGAACTATGAAGGCGTCTGCATTTCGCGCAAAGGCGGCGAAGGTATCGGTGCAAGCTTCACCGTGCGCAAGATCAGCTTTGGCGAAGGCGTGGAACGTGTGTTCCCGCTGTATTCGACCAATGTCGAATCGATCACGGTCGTGCGCCGCGGCAAGGTGCGTCGCGCCAAGCTGTACTATCTGCGCGATCGCCGCGGCAAATCCGCACGTATCGCCGAGAAAACCAACTACCGTCCCAAATCCGACGCGAAAGCCTGAGGAAGGTTGTCACGATGAAAAAAGATATCCATCCCGACTATCACATGATCGAAGTCAAGATGACCGACGGGACGACCTATCAGACCCGTTCGACCTGGGGTGCCGAAGGCGATTCCATGACCCTCGACATCGACCCGAGCGTGCATCCCGCATGGACTGGCGGCTCGGCGCGCCTGATGGATGCGGGCGGTCGCGTATCCAAGTTCAAAAACAAATATGCCGGTCTGGGCTTCTGATCCATTCAGAACGCATGATCGACAAGACGCCGCCCCTACGGGCGGCGTTTTTCATATCGGAACCGGCTTACGCTGCGGCCGCGGCCGGATCCGCCAGGGCGACAATATCCATCATGATCCGGTTCAGCTGGAAATCCTTGGGCGTATAGACCCGGGTCACGCCCATGCCCAACAGCCGTTGCGCATCCTCGTCGGGAATGATCCCCCCCACGATCACAGGCACATCCCCCAAACCGGCCTCGCGCATCCTCTGCATCAGATCCTCGATCAGCGGCAAATGGCTGCCCGACAGGATCGACAGCCCGACGACATGGGCATCTTGCTCGGCGGCGCGGGTCACGATCTGTTCGGGCGTCAGGCGAATGCCCTCATAGGTGATGTCCATGCCGCAATCACGGGCACGAAACGCGATCTGTTCGGCGCCGTTCGAATGCCCGTCCAGCCCCGGCTTGCCGACCACGAATTTCAACCTGCGGCCCAGGCGGGCGCTGACGGCATCGACCGCTTCGCGAATGTCGTCCAGCCCCTCGGTCCGGTTCGACGGGCTGGGTGCCACCCCGGTCGGACCACGATATTCTCCATGCACCTGACGCATGACGCCAGCCCATTCCCCGGTCGTCACCCCGGCTTTCGCCGCTTGAACAGAGGCCGGCATGACATTCGCGCCACTCTGCGCGGCATCGCGCAGCGCGGCGAGGGCGGCCTCGACGGCCCCCTCGTCGCGCGCCCCTTTCCACGCGCGCAGACGTTCGATCTGATCCTGCTCAACCGCCGGATCGACCACCATGATTCCGCCGTCTCCCGCCGTCAATGGCGAGGCCTCACCCTGCTCCCAGCGGTTGACGCCTACCACCACGGTTTCATTCGCCTCGATCCGGTTCAGGCGTTCGGCATTTGCCTCGACCAACCGTGATTTCATGTAATCGATGGCCGAGATCGCTCCGCCCATCTCATCCAGCAAACGCAGTTCGTCCCGCGCGCCCTGTTTAAGATCATCGACCTTGGCCGCGATGGCAGGGTTGCCGTCGAACAGATCGCCATATTCCAGAAGGTCGGTTTCATAGGCCAGGATCTGCTGCATCCTCAGCGACCATTGCTGATCCCAGGGACGCGGCAAACCAAGCGCCTCGTTCCAAGCCGGCAACTGCACCGCCCGCGCCCGCGCGTTCTTCGACAGGGTCACGGCCAGCATCTCCAGCAGGATGCGATAGACGTTGTTTTCGGGCTGCTGCTCGGTCAGGCCAAGGCTGTTGACCTGCACCCCATAGCGAAAACGGCGAAACTTGGGCTCTTCGATCCCATAGCGTTCGCGCGTGATCTCGTCCCATAATTCGGTAAATGCGCGCATCTTGCACATCTCGGTCACGAAACGGATCCCCGCGTTCACAAAAAACGATATACGCCCCACCATCGCGGGAAACTTGTCATCAGGGACCTTGGTCTTCAGATCATCCAGAACCGCGATCGCCGTGGCCAATGCATAGGCCAGTTCCTGCTGCGGCGTCGCCCCGGCCTCTTGCAGATGATAGGAACAGACATTCATCGGGTTCCATTTGGGCAGATATTCACGCGTATAGGCCGCGACATCGGTGATCATCGCAAGGCTGGGCTTTGGCGGGCAGATATAGGTGCCCCGCGACAGGTATTCCTTGATCAGATCGTTCTGCACCGTCCCCTGCAACGCGGCGATATCCGCCCCCTGCTCTTCCGCGACGGCGATATACAACGACAGCAACCACGGCGCGGTCGCGTTGATCGTCATCGATGTGTTCATCTGCTCCAGCGGGATCTGGTCGAACAGCGCCCGCATATCGCCCAGATGGCAGACCGGCACCCCGACCTTCCCGACCTCGCCGCGCGCCAGGATATGATCGCTGTCATACCCGGTTTGCGTCGGCAGATCGAAGGCCACCGACAGACCCGTCTGCCCCTTGGCCAGATTGCTGCGATAAAGAGCGTTCGACTTTTGCGCCGTCGAATGACCGGCATAGGTGCGGAACAGCCAGGGCTTGTCTTTCTCGGACATCATATCCTCGCAACAAAATAACGGTTGAGAGATTGCTATCGAAATAAAACTGCGCAGTCAATTCGCCGCATCGCGGCATACGGCAAAGTTTTGCGACATATAATTACCTAAACTTGATATTCTTTGTTGCATTGTTTCAACGTGACATCTAGGACTGCTAAAAACCCCGCGACGATTCTGCACTGCGGCACGAACAAGGAGATGCTCATGGCTTTGGATTCCCCGACCCCGATCGCACCCTATGATGCGCCTGTGAAAGATCTTTATGCGGTGGGCGAAATGCCCCCCTTGGGCCATGTTCCCGCGCAGATGCATGCCTGGGCGATACGTCGCGAACGCCACGGCGAACCCGATAGCGCGATGCAGCTGGAGGTGGTTGACACCCCTGCCATCGACAGCCACGAAGTGCTGGTTCTGGTGATGGCCGCGGGGGTCAATTACAACGGGATCTGGGCCGGTCTCGGCCAGCCGATCAGCCCGTTTGATGGACACGGGGCCGATTATCACATCGCAGGTTCGGATGCGTCCGGCATCGTCTGGGCGGTTGGCGACAAGGTCAAGCGATGGAAAGTCGGCGATGAGGTCGTCATCCATTGCAATCAGGACGACGGGGACGACGAGGAATGCAATGGCGGCGATCCGATGTATTCCCCGACCCAACGAATCTGGGGATATGAAACCCCCGACGGCAGTTTCGCCCAGTTCACCCGCGTTCAGGCCCAGCAGCTCATGCCGCGCCCACGCCATCTGACATGGGAAGAATCAGCCTGCTACACGCTGACGCTGGCGACCGCCTATCGTATGTTGTTCGGCCATGAACCGCATGAACTTAAACCCGGCATGAATGTGCTGGTCTGGGGGGCCTCGGGCGGGCTGGGATCATATGCGATCCAGCTGATCAACGCAGCCGGTGGCAACGCGATCGGTGTCATCAGCGAAGAGGACAAGCGCGACTTCGTCATGTCGCTGGGTGCCAAAGGTGTCATAAACCGCAAGGAATTCAATTGCTGGGGGCAACTGCCCAAGGTCAACACACCTGAATACAAGGAATGGTTCGCCGAGGCGCGCAAATTCGGCAAGGCGATCTGGGACATCACCGGCAAGGGCAACAATGTCGATATCGTGTTCGAACATCCTGGCGAAGCCACGTTCCCGGTGTCGACACTGGTCTGCAAAAAGGGTGGTATGGTCGTGATCTGCGCCGGCACGACGGGGTTCAACTGCACCTTTGACGTGCGCTATCTGTGGATGCATCAAAAACGCGTTCAGGGCAGCCATTTCGCGCATCTGAAACAGGCAAGTGCGGCGAACAAGCTGATGATCGAGCGCCGGCTTGATCCCTGCATGTCCGAAGTGTTCCCTTGGGCCGAAATCCCCGAAGCGCATATGAAAATGTTCCGCAACGAACATAAGCCCGGAAACATGTCGGTTCTGGTGCAGGCCCCGACCACCGGGTTGCGCACATTCGAAGACGCGCTCGAAGCGGGCCGCAACTGATCTTCCATGAAAACACCTGCGCCGCCGCATATGGTGGCGCGGGTGACGATCACCGAAGAAGCAATCATACCTGCTTTTCCATGTCCCGAGCGCTGTGACATTTCCCTTCGGGAATGGCATGATGCAAATGCGTTTCGGCACAACGGGCCAGTTCGCCTTGCCCGCCGAACATGCAGGTCGGCAAACCCACCCCATCCCCAAGCGTACCGTCCTGCTTCGGTCATCCTGACCTGATGGCCCGGTCTTTCGCAGAGATGGATGACAACCGCACTGGGATATGTAGACGAAAAACGTTACCGGGCACTTCGCTTTTCCTTGCGCAGTGACTATGCCTTTCCTCATGACTGAACCATCGCCCACGCCAGTAGCTGCCGCCCCTACCCTGTCGCCGGATCAGGCATCGGCGTGGGATTCGCTGACCGAGACCTTTCTGACGGCGGGAATCGATCTTGTCGCCGAAGAGATCAGCCCCCCCAAGCCCGGAAAGGGCCGGGTGATGGCCGTGATCGGCAAAGCCGGCTCGGGCAAGACGCTGTTGCTGTCGGAAATGACCCGCGCATTGCGCGAGGCCGGCGTTGACCTGATCAGTGCCGATTACGAAGGCCGCCGCCGCAAAGATCGCCGCACGGTGGCCATTCTGGCGCCCACCAACAAGGCCGCCTTCGTCCTGCGAACCCGAGGGGTGCCGGCCACCACGATCCACCGCATCCTGTATACCCCGGTCTATGATCCGGAATACGAGAAAATCGCCGAATGGCTGACTGGCGAGGCAGAGCGCCCCAAGATCGAAGGGCTTGGCGATGAGGCATTGGACCGCGCAAAGGCGTTCTACGATCAACAGGCATCGATTCCGGGGGCATTGGCCGCTGCGGGGTTGCGGGGATCGGATTTCATCACTGGCTGGAAGCGTCGGGAAGATGGCCTCGATATCGGCCTGATCGACGAAGCCTCGATGCTGGATGAACGTCAATTCGAAGATCTGCGGGAAATTTTTCCCTTGCTGGTGCTGTTTGGCGATCCGGCGCAGCTGGCACCGGTTGGCCTGTCCGGTGAGATGGTGTTCGATCGCCTTGCCGAAAGCCAACGCCTGATCCTGAGCCGCATCCACCGACAGGCCGATGACAGCCCCATCCTCGATCTGGCTCATGCACTGGCGGATGACAAATTACTGTTTGAGGATTTCGAAAGCATGATCCGCGCTGCGGCCCGCCGCGATGATCGCGTGATCTGGTCGGAACGGGTCGAATCGGACCTGATGTCGCGCAGCCCGGTGCTGGTCTGGCGCAATGCGACGCGGATCCGGCTGATCCATGCTTTTCGCGCCGCCTTCGGCGCGCCGGGTGACGCCCTGCTGCCGGGTGAACCGCTGATCTGCGACGGGTTGGAACTGCCGCTGAAATACCGCAAGAAACGCATCGATCTGGAAGCGCGGGGGCTGATCAAGGGGGCACAGGTCGTCTATCTTGGGCCGGGGCGCAAACCGGGATTTTCGCGGCTGCATGTAATCGGGGCCGAGGATCCCCGGCTGTCGGCCGCCAGCATCGTCAAGATCGAGATGCCCGATCAGGAAGAGCCTTTCATCCCCTTCGCCGCCGGCATGGGCGCGGCGTTCCTGCATGGTGCCGCCGTTACGATCCACAAATCACAAGGCAGCCAATGGCCAGATGTACAGGTCTTTGGACCGGACATCTCGGCCGCCGCCTGGTCAAACCGCAGCGAAGCGGGAATCCCGCTGTGGAAGCGGCTGGCCTATGTGGCGATCACCCGCGCACAGGAACGGTTGCACTGGGTAACGCGCCCGCGACTGGCACGCCCATCAGGGCCGCTGTCAACCGCCGATCTGGACCTGCCCGCCGCACCGCTGACGCTGGAACAGCAATCACAATAACCGGTTATGCGGACCGCAGGGGCTGTCGATGTTCGATACGTCCGATTGCCAAGCGCAGCGCCTCGGTCAGGGCCTCGGGCGGGATTCCTGTTTCCCGGCCCAATCGCAGCAGCCCGAAGTGAACCCGCGCCACCTCTTGATAGTATCTGGCAAAGGTATAGTTGATCGACGCCCCAGCGACGGCACCGAATATCGGCGCGGCCTGCGCCGCAAGCTTTTGCGCCAGCGACACCGACAGACGGGGCGCTACACGTGCAATAACGCCCTGCACGGTCTGACCGGTGATCGAAAGGCGTGCCGCCAACAGACCAAGATCCACGTCATCGTCATCTTCCATCGGACCGGCGGACGCGAATATGCGCAGGCATTCAAGCTGCACCTCTTCGCTGTCGGGATCCAGACCGTGTTCCGCCGCAATGTCCAGCATCGAGCGCAGCAGCAGTGTCACGGTAACCGGCAGCTCGACCATTGCACCGGCGATCCCGCCGGCGCCCCCGGCAGCGCCACTGACGGTCGAGGTCATACGGTTGAACCAGTCACCCCGGTCGCGCAGCACCCGGCGCGACGAACAGGCCACGCTGAAGGCGCGCCGCAATGCCATCCGCGTCAACCCGTCCATGCGTGAACGGACAAAGCCGGGCAGCCGCTCGATCAGGGTTTCGGCGCTGGTTCCCACGATGGACAGCAACTCCATCCCCAGCCCCCCCGCATCGACGTAACGTCGGGCAAGACGGTTGATCTGTTGATGCACTGCATCATCCGTGATCGGCGGAAGAACGACCTGCGGCTTTCGATCCATCATATCCATCTTTCGGTTTTCAACCCTGCCGGCACATGTTCAGAATATGGGAGACCCGGCCCGGTTTCGCCAGATCACGCGGCCCGACATACAGTTCCTGTGATCCCAACCCATGAATCTTCGCCAAGTTCCAAGCCCAGAATGCGGTCCGGATTCGTGGGTGGCGGCATGTCGACCCCTTGCAGCCGAAAGAAGCCGAACCGCGAATAATATGGGGCATCCCCGACAAGCAGCACCCGCGACCAACCTGAATCCCTTGCGCGCGCCAGGCTGTCGCGCATCAGCATCGCGCCGAAACCTTCGCCCTGTGCCGTCGGGTGAACCGCGATCGGCCCCAGAAGCAGCGCCTGATGTTCTTGGATGCGCACCGGCCAATAGCGAATCGCCGCCAGCAAAATCCGGTGTTCGTCCCGCAGGGACAGACACAGATCCGCAACGCGCGGGACACCATCGCGCAAACGATATGACGACAGCGCCGTTCGTCCCGGAGCAAAGCAAAGGTCATATAGCGCCTCGACTTCATATTCGTCCGCAGGCGTCTCGGTGCTGATCGAATACATCGGCCCTCCTCGTCTCAGGCGGCCCATTATCATGGCCTTGCGCCATGCGGAACATTGCAGCCGGCAAAAAGCGGTGGCAGGTTGTAAGCTTCCTGGAAAAGAGGCCGATCATGTTCTACCGCCCCGAAGCCGGTCACGGCCTGCCACACAACCCCTTTAACGCGCTGATTGCACCACGACCGATCGGCTGGATATCGACCCGCGGCGCGCAAGGGGACAATCTGGCGCCCTATTCATTCTTCAATGCCGTCGCCTATGTGCCGCCACAGGTGATGTTTGCATCGACAGGCACCAAGCCCGACCGACACGGCACCAAGGACAGTGTCTCGCAGATCATCGAAAGCGGAACCTTCTGCGTCAATATCGGCACCGGCGACCTGCGCGACCAGATAAACGCCAGCTCGGCACCGCTGGCGGCGGGTCGGAATGAATTCGACGCCACAGGCATCGCCGCCGAGGAATGTCACAGCATCGATTGCCCGCGGGTCGCGAATGCGGCGGCCGCGCTTGAATGCCGCATGACACAGATCGTGCCGCTTGCCGGTCAGGCGAATTTCGTCGTCCTCGGCGTCGTGACCGGGGTGCATATCCGCGATGATTGTATCGTCGACGGCCGCTTCGACCCACGTGCCGCAGGCGGCTGGATTGCACGCATGGGATACAAGGATTACGCCGCCGTCAGCGATCTGTTTGAAATGGAACGGCCCGAATGATGAATAACGTCCGAGATTACATCCGCACCATCGCGGATTTTCCCCATGAAGGCATCATGTTCCGCGATGTCACGACGCTGTTTGCCGATGCCCGCGGGTTTCGCATGGCGATCGATCAGTTGCTGCACCCCTATGCGGGGATCCCCATCGACAAGGTTGTCGGGCTGGAAGCGCGCGGTTTTATCCTTGGTGGCGCATTGGCCCATCAATTGTCGACCGGCTTCGTCCCGATCCGCAAAAAGGGCAAGCTGCCAGGAACCGTCATTTCGGAAGCTTATCAGCTGGAATATGGCGAAGCCGTCATGGAGGTGCATGACGACGCGCTGAAACCGGGTGAACGGGTGTTGATCATCGATGACCTGCTGGCCACCGGAGGCACGGCCGAGGCAGGTATCAAGCTGTGCCGGCGGTTGGGCGCACAGGTCATTGGCTGCGCGTTCGTCATCGACCTGCCGGAACTGGGCGGCCGGACCAAGCTGGAACAGATGGAAATGCCCGTCCATGCCCTGACCAGTTTCGACGGAACCTGACGCTAGGCGGTCAGGGCGAAGCTGTCTGGTCGCGCGTGATCCCAGTACTTCCTGAACGCAGGATGGGACACCTTCTCGGTCAGCAATTCACCTGGCGCCAGCCAGTCATACAGGCTGGCCGCCGAGCGAACCTCGCGCGGACTGGTGCGGATCATCAAGTGATGCGGGGTAAACGCATCCGGATGATCCAATCCCGAACTTTCGCAGGCCTCTTTCAACGCAAACATCGTCGCTTCGTGAAAACGCGCGGCCCGCACCGCCTTGTCGGGAACGACCAGCGCACGATACCGATCGGCGTCCTGAGTGGTAATGCCGGTCGGGCATTTGCCGGTATGGCAGGCCTGCGCCTGAATGCAGCCGATAGCGAACATGAACCCACGCGCCATGTTCACGCCATCCGCCCCCAGGGCGGAAATGCGGCAGATATCAAAGGCCGTGATAATCTTGGCCGACGCGATCAGCTTGATCTGGTCGCGCAGCCCCAGCCCCACCAATGTGTTGTGAACCAACATCAGCCCATCGCGCAGCGGCGCACCCTTGTGATCGGCGAATTCCACCGGCGCAGCGCCGGTCCCGCCCTCGCCGCCATCAACGACGATGAAATCCGGGGCAGTTCCGGTCGCGTGAAACGCCTTGGCCATCGCGAACCATTCCCACGGATGCCCCACGCACATCTTTATTCCGACAGGTTTCCCGTTGGAAAGTTCCCGCAACCTCTTGATGAAATCGCATAACTCGCGCGGCGTAGAGAACGCGGAATGCGATGATGGGCTGACACAGGCAACACCTTCCTTGACACCGCGCGCCTCGGCGATGGCTTCGGTCACCTTTGGGCCGGGCAGAATACCGCCATGACCGGGCTTGGCGCCCTGACTCAGCTTGATCTCGATCATCTTGACGGCATCACCGGCCGCGTTATCGGCAAAACGTTCGGCGCTGAAACTGCCATCGTCGTTGCGGCACCCGAAGTAACCCGATCCGATCTGCCAGACCAGATCGCCCCCCATGCGATGATAGCGCGAAATAGAGCCTTCGCCGGTTGTATGCGCAAATCCGCCGGACTTGGCGGCCTTGTTCAGCGCCTCGATCGCATTGGGCGAAAGCGCCCCATAGGACATGCCCGAGATATTCACGACCGAACTTTTATACGGTTGCGTGCAATCCGGCCCACCAATCGTGATCCGGAAATCCGAATCAGGCAGATGCGTCGTCGCCAATGAATGATTGAGCCATTCATAGCCATCGCTATACACGTTCAGCAGGGTTCCGAACGGACGGACCCCTTCGATACCCTTGGCCCGACGATAGACAACGGCCCGCTGTTCACGCGAAAACGGTGTCTCGTCGTGATCATTCTCGACGAAATATTGCCGGATCTCGGGGCGAAAATGCTCCAGCAGGTATCGCATACGCGACGATAACGGATAGTTGCGCATCAGCGCATGTTGCGTTTGTGTCAGGTCATGCAAGCCAGTCAGCGTACCGGCCAGACCAAGGACCACCATGATAGAGCCCAGCACCGGCATGGACCCGAACAACAACGCCCCCGCCGGCACAAACAGCACCGCAAGCGCAAAGGGCACATAGCGTTCATAATAGCGCGCGCGTTCCTTGGCGCGGGTAAAGCGCAACCGCATCGTCTCCTCCCGTGTTTCGACGATCATGCCTTGGTATCATCGAAACATTAAGGAAAAACATAGCCGGCAGGACCTAGCGCGGCAGAATGACCCCGGGATTCATGATCCCTTTCGGGTCCAGCGCGGCCTTGATGGAGCGGATCGCAGACAGGCGTCCGGGATCCCCCCAACGGGCCAGATCCTCGACCTTGAGCCGTCCAACACCATGTTCGGCGGAAAACGACCCGCCCCGTTCAACGACCATCTCATGCACCATCCGCGACAGGGCATGACGTTGATCGTCATAATCCCCACGCTGGCGCCCGGCGGCGGGATACAGATTGTAGTGCAGGTTGCCATCCCCAAGATGCCCGAAACAGTTGATCCGCATGTCGCCCTGTTCGGCCAGCATGGCGCGGGAATCATTGATAAACGCCGGGATCTCTGACAGCGGCAGGCTGATGTCATGGCTGGCGATCGCACCAACCGCGCGGTTTGCAAGCGGGATATGTTCGCGCAGATTCCAGAAATCCGTGACCTGCTGACCCGATTGCGCGATCACGCCATCACTGACAAGACCGGCCTCGGCACCTGCCACGAACAACCCTTCAAGCGCATCCTGCGCCCCCAATCCCGCCGGCAGCCCGACCTCGATCAGCACCTGCCATTGGGGAATGGGGTCGAACGGCTGACGCATTTGCGGGAAATGTTCGGCCAGAAATTCCAGCCCCTGCCCCGCGATCAACTCAAAGGCCGTCACGCTGCCGGCCATCCGCGACTGTGCCATTGCCAGCAGACGCAGTGCCGCTGCGGGATCTTCGACCACCATCATCGCAACCCCGGTTTCAGCCGGTATCGGCGCCAGCGCCAGCGACGCGGCGGTGATCACCCCAAGCGTACCCTCGGCACCGATCAGCAGATCACGCAGATCATAGCCGGTATTGTCCTTGCGCAGTCGTTTGAGGTCACGCAGGATTTCCCCCGAGGGCAGCACCGCCTCGATTCCCAGACACAACGCCCGCGCATTGCCATAGCGCAGCACATTGACCCCACCGGCATTGGTCGACAGTATCCCGCCGATCTGCGCCGTCCCCTGCGAGGCCAGCGACAAGGGAAACTGTCGCCCCGCCTCGGACGCGGCATCACGGGCCTGTTGCAGCGTGACACCGCTTTCGGCAACCATGACGCTTTCGTCATCGTAGACACGACGCACGGCATTCATCCGTTCCAGCGACAGCACAAGCGGGGCTGGGCCGTCCGGCATCAATTGCCCACCAACCAGCCCGGTGCCGCCACCATGCGGAACAATGGCCACATGGGCGGCCGAACAGGCCCGAACGATTGCAGCCGCCTCTTCAAGATCGCGGGGCGCTGCGATCAGGCCGGCATGCCCTTGATAGCGGCCACGAGGTTCTTCGAGATATGCAGGCGTGACTTCGCGCAGCACCCCCTGAGGCAATTTCGACGCCAAAGCCGCATCTGCCGCGTTCAAACCCATGTTCCTGCTCCCTCGTTGCGGATATATCCCTAGCGCGCATCCGCCTTGCCGCGCCGGTCGTTGCGCAAATTGGCATAGAGCACATGGTTGCGCCACCGCCCGTTGATCTGCAGATAACTTTGCGCAACACCTTCATATTTGAAGCCGGATTTTTCCAGCACCCCACGCGACGCGGCGTTCTCGGGCAAGCAGGCAGCCTCGATCCGCGACAGGTCAAGCGTGGTAAAGGCATGATGGACAAGCGCTCCGATCGCTTCGCCCATATATCCATGACGGGCAAAGGGCTTGCCGATCCAATAGCCGATCGTGCCCGTTTCCGCCGGACCACGCCGGATATTGTCCAGCGTGATCGCACCGACCAGCACGCCATCGCGGCGCAACAGAAACAACGGAAAGGCGGTGCCGCCCTTGCTGGCCCGGGCGGCCCAATAGACACGGTTCGTAAAGCTTTTTCGCGACAGGTGGTCCGGCGACCAGACCGGTTCCCAAGGCGTCAGAAACTCTCGGCTTTCGATTCGCAGCGCGGTCCAGGCGTTGTAATCCGAATGCGCCGGCAGACGCAGGACGATCCGCTCGGTTTCCAGCCGGACGGGGCGCCGTATCGGAAACATCAGGCGGCAAGCCTTTCGGCAAGGCGATCACGCGACGGTGCACCTGCCACTGGACCGTATAGCGCCAAGGCGGGGCGCGCCTGCGCGATCAGCCGTTCGGCATGAGCGCGAACTTCGGTCAGGTTCACCGCGGCAATCCGCTCGGCGACCTCGGCGGGGTCGAGAACCCTGCCCCATATCGCCAGAACCCGCGCGATCCGTTCCGCTTGCGCAGAAGGGCTTTCCAGCCCCATCAACAAGCCGGCGCGCAGCTGGGCCTTGGCGCGTTCGACCTCGACCCCTGTCAGATCCTCGGCGGCGCGCTTGATTTCATCCACGGTCAGATCAGCCAGCCCCGCGACATCGTCACCCCCGGTTCCGGCATAGATCGTCAACATGCCGGTATCGTCATGGAAACCGGACTGGGCAAAGATCGTATAGCACAAACCGCGTTCTTCGCGGATCTTCTGAAACAGACGGGACGACATCCCCCCACCCAGTGCGGCCGAAAAAATCTGGGCGGCGTAGAAATCTTCGGACAGATAGCCCGGCCCCTCCAGCGCCAGCGCAAAATGCGCTTGTTCCAGTTTCTTGACATTACGCACCTCGCGGCCCTGCCAGACCGCAGCTTCGCGCGGCTGCTGGACAACCGGGCGCATCTGTCCGAAAGCCTGTTGCGCCAGCCTGACGATACGGTCGTGATCCACCGCCCCTGCGGCGGCGACAATCATCTGACCGGGACCGTAATTTTCGGACACAAATCCGGCGAGATCCGCGCGCCCAAAGCTGCCGACGCGCTCTGCGGGGCCCAGAATCGGCCGGCCGATGGCCTGATCGGGATAGGCGGCTTCTTGCAGCCAGTCGAAAATGATGTCGTCCGGCGTGTCCAGCGACTGCCCGATTTCCTGCAGGATCACGCCACGTTCAACCTCGATTTCGCGGGGATCGAAGATCGGGTTCAGCACGATGTCGGAAATCACGTCAAAGGCAAGATCGACATCGTTTTCCAGCACCCGCACATAATAGGCCGTCGCATCCCGCGAGGTATAGGCGTTGATGAAACCCCCGACATCCTCGATCGATTCTGCGATCTGCAGGGCGGTGCGTGTCGTCGTGCCCTTGAACGCCATATGCTCAAGAAAATGCGCAATGCCGTTCTGATCGACCCGCTCGTTGCGCCCGCCAGCACTGACCCAGACCCCAAGCGAGGCGGAATGCAGCCCCGGCATGTTCCGCGTTGCGATACGCAGGCCATTGGGCAGGGTTGTCAGGCGCAGATGAGGATCAGTCGTCAATTATGTTCTCCGTTCAAGGATCAGCGATTTAAGTGCCTCGGCATCGTTTTCAACCCGCGTGACACGCTCGGGCAGATCGAACAGCCCGTCCATATGCGGCGGCAATGCGGGGCGCAGGCCGACGGCCCGTTCAACCGCGTCAGGAAATTTCGCGGCATGTGCGGTGGCCAGTGTCACCATCGGAATGCCGGGTTCAAGATGCTTGCGCGCCACAGCCACCCCGACGGCGCTATGGGGGCAAAGGACCTGCCCGGTTTCCTCGCGGACGGTACGGATCATCGCGATGGTTTCCTCTTCGCTGACCCGACCCGAAAGATATTGTTCCCGCAGCGCTTCCAGCGCCCCTTGGCTTATCGAGAACCCACCGGCTTTCAGTTCATCCATCAGCTGCGTGATGGCCGCGGCGTCCCCGCCATAGGCCCAGTAGAGGGCACGTTCGAAGTTCGAGCTGACCTGAATATCCATCGACGGGCTGATCGAGGGTTCGACCGTTCCAACGCGATATTCACCGCTGCTCAGCGCGCGATGCAGGATGTCGTTCTGGTTGGTGGCGACGATCAGGCGCCGGATGGGCACCCCCATCGCCCGCGCGATGCTTCCGGCAAAAATATCGCCGAAATTCCCGGTCGGCACGGTGAAATCCATCGGGCGCATGCCAAGGCTGGCGGCAGCGGTGAAGTAATAGACGATCTGGGCCACGACGCGTGCCCAATTGATGCTGTTCACCCCTGCAAGCCCGACCTGGTCGCGGAATACGTGATCGTTGAACAGATCCTTCAGGCGCGCCTGACAATCGTCGAAATGCCCGGTCACGGCCAGAGCGTGAACGTTTTCGGCGTCAGGGGTGGTCATCTGGCGGCGCTGAACCTCGGACACACGACCATGGGGGAACATGATGAACACATCGACATTGTCGATGCCGCGAAACGCCTCGATCGCGGCGCTGCCCGTATCACCCGACGTCGCGCCGACAATGGTGATCCGCTGGCCGCTGCGCTTCAGCGCGATTTCGAACAGCTGCGCGATCAGCTGCATCGCGAAATCCTTGAACGCCAGCGTCGGCCCGTGAAAAAGCTCTAGCAGGTGATGTCCGGGCGCCAGTTGAACCAGCGGGGCCTTGGCAGCGTGGCTGATACGGTCATAGGCGCGGTCGATCGCGCCCCGCAATTCGTCATCGGTGAAACTGTCACCGGTAAACGGGCGCACGACACGAAAGGCGACGTCTTGATAGGACAGCCCGTCCAGTTCCCCAAGCCCCGAAAATGCAGGCACGGTTTCAGGCAGATACAACCCGCCATCACGGGCCAGCCCGGAAAGCATCGCCTGTTCGAAATTCAGAACCGGGGCCTGTCCCCGCGTTGACACGTAACGCATAGGTGTTCCTTCAGTATTTCGACTGCCTGATACGCCAGATCAGGGCAACTGTCATCCCTGCCCAGGTGGCCGCAATCATGAACCATTGCAATGCATATGACAGATGGTTGTTGGGGATGCCATCTATGGCAACCGGAATTGGTTGAACGCCCTGCGCGTCCCCCTGAACGAAGCTGGCAACGACCAGCACCGGTTCGGTATCCAGCAGTTCCGCCATCGCGGGGACATCGCGCGCGAACCAGATATTCTCGTCAAGGTTCGGCTTTGGCGTCGAACTGCTGATCTCGGCAGGCCAATGCAGGTTGCCACGAACGACCAGCCGTGTGGGGCCACGCTTCTCGTGACGCAGTTCCTGGGGAACAAATCCGCGATCCACCAGGATGACGCGGCCTGAATCGGTCACGAAACGCGACACAATCTGATAACCGCCACCCTGTTCCTTGCTGCCGGACAGCACATCGATTTCGGCGCCGGTCGTCGTCCCGCTGACGGTAACGCGCATATATTTCATCGACGGGTCGATATTTTCCGGCAGCGGCACGGCAGGCGCATCGATACTGGCCTGGATTTCAGCCAGCATGCTTTCCTTCCATTCCAGCCGCCGCAGCTGCCAGAGGCCAAGACTGATCAGGATCGTACAGCCGACAATGCCGAGGATTGCGGGAAACAGGATGCGGCGCATGGTTCGGTTCACTTGGGTGGGCGATCAACGCCCTCAAAGAAAACGCGCGGAGCAGGCTCCGCGCGCAAATCGTGGTGGTCTGGCGCGTTACCGCCCCCAGATATATACGGCAGCGAACAGGAACAGCCAGACGACATCGACAAAGTGCCAATACCAGGCTGCGGCCTCGAACCCGACATGCTGTTCCTGAGACATCTGCCCGCGCATGAAACGGATCAGACAGACCGCCAGGAAGATGGTTCCAACGATGACGTGAAAGCCGTGGAAACCCGTCGCCAGATAGAAGGCGCTGGCATAAGAGGTATCGGCCAGACCAAAGGCGGCGTGGCTGTATTCATAGGCTTGCAGGATCGAGAACGCGACACCCAGGATAATCGCGACGATCAGGCCGTTGATGGTGGTCTTGCGATCACCTTCGTGCACGAAGGCATGGTGCGCCCAAGTCACGGCGACGCCCGACAGCAACAGGATCAGCGTATTGATCAGCGGCAGATGCCAGGGATCGAAGGTGACGATACCTTCCGGTGGCCAGACGCCATCCTTGATCGGGCTTTCGGGCCCCATCGGATACATCACGTTCTTGAACCAGTTCCAGAACCAGGCAACGAAGAACATCACTTCCGAAATGATGAACAGGATGAAGCCGTATTGCAGGCCGATCCGCACGACGGGCGTGTGATCGCCTTCCTCACCCTCGCGGATGACATCGGCCCACCAGCTATACATGACATACAGCACTCCGACGAAACCGATCAGGAACAGCCACGGCCCCGACACCGGGATCCACAGCAGATGCACTTCTTCCGCATGCATCCAGCCGACGGCACCAAACAGCATCAGGAAGGCAGCGATCGCGGCAATAAAGGGCCAGATCGACGGCGGAAGAATATGATAGTCGTGGTTCTTTGCGTGCGCCATGTGCGAGTCCCCGTCGGCTCTTCAGATCAGTTGATATTGGTGACCGAGGGGGCGTCAAGCGCCGCCTGTTTCGGCTCGGTCAGATGGAAAGTGTAAGACAGCGTGATATCGCGAACCCAGCTTGCGTCACGATCATTGACCAGATCGGGGTCCACATAGAACGTCACCGGCATCTCGACACGCTCGCCCGGTTGCAGGGTCTGTTCGGTAAAGCAGAAACATTCGATCTTGTCGAAGTAATAGCCCGAAACATCAGGCGCAACATTATAGCTGGCGGTCCCAGTGATGGGATGGTCCGAATTGTTCACGGCCTCATAAAAGGCCAAACCGGTTTCACCGATCTTGATGTCCATCTTGGTCTGCATCGGACGGAAGGTCCATTCCAGATCCTTGTCCACATTGGCGTCGAAACGAACCCTGATCTCTTCGTCCAGAACAACATCCGAGGCCTGTTCGGCGATCTGCGTCGTTCCGGCAAATCCCGTGACGCGGCAAAACCAGTTATAGAACGGCACGGCGGCCCAGGCCAGCGCCCCCATCGTGACAACGACACCGAGAAGAGCGGCTACGGTACGGGTATCGCGGTTCATTCGGCGGCCTCCTCTGGCTGGGCGGGTGTCAGCGGGGTTTCCGAGATGCGCGGCTGATGGTCGAAAGCTTCCATCAGGTCCCCCTGTCGCACCTTGACGACCGTCAGGCCGAAAACCAATGCGACAAAACCGATCAGCACCAGCCCCAGGCCCACATTGCGCGAACGGCGGCGTCCATGCAGTTCATGTTCGGTCCGCATCGGCATTACCACGCGCCCGCCCAATGCTGCACCAAAAGCGCCATGAAATGCAGGAACAGGTAATAGAGAGACAGCTTGAAGACGCGCCGCTCAACTGCGTACCCATCCGCAACGGCCACGTCCTCATCACGGCGCAGCACATTCCAGCCGCCCATGATGAAAAGCAGGTTCAACACGACGGAAACAGCAAGATAGATCGGCCCACCGATCGATGTCAGCCCCAGCCAGATCGAAAACGGCGCAAGAACCAGCGTATAAGCAAAGATATGGCGGCGTGTCGCCGCACGTCCATGCGTCACCGTCAGCATCGGCACACCAGCCTTGTGGTAATCTTCCTTCATGAACAGGGCCAGCGCCCAGAAATGCGGCGGAGTCCAAAAGAAGATGACCGCAAACATCAGCAGCGATTCAATGCTGATGCCGCCAGTGGCGCAGGCCCAGCCGATCATCGGAGGAAAGGCACCCGCAGCCCCGCCGATGACGATGTTTTGCGGCGTCCAGCGTTTGAGCCACATCGTGTAAACGACAGCGTAGAAAAAGATCGTGAAGGCCAGGAAACCCGCCGCGAACCAGTTCGCGGCAAGCCCCAGCATCATGACGGCAAAACCCGAAAGCGTCAGTCCCACGGCCAACGCTTCGTTGCCCTGAACGCGCCCAGCCGGAATTGGCCGACTCTGGGTGCGTTTCATCACCGCGTCGATATCGGCGTCATACCACATGTTCAACGCACCCGACGCACCGCCGCCAAGGGCAATGAACAGCACCGCACAGAATGCGATGAACGGATGCACATCGACCGGCGCGACAAACAGCCCGACAAAGGCCGTAAACACGACCAGAGACATCACCCGCGGCTTGAGCAACGCAACATAGTCGCGAAACTCGGCCTCGGGGGCGCCTTCATATATCTGGGTCTCTGCCATTCTGTGTCCGGTCTGCCTGGAAAAATCAGTCGGCCTTGGCCAACTGGATCCGGTTTTCGGCCGGCAGATCAAGCGCGGCCTGCTGTTCTTCGCCGATCACGCCGCCCTGGTCTTCGACCCATGCCGCATAGGTTTCAGGGCTGACCGCCTTGACCACGATCGGCATGTAGGCGTGGTTGATACCACACAATTCACTGCACTGGCCGAAATAGACGCCTTCCTGTTCGACGTTGAACCAGGCTTGCGCGATACGGCCGGGAACGGCGTCCTGCTTCACGGCGAAGGCGGGGATGGTCCAGCTGTGGATCACGTCATTGGCGGTCACCTGCAGCAGGACGGTCTTGCCCACCGGCACGACAACAGCCGTGTCGGTCGCCAGCAGATGCTCGTCCTCGCTATAGCCGTATTCGGCCAGCTCGTCCTTGGCCAACATGATCGAATCAAAGCTCAGATCATTGTCGGGATATTCGTAAGACCAGTACCACTGGTTGCCGATCGCCTTGATGACGACATCGGGGTTTGCGGGCATTTCCTGACTGCGGAACAATGCGGGCAACGAGAACGCGCCGATAGCGACCAGAATCAGCACCGGCACAAGCGTCCACGCGACCTCGAGCGGGGTGTTGTGGGTGAATTTCGCGGGAACAGGATTGGAACGGCTGTTAAAACGGAAAATCACCGTCAGCAGCAGCAGGCACACCACCACCGTCACCACAGCGATGATGATCAGAACAAAATGATCGAGCCATTGCTGGTCGCGCGCCAATTCGGTGGCGGCTGGCTGAAAGCCCGTTCCTTTTGCATGGGGTTTACCGATTGCCGGCAGATCACCCAGAACATCCTGCGCCATCACAGTGCCAGCAACCATGCCCGCCGTAGCGAACCCCATTGCTGCCGCGACTGCACGGCGAATCATCGCTTTTGCCATCATTCCATCCCGTTGCGTTGGCACGGCCGCAATGGCCGTAGGGGCCGCCGAGGCCGCCCCTTTCCCTTTCACATGGCCCGTTCTATGACCATATCTCGTCCGGTCGGGCAAGTCATACATCGGAACAAGACGCGTTTTTTCGGGCCTTGCCACACAGATCAAGCGCCGGATCGGGTCGCAAACAAGGAGATTTAACTTATGAGCAGTGACCGTTTCGACCCTTTCGAACGTTTCCTTGACCGCGACCGGGCATTGGCAATCCTGCAACAGGCGGTGGCCGGTGCCGATGATGGTGAGCTGTTTCTGGAACGTTCGGTTGCGGAAACGCTGGTGTTCGATGACGGGCGTCTGCGCAATTCGGGCTATACCGCCGAACAGGGATTCGGGCTTCGTGCGGTGCGTGGCGAGGTCACCGGCTATGCCCATTCGACCGAAATCAGCGAAGAATCGCTAAAACGTGCGGCGGAAACCGCCCGCCTGGCAGTTGGTGCCGGGGGTGGCAAACTTGCCACCCCGCCGGCGATGCAGGGCGTTCCCCTTTACGGTGCTGCCGACCCCGCCGCAGGGATTCCGATTGCCCGGCGGATCGATTTGCTGCGCCAGATCGATGATTATGCGCGCAGCCTCGACCCCCGCGTCGTGCAGGTGACGGCATCGATCGCGTCCTCTCTGCAAGAGGTCGCGATCCTGCGCCCCGAAGGCGGACTGGCCACCGATATCCGACCGATGGCCCGCCTGAATGTCGCGGTGATCGTCGAAAACAATGACCGGCGTGAATCCGGCAGCCATGGCGGCGGTGGCCGGGTGTCGCTCGACGGGCTGATGCACCCTGACCACTGGCGCGCGGCGGTCGACGAGGCACTGCGAATCGCGTTGGTCAACCTGCGTTCGGTCGCAGCCCCGGCGGGGGTGATGGATGTGGTTCTGGGCGCTGGGTGGCCCGGCATTCTGCTGCACGAGGCCGTCGGGCACGGGCTGGAGGGCGATTTCAACCGCAAGAAGGCCAGCGCCTTCGCCGGGCTGATGGGGCAGCGCGTCGCCGCACCCGGAGTCACGGTTGTCGATGACGGCACGATCCCCGATCGCCGTGGCAGCATTACCGTTGATGACGAAGGCACCCCTCCTGCCCGGAACGTGCTGATCGAGGACGGAATTCTGGTCGGCTACATGCAAGATCGTCAGAACGCACGCCTGATGGGTGTGGAACCGACCGGAAATGGCAGGCGCGAAGGATTTGCCCATGCGCCCATGCCCCGCATGACCAATACCTACATGCCCGGCGGCAATGCAGATCCTACGGAAATCCTGGCCGATCTGGATGATGGTATTTACGCGGTGGGTTTTGGCGGCGGGCAGGTGGATATCACCAACGGCAAGTTCGTGTTTTCATGTACGGAGGCCTATCGCGTCAAAAACGGCAAGGTCACCGATCCGATCCGCGGCGCGACCCTGATCGGCGATGGTGCCACGGCCTTGCAACATATTCGCGCGATCGGAAACGACATGGCGCTGGATCCGGGCATCGGAAACTGTGGCAAACAGGGGCAATGGGTGCCGGTTGGTGTCGGGCAGCCGACTTTGATGATTGGCGGCCTGACCGTCGGCGGTTCGGCGGCATGAGTCCTGCGGTAACCTTGCATTAACCCCTTTCGCGCTATGCCTGATGGCATGGATTGCGGAGGCAGCATGGATACCGGGCATTTCCCCCTTGGCGCAAAGACGCATGCGCATGACGTGTCGGACAGCGACCTGAACGTGCTGCGGCTGATCAGGTCCCGCCGCGTTGGCCCCGCCACGTTCTACAGGCTGCACCGCGAGCATGGCAGCATCCAGCAGGCCCTGCTCGCCCTGCCCGAAATCGCCGCTGCGGCGGGGGTAAAGGATTATCAAGCCTGCCCCGAATCAATCGCAGCGGCCGAGCTGAATGCCGGGCGCAAGGCCGGTGCGCGGCTGATCCGCTTTGATTCGCCCGAATATCCGCCAGCACTGCGTGACATTGACGGTGCCCCGCCGGTCTTGTGGGTTCGGGGCGACCCGCGATGGCTGGCCCAGAACCCGGTGGCGGTGATCGGGGCGCGCAATTCATCCTCGTTGGGGTTGCGCATGGCGCGTGCGATGGCGGCGGGGCTGGGCGAGGCGGGCTGCACGGTCGTGGCCGGGCTGGCCCGCGGGGTCGATACCGCCGCGCATAACGCCGCATTGCCGACCGGCACCGTTGCAGTGATGGCGGGTGGTGTCGATGTCATCTACCCGCCGGAAAACGCGGTCCTGGCCGCGCAGATCGCCGAGCGGGGCGCACTGGTTTCAGAACAACCTCCCGGCACCGAACCAGCTGCCCGGCATTTTCCGACTCGCAACCGAATCATTTCCGGATTGTCGCGCGCGGTGGTCGTGATCGAGGCCGCTCATCGCTCTGGCAGCCTGATCACAGCAAAAAATGCGCTGGATCAAGGGCGTGAGGTGATGGCAGTGCCGGGGCATCCAATGGATGCCCGCGCCGCCGGGTGCAATATCCTGATCCGTGACGGGGCGTTACTGGTGCGCGGGGCGGCAGATGTCGTCGAGGCGATCGGCCCCGATACGGCCAGCGCCTCCCGGCCTCTGGCGCCGGTTGCCCCCGACCGGTCGGAACTCTCCGCTGTTTCGATCAACACCCCGGCGCCGACACGGAAATCGACATCGGATACCGATGGGGCAGTTCAGCTTGAGACGCGAATCCTCTCTCGTCTGTCTCCCAGCCCGACCGAGGAAAACGACCTGATCCGAGAGCTGGGCATCCCCGCCGCCAGCGCAAACGCAGCGATCCTGTCGCTTGAGCTGCAAGGCCGGCTGACCCGGCTGGCGGGGGGACGAATCGCGCTGACCTAAGACCGGAAAACGGGTCGCCGGAACCCGCAACGAACCGTGTCTGCGCATCAAGTTGATCCGCAGCCCGTTGACAGCGCCCCTGCACCGACCCATGTTGCCGCCCCATTGAGCGGTCCCCCGAGGTGAATATGCCCGTCGTTGTCGTCGAATCTCCGGCCAAGGCCAAAACCATCGAGAAATATCTCGGTGCTGATTACCGTGTGCTGGCCAGTTTCGGCCATGTTCGCGACCTGCCGCCCAAGGATGGCAGTGTCGATCCGGAACATGACTTCGACATGAAATGGGAGGTCGCCAGCGACAGCAAGAAACACCTGAAGGCGATCAAGGACGCCCTCAAGGATGATCAGAACCTGATTCTGGCCACCGACCCCGATCGCGAAGGCGAAGCAATCAGCTGGCACTTGCTGGAAGCGCTGCGCACATCCTTGAAAAAAGGAAGCGAGGTCAACCGCGTCACCTTTAACGCCATCACCAAGGCCGCCGTCACCGAGGCGATGCAACAGCCCCGCGACATCGACCAGGCGCTGGTGGATGCCTATCTGGCCCGTCGTGCGCTGGACTATCTGGTCGGGTTCAACCTGTCGCCGGTGTTGTGGCGCAAGTTGCCGGGCGCGAAATCCGCTGGTCGCGTGCAATCGGTCTGTCTGCGCCTGATCGTTGACCGCGAGATGGAGATCGAGGCCTTCAAGCCGCGCGAATACTGGTCCATCCATGCACGTCTTGCCACACCTTCGGGGGCGCAATACGACGCACAACTGGTTTCTTTGGCGGGCTCCAAGCTGGACCGGTTCGATCTGAGCGATACGGAAAAGGCGGCCATGGCCATCAGCGCCGTGACCAGCCGCAACCTTGCCGTGACCTCGGTCGCCGCCAAGCCTGCAAGCCGCAATCCCTGGCCCCCGTTCATGACATCGACCCTGCAACAGGAAGCCAGCCGCAAGATGGGCATGGGCGCCAAGGCCTGCATGTCGGCGGCGCAGCGCCTGTATGAAGCCGGGCTGATCACCTATATGCGAACCGACGGCATCGACATGGCCCCCGAGGCCGTGATGGCCGCGCGCGATGCGATCAAGTCGAAATTCGGCGAAAAATACCTGCCGAAAAGCCCGCGCATGTACAAGAACAAGGCCAAGAACGCGCAGGAAGCCCACGAATGTATTCGCCCGACCGAAATGATGCTGTCACCCGACAAGCTGAAGGTCACGGCCGAGGAACAGCGCAAGCTGTATGATCTGATCTGGAAGCGGACCATCGCCAGCCAGATGGAAGCCGCCCGGATGGAGCGTACAACCGTCGAAATCGGCAGCGAAGACGCTCAGGTCGGGCTGCGCGCCACCGGTCAGGTTATGCTGTTTGACGGGTTCCTGAAGGTCTATGATCAAGGCCGCGACGATGACGAAGGCGAAGACAGCGCCCGGCTGCCCGCCATCACGCAGGGCGAAACCGCCGCATTGGTCGCCACCTCGTTCGAGGGTGAATTCACCAAGGCCCGTGACAAGGGTGATGATGCGCCCGCCGCCCCGGCAGGTCAGCGCGCCGCGCACGGCCTTCTGATGAACGACGCTGCCTCGACCGCGGCCCGCCAGCATTTCACCCAGCCCCCGCCCCGCTATACCGAGGCGACGCTGGTCAAGCGCATGGAAGAACTGGGCATCGGACGCCCATCCACCTATGCCAGCATCGTCACGACGATTCAGGATCGCGACTATGTCCGCAAGGACAAGAACCGTCTGATCCCCGAGGACAAGGGCCGGTTGGTCACGATCTTTCTGGTCAAGTATTTCCCGCGCTATGTCAGCCATGACTTTACGGCGAACCTGGAAAACGAACTGGATGAAATCAGCGCGGGCGATCTGGTCTGGCGTGACGTTCTGGGACGATTCTGGAAAGATTTTTCAAAAGCATTGGAAGGCACGTCCGAGCTGCGCATCACCGAGGTTCTGGACGCGATTGACGATGTACTTGCGCCGCATCTCTATCCGCCCCGGGCTGACGGGGGCGATCCGCGCGTCTGTCCGCTTTGCGGCAAGGGCCGGCTGAACCTCAAGACCGCGCGCTCTGGTGGCGCGTTCATCGGATGCACCAATTATCCCGAATGCCGCTATACACGCCCCCTGTCCGTGCCCGATGGCGAGGCGCCGGTGGGCGATCGCGTCCTGGGCCATGATGACGGGGACGAGATCAGCCTGAAAACCGGCCGGTTCGGCCCCTATGTCCAGCGTGGCGAACCCACCGAAGATCAACCCAAACCGCCCCGCGCCTCGATTCCGAAAGGCTGGGATGCCGCCACGATCGAATTGGAACAGGCACTGCAATTGCTGTCACTGCCCCGTCCCGTGGGGCCACACCCCGATGACGGCGTCATGATCGAGGCGGGAATCGGCCGCTATGGCCCCTATGTCAAACATGATCGTAAATACGCGAACCTGCCAGATGTCGACGAAGTCTTCACCATCGGCATGAATCGCGCGGTCGAGGTTTTGGCGGCGAAGCAGACGCGCGGTCGCACGGCTGCCGCGCCACTGAAGGAACTGGGCGATCACCCGGACGGCGGCGCGATCCAGGTGATGAATGGCCGCTATGGCCCCTATGTCAAATGGGAAAAAATCAACGCCACCCTGCCCCGCGATGTCACGCCCGAAGACATCACGGTCGAGCAGGCGCTGGAGCTGATTGCCGCGAAGGCAGCCAAATCGCCGAAGAAGGCAACCAGAAAACCCGCTGCCAAAAAAACTGCAGCCAAAAAAACCGCGGCAAAGAAACCTGCGGCCAAGAAAGCAGCCACCAAGAAGGCTTCGGCCGCGACAGATGAGGAAGGCGGTTCATCTTAACCAGCCTTGTCCAGATGGATTGCGGCAGCCAGAAATTGTTGCCGCACCGGACCCGCATGGGGATTTTCCGCCAGTATCGTATGCAGCAACTCTGGCGAATCCGCACGCACCATTGCGACGGCCTCGCTGAGGCGGCGAAAGCTGGCGGTGGTCAGGCGGGTCGTTTGCGGCTCCAACCGATCAAGGCTGCGCGCAATCAGATGTGTCAATCCCTGCACCACGGCCATGTCACGGTCATGCTGATCCGGCGTCGTGCGCACCAGATCCAGCCCCATCACCCGTAGCAACGCACCGATCCGGCGATGCCCCGCGCCGCGCAACGGGCACCACGCGATACGATGCCCGGCAATACCATCCCGGGCACTTTCCGGGCCGAACAGCGGATGGGTCGCGATGATCTCGACATGTCCGGGCAGTATCCGTTCCATCGCTTCGGCCGGACCTATCTTGACCGAGGCGACATCCATCACGGTTGCACCCGGCCGCAAATGTGGCGCGATCTGGCGCAGAACCGGCTCGAATTGCGGCAAAGGAACGGCCAACACGATGATGTCGCATGCCGCCGCCTCGGTCAGGCTTATGTGCGGCAAATCATTGGCGCGATGCCGCGGATCGCAGACAAAAACCGGAAGATGCGGCCGCAAATGACGCGCAATCAACTGCCCAAAGGCCCCGAACCCGATGATGGCCAGACGTGGTTGAAACTTCATGACAAGACCCGAAACTGGCGCAAGCCCGTGGTCCATTGTCGTGTCAACCGCCGTGCCCGCGCGGTTGACATCACTTTGCCCCCGCTATGTCAGCGGGCGATAATAGGTGACAAAGATCGAAAAGCTGTTGTTCATCGAAGCATAAAGACCGCCCCAGCCGTGCAAAGTCAAGCCCTCATGCAAGGTCGGACCCTGAGGCGGATGGCCGTGCCCGAGATTGACACTGCAGGGCTGTCAGGCCACAACTTGCGCCGATAACGGATGTCACGAGGGGGACGGCTGATGAAGAAGGTCTATGCCAGCGCGAGCGAGGCTTTGGACGGTCTCTTGCAGGACGGGATGACGATCTCGGCCGGGGGGTTCGGTCTTTGCGGGATACCCGAGCTGCTGATCGAT